>JAFPVJ010000019.1 GCA_017400135.1 Bacteroidales bacterium
GTCTCGTACCCGTCCTTCAGGCCGGCGGAGACGAAGGTGTTGGTCCCGACGATGCGGTAGACGAAGTTCGAACGGCCCTGGATCATACCCTGGTTGATCAGCTTCCGGAACGGCTCGTCCTCGCAGACATAGCCGAGGTCATAGAGGAACTTGTTCCAGAAACGGGAGTAGATCAGGTGGCCGGTCGCGTGCTCCGTACCACCGATGTACAGGTCGACGTCACGCCAGTATTCGTCCGCCTCACGGCTCACGAGGGCCTCGTCGTTGTGCGGATCCATGTAGCGCAGATAATAGGCGCTCGATCCGGCGAATCCGGGCATCGTGCTCTTCTCAAGCGGATATCCGTGCCAGGTCCAGTCTTTCGCGCGGGCCAGCGGCGGTTCGCCGTCGGGAGACGGCTTGTAGGAATCGATCTCCGGCAGGGTCAGGGGCAGCTCGGACTCCGGAAGGGGGCACGGGATGCCGTCCTTGTAGTAAATCGGGAAGGGCTCGCCCCAGTAGCGCTGGCGGCTGAAAATGGCGTCACGCAGGCGGTAGTTGGTCTTGCGGCGGCCCAGGCTGTGCGCCTCGACATAGTCCTTGGCGGCCTCGATGGCCTCCTTGACCTGCATCCCGTTGAGGAAGCCGGAATTGCACATCACGCCTTCCTTGGCGTCGAAGCTCTGCTCGGAGACGTCGCAACCCTCGATGATCGGGACAATGGGCAGGTTGAACTTGCGCGCGAAAGCGTAGTCGCGGCTGTCGTGGGCCGGGACCGCCATGATGGCGCCCGTGCCATAGCCGGCCAGGACATATTCGGAGATCCAGATGGGAATCCGTTCCCCGGTCAGCGGGTTGATGCCGTACGATCCGGCAAAGACGCCGGTGACGGTCCGCGTCTCGGCGATGCGCTCGCGTTCGGTTTTCTTCTTCACTTCCTTGACGTATGCCGCAACGGCCTCCTTCTGCGCCTCGGAAGTCAGTTCGTCCACCAGTTCGCTTTCCGGCGCCAGCACCATAAAGGTCACGCCGAAGACGGTGTCCGCCCGCGTCGTGAAGATGGTGATGGGTTTCTCCCGGCCGTCGCAGACGGTATTGAACACCATCTCGGTGCCTTCGGACTTGCCGATCCAGTTGCGCTGCATCTCCTTGAGGGAGTCGGTCCAGGCCAGGGAATCCAGGGAATCCAGCAGGCGGCCGGCGTAGGCCGACACGCGCAGCTGCCACTGGGTCATCTTTTTCTGCTCCACGGGGAAACCGCCGCGCACCGACAGGCCGTCCTTGACTTCGTCGTTGGCCAGCACGGTCCCCAGGCCCTCGCACCAGTTGACGGCGGTCTCACCCTGGTAGGCGATGCGGTAATTCATCAGGATGTCGGATTTCTCCTTCTCGGTGGCAGCCGCCCAGCGGGCGGGCGTGACATCCTCGTAACCCGTCGTTTCAAACCTGGCGATCAGTTCCGAGATCGGACGGGCCTTATCCTGCGCCGGATCATACCAGCTGTCGAACATCTTCAGGAAAGCCCACTGCGTCCACTTGTAGTAGGCGGGATCGCAGGTACGCACCTCCCGGTCCCAGTCGTAGGAGAATCCGATGCGGTCCAGCTGGCTCCGGTAGCGGGCGATGTTGTTGGTCGTCGTCACTTCCGGATGCTGGCCGGTCTGGATGGCATACTGCTCGGCCGGCAGGCCGAAGGCGTCATAGCCCATCGGATGCAGCACGTTGAAGCCGCAGAGTCTCTTGTACCGGGAAAATATGTCACTGGCAATGTATCCCAGGGGATGGCCGACGTGCAGTCCCGCGCCCGAAGGGTAAGGGAACATGTCCAGGACATAGAACTTGGGCTTGTCCTTGTCTATCTCCGCCTTGAACGTACGGTCGGCGACCCATCGCGCCTGCCATTTGCCTTCAATCTCTTTGAAATCGTAATCCATAGATCTTATCGTTTGTTTTTCTTTTTCTCCAGACGGAACTCCACATAGAGGGAGATCTCCGATTTGACCTTCTTGCCCCGCACGTAGCCCGGCTTCCAGGCCGGTGAGGCGGAAATGACCCGGACGGCCTCGTCATCCAGCAGCGGATCCACGCCCTTGAGCACGGTGACGTTCGTAACCTTGCCGGCCTCGTCGATGACGAAATCGACCAGGACCCGGCCCTGGATGCCCTCACGGACCGCCTCGGCGGGATATTTCAGATACTGGTAGACCCACTTCTCCAGGAACAGCCGGGGATCCGTGCTGCCCAGGAAAGAGGGTTTGCGGTCGCAGTCGTAGTAAGGGATGGCCCCTTGGTCTTTGTCGCCGCGGCGGCGCACCTCCGACTCCACGTTGAAGATCGGCCGGGGGCCGTTGGCCAGCGAAACCGTGTAATTGTAGATGTATTCCAGTTCGCGCTCCATATCCTCATATTCGATGACCGACTCCACGTCCCGGTGGGTCTGATATTCCGGGAAACGGCCCGTCGTAAAGAGGATGGAAGGAATCTCTTTGTCGTAGAATGACAGCTGGTCGGACACGAAGGGCTGCCGGGCCGTGACCTCGGGCTGGATCGGTTGCAGCGTGGAGGAAAGGGTCTGGGCGATGATGTTCATGTCCGGGTTGGAGAAGGAATAGGCATAGAACCCTCCGCTGGCCATGCCCAGCATATTCAGGTCAACCATGGCCTCGATGCCCGGCACATCGGCGAAAGAACGATTCAGGAAATACCAGGATCCCGCGCACATCGTGGACGACGCCCCGAAGGCCGCGAGTATCACGGAACGCCGGAGCAGGATCGAATTCGTCCGCAGCATGCGGGCCAGTTCAAGCAGCATCGCGACACCGGAGGCATTGCCGTTGGCCCCGTTGAAGATCAGCGTACGGACCTCTCCGTCCACGGTCATCTTCATCGTGCCCAGGTTGTCCATCCGGGCGCCGATGACGATATATTTGTCTTTCAGCGACTTGTCATATCCCGGAATGAAGCCGATCACGTTGCGGGAAGTCAGGGTGTCTCCCTCTTCCTGGCGGATGCCGAAAGGGTCCCCTTCCTCTCCGGAAAGGATGTCCACGCCATAGGATCGCAGGACCTGGGTCACATAGATCGCCGTCTCCTTCTCCCCTTCGGAACCCGGGGCACGGCCGAGCATGGACGGGGACGCGATGTAGCCGATATGCTCCTTCAGGGCGGAGACCGTCTCGGAATCGTCCAGGGAAGCATAGCTGTCCTTGAACTGGGCGGGAAGCGCCAGACAGGACAGAAGGGCGAAGGCTGTCAGGAATAATCGTTTCATGGGGCTCAGTCTTTAATGAAGATCCAGGCGTCCCTGGAGAAGAACTTCTCCGTCCTCACTTTCTCGTATGCCTCTTGGAGATCGCCGAAATGATTGGTGGGACAGATGCCGACGACGGTATTGCTCCCGCGGGTGTAGTGCAGGACGGCCGGCTCGTAACCGGCTTCCTTCAGACGTTCCGCGAACTTTTCGCCGTTCCCAGGCTGGGAGAAACCGGCCAGGACGAGGCAGTAGCGATAGGGGAAGTCATCCGTCCGCAAGCCCGGAAGGGAGCGGGAACGGATGCGCATCACGCGTGTCTCCCGGAAGAAGGTCTCCGCGGCGGCCGAATCGGAGACGTGCTTCGCGGCAGCCGCGATCGAGTCCCGTACGGCCTGTTCCCGGGCCTGTGCCTCCCGTTCGGCCTGTTCGCGCAACGCGACCGTAACACGCTTGGCTTCCAACTCAGACGAGGTGGGACGGCCGGCGACCGTCCGGAAGAAATCGCATCCCGTCACCGCCAGAAGCAGCAGGACAAAGGTGCCGGGGACCAGGAATCTTTTCATTTGGGTCAGTACTTTCTTTATAACTTGCAAAGTTAATGAATAATCCGTGACAAAAAAATCCTATCTTTGTCCCAGATATGAGGAAAACGATCATACTGGAGGCCGTCGATCCCGTCGAGATCTACGGGGCCGGCAACAAGATCCTGGAAGAATTCTGCACCTATTTCCCCGGACTGAAAGTCGTGGCACGCGGCGAACAGATCTTCCTGGACGGAAAGGAAACACAGGTTGAGGAATTTGAAGTGAAACTGGCCGAGCTCATCGAGCGTCGGCACCACAAGATGAATCTGACCGTCTTCGACGTCGAGGACATCTTTGACGGCGAGAATTCCCCGGACAAGTTCCGTCTCAACGGCGAGGCCGTCATCGTCCACAGCACGGACGGGAAGCCCATCAAGGCGCGCAACCGCACGCAGCAGGAGATGGTCAAGGCCTATTTCGACAACGACCTGGTCTTCGCCGTCGGGCCTGCCGGCACCGGCAAGACCTACGTGGCCATCGCCCTGGCCGTCCGGGCCCTGAAGAACCGGGAGATCAAGCGCATCATCCTCACCCGGCCCGCCGTCGAAGCCGGTGAGCGCCTGGGCTTCCTGCCCGGCGACCTCAAGGACAAGCTGGATCCTTATCTCCAGCCGCTTTACGACGCGCTCGGAGACATGATCCCGGCCAAGAAACTGCAGGATTTCATGGTGGAAGGGACCATCCAGATCGCGCCCCTCGCCTACATGCGCGGCCGCACCCTGGACCGGGCCTGCGTCATCCTCGACGAGGCGCAGAACACCAACCTGGGCCAGCTGAAGATGTTCCTCACCCGCATGGGCAGCAACGCCAAGTTCATCGTGACGGGAGATGCCACCCAGGTGGACCTTCCGCGCAAGGAAGATTCCGGTCTGCTCAAGGGAATTTCCATGCTGGAGGGAATCAAGGGCATCGCGACCATCCGATTCACCAACGAGGACATCGTCCGTCACCCGCTGGTCACGAAGATCGTCAAGGCCTTCGACAAGATCGAAGCTGCTGATTAACTGGGGATTTTCCCACCCCCGGAAGAGGGGGTGATGAGCACCAGCGAACGGATCTGGGACTCCATCGTCTCCCGGACTTCTTCTTCGGCAGGTGTCTGGACCGCGGAAGCACGCCGCCAGCCGCGGGCCTCGAGCCGTTCCATCATTTCCTTTGTTCCCGCCCCCTTCTCTGCCAGCCACGGGGCTCCGGCCGTGTCCGCCGCCCGCGACAGGGCCAGCAGCAGATGCAGGGACTGCACCTCTTCCGAACCCACCTTCAGGGCCTCGAATGCCGCCATGTTGATTACGTTCTGCGCACTGCGGCCCACCGTCATCTTGTCCTCCGCGGAATAGGGCACGCTGCGCTCCCGGAACAGGCACGAATCCACGAAGCGCTTGAATGCCGCCAGATCCACGCCCAGCTCCTGCAGAAGCAGGCACGCAGCGTTCTCCCCGTGGCGTAAGATACCCAGCATCAGGTGGTCTGCGGAGATGGCGTAACTGCCCGTACGCATCGCTTCGTCGCGGGCGTACAGGAGGATGGTGTTCAATTCTTCAGAAATCCGGATTTGCATAATAAATATTGGTGCAAAAGTAGCAAATTAATCGAATATTTTTGCTAAATTTGTATGTTTATATCAAGACATAAATTATAGTAGAAAAGATATGAGTGAAGAAATGACCAAAGAAACGATTCACGGTCTCATCGAGCCGGTCGAAATCGACCACGAGATGCGGACCGCCTACATCGACTATTCGATGTCCGTCATCGTTTCCCGTGCCCTGCCGGATGTCAGGGATGGCCTCAAGCCGGTCCAGCGCCGCGTGCTTTTCGGCATGGACGGCCTCGGGCTCAGCTACAACGGACAGACCAAGAAATGTGCGAGAATCGTCGGTGAGGTACTGGGTAAATTCCACCCCCACGGCGACTCCAGCGTATACGACGCCATGGCGCGTCTGGCGCAGAACTGGAACCAGCGCTATCCGCTCGTCTTCGGACAGGGCAACTTCGGATCCATGGACGGCGACCCCGTCGCGGCCATGCGATACACGGAAGCCAAGCTCGAGAAGCTGGCGGAGGACGTCCTGGCCGACCTGGACAAGGATACCGTGGACTTCCAGCTCAACTTCGACGACACGATTCCCGAGCCGACCGTCCTGCCGACCAAGGCTCCCCTGCTCCTGCTGAACGGATCATCCGGCATCGCCGTCGGCATGGCGACCAACATGGCGCCCCACAACCTCGGCGAGTGCTGCGACGCGATCTGCGCCTACATCGACAACCCGGACATTACGACCGAGGAGTTGATGGAGTACATCCAGGGCCCCGACTTCCCGACCGGAGGCATCATCCAGGGCCGCCAGGGCATCATCGACGCCTACAACACCGGCCGCGGCCGCGTCGTGGTCCGTGCCAAGACCGAAATCGAGGAGCTGGACAACGGCCGTGAGGTCATCGTCGTGACCGAGATCCCCTACATGGTCAACAAGAGCGAGATGATCAAGCGCATCGGCGACATGGTCGAGGACAAGAAGATCGAGGGTATCGCCGACATCAAGGAACTGACCAGCCGCGAAGGCATCCGCATCGAGTTCCTCGTCAAGAAAGACGCCAACGCCAACGTCGTCCTCAACACGCTCTTCAAGTACACCGCCCTGCAGTCCAGTTTCGCGATCAACAACGTCGCCCTGGTGGGCGGCCGTCCTCGGACGCTGTCCCTCAAGGAGATCATCAAGTGTTTCGTGGACTTCCGCCACGAGGTCGTCGTCCGCCGGACCCGCTTCGAGCTGGACAAGGCCCTCAAGCGCGCCCACATCCTCGAAGGACTGCTCAAGGCCATCGACATCATCGACGAGATCATCGCCATCATCAAGGCTTCCCGCAATGTCGACGAGGCCAAGGCCGAGCTCGTGAAGCAGTTCGACTTCTCGGAGATCCAGGCGGCCGCCATCGTCGAGATGCGCCTGCGCCAGCTGACCGGACTCGAGAAAGACAAGCTCCAGGCCGAGTATGACGAGTTGGAGAAATTCATCGCCCGCTGCAAGGAGATCCTGGAGAGCGAGAGCGAGCAGCTCGGCATCGTCAAGGCCGAGACCCAGGAACTCAAGCGTAAGTACGGTGATCCCCGCCGCACGGAGATCACCCTCTCCGCCGAGGAGTTCAACCCCGAGGACTTCTACGCCGACGACGACGTGGTCATCACGATCTCACATCTCGGCTACATCAAGCGCACGAACCTGACGGAGTTCCATACCCAGAGCCGCGGCGGCATCGGCAAGAAGGCCAGCGCCACGCGCGACGAGGACTTCATCGAGCACATCTACGTCGCCAACATGCATTCGACGATGCTCTTCTTCACGGAGAAGGGTATCTGCTACCGGCTCAAGGTCTACGAGATCCCCGAGGGTTCGCGCACGTCCAAGGGCCGTGCCATCCAGAACCTCATCACGATCGAGGCCGACGACAAGGTCAAGACCTACCTCAACGCCAAGTCGATCGAGAGCCGGGACTACACCGACAACCACTACGTCGTCCTCGTGACGAAGCGCGGTATCCTCAAGCGCACCAGCCTTACCAACTTCGCGAATTCCCGCAGCCGCAACAAGGGCCTGATCGCCATCAACTTCAAGGAAGGCGACGGACTGCTCGACGCCATCCTGACCGACGGCAACGCCCAGATCTTCATAGCAGCCCGCAACGGACGCTGCGTCCGCTTCGACGAGAATGCCGCCCGTGAGCTCGGCCGCACCTCGATGGGTGTCCGTGGCATCAATATTGAAGAGGATGATGAAGTGATCGGCATGGTCTCCTACAGTCCCGAGGATCCCGACGACGCCGGCAAGACCATCCTGGTCGTGAGCGAGAACGGATTCGGGAAGCGTTCCGAGCCGGATGAGTACCGGATCACGAACCGCGGAGCCAAGGGTGTGAAGACCATCAACATCACGGAGAAGACCGGCAGCCTGGTTGCCATCAAGTCCGTCAGCGAAGACAACGACCTGATGATCATCAACAAGTCCGGCGTAGTGATCAGGATGAGCGTGAGCGACATCCGTGTGGCGGGAAGAGCCACGCAGGGCGTCAAGCTCATCAACATCCGGCAGGGTGACAGCATCGCGGCGGTTTCGCCGGTTGCGGGAGCCGAAGAGGAAGAACAACAAGAGCCGCAATCGGAAACGACGGCCACAGATAACGAATAAAAACTATTAACTTATTTTACGTATTATGAAAAAGATTGCATTAGCATTGGCCCTGATCGCCTCTCTGCAGGTGGCAGGCGCACAGGTCAAGTCGGTCTCTGCTGCCAAGTCGGCCTTCGATGCCGCCAAGGCTGCGGCCGCCAATCCGAAAAAGGCTGCCAAGGTTGCGACCTGGCTCAAACTCGGCCAGGCCTGCATGGAAGCATACGAAGCTCCTCAGGGAAGCGCCTGGGTAGGTGCCACCAAGCAGGATCTCCAGCTCATCATGGGCAACGCCAAGCCGACGTCGGTCGAAGACGTGGTTCTCGAGGGACAGGCTTTCCTGAAAGAGGTCTATCCGAACTGCAACTATTACTTCCGCGACGGTGTCCTCCAGATGATCGAGGTGACCAAACCTGCCATCCCCGATGCGCTGGACGAGGCTCTCAAGGCCTACAAGGAAGCGTACAAGGTAGATGCCAAGAACACCAAGACTGCGGACATTGCGAACGCGCTGAAGAACATCGGCCAGAAGTATGTCGAGCAGGCCTACAACGCCTACACTTTCGGTGATTTCGCCAAGTCCAGCGAGCTCTTTGAGAAGGCTTTCGAGGCCACCGCCACCAAGCCTTGCGCCGCCGTGGACACCAATGCCGTCTACAATACCGGTCTCACCGCCTGGATCGCCAAGGATTACGACCGGGCGAAGAAGTTCTTCAACAAGTGCGTGGATGAATTCAACTACGAGGGCAGCGACGGCGACGTCTATGCCAAACTCGCGGACATCTATGACAAGGCCGGCGACAAGGTCGCGGTGAAGGATATCCTGGAGAAGGGCTTTGCGAGCCATCCTCAGAGCCAGGGCATCCTGATCGGCCTGATCAACTATTACATCGGCAACCAGGAGGATCCCGCCCGGCTGTTCGACCTCATCGGACAGGCCAAGCAGAACGAGCCCAACAACGCTTCCCTCTATTATGTGGAAGGCAACATCAACAAGGAGCTCGGCAAGACCGACGAGGCCATCGCCGCTTACGAAAAGTGCGCGGAGATCAATCCCGACTATGAGTACGGCTACATCGGAGAGGGCATCCTCTTCTACAACCAGGCCATTGACATCCAGGAGAAGGCTTCCAACGAGATGGACGATGCCAAGTACATGGTGCTGGCCGAGCAGTTCGAGCAGAGCCTCAAGAATTGCATCGTTCCTTTCGAGAAGGCGTTCAACCTGACCAAGGACGAGTCCCTGAAGGTGAGCCTGGCCGAGTATCTGAAGAACGCGTGCTATCGCTTCGCGTCCGAGGATGAGAACTTCAAGGCCGCGTATGACAAGTACGCCAAGATCGTCGCCGAAGGCAAGGTCGAGTAAACGATCCCCTTCCTGACAAGAAAAAGGCTGGCCGCAAGGTCAGCCTTTCTGTTTATCCGGGAAAAGGAGGCAGCCGGAATCCGGGGATGGAGTCGAGGACGGGAGGGTCGGTGACGAAGCCGGCGAGGGGGTCATCCGGATCGATGAAGCCGGGATTGACGTTTGTCTTCCAGTTGTCATGCATCTCGGAGAAGAAGTTGGCCTCTCCCTCGAGGATATCATTGTAGTCGTGGTCCGACCAGACCACCTTCTCGAAGGCCCATTTCACGTTGTAGAACACATTGCGAACCAGGACGTTGCGCCGCGGCTCCGACGGGTCGCCCTCCAGGTAGGAGGCATACTCGGGATAGCGGGCCCGGAAAGCCGGTCCGTCCACCTCGGCGGCCTTTTCCAGCATGGACGGCAGCCGGTCCGCTCCCCAGGTCCGGAGCCGGGCGTCGATCTTGATCGCCGCGCAGTCGAGGTTCATGAAGATGTTGTCGTGATAGACGATGTCGCTGCCACCACCGATCTGGACGGGCGGGGAACTGATGCGGTTGAAGACGTTGCCGTATACCTCGCAGGAGCAGGCCCCGTCGTCGTGATACACGGCCCGTACGTTCCACGGCACGTCGATGTCGTGGAAATAATTCCAGCGGATCACACCGCCCCGGAAGGAAGGGTCGCGGCCATAATAGATGGCGCCGCAGTCCTCCACATCCTGGCAGACGTCGTGGATGTCGCAGCCCTCGATGGTCTGGTCGTTGCCCTGCATCAGGATGGCCTGCGTGGCCGAGTGATGGATTTCGCAGCGGGACACCCGGTTGCCGAGCCCCGTCATCCGCACGCCCGGACGGTACGACTTCTCGATGCGGTTGAAATCGTGCAGGACACAGTCTTCCACGTAATTGTCTCCCCGCAGGATGGCCTTCCGGTCTCCGCCGGAAAGCTCGACGCCCCCCGCTCCGATGTCATAGATCCGGCAGGACGCCAGGCCGCAGCGGGTGCATCCGCCGTCGATGGATACGGCCTTGTGGCCGATGTTGTGCAGCACGCAGTCCTCCAGGCGGACGCCGGTCGAAGCGGAAATCTCCACGCCGTCGCCCCGGGTGCAGGAAAAGACCAGGCCGCCCACCGTCACTCCGTCGCAGCCGACGATGCGGAGCAGCGGTTCCTCCAGCAGGCTAACCTCCAGCCGGCGCGCGGAACGCGGCAGCCAGACCCAGATCCGGCCCAGGGACTCGTCGACGGCATATTCACCGGGCACGGATATCTCTTCGGGGATATTCAGCACCCGCCATTTCTGGAAGTTCTCCCCTTCCTTGCGGCCGAAGCCGTAATAAGTCGTATCGGCCACCTCTAGGGTCCGGTCGGGCCCGATTTCCTTGATGGGGATCATTTCCTCGGCCCAGCCGTAGCGGAAGCAGCCGGAAAGGAAGCCCCCGGACGGATGGCTCCAGGAGAAGGGGCGGTCACCCCGGAATCCGATGATGCCGAAGCCCGGGACCCTGGCCTGTGCGGCCGTTTCAACCGTGGCCGCCCCCTTGCTGAACAAGGAAACGTCCGCACTGGGAGCGACGGTGCCGTCCGCGGCACTCCCGTCGAAACGGATGGAGATGCCGGCGTCCACGATGGAGTCCAGCGGGAACCAGCCGCCGTCCGGCCATTCCGACAGGCGCAGCGGAACGCCGTCGGCAAACAGCGCCGACCAGGACGGAAGGCTCGGATGGGCGTGACCGATGGTGCGGGGGCCCTTCACGCCCAGGGAAGAGGCATCGATGACCCGGACGCCCCGGGGGAAACCCTTGGCCCGCTTCATCCAGCGGCGCGGGATGCGCTTTCCGCCGCTGAGTTCCACCCCGCCGCGCTCTGCGAGCAGGGTCAGGCACGAGCGGCCCTCGATCCGGATGGGCTCATCAAGACGGTAAACACCCCGCTTGAGAAGAATCGTATCCCGGTGCTGCGCCCCGGCGACGGCCTGCCGCAAGGAGGCTGCGTCCCGGACCCGCACGACCCGGGCCTGCAACAAGGAAACTCCCACTGACAGCAGCAGGAGTACCCAAAGCCCGCGAAGGGAGATGTTTCGCATGGACTAGGCGCTGAGCCGCTCCATGCAGAGCTTGATGAGTCCGGGCAGGCCGGCCTTGTAGTTGGTGTTGGCGTCTTTGTGGTAACGGTGCGCGATCGCGAAGCAGATCGTGCCGGCGTTGTGGCCGAGCTTGGCGGACATGCCCGCGAGGGCGGAGCCTTCCATCTCGAAGTTGTTGATGCGGTAGCCCTTGTATTCGAAGGATTCGAAGTCGGCGAGCATGTTAGGCATCGCCAGGCCCTGGCGCACGACGCGGCCCTGGGGCCCGTAGAAGCCGGACGCGGAGACCGTCATGCCGTGGACGCAGTCGTCGAAGAGGTGGATCAGCTTGTCGCTGGCGCGCACGAAATAGGGATCCGGCAGGTGCTTGTCCCAATGGACGTGCTTCTTGAACGCCTTCTCGAAATCGAGCAGGGCGATCGAGTCGCGGTCCGCATACCAGTTGAGCAGACCGTCGCAGCCGATGGAGATATCGGAGAAAATGTAGGAGCCCAGGGGCACGTCGGGCTGGATGGCGCCGCAGGTGCCGATGCGCAGGATGTCCAGCGTCCGGTGCTCCGGCAGGACCTCGCGCGTCTTGAAATCGACGTTGGCCAGGGCGTCCAGTTCAGTCAGCACGATGTCGATGTTGTCCGTGCCGATGCCGGTGGAAAGGATGGTGAAACGGGTCCCGTTGTGCCAGCCCGTCAGGGAGACGAATTCGCGGGAAGCGGTGCGGTTCTCGATTTCTTTCATATAGGGGGCGAACAACTCCACGCGGCCGGGGTCGCCGACCAGGATGACCTTGTCCGCCAGGTGCTCCGGCTTGATGTGGAGGTGGAAAGCGGAACCATCGCCGTTGATGATGAGTTCAGATTCGGGTATACGCATGGCAATAATTCTTTAAACGTCAGTCTCAAAGATAGTTTTTATTTATGGAATTTCCTATTTTTGTCAACCCAAAAAAACAAGACCATGTGGCAGAGAATCCAGACCCTTTATCTTGCGATCGCGACCGCGCTCATCATATCGATGTTCTTCCTTCCCAAGGCCGTCGTTCCCGGCGCGGACGGGACGCCTGTCGAGACCTTCCGCTTCGTCACCTACATCCCCTATCTGATCCTGCTGATCGTCATTGCCCTGCTTGACCTGCTGGCACTGACCACCTGGAAACAGCGGGTGTTCCAGATGCGCACCGCCATCCTGGCCGCGCTCGTCACCCTCGCCCTGCAGATTTGGCTGGTGGTAGATTACATTTCCAATGCGGGATCCATGGTCTTCCGGGTGGCGGCGGTATTTCCCGTCGTGGCGCTCATTTTCAATCTGATGGCGGCCCGCCGCATCCACGCGGACCAGCTGCTGGTGGAAAGTTTCTCCCGGCTCCGTTCAGACAAGCGGCGCCGTTAATCCGCCCTTCCGGGCATTGAAGCGTGCGAGGACGGTCTCCTCGTAGGTCTTGGAGATGGGGATGGGATCGATCAGATCCGAGTCCAATTCCAAGTAATACCCTCCCTTTTCCCGGGAGAGGACCCTTACCTTGGACATGTTGACGACGTATTTCCGGTGGCAGCGGACCAGGTCGCTGTCCCGGAAACTCTCCTCGACCGTCTTGAGCCGGCAACGCAGCATATACTGTTTCAGGACCTCCTTGGTATCCGTATACCAGACCTTGATGTAGTTGTCGTCCGACTCGATGTAATACAGATTGGAAGCGCTGACCGACAGTTTCATCATGCCGTTGTTGTCAAACAGCGTGATTTTCTGCTCCTCATGGGAAGGGAGTTCCTCGTCGGAAACGACGTTGCCGTAGTTGATCATCCGGATGGTCTGGTCCCTGTCGCGGATCGCGAAATACATGCCGGTGATCAGATAAGGGATGCCCAGCGACATGAGACAGTACAGGAAGGCGCGGGCGCACTGGATCGGCAGCGGAGTCTCGATAGCGAACAGGCCCTTCCGCACGCCGATGACAGCCAGCGTGACATAGGCGGCCGCGATCAGCAGGATTTCCGCCAGGCACCAGAGCAGGTAACGCCCGAAACGTTTCCCCACCCAGTCCCGGCAGGCATACATCAGACGCCGGCTCAGGCATACGAGCAACAGGGCGCCCGCATAGAACAGGAGGGAGAAATTATAGATCTGGGAGGTCTCCAGCTGCGACCAGATGAGGTTGGAAGAAGGCACGACGCCGAGAAAGAAGAACACGGAGAAGAGCGCGGTGAAAACCACCGTGGATATCAGCTGGACCTTTTCCAGCAAAAAATCCGGGACCTTGTCGTGCGCCAGTAGCATAGGATGCAAATATAGAAAAAAAGATTAACTTTGCAGGACCAAGACAACTGACAGATTATGGAGAAAAGAGTCGTCGTCACCGGACTCGGTCTCGTGACACCCATCGGCAACGACGTCCCCACTTTCTGGGACAACCTCATACACGGCGTTTGCGGCATCGATTTCATCACGGACTTCCCCACGGAAGACCTGGCCGTCAAGATCGGCGGCAAGCTCAAGGATTTCGATCCGCTGCAATACGGGATGGACAAGCCCTTCGTGCGCAAGCAGGACCCGTTCACCATCTTCGCGATGGCGGCCGCTTTCCAAGCCATGAACGACAGCGGCCTGCAGGCCGGAGAAGAGGCCAGCGCCATCGATCCCGAACGGCTCGGCGTCTATGTCAGTTCCGGCATCGGCGGTTTCGCGACCATCTACCGGGAAGTCGGGAAGATGTACGAAGACCCGTCCGGCCAGTGGATCTCCCCCACCTTTGTCCCCACCATGATTTCCAACATGGCTGCCGGCCAGATCGCCATCAAATACAATGCGCAGGGCCCCTGTCTAGACATTGCGACGGCCTGTGCCACGGCCACCCATTCCCTGGGAGAGGCCTACCGCGCCATCCGGCACGGTTACGCGGACGCCATCCTGGCGGGCGGCACGGACCACTGTACGATTCCGATCGGCATTGCCGGTTTCGCCAACGCCCGCGCCCTGACCCGCGCCGAGGATCCGAAACACGCCTGTCTTCCGTTCAATGCGGACCGGGGCGGATTCGTGATGGCGGACGGTGCCGCGGTGCTCGTTCTCGAAGAGTATGAGCATGCCGTCGCACGCGGTGCGCACATTTATGCCGAAATGGTCGGTTACGGCAACACCTGCGACGCCTACCACGCCACGGCGCCCCGCCCGGACGGCAGCACGCAGGCCCGCTGCATCAAGGATGCGCTCATGCAGGCCGGATTCGATGAGAAGAAAGACACCGTCTACGTCAACGCCCACGGCACGGGCACGCACCTCAACGACATCGCCGAAACCCAGGCCTACAAGGTAGCGTTCGGGGATTACGCCTACAAGCTCAAGATCAGTTCGACCAAGTCGATGCACGGGCACATGTTCGGCGCGACGGGAGCGGCCGAGGCGATCGCCGCGATCAAGGCGCTCCAGGAGGGCATCATTCCCCCGACGATCAACCTGGACCATCCGGATCCGGAATGTGACCTGGATTATACGCCGAACGTCGCCGTCAAGGCCGACGTAACGCTCGCTTTAAGCGACAACTTCGGCTTCGGCGGCCACAACGCGTGTCTCGCCTTCAGGAAAGTCTAGATTTCCACATTGAGAAAGTGCGGCCCGAAGCGGTCAAAGGCTTCGCGGCTGAGCTGCTCCCGGTCGTCGGGATGGGCGATGCTGATCATCAGCTTGGCCCGTTCCTGCAAGGACTTGCCGTAGAGATCCACCGCCCCGTACTCCGTCACGATCCAGTGCGCGTCCGCCCGCGGCGTGACCACGCCTGCACCCGGGTTCAAGAGGCTGACTATCTTTGACTTGCCCTTGTTGGTACGGGACGCGAAAGCCGTGATGGACTTGCCTCCCTTGGACATCGTCGCACCCTTGACGAATTCGACCTGCCCGCCCGTGCCGGAGAAGATGCGCGTACCGATGGAATCGGCGCTGATCTGGCCCGTCAGGTCCACCTCCGTCGCCGAATTGATCGCCTTCATGTGCGGATTGCGGGAGATGACCCAGGGATCGTTGGTATAGGCGATGTCCTTCATCAGGACCGCCGGATTGTCATCGATGAAATCATACACTTCCTGCGATCCCAGGAGGAAGGAAGCGACCACCTTGCCCTTGTCGATGGCCTTGTTCGCGCCGTTGATAACGCCCGCCTTGATCAGACGGAGCAGGCCGTCGGCGAACATCTCCGTGTGCAGGCCCAGGTTCTTGTGGCCGCCGAGTTGCGCCGCCAGGGCGTTCGGCAGGGCGCCGATGCCCATCTGGATGCAGTCGCCATCCTCGACGAGCGCCGCACAGTTCTTGCCGATCAGCACCTCCGTCGGCGTCGGCTCTGCGAAGTCCTTGGTCACCAACGGCGTATCGTCCTCGACGAGATAGTCGAAACTGGAAATGTGGATCAGGTCGCCGTGGGCGTACGGAACGTGCGGGTTGACGACCGCGATCCGCACCGCGGCCGACTCCACCGCAGCCACCGAACAGTCCACCGAAGTGCCGAGCGAGACATAACCGTTCTTGTCGGGGCGGGACACCTGGACCAGGGCCGCGCCGAGCTTGATAAAGCCCTCGCGGTAGAGTTTCTGGCTCTCGCCCAGATGGACCGGCAGATAGTCGGCGTAACCGGCGTTGACGTTCGCCCGGACATTGGGTCCGACGAAAAAGCCCTGCTCAAAGAAAATGCCCTCGTATCGCGGTTCCGAATACGGTGCCGGACCTTCCGTGTGGAAATGATGGAAATGGAGGTCACGCACGTCTCCCGCATCGGCCCGACGACACAGCGCCTGGATCAGCACGTGCGGCACGCTGGCGACGCTGCTGAGATGCACGTGGCAGTGGGAAGGGATATGGCTGACGGCCTCATCGGCGGAAACGAAACGCAGATCTGTCATAATTCGGGCAGTTTTTGTAAATTTGAGCCGTCAAAGATAGAAAATATTCTGATGCATACCAAAGAAGAGAAGCTCGCACAGTTTGCCCGCCTGCTCGACATCATGGACGAGTTGCGGGAGAAGTGCCCCTGGAATGCCGCCCAGACGATGGAAACCATCCGTCCGATGACGGAAGAGGAGGTCTATGAGCTGAGCGACGCCATCGTCCGGGAGAGTCCGCAGGAGATCAGCAAGGAAATCGGGGATCTGATGTACCACCTGGTGTTCTATGCCCGCATCGCCCAGGAAAAAGGCGACTTCGACATCGCCGACGCCATCGACAAGGTCTGCGGGAAGATGATCTTCCGCCACCCGCACGTGTTCGGCGGCGACGACCGCCCCACCACGGCCAAGGAAATCGCCGACACCTGGGAACTGGTCAAGGCCAGGGAAAAGGGCGGCAACAAGACCGTGATGTCCGGCATTCCGGACGCGATGCCGGCCATTCTCAAGGCCCTCTCCATGCAGGAGAAGGCCCGCGGCTGCGGTTTCGACTGGGAGAAGAATGAAGACGTGTGGGACAAGGTCCACGAGGAACTGGGCGAGGTCGAGGAAGCCTGCGCGAAGGAAGGTCCGGAGCAGATGGAACTGGAATTCGGCGACCTGCTCTTCGCGGCCATCAACGCCGCCCGCCTTTACGGCATCGACCCAGAGGTGGCGCTGGGACGCTCCTGCTCCAAGTTCCGCCGCCGGTTCAACTACCTGGAAGAGAACACCTTGAAGAAAGGAATCAAGCTGAGCGACCTCAGTCTCGCCGAGATGGATGCCATCTGGGACGAGGCCAAGGCCAAGGGACTGTAGCGATATGTGGGACGAACGCACGGAACTGCTCCTGGGAGCGGACAACATGGAACGGCTGCGGCACTCGCAGGCCGTCGTCGTCGGCGTGGGCGGCGTGGGTGCCTGTGCAGCCGAGATGCTGGTCCGTTCCGGCGTAGGCCACCTCGTCCTGGTCGACAACGACGAAGTCGGAGAGACCAACCTCAACCGCCAGTTGCCAGCCCTCCGCTCCACCCTCGGGAAGAAGAAATGTTCCGTGCTGCGGGAGCGCCTGCTGGACATCAACCCGGACCTGGACATCCTTCTGATTGAAGATTATATCCATGAGCAGAACGTCACCGCCCTGCTGGATCCCCTGCAGGCCGACGTGGTCATCGACGCCATCGATACCCTCTCTCCCAAGATCGCTCTGATCCAATATTGCCTCGGACGCGGCCTGAAACTGGTCAGTTCCATGGGCGCCGGCGCCAAACTGGACGCCACCGCCATCCGTATCGACGACATCTCCCGAACCCGGGAATGCCCGCTCGCCCACGCCCTGCGCAAGCGCCTCCACCGGCTGGGCATCCAAAGCGGGTTCCTGGCCGTATACTCCGTCGAGAAGCCCCGGCGCGAGTCCGTGATCCTGGAAGAAAGCCGCAACAAGAAGTCGCAGGTCGGCACCATTTCCTACCTGCCGGCCGCCTTCGGTTGCGCTTGCGCGCAGGCGGCCCTGGGCGAATTGCTGGATATTCCCTGATTATTACTATCTTTGCAAGTTAAAACCAGACTCTTGCAAAGATGGCGTACCAAGTGAAAGAAGTCGTGTCGAAGCGGGACCTGAGAAGGTTCGTCCGCTTCCCCGACCGTCTCTACAAGGACTGCGCGCAGTACGTCCCCGCTTTGCATGCGGACCAGGTCCGTTCGCTGACCCGGGTATCCACCCTTTCCTATTGCTCCCGCAAGATGTGGCTGGTACTGGATGGGGAAGAAGTGGCCGGCCGGATCTGCGCCATGGTCAATCCCCGCTACAACGAGCGCTACGGCACGCGACGGGCCCGTTTCGGCTGGTTCGATACCATCGACGATTTCGAGGTGGCTCGCCTCCTGCTGGGCACGGCCGAAGCCTGGGCGAAGGAGCAGGGCATGGAGGAAATCCACGGCCCCCTCTATTACAACACCTTCGGCAAACAGGGCATGCTCGTGGAAGGCTTCGACAACATCCCGCCTTTCAACTGCCTGTACAACCATCCCTATTACAACGACTTTGTCGAGCGGCTGGGATACGGAAAGGAATGTGACTGGCTTCAGTACAAGATCCATGCGGAGGCTCCCCTGCCGGAGAAAACCTACCGGGTCGCGGAGCTCGTCATGGACCGCTACGACCTTCGTTTCGGAAGCATTTCCCGCCTGAAGAAGGATCCGGCGATGGTCCGGAAGTTCTTTGACGCTTATAACGAGAGCTTCGCTTCGGCGGTCCACAACTACGTTCCCCTCACCGAAGAGGAGATGCAGGAGGAGGCGCGGATGATGCTGCCCTTCGTTTCCGACAAGGCAGGGACCCTTCTCCTGGACGGGAAGGGAGACGTCGCGGCCTTCGGCATCGCTTTCCCTTCGATCTCGAAGGCACTCCAGAAGGCGCGCGGGCGGCTCTTCCCCTTCGGCTGGATCCACCTGCTCCGGGCGATGCACGATTTCGAAACCGTGGACCTGATGGTCAACGGAGCGACCCCCGAATGGCAGAACAAGGGCCTTTCTGCCGTCTACTATGTGGAAATGGCCGAAAAGATCCGCAAGGAAGGCATGAAAACGGCCATCTCCAACCCCCAGATCGAGAGCAACAGCGCCGTCAACATCTGGAACGACTATGAGCGCGAACCGTTCATGAGAAGGCGCTGCTACAGAAAGAAAATTTAAAAATACGATACATTATGGCGGAAAACACGCTGCTGGAGAAAGTACTCTCCCTACAGGACAAATTCAAATCGCTCGAGGACCAGCTGGCCAGCCCGGAAGTGGTCTCGGATATGAAGCGCTTTGTCCAGCTCAACAAGGACTACAAGGAACTGGAGCCCATCATCAAGGCCGGCCACGCCTACAAGAAACTGCTGGACGACCTGGCCTCGGCCAAGGACATCCTGGTCAACGAGAAGGACAACGAACTGCGCGAGATGGCCCGCGACGAGATCGCCGAGATCGAACCTAAGATCCCGGAGATGGAGCAGAACATCAAACTCCTGCTCATCCCCGCCGATCCGGACGACTCGAAGAACGCGATGGTCGAGATCCGCGGCGGCACCGGCGGCGACGAGGCTGCCATCTTTGCCGGCGACCTCTTCCGCATGTATTCCAAGTTTGCGGAGTCCCGCGGCTGGAAGCTGGAAGTGACCGATCAGGCGCCCGGCACGGCCGGCGGTTTCAAGCAGATTGTCTTCAAGCTTTCCGGCAATGACGGCGTCTATGGGGTGATGAAGTACGAATCCGGCGTCCACCGCGTCCAGCGCGTACCGCAGACGGAGACCCAGGGCCGCATCCAGACTTCCGCCGCCTCGGTGGCGGTCTTCCCGGAAGCGGGCGAATTCGACATCGAGCTGGATCCCAACGACATCCGCAAGGATCTCTTCTGCTCGTCAGGTCCCGGCGGCCAGGGTGTCAACACGACCTATTCGGCCGTCCGTCTCACCCACATTCCTTCGGGCATCGTGGTCCAGTGCCAGGAGGAGCGTTCTCAGTTGAAGAACCTCGACCGCGCGATGGAGGAACTCCGCACCCGTCTCTACAACATGGAGCACCAGAAATATCTGGACGGCATCGCCGCCAAGCGCAAGACGATGGTCTCGACCGGCGACCGCTCGGCCAAGATCCGCACCTACAACTATCCCCAGGGCCGTGTCACCGACCACCGGATCAACTGGTCCATGTACAACCTTCCCGTCTTCATGGACGGCGCGATCCAGGAGTGCATCGACCAGCTCACGATTGCCGAGAACGCGGAGCGTCTCAAGGAAGCCGGGGAATAAAGAAAGAAAAATGGACCCTGCCATACCGCCTCTCCTTTACAAAGGAGGGGTGGTTTTTGAATGAGTGTTCGTCACCGTGCTCCAGGATGAAATAGCATTCCGGATGCAGGATGCCCGCCTCGAGGACCTTGTCGGGCAGAAACTCCAGTCCCTCCAGCGCGTAGGGCGGATCGGCGAAAACGATGTCGAACTTCTCGTGGCAGAGCGGCAGGAAATCGAACACGTTGTCCCGGACCATCGTCACGTTGTCCAAGCCCAGTCTCTTGGCCTCGGTCTTGATGAAAGAGGCGTTTTCGCGGGCCATTTCCACGCAATAGACCCGCCGCGCGCCACGGGACGCGAACTCGAAGGAAACGGCACCGGTGCCTCCGAACAGGTCCAGCACCTGCAACCCTTCCAGTTCGTATTCGTTGTCCAGGATATTGAACAGGCCCTCCCGGGCGAAATCCGTCGTGGGACGGGCCTTGTAGCCGGCGGGAGGATTGATGGTCTTGCCCTTGAGGGTGCCTCCGATGATTCTCATGGCCGCTCCACGGACTTGAAGTAGCGGTAGAGGGACATCTCCTCTTCCTGGGAAAGCGGAGACTTGACGGTCACGGTGGATACTTCCGGATTGATCTGGAGAGACTTCACCGCGAGGAACAGGTAATATTCCGCCGTCGTGAAATCCGGGGCCGGATAGGAATTGGCGAGCAGCAGGCGCCCGCCCTGGGCGATGGCCAGGTTCAGGACACCGTCCCCGTAATGCAGGAGGATCTTGTTGTATTCCGGGCAAGCCTCCAGGCCGGAAACCAGGTCGTAGAGGACAGGGGGCTGTCCGTCCGGCGTGGAAAAAAGAAAGACCGCGTCATACTGGGGCACCTCCAGGAAGGAGACCGCCTCAGACTCGGCCAGGGGATATAATTCACCAAGAATGCACCTTGCGTCTCCCTCTTCGAAACAGCGGGAAGGCACCAAGGTGCATTTCTGTATTGCAGACATGGGAAAGGACTACTCCCAGTTACCGGCGTTGTTGTTCGGGGCGGAAATGCTGCCGACCTGCAGACCCTCGTAGCGGTTCATGTCGCGCTGCTCGGCGTCCAGGTTGATACGGAGCTGGTTGTCCATGCCCTTGAGGAGGGACTTGTACGGCATCTTGGCCTCGAAGAGAGGGACCTGCACGCCGGAGACCGTCTTGACGATGGCGTCCATGATGACCTCGTCACCGTCGGAGAACGGGATGTACTTGATGTTGTTGATGTCGAAATCCTTGCGGGAAGCGAACAGGGTGTCCTTCACGGGAATCTTGTGCTCGACGGAGAACACGAGGTTCTTGTCGCCCGCCTCGTAGAGCTTGAGGAGATCGAGACCGGTCATCTTGCCCTTGCCCTTGAAAGCCTTCTTGACGGCCTCGGTGTGGGCCCAGGCGAGGGAGTCGTCGGCGGAGCCGACCTGCATGACGATGGGCATCTGGCCCTTCAGGTAGAAGTCCTTGAGGGAATCCAGGTCCGCGGTGAAGTGGCCGGTGACGCCTTTGAAGGCGACTTCCAGCGTACGGATGTCCTTGAGCTGCTGGATGGCGACTTCCTTGCGGGCGTCCCTTTCCTTGTTGAAGTTAACCGGCTTCAAGATGCTGGCGACGATGGCATACGCCAAAAGGGCGATGATGACGGGGAGTACAAACCAGGTGAGTACCTTTTTCAGAGTGTCGTTCATTATTGGGTGTTTTTTATATTCCAACTGTCCGACAAAGTTATAAAAACGATTTATTAAATGCAATATTCTTCGTAAATTTGCAGTTGATTTTGGATGCAGCAATCCCCATGCCGAAGCCGTTTTCCATACCGGGCCCCGACGCGGCCGCTTTCGAGAACCTCGCCCTACGGGCGGACCGGATCGGCATCGTCACGCATACCCGCCCCGACGGAGATGCCATCGGGAGCTGCCTGGCGCTGAAGCGTTACCTCGAAGCGAGGCTTGGCGCCTCCGGAAAATGCCGCATCCTCCTGGACACGGACGCGCCCGATGCCGTGCGGTTCCTCTTCTCCCCCGCCGACTGTCGCGAGACCCTCGTTTTCGAGCGGGACGCAGCGGCGGTGCGGGAATGGACGGCCGGCTGCGGCTTGTTTGTCTTTCTGGACCTCAACAACCTTTCCCGTACCGGCGGGATGGAAGACCTGTTCCGCGCCTCCGGTGCTCCCAGGATCCTGGTGGACCACCACCTTCATCCCGAGCGGTCGGAGTTCGGCCTGGCATTCTCCGAGACGGAGGTGTCTTCGACCTGCGAACTGCTGTACCATATCCTTCGCACCTTCCCCTCCTGTGCAGGCAAGGATCTGCCGGAAGGCTGCCCCGAACCGCTGCTGACCGGCATCACCACCGACACGAACAATTTCGCCAACTCCGTTTTCGAAGGCACGTTGGAAACGGTCGCAGCCCTGTTGCAGGCCGGCGCGGACCGGGATCGCATCCTGGAACATATCTACAACGAATATCCCGAACGGCGGATCCGCCTGATGGGCCACCTGCTGGACCGGGAGCTGACCATCTCCGACAAGGGGGTCGCCTGCATGATTCTTGACGGCGAGACCGCCCGGGCATACGGCATCCGGGAAGGCGAAACCGAGGGCTTCGTCAACATCCCCCTTTCCATTGACCGTGTCCGGCTGAGCCTCTTCCTGAAACAGTCCGGAGACGAATACCGTGTCTCCATCCGCTCCAAGAGGGGCTGGTCGGCCCGGAATCTGGCTGCCCGTTATTTTTCCGGCGGCGGGCACGAACAGGCCTCCGGCGGACGCATTCCGCTGGGCGGAGACCTGCAAACCAAGGACGACGTGGCCGCCTTCGTCGCCCGCTGTACCGATGAATTCCTGAAAGATGAAGCATAAAATACTGACACTGTCCTGTGCCTTGCTGGCTCTCGTCTCCTGCGGAAAATCCTCGCTGGAGACGACTTTCGCCAAGCAGAGCGAGAACATCGACAAATACGTCACCAAGCAACTGGAGTCCCATCCCGAGTACCAGGTGGTTTATAACGATGGCGCCGTCAGGATGATCGTCGCCGAAGGGGAAGGGACCGAACTGGCCAAGGGCGGTTCCGTCACTTTCTACTACGCCGGATACAACTTCAACAATTCCTCGATCTCGGCCGGCACGATGTTCGCAACCAACGATCCGGACATCGCCGCTTCGGCGAAATGGGACCTGTCCGATTCGACGGCCTTCCTTCCCCGCACCGTTACGCTCGGGAAGGACAAGCTGGTCCACGGCCTGGAGCTCGGGCTGGACGGCGTCCGGAGCGGAGAGGACTGCTATATCTTCTTTTCCGGCAAACATGGTTTCGGAAAGAGGCAGATTGGCACGATTCCTGCCAATGCATCGCTGTGCTACCATGTCCGGGTGGAAGAAGTGAATGATTGATTGAATAAGATTACGCAACGATAATGAAAAGAACTTTCGCATTCGCCTGTCTCGCGGCGGCCCTGATGATTGCAGGAAGCTGCGCCAAAGCGCCGAAGACAGGCATCAACGACGCCAGCAAGCGGTATTTTGACGCATGGGTCACCGTCCACTGCCCCGACGCCCCACAGACCGAGCTGGGTTCCCGCATCACGTCCGACAGCCCGGGGACGGGTGCGCTGATCGGTTCCCTGGAGGACACCCCTTTCGTGTACGCCAACTATACCCTGACGGACCTTGCGGGCAATGTCAGTGCCACGACCGACAAGAAGCTTTCCCAGCAGATCGGCACATTTGCCGAGTCATATTATTATGGCCCGACGGTCATTTGCCGGTATCAGGGTTATCTCTCCGCCGGCATCACTGAAATGATGGAAACGATGCGTGTCGGAGGGACCCGGACCGCCGTGATCCCCGGCTGGCTGACATCGACCGCCACGACCAACTACTTCGAGACGGCACAGGAATACATCGACCAGGTCAGCGGGACGGACATCATCTACACCACCGAGATTCTGGAGGCCATCCCCGACATCGCGAAATGGGAGACCGACTCCCTCGCCCGCTTCATGGCCCGCCACTACCCCGGCGTCGATTCCACCGCCTACGGTTACTATTACGTCCAGACCCAGGAGCCGAAGGATACCAGCGAGTTCGAATCCGGCACCGTCTACATCAACTACACGGGACGTCTACTGAACGGCCAGGTCTTCGACTCCACGATCCGTGACACGACCCGGAAATACCGTATCTACCAGGACAGCAAGACCTACGAGCCGATGAGTCTCAGCTGGCCCTCTTCCGATGATGAAACACTGACCACCTCGGACGGCGGATCCCTGATCGAAGGATTCACCAAGTGTATCCAGGGGATGAAGGCCGGCGAGAAAGGCATCTGCTTCTTTTATTCGGCTCTCGGTTACGGCATCACCGGAGGCGGATCCACCATTCCGGCCTGCTCGCCGCTCTGCTTCGAGATCGAGATGCTGGGCAAGAACGAAGACGGGTCCATCGACACCCTCGACTGATCGCCGGACCGATGGCAGGAAAAACGGCACCCACCGAGCTGGGTACCATGAAGATCGGTACCCTTCTGAAGATGTACGCAGTCCCGGGCATCATTGCCATGACTGCGTCTTCTTTGTATAATGTCGTCGACAGCATCTACATCGGTCACATCAAAGATGTCGGCCACTATGCCATCTCCGGACTGGCCGTCTCCTTCCCCCTGATGAATCTCTCGGCCGCCCTCGGAACCCTGGTCGGCGTCGGTGCCATGACGATGATTTCCGTCATGCTGGGGCAGCGCAACTATGAGACCGCCAACAAGGTCCTCGCCAACGTCCTGTCCCTCAACCTGATCATCGGAGCCCTTTTCACCGTCCTGACGCTGCTCTTCCTGGATCCGATCCTGTATTTCTTCGGCGCCAGCGAGAACACCCTCCCCTTCGCCCGAGACTACATGTTCATCATTCTCCTGGGCAACGCTTTCACACATCTGTATTTTGGGTTCAACGGCATCATCCGGGCCGCAGGACACCCAAAAGTGGCTATGGGCCTGACCCTGTTCACCGTCATCTCCAACGCCATCCTAGACCCCATCTTCATCTTCGTGCTGGGCCTGGGTATCCAGGGCGCCGCCATTGCGACGGTGATCTGCCAGCTGATGGCGCTCAGCTACAGCCTGCGCTTCCTTTCCGACAAGGAACGGGTCCTGCACTTCCCGCGTCCGATCTTCCAGCTGGACTGGAGGATCGCCCGGCAGTCCCTGGCCATCGGCCTGGGGCCTTTCCTGATGAACTGCGCCTCCTGCGTCGTGGCCATCTTCATCAACCAGCAGCTGCGCAAGTACGGTGGGGACCTGGCCATCGGCGCCTATGGCATCGCCAACCGCATCACGATGATCTTCGTCATGATCTGCATGGGCTTCAACCAAGGTCTGCAACCGATCGCCGGCTACAATTACGGCGCCCGGCAATACAGCCGCGTCAAGGAGATATTCATCCTGACGGCGAAATGGGAGACGCTCGTCACCACCGTCTGCTTCCTGATCTGCGTCCTTCTGCCCGGACCCGCAGTCCGGCTTTTCACCAACGATCCGCAACTGGTCCGTCTTGCCACCCACGGCCTGCGCATCATGAACTGCGGCTTTTTCGCCGTCGGCTACGGCATCGTCGCCGGCAATTTCTTCCAATGCCTGGGCATGGTCAAGAAGTCCATCTTCCTCTCCCTGACCCGGCAGCTCCTGATCCTCGTCCCCATCGTCTACCTGCTGCCCCTCTGGCTACAGGAAACGGGTGTCTGGATCAGCTTCCCGATTTCGGACGTTCTCGCGACCGTCATAGCTCTCTTCTTCATCCACAGTCTGTTCCGCAAATTCGACCAACTCAAGGATGGCGAGGAGCCTACCCTCCTCGGCAGCAGCATTCAGTAAACCATGGCAAAGAAGATCCTCATCACCATCGGGCGTCAGTTCGGCAGCGGAGGAAAGGCCGTCGCCCATATCCTGGGTCAGAGACTGGGCATCCCCGTCTATGACAACGAGCTCATCGATGAAGCGGCGAAGAAAAGCGGCTTCAGCAAGGACCTGTTTGAGGGAAGCGACGAAAAGAAACGGACGTTCTCCCTCTCGAGCCTCTTCAGTTCGAACCGCTACGGCCATTTCAGCGACAACTACATCAATGACGCGGACCTCTTCCGCATCCAGAGCGAGACGATACGCAGCCTGGCCGAAAAAGGGCCTGCGATCTTCGTCGGACGGGCCTCCGACTTTGTCCTGAGGGACATGGACAGCATCGATGTCTTCCTGACTTCCCCGTTGGAAGTGCGCAAGATGTTCGTCGCGTCCCGGGAAGGTTTCTCCGAAGAAGAAGCCGAAACCCTGATCCTCAAGCGCGAGAAAGAGCGCGAAGCCTATTACAACTACATCACCTTCGGCAACTGGGGCGTGGCCTCCAATTACGACCTCTGCATCGACAGTTCGGTGCTGGGTTTCGAAGGGACCGCCGACCTCATCATAGAGTTTGCCCGCAAGAGAGGATACCTGACGGATGAGGAGGCTTGACAAAAAGCGTTTGATTCCGGCCCTGGCTGCCGTCCTGATCGCCGCGTGCGCACTGATCGCGGCGGGACAGTGGCGCGACCGTGCGCCGCTCAAGATCCCCGTGGACCTCAACGCCACCCTTACCAACGAACTGTCGGACACCGCCGTGCTCCGGGGTCTGGACAGGCAGATCCGGGAATACATGCAGGAGTGGAACCTCAAGGGTGCCTCCCTCTGCATCATGCGGCACGATTCGCTGCTCTACGCCAAAGGCTACGGTATCGCAGACAAGGACGTCCGGATGAGCCCGGCCACCCTGCTGAGGGTCGCTTCCGTCTCGAAACTGATCACCGCGGCCGGTATCATGCTCCTGCAGGAGTGCGGACTGCTGGCGCTGGACGACTGCGTGTTCGCCCCGGGCGGAGTCCTGGAAGAATTCTCCGACGTGATCAGGGACGAACGGATCTACGACATCACCATCCGGCACCTGCTGATGCACGAGGCCGGATTCACCGCCCGCGCGGGCGGCGATCCGATGTTCAGCACCCGAAGCCTGATGAAGGCCAACGGCTGGAAGACGCCCCCGGACAGCGAAACCCTCGCACGCGCCATCCTGAAACGGGAACTGTTTTTCGATCCCGGCACCGCTTCGGAGTATTCCAACTTCGGCTACCTCCTGCTCAGCCTGGTCATCGAGCGCGTGACCGGCGAACCGTACGAAGACTGGATCCGGGAGAACGTCCTTCGGGCGGCCCACTGCACCGACATGCACATCGCCTACAACTTCTACAAGGACCGCTATCCGGGTGAGACCCGCTATTACATGCAGGCCAACGACAAGCCCGTGGAGCGCTACGACAACAGCGGCGTCCAGGTACCCCGTTGCTACGGCGGCAACGACATCCGGGCCCTGAAAGGTGCGGGCGCCTGGGTCACTTCCGTACCGGAACTGGCGCGCTTCGTGGCTTCCATCGACGGGCAGGACGAAGTCCCGGACATCCTGAGCCGGGAAAGCATCGCCCAGATGACCTTCGTCACCGACAGCGTCACCTACGGCCTGGGGTGGAACGACATCTCCGAAGAAGGTGTCTGGACTCGGACGGGGACCTTCTCGGGAACGAGCGCCCTGATCAAAAACTACCCGGACGGCGAGTGCTGGATCATGGTGACCAACACGGGAACCTGGCGCGGACCGGCCTTCACGAAATTCACGGCCGCCCTGTTCGGACGCCTGCGGGAAGAGTATTCCGTCGTCCTGCCGGCCCGCGATTTTTTCTACCGTACCGAGGAATAATTTTGGACTTTTTTCTATATTTACCGAGGTAAAGTCAACAATAACCCCAAAATCATACCATTATGAAACCTTTGAAGTACATTGCAGCGGGACTGGCCGCCATCATGCTCCTCTCCTCCTGCTCCGTCATCAAGAACCTCACTTCCAACGCCACCAGCACCGGATCCAACACCGGCGGTGCCCTGGCAGCCCTCTATCAGATCTTCAAGGCCACCGGCGCCCTCGACCTGAGCAACCTGACGAACATCATCAATCTCGGTAAAGTACTGACCGGTGCCTCCGCCCTGGCCGATGCCACGGAAGCTTTCACCACCGATTTCACCTCCGGCCTGATCGAAGGTTCGTCCAAGCTGATCAATGACAGCAATGTCCAGAGCGTAATGACGGCCCTCAAGGCCTTGTCCAATGTGGATGCGACGGCCATCTCACAAGCCGCGGATGCCGCCGCGAAGGGGACGGTGACTTCCCTGAACTCCGCCACGGCCGGCGTAGCTCCCACCCTGGCGCAGCTGACCAGCATCTTCAAGGCGATGCAGTAAGCCTCAGAGCCCGACATTAAGCGGGCAGCCAGCGATGTGCTGGCTGCCCGCTTTTGCGTAGCCGACGGGACGGGGAGGAGTTTGGGAAGCATTCCCCGAAGGGTTCTTTCCTGCTTCCCAAACTCCTCCCCGTCCTGTCGGCGTCAATGCCCGCTAAGCGTCCATCGCCTGGCAGGCCGTGATCGCGATCATCTTATAGATGTCATCCACGGAACAGCCGCGGCTCAGATCGTTCACCGGACGTGCGATACCCTGCAGGATGGGACCGATCGCATCCGCCTGGCCCAGACGCTGGACCAGCTTGTAAGCGATGTTGCCCACCTCCAGGCAAGGGAACACCAGGACATTCGCCTTGCCGGCAATCTCAGAACCCGGAGCTTTCTTCAGACCCACGGTAGGCACCAGGGCCGCATCAGCCTGCAGCTCGCCGTCGATCTTCAGGGCAGGATTCAACTCCTTGGCCCGGGCGGTCGCCTCGACCACCTTTTCCACGACCTCGTGGCTCGCGGAACCCTTCGTGGAGAAGGAAAGCATCGCGACGCGCGGATCCTCGAATCCGGCCACGCTCTTGGCCGTCTGAGCGGTGCAGACCGCGATCTGGGCCAGCTGGTTGGCATCCGGCATCGGCGTCACGGCCACGTCGCCCACGACCAGGACTCCCTCTTCGCCGTACTGCGGTGTCTGGGTGATCAGGAGCATCGCACCGCTGACGCAGGTGATGCCGGGGGCACACTTGATGATCTGAAGGGCGGGACGCAGGGTCTCGCCGGTCGTCGACAAGGCGCCGCTGATCTGTCCGTCTGCATCGCCGCTCTTGATGATGAGGCAGCCGAAATAGAGCGGGTTCAGCACCACTTCGCGGGCTTTCTCCAGGGTCATTCCCTTCGCCTGGCGAAGCTGGAACAGCAACTGGGCGTATTCCTCGGTCTTCTCGCTCGTGGCAGGATC
Source organism: Bacteroidales bacterium (assembly GCA_017400135.1). Classification (GTDB taxonomy): domain Bacteria; phylum Bacteroidota; class Bacteroidia; order Bacteroidales; family UBA932; genus Cryptobacteroides. Next base: position 29,377 of record JAFPVJ010000019.1, read on the forward strand.
GATGATGATCGCCTCGGCGATGTGGGTCAGGCCCAGGGAAGCGGCGTATGCCAGCACTTTCTCCCGGTTGCCGATGAGGATGATGTCAGCCAGGCCGTCCGCAAGGGCGCGGTCGGCCGCCGTGATGGTACGCTCCTCGAAAGACTCGGGGAGCACGATGCGCTGCCGGTTGGACTGGGCGCGCGCGATGATACTTTCAATCAGTGACATATCGTTGTGAAGTTTATTCCATGTTTTGGACCAGGTGCATGGTGTCGCGGGCGATCACCAGTTCCTCGTTGGTGCAGATCATCGCGACCTTGACCTTCGAATCGGGCAGGGAGATGATCGTGTCGCCGGAAGCGTTGGCGTTGGCGTCGTGGTCGAACTTCAGGCCCAGGTAGCCGAAATTCTCGCAGATGCGGCGGCGCAGGCGGGCGTTGTTCTCGCCGATGCCGGCGGTGAAGACAAGCAGGTCCACGCCCTGCATTTCGGCGATGTAGGCGCCGATCAGTTTGATCACGTCGTAGGTAAAGACCTTGAAGACGAGTTTCGCCCGCTGGTCTCCTTCCGCGACGAGGGCGTTGAGCTCGCGCACGTCGGAAGTCTTGCCGGACAGGCCCAGGAATCCGCTCTTCCGGTTCATCACCTCGGTCATCTGGTCGGGGGTGAGCCCCTCCTTCTTCATGATGTAAGGGACGATGTTGGGGTCGATGCTGCCGCAGCGGGTGCCCATGATCATGCCTGCGAGCGGAGTGAAGCCCATCGAGGTATCCAGGCACTTGCCATCCTGCACGGCGGTGATGGAACTGCCGTTGCCGAGGTGGCAGGTGATGATCTTGGAGTGCTCCAGGTCGATGCCCGTCAGCTGCGCGGCCTTGCCGGCCACGTACTGGTGGCTGGTGCCGTGGGCGCCGTACTTGCGGACCCGGTATTCTTCATAGTACTTGTAAGGCAGACCATACATGTAATTGAACGGCGGCATCGACTGGTGGAAAGCCGTATCGAACGTCACCACCTGGGGCACGGTCGGGAGGACCTTCTGCATCGCCCGGATGCCGAGCAGGTGTGCCGGATTGTGGAGCGGCGCGAAATCGCAGCAGATCTCGATCTTGGAGAGCACATCCTCGTCGACGATGGCACTGCCCGAGAAGAAGTCCGCACCCTGGACGATACGGTGGCCGACCGCCTCGATGTCGTCGAAGGAATGGAGCACGCCGCTTTCCGGATCCACGAGGGCATCCAGCAGGAGCTGCATGCCGACCTTGTGGTCGGGAATGGGGAGATTCTTCGTCAGAACCGGCTTGCCGGTGGGTTTGTGGGTGAGGATGCCTTCGGGAAGACCGATTTTCTCGACGACGCCTTTCGCCATCAGGTCATATACATCATCGCTCTTCATATCCAGGAGCTGGTACTTGATGGAAGAGCTGCCGCAGTTGATTACAAGAATGATCATAAATAAACGTTTAAAATCATACAAAATTACGGATTAATCGTAACTTTAGCAAAAATAGGAATGACGAAATGGATGAGGCGGGAGATATGGCGGCGTTGGCCATTCCGTTCGCGGCCGGATCGGCCGCAGGACAACTCGCGACCCGGGTTTCCGGGCCTGTCTCCTGGTTTCTTCCGGGCATTGTCCTCGGGTTCGTCACCCTTCTTTTTCCCTTCCTTTTCTCCGGACGCCGGCCCCGGCTCCGATATGGCGTCCTCTTCTTCCTGCTGGGCGTTTTCTGCCAGTGCTCCCAAGTCTTGCTGCCAGTCCCTCCACCCGGACCTCCGACGCTGCCGGAAAAGGCCTGCGAGGCCTTGAAGCGCCTCATCGCCTCTCTTCCTTTCCCCCACGGACGTTCAGCCGGGATGATCCAGGCCCTCATGACCGGAGACCGGAGCGGACTGGACCGGGAGACAATAACTGCCTTCCGGAGCAGCGGGGCTTCCCATATCCTGGCCTTGTCCGGCCTGCACCTGGGCATGATCTACCTGATCGTCAGGAGGTTATTCGGCCTGCTGGGCAACACGCCCGCCGCCCGGAAAGCCCGTTGTGCCGTCACCCTGGCCGCGACGGGCTTCTACATGCTGATGACCGGTGCCGGGCCCTCGGTCGTCCGCGCCTTCCTCTATGTCTGTGTCAGTGAAGCGGCCTCCCTCGACAGCGGCCGGAAAAAGGATCCCGCCCGGATCCTGCTGGCCGCCCTGACCATCCAGCTCGCCCTCAAGCCCTCCGTCATAGCCGGCGTCGGTTTCCAGCTCTCTTATCTCGCCATGCTCGGCATCACCCTCCTGCTACCCCGGCTTCAGGCCTGGTATCCGGCGCCCCGGACCCGGCTGGAAAAGGCCGATCCGATGCGCAGGATCTGGAATGCCGCGGCCATGACGATCTCCTGCCAGGTCTTTACCGCTCCCCTCGCCTGGATCCGTTTCCATACCTTTCCCAAATACTTCCTGCTGACCAACCTGCTGTCCCTGCCCCTGAGCGGAGCCGTGATGCTCGTATCCGTCTCCGTCCTGACCCTCGCCGCGGCAGGGATCTGTCCGTACTGGCTGGTACGGGCCGACGATGCGCTCATCGAAGCGTTGCTGTTTGTCCTGGAAACGATCAGTTCCCTGTAGAAAGGCCGAAACCGGAAGTGGTCCAGAGTTTCATCTCGCCCTCTTCGTCATAAATCAGGCAGGCTTCCAGACCGAGATCCCGCAGCAGGAGCGCCGCCTCCCGGAACCCCACGACCATGCACCAGGTAGCAACGGCGTCGGCCGTCGTCGCATCCGGGGCGATCACCGTGGCGCTGAGAAGATTGTGCGAGACAGGAACGCCGGTGCGGGGATCGATCGTATGGGAATATTTCCGCCCGTCGCGCACATAGAACTTGCGGTAATTGCCGGAGGTGACGACGCCCTGTCCGGCCCCGCCGCCCGAACGCCACACCCCCTGCATGTCCGCCCCGGGCACATTGTTGCCGTCCACGGGACTGTCAATGCCGATGGACCAGGAGCGGCCGGAAGGATTCCGGCCTTCGCAATAGATCTCACCGATATCCACCAGCATGTCCTTCACGCTCAACGCGTGCAGGTAGCGGGCGACGTAATCGCAGCTGAATCCCTGGGCGATGGCGTTGAAATTGAGTAGGGGCGCTTCTCCCCCGGGTTCAATGAGCAGGTCGCGGGCGGAAAGGGTCCCGTTCGGGGAAAGCGCCTCCTCCATCGTCGGGCGGAGCCGTCCCATCCCGGAACGGGCAGCCGCTTCCGCGATCCGGTCCGGACCGGGCAGTGAATCCGTAGTGAATCCGAATCCCCAGATATCGAACAAGGGGCCGCAGGCGACATCGAAGGCGCCGCCGGAACGGCGGTAGAACTCATACGAACGACGATACACCTCGCAGAGCATTGGATTGGGCGTAATGGTTTCGCCGGCGTTCAGCCGGCTCAGGAGCGAGGCCTTGTTGTAGCCGGAAAGGGTGAAATCGATTTCTTTCAGCAGAGAGTCCACCGCCGTCTGGATGGCCTGCGGACGCTCACGGACGCCTTTGAGGTTCAACTTGACGGAATAGGTCCCGCCCTGGGCATATCCGCTCAGGACGACATAGCGGTCCGCCTCCCGGCAGGAGAGCAGAAAAAAAAGCGTGCAGAGGACCCAGATAGTAAGCCTTCCCTTCATCGTTCGGCAAAGTATTTGTACAAAGGTAACGGAATTTCATCAGAAATTGCGATATTTGTGAGTTAATACATGCTTGAACTTACCATGAGAGTCAGACCCCTGTTCTTCCTGGCCACCCTGCTTGTCCTGGCTTCCGCCTGCTGCAAGGAAAAAGAGGAAGAAACGACATACCTCAGTTTCACGGGATCGCCGGAATTCACGATCGAGTCTTTCGTGCGAACCGGAGAAACCCTTACCATCACGCCGAAGGAGCTGGTTTCCCGCGATGCGTCCGACACCAAGACGGATCTGCCCGGCTGCTACTGGTACATCTCCCAGCTCGACCGCCGGGATACGGTCCGGCGCGAGGGGGATCCGGCATCCGTTCCTGCTTCGTTCACCTTTACCATTCCCGACTCGCTGCAGACACTCACGATCCTGTGCGGCATGTTTGCGGAAGGATACAGCAATGCCACCGCCTCCGCCAGTTGTGTCGTCGTCCGCACCCGGGGAGGATATTCTTCGCTCCAGGGCGTGGATTATCCCGTCACCCTCATCCGAGACGGGCGGGACGGACGCCTCTATCATTACACGACGGCCGCCGGTCTCGACTGGATGGCGGAGAATCTTGCCTACGCCGGCAAGGGCTATTCCTATTATGACAGCGAGGTACTGGACGATCTTTTCGGCCGCTATTATACCTGGGGCGAGGCGCAGGAGAGCTGCCCCGAGGGATGGCGCCTGCCGACCAACGAGGAGTTCCTGGCTTTCAACAACGCCTATTCCAGCCCCGCCGGGACCAACGCCATGACGACTTTCAAGCAAGGCGCCGGCGCGCACATGGCCAACGCTTATTTCAATTCCACCCGCATGTGGGAATACTGGCCGGATGTGGAGCCGCGCAATACCAGCGGATTCTCCCTCATCCCGCTCGGCTACGTAGCCATACAGGATACCGACCACGTCCACATGGAAGTGTTGAAATACGCTTTGTTCTGGACCGCGGACGAACGGGATGCGGAGCAGGCTTATTTCCGCTCCGTCTACATGAAATATGATACCATCGGCTGTGAGCCGGGCTACAAGGATTATATGGCGTTGAATGTCCGCTGCGTGCGGGACCACAAGGACTAGCGCAGATCCGTCACCACGTAGTCAGACCCAAGGGAAGCGATGTCGAACGAGAAAGCGGCATCGCTTTTTTCTTTGACCGAGAAACCGCTGATACGGAACACGGTCTCGGTCCCGTCGTCAACCACGATGGAAACCCGGGCAGGAACGGCACCGTCCAGATACAGGGTGACGGTCTTCAGACCCGTATCCTCCACGGCGGGACTCATCGCGACCGCCCGCAGTTTCTTGCCGCTGAGCGTGACGTCGGAGACGGACCGGACCTCGAACGCGCGGTCCAGGGCCCCCAGCAGGGTAGCCGGATTGGACAGATAATCCGCGGATTCGGGATCCACCTCTTCGATATAGGCTTCCTTGGCGTTGCGGTCAAGGGTCCAGCGGGTCTTGCCGTCGCACCAGAGCTCCATCCCGTTGCCAAGGACATGATAGGACGCGCCATACAAGGCGGCGGTCCCGTTCCCCTTCATCGGGATATCTCCCTTGACTTCGAAAGAATACTTGAAGGAGACTTCTCCCGAGGCGAGGTTCGCAGCGAAATCGTCGAGCGGTCCCTGCTCCTGGGCGAAGGCCCAGCAGGCGAAGAACACGGTTACGGTCAGAAGGAAGAATCTTTTCATTTCATCAACTCATTCAGCATTTGCTGAAGGGTATCCAAATCCTGTACCAAAACCTGGCGGGGCTTGGAACCCTCCTGGGGGCCGACGATACCGGCGCTTTCGAGCTGATCCATCACGCGGCCCGCCTTGGCATAACCCATCCCGAGCCGGCGCTGCAGGTCGGAGGTCGATCCCTTCTGGGTCATCACGACCATCTTGGCAGCTTCCACGAAACGGTCGTCCAGGTCGGAGGCGTCGATCATGCCGCCGCCCTCTCCCTCGGCCGGAGAAGGATCCGGCAGGTAGTACGGCGTGTTGTAGCACTTCTGGTAACCCTGCTGATCTCCGATGTATCCGGCGATGTCGTTGATCTCCTTGTTGCTGACGAAACCGCACTGGATGCGTTCCGTCTCAACACCTGCGTAGTAGAGCATGTCGCCGCGGCCGATGAGTTTCTCAGCGCCCGGCATGTCCAGGATGGTCATCGAGTCGATGCGGGAAGCCACGCGGAAAGCGATACGGGTCGGGAAGTTGGTCTTGATGATGCCGGAGATGACATCCACCGAAGGACGCTGGGTCGCCAGGACGACGTGGATGCCGGCCGCACGGCCCTTCTGGGCCAGACGGATGATTGAGTTCTGGATGCTCTTCGCGGCGGCCTTGGTCTCCGGAGATCCGCCGATGGACATGGTCAGGTCGGCATACTCATCCACGATGGTGACCAGATACGGCAGATAGCGGTGGCCCTCCGTGGGCAGGAGATGGCGGTCCTTGTATTTCTCGTTGTAAAGCTTGACGTTGTTGACCAGGGCCTTGCTGAGCAGCTCGTAGCGCTCGTCCATCTCGATGCAGAGGGAGCGCAGCACGCGCTCGGCATCCTTGGCCTTCTTGACGATGGCGCTGCTGCGCTCGTCCTGCTCGTCCCCCGCGTCGGGAAGGACGGCCAGGTAGTGCTTCAGCAGGTTGGCGTAGGAAGAGAATTCGACCATCTTCGGGTCGATGAACACCATCTTCAGTTCGGACGGGTGCTTGGCATACAGGAGCGAGGAGACCAGCACGTTCAGACCGACCGACTTGCCCTGCTTGGTCGCACCGGCGATCAGCAGATGCGGTGCGTCGGCGAGGTCGAACACCTTGACTTTCTGGGTGATGGTATAGCCGATGGCCACCGGCAGTTCCGCCTTGCTCTCCAGGAAGGCCGGATCGTTGAGCAGCGCCCGGAGCGGGACGATGGAAGGCTTGTCATTGGCGACCTCGATGCCCACGGAATCGCTGAGCGTGACGATACGCACGCCCTTGGCGTTCAGCGACATCGCGATGTCGTCCTGCAGCATCTTGATCGAAGAAATCTTCACGCCCGGCGCCGGATAGACCTTGTACAGGGTCACGGTCGGCCCCACGACGGCCTTCACATCCTCGACCTGGATCTTGTAATTGGCCAGGGAAGCGCGGATCTTGTTGTTGTTGCGGACCAGCTCCTCCGTGGAAACCTCCTGCTTGCCGGAGGCATGGGGATCGAGCAAGTCGAGCGGGGGCATCTTGTAGCGGGGCAGCTCGTCACGCATGTTGATGCGCGGCAGCGGCTCCTTCACTTCCGTGGAAAGGCCATCCGTGTCCCGGATCACTTCCATTTCGGAGACGGGAGCGTCCGGTTTGGGCGTGGCAGGAGCCGGCTTGGGCGTGCTTTCTGTCATCACGCGGGCAGGACGGGCCGGCGCATCGGCGACAGGAGCGGGAGCGGGTGTGGATGCCGGCCTGGGCCGTTCGGTAACGGGCTCGGACCATTGCTTCCCTGGCTTTTCTTCCATCGTTTCCTTGCCGGGCCCGAGCGAAACGAACCATCTGGAGACACGCGGACTGACCAGCAACAGCCAGCCCAGGGTCAGCAGGAGGATGAAGCAAAGCGTCAGGATACGACCGAAGAGGTTGTTGCCCCAACCTGTCAGGAAAGCGCCGCAGCGGCCGCCAAGGCCACCCCCGAACGCCGTGTCAGGACCGAAAAGACCGGCAAACCAGGAAAGGATCAGGGACAGGACGAACGCACCGGAAAGCACCACGGCCGTCGTCTTGAGCAGGGATTGTTTCCATTTGCCCAGCAGTAGCCGGGCGGCCGCCGCGGCCAGGATGACGATCAGCGCGAAACTGCCCAGACCGAAACAGTCGCAAATCAGGAAACGGCCGAGCCGGAAGCCCAGCTTGCCGGATTCGTTGTGGACCTCCGTCGCCGGCGACAGGCTGTCGGGCGCGGTGAGGAGGCTCTGGTCCGCCTTCCAGGTGAAGAGGTAGGACACGCAGGAGATGAAGGTATAGACGGCCAGCACGGCCAGGATCAGCCCGACCAGTTTCACGGCCGTCTTCCGCTGCCGGTCATCCCAACTTTTCCAGATTCCCAATTTCGGCATTTCGATTATTTCTTCTTTTTCCAGTTCTTCTTATTCTTCTTGGCGACGGCCTGGCCCACGTTCATTCCCATCCCGGGACGGGAGAAATTGGCGTCGCCGGAAATCTTGGACAGGGAAATGTCCGAGGGTACCTGGATCCGGTAGTCGGACAGTTTCTCGATGTCCTTGAAGATCGTCTCGTCGGCCACGCTGTCCTTGTTCCAGATCAGGTACTGCTGCCGCATGTAGATCGCCAGCGACGTGATCATAGCCCGTTTGACCTCACCTTCCGGCTCCGAGGCGATCAGGTCGATGATGCTCTCGATGTTGCGGCCGTAGTGGGCGGCCTTGACAGGCTTGTCCTTCAGCGGAATGGTCAGCGGCTTGGCCTCCATCAGCTCGGGAACGGGCGCGGGATAAGGCGCGTCGATGTCGAGGTCATAGCCCGCGATCATATAGAGGTGGTCCCACAGTTTCTGGCTGTAATTCTCCTGCTGATGGACCTGGGGGTTGAGAATCTCCATCGACTTGACCACGGCACGGGCCTGTTCGCTGCGCTTGTCGCGGTCTTCGATCGTCTTGAGGTGCTCGACCATCCGGAGGATGTTACGCCCGTATTCAGGCATCGCCAACTTTTCGCGTGAGGTATTGTAATCCAGCTTGTTGATGTTTTCTCCTGCTTCCATTTCAGTCAGTTTGTTCTTGAAATACAAATATACTGTTTTTTTCTTTACACGGAAACGACTTCCCCGCTCTCGACATACCACAGATATCCGCTGACGTCCGCATGGCCCATCCGGCGGTACAAATCCTCGTAACGGGCCACCTGGTCGCGGTGCCCGGCCTCGGGACGGCCGAACTTGTAATCCACGACGGCCACGGACCCGTCTTCGCGAAGGATCACCCGGTCCGGACGCAGTTCCTGGCCGTCCGTTCCGATCAGGGACGCCTCGTTCAGGATTTCCACGCCGCTCCCGTCGAACCAACCCCTTTCCGCCACGGATTCCAGACGCGCCGTCAGGAAGGCGAGCGTATGCGCCCGGTCGTCAGCGGGTAGCGCACCCGACGCAACAGCACGATCCACGGCGCGGGGCAGGTCTTCCGGCACTTTGACCGCCGACAGGATGTCGTGAAGCACCAGACCGCGGAGGCGGTTCGATGCCTGCGGGCCCACCAGGCCGTCCGGGCCGAAGAAATCGGCCGCGTCCCGGCTGAATTTCAGGCGTCCCCTGTCCCCCGCCGGGAAGGAGGGCCAGCCCGTTTCCAGCGGTTCCGCAGGTCCCGCCTTGCGCTCGAGCGAGGCGAAGTCATACATCGTCCCGGCGTGATACTCCGTCGACAGGACAAAGCCGTACAGGATCTGCGAAAGATCCTTCCAATCGGCCGCCTGTCCGGTGTCCACCGCATCCTTCTGCTTCTTTGGAGGCATCTTCGCTATGATGCGCAGGCCGTATTTCGCCCGGGTGAGCGCTACATAAAAGATGTTGATGTTGTCGATGTACTGGAGCGCCCGCTCCTTCCGGTAATACTCCGCAAAGAGGGTTCCTTCCGTCGAATCGGACAGGGCCACGTGGTACACGCCGTCCGTCAGGCTGTCCAAGGCCGTCCCCCCGGTCTCGGGCCTGCACCAGCGCGAAGAACTCTTGAAGAGAGTCACCTTTTCCGCGAAGGGAACGATCACGAAGGGGAATTCAAGGCCCTTCGACTTATGGATGGTCATCACGCGTACCGAGGATCCGGACTCCGGCGAGGCGATCTTGGGCGTTGCGGCCTCCCAGTCGCGCAGGAAGGCCGACAAGTCATTCCCGTGGACGGAAGTCCAGTCCAGCAAGAAATCCATGAAGGACTGCACGTAGGGGATTTCGGCCGCGAAGGTGGCCTCGTCCGCTTCCTTCAGGTCGCGGAGCAGCGATTCCGCCAGGTCGACCAGTGAATGGTAGTGGTCCGGCAGGCCAATGCCCATCGAACGGGCCAGGAAGCCGGCCACGGCGGTCGAATCCGATGCCGAAGGACTGCCCACGAGGGACAGCTGGGATGCCAGCCGCCGCACCGTGACGGATGACTTGACGAACAGGGAATCATCCGACACGACCGGAATCCCTTCGGACACCAGGCGCGCCGCAATCGCGGATCCTTCCGCATTGCCCCGGACCAGCACGGCGATGTCGCCCAGGCGCCCGCCGGCCTCCAGCACGGCGTGGATACCGTCCAAGACAGCGGCCATCTGGGCCTCGTTGTCTTCGCAGAACTGAATGTCCACGGAGCCCTCGGCCGGGTCCTTCAGGCAGACCCGCTGCCCGACATCCCGGTAAATCCGCCGGATCTCGTCTCCGCCCAGCAGGCCGTCCAGCTGCCCGGCAGCGTACGGAAAGAAGGCGTTGTTGAAGTCCACGATGGCCCGGCAGGTGCGGTAATTCCCGGCCAGGACGCTTTCCGAGCCAGGAGGAAGACCGAATTCTTCCTGCAAGCCAGACTCCAGGAGTTTCCAGTCCGAGCCCCGGAAACGATAGATCGACTGCTTGACGTCTCCGACGACCAGGTTGTCGAAACCGGACGCATCGCTGTTGCGGAGGAGAGGACGGAAATTCTCCCACTGCACCGCGGAGGTATCCTGGAATTCATCCAGGAGAAAATCTTCGAAGCGAACGCCCAGTTTCTCATAGACGAAGGGCGCGTCGGAGCCGTCGATGATATCCTTGAGGATGGTGTTGGAATCGTCGATGCAGAGGACGTTTTTCTCCTTCTGGAGTTCGGAGAAGGCCTTTTTCAGTTCACCCGCGATCCCGAGGCCGTAGACCTGGGCGCCGATGACCCGGGCTGTCCCGTACAGTTTGTACCGGTCCCCGAACAGGGCGCAGAACGCGTCCAGAGGACCTTCCAGATCACCTTCCAGCTCCAAGCGCAGACGGTCTTTCGACCGGGCGAACCACAGCATGCTGTCCCGCGCCTTCTCCAGGAAAGAGGGCGAAGGCTTTTCCAGTTGCGTCCGGACGTCCGGATCCACATATTTGTACAACGCCTTCAGGAAACCCCGGTTGCTTTCGGCCGGATCCACGCCGTGCCTCTCCAGGACATCCAAAACCGCCCGGGCGGCCATCTCCACATCCCGGACGAATTGCTTCACGACTTCCTCGCAGGCCTTGCGGATCTCCTTGAGGTGCCCCTTGGAATAGGCTTTCTCCTCATCCACCCCGAAACTGCGGACCGCCTCATCGTGATCTTCCGACTTGAGACTCGAGGCGATGGCCTTCAGCGGCGGCTCCAGGTTGAAACGGTTGCCCTTTTCCAGATCAGCCTTCACATTGTCCGTCAGCCAGTCCAGCAGGATCCGGTCCTCTTCGGTCAGGGCGTCCAGGATGCGGTCGACGCTCTCCTCCACCAGGGAAGCCTTGTCCAGCTCCACCTGGTAGGATGCGAACTGCCCGATCTCGTGCGAAAACGCGCGGAGGGTCTGCTGGAAGAACTTGTCGATCGTGGAAACGGCGAAGGCCGAATAATCGTGGAGGATGGCGCTCAGCTGTCCCGACGCACGCTGTCGCAGGGTTCCCTGGTCCGGACAGACGGAGGGAACGAAATCGTCGAAATAGGGAGAGGCCTGCGGATCGGAAGCGAGGACATACAGTTCCTGCAGGATGCGTCCCTTCATTTCGTCCGTCGCCTTGTTGGTGAAGGTCACGGCGAGAATGTGGCGGTAGGCCTGGGGATCCTTCTTCTCCAGGAGCAGGCGGATGTATTCGCGGGCCAGGTTGTAGGTTTTTCCCGAACCGGCGGAGGCTTTCAGGATCCGTATCATCTTCCGCAGATCATTTTGAAATCACAATACTCGCAGGTCGCCGTTTCCTCCGTGCGGCGGAACGGGATCTTCGGATCCACCATTTCTTCCAGCATCTCCTTCAGGCGCTCCCGGGTCAGGCGGGTAAATTCGGGGCTCTGGGGGCAGTCCGGCAGCGGCTCGGTGAAGAGACGCGAGACCGAATAGATGGAATTGACCAGGGGATGCCCCTTCAGGTCCCCGCAATGCTGGGCCAGGAGCCCGTACATGAAAAGCTGGAGCGCAATCTTCGGCCGGCGGGCGTTGGAAGGCCCGAAGAGCTTCTCCACGACAGCGGCCGCATTCTCGTCCGTGATCCGGATGTCATCCTCCTCCACCCGGCCCGTCTTATAGTCCACGATGCGGACTTCATCCCCCTTGTACCGGTCGATCCGGTCCGCAATGCCTTTCAGGCGGAATCCTTCGAAACTGCACTCCATAGGGCGTTCCAGGCCCAGGATACGGAAACCCGGCGACCCGGCGTTCAGCAGGAGTTTCCGGTCGTGCCGCAGGGTCTGGAGGACGTATTCCCGGATCACCTCTTCCACGACCAGGTTGCGCCCGCTGACGTCGATCGTCTTCATGACCTCCATGATCTTTCCCCGGATCAGGGCCTTGAGCCCCTCGCGGTCACGCACGAGCCGGTCGATATCCGCCACCGTCACCGGATTCAGCGGCTTGTACAGGGCGCGCATCGTCTCGTGGAACACCGTACCCAGGCTGCCGGCATCCAGCGCTTCCGTCACTTCGTCATCCGTCTTCAGCCCTTCGACGAACTGATAATAGAACTTGGCGGGGCAGGAGAGATAACTCTGCAGGACCGAGGCGGACAGGACGCCCTCCCGGATCCGCCGGATCGCCGGCTCCGTCTTCGGTATTTCGTCCGCACCCGGCAAAAGTTGCAGCCGGGACGTGGAGACATAACGCTTCATCGGGACCCGGTAATAATACTCCAATTGCTTGATATAGCGGCTTTCCTCCCCCGTCTTCAGGCCCTCGGTACGGCTGTCGTAAACCAGCCAGACCTGCTCGGCCCGTTGGATCATCCGATAGAAATAATAGGCCCAGACACTGTCCTGGTATTCGTAGGTCGGGAGGCCGAAACCCTTGCGGAGCTCCGGCGGGATGAAGGAAGCGCTGACGCTCCGGCGCGGGAAGGATCCCTCGTTGGCCGAAAGGATGACCAGGTTCCGGAAATCCAGCGCTCGCGTCTCGAGGGGCCCCATGACCTGCAGCCCTTCCAGCGGTTCGCCCCGGAACGGGACCGATTCTCCGGCCAGCAGCGTGTCCAGCAGACGCAGCCAGGTCGCCGGAAGCACATCCAGCCCAATGTCCTCCAGCACCTGGAGGGACATCAGATAACGTTTGGCGAAATCCAGCTCCAACAGCATGCTTTCCACTTCCCGTATCTTCCAGCCGATGTAGCTGACAATCCCCGCGAACGAGCGGGCGATGTACTTATTTTGCTCTTGTGACCCTTCCTTGGGCTTAAGGATGACGGGGCGGAAGATCTGGTCCAGCAGGGGCCCGCCCTGCAAGTCTCCGGCCCGGACATAATAGCGGCCGGCCTTCTTCACCTCTTCCACGATTGCCTCTTCTTCCGGCGTCAGCGCAGCGCGGAAAAGGCTGTTGGAAAAGATCGAGCGCACGTCCCGATGGTAGAAATACCACTCACCGTCCTTCGGCCTCAGGTGCATCTGCATTGCGGAAACGGCGTTCATCAGGGCGTATACGGCACCGCCCGTCAGCGGGCAGCCCATCGTCACGTTGATGCTGTCGTACGAGCTGGGAATGGCATTCAGCAGCGGCATCAGGAGATGCTCGTCCGGCAGGACGAAGGCCGTTTCGACCGGATCGCCGCTACAACCCGCGAGGATTGTCGGAGCCATCTTGGCCTGGCCCGCGGAAGAAGGAACGCTGACGACATGGAAGACCGGCATCCCAACTCCCTCGGGATCGGTCCGGAATGCGGGCGGAAACTCCACGACATTGTCCCGCAGGAAGAAAGAAGACTTGTTGCGCGGGTCGCGGATCGCCTCGGACGCATAATCCCAGCAGAATTCGGCCAGACCGGCGTCCCGCATCCTCCGGAGGACCGTCTTCTCGCAGGCGTTCAGGGCATTGAGTCCGATAAAGACAAAGGACTCCCGGCCCGGGAAGGTTGCGGACAGGACATCCGCCACCGAGCTACCTTCCTTCAGGCGGGTGGCCAGATCCCGGTACACCATTCCTTCATACGACATTCCCTTCTCTTTCAGGCGTTTGCGGAAAGCCTCATACAGGGGATACAGGATATTCCAGACTTGAAGGAAACGGGCCTTGACCGTATGCTCGTCCAGGTCCAGGCGCACGGTCAGCCGGCCGGCCTGGTCCCGGAAATGCGAGAGAAAACGCGTCACGGCCTCCCGCTGGGTTTCGCTGAGATGGCTGAAATCATCCTGCATGTCCTTGAATTCGGACACGTTGGCGAAGAGGTCCCTGGGATCCACCAGGTATTTGTCCACGTCGTCGAAATCCGCCAGGATGATCTCCCCCCAGAAGATGAATTCATCCAGCCCCTCGGCACGGGGAAACACCTGACGGTAAGCCTCGTACAGTTCCAGCAGCAAACGGATGCGGTCCGTGACTTCGCCTCCATACACCTGGTAGAAGAAATCATTGATCGTCAGGCAGACGGGAGCGCGGAGCGGACTGCCCGCCCCTCCGTCCCGGACCACTTCGCCCAGATATTTCCGGAAAAACACGGCGGAACGCCGGTTCGGGAAGATGAAACAACGCTCCCCGATCCGGCCTGCGTCATAATAATGCGAGGCCACCTGCTTCAGGAATGGAACCATATCGTCTAGAAAGCCAGGGTCGCATCCGCATAGCGGGAGACCGCCTCGCGGTGCGAGATGAACAGAATCGTCTTTTTACCCTTGCACGAGCTGGCAAGGTTGTCAAGCAGCTTTTGCTCGGTGCGGGCATCGAGCGAGGAACTGGCCTCGTCCAGGATCAGGATGCCGCCGGGACGGAGCAAGGCCCGCGCGATGGCGATGCGCTGCGCCTGTCCTTCACTCAAACCGGCACCCACCTCGGCACAGAGGGTGTCCAGCCCGGAAGGCAGGTCGAACACGAAGTCGGCGGCCGCAACGTGCAGGGCTTCCCGCATCTGCTCTTCCGTCGCGGAGGCGTCGGCCAGCAGCAGGTTTTCCCGTATCGTGCCGCTCATCAGGCTGTTGCCCTGCGGGACATAATTGAAATTGCAGCGCGTCTCCACCGACGAAGGGACGCTCTTTTCCCCGTCATAGATCTCGATCGTCCCGGCATCGGGCCGCAGAAGGGCCATGACGAGACGCACCAGCGTGCTCTTGCCGGCCCCGGTATGACCGGTGATTACGGTCGTCGTACCCGGCTTGAAGTCGAAGTTCAGGCCTTCAATGATGGTCCTGCGGTCATCCGGATAAGCGAAGCGCAGGCCGGATACCCGTACGCCCGGCGCTCCCGGGAACGAGACATCCTCCCCGGCCTTCTCCAGGGGCAGTTCCATCAGCTCCATCAGGCGCTCGACCGAAGTCAGCGAATTGATGAAGGCGGGAATATGCCGGCTCAGGTCGGCGATCGGGCGCTGGACCTGACCCACCAACTGCAGGAAGGCGGTCATCATACCGAAGGTCACGGCGCCGCTCTTGATGCCGAAGACACCCCAGAGGAAGGCGGCCGCATAGCCGGACATGAAGCCGAAGCCCATGAATCCCCTGGCGATCGCATTGTAATTCAAGCGCTTGACGGTGTTGTCCCGTAGGTCGTCCTGCAGGAACTCCATCTTCTCCATCACGCGCTCCGTGCCGAACAGGGTCAGGACCAGGACGCGGTGCTGAAGGTTCTCCTGGACATGGCCCTGGATCTCGCTGTCCTTCTTCCGGATCTTCTCCGTCAGCTCGCGCAGCAGGCGGAAGAACATCTTGCTCCCCAGCACGGCGACGATCATCAGCAGGAGGAGAATCCAGACCAGGTTCGGAGCCAGGGTGAGCAGGAAAATGGAGGCGGCGATCAGCTGGCAGAGCGTCACGACGGCATCCGGAATCCGGTCACAGATCAGATCGACCACGATGCGCAGGTCTTCCTGCATGCGGTTGATCGCATCCGCGCTATGGAAGGTCTCCCGCCCGCTCCAGGAACTGTGGATGATGTGGGAGAACAGCTCCTGGCGCATCTTCAGGCGCGTTTTGACCTCCGTCAGCCCCTGCCAGTAATTGAAGCCCACGTTGAGGGCCAGCTGGAGCAGCATCACGGCGGCCAGGATGGCCACGTAGGGCCCGATGGGCAGGCCCGACACGCCGCTGGCGATATCCACCAGCTTCTTGCATATCCATACGAACGAGAGGGACGCGCCGATCCGGACCAGGCCGATCAGCACGGTGACGGCGATCCGGCCCTTTACAGGGCGGATCATCGCACGCAATCCACGCAAGCACGTACGGAAGTCTTTCATCTACTCGGTGATAACCCCGGCTTCCAGCCAGGCCTGTGCCAAGGCTTCCGCATCCCGGCGGGCGATCTCTTCCTCAACCTCATATTTGTCCAGCAGCAGGGAGACCAGGTCGTCGACCGTGAAATCCTTCCCCTCCACCGATTCCCAAAGATAAGCAGCGGAAGCGTTGAGGGAGATCATCTTGTTGAAATTGACCTGGGCCAGTCCCTCTCCGACGACGATATGCTCCTTGCCGAGCTTGCGGAGCCGGAATCCTTCTATGATTTTCATTTCTTACACAAGTTTTCTATAGATCCATAATAAATACCGCCGGACCGGCAAAAGCTTTCTCCAGAAAGTGCCTTTCGTCACCTTTTTTTTCGATCCGTTCGGCCGGATGATCTCCGTCACCGTCCCCAGGATGTCGGACAGGCGGCAGGACTCGGTCCCGACCAGGTTCCCGTCCCCCATCAGCGTCACGGTGTCGCCGTCGATGGCGAAGATACGATGGAGCACATAGCGCTGCGGGGCAATCCGGGCGAGGACGATGTCCCCGACCTCCACGGCCCCGAAACGCTTCAGGTTGACACTGTCCTTCTCCCCCCGGATGAAGGGAAGCATGCTGTTGCCCTTGGTCATCAGGACCACCTCGATCCCTTTCGAGAGCAGGTCGTCCGCCTCTGCCAGGAGAATCTCGTTCGGTACTATCATCTTTTTCATCTTACTGCTTCATAACAAACTTCAGCCGCTTCGTGGTCCGGACGGCAGTCCAGCACGAAGCAGGGCACCGTCGTCACCACCTGCTCCAGCGTCGCATGCAGGCCGTCGGCGATCTGCCGCTCCGCCTTCAGGCCAGAACAGGAGGAATACACGGATGCGTAGGCCTCGATGAGGTTCAGGCGCGTCGCCCGGTTCTCCGGACTCTGACGGATCCGCACGATCGCCCCAACGGGGACATTCAACTGCTTGTAACAGGGCGTCTTGCCGCTCCACGGCGTGCCGTAGACCCGGACTCCCCCATCGGCCGTAACCCGGATGACCGGATTGTCATCGTTGAGCAACTCGGTCCCGGGGAAAGTCTCCAGCCACTGCCGGCTGTGCGTGCTCTTGCCGGTGCCGCTCTTGCCCAGGAACATATATCCCTTCCCCTCCTTCATCACCACGGAGGAATGCATCTCGAGCGTATGGAGGGACGCCGTACGGAAAGCGTAAAGGATCATCAGCGCATTGTTGAGCCCGAAAAGGGCCGACCGGCGCTCCGGCAGGATCGCCAGTTTCGCCTGGGTATAGTCCTCCGTCGCCTCCATCCAGCAACAGGTACGTGCCTTGGCGGTCGGGGCCATTTCGAAACGCCAGCCCGTCGCCGTGCGATACAGTTCGATCCGGCTCTGTCCTTCCTCCTCGGGAACCTCCGTGTAGACCGGCGTCTTTTCCGTCTCCGGAAGCTCCGGCACCCATTCCAGGGAGAAGATTTCTCCACCGTCCGGGCAGGGTATTTCGAACGGATCATACTGACCCATCAGACCCCATAACGGATAGCGGTCCGGCATCTCCACCGTGAAAATATGTCCGGCTACTTCGTACGCTTTTTTCATAGTCAACAAATATAATCAAATTGGAGAAATTATGAAGGTTTTTTTTGCTTTGTTCCAAAAGAAAAGGTAATTTTGAAAAACAAGTTTAGAATTACTCCAATTTAAAGATTTATCTCCATGAAAAAGAAATTCAGATGTCTCGTCTGCGGTTACGTCTACGAAGGCGAGAACCCGCCAGAGGCCTGCCCGGTATGCCGCGCCAAGGCTGACAAGTTTGTCGAAATCAAGGAAGAAGGCCTCAACTGGGCTTGCGAGCACAAGCTCGGAGACGGTCAGGTCGACGACGCCGAGATCATGCAGGGCCTGCACGACCACTTCAATGGCGAATGCTCCGAGGTCGGCATGTATCTGGCGATGAGCCGCCAGGCCGAGCGCGAAGGCTATCCGGAAATCGCGGACGCCTTCAAGCGCTACGCTTTCGAAGAGGCCGAGCACGCCGCCAAGTTTGCCGAGCTCCTCGGCGAAGTGGTCTGGGACACCAAGACCAACCTGAAGAAGCGTGCCGAAGCCGAGGCCGGTGCCTGCGAGGGCAAGCTGGCCATCGCCGTACGCGCCAAGAAACTGGGCTACGACGCCATCCACGACACGGTCCACGAGATGGCCAAGGACGAAGCACGCCACGGCGCCGGTTTCCAGGGCCTGCTGAAGCGCTACTTCGAGAAATAATCCCGAGTATAGCCGAAAAGGCTGGCGCCTGAATTTCCGGGAGCATTCCCCGAAGGGTTAAATCCCTGCTCCCAGAAATTCAGGCGCCAGCCTTTTCCCAACTCTGTTTTCCAAATCTCGGAGAAAGTTCGTACATTTGCATGATATGCCGAATCACGACAACGACTTCACCCGCTTGGAGCTCAGCCTGCCGAACTGCCTGGACAACTTCCGGTATTTCCGCTCGCGCATCGAGCCTTCCACCAAGCTTCTCGTCCTGGTCAAGGCCAACGCCTATGGCCACGGCGCGGTGGAGATGTCCGCGATGCTCCAGCAGGCCGGCGCCGACTACCTGGCCGTCGCCCTGCCCGTGGAAGGCCTGGAACTCCGGCGGGAAGGTATCACCGCCCCCATCCTCGTCCTCACCTCCGGCACGGACTTTTTCGACGAGATGATAGCGAAACGCCTCGAACCCGGCATCCCCAATCTCTACACCCTGCAGGCCCTCTGCGACAAGCTCCGGGAAAGAGGGATCCGCGACTTCCCCATCCACATCAAGCTTGACACCGGCATGCATCGCCTCGGCTTCGTCCCCAGCGAAATATCCGCCCTCACCGAAAGGTTGAAAGACTGCCCCGAGGTCCGCGTGCGCTCCGTCTATTCGCATCTCGCGGCCGCCGACGAGCCTTCCGAGGACGCCTACACGATGCACCAGATCCGGCTGTTCACCCAAGGCGCCCGGACCATCGAGGATGCGCTCGGCTACCATCCGATGTGGCACGTTCTCAACTCCGCCGGCATCGAGCGCTTCCCCGAGTACCAGTTCGACATGGTGCGCCTCGGCATCGGCATCTACGGCATCGATCCCGTCGAATATCCCGAAGGGAAGGTCGTCCGCCGCGGCCTCAAGCCCGTGGCTTCCCTCAAAGTCAAGATTTTGCAGATCAAGACTTTACAGAATGATGGAAGCACCATCGGATACGGGCGTCACGGCATCATTGCTCCGGAAGGAACCGTCATAGCCACCATTCCCGCCGGCTATGCCGACGGCCTGGACCGCCACCTGGGACAGGGCCGCGCCTCCTTCCTCCTCAACGGGCACCGTGTCCCCACCATCGGCAACATCTGCATGGACATGTGCATGCTGGACATCACCGGCGTCGAAGCGAAAGTCGGCGACACCGTCACGATCTTCGGAGAAGACCCCACGGTAACAGAAATGGCGTCCATCCTGGACACCATTCCCTACGAAATTATGACGAGCGTACCGCGCAGGATCAAGCGCGTGATCATTCGCAAGTAAGGTCCATCCCGTACTGCACTTCGGCGGCGACCGCCTCTCCTTTCACCTTCCTGACGATTTCCAGCGCGAAGGCCTTGGTATGTCCGGGGCCCCGGCCGGTGATGATGCGGCCGTCCGTGACCGCCGGTTTCGCCACGAAACTCGCGCCCTTCGACACCATCGGATCGGCAAAGCCGTCGTAGCAGGTGAAATCGACGCCTTTCACGTCATCCAGCTGGGACAGGACCAGGCCCGGAGCCGCACAGATCGCAGCCAGGGTCCCCCCGGCGGCATAGTGCGACTTCATCAGGGAAATGAGCCGGTTGCAGCGCCCCAGGTTGCGCGCACCCGGCATTCCGCCCGGGAAGATCATCACGTCGCGCTCCGTCGCTCCTCCGCCATCCTCCAGTTCGTCCAACTGACAGTCGATTCCGACCATCAGGCCGTGGGCAGAAACGACGAAGGGATCGTCGGAAATGCCGACCAGCGTCACATTCATACCCGCCCTTTTCAGGATGTCGCGGGTGGCAAGGGCTTCGATATCCTCGAAGCCATCGGCCAAAAACAGATATACTCCTTCCATAAGCAGAATATTAACGGTTGCGGGCAAGCCCGATGTAATATAGCAGAGTGGCGATCGAACCGATCGCGGCGATCACATAGGTATACGCCGCCCATTTCAGGGCATCGACCGCCATCGGCTTGGTCTCGTAAGTGGCGATCCCGGTGCTGTCCAGCCACTGGACGGCCCGGCTGCTGGCATTGATCTCCACCGGCAGGGTGACGATGCTGAACAGCGTCGAAACGGCGAAGAGCGCAATCCCCAGCCAGAGGAAAGAGGTCGTCAGCTGGAACATCAGGACGCCGAGCAGCAGGAGCAGGGAGACATACTTGTTGGAAAAGGATATAACCTTCACCATCGAGGAGCGCAGCTGCAGCGGAGCATAGCCCGTCGCATGCTGGATGGCGTGCCCGCACTCGTGGGCGGCCACCGCAGCGGCGGCGATGTTGCGTCCCGAGTAGACGCCTTCGCTGAGATTGAGCGTCTTGGTCGTCGGATCATAATGGTCCGTCAGCTCACCGCTGATGCTCATCACCTTGACATCGCCGATGCCGTGGTCCCGGAGCATCTTGGCCGCTACCTCGGCGCCCGACAGATGGACGCCGACCTCGCTGTACTTGCGAAACTTGCGCTGGAGCGTCTGCTGGATGATGGCGCTGAGCACCATCACGGCAATTAAAACCAACCAGATATTCATAAGCAACTGTTTTAAGATTCATCCTCATCGAACGCCCCCGGATCGAAGCCGTCCCAGAGGGCTTCCATGTCCCGGCGGTCCTTTTTCGTCGGACGGCCGGTACCCCGCTCCCGGCGGACGAAGAAGGTCTCCACGGGCGCGTGGAGCTTGTCCAGCTCCGACTGGGGCGTCGTGTTCTCGGCGAATTCCGGCACCAGCTTGGCGCCGAGACGGTTCTCCGTCAACTGCAGCACCTTGTAGCTCAAAAGGGCGGAACCCTTCCGGACGGAAATGGCATCGCCGATCTTGACCGCCTTGGACGGCTTGGCCGGCGCACCGTTGAGCTGCACCTTGTTGCCGTTGCAGGCATCCGTGGCCTCGCTGCGCGTCTTGTAGCAGCGGATGGCCCAAACGTATTTATCCAATCTGACAGAATCCGACATACGCAATCAATTCAAATAACGGTCTTCATCCGGCGCTTCCGCGAAGTCGAGCGGGATCTCGTGCCGCTCCACCACGGCCTCGAGCAACACCGTTCCCCCGGCGCGGGGCACCAGATAGAAATCTTCCACCTCGGCCGGGACCAGCAGGGTCTCTCCGGCGGCGAATACATAGTTGTCCATCGTCTTCTCCCCGTTGGGGGCGACCGCCGGCACCTGCACGGAGGCCTCGCCGGACAGGCAGAGATAGGCGACGAAACTGCCGAACTGCTCGCACAGGATGTGGAGCGGGGCTTCGAGGGCGATCCGGGAAGCGATGAACTCCGGATTGTCCGTCAGGCGCACGGTCCCTTCCGCCGTCTGGACGGCGACGGGAGCGGCTTTCCAGGCCCGGAAATCGATGAAATCGAAAGCGGCCTCGAGGGTCAGTTCGGCATCGAACGGATCGATTTCACCCGCGGGACGGCCCCAGTCGTAGATGCGGAAGTCAAGCGGGGATGATTCGGCGATCTCGGCGATCCGGAGCCCCGCCCCCGCCGCATGGACGGTACCGGGCGCGATGAAGAAATGGTCTCCGGCCTTGGGCTCCAGCACCTGGAGCAGGTCCTCGACGGTCCCTTCCCGGCACGCATCGTAAAACTCGGCGGCGCTGACATCCCGTCGGAAACCCAGCCAAAGTTTCGCACCGGGACGGGCGCTCACCACATACCAGAACTTCGCCTTCCCGAGGAAGTCGAAACGCTGGGCGGCGATCTCATCGTCCGGATGGACCATCAGCGGCGTGCGACGCTCTCCTTTCAGGGTCTTGATCAGCACGGGGAACTGCCGTCCGTAGGCGGCGAAGACGCCCTCGCCCACGACACGGTCCATATACATCTCCATCAACTCGGACAGCGTGTTGGTCGCCAGCCAGCCGTTCCGCACCATCGAATCCGGGAAACCCAGGTCGGCCAGGTGCCAGATCTCGTCCGGCGAATCCTCGACGGGCACGAGCTTGAAGGGGTACAGTTTCTTTTCTTCTTCCATGGCAAAAGGAAAAAGGAGGGATTAGAAAAGCGTGGGATGGTTCTCATCCATGTCGGCGAGGACGCGCTCGATCACGGCCTGCCGGAGCATCGCCGACTTGGACGTCACCTTGAAACGGCGGCAATACTCGTCGATGGCCGCCATCTCCTTGTCATTGAACAGGATGACCTGCCGATGCTTGCGCACGAGCGCGGCTTTCTGCTTTTCCAGAAAGTCCGGGTCCACGTTGGGGATGTTCTTTTTCTTCCGCACGCTCATCATGACAAAGATAAGGAATTATTCCTTCCCAGCAAAGGATACGTAGCGTTCCGTGACGCGACCGCGCGCATCCAGGGCGAGTATGTGCGGAAGCAGGCTGAGGTCGAAGGCGTCAAACAGTTGCTTTGCCAGCTCCGGACGCTCGGCCAGGATCTCGTCGACATTGACCAGGAAGGCCTTGCTCCCCCGCTTCAGGGAAGCCTCCAGCGCCGGAATCTCCACCTTGCAACGGTTGCAACTCTCCGAATAAAAGACCAGATACGCCGGACGTCCCCGCAGCTTGCCCAGGTCCATCGTGCGGGTCCGGGAGCCGCAGGGCTTCCGGAGGATTCCCTCCACCCGGATCGAAGGCAGGCGCGCCCCGACGGGGTTTCGGTTCCAGAGTTCCTCGTCCATCGTCCCCATTTCCACAAGCTGCCGAAGGGCCTCGACGGTCAGACGACGGCCGATAATGATCCCCTCCCGGTCCACCAGGAAAAGGCGCGGGGTCTGGAGGATGCCGTACAGGCGCTGGAAGTCGCTCGAGACTTCGGGATCCCAGGCGTGCCGGACGCTCACGTGCGGGTTGGACACTTGCAGCCGCTCCGCCACGTAGGCATTCCAGGCGTCGGGATCGGATCCCACATAGATGGCGTAGAACGTCAGGTCCGCCTCCTGTTCGTCCAGCCAGCTGCGCAACAGGATCGCCTCCAGCTTGCACTTGGAACAGTCGGTATCATAGAAATACAGGATGCTCCTCCGGTCGGGGGATGCGGGCACGGTCACACTCTCCCCTGACGGTCCCTGCATCTCCAGCACGGGAGCCCTCAGGCCGACCAGCGAGGATCGGTTGAAATCCGCGAAGATGTGCGCCTGGAAGCCCTCCGCATCCGTCGGGAAAACGACGGTCCCGTCCGCGAACCAGCGGTCGTAAAGGTGAATGGCCACTGCCTCCTCCCCCATCAGCTGTGAATCCGAATAGTAGGCGTACAACTTGGTCGCGACGGCCTGGCGCAGCAGGGAATCGATACAGGTTTCGATCAGGAAATCACACTCCGACAGTTTCGTTTCCATCGGCTCCGCCTCCAGGGCCGCGACATACTCGTCCACCAGCGTCAGCGTTCTGGCAACGCCGGCGGAATCCACCTGTGCGCGCATCGGCAAGACGGCGAGCAGCAGGAACAGCCCTATAAGCGCAAGCCTACGCATGCCAGGGCGGGAGCGTAACACCTTCAGGCAGGAAGAGAGAGGTATCTCCGTTGTGGCGCAGGATGTCGCGCACGGCGGAAGAGGAAATATGGGCGAACTCCTGGGCCGTCGGAATGATGACGGTCTCGATCTCCGGGGCGAGCCGACGGTTGGCGTCCGCGACAGAACGTTCGGTTTCGAAATCAAGCATATTGCGCACGCCACGCACGATATGGACGATGCCCATCTCGCGGCACACGTCGACGGTCAGGCCGTCATACTTGATGCAGGACACGCCTTCCATGCCGGCCGTGGCCTGACGGATGATGTCCAGGCGCTGGTCCATGTCGAAGAAGCCGCGTTTGTCCTGGTTGATACCAGCCGCCACGACGACTTCGTCAAACATGGTCAGCGCCCGCTTGAGGATATTGAGGTGGCCGGCGGTAAAGGGATCGAAGGATCCGGGAAAAAGGGCGATGCGTTTCATAGCCTTACAATTGCCAGTTTATCGGGGTCTTGCCCTGACGGACAAGAAGTTGGTTAGTCTGCGAGAAATGGCGGCAGCCGAAGAAGGCGCCGCGTGCCAGCGGCGAGGGATGGGCGGCCTCCAGCACATAGTGCTTCGAGGTGTCGATCAGTTCCCGTTTGGAGCGCGCGAAGTTGCCCCAAAGGAGGAAGATTACGCCCTCGCAACGATCTGAAATACAGCGGATCACGGCATCCGTGAAGGGCTGCCAGCCGATGGCGCCGTGCGAAGCGGGTTCCCCGCTGCGGACGGTCAGGATCGCGTTGAGCAGGAGCACGCCCTGCCGGGCCCAGGGTTCCAGGTTGGGACTGCCTGACATCCGGATACCCAGGTCGTCTTCGATCTCCTTGAAGATGTTCTTGAGCGAAGGGGGCGCCGGGACGTTCTCGGGGACCGAGAAACAGAGCCCCATCGCCTGGCCGTAGCCGTGGTACGGGTCCTGGCCGAGGATGACGACCTTGACCTCGGGGAGCGGGGTCAACTCGAAGGCCCGGAAGATCTGCCGGCCGGGCGGGTAGATCACCCTGCCAGCCTGCTTCTCCTGGTGCAGAAAGCGGACAAGCTCCGCAAAGTAGGGTTGTTCGAACTCACTCTGCAGAGCCTGTTTCCAGCTGGATTCTATCTTGACTTCCATCAGAATATCGCTTGGATGACGTCGTTGATGTCGTGGACGTAGATGAACTCGAGACCCTTGACGTAGATCTCCTTGATGTCCTCGACGTCCTTGCGGTTCTCTTCCGAGATGACGATGGTGTGGACACCCGCCCGCTTGGCCGCCAGGATCTTCTCCTTGATGCCGCCCACGGGCAGCACCCGGCCGCGCAGCGTCATCTCGCCGGTCATCGCGTAATGGAGCTTGATCCGCTCGCCGCGCAGCGCGGAGACCATCGAGGA
Organism: Bacteroidales bacterium; assembly: GCA_017400135.1. GTDB lineage: Bacteria > Bacteroidota > Bacteroidia > Bacteroidales > UBA932 > Cryptobacteroides. Next base: position 54,433 of record JAFPVJ010000019.1, read on the forward strand.
AACCATCGTGATACCCGCGGAAGGGCCGTCCTTCGGCACGGCGCCCTCAGGCACGTGGACGTGGATGTCCTTGGCGGCGAACTCCTCGGACGTCATCTTCGCCAGCTCGGGATGCGCCTTGATATACTGGTACGCAATGGTGGCGGACTCCTTCATGACGTCGCCGAGGTTGCCGGTCATCGTCATCACGCCCTTGCCCTTGGACACCGAACTCTCGACGAAGAGGATCTCTCCGCCCATCTCGGTCCAGGCCAGACCCGTCACGACGCCGGGTACCTCATTGCCCTTCTGGAGGTCGTGGAAATTGGTCGGCAGACCGAGGTATTCCTTGAGATGCTCCTTCTTGATGACGGTCGGATATTCCTGCTCCATCGCGATCTTCTTGGCCGTGATGCGCGCAATCTTCGCGATCTGCTTCTCCAGGCCGCGGACGCCGCTCTCGTGCGTATATTCGTCGATGATGGCCCGCATCGCGGTCGCATCGATCCGGAGGGTCTTCTTGTCCAGGCCGTGCTCGGTCAGCTGCTTCGGCAGCAGGAAGTGGTTGGCGATCTCCATCTTCTCCTCAGCGAGATAGCCGGTGACGTTGATCATCTCCATACGGTCCTTCAGGGCCGGCTGGATGGAAGAGATGCCGTTGGCCGTCGTGATGAAGAGGACGTTGGACAGGTCGTAGTCGATGTCCAGGTAGTTGTCGTGGAAAGCCGAGTTCTGCTCGGGGTCGAGCACCTCCAGCAGGGCCGACGCCGGGTCGCCCTTGAAGTCGGAATTGAGCTTGTCAATCTCGTCCAGGACGATGACCGGATTAGACTTGCCGGCCCGGGCGATGCCGCTCAGGATACGGCCCGGGAGGGCGCCGATATAGGTCTTGCGGTGGCCGCGGATCTCCGCTTCGTCGTGCATGCCGCCCAGTGAAATGCGGACGTATTCGCGACCCAGGGCGCGCGCCACGCTCTTGCCGAGCGAGGTCTTACCCACGCCGGGAGGGCCGTAGAGGCAGAGGATGGGCGACTTCATGTTGCCCTTGAGCTTCAGGACGGCCAGGTATTCGATGATGCGGTCCTTGACCGTGTCCAGCCCGTAGTGGTCCTTGTCCAGCACCTTCTGGGCATGCTTGAGGTCGAGGTTGTCCTTGGATATTTCGTTCCACGGCAGGTCCAGCAGGAACTCCAGGTAGTTGTACTGCACGCTGTAGTCCGGGGAGGACGGGTTGTAGCGCTCGAGCTTGACGATCTCCTTCTCGAAGATCTGGGCGACCTTCTCGGGCCAGTCCTTGGCGGCGGCCCGCTCGCGGAACTTCGCCAGCTCTTCGCCCTCGTCCATGCCGAGCTCCTCCTGGATGGTACGGAGCTGGTTGTTGAGGTAATATTCCCGCTGCTGCTGGTCGATCTCCCCCTTGACCTTCTGGTTGATCTCCTGCTTGATCTTGAGGAACTCCAGCTGCATGTCCAGCACCGTCAGGAGCTTCATCGCACGCACCTTCAGGTCGTCATACTGCAGCAGCTCGACCTTGTCGTTGAAATTCTCCACGTCGATCGTGGTCGCGATGAAATTGGTCAGGAAGCCGAAGTCGCTGATGCCCTTGAGGGCGGCGACGGCTTCCTTCGGGGCGAAGTTGGAGGTCTTGATGATCGTGGCGGCCTTCTCCTTGAGGGAATCGGCGATCATCCGGATGTCCACGCTGCCCGCGTCTGCGAGGAAATCCTCCAGATAATGGACGCGCGCGGTGATATAAGGTTCGTAGGAAACCACGCCGTCCACGGCGAGACGGCGGAATCCCTGCAGGATCGCGGTGATCGTGCCATCCGGCATCTCCAGGGTCTTGACGATCTTGGCCACGGTGCCGTAGGCATAGAGGTCCTGCTCCTTCGGGTCTTCGACGGAGATGTCCACCTGCGGGACGGCGGCAATCAGCGCGCCCGACTTTTCGGCGTCGCGGATGAGCCGGACCGACTTGTCGCGTCCGATCGTGATGGGATAGACCGTCCCCGGGAAAAGGACGGCGTTGCGCAGCGCCAGTACAGGAATGACATCCGGCAGCTCGCTGTCATCGATGCGCAGGGGGCCGTCCCCCTGCATGACGGGTATAATGTTGACCTCTGCACCGGCAGGGAACATGAATTCTTTGTCGTTGTATTTCTCCATATCTCTTTCTGGCTGACAATTTGGCAGAGCGGTGCCCTGTTTCGCAGCGTTTCCCTCTATGGTCAATCTTCGTGCCAGCAAAACATTGCAAGTTAATAAAAATGATTTTGAATATTTGGAAAAATACTCTATTTTTGCGCTCCAATTCATTTAGTAGCAATTGTTAAACCGTTAAAACGATACAAACGTATGACTAAAGCAGAGATCGTCAGCGAAGTGGCAAAGGCCACAGGCGTTGAGAAGACAGCGGTCCAGACCGTTGTCGAAGCATTCATGGAAAGCGTCAAGGGTTCCATCGTGAAGGGAGAACCTGTCTACCTCCGCGGATTCGGCAGCTTCATCATCAAGCACCGCGCCCGCAAGGCCGCCCGCAACATCACCAAGAAGACCACCATCACTATCCCCGCACACGATATCCCGGCTTTCAAGCCCGCCAAGGTGTTTGTCGCCGCTGTCAAGGAGAGCAAGTAATTCCTAATTTTTCTTCATTATGCCTAGCGGTAAAAAGAGAAAGAGACATAAAATGTCGACGCACAAACGCAAGAAGCGTTTGCGCCTGAACCGACACAAGAAGAAGTAATCCCGACAATGGAGACTGAGATTTCCTCCAAAGACCTGATCGTCGACGTGTCGTCGACTGAGGTCCAGATCGCCTTGATGGAGAATCATCGGCTGATCGAATTGAACAAGGAGTCCAGTCAGGGTCACAGTTATAGCGTGGGGGATGTTTTTCTCGGTAGAGTGAAAAAGATCCTCCCCGCTTTAAATGCTGCATTCGTCGATATCGGTGACAAGAAGGAAGCCTTCGTCCACTACCTGGATCTCGGGCTGTATTTCTCTTCCTTCGACACCTTCGTCAAGAAAAGCAACCCCAACACGAATCTGAAGCAGCTCTTCGAGAGCATCCCGATCGGACCGGCCCTGGAAAAGGACGGACACATCGAGAACGTGCTCAAGCAGGGACAGATGCTGATCGGACAGATCGTCAAGGAGCCGATTTCGACCAAAGGATCCCGGCTGACCGCAGAAATCTCATTGGCAGGACGAAACATTGTATTGCTCCCTTTCGCCGAGAAAGTGAGCGTTTCCCAGAAAATTTCCTCGAAAGAGGAGAAGAAAAGGCTCCTGACCCTAGTCACGAGCATCCTCCCCAAAAACTACGGAGCGATCATCCGCACGGCCGCCGAAGGCAAGAACGCTGCGGTCCTCGTCGGAGAATGCCGCTCCCTGATCGCCAAGTGGGAAAGCGCCTGGAAACGGATTGCGAAGAACAAGACCATCGGTCTGCTCTTCACCGAATATTCCAAGACCACCACGACGCTGCGGGACCTTTTCGACAGCGGTTTTTCCAACATCTACGTCAACGACGAGAAAATCTACGAGGAGACCCGGCAGTACGTGTCCCTGATCTCCCCCGAGCAGGAAAAGATCGTCAAGCTCTATGACGGCAAGGAGCCGATCTTCGACCATTTCGAAGTGACGCGCCAGATCAAGAGCTCCTTCGGAAAGATCGTCCCGATCAAGCAGGGCGCCTATCTCGTGATCGAATCGACCGAGGCCCTCAACGTCATCGACGTCAACAGCGGCATCCGGTCCAAGACCAACGACCAGGAGGAAAACACCTACGAGGTGAACCGCCTTGCGGCGGAAGAAATTGTACGCCAGCTTCGGCTGCGCGATATGGGTGGGATCGTCATCGTCGATTTCATCGACATGGACTCCCAGGAGCACCGCAATGCTCTTTACAAGTACATGACGGAGCTGATGGCCGGCGACAGGGCCAAGCACAATGTGCTTCCGCTCACGAAGTTCGGGTTGATGCAGATCACCCGCCAGCGGATCCGCCCGGCCACCGAGATCGACACTACGGAAGTGTGTCCGGTGTGCCACGGCACGGGCAAGATTGCCTCCAGCGTCGTCATCGACGAGCAGATCGAGCGCAAGATCGCCGACCTCGCCGTCGCCAAGGGTCTGAAGGCCGTCACCCTCAAGGTCAGCCCCATGCTGGGCGCCTACCTGACCCGCGGCTACTTCGATTCCTACCTGAAGAAGTGGAGACGCAAATACAAGATCCGTATCGGACTCGAGGAAGTCACCAAGTTCTCAGTCCTGCAGAATGAGATCTACAACGAAAAAGGAGAGAGGCTCGACTAGCGGGCCTCTCTTTTTTGTTTCCGGACGATAAGCCGCACGACCAGCGCCAGGAGCAGCAACAGGGCGGCGAAGGTGCAGACACGGCCGACGATGTCGCCGTGGCGCACGAAGAAGGTTTCGCGGTCGCTGAGGTTGATGCGGCCCTCCAGATGTTCGGGGACCCACCAGCCGGACTGGGAAAGGATTTCGCCGCGCTGGTTGATGAAGCCGGAGATGCCCGTGTTGGCGCAGCGCGCGATGTCGCGGCGGGTCTCGATGGCCCGCAGGCAGGAGTAACTCAGATGCTGCTTGTAACCAGGCGTGTCACCCCACCAGGCATCGTTGGTAATGACGCAGAGCGCACGGGCGCCGGCCTTGATATACTCGGTGCAGTATTCTCCGTAGACGGACTCATAGCAGACGGCGCAGCCCAGCGGAACGCCTGCGGCCTGCAGGGTCGTGACGCGGTCCTGCCCGATGCAGCGGCCCATCACGCCGCCCAGCAGGTCGTCGATCTTGCCGAAGAAAGCCGGGTAGGGCATCATCTCCACGCCGACCACCAGCTTGGACTTCTGGAACACGTCGAAACGTCCCGTGCCATCGGTGGAAAAAGCGGAATTATGAGATTCGAACCAAGTGCCGTCCCGCAGGCGGCGGGCGGTATGCGAGCGGCCTTTATCCTCCCCGATCAGCTCCATCGTAGAAGCTCCGAAGATCAGGCTGGCATCCGGTTTTTCTTTCAGGAAAGCCTGAAAACGCTGCCAGGTCGGGCTCTGGTCCTCCCGGCCGAGGACGATGTCGGACGTGAAGGTCTCGGGCGCGAGCAGCAGGACCGGGGCGGCGGTGTCTCCGCGTGCCTTCAGGCCCTGTTCCAACAGATCCAGCAGGACAATATTCTGCTGCGCCTGCGACATCGAGACGAACTTCTCGTAAGGGTCGAAATTGGGCTGGGCGATCACCACGTCCAGCGTCCCGTCGGATATTTCCTCGCAGTGTCGCCAGATCCTGGCGGAGACCACGAAAGGAATCACCAGGATCAGCGCCGTCACGACAGGCAGCGTCACCCTTGCCTTGAAAGTCAGAGTGCGCCAGGAACCGTCCATCAGGCCCTTCGTCAGGGCGAAGAGGCAGAGGTTCGAGGCCCAGATCCAGAGCGAGCCGCCGAGCACGCCGGTGTATTCGTACCACTGGATGCAGCGGATGCTGCGCGCGAAAGCGTTGCCCAGGGCCAGCCAAGGCCAGGAAATCTGCGCCCCGGTGAAATACCAGCGCTCCCAGGCGATCCACAGCAGGGCGAGGAAAACGTATGGCAGGAAACCGCCGAAACGTTTCTTGGACAAGCGGAACAGCGCCCAGATGGCGGACATCTGCACGGCGTTGGCCAGCACGGCGAAGATGCCGCCCCCGACCGTGGCGTTGCAGACCCAGAAAGTCGTGAAGGCGTTCCACAGCACGAAGGCCGCATAGTGGTACCAGAAGAAATGACGGATGCGGTGCGCATCCGCGATGGCATCCATCATCAGCAGCGGTACAAAGCCGAAAAGCGCCACCCAGCCCAGATGAGGTACCAGGAAGGGAACGCTCATCAGGACGGCGAAGGTGAAGGCGGAAAGCCACAAAGTCAACTTAATATTCCGCATGGCAGAACAAATATAGACTTTATTTTCGTAAATTTGGACCAACAAAGTCAAAGACTATGAAAGTAATCATCCGAAACACCGCCGAGGAGGCCTCCGTCTGGGCCGCCCGTTACATCGTATCCAAGATCAAAGCCAAGGCCGCCGTCACCGACGCGCCTTTCGTGCTCGGACTGCCCACCGGCTCCACGCCGCTCGGCACCTACGCGGAGCTGCGCCGCCTGTATGAGGCCGGCGAAATCTCCTTCAAGAATGTCGTCACCTTCAACATGGACGAGTATGTCGGCTTGCCCGAGTCCCATCCGGAGAGCTACCATTCCTTCATGTTCCGCAACCTCTTCGACCACATCGACGTGCCTCGTCCCCAGATCCATATCCTGAACGGCAATGCGCCGGATCTCGATGCGGAGTGCGAAGCATACGAAGCGGCCATCGAGGCGGCCGGCGGCATCGACCTCTTCCTGGGCGGCATCGGCGAGGACGGACATATCGCATTCAACGAGCCCTTCTCCTCCCTCCAGTCCCGGACCCGCGTCGTTACGCTGACGCACGACACGCGTGTGGTAAATTCCCGTTTCTTTGACAATGACTGGAAGAAAGTGCCGGCCCAGGCCATGAGCGTGGGTGTCGCGACGGTCTGCAACTCACGCGAGGTGCTGATCCTCGGTTTCGGCGAAAAGAAGGCCCGCGCGGCGAAGGGCGGCATCGAAGGCCCTGTCACGCATGTCAATACGCTTTCAGCCCTGCAGATGGTCGAGTTCGGCACGGTTGTACTCGACGCCGGCGCGGCCAAGGACCTGGATCCGGCCAATGTCGCCTATTTCAAGGCGGTGGAAGAAGCGGAAGCGAAATAGATTCCCGTCAGATTATTCTTCGTCAGGCAGTGCTGCGGCGCTGCCTGATGTCGTATAGGCCCGCCATTTCTCCAGCAGGGCACTCAGGTCGGCAGGAAGCGCCGACTCGAACTGCATCCATTTCCCCGTCGAAGGGTGCACGAAACCCAGGGTGCGGGCGTGCAGCGCCTGGCGCGGGCAGAGCGCAAAGCAGTTGCGGATGAACTGTTTGTACTTGGCGTAGATGGTTCCCTTACGGATCTCAGAGCCGCCGTAACGCTCGTCGTTGAAGAGCGGATGACCGATGTGGGAAAAATGGACGCGGATCTGGTGCGTCCGTCCCGTCTCCAGCCTGCATTCCACCCGGGTCACGAAGCCGAAGCGCTCCAGGACCTTGTAGTGGGTGACGGCGTGCTTCCCCTTTTCCGGATCGTCGTAGACGCGGAAGCGCAGGCGGTCGTTGGGATCGCGGCCGATGGTGGTGTCAATGGTGCCTTCATCCTCCGGGAGGTTGCCCCAGACGACGGCTTCGTAGCGACGGTCGATCGTATGCTTGAAGAACTGCCCGGCCAGGTTGAGCTGGGCTTCGTCGTTCTTGGCCACGACCAGCAGGCCGGAAGTGTCCTTGTCGATGCGGTGGACCAGGATCCCCATCCGCTCGTCTCCGGCGTCCGGCCCTTGGGAAAGGCCCAGGTGGAAAGCCAGGGCGTTGATCAGCGTACCGGAATAGTTGCCGTGCCCCGGATGGACGACCATCCCGGCGGGTTTGTTGACGACCAGCAGGTCGTCGTCCTCATAAACGATGTCCAGAGGAATGTCTTCCGGCAGGATCTCGTAGCCGCGGCGCCGGTAGGGCATCACGAAACGGATCACGTCGCCCGGGCGGATGATGAGGTTGGCCTTGGCGACCTTGTCGTTCACGCGCACGTACCCCTGCCTGATGGAGGACTGGATGCGGTTGCGGGAAGTGTCTTCCAGATGCGAAGACATGTATTTGTCCACCCGGACGGGCGCCTGGCCGGCATCGACGGTCAGCCGGAAATGCTCGAACATTCCCTGCTCCTCGTCGCTGGCTCCTTCTTCCAGGATGGCGCCGTTGTAGGCGACGGCTCCGGTCTCGAGCTCGTCGTCCGGATAGATCTTTTCCATCAGTTCTGGCCTGTCACTTCGGCGACTTTGGCCACCTTCTCAGGATCGATGCTGAGCGCGAGGGTCACTTCGGAACCGATGCGCATGGGCATGCGGGAGGCAGCCGGCGACTGGTTCAGCACGACGGCATTGAGGGAGTCGGCGTAGTTCTTGACGGAAGAGTCGAACTTGAGTTTGCCGATGTTGAGCGAATTGTTCTGGATGGCGTCGATGGCGCGCAGGCACTTCATGCCGCGGACATCGGGGACGTTGGTCATGCTCTCGGTCTCGCTGAGGCCTGCGACCAGATCCACGGTGGCGCCGCTCTCGATCATCCGACCGGGCCGGATCTCGGCATTGCGGTAGAGCTGCTTGAGGACGTTGTTGGTCGCGATGTCGCTGACATAGACGATTTTGCCCAGATACAGGCCCTTGGAGGCCAGCTCAGCCTTCGCCTGGCGGATGGAATAGCCGACCAGGTTGGGCATCGTGACCTTCTTGGCGATGGTGGCGTTGATGGTAAGGCGGATCTTGCGCCCGTGCTTGACGGAGGCCCCGGCCTTGGGATTCTGGCTGAAGACGGCGCCCTTCTGCATCCGGCGCACATAGACGGAGTCGTAGACGACGGTCCGCAGGCCGGCGTCGGAGGCGATCTTGGCCGCCTCGGCGACGGAGACGTTGGTCAGGTCAGGAACGGCGACGACCTGTCCGTGGCGGGTGATGCGGCCGAGCACGAAGCTGGCGATCAGGACCAGGGCCAGGACGAAGGCGATGGCGCCGAGGATATTCTTTACGATCCAGTTATTCAGCACTTTCATAATGATCCGAAACTTAGTATCTGCAAATGTAACAATAATGTCGCAGAAATGAAAGGTGTGGAAGGGTTCCCAATTCGATCATCGTGACGCCCAGAAGCGCCAAGGCAGCACCTCTGGCCATCCAACTTCAGTTTAACTGCTGGCCAGGTCTGTCCATTCGTCATCAGAATCGTATCCGTCTGCCCGAAGACCGTCAGCGCTCCGGCAAAACTCAACACCGCCGGAAGGATCCATTTCAAAAGTGAGTGAGACATTATGACGATGTTATTACACGCTCAAATATGAGAATATATATATATTTTTGCAAAGAAGACTTTATTCTATGAAAAAGACAACGCTTCTTAAAAGACACAAAAACTTACCACCTTTCATATTATGGAAGGGGCTTATAGTCGTAGGACTGTTCATATCATCTCCTATTTTATTTGCTCAGTCAGGTTGGCAAAAGGATAGTACTGTAACAATAACGCCCGAAGGGGATACAATCATTTCATATAAGCTAAAAGACATAGATTTCGGCCAAAATGTCATTTGTAGCTACGCTGAAAAGAAAACCCTGACGGAGAAAGAAAAGGAGAAGATTTACAAGCAAAACCGCGAGGACAAGAAGGCGGCACATCTTCGTCAACTGGAGGCTCTTCGAGAAAAGAGAGCAAGCGAACCTTCCCGGAGTGGAAGTTATTCTGTTGGGGAGATTCCTCTGTCTTCTGGAGTCTCTCCATCCGGAGCCAGGACATATCAGATTCCTATTCCCACCGCTCCAGGTATCCCATTTTCTCCAACGGTTTCACTGGTCTACAACAGTCAGGGGGGTGATGGTGCAGCTGGGTATGGGTGGGATATTGCCGGCGTTCCAGCTATCTGTTTAATCAACCAGAATGTATATTATCACGGGCAGGCCAAAGCTGCCAATGTTAATAACACGATTGATCCGGTTTTTGCTCTCGATGGCGTTCCAATCGTTGAGAACGACGATCCCGCTACTTCCCAAAACTATCCATTTGCTACTGCCAGGGGTCATATCCTTGTTTCACGGCAGCTGAATAATCAAGGATATATCAAGTCCTTCACAGTTCTCTACCCGGATGGCAACAAAGGAGTTTTCGGATCTGTTGTGAACGATCTTGACTCTAATCTTCCGAGTTATCCTCTTGTTCGTTTGGAAAACAGTCAACAAGATAGTATTGTTTTTCGCTATTTGCCGGGATTATTCCATTTCGAGCGCATTCTTACATCCATTCGTTATGGGCATGACTCATCCGGATCGCCATCGGCAACAATTGAATTTACCTCTCAATCATCCATCAATTATGTTCGCAAATTCTTTGCTGGTTTGGATGTCTCTTGCTGGGAAACTATATCGAGTATTGAATCTCGTTTCGGAACTTCGGTTTTAAGTCGTTATGATCTGACTCATGAAGTCCGTGATAATGTTCGCTTGCTTACCCGGGTTGATTGTTCTTCCGGAGGAGAACAGATTCCGCCACTGACCTTCACCTATATGGCGCAGGCTATGCTCCCAGAGTATCCGGATACCCTTATCGTCGATTCAACCAAGCGGGTGTGGTCTTCCTATCCTTCCCAAGTCGGGGTCCATACGAAACGGGGAAAGTTCATCAGGGGCCGTTTCGAAGACGGTATACTGTCGTATCCGTATGGTTCCACCTATGATGCCGTTAAAAAGGTGTTGTGGAACCGTAAGTATGGGAGTCCTTACCCCGAAGATCAGCCAATTCTCGTCGCGGCCCTATTGCAGGATATTTCCTTGGTGGATAACACGATCCTCTCCGGTGCGGGATTTCAGACCGTCGAGTGCGTTGACGTTGACGGAGACGGGGCGGACGAGATCGTACGTGTTAACTTTGGTGAATCCAGCGCAACGCGCAGTCCGTTGAATCTGTCTGTATACAAAGTCAATCCATACGGAAGTCCAGTTCTCCAGTATTCCTTCACTGTCCAGTTACAGGGGGTTATTACGGAAGGCAATTTTCACAGCCCCTATCGGAGACAATATTTCTGGGGAGATTATGACGGTGACGGAAAAGTGGAGCTTCTGACTATTGCTCATGATAAGAATAGCCATGATAAGGCGCAGACCTGTTATGCTGCGCTGATTGACATTGACGGCAGGCAACTCCTGTCGGAAGATGTTCTTTTTACCTTCACGAAAGAAGATGATGAAATCGGGAACATCTTCACTTTCGACTATGACGGAGATTCCAGGACAGAACTTTGCCAGATTATGTCTTCGGGACTGCGGGTTTACCGTCTGGGAAATAATGGTCATTTTACACTGGGCGGAAGTTATTCCAATGTTTACTTATACACCTCAACTCTACCTCGTTTTACAACGGACCTGAACGGCGACGGTTATTTAGATTTGCTTAATCCTCCAGCTTGGGGTGGAGATGTATGGAATGTGTATGTCTTCAACGGGAACAGTTTTGAGATTCTCTCCTTTCATTTGACGGATTATGATTCCGAAGCAAACTATCTTTTCATTGACGTCAATCGAGATGGCCTTTCCGATCTTGTCAAAGTCCACGAAAGCACGACTGATATTTTCCTGAATAAAACCGGATTTGAGTTCGATTCGGCTCACACGTCTCGCGGAATCCTTTCCGGGACGAACGGAATTGCGGTCGCCAATGTTGCAGATCCATCAGGAATGAGCGCTTTTATCAAGTTGGATGGATTGGACCTTAAAGTCTACACGTGGCCCAATTCTTCCCAGGAGATTCGTTCCGTTTACTATTCCGAAGACAGCCACTCCCGGGTCACTTTCAATGATTACACCTACCTCCCGGGAAAAAGTGGATGCTGGTCAGACAACATTACCGTCGACAACTCCGCTGGATTCATTCAGCGTTCCATTCCCATCCACGTGCTTCAGCAGGAGATATCAAATCAATCCCTTTCCGGAAGCGAGTATGTCTGGATGGATTATGAGTACCGCGACCCTGTCGTCCATAGCTTCGGCCTGGGTTTTTGCGGCTTTTCCCATATCCGAACCTATGACAACCTGGGTGGCCCTCCCGAACGTGTCACGGAAACATTCTATGATCCCCAGCGTATGGGGATTGTCACGGAAGAGCGCCATAAGGTCGGAGTTCTTTCCTCTCCTTGGTCCACGACCACCTATACCTACGATGACCACTCGACCCCACATGGGAAACTCTCTCCCCGACTGACTCGTACCGTATCGACGGATAGCAGGACCGGCATAGGTACGGACATCATTTATGGCCCATACGACAATTATGACTTCCCGCTACAAGTATTGACGCAGAAATATGTCACCCCGGACACGGTTGCGACCTACGAGATACTGTATCGCACCTACCTGCACAGTACTTCTCCCTCTAAATACGTCCTCGGAGTTGTGACCGAAGAGTCCGTTGTCCGAGAAAGGGACGGTGATGCGTGTTACTCCTGGAAGGAGCGGGACACTACGTCCTACGACAGCCTGTTGCGTCCGGTCAGACGTCGGCATCTGGTGGGGGAATATAACTATGCCACAGATACTGTCGCTTATGATCCGACAGGGTTACGGGCACGGATCCGGGCCGCCAGGCAGGCCAGAAGGGAAACCCTGCGAGAAGTGATCGATTCCGTGACAATAGAAATCCTCGACGCGGACAGCCTGGTTTCCGAGACCCGCTGGACCTACGACGCTCACGGTAACGTCATCTCCGAAAAGACAGCTCCCCATGGCGCAAGCGTTTTTACCGGAGATACGCTGGTCTATGACAGTCTTGGACGGAATCTCCTTTCCAAAACCGACGGCCTCGGCCGGACCATTTCCTTTTCAAACTACGACAAGTTCGGCAACCCGGCTTCTTCCACCGACCACAAGGGACGTACGACATCCTATACCTACGATGCCTGGGGCCGCCTGATCCAGACGATTCTGCCTGACGGAACGGTCGAGGCAACTTCCACCGCCTGGGGTGGATCAGGCCTCTATACCGTCACCCGTACAGTCACGGGGGCGCCCGAATCCATTACCCATTATGACGCCCTTGGGCGCGAAATCCGGGGCGGGGTAAAACGCTTCGACGGTCAGTGGCAGTACATGGACAAAGAATATGATGCCCGGGGACGGCTGTATCGCGTATCTCTTCCATATCGTGGAGCATCGCCCTCCCTCTGGAACGTCTATGTCTATGACGACTACGACCGTCCGACCAGCATCACCGAAGCCTCCGGCAAAGTCTCAACCTGGTCCTATTCCGGAAGAAGTACGACGATGTTCAAGGAGGGTATTACCTCTACCTCCACGACCGATGCTTTCGGGGCTGTTTATGAAGTGGAAGACGGAGGAGGAACCATTCTCTATGGGTTGCGTGATGACGGGCAGCCGTATCTGATTACGGCGCCGGGTGAGGTCTCTACCACCTTTGCTTATGATGGCTTCGGGAGGCAGATCGAAATCTCCGATCCCAGCGCCGGCACCCGGACCGAACAGTGGACCTGGAACCCGGATGGCTCATCCACGGTGGTCAGGACCAATCCCAATGGCTCCGTCACGACCCATGCGGACCGCTTCGGCCGGACGACCCTCGTGGAGCGCAGCGGGGGGCACAGCACTGCCTATACATACGGCAGTGATGGCCTGCTTCAGTCGATGATCTCCAGCAACGGAGCCGACCGGGTCTATACGTACGACGCTTATGACCGGGTGGCGACTGCCACGGACAGCGTGGCTTGTTTCGTGGGGACCCGCTGGATCCGCAAGACGTTCACCTATGGGGCGGGAAGTGTCGTGTCGAGCATCAAGTACACCTCCCCGGACGGAGACATAACGACCGAGACCTATACCTACGCCAACGGGCACAACACCGGGATTACCCTGCCGGACAACACGAAAGTCTGGTCCCTGGTCTCGGAAAATGACCTGGGCGCTCCGACCCAAATCCAGTCCGGCCAGGTTACGCGCGAGTACGGTTACACTGCTACGGGACTGCCCACTTATCGAAAGATGGGGAACCCCTTCAACGGGGGCCTCGGTGCGCTCCAGCACTTTACCTATCAGTTTGACCCACAAACGGGCAACCTGATGTCCCGTGCCGACGTCAACCATAACCAGGCTGAAACCTTTACCTACGATGCCCTGGACCGGCTCTCATCCATCAACGGACGGACGATCACATACGACAACGCCAAGGGTAACATCACTGCCATCGGCGGAGTCGGGACGATGACCTACGGCAACTCGTTGCACCCCTATCGGATCACAGGGATGACACCGGTGGCTGACTCGTTGATTTCCTTCGGGACACAAAGGATTACCTACACATCTTTCGACCGACCGGCGACCATCAACGAGGGGGCCGATTCCGTAACATTCAGTTACGGATGTGACGGGGAGAGGGTGTCGATGAATGGAATTGTGACAAACGGGATATTCGTCTCCACCTACGCGACTGATTACATCGGGGACCGCTATGAATGTAAATGGGATGATAGTATAGAGCCGATTCGGGAAATCCTGTATCTCGGTGGCGATGCCTATTCAGCCCCGATGGTCTACGTCAAGCAGGGGTATGGCAACTGGACGCTGTACAACATCGGACGGGACTATTTGGGAAACATCACGCAGATAGCCTATGCCAACGGATTGCCCTTCGCCGAATACAGCTATGATCCCTGGGGTCGTCTGCGTGACCCGCAGACCCTCTCGATCTATGGCCGGGGACACGAGCCGACGCTCTTCCTCGACCGGGGCTTTACTGGCCACGAGCACCTTCCCCAGTTTGGGCTGATCAACATGAACGCCCGGCTCTACGATCCGCTTGTGGGGCGTTTCCTTTCTCCGGATCCCTTCGTCCAGGATCCCGGCTTCTCCCAGAACTACAATCGCTACTCCTATGCGCTCAATAATCCACTAAAGTATAGCGATGAAAGTGGCGAGATTTTTTTCTGGAGTTTTAATGGTAAAACATTGGAATTAGGATGTAGTTTTCTTTTCTTTGAAGTAGGTATTAGTTATACGTTCGGGACAAAAGAGGATCAATCCTTGGGTTTTTTCGTTGGTATAGGATTTCGAACGGGTAGCTTTTTTTATGAGTTATCTGCATCAGCCCGGATTACTATTGAGTATAAGTTATATAGTAGAGAAGCAACTTTTTCATCTCAATTACAGGCAACCGCATCTTTGGGGGATTTTCGAGCAAATGCCGCTATTACATATAGCATGCTATTAGATCAAACCCGCAAAGAATCTGTCAGTGCCTCTTTGGGATTATCGTATAACCGATTTAAGAATATTAATCTTAGTTCCTCTTATAAATATTCGAGAGATTTTGATGAAGATTATGGTGAACACAAACTTTCTATGGGACTTGATAGTCCCATCTATCTTAAGACGTTAAAAACCGGACTTGCACTAGGTGTTGAGGCATCTATGACTTTCAAAAAGAATGAAGATATAAAATATACGTTAGATTTTACCTCTTTAGCCATGCCTCAAAATGAGCCATCAAGAAAAGGCCTCAATGCCGACTATATTTATAATAAAGTTCAGCCGCTAAAAAAGAGTTTTGGAGGGATGAACAACAAAACTCTAAAATCTTTTTATGAGCTGGAGTTTCGTTCAATTATTGATCAATTAGAAAGAAATAGAGACAAATCATCCCATAAAAAATGAAACGATTTTTTTTATTATTGCTTATCATACACCTCCAGGTGGCCATTCTTTCTGGTCAGAACTGTAGGTTATGGAAGGATGGCGCTTTGTTACAAAGTGATTTTGTGGAAATAAAGAGAGATTTGTCCATAGGAGAATTGAAATGGGGCATCTCTCTAGAAAAAGCCACTGCAAGAAGTGGAAATTTACGAGTCCATTACCATACTTCTGCTACTTATATGGATCCCAGTCGCTCTTGGGTCAGCCCTAATGGTTGGAATGAACCTACCAGGGAGTATTTGCAAACGGGTTTTGATTGGCTGGAACTTAATCGAAGAAAGGCCCAGCATGTGTTTTATACGGATCCGTCGGTAGATTTCTATAAACTGAAGAGTGAGTTAAGAACGGCTATGGAAACATATCGCAGAAACTGCGATAGTGGCAATAACCTTACGGCAGTTTCCTCTTATCGGCAAATTGTTGACGAACAGATGGGTCTTTATGCTGATGACATGGACTCTCTATTTGTGTTAGCAAAACGTATTTCTCAAGTCCCATCTTCTTTTGGCTTTTTTGCCGGTTTCAGAAGCGACTGGAGCAGAGTATTCCCTCCAGGGATGACATATATTCCTTTCCTTGCATTCGGAGCAGACTGGCAGTACAAGAAGATTTGTCTTGAATTTGAGGCTATGTTTAATTTCGGACACATAAACAGCCCAAATGTTTCTTACAGAGATTCAGAACTGTCCTATGATTGGGAAAAAGATAAACCGTTTGGTGCGACAGGCTGGTGTTTCCGTGGCGGATACAGAGTATGTGACGGAAATTTTATGGTTATTATACCATTTGCTGGTTTGAAAAAAGAAAACCTTTTTCAGCGCACCATTATTCCGAACGAGAAAGGAGATGGCATGGCGTCCAGTTGGATTGAAGGCATTGGAGGGCAAGTCGGATGTGCATTTCGCTTTAACTTGCGACGAGATTGTTTCTTATCAATTAAAGCGAACTCTCTTTATGAAACGGATATTACAATCTCCCTCTTTGGTGATCGACTTCAGTACAAAGGTGCCGGTTCAAGTTGGTCTATCAATCTTGGTCTATTGATTAATGTTTTTGAACACCTGTCTTTTTGAATTAAAAAAAATATCTAAGAATGATTCCTATTGTTAAATCATCCAGTCTTTTACGAAGATATTTGTCATTTCTTTTTATATTTCTGGCTCTATCTTCTAATGCACAAGAGCTTGTATTACCTTCTGTTGCATACACCTACGTTGCTGCCGGAAACCGGGTGACAACTATCTTAACGCTAGGGAACGATGGGTCGAGGTCCGCCTCTTCGATTGTTTCGCCTCTCAGCGGACAAAATGTCGAGAACGCGGTCACCAATTCCCGGAAAAATGACGTTTCTTCTGCAGATAATCCACAGAAACTCGTGGGTAATATCGCCGATGAAAGAAAGAATCATCAGTCTTCAGAGAACAAACAACACGATTCTTAACATGAAACGAGTCGCTTTCATTTCCTTGATTCTGTTCTTCTTCGTCTGTTGTGACAGAGAGAAGGACGTCCCCGTAAGATGGTACGCTTACGGAATCCCAATCTCCGAACTATTCCTGCATGTATCAGATACAGAGAAGCTTCAAGTAGAAGATTCACCCGCTCAATACGGGCTTCCCGACATCTGGACCAGCGAGGACCCGGATATTGTTTCCGTGGATAGGAATGGGGTTATTACGGCTCTCGCGATAGGAGAGACAACCATCACAGTAAGGAGTTCCAGTAAAAAACTGAAGGAAGGGGTAGATTATGCGAACGCGTATTCCGCGCTTCGGGTTCATGTCGTGAGCGACGATGTCATTACATTTCGGATTTGCTGCCTGGAAATGATTCCCGTCAAAGGCGGAACCTTTGTGATGGGGAAAGAAGGTTACTCCATCAATCCTGCTCAGGAGGTTACTGTGAAAGATTTCAGGATTGCAAAATTCGAACTGAATCATCTTCTATATGACTTGTATAAGGGGAGTTATGGCCCCTTACTTGGAGATAAAGAAGTCGATAATTATCGCGTGTACACCCATCATCCGGCCATAGGACCCTATGGCGCATTCGAAGAGATGATCAATCTCCTTAATGAAAAGACAGGGAAACGGTTCCGTTTTCCTACCGAAGCCGAATGGGAATGGGCGGCCAGAGGTGGCGTGATGGGCTTGGGTACTGAATATGCCGGAAGCAATGATTTGTCGCAGGTCGGATTATGGGGTGGCTCGCTCAATCTAAAAAGAGATATCAGGGGCTTCTATATCCCCTTCTCTCCCGACCGTTTTGGTTGGTGGGATGGATCGTCAAACTGGGGTTTGGATAATAGTCGTTTTGAGAGCGGACTATTCAGTCCCAATGAATTAGGCATTTATGATATGAGTGGGGGTGTCTCCGAGTGGGTTTCGGACCTGTTTCCGGATATAACGATCCAAACGGAAGACCTGGATCCTGATAACGGGGCACTCAGTAATTTGGTGAAAGGATGCCACTTTACAAAAGGGGGATGTTTTTATTCGACCGCATCAGGATGTACTGTTTATGCAAGAGAGAATGATATCTATGGTGGGATCGTGGGGAGGGAGTCTCGTGTCGCCGGTCTTCGTATAGTCCTTGACGGCCTGTCTGATTGATAGACAGGCATTGAAGACAAAAAAGAGAGGCCCGCTAGTCGAGCCTCTCTCATTTTCTCTATCTCGGACCTCGTCCGCCCATCGGCTGGCCACCCATCGGCGGACCACCGAAACCACGGCCGCCGGGACCGCCCGGACCGCGCATACCCTCCCGGTTCATCGTGCCGAAACGCCAGGTCAGGGAAACGATGATATAACGGCCGAGGGTGTTGTTGAGCACCTCGGAATGATAGTTGGAAGCGTCCGTGACCATCAGGTTCTTCGACTGACCGAGGATGTCATAACCCTTCACGGCCAGGGTGAATTTCTTCTTAAAGAGAAGCTTCTGGATCTCGGCATTCCAGATATACTCCGAAGGCTGAGCGGTCGTATAGCCGCGGTACCAGTTATAGTTGAAATCGCTCTTGAGCGTCAGCCCGGCGAGATCCCAAGTCCAGGTGAGGGCCGCGTTGACCTGGTTGTTCCAGGTTGTGGTCAAGTCGTTGCCCGTCACGATCGTGTACCAGGAACGGCTTACCCGCGTGCGGCCGGAGGTGGAAACTTCGATCGCATCATTGCGGTACGTCAAGCGCAGGCGCTCCACGACATTGAGGTTATTGATGGTATTCAGGCCGAAATCGGAAGACTTCGCGATGTCCTTGTACTTGGCGAGGAACTGCTCCATGAAGTCATAATAGTCCACGGTCGGATCCGGCATTCCGCTCATGTCGATGTTGGAACCCACGTAGTTGGAGGAATGGGACCAGCCCGTGCGGGCGAAATTCATCACGGTGAAGCCGGACTGACCGATCGGGATATTCAGATAGCCGTTGAGGCCGGCGTTACCGGAGGTGGGACCGTTGAAGGGCATCGAATACTGGGTACCCGTCTTGCTGCTCCAGGTTGCATTCACGATGGGATCCTGGACAAATCCACCCTCGTAATTGATATTGGCCGTAAAGAAGGTCTTCTTGTTGTTGTAGCGGAACTCGCCCCGGATCGAATGCGAGAAATAGGGCTTGAGGTCCGGATTACCGAAGGAGATGTTGAGCGGGTTGGTGATATCCGGCACCGGCATCAACTGGGAAGTCGAAGGCTGGTTGGAGTTGCCCCAATAGAAGGTCCGCAGGTTGGCGTTGTCATTGATTTCCCAGAAGATGCGGGCGCGGGGCGACCAGTTCCACGTGGGATTCTCATACACTTTCGGCTCATAGGCCTGCCGCGTCGCATCCCACTTGGTCGTGCTGTTGTAGGTGTAGGTCGGGATGGCGGCAAAGCCGATCTGCGCGTTCAGGCCCTCTTTCTGGTACACCAGGTTGGCACCCATATCGTGACGCCGGGACAGGTTGATGATGCTGTTGGAATAGGTATAGTCCACGACGCCGCCCCGGGTCAGGTCGAGCGTCTCCTTGTTGGAAGTCGACTTGTTCCAGTTGTAACCATAATTGACTTCTGCGAAGAAGTGCTCGGCGATCGGCTCGGTGTAAGTCACGCGCCCCATCAGGGAATAACTCTTCTGGTTGCTGGTATAGGACTGGTCGATCACTTCCTTCGCCACCTCGCCTCCGTCATAGGTGTTGGTCAGGGACTGGTTCGCACCGACGAGATCGTTGTTGGACAGGCTGTAACGCGTCATCACGGTCATCGTGCGGCCGGGCTTGCCCAGGCGCTGGCGGAAGAGGAAGAAACCGCTGGTGGAAATGTTCTTGTTGGAGCCGTTGTTGAAACTGTTGCCGTCGTTGGTGTCGGAGGTGACGCCGCTGGCCGCATCACGGATCCGGGTCGCATAGTCGCTCTTTTCCCAGAAACTGCCCGTACCGAAGTTGAGACGGGGTTCGAAGAGGATGGAGGTATTCTCACTGAACTTATGCTCGAGACGGACACCGATGCGGTGGCCCGAAGAAGTCGTGTTGCTGGAGCCTTCGTTGTCGGACAGCAAGGTCCGGTCATCGTAATAGGTTTCCTTGTAGCTCTTCTCCGCGACATCCCGGGAAGTGTGGTTATAGAGATAATTGCCTCCCAGGTCCATCTTGTCGTCGAAAAGGGTCCAGGCACCGTTTCCACCGATCATATAGGAAGTGGTGATGCCGTTGCCGCCACCCCAACCGCCACGGCCGCGTCCCATGCCGCCGCCACCGCCGCGCATGCCCTGCATCATGGAGCCGGACAGGTCGTTGAAACCGCGGTTGTTGGTGTTGTTGGCGTTGATGACGAGGCTGAGCTGCTGCTTATCCGTGAAATTACCCATGAATCCGGCGGCCTGATAACGGTAGTCGTTGGGGACTTCGCCGACCGAGGAAGACTTGGACGCAGGCACGTCGTGGCCGCCGCCGAGGGAGAAGTTGCCGAACATGCCCTTCATCATGCCGGGCTTGATGTTGAGGTCGAGGATCGTTTCTTCCTCACCGTCATCGATGCCGGTGAATTCGGCCTGCTCGGACTTCTTGTTGACCACCTTCACCTTGTTGATGATCTTGGCGGGCAGGTTCTTGGTCGCCAGCGAAGGGTCGTCCAGGAAGAAGGTCTTGCCTTCGATCGTGATCTTCTTGATCTCCTGGCCGTTGACCGTCACGGTACCGCTTTCGTCCACTTCCACGCCGGGAAGCTTCTTGAGCAGGTCTTCCAGCACGTCATTGTCCGTGGTCTTGAAGGAGGTGGCGTTGTATTCGACCGTATCCTTCTTGATGACGATGGGGTTGCCGACGGCCGAGACGTTGGCCGCATCGAGCACTT
The DNA here is from genome assembly GCA_017400135.1 of Bacteroidales bacterium. Classification (GTDB taxonomy): domain Bacteria; phylum Bacteroidota; class Bacteroidia; order Bacteroidales; family UBA932; genus Cryptobacteroides. Next base: position 75,139 of record JAFPVJ010000019.1, read on the forward strand.
CCTTGTCGTCCGCCATTTTCAGCGTACCGAGATCCAGGACATCCTTGATCTCGAGCTCCGTGGAAATCGGCTTGTAGCCCATCAGCTCGGCCTTAAAGGTATATTGGCCCTTCTTGACCCCTTCGAACTTGACACGGCCGTCCTCCCCGCTGAGCACATACTTGTAGACCTTGGTCGAGCCTTTCGGCGTCAGGGATACCGTCGCGAACGGGACCGGATCGCCCGTCGACTCTTCGACCAGCGTCGCGGTGACGACATGATGGGACTGGGCGGCTGCCGGGATACCGGCGATCAGGAAACACACTGCGGCAACGGCCGCCAACAAAACTCTTTTCATCAAAAACCAACAATAACGTACTTTCCTTTGACACGCGCGCGTGTCGAAGGTTTAAAGCGTTTTTTACTTTTTTACCCTATCCGGGTTGGCCGCCAGGAACTTTTCCCAGCTGGTAGCCGCCTGGGTACTGGTCAGCGGACTGGTCAACTGGTAAAAATGGCACATCGCAATGGCCAGCGCATCGGTGGCATCCAGCCATTTCTCGTCGATGCTGATCCCCAGCGTGCGTTGCACGATGAGGCTGACCTGCTCCTTGGAAGCGGCGCCGTTGCCGCAGATGGCCATCTTGGCCTTGCGGGGTGCATATTCGAAGACTGGGATGCCGCGGCTCAGCGCGGCCATCATCGCAGCTCCCTGGGCCCGGCCGAGCTTGAGGATGACCTGGGCGTTGTGCCCGTAGAACGGGGATTCGATCGCCAGGTCGTCCGGCCGGTGCAGTTCGCACAGGGCGCCAACCTTCTCGAAGATGCGGCGCAGCTTGACGTATGAATCCTTCTCCTTCCGCAGGTCCAGGACGCCCATGTCCACGAAACTGGGACGGCCCTTCCCATCCACACGGACAATCCCGAAACCAAGGATGTTGGTTCCGGGATCGATGCCGAGTATGGTGCGCGAATCAGTCAATCTTGTCGAAGCCAGTGTACGGGCGAAGGACTTCGGGAATGACGATGCCTTCGGGGGTCTGGTTGTCCTCCAACAGGGCGGCGACCACGCGAGGAAGCGCGAGGGAACTGCCGTTGAGCGTATGGCAGAGCTGGATCTTGCCGTTCTCGTCCCGGTAGCGGAGGTGCAGGCGGTTGGCCTGGAAGGATTCGAAATTAGAGACCGAAGAGATCTCGAGCCAGCGGCCCTGGGCGGCGCTCCAGAGTTCGAAGTCGTAGGTGATCGCGGAGGTGAAACTCATGTCCCCGCCGCAGAGACGGAGGATGCGATAGCGCAGGCCGAGCTTGTTCACGATTTCCTCCACGTGGGCGACCATGCGGTCCAGGGCGGCATAGCTGTCCTGGGGCTTCTCGACGCGGACGATCTCGACCTTGTCGAACTGGTGCAGCCGGTTCAGGCCGCGGACGTCCTTACCGTAGGAGCCAGCCTCCCTGCGGAAACAGGGCGTGTAGGCGGTCAGCGCCTGGGGCAGCTCCTCATTCTGGAGGATGACGTCCCGGAAAATGTTGGTCACAGGGACCTCGGCGGTCGGAACCATGTAGAAATCATCCAGCGTGGCGTGGTACATCTGACCCTCCTTGTCGGGAAGCTGACCTGTGCCGAAGCCGGACGCCTGATTGACCATCACGGGCGGCTCGACCTCCTTGTAACCGTCGGCGGTGTTGCAGTCCAGGAAGAAATTGATCAGCGCGCGCTGGAGCTTGGCACCCTTGCCCTTGTAGACGGGGAAACCGGCGCCGGTGATCTTCACGCCCAGGTCGAAATCGATGATGTCGTACTTCTTGCAGAGCTCCCAGTGCGGCAGGGCGCCTTCCGGCAGCTGCACTTCGGGACCACCCATCTTGACGATCTCGTTGTCCTCGGCGCCTTTGCCGGGAGCGACGAGGTCGCAGGGGATGTTGGGCAGCAGGACCAGTTTGGCTTCCAGGTCACGGGCGGCCTGTTCGCCCCGGGCGAGCAGCGCGGAGGACTTGGCCTTCAACTCGGCGACCGCGGCCTTGGCGGTCTCGGCTTCCTCGCGTTTGCCCTGCTTCATCAAGGCTCCGATCTCGGCGGCCTTCTGCTTCTGGACGGAGAGGAGGGCGTCGCTCTCGGTCTGGCAGTTTCTGCGCTCGGCATCCAGGGCGAGGACCTCGTCCACGATGGCGGCGGCATCGAAATTCTTGATAGCGAGCTTCTTGATGACGAACTGCGGGTCGTCGCGAAGCATTTTCAGCGTCAGCATAGCTTTGATTCTTTATGTAAAGAGGACCTGCACCTTTTTCAAAGCGCAAGTCCCCTATCTTCTCACAAAAACGCTACGGTGCGGTTAGTTCTCGAAGGGAATGACCGAAACGTAGGATTTGTCCTCTTTCTTGCGGGTGAACTTCACGGTGCCGTCGACGAGCGCATACAGCGTGTGGTCCTTGCCCATACCGACGTTCTTGTCGGGATTGTGGACCGTACCCCTCTGGCGGACGATGATGTTGCCGGCCTTGACAGCCTCACCGCCGAATTTCTTGAGTCCGAGACGCTTGCTATGGGACTCACGACCGTTCTTTGAACTGGATTGACCTTTCTTGTGTGCCATAATGTTTCTCTGACTAAAAAATTAAGCGATTTCGTTGATCTGGACCTTGGTGAGTTTCTGACGGTGGCCGTTGCACTTCTGGAAGCCCTTGCGGCGGATCTTCTTGAAGACAAGCACCTTGTCAGCGCGGCACTGGTCGTCAAGCACGGTAGCCCGGACCACGGCGCCGTCAACATACGGAGCACCGACCTTCACGGCATCGTCATCGGCGGCGATGAGAAGGACCTTGTCAAACTCCACGGAATCACCCTTGGCAGCCGCGAGGCGGTTGACAAAGATTTCGTTGCCAGCTTCCACCTTGAACTGCTGGCCTGCAATGTCTACGATTGCGTACATAAAAACAAACTTATTAAAAGTTTCGGCCGCAAGCGTCTGTAACTAAACAGCTCTTTTTCAATGGCTTAACGGTCATCTACATATTTTTTGGACTGCAAAGATAGATTTTTTGGAGCAAATCGCAAAATTATTTCGCGACTATTACTTATTTTTGTGTGAAAACATTTTTGTTATGGACTCTGCGTTCTCCTACGGTTCCACCGTCACCGGCAAGGGCTTCCTCGGCCGGAGAAAAGATGTCAACATCCTCTCGAACCTGATCGCCCAGCGCGAGAACGTCGCGCTCATCAGCGGTCCGAAAGGAGGGAAGAACTCCCTCATCCAGCAGGTCTTTCTCCAGATGCGGATGGACAAGAAGGTCTTCGACGCCGTCGAGGTGGACCTGCGGGACGTACGCGACCGGGTGACCTTCCTCCGAAGGCTGGGCGATGCCGTGATCCGGCAGTATGCCACGACGCCGGGCGAATTCCGGGACATCATCTCCACGCAGCTGGGCGGTACGCATTTCATCTTCGACCAGCGGAGCTTCTCGGAGGACGGCTGCGTCCTCTCGCTCAACTGGGACCCGGACGAGAAGGACACCCGTGCCATCCTCACCCTCCCCTACACGCTCTCACGCATCCGGGAACGGCGGCTGATCGTCATCCTGCGCGAATTCCAGAACCTCCGTTTCACCGACGACTGGGAGAAACTGTTCAAGCTGATGGAGGACATCATCAAGGAGCAGCGTTCCTTCCTGGAAGAGCCGCAGTTCTCCTACATCTTCACGGGGTCCCAGCTCAATGCGATGAAGGATCTCTTCGAGCATTGGCGCTGGTTCCACCGTCTCTGTGAAGTCCACTACCCCAGCCCCATCGAGGAAAACGAGATCACCGAGTATGTCATCCGGGGCTTCCTCGCCGGCGGCAAGGTCGTGGACCGCGAAATGCTGAAGGGAGCCATCACCCTGATGCGGGGCAACCTCCACTATATCAATCACTTCTTCGCGATCTGCGACCACCTCTCCAAGGGCTACATCATGGAGCCCATCCTCATCGAAGCCCTCGAGAACCTGATCTCCATCCACGAGCCGCGTTTCGAGGCCACGGTATACGACCTGACCAATTATCAGGTGAGCCTGCTGCGCGCGATCACGGACGGGCACACGAAGTTCAGCAGCGCGGAAGTGATCCGCCGTTACGGTCTCAACTCCTCGGCCAACGTCAAGCGTCTGAAAGACGCCCTGGCCAAAAAGGAAATCATCGCCTTCGACGACAGCGACGAGCCTTCTTTCATCGATCCGCTGTTCGAATATTGGGTCAAGAAATATTTTTTCCGGCAAAAGCTTGACATTTAGTTTTTTTTGCTACCTTTGCAGCCGCTAAAAGAAAAAGGAGGTGATAAAGAAATGATTGTCGTACCGATTAAAGAAGGCGAAAACATCGAGCGCGCTCTGAAAAAGTTCAAGAGAAAGTTCGAAAAGACAGGTGCCGTCCGTGAGCTCCGCTCCCGGAAGAACTTCGAGAAGCCGTCTGAGATCAAGAGGAAGGCTATGCAGAAAGCCATCTACGTGCAGCACCTCCGTCTTCAGGACGAGCAGTAATTTTTACTTGCGATAAGTCAGCCGGCTGGATGAAAGTCCAGCCGGTATTTTTTTGCCGTTCCCGTATTTTTCCGTACTTTTGAAAGAATGATTCACGTATCATGAAAGGAAAGAAAAAGCTCTTGCTCCTGCTTACGGTCCTCCTGCTGGGGACGGGCGTCCGCGCCGCCACGGCTTACGTGTGGGAGGCGGTCCCCAACGAAGTCCTGTACGCCAACCTGCTGACTTACCTGAAGACGGTCCAGAACGAGCTGGTCGGCGAACCGGTCTATTACATGGTCCAGCAACTGACCATCGAGATAGAGGCGACCTTCAGGAAAGACCCTTACGCCTGGATGACGCAGGTGCACAATTTCTGTAACACTCTGGAGAACATCTACCCGCCGGCTCTCGCCCATCCGAGCGTCACGCGCAGCGCCGACGACCCATACGAGAAGATCCGTCGCCACATCTTCCGTCTCCGCGACTTCCCCATGCACCAGGTTTCCCTGACCAACGATGTCATCCAGCCCGCGGCAGGACAGGCCGACGCCTTCAACAAGGCCAACAAGCAGTGGCTGCAGCACAAGCGGGAGGAATTCTTCCAGTTCCTGAACGGCCCGCGCCCGAGCGGCGGCGAGTTGCAGCTCTTCAAACTCTACAGTTCCGGTTACGTCATGCGCACGAAAGATGCCTGCATCGGCATCGACCTCTGCTACGGGGAAGGCCTGTACGACGGCGCCCGCAAGGAGGAACTGGCCGACAAGCTGGACGCCGTATTCACCACCCACGGCCACGGCGACCATTACGACATCGAACTCCTGCGCATGCTGCTACAGAAAGGGAAGGCCATCGTGATTCCTCCCCGGATGGAGTCATTCTTTACCGACTATCCCGGTGAAAAACACGTCTGGCGAGACAGCCAGCTGGAGCCGGTCCGGGTCGGCGGCGTCGCGGACGCCCAGGCCCAGATGTCCGGCCAGGGCGAAGAACCTTGCCTGCTCTATCTGATCCAGATCGGGGACTGGCGCATCGCCCACGTCGGAGATAATTCCTATCACGAGAACGAGAAGGCCTTTTACCCCAACCAACCGCCCGTCGACGTGATGATGAACCCCGTCTTCCAGGGCATCTTCGATTTCGCGAACAACCTCCGGACACCTTCCACCCCGGACAACACGTACCAGATTTACTTCAACCTGCACGAAAACGAGTGGCACCATACCATCGACGGACGCATGTCCTTCGAGTTCATGTACTGCCACAACGGGGCCCTGGGCCATCAGACTTTCGTTTACCCCTGCACCGCCATCTGTGACAACGGCGAGCACATTACCCTTTACAAGCCATGAGACAACCTATATCCCTTACCCTCATTGCATTGATGCTTGTCCTCACCGTTTCCTGCGGCGAGAAGCCAAATGGCGGCGGCGGAAAGACCCCCGAGGAAAAGACAGGTGCCGTCTGGAGCCTCCCGGCTCCCCTCGTCCAGAAGGTCGAAGTCAGCGCAGACGGCACCGTAATCGAGTCCTACGAATATACCTACGACGACCAGGGCCGCATGCTTTCGCTCCGCAAGACAGACAAGCTGTCGAACACGGTGCTGCTGGACCTGCAGTACAGTTATCCCGACGACAAGGGGATGAAAGCGACCGGCAAGTTCTACCCGGTCACCAGCAACCGTTTCATCACGGCCGTCAAGGATAACGCCCAGAAGACCGTGAGTTACAACGGAAGCTGGTCGGGCGCCTGGTCATACGTCACCACCTTCGATGCAGGAGGCACGGCGACCGGCACTTCCACGGATCCGGAATTCGCCGCCAAGGGAGGCCAGTATTCCTCCCAGGCGCATTACAGCGAGGTCTATACCGTTTCGGGGGGCTGCATCAGCCAGTCCGTGATGGGGACGGACATCGAATCGCGGACTTCCCTCAAATCTGCAAAGGCCTCCTCCGCTCTGACGGTCAACTATACCTACTCGAGCCGGGATGACAGGCAGAATTTCGCCGTCTATCTCTTCCCCAGCGAGTTCCCCGTGTGGGTCGCCGCCGGCCTGCCCGGTTGCAAGAAACTAATCACCGGGATCTCGATGGCCAGCGGCAGCGTCCCCTCCCCCGTCAAGACACAGATCGACTATTCCTTCGATACCAGCGGCAACATCGACACCGCCATCCGCACCGACCTCAACAACGGCGAAACCGTCCTGGTCCGGAACTACAAGTTCTTCTATCAATGAGACCCGCTGCCCTTCTTTCCATCTGCGCCCTGGGATCCTGTATCACGGGGATGGCTCAGGAAGCCAGACAGCCCAACATCCTCTTCATCGAGGTCGACCAGCACCGGTATGACTGCACCGAGATGACCTCCGACGCAGTCCGGACGCCCCATCTGGACAGACTTGCCCGACAGGGGACCCAGTTTTCCAACGCCTATTGTCCCATCCCGACCAGTTGCCCGGCCCGCCAGTGCCTGCTCAGCGGCCTGTGGCCGGAACAGCACCACGGACTGTGGAACTGGGACATCACGCTCAAGGCTCCGGAGTTTGACGCGCCGACCTGGAGCGAAGCCCTGGCGGCACAAGGCCGATACAAATTCGGCTATGTCGGGAAATGGCACGTGCACCCCGAAAAGACTCCCTTGGACTACGGGTTCGACGATTATATCCCGGAAAAGGGCCCTTACGACGAGTGGCGGAAATTCCATCAGCTTCCCGCTTTCGTGAATTTCCATGACGGGCCCTATTTCGGCGGTTATGATCCGGTCGGGAAAGACTCCACCAAGACACACTGGCTGGCACGCCAGGCCATTGCTCTCATCCGGGAATATGCAGAAAGCGGACAGCCCTGGCTCGTCCGTCTCGAGTTTTCCGAACCTCATCTCCCCTGCTTTCCCGCCAAGGAGTTCTTCGACCGCTACGACCCCGATGCCATCCCGGCCTGGGCCAATTTTTCCGAGGATTTCACGGACAAGCCCTACATCCAGGAGCAGCAACTCTACAACTGGGGCATCGAAGACTTCACCTGGGACAACTGGAAAGAATATGTCCGGCGCTATTATGCTATGATCACCCAGGTGGACGATGCGGTCGGCCTGGTTCTGAAAGAACTGAAGAAAAGCGGATTGGACAAGAATACGCTGGTCATCTACACCTCGGACCACGGAGATGCCTGCGGCAGCCACCGGATGATCGACAAGCATTATGTCCTTTACGATGAGGAAGTCCGGGTCCCGCTGGTCATGCGATGGCCCGGAGTCATCCGCAAGGGAATCACGGACAAGCGTTTCATCATCAGCGCCCTGGACCTGGCGGCGACGATCGCCGAAGTCACGGGACTGGATTTCCCTACGCAGGGGCAGTCACTCCTGCCCTTATTCTCCGGCGACCCCATACCCTGGAGAGACTGTGCCTTCAGCAATTACAACGGGCAGCAATTCGGTCTGGTGACACAACGGATGATACGGACGGAACATACGAAATATGTATGGAACCTGACGGATGTGGACGAGTTGTACGACCTGGATGCCGATCCGGCCGAACTGCACAACCTGATCCATGATCCGGCCTATGCCCCGATCCTCGCAGAATTGAGGAAAAGACTCTACGAAAGCCTGTTGGAAAGGAAAGATCCGATCGCCAGGCAAGAGGCAGCGAAATACCAACTGCTCCAGGGAAAGAAAAAGTAGGGCTTCCCCAGGAAACTCCTATTCCTTCCGCCAATTCCAGTTGCGGGCCTCATAGACTTCCTCCAGGCGATCCAGCCGCTCGAGGAAGTCTTTTTTGTCCCTTCCGAAGGGACCTGTCCAGGAGAGTTCGGCCAGGGCGGCGAGGCGCGGGAGGAGTTTCCATTCCAAATCATCCCGGTCCGCGACCCGTTCCGCCCAGATGCAGGCCTGCATGCCCAGGATGCGGTCCGCCTCCGCTTCGGTCAGGCCGTCAAAGAGCGAAGGCATGTCGTAGACGCGCTCCAGGGCCTCCTGCACCGGCAGGGCGTTGAATTCCCGGGCGCTGAAATACAGGTAACCACAAGGGCAGAAGACGGCCCGGTAGCCCGCCTGGGCGGCAATGCGTGTCGAGGAGGGCCGCATCCAGCCGGCGATGATAGTCCCTTCCGGATCCGGCGTTCCGCAGATGGAATCGCTCCAGTCGCAGAGCACATCGTTCCAGGCAATCATCTTGCGTCCGCGGGCGGCCAGGATCTCCGCCGCCCGGTCCATCAGCCAGGACTGGAGCCGGTTCTCCTTGGACTTGCCGTCCGCATCCGTCAGGCCCAGTTCCCGGATCTTCGCCTGGCAGTCCGGGCACTGCTCCCAGCGCACTTTCGGGCATTCGTCCCCGCCCAGGTGGATGTATTCCGAAGGGAAAAGGTCCATCACTTCCTCCAGGACGGTTTTGATGAAGGTGAGGGTCGATTCCTTGCCGGCGCAGAGAACGTCATCCAGCACGCCGTAACGAGTCGCCACTTCGTAGGGACCTCCGGTACAGCCGAGTTCCGGATAGGAGGCCAGGGCGGCCATCATGTGCCCAGGCAGGTCGATTTCCGGGATGACGGTGATCCCGTGGTCAGCGGCATAGCGCACCACTTCGCGGATCTCGTCTTTGGTATAGCAGCCGCTGACCGGCACGCCGTCGTGGTGCTCTCCATCCTCCGGCGTGGCCTCGAAAGGCGTTCCGGCACGCCAGGATCCTTTTTTCGTCAACTCAGGCCAGGCGTCAATCGGAATGCGCCAGCCCTGGTCATCAGTCAGGTGCCAGTGGAAGACATTCAAGTTGTGCAGGGCCAGGATGTCGATCACTTCCTTGACGGTCGCGGCATCGAAGAAATGGCGGCTGACGTCCAGCATGAAGCCCCGGTAGCCGAAATAAGGCCAGTCTCGGATCGTGGCGGCAGGCAGGGCGGGGATATTCTTTCCCTTGTCAATCAGCGGTAAGGCCTTGCAGAGGGTGTGGCAGCCGTTCAGAACGCCCTGGACCGTGGCGCCGGTGATGCGGACGGCCTCGGATGAAGCCTCAAGCCGATAGGCGCCGTCCTTCTTCGTGACAGACAGGTTCTCCCCCACCGCCGGATCGACGGAAAGGTGGATCGCCGGAGCCTTGACCGTCTTTGCAACAGGAAGGGTTGCCGTCTTGAAGGCAATTCCCGTGGCCTGTTTCAGATCGGCGGCAAGCAGACGGGCGGCCGTGCCGAGCGAATCACCTTCGTAAAAAATCCGTGAATCCTTTCCCAGGACGAAAGGGGCCGCGTCCGGAGCGAGCCGGACCTCTTTCGGCTTCGGAATGACGTCCCAAGTCCCCGTCACGACAGGAGCCTGGGAACAAGCGGTGCAACTCAATACAAAAGCGGCAAGAAGAAAGAACGGATGTCTCATAATGGGCTTGGGGTCTTTCCAGCAAGATATCAATTTTTGCCGGGATTTGCTATATTTGGACAAAAGTTTCTCTTTTATGAAAAGAATCGCACCTATCTGCCTGCTGCTTGCACTGAGCCTCAACGCCTTGGCGCAGAACTTCAAGGGAAGGGAAGAGAGTTTCAAGAACTGGAGCGACGGTCCGCTGACGGAAGCGGATTTCGTCGAACGCCATGTTTCCGGTCCTGCGCAAGGAACCACGGTCGGGGAATTGGATTGGCTCATATCTTTCGATCCCGTCACGGACCGGATCGGCAATCTCCGTTTTCGTCATGTCCAGTCGTCGACCCGCATGGACCGCCTGAGTTCCTGGCGCGATCCTTCCGTGGACAAGCCTTGGTCTCTCGACTATTTCCAGACGGAATTCAACATGGTGGAGATATACCGGAGGAAGGTGCAGGATGAACTGAATACCAATCCGCTGGACTATCAGGACATAAAAGATTACTACATGCGCCTCCTCTCCAGCGCCTCGGACACCTACCACATGGAGACCGACCACGGCAATGATGCGGCGGCGGTGGCCCGCTATTCCGTGCAATACCGGGAGGAGTTGGACGGCTGGGAGCCGAAGCCGCTCACCGAGCCCCAGTTCACCCGGAGGGCGCTCGGCTACGGCATATTTGCAGGTTACATGGGAGAGTGCTACGGCGCCCCCGTTTCCACAGCCATCGGTCCCCTCTTCCATGGGTTCAGCTTTGGCTTTGACTTCCCTGTCCATCGGGTCTATCTGGGATTCGAAGGGACCCTGGGCGCCGGCAGCGCCCTCAAGCAGGATAACTTCTATTATGACCCATACGATGATTATTATTGGGTTAAAGGGAAGAAATGCACCAACGGCGAGATGAGTGCCCTTCTCGGCTATACTTTCCTGGATACCCCTCGCATCGCCCTGTGCCCGGTCGCAGGCGTCGGCGTCAGTTTCCTGGATCAGAAAACGGGCACTCAGAATAGCGGCGGCTCGGACAGCAGTGAGATTCACGGCCTTCGCCTGCAGGCAGGCATGAACGTCAGCGTCAAGCTGAAACGCACCCTCGATGTCGGCAACTATTACGGAGGAGGGTCCTATGACGAGACCAATCTGGTCTTCAAGGTCTACGGCGCCCATTCGCAATTCACGGGCCTGGGAGAAGTCTGGTCTGTCCAGTTCGGAGTAGCTCTCGATTTCGTCGGATGGATCTTGAAGAACAACCGCGACGTGGAAACCAGATAATGAAGAAGACGCTCCTGCTCTTATCCCTGATTCTCGCAACGGGGCTGTCCTCTGCGGCCGCTCCGGCGAAGGAGTTTCGCGTGCTGGTGGCCGGGGATGTGTCCTGGGACCCGGAAATCGGTCGGCATCTGGCGGGACTCGGGGCGCAGGACGGCCTGTCTTTCCGGATCGAGCAGACGGACCGGCTCTCCCCCACGCTTTTCATGCTGAAAAAGGGAACGTTCGACGCCATCGTGCTCAGCCGTACGATGATGGAAGAAACTCCGGCCGCCCAGATCCGGAAACTGCACCGGCGCATCGGCGAAAGGCTGCTGCTTCACCAGGACTGGGCCTGGGCCGTGGATTATTTCCGGGAGCCCTGCATCGAGCCAGCCTTCGCAGCCTACGGCTACGACCAGCAGCGGATGTACGACGACCTGACGAGACGCACGCAAGCCCTGACCGGACGCTGGGAGTTGGAAGTGCTGCCGGTCGGCACGGCCGTCCAGAATGTGCGCGGCACCTTCGACCGGGACAACCTGACCCGGGACGGGGTGCATCTCAACTACAGCATCGGCAGCTATCTGGCGGCCTGCACCTGGTACGAAGCCCTGACGGGCCGGGATGTCACCAAGAACCACTACGACCCGGGGCGGCTGTTCCCGGAACGGGCGGCGCTGGCCCGGGGAGCGGCCCACGCGGCGGTGGAACATCCCTATGTCGTGACCGACTACGGTTTCCGGGCGCTGAATTCCAACTACGACGAATCCCTGATTCCCCCGTATTACCTACCCGACCCTCTGACGATGCAGGACGGAACGCCCGTCACTTCGGCAGCGCAGTGGTTTGACCAGCGGCGGCCGGAGCTGCTTTCGCTTTTCGAAACCGAGATGTATGGGCGCAAGCCGGGACGGCCGGAAGGGCTTCATTTCCAGGTACTTTCCTGCGAAGACGGGGCGCTTGGAGGGACCGCCGTCCGCAAGGAAATCCGCATCTTCTTCGATGCCGGGGACCAGCATTACATGACGGTGCTCCTCTATCTGCCGCGGGGGGCTTCCGGTCCCGTGCCGGTGGTGGTCGGAGCCAATTTCCGGGGCAATACGTCCATCATCTTTGACACCGGCGTGTCACTGCCCGATTCCGCGCAGATTGCTCGCTACCGGCTCTATCGGGAGCCGTTCCGCGGGCAGGATGCCTCCGAATGGCCCGTCGGGCTGCTGCTCAGCCGCGGATACGGACTAGCGACCTTCTTCAAGGGGGACCTGGATCCGGAGTGGGACGACAGTTTCACGAACGGGGTGCAGCCACTTTTTTACCGTGAGGGTCAGACCTACCCCGACCCGGACCAGTGGGGTGCCATCGGTGCCTGGGCCTGGGGGTATAGCCGCGTGCTGGACTATCTGGAGACCGATCCGGCGGTGGACGCTACGCGCATCATAACGGCCGGACACTCGCGTCTGGGCAAGACTGCCCTCTGGGCTGCGGTGGCCGACACGCGTTTCGCCATGGCTTTTCCCAACAATTCAGGCTGCTGCGGGGCTGCCCTGTCGCGCCGGGCCTACGGGGAGAGCATCCGCACGATGATACGCCACTACCATTACTGGTACTGTGGCAATTTCGCGAAATATGCGGGGCACGAGGATAGGCTACCCTTCGACCAGCACGAACTGCTGGCCCTGATGGCGCCGCGTCCGGTGTATGTCACCAGCGGTTCCGAGGACCGGTGGTCTGACCCGAAAGGCGAATTCCTTTCCGCCGCCGAGGCGTCGAAAGTCTATGAATTCCTGGGACTTCCGGGGCTTCGGGACGGAGAAAACCGTCCGCTCAGCCCCGACGACATGCCTCCTGTCTGGCAGCCGCAGCAGGCGGGGCGCATCGGCTACCACCTCCGCCAGGGCCCCCATGCCCTGACAGCCTGGGACTGGGCCCGCTTCCTCGACTTCGCCGACCGCTGGTTTGAAATTAATTAATTCTTGTTTCCATGCATATCAATCCCATCCTTTTATCCATCCTGTTTGTTATCGTCGTCGTAGTGATCCTCTCGATCCGCAAGACCAATACGAAAACATCTCCCGACTGTACTGCCACTTTCCCCTGTCCTCAGGACCAGACACCCGGCGGACTCAAGCTGGTGCGCGTGAAAGAGATCGACCCCGCCCTGTTGGACCAGGTCGTCAAGGAATTTGTAGAGAACTATCAGTTAGGGCAGATGCCGGAAGTCCAGCATGAAGAGGGTGTTTCCTTCGTCACGGCCGACTCGGAAATGCCATACATGACCTTTGCCTTTCTGGTCAACGCCCTCCGTTACTGCGACAAATCCCGCAAATATGATGTAACAGGCTGGTATTCAATGCAACTTAATCGGGAAGACGGAGACGGGCTCGAATTGAGTCACCAAACCTTAATGATGTATATTCCGGAAGAGGATGACGAATACGACAACGTGTTTTTCGTCGCGCCCGACGGCCGCTTCTTCAAGCAGCCCTTTTACGGTCGATGCACTTTGGAACTACTCTCTCGCTCCCACCTTCCCTACGAGCCTGCGAACTAACTCTATTATTCCGTCGTCGGGTTTCATTTCTCAAACAGCGCGCAGACGGCGCGGTAGCTGTCCAGGGTGCCGATGTCGTAGCGAGGACCAGGCATCTTCATGGCATAGACCGGAGAGACCGATGCGATCCAGGCGGCAAGGCTGCCGGGAGCGTCGATGCCGCAGCCGACGGCCAGCGCCTCGTCCAGGCGGGCCAGGTCGGCCTTCTTGTAGAAATAAAACGGCGGACAGCACCAGTGCGACTGAGGGGCCAAAGGCTTTTCCTCCATGGATAGTACCCGGCCGTCCCGCGCAATCTTCACGACGCCCGATTTGCGCAGCCGGCGCACGGAAGGCTCGTGGTAGCGCATGATGCAGGAAGTGCCCTTCGCGGCGGCATAATCCAAAAAGGAAGAAAGGCTGAAAGACAGCAGATTGTCCCCCGCCAGCACCAGCAGGTCGTCGTCCAAGCCCAGTGCATCAACGGCGAACTTAATGTCCCGAACAGCGCCCAGGCGCGTTTCATTGGTTGAAGTGCCGTCGTCCACCACCTGGATGCGTCCCTTGTAGGAGGCTGCCCAATCCCGGAAATGCCCGGCGAATTTATGATTGGTCACGACCGCATAGCCGTCGATCAGCCCCGTCGCATCCAGGTCGTCGATCAGCCGGTCCAGGATCGAACGTCCCGCCACGTCCAGCAGCGGTTTGGGGAAATTCTCCGTCAGGGGATACAGGCGCGTGGCATAGCCCGCAGCCAGGAAAAGGCACTTCATACGCTACAGATAAAACTCCTTGTACCAGCGGGCGAAACGCCGCAGACCCTCGCGCAGCGGGGTGGAAGGCTTGAAGCCGAAATCGCGCTCCAGCGCAGACGTGTCGGCGTAGGTCACCGGCACGTCGCCGGCCTGCATGGGCACGAGCTCCTTGTGCGCTTCGAAATCATAGTCGGCAGGCAACACCCCCGCGGCGATCAGTTCCTGCTGCAGGATATCCACGAACTCCAGCAGGTTCTCCGGATGGCTGTTGCCGATGTTATACACGGTGTAGGGCGGCACCGGCAGCCCGTCTTCACCCTTGCGGCGCTCCGGCGGCCGGGCGATCACCCGCATCACGCCTTCCACGATATCATCCACGTATGTGAAATCCCGCAGGCAGTTGCCGTAGTTGAAAATCCGTATCTTCTCCCCTGCCCGCAACTTGTTCGTAAAGCTGAAATAAGCCATATCCGGACGTCCGGCGGGACCGTAGACGGTAAAGAAACGCAGGCCCGTCGAGGGGATGTCATACAGCTTGGAATAGGCGTGCGCCATCAGCTCGTTGCTCTTCTTGGTCGCCGCGTAGAGGCTGATCGGGTTGTCCACCTTGTCCTCCGTCGAGTAAGGCACCTTGGGATTGGCTCCGTACACGGAAGAGCTGGAGGCATAGACCAGGTGCTCCACCCCGGTCGCGCCACCATCGTAGGAATGCCGGCAGGCCTCCAGGATGTTATAGAATCCGATCAGATTGCTCTCGATATAGGCATCAGGATTGGTGATGCTGTAGCGGACCCCCGCCTGAGCGGCCAGGTTGACCACTACCGCAGGATTGTACCGCGCAAACAAATCGGTAACCAGCGCCTTGTCGGCGATGTTGCCCTTGACAAAATGCCACGCCTTCCCCGGCTGCCGGGCCGCTTCCTCCGCGAGGAGAGACAGGCGGTATTCCTTGATCCGGACGTCGTAATAGTCGTTGAGCGAGTCGACGCCGACCACGCAGTCGAACGAGCCCTCTTGCAAGAGGCGCTTCACGAGATTGGCGCCGATGAAACCGGCCGCTCCCGTGACAAGTATGCTCCTTTTATTATCCATGTCTGACAAAGTTACGAAAAAAAGCACTAACTTAGCGAGTCAAGCATATACCTGTATGGATTTCGGATCGTTTTTCAAGAAATATGGCGCCTATCTGCTCGCAGCCGTTTTATTCATAGCCGCAACCATTATCTACTGCTTCCCCGTCACCCAGGGCAAGGTCATTTTCGCCGCCGACAGCCAGACGGCCCAGGCCGCGGTCCAGGAGTCCGTGGAATATACCCAGCAGACCGGCCGGCACAGCTGGTGGAACAGTGCGATGTTCTGCGGCATGCCGAACTACCAGATCGGCGGCGGGCAGTACAAGTCCGCCAAGTTTCTCAATCCGCTGAAGAGGGTCCTCCAGCGGGGACACTGGCACACCCCCTGGATCTTCATCATCTATTTCTTCTGCTTCTTCATCCTGATGCTGTCGTTCGACATTAACAAGTGGCTCGCCATCGTGGGCTCGTTCGCGCTCACGCTGTCGTCCTACTTCATCGTAATCATCGCGGCAGCCCATAACTCCAAGACCTCCACCATCGCCCTGATGAGTGTGGTGCTGGCGGGTTTCTATCTCATCTTCCGGAAGAAATACGGGGTCGGCGTCGTCCTGACGATGATTTTCACTGCCGTCGGATTCAGCGCCCATCCCCAGATGGCCTATTATATCTTCATGCTGATCGGCCTGCTCTGGCTGGCCGAACTGGTCACCCATCTGAAAGAGAAACGGACCCGCGATTTCCTCATCGCGACGGCCCTCTTCGTCTGCGCCGTCGGCATCGGCGTGGGCGCCAACTGTTCCAATGTGTTCGCCAACGCAGAATATGCCGCGGAAACGATGCGCGGCGGCCACAGCGACCTGGTGCAGGACAACCAGGAGAACGCTTCCAAGGGCCTGGACATCGAGTACGCGACCCAATGGAGCTACGGGGTCGACGAATCCTTCTCCTTCCTCATCCCGGGATTTATGGGAGGATCTTCCACCTCCTGTCTGAAAAAGGATTCGGGGCTGTACAAGGCCCTCGTCTCCCACGGAGTCGACAAGCGCAGCGCCACGGCCTTCTGCACCATGGCCCCGCTGTACTGGGGCGAGCAGCCTTTCACCGCCGGCAACGTCTATATGGGGGCCATCGTGTGTTTCCTCTTCCTCCTGGGCCTGCTGATCGTACCCGGCCCCTATAAATGGGCCCTGCTGATCGCCACGCTCCTCTCCTCCGCCCTCGCGCTCGGACACAACTGCATGTGGCTGACGGAATTCTTCTTCAAGTATTTCCCGCTGTACAACAAGTTCCGCGCAGTCTCGTCCATCCTGATCGTGGCAGAGATCACCATGCCCCTGCTGGGCTTCCTCGCCGTCAAGGCGCTGATGGACGGCAGCGTGCCGAAAGAGAAGGCGTCCAAGAGCATCCTGATTGCCGGTGGCATCACCGGCGGCCTCTGTCTCTTTTTCGCCCTGCTCGGCCCTTCGCTCTTCTCCTTCACCTCCAGTTTCGACTCGATGCTGACGCAGCAGATGCCCGGATGGGCATACGACGCCATCATCGACGAACGGATCAAGCTTTTCCGCAGCGATTCCTTCCGTTCCTTCCTTTTCATCGCCGCGGCAGCGCTGGTCCTGTACCTTTTCTGCAGGGAGAAACTGAAGACCGGATGGATGATCGCGGCCCTCGGCGTACTGGTCGTGCTGGACATGTGGCCGGTGGACCGGCGTTATTTCAACGACAACAACTTCGTCTCCAAGAAAGAGAACCGGACCCTGTTCGAGATGCAGCCGTACGAGGAACTGATCTTGAAGGATCCCGATTATTTCCGCGTCCTGAACTGGAGCGAAAGCACCTTCAGCGAGTCCAGGACCTCCTACCGGCTCAAGTCCCTCGGCGGCTACAGCGCCGCCAAACTGCGCCGCTACCAGGATCTGATCGACCGCCATATCAGCCAGATGCATCTGCCGGTCATCGGCATGCTCAATGCCAAATACCTCATCACGCCGGACGGTGAAGGCAAACCCAAGGTCCGCCTGAATCCGTTCGCGCTGGGCAACGCCTGGTTCGTCGGAAAACTCGTGCCCGTGGACGGCGCCAACGCCGAGATCGACGCGCTGATGACCGTTCCCCTCCAGACCGAGGCGGTGATCGACAAGGAGTTCGTCCCGATGGCATCGAGCCTCGAACCCGGCATTCCGGAAGGGGCGCAGATCAAGCTGACGGCCCATACTCCAGAATCCCTGGATTACGACGTGACGACTCCGGAGCCTGGCATCGTCGTCTTCTCGGAGATCTATTACCCCCACGGTTGGAAGGCTACGATCGACGGACAGAGCGCGGATCATTTCCGCGTCAACTATATGCTGCGGGCCATGAACGTGCCCGCCGGACAGCACAAGATCCACTTCGTTTTCGACCCGGACAGCGTGCGGAAGGGCGACACGATCGCCGTCATCTTCTGCATCCTGATGTACCTGATCACCTTCGGCATCATCGCGGCCGCACTGGTAAAACGTTTCAAGAAAGCCTGAGATGGAGCCTCGCAGGATCAAGATCGCCTTCACGGACTTCTGGGACGGATTTGACCCGAAGGACAACTTCTTCACGCCCATCCTTTCCCGGCTGGGAGAGGTGGAGCTGAGCGATGAGCCGGACTACCTTTTCTATTCGGTTTTCGGCAATGACCACCTGGCCTACGACTGCGTCAAGATCTTCTATTCCGGCGAGAATCAGGCCCCGGACTTCAATCTCTGCGACTACGCCCTGGGCTTCGAGCGCCTGGAGTTCGGCGACCGCTACCTGCGTCTGCCGAACTGGATGCTGTACCCGGCCGACGTGGCGCGGATGGAGCACAAGCACGACATCCCCGACGGGGAATGGCTGGCGGGACGGGACGGATTCTGCGCCTTCATCTGCTCCAATGACAACGCCTCCCCCGAGAGAGACCTGTTTTTCGACCGCCTGTCGGCTTGGAAGCAGGTCTCGTCCGGCGGACGCCACCGCAACAACGTGGGCGGTCCCGTCGCCGACAAGCAGGCCTTCCTGAAAGGATACCGCTTCTCGATCGCTTTTGAAAACTGTTCGCATCCGGGTTATACCACGGAAAAGATCGTCCAGGCTTTCGGGGCCGGCAACATCCCCATCTACTGGGGAGACCCGCTGATTGCCGAAACCTTCAACCGGGAGTCCTTCATCAACTGTCACGACTATGACGATTGGGACGGGGTTGTGAAGGCGGTTCAGGCCATCGAGGCCGATCCGGCCCGCCAGCTGGCCATGCTCCACGCCCCCGCCCTGGCCGATCCCGCTACGCCGCAGCGGTTCCTGGAGGATCTGACGGCTTTCCTGGAGGCTATCCTCTCCCAGACGCCCGATCAAGCGCGCCGTTTCAGCCGCGACTACTGGGGCGCCCGCTACCGCAAGCAGGCAACCCTTCGGGAAAAGGCATACCGCTGCAGCCTGAGGGGACTCGCGGAGACCTTTTACAAGAAAACGCTGTGGAAAGCGCGCCGCAGCAATTCCCTTCTCTGGAAGCTGGACCGCCTGCTCAAACGGAAATAAACCCTAGAATCCGATCCATTCTTTCGGCCGCCGGTTCCACGCATCCAGGATCCGGCAGAAGATGAATTCGGCGACCGCCACGAGGAGGCAGACCGCAGCCGGAGCCAGGGCCGCCGGAGCGTGGAAAACCGAACACAGAGCCCCCACCGGGACGACATGCGTCAGATATACCGTGTAGCTGTAGCGGCTGAGCGCCGTGGTCTCGCGGCGCAGCCTACCCTCGGGGATTTCCAGCGAGGACAGCCACAGGAACAGGCAGACCACCTCCGACATTTCCACAATGCGGACCGGATGGCCCGTGGCGCGCAGCAGCATGCTCAGGGCCGCACAGGCCAGGAAACCGAGGGATCCGTAGCGCCGCCGGACTTCCCGGTCCGTCATGTAACGGCGGATATACGCTCCGGCCAGGTAATAGCCCAGGAACACATCCGCGGAAAAAGCGTAATACTTGACGGGTAGGAAGGCAGGATAGAGGTCCCTTAGCAACTGCACCGCCACCCAGATCACCAGGCAGTAACCGAGCAACTTCCGGCTGTCCGGATTGTCGGGACGGAATGCCCGCTGCAGGATGGGGGTGACCAGGTACAGGCCCGCCAGCATGTAGACATACCAATAGGCCTGGTTGATCCCGCCTTCCAGCAAGCCGGTGAAATAGGCGGTGACACCCGAACGGAACCCGCGGACTTCGGGATATTTGCCGACAAAGGCGGAAATAAGGAAGACGACCGTCGCCCAAAGGAAGAACGGAAGAAGGATGCGGCGGAAACGTCTTTTCAGGAAAGAGCCGGTCTCTTCGACCTTGCCCAGGTTGAGCGCGCCGGACAGCATCACGAAAAGCGGCACGCCGATGCAGAGCGCCGAATAAAACCAATAGCTGAAAGCGCCCGACTGCACATCCAGGTCCAGTCCGGACCAGCTGTGCTGGAGGATGACCAGCAGAATGGCCACGCTGCGGACGATGTCCAGGCCGATGTCTCTCTTGCTCTGATCCATGGGAAAAGACTCTATGCCTCAGGGGCGTTCTTCCGGACCCGGCGCCGCAGGGCCCAGAGGGCCAGACGGGGGTGCCTGGCGATCCATTTCGTCATCTTGCGCGCCTTGAAATTCTTCTTGAGATAGCGGTTGGACAAAGGGGCGGGAACGTTTTTGACCAGAGCCGCATAGATCTCGTCCTGAAGGACTTTCGGGTCCGGTTTCAGTTCATTGGCCACGTAGGTCTGCGCCGCCATCAGGAAGGCCTTCTTGATGTAGAGAAAGTCAATCTCATCCTTGTATTTGTCATAGAGATCGTGGCGCCGGGCATAGCCGAGGAAGTCGTCGAACGAAACCAGTTTCTGCCGATACTTCGTCGGATCCACCTTGGTCGACAGCGAACGGCTGCGCTGCACATAATGATAGAGCGACTTCTCCACGCTGGCGATCCGTTCCGCCGCGAGGATGCAGGACGCCAGGAAACTGCTGTCCTCACTGCTCCGCGTATCCGGGAAACGGAGGGCATTCTTGGCCAGGAAGTCCCTCCGGTACAGGAAGGTCGTGAAATAGGAGACAAACTGTGTCAGGAAGACTTTGTGCTTCTTCTCATTGAAGTCCCCGGAATTCACCTTCGGGTTGAAGAGTTCGACCGACGAACCGCTCCGCAGGTTGTCCTGGCGGAGGTTGCAGTATGCGAGATCCGCATTCTTGCGGGAGGTAGCCTTGTACAGCGACTCGCAGAAATCATTCTCCACCCAGTCGTCGCTGTCCACAAAAGCGACATATTCGCCTTCCGCGGCATCGATTCCTACGTTGCGCGCCACACCAGGGCCGGCATTGGAAGAAGTTTCCAGGAAGCGGAATTTCTTCTTGCCGCCGTAGCCCTCGGCGTAATTCCGGACGGCGTCCATGCTGTCGTCCGTCCCGTGATCATCCACGAACAGGAGCTCGATGTCCTCGAGGCTCTGATTGGTCAGCGACTCCACGCAGGGAATGATGTAATCCCTTGCATTATAGACTGGTACAATGACAGAAACTTTGATCATGGGAAAGACGTACTTTATAGGTTGGATCCTTGGAAATCTCGGGTGGTATCCGTGCTGATGAAGCAGGCATGGATCTTCCGTTTCTCAATGGGAGGCAGTTGCATGTAATCTCCCCACATGTCCCGCAGACGCCGGTCCGGATCGTTCGGACAAGGGAAAAGATGCCCCTCGAACGCAATCTCCTTCAAGGGATAGATCGCCGTACGGGGGGAAGGATAGCCATACAGGACCCGCGGCAGCGGCGTGAATTCGCAATCCTTCCTGCTGAACAGGCAAATCGCTCCCCAGACCAGCTTGTAAAAGAAGAAATAAGACACGGGGAATACGAACCAGCGGACTATGTTGCCGAAGTTCAACCGCTTGTTGTAGTGCATGAATCCGTGGGCCTTGCAGATGCGCCGGGCCAGGAAAGAAAAGACTTTCCTGTTGATGGCAGGCGTGGGGACACTCTCGAAGATGTCTATGAAAATGCCCTTGCTGTACGGTTGGGACAGGTCGTCATAACCCATCAGGTACAGGGTATCCTTCATCCGGACCTTGAATACGCCGTCGCCCTGCTGCGAGGAAGGTTCGGTCACCTCCGTCTGCAACACGAATCCCGGCCCCAACTCCCCCGCCGCGATCTCCTTGAAACGACGGTAGTCCTCCGGCGGCATCGACAGGTCGATGTCATCGTCCCAGGGAATGAAGCCGCCGTGGCGTACGGCTCCCAGCAAGGAGCCGAAATCAATCCAATAGGTCAGGCCGTTCTTCTTGCAGACCCGGTCGAACTCCAGCAGCACCTCCAGCATCTTCAACTGGGCCTTGCGCAAGGGCGTTCCCTCACCGTTGTATTTCGAAAAATCTTCTTCCATCTGTCAGACAAGCAAGGTCAGGGCCCGGAGGTCCTCGACGGTCGTTATTTTGAAATTCTGTTCCGTACCCGGGATCAGGGAGACCCGCAGGCCCGCGCGATGCGCCAGTTCGGAGCAGCCGCGGATCCCGGCGATTTCCTCGTCCGAGAACCGGGCATGGGCCCGCACGAAGGGACCGAAACGCATGCACTCGGGAGACTGTCCGGAAAACAACTCCGAACGGGGCAGGATGGCAGTCAGGCTTTTTCCATCCGCACTGCGGTAGGTCGCATCCTTGACGGAAATCACGGGAAGGGCCATATCTGCCTCCGCACAGGCCGCGATTCCGTCCCCGATGACGGACACGGGGAAAAGAGGCCGCACGGAGTCGTGTACGAAGACCAGGTCCTCCTCCCCCGCCCTGCCGTTCAAGGCCTCCAGGCCGTTCCAGACGGAGTGCTGGCGCGAACGACCGGCAGGCGCATACAGGACTTCCTGCCGGATGTCCTCCCCGGAGAGCGCATCCGCCACGAAACCCCGCCACTCGTCGGAGACGACGAAAACGAGGGTGGAGATGCGGCTGTCCGCGGCGAATTTGCGGACCGAATAGACAAAAAGCGGCACTCCCTTGACGGGAATGTACTGCTTGGGAATATCTCCCCCCATCCTTCTGCCGACACCGCCGGCCAGTATGATCGCGTGGTTCATATTCTATTTGCGGAATAAACGGGTATAGACGAATGTGGCCCAGCGGTCCACCACCCGGTTGACAGCCTCCAGCCAGGCCGGCAGGCGCCTGTGATGCTTCTCCCAGTAGCGGTAGGCATCGATGCGGATGACCTTGTTGGCCGGAAATATCTTGATCTGCGGAATGTCCAGCTCCCGCCGGTAAGCCTGCAGCTTTTCATCCACTGCGGCGAAGCGGTCCTTGTCGAACATCTCCCTGGGCAGGTCCGTCAGATGGCATTTCGTCATGATGCGGATGCGGTTGCGGTAATACTGCTGGAGGAAAGCCTTCCGCTCCGGGCTCAACGTCTCCCGGTCGAGGGCCGCATAATGATCCAGGAGGGAGAAAGTCATCTTCTCCATCTGGGGCAGGCTGCGGGCGAGTACCTTGGGATCCATCGTCTGTCCCTCGCGGGCGAGGTTGTAGCGGTAGACGACCAGGTCGTGGAAGACGATGTCGCGCGCGTGGAAAAGCGGGAAGGTCGCCCATTCCGTGTCCGTATAGGATATGCCCTCCGTCTGTCTGTAACCGTGCTCCCGGAGCAGATCCGTCCGATAGGCCAGGGAGTGCATGAGAAAGAAACGGATATGTCCGCCGGAGAGGACTTCGTCCAGGTCATACACTTTCCCGTACTCATACGGCTCGCGGCCGTAGACATTGTATCTCGCGATCTCTTCGCTCCCGTCCTCGTGGAGGATGCGGAAATGGGTTACCGACATGTCAACCGGCTTGGGAAGGCCCTCCAGCGCATCCAGATATGCTACCAGAGCGTCGGAATCGAAACTGTCATCCGAATCCAGGATTTTCACATACAGTCCGCGGGCGACGGGAAGGGCCGCGTTGACGGTGGAACCGTAATTGCCGTTCGGCTTGTCGATGACGACCACCGTTCCCGGATACTCCGCCTCATAGCGGCGCGCCACTTCCAGGGAATCGTCCTTGCTTCCGTCGTTGACGACGATGGCCTCCAGCCGGTCCAGGGTCCCGGGCTTCAGCAGGGAATCCAGGCACCTGGGGAGGTACGCCGCCATGTTGTAGGTCGGAATGATCAGGGACAGCAGCTTCTCCATGTCAGTCGAGGTCGATGTCCAGCGCCCGGGCGATCACCGGAGCCATGTCGTAATACTTATACTCGGCCAGACGGCCGCCGAAGATCGTCTTCTCCTCCCGGTCCGCCAGTTCCTTATAGCGGAGATACAAGGCGGAGTTGGTCCCGTCATTGACCGGGTAGAAAGGTTCCATCCCTTCCTTCCATTCTGTCGAGAACTCCCTGGAAATCACGGTCTTGGGAACATCATAGACCGCCTGCCCGAACAGTTCGAAATGCTTGTGCTCGATGATACGGGTGAAGGGCTGCTCGTGGGAGGTATAGTTCACCACCGCATTCCCCTGGTAATTGGGCGTGTCCAGGACTTCCGTCTCAAAGCGGACGGTCCGGTAGGCCAGTTTCCCGAAACGGTAGTCGAAATAAGCGTCGATCGGACCCGTGTACAGGACCTTCTCTGCCACGCTTTCCCAGTATGGCCGGTCCGCGAAGAAATCCGCGTCCAGTTTCACCTCCACGCCCGACAGCAGGCCGTCGATCAGACGGTTGTATCCTCCGATCGGGATACCCTGATAGGCATCGTTGAAATAATTGTTGTCATAGACGAAACGGACGGGCAGCCGCTTGATGATGAAGGGGGGCAGTTCCGTGCAGGGACGTCCCCACTGTTTCTCCGTATATTCCTTGACCAGCGTCTCGTAGATGTCCCGGCCGACCAGCTTGAGCGCCTGCTCCTCCAGGTTGGCGGGGTTTTCGATATCCAGCCGTTGAGACTCTATCATCCGTCGCGCTTCCTCGGGCGTACGGACGCCCCACATCTGATAGAACGTGTTCATGTTGAACGGCAGGTTGAACAGACGTCCGTGGTAGGATGCGAGCGGAGAGTTGGTATAGCGGTTGAAGGGGACGATCGCATTGACGAAATCCCAGACGCGCTTGTCGGAAGTATGGAAGATGTGGGCCCCGTACTGATGGACGTGGATGCCCTCGACCGTCGCGCAATGCACATTGCCGCCGGTATGGGAACGGCGGTCGATCACCAGGCATCTCTTCCCCGCCTGCCTGAGCCGGAACGCGCAGGTCGCGCCAAACAGGCCGGATCCGACGATCAGATAATCATACATGGTAGGAACGGATATTTGATCACTTCTACAAATATACTGAAAAAAACGTATCTTTGTTCTTGATGAGCGGTTCGCAGAACTACTTAAGGACCAAGAAGAGTCTGAGGAACAGCGTTGTTGCGCTGTCCCTCCAAATCGTGACGCTCCTGGTGGGCTTCTTCTCCCGGAAGATTTTCCTGGACTATCTGGGTACGGAAATCCTGGGCCTCAACACGACGGCGACCAGCCTGCTCAACTTCCTCAACCTGGCGGAGCTGGGCATCGGGTCGGCCATCGCCGTGACCCTGTACAAGCCCCTGTTCGACCAGGACCGGAACGCGATCCGGGAAATCGTGGCCCTGCAGGGATGGCTCTACAAGCGGATCGCTTTCTTCGTTTTGGGCGGAAGCCTCGTCCTGATGTGCTTCTTCCCGAAGATCTTCAGCAAGATGGACCTGCCCCTCTGGTATGCCTACGCATCCTACGCGGTCCTCCTCTTCAGTTCCCTGCTGAGCTATTTTGTCAACTACAAGCAGATCGTCCTGTCCGCAGACCAGAACGATTACAAGATCCAATACAGCTACAAACTGGTCTGGACGCTCAAACTGGTTGTCCAGGCACTGGCCGTCCGTTTCTTCTCCCACCCCTATCTCTGGTGGATCGGGCTGGAAGCCGCCTTCGCCATCCTGGCCTCCCTCTCCCTCAGCCGGACGGTCTTCAAATCCTATCCCTATCTGAAGGAAAAGGTCCCCGAGCCCGGAAAGCTGGCTGCCAGATATCCCGACGTGGTCACGAAAGTCAAGCAGGTGTTTTTCCACAAGATCGGGGGCTTTGTCCTTACCCAGACCAGTCCGATCATCATCTACGCCTTCGCCTCGCTGACCACGGTCGCCCTGTACGGCAACTACCTGCTTATCACGGGCAACCTCTCCACGCTCCTGACCGCCGTATTCGTCAGTATGACGCCCAGCGTGGGAAACATGGTGGCCGAAGGTGACAAAAAACTGATCATGAAGGTGTTCCGCGAGCTGTTTTCTTCGCGATTCCTCATCGTCGGCGTCTGCTGTATCTGCACCTGGTTCCTGACGGAACCCTTCATCACCCTGTGGATCGGCCCCGGCTACCTGCTGGACCGCAGCACCCTGCTGCTGATTGTCATCCTTTTCTACATCTCGGCATCCGTCCCCACCGTGGAAGGGTTCCTGGTCGCGTACGGCTTGTTCCGGGATATCTGGTCCCCCATCGCGGAAGCGATCCTCAACCTGGGATTCTCCATCCTGCTGGGGCATTTCTACGGCCTGAACGGCATCCTGACCGGCGTCATCATCAGCCAGGTAATCATCAAACTGTTCTGGAAGCCCTACTTCCTGTTCCGCAGCGGACTGCAGGAGCCGGTGCGCATCTATGTGGGCATCTACCTGAAACACCTGGCGGCGCTCGCCGTCTGCTACCTGATCATCGTGCCCTTCACGAAAGTCATCCCCATCGACCCGGGCCACTCCCTGGGCTCTTTCCTCCTCTACGCCCTCATCCTGTTCGCCGCCTGTTGCGTGTGCCTCGGCGTCATTCTGTATGCGACGGAAAGCGGGCTGCGGGGATTCTTCCAGCGCATGAGACACGTTCTTTCCGACGTTATTTCAAAATGAGCCCGACCATCACGATTGTCACCGTCTGCCGCAATGCGGAGGCGACGCTGGAGCGGGCGGTCCTCTCCGTACTGAACCAGACTTACTCCCAGGTCGAGTATGTCATCGTCGACGGCGCCAGCACGGACGGGACCCTGGCCATCCTGGAGCGCTACCGGGACCGGATCCGCTTTGTCAGCGAAGCGGACAAAGGCGTCTATGACGCCATGAACAAGGCGTTGAAACTCTCACACGGAGACTGGTTGCTTTTCCTGGGTGCGGACGATTATCTGGTCAAGGATACGATACTGGAAGAGGTGGCGGGACAACTGAAGGATCCCGATGCCGTCTATTACGGGGACGTTTATTATGGTTCCGAAGAAGACCGGCGTTTCGGGAAAGTGTCCCGTTATACGGTCATGTGCAAGCTGATTTCCCACCAGGCGACGTTCTATCCCAAATCCTCTTACAGCCAGCTGGACTATGACATCCGCTATCCCGTAGCCGCCGACCGTGTCTACAACATTACCTTGTTTTCCCGGGGAGTCCGTTTCCGCTACCTGGACAGGGTGATCAGTTTCTTCAGCACCAGCGGCCTGAGTTTCCAAGTCCGGGACCGGGTGTTCCTGAAGGACCGCTTCCGTCTCGCCTGGAAACTGGGACCGATCCCCTTCCTGGTCTTCCTGGGCTACTTCCTCTATTTCCACACCCACCATTTCCTGCACCTGTGCAAGGTCCGCATCAAGGGGCAGTGATTTCCTCAAACAGACGGAGATAAGCGTCCTGCATCTGTCTGCCGGAGAACCGTAACGCCCGGGCCCGACAGACTTCCGGCGAATAAGGGCGCGTCGTTGCGATCCGCTCAATTTCAGCCTTCAGGGCATCATAATCATCCCTTGCGACGACGTTTCCACAACCAGCGTCAAGGCTCTCGGGGCTGCCGCCGGTATCGTATGTCAGGACAGGGGTTCCGCAGGCCAGGGCTTCGACGTTGACCAGGCCGAAGACTTCTTCCCGGGTGGGATTGACAAACAGGTCCGCCGCCGTATAAATGGCGGCAAGTTCGCGCTGGTCCATCGTACGATGGATGGAAACCACGCGCGCGGGCAAGCTTTTATCCACGTCGTCATCCGTCCCCACCAGGACAAAACCGTAGCGGTCGTCCAGCTCATGGGCCAGCCGGACAAACACATCGAGCCCCTTTTTCATGCCCCAGAGCATCGCGACGCCGAGGAGGATGGTCTTTCCTTCCAGATGCCAGCGGGCGCGGAAATCCGATTCCGTCGGGCGGAACACCTCCGTGTCGATCCCGTTGTAGATGACGGAGACGGGGCTCTCTTTCAGATAGGACTTCCTTGCAAGGGACGCCAGCCATTCGGAAGGGGCCACGAGCGTCAGGCCGGGGGTGCCTTCGATGAAGCGGCGCTTGACGCGCAGCAGGCGCCGGGCATTGTCGATCCGGCTGTGCGGATAATCCCGGTACTGGGGACAGCCCTTGCAGTCCGCCTTCCACTTCTCACATCCGATCCGCTCGAAATGCGCGCAATGCCCCGTCAGGGCCCAGCAGTCGTGCAGCGTCCAGACCACCGGGATCTTCTTCTTTCGAAGATAACGGAACAGGACCGGGATGTTGACATACCAGCCGTGGAGGTTGTGGAGATGGACCAGGTCCACCCCGAAACGGTCCATCTTCCGGACCAGACGCCAGGTCGACAGGCGGAAAAACAAATCCTCACAACCCAGCCACCGCGACAGGATCATGCCCAGCTTCCGTTCGACCCGCGTGCGCATCCAGTACGAATCCGTCACTTCTTTCATACGGTTCCGCCTGATCGCCGGATAGCAGACCAGTACCCGGTGCCCCGCTTCCCTCAGCCGTTCGCTGACTTCCAGCATGATGGTCCCCGTAGAACCGAAATTATAGGTATTGATTTCGACGACGTTCACATCTTAAAGGTAAGCAAAAAAACAACAATCTCAAAAAAGTTGAAATAATTATTGTTTTTCAATAATTTCTTTCTATATTTGCATAAAACCAATACACAAGATACCATGCTTACCGATCTGTGGAATATCCTTACTCCTTTCATGAAGGTCATGTGGTGCATCACGCTTGCCGCTTCCCTGATCTTCATCATCCAGACCATCCTGACCTTCATTGGGGCCGACACCGACGGCGCGACAGACATCGACGCCAGTTTCGACACCGACGTGGACATGGCGGACTTTGACGCGGCCGTCGGAGCCGGTGGCGTCAATCTCTACACCTTCCGCAACTTCGTCAACTTCTTCCTCGGTTTCGGCTGGACCGCCGTACTGCTGAACGGAAGCGTCAAGTCCACGGGACTGTTGCTGCTCATCGCCATCCTCGTCGGCATCATCTTCGTCGCCCTGGTCATGTGGCTCTTCAAGTGGCTGTACTCGATGCAGCAGACCGGCAACATCAACGTATACAAGTCTGCCGTCGGCTGCACCGGCACCGTCTACCTTCCCATTCCTGCGGAGCGCGGCGGTGAAGGCAAGGTCCAGATCACCATCCAGGGCGCCGTGCGCGAGTACAACGCCCTCACGGAAGGAGATGCCCTGCCCACCGGCAAGCCGATCAAGGTCGTCGAGGTCATCAACCCCGGCACCCTGCTCGTCGAGCCTCTCGATTCTCTGATCATTTAAGAAAACAATACAACATCAAAAACGAATCCACCATGTCTGTCACTTACATCATCCTGATCGCCGTCGTCGTCCTCTTCGTGACCCTGTCGGCCATCCTGAGGCGCTATCGCCGCTGCCCTTCCGACAAGATCCTTGTCATCTATGGTAAAACCGGCAAGAACGCCACCGGCAGCATCTCTTCCGCCCGCTGCATCCACGGCGGCGCCGCTTTCATCTGGCCCGTGTTCCAGGACTATGCCTTCCTCGACCTGAAACCCATCTCGATCGAGTGCAACCTGACCAACGCCCTGTCCAAGCAGAACATCCGCGTCGACGTGCCCTGCCGCTTCACCGTCGGTATCTCCACGGAGCCCGAGAACATGACCAACGCCGCCGAGCGCCTGCTCGGCCTGAGCGTGGACAGCATCCAGAACATCGCCACCGATATCCTCTTCGGCCAGCTTCGTCTCGTCATTGCGACCATGGACATCGAGGAAATCAACGCCGACCGTGACAAGTTCCTTGCCAACGTCTCCACGAACGTCGAGGCCGAGCTGCGCAAGATCGGTCTGAAGCTCATCAACGTCAACGTGACCGATATCCGGGACGAGTCCGGCTATATCGAGGCCCTCGGTAAGGAAGCCGCCGCCAAGGCCATCAACGACGCGAAGAAGAGCGTCGCGGAGCAGAACCGTTACGGTGAAATCGGTAAGGCCGAGGCCGACCGGGACAAGGACATCCGTATCGCCGAGACCAGCCGTGACACCCGTATCAAGACCGCCGAGGCCAACGCCCTCGCCGTCGAAGGTGAAAACAGTTCCAAGATCGCCATCGCGAATTCCGACGCCATGCGCCGTGAGAAGACCGCTGAGGCCGAGCGCCTTGCCGTCGCCGCGGAAAAGGTCCAGGCCGCAAAGGCCCTCGAGGAGGCCTACAAGTCCGAGCGTGACGCTGAACTGGCCCGCGCCGAGCGCGAAAAGGCCACGCAGTCTGCCAACATCGTCGTCGCAGCCCAGATTGAGAAGGAAAAGCTCATCATCGAAGCGGAAGCGGAAGCCGAGCGCGTCCGCCGCGAGGCGAAGGGTCAGGCCGACGCCATCTATGCCAAGATGGACGCCCAGGCGCGCGGTACCCTCGAGATCCTGTCCAAGCAGGCGGAAGGTTTCGGCAAACTCGTGGAGGCCGCCGGCGGCAATGCCCAGGAAGCCATCACGATGCTGATCACCGACAAGCTGCCTGAGCTCGTCAAGACCCAGGTCGAGGCTGTCAAGGGCATCAAGATCGACAAGGTCACCGTCTGGGATGCCAACGGCAAGGACGGCAAGACCGCCACGTCCAACTTCATTTCCGGGCTGATGGGCTCCGTCCCTCCGCTCACGGACCTGTTCAAGATGGCCGGTCTGGAACTGCCTTCGTATCTCGCCGGAAAGGCTGCTGACGTGCAGCCTGCCGCTGAAGAGAAAAAGGAGGGTGAATAATCATGGCCATCATCGTCAATGTCGATGTCATGCTCGCCCGGAGGAAAATGTCCTCCGGGGAGCTGGCCGAAAAGGTGGGCATCTCACCGGCCAACCTGTCGATCCTCAAGACCGGCAAGGCGAAGGCAGTGCGGTTCACCA
The DNA here is from genome assembly GCA_017400135.1 of Bacteroidales bacterium. GTDB lineage: Bacteria > Bacteroidota > Bacteroidia > Bacteroidales > UBA932 > Cryptobacteroides. Next base: position 105,727 of record JAFPVJ010000019.1, read on the forward strand.
CCCTGAGCGCACTCTGCAAGGCCCTGGACTGCCAACCCGGTGACCTGCTGGAGTATCAACCCGACGACGGCACCTAGGCCATGCCCTCCCCCGTCGTCCTCTTACCTGTCTACAACGGGACGCCGACCCGCACCGAGTCGGCGTCCCTGCGACAGTGTCTGGAGGTACTGGGACGCCATCCCATCGTCTTCGTGACCTTCCCGGAACTGGATCTGACGGCCTACCGGGCCGTCGTCGAATCCTATGGTCTCCCGTTCCGGATGGAATGTTTCGACAAATCCTTTTTCGACTCGCTGGAGGCCTACAACCGTCTCTGTCTCTTGCCCGACTTCTACCGGCGCTTCGCCGCCAGCCATGACTATCTTCTCATCTACCAGCTGGATGCCTGGGTCTTCCGGGATGAGCTGGATGAATGGTGCAGCAAGGGCTACGATTATGTCGGCGCCCCCTGGATCCTGGGGCAGCCCCAGAAAACGTCGCAGCTCCGCTTCAAGGCCGTCGGCAACGGCGGTTTCTCCCTCCGCAAGATATCTTTCTGTCTCCGGACGCTCGAGGATTCCGGAAGCATCCTGACCCCCACGGTGCTGAAAGCCCTGATCCGAGACCGCGCCTGCGGAGCCGTCGCCCGCAAATTCCCCATCTACCGCACCCAGGAGCGGCTTCTGAAAGCCGCCCGGGACGGTCGCATCTACGAAGACACCGTCTTCTCCCTGCAGAAATACACTTCCCTTCAAGCCGCCATTCCTTCCCCGGACGAGGCAATGCGTTTCTCCTTCGAGCGGCAGCCGGCTTTATTGTATGAATACAGCGGAGGGCAACTGCCCTTCGGCTGTCACGCCTGGCAATTGCCCTCCCATCTTGCCTTCTGGCAATCCTGGATCAGCTATTGATCCCACCTACATCAGGTCAAGTCCTTTCAGGTACTGGACGCTCTTGGCGACGCCTTCGAGACGGGTGAGACCCTGGTTGGGCTCATCCTGCTCGACGCAGAGCCACTGGGTGCCGCCGTCCATCGCAGCCTGGATGCAGGCAGGGATGTCGACCTGGCCGTCGCCCAGCGGACGGTACTCGAACCAGCCGCCGTCATCTTTCATCGAATTGTCCGTGGAGATGCCGATCAGGGCATACGGGGCCTTGCTGAGCTTGCCCTCGAGATAGTAGTCCTTCATGTGGACGACCGGGATGTTGCCCGCATATTTCTTCAGGACCTCGGCCGGATCGAAACCGGCGTAGGCCGCCCAGCAGACATCCAGCTCGTTCTGCAGGTTGCTGCGGTCGTTGGTGCTGAAGATGTAGTCGTAACCGACCGTGCCGTCCGCCAGCGTCACGAACTCGAAATCGTGGTTGTGGTACAGCAGTTGGAAACCGGCCGCCTTGACCTTGGCGCCGATTTCGCCGATCTTGGCCACCGTTGCCTTGAACTGCTCGGGATCGATGCCCGGACGGGAAGCCTCGTCCATGTACGGGAAGACGATGTACTGCACGCCCAGGACGGTATTTTCGGCAATCACCTTGTCCACGTCATCGATCATCTGCTGGAACGGAACGTGATTGGAGAACGGGATCAGGCCCAGCTCCGTGCACCAGGTCTTGACCTGGACGGGCGTGTTGCCGTAATACTCGCCGTAGAACTCGACGCCGGCGTAACCCATGTCGCGGATGGCCTTCAGGGTGCCGTAGAAATCCTTCTCCAGATCGGTGCGCACACTGTAGAGTTGCACACCCACAGGGAGTTTCTTGGAGAACTGCGTCTGGCAGCACTCCTTCTTGCAGCACTTGCCGCCTTTTCCGGCGCAAGCGACCAGCAGGGCGGCCATCGCCACGCCTGCCAACAAACGGAATAATTTGGTTTTCATTGCAATAAGGTATTATTTGACTTTGATCTTGACACACCATATATGGTCGCAGGGCAGCTGCTTGCGGACGGACGCCGGCACGTCGATCACGACGCCGTCCTCCGTCTTCGCCCATTTGAGCGCGCGCTTGCTTCCCATCAGGGTCACGGCACGCGACGACACGGGCTTGAAGGTGCCGATGCGGATCTGCTCAGGCAGCGCCTGGCCCTCCTCTTCCGGCACCCAGAAGGCATAGACATAATCGTCCTTGGCAGTATAGTACACGTTGCCCTCCTGATAGGGGGCGACGGCTTTGGTTCCATAGATTCCTTCCCCGTTGACCTGCATCCAGTCACCGATTTCGTGAAGGCGCACATACGCATCGGCATCCCATTCACCATTTCCGTTCGGGCCGACGTTCAACAGCAGGTTGCCGCCCCGGGAGACGATCTTCACCAGCATCGACAGGATGGTATAGGTGGACTTGTAGGTGAGGTTCGGCCGCCAGGACCAGCTGTAAGTCATCGTGATGCAGGACTCCCAGGGATGGTCGAGCGCCTCTTCGGGAATCTCCTGCTCGGGTGTCGTGTAATTCTCATACTCGTTCTTCATCCCGCGGCCGACCATGATCATGCCCGGCTGGTTGCCCCGCACGATGCGGGCGAAACGCGCCCAGTCGTACTCCACGGTCCGGCCGGGATCCGTAACAGGCATGTCGTACCACATCAGCATCAGGTCACCGTACTCCCCGCCCGTCAGCTCATCCAGCTGGGCGGCGATGAAATCCTGATAGGCGGCCCACTTTTCCGGATGCTTGGCCGGATCGTAATTGATATGCCGGCTCTTGGGCGGGAAACGGCGCCACCAGAAATCGTTGTTGTGCCAGTCCGGGAAAGAGAAGTACAGACCGGTCTTGATCCCCTGTGCCCGATAGGCGGCAAGGACTTCCTTGGCTACGTTGGCCCGGGGATCCGTATGGAAGGGACACTCCTCCGAGGTGATCTTGTAGTCCGTCTGGTGCGTGTCGAACATGCAGAAGCCGTCGTGGTGCTTGGCCGAGAAGACGACATACTTCATCCCCGCGTATGCAGCCGCGGCAGCCCATTTGTCCGGGTTGAAACCGACGGGATTGAAGGTCATCTTCAGGTTCTCGTATTGGTTCCTGTATTCGAAATAGTCCAAATCCTTTCGGGCTTTGTACTGCCAGTCGATGTCGTCCGGGCAGAGGGACCAGGACTCGATGATCCCCCACTGGCTATAAGCGCCCCAGTGGATGAACATGCCGAATTTGAGGTCCTGCCAAGCGGCCAGGTTGGCCCGGACATCCTCCTCCACGGGAGCGACATACTGCCCCGCCGCCGTCAGGCACAGCGCGGAAAACAGCAGGAAAGCGAGAATCTTCTTCATAAAGACAAAGATAGCAAAAAACTAATAACCGAGCGTGAGCCCCTTCTTCGTGGCGGGGACGCCCTTCTCCATCCATTCCGGCATCGGCTCGTCCTTCAGGAAGTGGCCGAAGAACTGATCCAGGCGCCGGCTGAGGTCCTTGGAGTTCCAGCGCCCGTTGAGGTTGTGCGCCTCCTTGTTGTACTGCAGCATCCACGCAGGCTTGCCGCAGCGGCGCAGGGCCGTGAAGAATTCGATCCCCTGCCACCACGGCACGGCGCCGTCCGCATCGTTGTGCATGATCAGCACGGGCGTCTTCACGTTGGGTACGAAGAAGACCGGTGAATTGTCATAATACAAGTCATACCCGCTCCACAGGTCCTTGCCGATGCGGCTCTGGCCCTGCTCATACTGGACTTCGCGCACGATGCCACTGCCCCAGCGGATACCGCCGTAGGCCGAGGTCATGTTGGATACAGGGGCACCGGCGCCCGCTGCGGCATAACGGTCGGTCTGCGTGATGATATAGGCCACCTGATAACCGCCCCAGCTCTGGCCCTGGATGCCCATGCGGGCCTGGTCGACCCAGGCGTTCTTGCACAACTCATCCGTCGCCGCCATCACGGACTCCAGGCCGTCCCGACCGGGATGACCGTCCAGCTTGTAGTAAATGTCCGGATCGCAGACCACATAGCCGTTGCTGACGAACCAGGGGATGTTGACGACCGAGCGGCTGGGTGCCGGCGTGCGGGCGTTGAACAGAGTCTGGGAGTCTTTTTCGTAGAAATAGAAAATGACCGGATACTTCTTCGACGGGTCGAAATTCTCCGGCTTGTAGACCATCGCTTCGGCCTCAATCCCGTCCGGACGGGTCCATTGCATCAGTTCCACCGTGCCCCAGTTGTAGTCGTGCATCTGGGGGTTGATGTCGGTCAGGCGCTCCGAGGTCTTGAAGCCGTCGGCGGTCGTGTACAGGTCCTTGCCCGTCTCGAAAGACTCGCGGGTATAGAAGAGTCTGGGGTTCTTCGGGGCCCGGGAAACGGCATTCAGTTCATATTTGTACGGTCCGCTGACCAGGGTCTTCAGGACCGGTTTGCGGGCACTCAGGTCCTTGACCGCGACGCTCCATTCCTTGGTCTTCTCGCTCTGGGCGTGGAAATACAGGGGCTTGGCAGGGTCGATGCGCGGACCGCGGCTGGCATAGTCGGGCTTGCTGTAGGGCAAGGAAAGGTTGTAGGCCGTCTTCTCAGCGCGGCCCCGGCCCTCGGTCAGGAGGTACGGTGCCTCTTTTCCGTCCGTGTCGAACACCCAGACGTCGTAGCGGTCCCGCAGGGTCACGCGACGGCTGTCCTCAAACCAGGTCGCTCCGCCTGCAGGCGGCGGCAGGCAGGGATGGTCGTCCTTTTCGTCATGGAAGTTGACATCCAGACCGCCGGTCAGGTCCCGCAGGACGCCTTCGGCCGTCGTGTAGCAGAACCAGGCGCGTTTCACGGCATCGTAGAAGACATAGCGGGAGCCGTCCGGGGAAGCGGCGATGCGCGTATAGGGCGCCGCCTCGGCCAGCAAGGTCCGGCTGCCGTCCCGCAGGTCCACCACGTATGCATCGTGGCAGGGGTTCTGATTCCATTGCTGCTGGATCCGGTAGGGTTTGTCCGACCAGGCCAGCACCTTGTCGCCGGAGAAGTCCACCCCCACGCTCACGTCCGGCAGGTTCTCGTCGGCAATCTGGATCAGGCTGCCGTCCGCCAGGTGCAGGAGCGCCAGGTAGCTGCGGTTCTTTTCCGTATTGGCCCGCATTTTCTGGACGGGCTGCAGATAATCCTCGTTCCAGGTCCAGATGTCCAGCTGCGGCTGCTCGAAGTCCACGAGGGAGGTATCTTTCTCCATGGGGATGGGACAGGTGCCGACCGTCAGGACCCGGTCGCCGAAACGCCAGCCGAGACCGGGCTTGTCGCTCAGTTTCCAGCCCTCGGGGATGGCGGCGTGCGCGTGATCCAGCGCTTTGCGAACTTCCCCATCCTCATACACATATATATCGATGAATTTGGAAGCCGCCTTGGCGGTATCCAGGTTGGCATAGAAGGCGAACCGGTCGCCGTTCTCATTCCAGAAGATCCTGCCCAGTTTCGCCTTCTTGTCGGCCGTGAGCAGGGTGTCCGTGATGCCGGCCGCTGGGTCGTACAGGCACACGCCGGGACACCGGAGCGTATCCTTGGCGTCCGGCTTGCATTCGTAGGCGATACGCCAGCCGGGGCGGTTGAACGTCAGGTTGGTGACGGCACGCAGGGTATCCCGGCCCAGGTTCTTGATGTTGAGAACGATGATGTCATCCTTCTTCAGGAGACTGTCTTTCTTGGTGACGTGCCGGGCGTAAGCGACCCAGTCCGCAAGTAGGAAGGGCACGTGGAGTGCGGTGAGGTCGGCAATCTTCTCCACTTCGCCGCTCTGCAGGTCCAGCACGGCCAGGGTGTCGCGGGGCATCTCCTCGGGCTTTTTCTTCTTGATCCGGGCCTGGCGCGTCTCCTGGTACGCAGGCTTGATCTTGTACACGGCCTTCTTCCCGTCGGCGGATATCTTGAAATCCGTCGCGCGCGGGCAGGTCCACTCGCGTCCGTCCACCACGTTGCGCACGGTCAGCACCCCGTCGCCCTGCTGCGGCGAGACGGTGTAATAAAGCCACGGTCCGTCATAGGGCACCGAGGCCCGGCTCAGGCTTTTCCAGTCATCATAGACCGAATGGTCCAGGGCAGGCTTCTGTGCCTGCAAGGCGAGGGCCCCCAAGGCCGTCGCCGCGATACATGCCAGCAATTTCCTCATAGATATGTCGTTTGCCTGGTAAATATAAGCATTCTTCCCCTATTTCCGCGCCACCTTGATCGTGGCGGCGTAGGCACTGTTGCACAGGCCCAGGACGGCAGAAAGGATGAAGAGCGTCTCGATCCCCAGCGTCTTCCAGATCCAGCCGCCCAGGAGGGCGATCAGGATGGTGATCAGATGGTTGACGGAGATGCCCGTCGAGATGGTGGCGCGCATCTCCTCGGGACTGTCGGAAATGTCCTGTACATAGACGTTGGAAGCCATCGAAGCCAGCGAGATCACGGAATCCAGGACATAGTTGACGCAACAGACCACGAAAGCGGTGTGCATGGAGAAAAGGTGGTGCGCGAAACCGTAGAAGAAGCAGACGATGACCAGCACCAGGGTGTCGCCTATCATCACCGGCTTGTAGCCCACCCGGTCGATCAATTTTCCGATCAGGGGAGAAAAGATGAAGCAGGAGATCGCGGAGATGGCGAAAAGCAGGCTGATCACCCCGGCATCCGCCCCGTAAAAGAGGATCAGCACGTAGGGACCGAAAGTGAAGAACACCTGCTTGCGGGCGCCGTAGAAGACCTCCAGCATATAATATTTCCGAAACTTGCGGCGGAAATAAAAGCGCCGTTTCGAAGGGTCGGTCGTGCTGCTGCCGGTCAGTCGGAAAGAGACCAGCGCCGCCACCCCCAGGATGGCGGCCGCCACGACAAAGACCGGCTTGAAGATGCGCGTTCCCGCGAAAACGGCCACGATGACCACCACGGCGATGTAGCCGGCCAACTGGCCGATCTGCTGCGCCGCATTCTGGTAACCCAGCGCCTGCCCGCCCCGTCCGGAGTGCGAATACTCCAGGGAGAGGGTGTTTTTCATTCCCAGTTGGAGATGCTCGCCCATTGAGAAAAAGAAAATGACGGCGATGACCATCGCCTTGGCGGGCGCTATGAGGGCTTGGAGCAGCAGGCCCAGAGCCATGATGACCAGGCCGGCCTTGTACATCTTCTCCGCGGAAGAACGGTAGAAAACCGCCAGGACGAGAATCAGCAGCAAGCCCGGCAACTCGCGGAAGAACTCCGCGACGCCCCGGTCCATCTCCCCCATCCCGACCACTTCGGCCAGATAGTTGTCGATGACCCCTTTGTACAAGCCGAAGCCGATGGCCGAGAGGAGCAGGGACAGCAGGAAGGCCTTGTAACGCGTGTTCCTTTTGTAGATTTCCGTCATACGGACGACAAAAATACTATTTTACGCTTGAATCTCCATCGCTTCGGCGAAGAAGGCGACAAGTGCGTCGCAGATCTCGTAATAGCGCGGCGTAAGCCGGCCCTCCCTGTCCATGTGCAGGCGATGGCGCTTCTCCGGGCAGGGATGGAGAGCGCAGCGTATGCCCAGTTCCTCGGCTCGGGCACAGGTGGCCCGGGTGCCGTACACTTCGTCCGAAAACGTTTTCGCATTCATCGGGTAACCGCGGTCGAACGGAACGACGGGATCTTGCTCCGACTGGAACGCAAGGATAGGGACGCGCGCATTTTCCAGGATTGCCAAGTCCCGGACATAGCCCCAGAGATCCCCCACCGCGCAGATCCGGAAATCCGGACCAAGACGGGACTGGGCGCCCTTTGGAGGCCGTTCGCCGTAAAAGATGTAGGCCAGGCCCATGGACAGGATGGCACCCGCGCTCGTGCCGGCCGCGAACACCCGTTTGGGGTCGATGCGCAGATCGCCGCGGTCCAGCAAAAATTTCAGCGCGCTGTCGGCATCGTCCAACGCGTCCGCCTCCGCCTGCAGCAAGCCGTGCTTCGAAGGCCAGAAGCCCAGGCGATAGTCGATCGAGGCCGCTACATAGCCCAACGAAGCAAAATGGCGGCACCAAGCGACCTGGCCGACCTCCTCCCGATTTCCAAAGAGGAAGGAACCGCCGTGCATCATCAGCAGCAAGGGCCTTGCTTCAGAGTCGTCATCGGCAGGCATATAGATGTCCATCTTCAGCTCCAGCGGATGCCGCCACAGCGCCACTTGGGACAGTTGTGGCCCGGCGGATGAACCCTGACTCCAATAGCCATCCTTTTCCGCATATACCACACCCGCCTCGAGTTCAACCTCGAAGGCCGGAGTCCTATAGGAAATATGGGCAGGCTTGATCATGAAAGAATATTCAAGCTTTTACAAGAAACAAATATCGCATATTTTTCTTACTTTTACGAAGAAGTATTTCCCGCCATGAGAAAATTCAAACCGGGTCTTTTCCTCAAGGTTCTGATCGCCATCGCCGGCGGCGCGCTGCTGGGTCTGGTGGCGCCCGACTTTCTGGTCCGCATCTTCAAGACCTTCAACGTCCTCTTCGCCCAGATCCTCAAGTTCATCATTCCCCTGCTGATCCTGGGACTCGTGACGCCCGCCATCGCCCACGTCGGCAAGGGCGCCGGCAAGATGCTCCTGGCCGTGCTGGGCATCGCCTACCTGTCCACAATCTGCTCGGGCTTTTTCGCCCATCTGTGCGCGTCCAACACCCTGCCCCTGTACCTGAAGGCGGGCGAACTTTCCTCCGACGCCGTCGCGGCCAAGGAGTTCCTCCCCTACTTCGACCTCAAAATCCCGCCGGTCTGCGATGTCCTGACGGCCCTGCTGCTGTCCTTCCTGATCGGCGTGGGCATTATTTTCACCGACTCGCAGGCCCTGCGCAAGGGGTTTGACGAATTTGGGGGCATTATCCGGCTGACGATCGAAAAGGTAATCATTCCCCTGCTGCCCTGGTACGTATTCACGATGATCTGCGAGATGAGCGCCCGGGGCGTGATCTCCACCGTGCTGGCCTCCGGCTTCAAGATCATCCTCACCGGCATCGTCCTTTCCATCCTATACCTGGTCATCCAGTACTGCATCGCGGGCGCCATTGCCGGGAAAAACCCCTTCAAGTGCCTCTGGAACATGTTGCCGGCCTATTTCACGGCGTTCTCGATCTGTTCTTCGTCCGCGGCCATTCCCGTCACTTCGGAGTGCGCGAGAAAGAATGACATCCCGGATGATATCGTCGACTTCACCATCCCGCTCTGCTCCACCGTCCACATGTGCGGCTCGACCATCAAACTGGCCGTCTCCGCCATCGCGGTCGCTTACCTGACCGGGACGCCCCTGCCCTTCGCGGTCTATGTCCATTTCGTGCTGATGCAGGGCATCGCGGCGGTCGCCGCGCCGGGCGTAATGGGTGGCGTGCTGATGGCTTCCATCGGCCTGCTGGAATCCATCATGGGCTTCACACCGGACCAGACGGCCCTGGTGATGACGCTCTACCTGGCGCTCGACGGCTACGGCCCGGCCTGCAATGTGACGGGCGACGGAGCCATTGCCCTGATTATCAATAAATTGTTCAAAAAGAACCCCGCATAGCATGAAACGTTTCCTTACCCTGGCCCTGCTGCTCGCAGCGGCCCTTCCGTCTTTCGCGGCGCCGATGAAGGCCCGCGTGATCCAGCCCCTGTTCGGCCAGGACCGGGCCGCCCTGGACAAGAGTTACGAATGGACGCTGCGCGAACTGCAGCGTTGCAACAAGAGCCTCGACATCGTCGTCCTGCCCGAATTCAGCGAGGTGCCGGGCGCCACGCCCCAGCCGGAGGATTTCCTCAAGATCGCGCGCGAATACGGTCCTGCGCTGCTGAAGGAATGCTCCGAGACGGCCCGGCGCTGCTCGACCCTGGTGTTCTGCGGGGCGATCGACACGGAGTGCGAGGTCCCGCGCAACGCGACCTTCGTCTACGGGCGCGACGGCGAATTGATCGGCAAATACTACAAGGAGCACCTGACCGCCGGCGAATGGAAAAAATACGGCCTGGACAAGTCCTACACCGAGGAATGGACCAAGCCCCTGATGATGGACATCGAGGGCGTGCGCTACGCCTTCCTGACCTGCTACGACTTCTATTTCTATGAGAATTATTCCAACATCGCGCGCTGGAAGCCGGACGTGATCATCGGCTGTTCCCATCAGCGCAGCGACACCTTCCGGGCCCTGGACATCATCAACACCTTCTGCGCCTACAACACCGGCGCCTACCTGGTCCGGGCTTCCGTCTCCATGGGCCGGCGCAGCAAACTCGGCGGCTGCTCCTGCGTGGTCGCCCCGACGGGCAAGATCCTGGGCAAGCTCCGCTCGCAGGTCCGCCATCTGGATGTGAAGTTCGATCCGAAGGCCAAATACCTCAAGCCCGCGGGCTACGGCAATCCGCCGGCAATGCATTCGGAGTACATCGAGATTGGCCGCCGTCCCTGGAAGTACCGCCCGGGCGGCAGCGCCATCTGCCCGCCGCTGGCCGAAATGCCCGCGGAGCGGAATTACTTCTTCAGCAATGACTTGGGAGCCCTGGGCGCCGCCGTGGCGACGGGGGCGCAGGAGATCGGATTCTCCCTAACCGCCGGAGACTGGGCCCCGACGCTGGAGGGGATCCTGCGCAAGCTTTCCTGCCACGCCGTCATGGACATCCATCTGGATGGTGAAGGTTGGGATGAGGAGGCCCTGAAGGGAGTCGCCGGACTATTGTTCGACTACGACGCCATGGCCCACGCCCGCTTTACCGTCTCCGACCCCGCCCTCCGCGAGCGCCTCGCCGCCCTCGCCCCCGACATTCCCTGCGGGGAATAGATTTGAAGAGAGAAAAAATGGCAGAGATCAACGTTTATCAGCAATATTTTGCGGCAGAGGGGAGCTTTGGCGGCGTCGAACGCCACGGAGCTTCCGTCCTGCTGATTTCCAATTCGGAGGCGGGGCAGATCCGCTATGAGGCGGCCGTCAGTTTCTTTCCGCACAAGGATCAGGAAGATTTCGCCGTCTCGTACGACGCGTTTTTCAGCAAGGTGCTGTACGAGGCCGCCGGCCGCCGATCCAAGAAGCGCGAAGAACTGTTGCTGAACGGGCTTCGCCAGGAAGTGGATGCTCTCGCTGAGGAGGCCGGCGCCATTGTCTTTTGGGGCCAGCCTCTCACCGAAGCCCGTCGCGGCTGAGTTGCGCGTAATGACACTGTAGAAGGTAAGGAGCGTCGGAGCCGTGCCAGTTATGCATACCGCCCCCGAGGCAGTTCTTCCATTGCCGGCAGCTCTTGCAGGGGTCTGAGCGGCGGGCCCAGTCGTGGCAGCGGAAGGGCTGGAAGCGGTGTTCCCAGACTTCGTACAGATTGTCCTCGTAGATGTTGCCCTGAGAGAAGCGGTCGCGGTCGATGTTGGGACAGGCGCAGATGCGTCCGTCGATCAGGACGGAGGCAATGTTGACGCCGGCGCGGCAGAAGAAGCGGTTGTCCCGGACCTTCTCTTCGTAGGGACCCAGGAAATCCTCGCAGCTGAATGTAACCTTCATCGGGCCACCCTCTTTGCGCTTCGAGGCGATGAATTCCATCAGCGCACGCAGCTGCCCGGGGTCCAGGCGCATGTCAGGATCCTGTACCGCGCGCCCGATCGGGATGATGGTGAACAGGCGCCATTGCTTCACGCCCAGGCCTTCCAAAACGCGGTGGATTTCAGGGAGTTCGGAGAAATTGCGCCGGTTCACGCAGGTCACGACGTCGGACGTGAGCCGCGGCTCCTGGGAACAGAGACCGATGGCGCGCAGTGCCCGCTCGTAACTGCCGGGCCGCCCCCGCATCCAGTCGTGGGACTCCTGCAGGCCGTCCAGGCTGATGGTCAGGGCGTCCAGACCCGCGCGCAGCAGCCGTTCCTGCATCGCTTCATCGTAGAACCAGCCGTTGGAAACGAGGCCCCAGTTCAGTCCCCGCTCCCGGAAAGCCCGTCCCGCCGCGTCGAGGTCAGGACGCAGGAGCGGCTCCCCGCCGGTCAGCACGACGACGAAATCCTTCGGGCGCTTGCCGGCCGGGATGGTGTCCAGGGCTGCAAGGAAGTCCTCCAAGGGCATGTCCTGCTCCCGTTTCGCCATGCCGCAGTCGCTGCCACAGTGGCGGCAGTGAAGGTTGCAACGGGTCGTGCATTCCCAGAACAGATAACTCAGTTCGTGGACGCGGATCTCGTTGTCGCGGAACAGACGGTAGAGGAAAGGATTCACGGGCGCATGCTTTTTGCAAAGATAGGGATAATTCGTAACTTCGCAGATATGAAGTGGCTTCACAACTTGCTGAAAGGGGCCTCGCTGACGACCGCCCTTTTCATCTTTCAGGCCTGCTATGGCGTGCCTCAGCCGGCGCTGTATGGGGAAAACGGGATCGCTCCGATGTCCTTCTCCCTGGTCTCCCGGACAACCGGGGAACCCTTGCAGGGAATCCAGATCAAGGCAAGCGCCCTTTCCCCGTCCAATTATTCGGATCTCGGGGTTACCGGCGAGGACGGCCGCTGCCGCGTCCAGATACCCTATTACCGGAACCAGAAGGGCCCCTTCCTCCATTTCGAAGATCCCGAAGGCCGTGTGGCAGCGAAAGACACGACGCTGGCTGACCTGCGCGACCGGGAGATTCTCATCCAGATGATTCCGCAGGAATGAAGACACGTCTCCTTTCCCTGATCCTCTTCCTGTGCGCGGCCCTTTCCGCATACGCCCAGGACGCATCTGAGCCGACAAGGGTCAGGCTAAGCCGGAACATGCCCTGGCAAAAGAGTTTCTCCCTGGAGATCGGTACGGGCCTGCCTCCGATCCATGCGCTGATGTTCCCTTCCTACGCTGACGAGAAGGCCTTGGCCCAGAAAGGCCAGCAGGCCGACAATCAGCAAGTCTTTTCCCCGGTCCTGAGCCTTTCCGGAGTCTGGCGGACCGGAGAATTCACGGAATGGGTGCTGACGGGGGGCGTCTCCTGCTGCTACTACGACCTGAAGCAATACGGTACCTTCGGGATTGATCCCAACGGGAATCCCCGCTACAATCTCAATGAATCCAGGTATATCGGCCGGGCGAGGACCGACTTGAGCCCGACCCTGACGCTGCGCTACCGCCATCTCTGGAATCCCTGGAACGCGGTCGTCGTGTATTATGAGCTCGGTCTCGGCATCGGAGATTTCTCCAATCTACTCGATGCGCCAGTTCTCCCTGCCTGGACACCGATTGGATTCCGCTATGGCGGTGACCATTTTTATGTCTGGGTGGAAAACACCTACAGTCCCATCGCCACGCTGGTCCACGGAGGCCTGGGCTGGCGCTTCTGACCGATTAACCGCGGCGGGGTCCGGTGAGCGGACAATCTATAAAGACTAAGGAAAGCGCGGAGCGGAATCGTACACGGACTGAAGGGTGTAGGAAGCGTTTTCCGTATACCAGCCCTTGATCAGGACATCGACGGCTTCCTTGGCGTCGGGATAATACTCACCGGTATCGTGCCGGAAATAGTAATGGTGCTCCGGGCCGGGGACTCCCCTTCCGCCGCAGTCCCAGAGGACGGCCGGAAGGCAATAGGTGCGGGCCGCCTTGGCGACATATTCCAGATAGTACAGGGAGAATGCCCAGGAACGCGCGTCCTGCTTGTCCCGCCTGGAGCAGCCGATCTCCCCGACATAGACCGGGATATTCTTGGCAATGTAGGTATCGTGCAACATCCCGAAGATCTCCCGGACATAATCCTCGTCGTATTTGGAAGCCTTGCGGCCGGCGGCTCCGGTGTGGCCCCAGTCGGAGTAAGGCAGGTAATCCTTACCGTCGGCACCCTCCTTTCCAAGCGTATAATCGCTGGGGTCGTAGAAATGGACCGAGAGCATCAGTTTCCCGGCCGGATCGCGGGGCATCACGAGATATTTGGCATATACGGGATTGGCACAGTAGGGTGAAATGCCGAGCCAACGGGTGGCATTGTTGCCGCCGGTGGCGCGCACGGCATCCACGAAGGTCTGCTGCCATTCGTTCAGCACGTTGCACTGGAGGGTGGGATTGGCCTTGAACGCCGCGCTGTGGCCCCAGCCGCCGTCGTTGAGCTCGTTGAAGCCCTCGAACATCAGCCAGTCGCCACAGTCCTTGAAGTTATTGGCAATCTGGGTCCAGACGGCCGTGATCTCTTCCTTGATTTTCTGGTTCAGGGACGGATTGACAGAGGCATTCTTCAGGTCCTGCCAGTGCCCGTTGTCGTGGTCCTCGTCGTGGTGCGTGTCCACGATGACCGTCTTGAACCCCGCGGTGCGGGCATACCAGACCACCTCGGTGACCCGAGCCATCCATTTCGTATCGATGGTGTATGTCGGCGCAGGACCGATCTTGCCCAGCCAGGTGACCGGAATGCGGATGGTGGTGAATCCTGCCGCCCGTACCTTGTTCAGCGCCTGCTGCGTCACCTGGGGATTGCCCCAGACGGTCTCGGAAGGCATGAGGTAATCCTTGTCGTTGGGATCTTCCTCGTAGGCATCCAGCTGATTGCCGAGGTTCCAGCCCAGGCCCATCTCCAGGGTCCGGCGCGTCGCGACATTGTCCAGCGGGGCCGGGTCGGCAGGGCCGGAAGGATTATCCGAACCGCCCGGATTGACAGTCGGAGTCGTCGAGGGCGGCGCGATGACCATTCCCTTGCTGGTCTCTCCGCAAGCGGATACCAGGCCGCAAAACATCGCGCCGGCCAGCGCAAGCATCATAAAGTTTCTCATATCGTAAAATTACCAAAAGATTGTATCTTTACCAAAAAGAACACCCGCCATGTCCATCAACTTCAGTCTGGGGAAAGCCCTCACCCCCGAGGTCAAGAGTCCGGAAACGATGCTGGAGCTCATCCGGACGTACCGGTTGATACCCTTTTTTCAAAATGCCATCCCGGGCTATTCCATCGAGGAGCATACCGCGCCCGAATATTGGTTCACGGAGGAGAGCCTGGGTCCCTGGGACTGGAAGATAGAGTGCATCCGCAGCGGCGAGATTGCCTACGGGAAATTCCTCTGGGGCGGGAAGGCCGCCTTCGCCACGGTGGACGTCTATCGGGAAATCATGAACTGGCGGCGTTCGCTCCCCAAATATACGCCCAAGGAGGACCAGCAGCAGGTCCTGGATCTGATCCGGGAGCAGGGGTCCGTCTCCGTGGCGGAAGTCCGCAAGCTGCTCGGCATCAAGAAAGGCGCCGCGGACGCCCTGCTGGCCAAACTCCAGATGCAGACCCGCGTCGTCACCGGAGACATCATCCGGGTCTATCACGGGCCCGACCTCCACTATTCAGGCTGGCAGCGGAGCAGCTTCTGCTCCCCCGACGAACTCTTCGACGACCTGGATTTCCCCTTCCCGAGCTTCAAGCCCACGACGCTCCGCTCGGATCGGACTCCCGAACAGTCCCTGGCGTTCCTGAAAAAGACAGTCCGGGACATCTGCGGTGACGTCCCGGACCAGGTCCTTCTCAAAATGCTGGGCTGACAGCCCGTTGTCCAATCATTTCCGGCCGGCCTTCTTGAGCAGTCGCTTGACCTTGCGGCTTCGCAGGTTCAGCCAGTGCTCGATCATCTGATTCTCTATCTCGGGAGCGTCCAAGACCACATTCTTGCGTTTTTTGGAATGGAAGAAACGAATATAGGCTCCGATGTGGCGTCTCTTCTTTTCATGATAAATGGCGTCGAAGGGAATCAGGATGGCGGTGTCTTCAATGTTGTGCATCAAGCGGTTCACCGCCGTACCGAACATCAGCATCTCGGGCGTCGCGGAAAGATAGGCCGTCACATTCGGAGGAATGTTCACACCCCGCATCCTGGCCATGGACTTGAGCAATTTGTAATCCTCTGCCACATCTTCTTTGTTCAAGACCAAATCCATCAGTTCGGGATCCGAATCCGGCAGGACTGCCTGGTCGTCCCAGGGACGGACAAGCTCCTCCTTGTCGCCAAAATGCTTCCAGAAGAAATGGTAGATCAGATCCCGGGTGATATGGTCGAAGGAAGGGTAAACCGTAATCTTCCCGAAGAAATAAAGCAGGTCCGGATTCTTCATGATAATCGCCACGAGGCCATCCCAGAGGTTGTCCATGGCAAAGATGGATTTCGCGCCGTTCTTGGAGCTCTGGTATTCCGGAGAAACGAAATTGCGGCCCAGCTCGATCATATACGGCAGATACTCGTCGATGAACTTCTGCGAAAAGCGGAATTGATGGGAACTGGCCAGGACGGGCTGGTCCTTCTCGTCAAACACCGCATCCGAGCCGAAGAGGAAACGATAGCCGCCGATGATGGCCTCGTTGTCCGGGTCCCAGACAATCAACTGCCGGTAGGGCTTCTCCATCATGTCATATTCATCCAGGTCGATGGCATTCCCCGTCGAACCGCCGGCTTCGCGGAAGGCCGCCTCACGCAGCCGGCCGATTTCCTTGACGACATTGGGAGAATCCTGCCAGGTGACGACATACAGTTCGTTATGTCCCTTGTTGGTGTCTTCCAGTTTTTTGGATTTGGTCAGTTCCGCCTTGAGCAGGCCGACAGGTACGGGATCAATAATCGCTTCCATATAATTTTGAGTGTCAATCGATTCCGGATGGCCAGGGATTGGAAACGATCCCCGCCATGTCGAGCATGGCCTTATGTGCCAGATCACGCATCCGCGCCGCCTCCTCCTTCCGGGACGCCTTGAGGTCGGGAACGATCGGGTCCCCCACGTGAATGGTCAGCAGCGGTTCGTCCTTGCAGAAGAACCGGCGCCATCCGGTGCGAGGCCGGAACGTGATGACCATGGGAAGGACCGGAAGGGCATATTTATAAGCCATGTTGAAGGCGCCTATCTTGAACGGCCGGAGCGGGGCATAATGATACCAGCTGCAACTCTCCGGGAAGATGTGGATCCACTTCTTGCCCTCGTGCAGTTCATCCATCGCCTGGTCGAACTTCTTCAGTCCGCTGAAGTTTTCGGGAATGGCAACGCCGCCCACATATTTCATCTTGAACCCGTCCTTACCCTTGAAGGGTTCGGCATACATCGGAATCCAGGCCGTGCGGTAGCGCATCGCCTGCAGGACGCAGACCATATCCCAGCGGTGAACGTGATTGCAGACCGTCATCACGCCGTCGGCAAAAAGTTTCCGGTTCCGGCGGATTTTCTCACGCCCCTCTATCTTAAGTCCGAAACGGATCCGGTTCAAAGGGAAAGCGATGAACCAGACGACGAAATAGACAAAAGCGTGCAACAGCTTGAACTTAAGAGACTTGTCAAGATAGGTATACGTCCCGTCGAACTGGATGTCCTTGTTCTTCCCGCGGATGGGCGTCATTCTCTTGAACGGATCGTCTCCGGGGAAATCGACATGCGGTTCAGGGACAAATACATCATCCCTGACCTTGAAGTTCCGGTACGCCGGACCGTATGATGAATAATCCCTGGACATCGTGCGGATGGGGGGACTCGAACCCCCACGCCTTTCGGCACCAGATCCTAAGTCTGGGTTGTCTACCAATTCCAACACACCCGCGAAGTGAAGGCAAAGATAGCAAAAATATCCATGCCTTAAAAAGCCTACAGCATCCCTTCGATGATCCGGTCGATCTCCTCGTTGAGGGCGGCCGTTTCTTCTTCCACCTCCTGCTCGATCAGGATATTCTCCAACTCATTCTGCTCTGCGGCGGAAAGCAGTTCCTCCGCCCCGGAATCATACGCGACGGCCTTCTTGTGCTGGGCGATGGCCGCCTGTGCCTCGTGACTGTCCCGCAGCACCCGGTCCACACCCTTGGAGAATACGTTTTTGATGGAAGCGACCAGGTTGGCCTGCATGTTGTCCACCTCCTCGTTGAAGAGCGGGATCTTGGCGTTGCGGTATTTGGGCTTGCCGACGCGGAACTTCCAGGCCTTGAACGTAGGCCCGTAGATGTTGACGCCCACCTTAAAGAGCATGGGAGACTTGATGATGCTGACATGGTAGTCGAAGCTCCGGTTCAGGCGCTGGACGCCCTGCGGGGCGACGGTATAGCGGTCGATGGCCAGGAGGAAGGGGAACACTTCCAGCGTATTGTCCGTGATCACGCCGTTGATCGTCATCTCGTCGATACGGCCCGTCATCTGGTCCTTGAATTTCAGCGTCTTGGTAATCTCCTTCAGGCTGCCCAGGTCCTCCAGGATCAAGTCGCGGCCGTGGATCTTGAACATTCCGTCCAGGGTCGGCAGCAGGAAGTTCATGTTGGTGTCGATCTGGGTGGTGGCCGCCATCTCGCAGTCCAGTTTGCCCTTGAAGGACTTGAGCATCGGCACCACCTCATCGATCTTCGGGAAGAAATCGATCACCTTCTCCGCCGTGACGTCATTCAGTTTCAGGCCGAATCCGATCGCCAGATCCTTCTTCGTCTTGGTCGAATAGAAGCCGTCCAGGTTGAAACTGCCCATGTCGGTCGCAGCCCGGGCCCCTTCGATGCGAACGCATCGCTGCTGCATCGACGCGTCTGCATGGAAACCGTTCAACACCGTCGTGGAATAGTCAAGATGGTCCACGTCGAAATGCACGTCCGCCACCACGTTGGAAGGCACTACGAAAATCGCATACTTTTCGGGAGCCTGCTCCAGGACGATGGAATCGACCGCCACCTTCCTGTCGTAGGCCAGTGCATCCACCTGCTCCGGTTCCGTTCCGGAGACGGGCCGGTCTTCTGTCTTTCCCTTGTCAAAAGCGGCGATGATCTCGTTGAGATTCAGACGCTCCGACTTCGCGTCGGCATTGATCCGAATCGTGGTCCGTCCGCTCGTCAGGCCCCGTTTGATGCCTTCGACCGTCCCGGAAAGAGCCAGGTCGGAGGTTCCCGAAGTTAGGCGCACCTTGTCGATGCGCACCTTGTCGTCCTTGAGCGAAGCGGACAGGCCCGAGAAGCGCGTCCTCAACGGGAAGGCGGGCGAAGCGAACAGACCCTCCGACGAACGTACCTGCAAGGAAGGATTCCAGGTGTTCAGCAGTTTCTGCAGCGACTCGTTCACCTTGAACTTGATGTCCGACGCGCGGAAATCCTTCTCCATCAGATAGTCCGGCACCCCGGTGCTGTCGAGCTGGAAGCGGTGACGCCGCGTCGTGTCGCGAGCAGCCTTCTTCTTCCTGGGATTCATCTGCGCGGAGGCGGTGAACGAAGCGTCCTTCGCACCGACGAGCGCCGATGGATTCCGGAAGAACATCCGGGAATTGTCGCTCTCCAGGCGCAGGTACGGCACGATGCGGTTCTCTTCCTGAGTCTGGGGCGTGATGGTGAAGGTGTTCGCCGTCGTCGAAGTCCCGACCAGCAGGGAATCGGCCGCGCGCACGGACAGGCGGTCCGCGGTGAATTTGCCGATCAGCGGGTGGAGGTTCGACTCCTTGCCGATAGCCTTGGTGGAATTCTGGGCGAAGATGAGGATGTTGCGGCCCCGGGCACAGAGCGACCTGCCCAGGTCGAAGTCGATGCTGTCAGCAGTGGCCGTCGCGGCAATGGCGCGGTCCTTGGCATCCACGGAACTCTTCATCGTGCCGAGGTTGATCACGGGCTTGCGCAAGTAGCAGGAGATGTCGTCCTTCTTGTCTTCGAACGTGACCACATCTCCGGTCACTTTTCCCTTCAGGTCAGCCCCGGCGCACTTGTAGACGCTCATCTGGGACTGGCGTATCGTGCCGTCCAGCTCCACGTCCACCTTGCCCGAAGCCCGGAACGCGTTCCTCAGGGACTTGGGCAGGTACTGGAGCACCTTCTTCAGGTCGGCCTTGCCGTTCGCATCCACCTTGTAGAGCGGATCCTTGCCCAGCAGGTCCTTGACGGCGCCGGCAGCGGAAAGGTCCAGGCCGTCGAGATGGAAGATGAAATCATCCAGGGAGAGGTTCTTGACATTCTTTTCCGTATTCTCCCCTTGCGCGGTCAGCCGCAGGTCCGCACCGTCAAAGAGGCCCTTCCAGGACACCTTCGACTTGGGCAGGTCCAGGTTGAGTTTGACCGGCGGCAGGGCGGAGAGCGAATCGAGCCGGATCGGGCCGGCGATGTCGGCATCCAGGTTCAGGCGTCCGTTGGTGGTGAGGGCGCCCAATACCGGACTGAGCGAAGCGCCCAGGGTGCCCAGCAGGTCGCCGAGTTCCAGCTCCTTTACGGAGAAACGGGCGTTGACGGAAGACGTGTCGCTCCCCGGCAGGAAGGTCCCCGACGCGAGGAACTTGTCCCAGACCAACTTGGCAGACAGTTTCTTCGGCTGATCCGAATACAGGATGCGGGGCTTGGAGACCGACAGTTCGTCCAGTTTGATGTCGGCCAGATCGAAGGAAGACTCCCTCACCGTATCTCTGGGCTGCAGGAACTTCAGGATGTTCCAGTTGGCCGTCGTGTCGTCGAAGCGGCGCGCAAAAGCCAGCGGTCGGTCCAGGAACAGTTTGTGGACCAGCAAGCGTTTCTCCTTCAGGAAAGCCCTGGCATCCGCACCGGCATAGAGATGGGCCGCATAGAGCAGGGTGTCCTGCTCCGTGCCGCGGCCCTCGTCGCCTTCCCGGGCCAGCGGCTCGAAACGGTCGTGGGGATAAGTGATCAGCAGGTCCTCGACCGAAACGGTCACGTCCGGGAACTGCTTCACGAGCGAAAGCCGCACGTCGCCAACGCTCACGTTCCCCTCCACCTGGGAAGACAGGATCTTGACGACCGTGTTCTTCAGGGCAGAGGTGTGGAAAAACACCTGGAGCGCCACCAGGACCAGCAGGGCCAGTCCCAGGATCACCCCAAGGATCCACAGAAAGATCTTGAGCGGCAGGTTGCGGCCTTTCGCCATAAACTACAGTCCGATGGTCTTGAAGAAATCGTTGCCCTTGTCATCCACAAGGATGAAGGCCGGGAAGTCGACCACGTCGATCTTCCAGATGGCCTCCATGCCAAGCTCGGGATACTCGACGCATTCGATGCTCTTGATGTTCTCCTGCGCCAGGATGGCGGCGGGACCGCCGATGGAGCCGAGATAGAAACCACCGTGTTTCTTGCACGCGTCGGTCACCAGCTGGGAACGGTTGCCCTTGGCCAGCATGATCATGGATCCGCCATGCTCCTGGAACTCATAGACATACGGGTCCATGCGGCCCGCCGTAGTCGGGCCCATCGAGCCGCAAGGCATGCCCGCGGGGGTCTTGGCCGGACCGGCATAGTAGATCGGATGGTCTTTCATGTACTGCGGCAGGTCCTCGCCCGCATCGAGACGCGCCTTCAGCTTGGCGTGCGCGATGTCACGGCCCACGATGATGGTGCCGTTCAGGCTCAGGCGCGTGCTCACGGGATACTGGCTGAGGATCTTGCAGACCTCGCTCATCGGCTGGTTCAGGTCGATGCGCACGGCATTCCCTTCGCCTGCCTGACGAAGATAGTCGGGAATCAGCTCGTAGGGCTTGTCATCCATCTTCTCGATCCAGATGCCGTCGGCGTTGATCTTCGCCTTGATGTTGCGGTCGGCCGAACAGCTGACGCCGAGGCCGATCGGGCAGCTGGCGCCGTGGCGGGGCAGGCGGACGACGCGCACGTCGTGGGCCATGTACTTGCCGCCGAACTGGGCTCCGAGGCCGATCTTGCGGGTCTCTTCGAGCAGCTCCTTCTCCAACTCGATGTCACGGAACGCGCGTCCCGTCTCGTCGCCGGTGGTGGGCAGCCCGTCGTAGTAATGGGTGCTGGCGAGCTTGACCGTAAGCAGGTTCTTTTCGGCGGAGGTACCTCCGACCACGATCGCGATGTGGTAGGGCGGGCAGGCCGCCGTGCCAAGGCTGCGCATCTTCTCCACAAGGAAGGGCACCAGCGTGTGGGGGTTCTGGATGCGGGCCTTGGTCTCCTGGTAGAGATAGGTCTTGTTGGCCGAGCCGCCGCCCTTGGTGACGCAGAGGAAACGGTATTCCATGCCCTCTTCGGCGTCGATGTCGATCTGAGCCGGCAGGTTGCATTTGGTGTTGATTTCCTGATACATATCGAGCGGAGCGTTCTGGCTGTAGCGCAGGTTCTCCTCCGTATAGGTCTTGTAGACGCCGAGGCTGAGGGCCTCCTTGTCGTCGCAGCCGGTCCAGACCTGCTGGCCCTTCTCGCCGTGGATGATGGCGGTGCCGGTGTCCTGGCAGAGCGGAAGCTTGCCCTTGGCGGAGACCTCCGCGTTACGCAGGAAGGTCAGGGCCACGTACTTGTCGTTTTCGGAAGCCTCCGGGTCGTTCAGGATCTTGGCAACCTGCTCGTTGTGCGAGCGGCGCAGCAGGAAGCTGACATCGCGGAAGGCCGTGCGGGCCATCACGGTCAGGGCCTCCTTCTGAACCTTGAGGATGGGCATCCCCTCAAAATCGGAAACACTCACATACGCTTCCGAACCCGGGATCTTGTAGTATTCAGTCCGGTCCTCTCCGAGCTGAAACATCGGTGCATACTTGAACTCTGCCATATTAGTTTTCCATTAAGAATTTCTTCATGAATTCATTGAGATCGCCGTCCAGCACGCCCTGGGTGTCGGCCGTCTCGTAGCCGGTACGCAGGTCCTTGACCATGCGGTAGGGATGCAGGACGTAGGAACGGATCTGCGAACCCCACTCGATCTTGCGTTTCTGGCCTTCGAGCTCAGCCTGTTTCTCCTGGCGTTTCTTCAGCTCCAGGTCGTAGAGGCGGGACTTCAAGATGCGGAGGGCGTTCTCCTTGTTGCCGATCTGGGTGCGGGTCTCGGTGTTTTCGACCACGATGCCCGTCGGCAAGTGCCGCACGCGCACCCCGGTCTCGACCTTGTTGACGTTCTGGCCGCCGTGGCCGCCGCTGCGGAAGGTGTCCCATTCCAGGTCGGAGTCTTTGATCTCGATGTTGATCGTATCGTCGACCAGCGGATAGACGAAGACGGAAGAGAAGGTCGTCTGGCGCTTGCCCTGGGCGTTGAAAGGCGAGATACGCACCAGGCGGTGGACGCCGCTCTCGGCCTTGAGATAGCCGTAGGCATAGTCGCCCTCGACCTCGATGGTCGTCGACTTGATGCCAGCCTCATCGCCTTCCTGGAGCTCTGTGATGGTCATCTTGTAGCCGTTTCGCTCGCCCCAGCGCATGTACATCCGCATCAGCATCGCAGACCAGTCGTTGGCCTCGGTGCCGCCGGCACCCGAATTGATGGTCAGCACGGCGCCCAGGTTGTCTCCTTCCGCACCGAGCATGTTGCGCATTTCCAGCGACTCGATCTCGGAGAGCGCCGCCTTGTAGGACGCATCCAGCTCCACGACCTCGGCGAGGCCGTCCGCCTTCTCGAGGTCGGTCTGCGCCGCCTCCGCGGCGAAATCGTACAGCACGTCCAGGTCCTCCACGGCCCGGGAGGCCCGGTCGTAGGCAAGCACCCACGACTTCACGGAACTGATCCCTTTCAGGAAAAGCTCCGCCGCCTTGGGGTTGTCCCAAAAATCCGCGGCCTGGGTCTGTTTCTCCTTCTCCGCTATTTCGGCACGTTTACCAGGGATGTCCAGGTATTTCCCCAGGGCATCCACCCGCTCGTGCAAGTCCTTGATCTGATCCTGCGTCGTCATAGTTTCACTTCAATCCTACAAATATAGGTAAAAGCGTGCTTATTTCCAGCGGTTTTCCTGCACGCCGATCCGGGCGAAGGGAATGGCTTCCAGTCCGTACCCCTTACTGATCTTGGGATCCAGGAAATAAGAGAGCGGATGCACGCTCCGCAGGACGGTGTTGCCGCCCGTCGAGAAACCGCCGTTCCGGGAACGGATCAGCGCCTCGGCGTTGACCGCCAGGTTGCGCTCGACATAGTTGACGCCCTCGTCCCGATCGAAGTGCGAGAGCATCAGCGGATATTTCTCCACGTAGGCCAGGCTGGAGATATCGACCTCCTGCAGCCGCTCCGCGCTGAGACCCGTGGTCAGGATCTCCCGCCACCGGCCTGCACGCCACACCTCGCCGCTGACCGCCCAGGGGCAGTCGAAGAAGAGGTTGTTGAAGATGCGGTTGTCCCGGCCACCGTTGATCTGCACGCCGCCGAAACCGCCGCCCCCTTCCCAGCCACCGCCTCCGCAGCGCTCGAAGACGTTGCCGAAAATCAGCTGGCCGGAGATGAGGTCATCCAGGCGTATGCCCGCCGCGCCGGCGTACGAGCCGCCCTTGATGTCCCTCCAATGGTTGTATCGCAACACGATCCCCCGGTATGAATAGTCCATGAAGGTGTCGAATCCGCCCTGGTCGTCGCTCTCCTCCACCAGGTTGAAGCACTGGTTGTATTCGACCGTGATCTCATTCCCCTCCAGGCGCAGGGCCGAGGAGGAGGAATGCGCAAAGCGGTTGTGGGCGACCAGCAGGCCCACGCCGTGGAAGAAGACCGCAGGCTCGTAGGTGCGCTTGAAAAGGGAGAATCGGTCCACGATCGTGTTCGTCACGCTGAATCCGGCCGGCTCGAGCGTCCGTCGGTCACCGCCGGTCATGGCGATGCCGCCGCATCCCAGTTCGGTCAGGAAGCAGCCAGCCACAGCATGTTCCTTGCCACCCGTGAAGGTGAGGGCCATCTCCCCGAAACGGGAGAAGCGGCAGTCACGCACGGCGTTGCGCTCGCCACCCGTGACCTGGATGGCGCCCCGGCGTCCGCCCTCGAAAGCCAGACCACTGACAGTCAATTCCTTGCAGTTCTCGACGAGGATCATTCCCTCCCCCGCGAACACGGAGGCCACCGTCTCTTCACCGGCCTTGCCTTCCGGAGCGATCCAATACAGTATCCCGCTGCTGCGGTCGATGTAGTATTCGCCGGGGGCGTCCAGCTCGCAGAGGAGGTTGAGCCCGTAAAAACGGCAGTTGTCGCGGTAGCCGTAATGGCTCCAGGGCTCGTCCAGGGTGAACGTTCCGCCCGCCGCATCCACGGCCGCCAGCCGGTGATATTTGTCGGCCCAGTCCCAATACCAGTAGCCGAAAAGCCAGGGCTCCGGCTCGCCGGCCCATTTCTCCAGGCGTTCATCATCGTATCTGAGAACGCCTTCCGCCGTCCCGTGGACGTGGATCCAGGTATCCGGCAGTTGAGTCGCCCCGACGGCGGCCCCGGCCTCCGTGAAGCCGCTGTCGGGCCAGCGGGCCAGGGTCTGGCGCTCGCCGCCGCAATAGAGGTCGATCCGGTTGCTCCGGTCCGCGACGGCGCCGAAATCTTTTATCCCATTGGCCTGCAGATCCGCCTGAAGCACGCGTCCCGCAGCTTGCGACGACATCCTTTGCAGGACCGCCGCATCCGTGACGGGTTTCCAGTCTTTCACCGGCATCTCGCCGCTCAGGACCGGGAGACCTTCAGCGGCCGTGAGTGTCAGCGGGGCATCCAGGTTCCGGAAGGACAGAGGCTGCTGCAGGCGATAGGTGCCCGGAGCGAACTCCAGCCGCACGGCCTGGCCCGGATGGGCCTGCATATAAGCCTGAACGTGTGCTGCGGCCGCCTCGGGCGTGCGCCAGGGCGCCGTCTGCGAACCTGCTGCGGCATCGTCGCCGTCGGGAGAGACACGGAACAAGACAGCCGCCGGCTGGGCCGTCAGGAGGGTCGCGGAAAGAAGTGCCGGGAGGAGGGTCAAGATTTTGCGCATCATAGTCCAAAGATAGTGAATTTTAAGCTATCTTTGCATAGATGGCTACCATAGGTATCTTCGACTCCGGCATAGGCGGTCTTTCGGTTTATCGGGAGATCCGCAAACTCCTTCCCGCCGAGCGCTACTTCTATTTCGCGGACAATGCCTTCTGTCCCTACGGCACCAAGTCGCAGGTCTTCATCCAGGAGCGCGCCCGCGAGATCGCGGAATTGCTGGTCCGCCGCGGCGCCGACATACTCGTGGTTGCCTGCAACACAGCCACTGCCGCCGCCATCGCCACCCTGCGCGCCGAGTTGTCCGAAGCTCCCTCCGCCTCCGTCTTGGAATGGTCGGACGGGCGCCTGGACCATCTCTGCTTTATCGGCATGGAGCCGGCTGTCAAGCCGGCGGCCCTGGGCACGCGGTCCGGCGTCATCGGCGTACTGGCCACGGCCGGCACGCTGGCCGCCTCCAAGTATCTCAACACCAGGGGGCTGTACGAAGATGAAGTCCGGATCGTGGAGCACGTGGGGCAGGGATTCGTCGAACTGGTCGAAGCCGGCGAACTGAGCGGCGGGCATGCCGAATCCGTCGTCCGGGAGAGCCTGACTCCCCTGCTGGAAGCCGGCGCCGACACCATCGTCCTCGGCTGCACGCACTATCCTTTCCTGCTGGACACCCTCCGCAAGGTAGCCGACGAATTCACCGGGAAAGCCGGCCGGACGCCGGTCCGATTCATCGACCCGGCCCCCGCCGTCGCCCGCCAGCTCCTCAAGGTGATGGACCGCGAAGGAATCCCCCACGGGCCCGTCTCCCCCGATTCCGATCCCGGGACCACCGATCTCACTCTTCTTTCCTCCGGTCCCTCCTGCGTCCTGCACGACACACTCCGGCTATTGTAAACAAAAAAGGAGGCCGAAGCCTCCCTTTTTCTGTTTGGAACCGCTCAGGAACTACAGGTTCTTGGGCATCGTGCTCTTGGACTGAGTCTTGCCTTCTCCGCCCAGGGCCCAGTAGAGATTGCTCTGCTGGTCGCGGGTACCACCCTGATACTTGGAGGGCATCATGGCAGCGTTGGTGTTGTACTCGTTGTCCGGGTACGGGATGCGCTGGACGATGTTGCCGTTCTCCACGAGGGAACTGGGGTGGATGGTCGGATAGGTGAGGACACCGCTGGCGTAATCCGGATAGCCGGTACGACGCTGGTCGCACCAGGCCTCGGCGCTGTTCGGGAATAGGGCGATCCACTTCTGGATCATCACGCTGCGAAGCTTGGACTCGTTGCTCGTTCCGAAGGAAGGCAGGGCTGCGATGTACGCATTCTTGTCAGCTTCGGAGATCTTCTTGGTGCCGCCCGACATCTGGATGAAGAATCCCACTTCATCCATCGAAGCCTTGATACCTTCCTTCCAGAAACTCTCGGCATCACCGGAGATCCAGCCGCGAAGGGCAGCTTCAGCCTTGAGGAAGCAGGTCTCCGAATAGGTGGCCAGGCACCAGGAGAGGTTCTCCTTGCGGGTCTTGTGGAAGTTGAAGTAGAAGAAACCGTCGGGGCTGTCCACGTTCAGGCCGGCGAAGGAACTGCTGCCGCCGTGGGCCTTCTTGACATCGGCACGGGTGTCGACGGCATAGTTGCCGTTCGGGAAACCGTCCCAGCCGCTGCCGCTCGTGGCGCCGGTGCCTTCCTTGAACCAGAATTCGCGGCGCGGGTCCGCGGGACCGACGGCGTAACCCTTGTTGTTGCCGTTCATCATGTCCATGAAGTCGGCACTGGTGAAGGTGTTGGCCCAGTCGTAGTAGGTCCTGTCATAATAGTCACCCCAGACGTAGGTGTCGCAGCAGATGCGGGCATAGTCGCTGGGAGCATTCATGGCACCGCTGACGGCGCTCGCGAAAGCGTTCTTGAGCGACGCGGCTTCGGCCGTATTGCTCATCCGCATGGCCAGACGCATGATCAGGGTGTTGGCGAGTTTCTTCCATTTGGCCCAGTCATTGGCATACATCAGGTCGTAGGAGCCGAAGGTCTTGGTGCCCGGGTTGCCGAGGAGGTTCACGTCGTTCTGCAGACGGACGATCAGATCCGGATAGATATCCTTGATGGGAGTGTAAGCCATGGTGTTGCCCTGGCCGGCGTAGTTGCCTTCCGCATCCTTGTAAGGAGCATCGCCGTAACGGTCGATGACGCGGAGCCAAAGAATGACGTTCCAAATGTCGTTCGCTGCCTTCATGCCGTTGTAGTCGGCGTCGTCCCCGATGATCTGGTTGATCAGGTGGTACTCCGGCAGGCGCTCGGTATAGAAGTCACGCCAGTAAATATTGCCCCAACCCTCGTTGTAACGCCAGTAATCGGTCCAGCCGAGGCCTTCGGCGAAATAGTGGGCGTACATGTCGTCGTTGAGGTTGAAGTTGCGCTGATGGTCATTGCTCATGCCGTGATACATGCAGCGGCCGAAGACCATGTGCGCCTGCACGGAGCTGGCGGTCAGCGCGGTGGAGTCGGTATTCATCTCGTCAAACCGGTCGGTGCAAGAGGCCAGAAGAGCGAGGGAAGCGAGAATGGGTATAATATAATGTTTCATAGCGCAAGATCCGATTAGAAGCCGAGGGTGATGGAAGCGCCGAAGTTGCGGGTGGTCGGATACGGGCACATGTCAAACGCGGAAGCGAAGATGGATGTGTCGGTGGAGGAGCCGTCCGGCGTGGTACCCGGCGTGTGCTGGATGAAATAGAAGAGGTTGGAGCCGTAGACGGAGAACTTGGCGGTCTTCACGATACCGGCCGTGCAGGTCTCCAGGAACTTGCGGCTGAGGCTGTAACCGAAGGAAAGCTCGCCGAGCTTAAGGAAGGAGGCGTCGTACATGAACTCCTCGGCCGGGGCGGTGGTCCAGAAGGCCTGGGCATCCACCTTGGTGCCGTTGAAGAGGAAGTTGTCACGTTCCTCGGTGCGCTTGGCGGTACCCGCGTGGGCAGCGCTGTACTCAGTCACGGAGAAGAGCTTGCCACCCTTACGGAAGGAGAACAGGGCATTGGCGCTGAAGCGCTTCCAGTCAAAGTTCAAGCCGAAGGAGCCGGTGAAGTCCGGCTGCACGGAACCCAGATAGACCTCGGATTCAGACACGGGGAGACCGTCCTTCATCTGGACATTACCCTTTTCGTCACGGACGTAACCGGTGCCGTAGATGGAGCCGATAGGCTCGCCCTCGATGGCGCGGACATACACACCGGCGCTGCCGGTCATGTGGCCCAGTTCATACTGATTCACATCGATGCCGGACTCGGGATCGTGATAGAGCTCGACGACCTGGTTCACGTTGCGTGCGAGGTTGAGGGTGGCGCCGAGAGTGACGTCACGGGTGCGGATGATATCGCCGTTGAGCTGCAACTCGACACCCTTGTTGTTGATGACACCGGCGTTGATCCACTTGTTCTGCACACCGGAGGAGTACGGAAGGGCGATCTTCATCACCTGGTTCTTGGTGGTCGTGTTGTAGTAGGTGACATCGATGCCGAGGCGGTTCTTGAAGAAGTGCCATTCGGTACCGATTTCCCAGGAATTGGCCATTTCAGGCTTCAGGTTGGCGTTGGCCTGGGTCGTGTTCTGGGTGATGGTCAGGAGATTGTGGGCGTCCGTGGTGCTGCCGTAAGTGGTCAGAAGCTGATAGGGATCGGTATCCTTACCCACGAGGGCCCAGGAAGCACGGAACTTTCCGTAATCCAGAAAATCCTTGTTGTAACTGACACCCATCTCGTCCAACATGCTGGTGATGACCCAGGAGGCGCTCACGGAAGGATAGAAGTAACTGCGGTTGCTGGCCGGAAGAGTGGAAGACCAGTCGTTACGGGCCGTCAGGTCCAGGAAGAGGAAGTTCCTGTAACCAACGTTCGCAAAGGCGTAAAGGGACTGGATCTCCTTCTCATACAGGGAGTTGGAGGCATATTGCGTACCGGCGGAGATGTACATGGCCCCGACGATGGGGATCTTCTTGCCGTCGCCGTGCAGGCCTTCTTCCTTGACGTGCATGATATTGCCGCCTACGCTGAAGCCGAAGTCGAAGTCACCGACGTGGTTGTTGTAGGAGAAGAGACCTTCCAGGTTGCTCTCGATGCGGGTGTTCTTGCGCATGTCAACCTCCGGGTAAGCGGAAGTGAAGACCGGATCGGTATAAGGATACCAGTTCTTGGTCTGGAAGTCCACCCAGCTGTAACCTTCCTTCAAGGTGAATTTGAAGTGCTTGGTGAAGTCAACCGTCATCTTGCCCATTCCGAAGAACTTGTTCTGGATGTCCTGGTTGTTGAACTGGGCCTGGATGAAATAGGGGTTCTGGTAGTCGGCGTTCGGGCCGTACCAGTTGCGGTGGGCCACTTCGCCGAGGGCGGCGGCACTCTCGTCGATGGCGTATGCCTCGAGATCGGCCATCCGGATGCTGCGCGGGAGAGTGGTGATGTAGTAGGAAGTACCGTACAGACCACGGGTCTGGCGGTTGTTACCTTCCGTCTTCACATAGTTGGCCTTCACGTCGAAGTGCAGCCACTTGGTGGCTTCCAGGCGGGTGACGAGGTCCACGCTGGACTTGTTGATGGTCGTGGGCTTGATCACGGACTGGTTGTCGTCCCGTCCGAGGGACAGACGCCAGGGATTCTCCTTGCCACCGCCGGTGATGGTCACGTTGTGGCTTTGGGCGTTACCGGTACGATAATACTCCTTGTAAGGATTGGCTTCGCCCTGATAGACGGCGGTCTTGGAAGCGTCCCACCAGGCCGGATGGGTCGTGGAGGCGCTCATCTTGGAGCCCCAGGAACCGGTGGCCTCGGAATTGTACTCGCCGAGGGAACCCTGACCGTACGTGTTCTGCAGGTCCAGGAAGTAAGAGACAGGAGACCAGGAGAACTTGCCGGTGTAGGTGACGCCGATGGCTTCGCTGGTGGCACCGCCTTTCTTGGTGGTGATGAGGATGACGCCGTTACCGGCGCGGGAACCGTAAAGGGCCGCGGCGGTAGGGCCTTTCAGCACGGAGATGCTCTCGATGTCCTCGGGGTTGAGGTCGAAAGCGCCGCCGCTGCGGTCGGTGCCGCCCCAGAGGCCGGCCTGGCCGTCGATGCTGTGGCCGCCCGTGTCATAAGGGACACCGTCCACCACATAGAGGGGCTCGTTGTTGTCAGACAAGGAAGAAGAGCCGCGGATGACGACGCGGGTCGATCCGCCGACACCGGTACCGGAGTTGGAAATCTGGAGACCGGCGATCTTGCCCTGGAGGGCGTCGGTGAGGTTTGCGCTTCCGGCACGGTTGAGTGCCTCGGACTTGACGTCCTGGACGGCATAACCGAGGGATTTCTTTTCACGGGAGATGCCCAGGGCGGTGACCACCACCTCGTCCAGGAGTTCACTATCTTCCTTGAGGACGATGTTGGCGGGAGAGCCGTCGAAGACATACTCTACCGGAACATAGCCGATGCAGGTCACCTGGATGGTAGAGCCCACCGGCACGTTGTTGAGGGAAAAGGTACCGTCAAAGTCAGTGATCACACCGTTGGTGGTACCGGCTACAACCACGCCAGCACCGACGACGGGGCCGATATTGTCGGAGACAGTACCGGTAGCCGTACGGTTCTGGGCGGAAGCCATCCATGACACGGAAATCAGGAGGGCTGTCAGCAGAGCCGTTTGAATTTTCTTAAACATAGTTTGACAGTTGATTGATTGGTTTAGCAAATACTTTGGTTATTACTAATTATTTTGATATCCATAATTTTACTGCTTTTTATCGTTACATTTTTTAAAACGTAGCCAAAACTACCAATAATAGCCACATACATCCCTATTATTCCAACATTTTAAAACAGAAAAGGAGGCCGAAGCCTCCTCTTTCCGTATGTAGGAACAACTGCTAGTAGTAGTTGTACCCGTATTTCTTGGCGATCTTGCTCGGCATCTGGCCGAGGACCTCGAGGTAAGGAGTACCATCTACGAGCGTGACCCGATAGACGGTGTTATCCACCACATAGTACTCAATCCCGTTCATCACGAGGGTCTCGTAGTCATCCGGAAGCTCGCTCACGAGCGCGCCGGCCGGAGGAACGATGACCTCGTACTGGCCCTTGGCGTTGACGACGAAGAAGACGCCGTCCTCGTAGTAGTAGTTCGTGGCCGCATTCGCGTAGCTCTGGACCAGGCCGAGCTGGTTGGCAAGCTCATACGCGCTGTAGGCACGGTTGGCATTCAGTGCCATCGCTGCATTCTGCGCGGCAATCGTCGCGTTGTTGCGTGCGATGATTCTGTTCTGCTCATCGATCGTCCGATAGTTGGCGTCGATCTCCCGGTAGGTGTAGTAGGCGTTGTGATAGTAGGCGAACCTCAGGTTCCTGAGAGCCGCGCTGACCATCGCGCGCTCGATCACCACGCCGAAAGGAGGACGGCAGACCACATATACGCTACCCCAGGGGCGGTAGTATACGTTGTTGTAATAGTAGTAGGTCACTCCCCAGTGAACCATCCTGTGCGGCCTCGGAGGCAGGCTGTGGATCCTGTAACCGAAGTAGTGAGGCTCAGGGGTGTAGAAGTGGGCCGGAGCGTCCCAGGCCATTACGCGCTCACGCTCGCGAGGAGGGATGCGCAGGACCTCATGGTTGTCCAGCCGCATGTTGGCGTCACGACCGCCGAGGTTGGAGATCTTCGACTGGGAAGCGCTTGCGCGCTGTGCGGAAGCCTCGTTGACCGGGGTCAGACCCTTGCTGGCAGTGGCGTTGGCGCTCCTGCGGGACGCCTGGGCGGCACGGCCCAGATCGTTGCTGTTGATGGAGGTCGCCTCCCTGCCGGCAGTGCCGGTAGCGGACCTTCTGCTGGCAGAAGTGCTCTGGCTGCTCTGGGCGGCGCGGCTCTCGGAGGCAGCGGCATTGGCCGTACCTGCGGAAGACCTGCGGGACGTCGTGGAAGTGCCGGAAGCGTTACTGCCGGAAGAAGCGGAGCTGCTGCGGCTCACGGTCGACTCGGAAGATCTCCGGGTGGTGCCGGACTGCTGGGTCGCCCTCTGGCTTGCGCCGGAGTTGCGGCTCACGGTCGACTCGGAAGACCTCCGGGAAGTGCCGGACTGCTGCTGCGTCGCGGCTCCGCTGCTGCGGGAGACGGAGCCGGACTGGCCGGCTACGCTGGCCGCGCTGGAGCGGGAAGCGGTGGACGCTGCGGAAGAACGGGAAACATTGGCAGAGGACGCGTTGCTCTCACGGGAAGAGCTGACGCTTGTATTGGAAGACCTGGACGCGGAGCTGCCGGAAGTGCCGGTCGAACTGCGCCTGGCCTGCGCATTGAGTGCTTCGGGGGTGAAGGACATCGCTATCGCGAGGACGCTCACCATCAGGAGTTTGATATAAGTTTTCATAAGGCTAATATATTAAATATTTTTCGGAGATCGACCGGAATTCTGCAACATCTTTGGACCAGTACCCGAGAATGTCAGAAACCTTGTACTTCTCCTTGAATCTGACTCTTACATAATCCGTACCACAAATCTTGTCCAGCATCGAAAAGTTGCCTTTGGCAAGCGGATCCTGCTCAGGATACAACTCCTTGATGGCTTGCATGACATAGAACTGAAGCAAGGTCGGAGACGCCGCCTCGTAGTCCGAATAATGATACTGGACACCGTGCAGGAGTTTTCCCGAGAATGCCCCGAAGAAGGGCCGGTAATGGATTTCCCGGAATTCCACGCCCGGCAGAGCGTAGCGATCCAGACGCGTTTTGAGGCGATGGGCGTCGATCCATTCCGCCGCGAAGCAGGCGAAGGGAATGGTATAGCCGACACCGATATTGAGATAGCCGAATTCGCCGGCAATGCCGGAAGAAGGATAGCAGAGCGTCGTCTCCGGGTAAGGTATCTGAGGCGAAGGCATCACCCAGGGCAGACCGGTGTCCGTATAGAGCATCTCCCGCTTCCAGCCCTCCATCGGCACGACGGTCAGTTTGCATTTCAGGGGCTTGAGATCCCCTTTCTGGCCGCGGTTCAGGCCTTCCTCGTTGATGAGTCGCGCCAGTTCGCCGACCGTCAGGCCATAGATGTATGGAATGCGGTACTGGCCGACGAAGGAATAGAAGCCCGGCTCGGGATAGGAGCCCTCGACTTTGATCCCGCCCAGCGGATTGGGGCGGTCGAGCACGATCACCTCGATGCCCTGTTCGGCGCAGGCGCGCATCATCAGGCCCAGCGAACTGATGAAGGTATAGCAGCGCACCCCGACGTCCTGGATGTCATAGACGACGGCATCCAGGCCCTTGAGCATCTCGGGCGTGGGCTGACGGTATTTCCCGTACAGGGAATAGCATTTCAGGCCCGTGGCCGCATCCGTGATGTCGGCCGTGGCGTCGCCGGCGTGGGCGTCTCCCCGCACCCCGTGTTCGGGCCCAAACAGACGGACCAGCTGCACTTCGGGCGCCTCGTACAGGATATCGATGGTGGAGCGCAGGTGGCGGTCCACACCGCTCGGATTGGTCAGGAGGCCGATCTTCTTGCCTTTCAGGACAGCGAAGCCGTGCTCCTGCAAGACCTCGATGCCGGGTTTGACGACGGCCTTGTCAGCTTCAGATGCGTCTGAATGCGGCTGGCACGCTGCCGGCAAGGGAAGCGCGAGCAATCCTAGGACAAACGCCGCCGAGCAAGCAAGGTGACGGAAACAGTTGCGATACAGCATATCATTACCATTGTGAAGAATCCTACGTAACCCAGGCTCTCCTGCAGATAGCCCGCCACTGCGCCCGGGAGCAGCATCGACAGGGCCATGAAGCCCGTGCAGATGGCATAATGCGAGGTCTTGAGCGGCCCTTCGGCAAAGCGCATCATATAGACCGTGTAGGCGGTGAAGCCATAGCCGTAGCCGAACTGGTCAAACACCACGCAGGCGCCCACGGTCCAGAGAGAAGATGGCTGGGTCAATGCCATGAAAAGATAGACCGCACAGGGCAGCGCCAGGCTCAAAGCCATAGGTAGCAGGCATTTGCGAAGGCCCCTGCGGGAAATGTCCAGCCCGCCCAGGATGCCTCCGAGCAGCAGGGCAATGACGCCCGCCGTGCCGTAGACCAGGCCGAAGGCCGCCTTGTCCAGACCCAGTCCCCCGGCCCCGGTCGCATCGCTGAAGAAAGGATAGAGCATCTTGACGGAGAACGCCTCGGGAAGCCGGAACAACAGCAGGAAGGCAATTGTCAGGCCGATACCCGGCTTGGTAAAAAAGCTTCCGAAGGCCATTCCAAACTCTTTTACGACTTCACCCGCGGTCTTGCGGCCGGCGCTTTGATCCTCGTCCGGATGCGGCAGCACCAGTGAATGATAGAGTGTGAAAAGAGCCAGCAGGATTGCAGTGCCCACCAGCGTAAGGGTCCAGGCGCGGGAGACCACTCCGGTACGCTTCTCGAGCCAGCCGGCCAGCACCACCAGCACGCCCTGGCCGAAGACCATCGCGATGCGGTAGAAGGTGTTGCGGATGCCGACGAAGGCGGACTGCCGCTTCTCGTCGAGCGCCAGCATATAGTATCCGTCCGCGGAAATGTCGTGCGAGGCGGAGGCGAAACCCGTGATGACAAAGAGGATCAGGGTCCAGGTGAAGGGCGAAGAGGCCGGCAGGGTCAGGGCCAGCACCGCCACGGCGGCAGCCATAAGGGCCTGCATCGTCACGATCCACCAGCGTTTGCTCTTGAAGATGTCCACGAAGGGGCTCCACAGGGGTTTGACCAGCCACGGAAGGCCGATCAGGGAGGTCAGTAGGGCCAGCCGGCCGTTGTCCATCCCCAGGTCCTTCAGGATGATGACGGAAATCGTGTTGACGATGAAATAGGGCAGGCCTTCGACGAAATAGAGCGTCGGCACCCACAGCCAGGGGCTCTTGGTCTTCATTTGCGTTCGAGTCTGGATCCCGGATAATAATGGGCCAGGATCTGTTGATAGGTATAGCCGCGGGAGGCCATCACGGCCGCGCCGATCTGGCACAGGCCGACGCCGTGACCCCATCCACGGCCGTGCAGGACGATGTCGTCCCCGTCATATTCCACTTCGAAGGCGGAACTCTTGAGATGCGACTCGCTGAGCCAGCGCCGGATCATCAGTTCTTTTCCGACGGTGAGAGTCCGTTTCGTGCCGACGATCTTCAGCCGGCAGATGCGGCCGGAGCCGCCCCGTTCCACGGGAATGAGTTCCTGGATTTCGCCAAAGTCCACGCCGGAACGGCGGCAGACCAGTTCGGACCATTCCGCCCGGCTTCGACGCACGGTCCAGCGGTAGAAGTCCTTGGTTTCCAGGTCGTAATCATTGAGCACCTGGCCCAGGATCGCCTCGTCGGAGGTGTCGCAGAAAGGGTCTCCGCCCTCTTCGGGCGTGTCCGGTTTCACCTGGAGGTAAGGGTAGTCGCGGTCTTCCCAACAGGTGCTGAAGCGCTCCATGGTGCCGCCGCAGCACTTGGAGAAGCGCGCGTCGCAGAGGGCGCCGTCAGAGGTCAGGACTTCTCCCCAGGTCGCGTCCACGGCCCTTCTCGCATTCTTCGAGACCGAGCCGCCCAGGCCCTGGTAGCGCTGGCAGTGGTCGTCGGCGCAGACGTCGAAACAGGCGTGGTCGTCGTGGTCGAACCAGCGGATGTATTCGCCCCCGTCGGGAACTGCCGCGGGATCTTGCAGGACGGCGGCCGTTTCATCCGTTTTCTTCCTGCGTCCGATCTGGGCCATCACCCAGGAACGCGAAATCACGGCATGCGCCTTCAGAAATTCCTCGGACGCCGAGCCTTTCATCTCGGATGAAATGACGCTGAGCAGGTAGTCCTCCACCCCGACGCGGTTGACGGCGACGACTTTGTCGCCTTCCACGATGAAACGCAGCGAACCGGCGAATTTCTGCACCTGCTTGCGCTCCCAATGGAAGTCCACGCCGATCGTGACGTCGTGCAGGATGAATGTCGGTTCGGCGAATAGGGACGAAGGGGTCACGGCGTCGAAGACCAGCTCGTCGTAAAGCATCCCGTTGTAGTCGATGCGGCCGTCGGCATACCGGACGACCTGCGTACCGGCACCGTCTGAGATAATTTCAAAATGGATTTCCTGAGCGGACATGATGCCCACGTCCAGCGTGCGCTGGGTGCGGGTGAGGCGCCGGATGATACGGTCCTGCGTGTCAGCCGTTATGCTGACCTCTTCCAGCATCTGCTCCAGGACGGTTGCATCCAGGCGTTCGAATTCCTCCTCGACCGGGCAGATGAAGAAACCTGCGATGTCGGCACAGCCGATGCTCATCGTGAAGTGTTCGTCCCCCTGGGCATAAAAATGATGGGAACGCAATTCGCTGCGGAAGATGACCAGCGTGCGGTATTCGCCGCCGGCATGCCAGCTCAGCACATTGAAGCGGGGCTCCTTTTCTCCGGGCAGGATGGGCATGCAGTCCAGCAGGCGGTAGAAAAGCTTGGCGGCCGACTTGGCGGTCTGGGCGCGGAGCACGAAGACGCCGCGTGTGAATTTTTCGTAATGATAAAGCCGCGCATCCTGCACGTCAGTCAGGTGGCGCAGGGCGTCCGTTCCTTCGCGGATCTCCCGGCTCACGGCCCGCTCCAGGGGCATCAGTCCCGAGGGACAGGCCTGGAAGTGCATGTGGTCGGGCTTGGAGGCGCCGCTCTTGGGGCCGTTGTAGAAGATGGTGTAGCCTTTCAGGTCGCGGGTCAGGTCAAGCATATCCACATAGCAGCGCCAGATGGACTGGTCCACGTGGCGGTCGCGAGAGATGACCAGGTGGTTCGGGAAGATGGGATAGGGGTTGACCCGGACGCGGTAAAGCCGGCCCTTGCGGCCTTCGAAACGAAGGTGCCCCTGCTCCGGGGGACGGTATTCCTCGCAGAGGAAACATCCTTCCGGAGTGAAGGTCTCGTCCGGATCGCCGGCCAGGGAGGATTGGATGCGGGCCGGGTTGCATTGGGCCTTGACAGGGATGCCTCCCACTTGCAGGTCCTTGATCCGCGCCGACTTGAGGGCGCGGAAATGGTTCGCGGCCAGAGGCCAGACTGACAACTGGTCCGTCAGGAACTTTTTGACCGGAAGGGGGTTGTTCATCTCAGTGAGGGCTGGGCGTTATTTATCATAGGAGGGCCCGGAGGGCCTGGCCGATCCGCTGGTATTCGTTTTCGAAATTGGGCGTCAGGATGCCCTTGCCCATAGCGTCGGCGATCTCTTCTTCCGTCCAGTACCGGCCTTCTTCCACTTCGTCGTTGACGGGTCGGAGGTCGAAGTTGCCGACGGCGGCGTAGGCGTTGACCCATTCCCGTTCCGTATCCGATTCCCAGACGTAGGTATCCATTTCGACCGGGTTGAAGTCGGCCAGGCCGATTTCCTCACGCGCCTCGCGGTAGAGGGCTTCTTTCACGCTTTCCCCGTAGGTCACGTGGCCGCCGACCGCGGTATCCCAGCGTCCGGGAAGGAGTTTCTTGGTCTCGGAGCGCTTCTGAAGGAAGATGCGGCCGAAACGGTCGATGACATGGAGATGGACCACCGGATGGAGCTGTTTCGTCCCGTTGTGCGCAAAGCTGCGTGACATCTGGGCGGTCACGAGGCCGTTCTCCCCGACAACGGGGAGCATCTCTTCCCGGGGCTTGCCGGCAGCGCCACGCAAGACGGGAGCGGTGAGGACCGGATAGAGAATCTCCGACATAAGTGGTTATCTATAAAGGATTTCCAATTCTTCCCGGCTGTAGAGGAAGGGATCGACGAGCTGGGGCGCAACCCGGCCGACGATGGCAAGCAGGAGGAGGAAAGCGGCGGCCAATCCCAGGAGGATGAGCAGCTCTTTCTGCCACACGGGAAGTTTCCGGCGGCGGCTGTGGCTGTGAGAGTGGCTGTGGGAATGACTGTGGCTGTGGCTATGGCTGCTGCTGTGGCTGCCGTGGCTTCCGTCCGAACTGTGATGATGGTGGTGATGGTGCTGCTGGGCCTCGGGGGTGACGCCCTGAAGAGCTGCCGTGGCCGTCTTGTCTGCAGGAGCGGGTTCGGACTCGGGCACCGGCTCGGGTTCGGACTCCTGTACCGGTGCAGGGGTCGATTCCTGCGTGGGTTCGGGAGCGATTTCGGAATCTTGGACCGGCTCCGGTTCGGGCAGTGGTTCCGGTTCGGGAATCGGTTCTGCGGCAGTGTCTGGAACAATCTCGGGAGCCGGTTCCGGTTCGGGCGCCAGTTCAACGGCCGGCGCGGTCAGTTCGGCAACGGCTTCGACGGTCTCGGCCAGTTCGGCGACCTCCTCCAACTGTTCGTGGCTCTTGAGGGACACCGGCTCCAGGCCGAAGCCCTCCGGATAGATGTTCAGGTTCTCGTCCGGGACGAAGAAGAACAGGTTCTCCTTGGTAGCCCGTAAACGGCCCAGACCCGGGAAGATGATGAATTTCCTGGTCTTGAGCACTTCCTTCATCTCAGACAGAAAGCGGGTCAGGATGTCCTCGGCGGTCGATTTCTCCAGCGAATTGGTCCGGGCGTAAAAATCAATCAGCAGGCTGCCGTCTCCTTCCCGCTGACGGAAAGAAAGCTTCCTGTAGGGAGGATTGATGGTAAAACCTTTGTCAGAAAAACTGGCCCCCACCAGTTCGGCCACGAAGGTGCCGACCCCGGGCAGGGCCACTTCATCATTCTCGAGGATCAACTCCCCCACCATCTTTGCCAACAGATCGATATCCATATCTTAGGTTTCAGTTCATTCTTCAAATATACAACTTTTCACGCCGATAAAAAAATCCTGCAATTGTTTGCAGAAACGAAAAAATGTAGTACCTTTGCCATCCCAAAAGGAAACATTCCTCCTTAGCTCAGTTGGTTAGAGCACCTGACTGTTAATCAGGGGGTCCTGGGTTCAAGTCCCCGAGGGGGAGCCAAAGCGGACAAATCGTCGGAAACGAAGGTTTGTCCGCTTTCTTTTACTTCGTAACTGCCTGATTTTAAGCCCCCTGCAAACACGAACTCATTCTTGAACAGAGGTTCAATATCGTTGCAGGGGCTGTGTAAAGATGGAGCCCTTGTGGCGAAATCACTTATGAAAGTGATGCAGGGGCTATCTGTACTTAGAGCCTCTGCATCACGATTATTGAATCAGTATGAACGAGACAAAAATCCATGCAATAAAGAGTGCGTCGCAAACACAAACGACCCATCTCGCCCACTTTGATTTCTTATGTAGCAGAAGAATCACCAAAACAACATACACCAAGCACAAAAAAACACTCATAGAGCGCCAAAAGACGAATGACTCTTTTGATGAGAAAGACAACGGACCTAAGACTTCCCCAAGATAAACTCTTTCGTAGGTCTCATCTCCACGAAGCATATAATCAATATCCATAATATTGCCGTAAGCAATAAAGCCTGCGACAATGAGCCGGATATAGCATATGATTCTTTCAAATAGTCTCATCTCTCAATAACAAATATAGCACTATTTCAGGATTATGGTGTTCCTTCTTCTTGAAGGTTTTCCGAAGCCAACCTCGACAGCAGCGGCAGCAGCCATCCCCTGTTGATGTCGATGAATTCCGCTACTTTGCGGAAGTCCAACCAAATGTTCAACATTTCCTCGCTCGGGGGAGCCAAAGCGGACAAATTGCAAAAATCGGCAGTTTGTCCATTTTCTTTTTAGGGGGGGGGTGTTCCCTCCGTCCCGGCCTGATGGACGGAGGGTACGAAAATGGGGGTAAAATGCTTTCTCTGTCCCTGTTTTCCGGACGGAGGGAACGGACTAAGAGGTGAAGGGTCAATAGTCCACAGTCTGTCGAAGAAGATAAAGCCCCAAGAACCAAAAAAAACTATCTTTGCATTGATGAAAACAATACTCGTATGCAAAAATACAATAGAACAGCCTGCGGCATTTTGAAGGCGGTTGCTTCTGTAAAAAATAATAAATCTTTTCACACCATTCTAAATGTCGCTTCTTCTGTTTTGTGGGGAGGGCTTGGTGGTTATATGACCTTAGCGTTTGCATTAGGTATTCTCTCAAGTCTCCGCTCAAAGCGTTTTGAGTTTATCGGAAGCTATATCGTTCTCCTTCTTGGAGGGATTGTTCTCCTCCTTGCCGCCATTCTTATATGGAGCCGGCGACGAAGAGTAAAATGGATTGTTTGCGTATTCTCTTGCCTGTGTTCAATTTTGATGTTGTTCGCTCTTGTAGGGGCTGCAGCAGCAGGTCATTGGCAATCGTTAGATTTCTATTTAGCCCTGTTGATTCCTTTTGCTGGCATTCTGCTCTCTATCTTTTCCTTGATTTGTTTGCCACCCAAAAAATCAAATCAAGAAGAATCAACCAAACCATAATCTCTTTAATACGAATTCTTTATGATGCCTTTAGATGTTTCCTTTGGTATCTTTGCCTTCCTCCCCATGGGTTGGTTGTTTATGGCTATAGTAATCACTGGTGAGGCTTTTTTTATGAGCAATTATCTAATTCAGAAAAAGTTCAACAAAAGAATATACATATCAGCGACTGTATCCAATATCGTCAGTGGTGCAATCGGTATCTTAACCTCCCTTGCGCTAAACGGTGGATGGTGGCTTGTTGTTTGGTTTCCTTGGGTAAGTTCTCATGAAGTTGATGTTCACGACCCCAAGCAATTATGGATTTTAATCATCTACTATTTCATTGCTCTAATCCTTTCCATCTTCATTGAAGTACTCGTGAATAATCTGTTTCTCCGGAAACAATACAAGTTCAAGAAAATTCTCAACGCATCCCTGATTGCGAATGCCTTTAGTTACGCTCTTGGCGCGATTATTATCATTGTATTGTGCATCATTCCCATCAAGTAATCCACTTTATCACAAAATCATCGAGAGACACAGAATGTACGACCTACTGTACCATCCTTAGGACGCCAGATTTTAACGGATAACACTTGCAGAAAAAACGCTCGGGGGAGCACGGAACAAGCACTTCACCAGGAGTGCTTGTTTTTTTATATCTTTGTCAGCATGAAAATAATTCGCGTTTTGATTCTTTCACTTCTTTGCGTTC
This sequence comes from Bacteroidales bacterium, assembly GCA_017400135.1. GTDB lineage: Bacteria > Bacteroidota > Bacteroidia > Bacteroidales > UBA932 > Cryptobacteroides. Next base: position 147,118 of record JAFPVJ010000019.1, read on the forward strand.
TCCTCAATTCCTGTCAAAAGCCCGCACAGGTTATATTGGTGGGGACTTGGGAAGTCTCGTCTAAAACCACTACCACGACTGGAAGCTCGGAAACGACGGTAGATAACCCCGTTCTGTATTATGTTTTTGAGGAGAGCGGAGAAGGAAAGATTATCAGTCTAGAAACATCCTCAGAACTCCAGGAAATAGACGATTGGTTCTTCAACTATGTCTATGACAAAGAGACAAACACCATTGTATTTGAGACTTGGATGAAGAAGGAAAAGTCATTGTGGATTGTAGACAAACTGACGGATGTTTCATTCACTTGCCATTCTTCATCTAATGGGTCATCCACAACATTCAATGGTAGAAAGATGAAATAATCCCTCTTAAGCTAATATAAAAAGAAACAATCATGGCTAACGAAGAATTCGGAAAACTGCGCAAGTGGGTCAGCCGTATTTTCAAGAGACCGGCAAGCGAAGAATCAACCAATGATCGAATTATGGAGGACTTGCGCAAGGCAAAGACCTTTCCACAGTTTCTGGGGGTTGTCTTTCATCCGAGAAACCTATCCCTGACCACAGTGATATTCGCAGTTCTGCTGGTTCTGGCGTACGTATTTGGTTCCGTATCCCATTTCATTAAATTCCTCATTCTTTTTGTATCCATCGAAGGTTTTTTATTTGTTTCCTATTTCAGATACTGGAAGAGCTACAAGGCCCTGCTTGAGGCTCAAAAGGAGCACAACAGCGAAGTAGACGAATCCATGGTGGAGACGATCAGGAAGGAGATGGGGAAGATGCGTAAAGATACCATCCGGTTGGATCTCACTTTTTCGGAAGGAAACGACCATCGCGCCGGGCATTCCAGATATGGTGGATGTCCGGATGTGCCGGAGGGATTCGAATGGCCCTGCGATGATGCGGGGCGACCGCTTTCCCTTCTGTTCCAACTGGACTGTGCCGAATTATCCAAATACGACAAGGAGTCTCTTCTGCCCACATCCGGACATCTGTATTTCTTTTATGAACTCAGCGAGATGAACTGGGAGGGCACGGAGAATTCCATACGGGTTTTGTACTATGACAAGACGGCCGGTCCCCTCCACCGGTGCGAGTACCCGGACAGCCTGCAGCCGGAATACCGCCTGAAAGAATCGTCCCTGCGCCTCTCCGAAGGGGACAGCTATCCCCGTTATGAGGATTTACTGCCAATCATTCAGAATTGGGAGTGGGTCGACGAATATGCCTTCGCCTGCCAGCGATTACTCTATTTCCCTGACCAATGGAATGGGTCCTTTCTCGGCTATGACAACCCTATCCAAGAAAGCATCCTGACCGACCTGCAGGATGACGTACTGTTGCTTCAATTCAACTCCATCGAAACCGGTGATGAGTACGAATTGATCTTCGGCGATTGCGGCGCGCTGTATTTCGTCATTTCCCGCGAGGACCTTCTTGCCAGGAAATTCGACAATATCCGCTTCGACATGCAATGTTGCTAATTGTTCATACCATGCTATCACTTATTTTCAGCATCTTTATCCTCGCTTTGGGCCTGTTTACGATTTATCTGAGGATCTTCAAAAACAACAAGGGACTTGGCAAGATAGAAAAGATGAAAGAGGTTTATGGAGAAACGTTCGGAACCTTTCTCCATGTAGTCTCCTATACCGTCATCCCCATTGCTCTGGGTATCGCCGGCATAGTCTGTTATTGCTTGGGGATTGAGATCTTCTGACCCTCCCTGTCTATTTCCTACAGGTCGTCAATGGGATTCCGGCCGGAGGAGCCGTTCAGGATGCCTGAATAGACATTCGAGTACTTCAGGATCACGTGCCAGGTGGAGCGGTCCTTCACATCGGCGTCCAGGGAGATGGTTCCGTTGGGAAGGTTGTAGACAGCGACATTGCTGTTGTCCGATGTCTGCGGTTCCATGCCATATTTCTGGGTCAGCGACGCCTTGAGGGAATCGTAGGCCTTCTCGAGGGCATCCCAGTCCGAGATGACCGGGAAGTCGACGCGGACTTGCTGGATCGGATTGGATCCGGAAGGGGTTACCTTACACCCGCTGTATCCGGCGAAATCTCCGATATAAGTACCGTCCCCGGCGTTCCTAAACCCGGCCTTGACCAGTTCATTCCCGAAGGACGAGAGAGAGCCGCTCATGGGAATACCCTTGAAGGATAGGGGCGATGACGCAGATGCTGTGGTAGTCGTGGTGGTGGTAGTCGTCTGACTCTTGTCAACGCCGATGCCCAGTTCTCTTTCCAGTTCCTTGATTTCATCGGAAGTAACCACGGTTGAACTCTCCTCCTGGGTCTTTTCTTTCGGTTTGAACCAACCGCCCGACTCTTCGGTAGTTTCTCCCTTTCCCAAACCGCCGGGAAGGGTGATCACGCTGCCAAGATTGTCGGAACAGAGCTTCACGACCAGGAAAATGACCAACAGGGCCAGAACAAGTTTGAGGACGCCTTTTTTCATATCAGATGGATTCAGGGGGTTGATTTCTACAAATATAAGAAAATCATCGCCAATTATATCTATCTTTGTTCAAAACCCAACGATCCCAGTCATGGACAGAAGATTATTTCTCAAAAGCCTGGCGGGCACCGGCGCCCTGATCGCCACATCCCAACTTCCCTCCTGGGGCAAGGACCGGCCGGAGGTGTTCCCCGAAAGGGGCACCTGGGAGCGCCTGTCCCTGAGTTATGCGGTCGTCAACATCGGCCTGGAGAGGCCCTTCTCCGTCCTGCACCTGACCGACTCGCACCTGGCGGCGGCCTACCCGGAAGAAAGCGAGAAGAAGCAGCGGCTCCACATCCGCCGCACCCAGACCTTCGGCGGGCACCAGGAGGAAGCGCTTCGGGACGCCCTGGACTGGGCGAAGGACCACGTGGAATTCATCGTCCACACGGGTGACTTGATCGACTGGCAGAGCGAGGAAAACTTCGACCTGGTCCGGAAATACTTCGGCGACGGCCTCGTCGGCAGCGTGGGCAACCACGAATTCACCCCCGACATGTGGCTCAGCGAGCCCGCGGAGTCCCGAGACGAAGCCTTCAAGGACCTGACGCGCAACAAACTCCAGGATACCTACCCCTTTGACATCCGCTTCCATTCCCAGGTCGCCAACGGCGTCAACTTCGTCACGCTGGACGACGTGTACGGCTATGTCACCTGGGAGCAGGTCAACCGCTTCCGCGAAGAAGTCAAGAAAGGCCTCCCCATCGTCCTTTGTATGCACGTGCCGTTCTTCACCGAAACGATCTGGCGGGCCCAGACCCGTTTCTGGATCAAGGGCGGTAAGATGGAAGGTGACGGTTCTCTCGCCGAGCCGGTCGGCGACTACAAGACCCAGCTGGAAGACCCCTTGACCCGGGATTTCATCGCCTACCTGAAGCAGGAGCCCCTGCTGAAATGCATCCTCGCCGGCCACCTCCACATCTCGGTCGAAGACCAGTTCTCCCCCACCTGCCGCGAGTACGTCACGGCCGGCGGCTTCCTCTTCCACGGACGGGAAGTCATTTTCGTATAGACGGATGTGCAAGATTTGCGCAGTTTCCGGATTTACCAGAAAAAAGCGATGCGTACACATACCTGCCGAATCATTCTCTTGGCCGCCGCCATCCTGCTGTCGGGCAGCCTGACCGCAAAAGCCCGCGGCATTCTGGGCGGCAAACGGCTGGAAAGCAATTTCCAAATCGCGGCCGGTGCCTATTCCCAAAGCGGCAGCCGGGCCGATATTTTCACATGGGGACTTGCCGTCAACCTGTCATACGGACTGGACATACGCCTGGACGAACGCTGGTCGCTGATGCCGGGCATTGGGGCACGCTTACTGAGTCAGGGAATTCTGGAGCCCAGAGCGGAAGGTGCCGACCACGATGACTTCAATTATTATGACCTGTTTTTGTGCGCCCGGTATCGGTACGAGATGGAAGGAACGCGCTTCATCGTCAGCCTGGGTCCCGAACTGTCCAAGGAAAAATTCCGGGATACGTATTTCCTGGATGCCGACCCCTCCGACCACCGCAACAATGTCGTCAAGGTCAAACCCTACGACCTCGGGCTCCGGCCGGCCTGGGCCGTGGAAGTCGGCCGCCACTGGCGTTTCGGCGTCGAGGGACATATCGGCCTGCGGAATGTCCTCACCCAACGGAGCGACCTCAATCTGACCGGCTCCCTGCACCTGCACGATATCACGGGCACCGTCTGTTTCTATTTCTGACGGCAGCCCGCTAACATTTCAATAGACCAGCGAACGGAAATTGCGGACGCGGTGGAAGGTCACGATGTCTCCGTCGTGGGCCGTACGGGCGCGTTCGTCGCCGGAACGGCTGACGATGCAGAGGTCGTCCCCGTCGAGGATCATCGTGGCATAGTGCCGCGCGGAATGGTCCGTGGGTCCGACCGCCACCAGTCCGGCGAAGGTCCAGCGGAGCAGGTCCGGGGAATAGGACAGCGCCAGCCGGCGCCGGGCGTTCATCCGGCCGTCGGTCTGGGAATGCAGCAGCCAGTAAAGCTGCATCTGGGGATCATAGAGCACGTAGAACTTCAGGTCCGCCCCCGGAATGTGGACGAAATAGACTTCCCCGTCCTTCCGGGGCAGGCGCCCGATCGCGAGCGACCCGTCTTCGCGCTCATACCCCCGCAGCATCACGCCGATCTCCGGCACGCCCAGGTGGGCGCGGCACATCAGCACGAGCGAACGGCCCGTGGAATCGTAGAAGGAACTGGTCCTGTCGTTCATGCGCACCACATTCGTCTCCAGGATGCCGGGCTCCCCGGGGGGAACGACGGGGATACCCGAGGGCCGGGCGGCTTCCAGGTCCGCATCGGGATCGTACAGCTCCGAGAATTTCCAGTTCGAGGGCTGCGTCAGGTCGGCATCCACGCCCGCCTGCATCAGCACGGGGCCGACGCCGGGCCACTTATGCCCGTCAGCGACCCATTTCTCATAGACGAGCGTCACCTTGCCGTCATAGATGTCGACCGCCGTGCAGCTCTGGTGCCAGCGCGGCTCAGGGCAGAGCACGGACGGCTCGGACCAGGTTTCCCCGTTGTCGTCGCTACGCGTAGCAAGCAGGCGCCCGGAATGCCCGACCATATAGAGACTCTTACCAGCCTTGAACAGGATTTCGTGCATCATCGGGATGCGCGCGGGCGTCTCGCGCCAGGTCCGGCCCTTGTCGTCAGACAGCAGCACGCGGATCTGGTTGCCAGCCTTGTAGTCGCCGAAATCGGACTTCGGGCCATCCAGGGCGTATGTCCCCGGTCCGCCGTAATCCACCGCCACGACAAAGCGGCCGTCGAAGCCCTCGACGATGCCTGGCGTATAGAGATAAATGCTGTCGGGCTGCGGCGAGACGGCGATCACCTGTTCGGTGGCGATGATCCGTCCACAGTTCTTCTGCTGATGGCAGGCGCACACCAGCAGGACCGCGGCCACAACCGTGAGGTAGCGTTTCGCCATCCTAGTTGAAATTGCGCGTGGCGAAAGGCAGCGCCAGCCGGATCGAGTGGTGCCAGTATTCCCAGTTGTGGACGCCGTTGCGCACGCGCAGTTCGCTCTTCACCTTGCGGTCGCGCATCTTCTGGTACAGTTCGACGCTCAGGTCCAGCAGGAAGTCGTCGTCGCCGCAGTCGATGAACCATTTCACCGTGCGCAGTTTCTCGAGCGTAGCCTCATCAGCGTTTTCGACGAAGTCCAGGGCGTTGAGCTCGTGCACCGCCTCGCACACATAGTACAGGCAGTCCTTCTTCTGCTCGTTGCGGCGCACGCCGGCGCTGTCCCGGTTGTCCAGCCAGGCGCTCATCGCATAGCAGCTGGAAAACATGTCCGGATGGCGCTGAGCATAGACAGTCGATCCGCCGCCGCCCATCGACAGGCCCATCACGGCGCGGTGGCCCTTGTCACCGATGATACGGTATTTCTTCTCCACGGCCGGGAGGAACTCCTGGAAAAAGAAGTCCTCGTAGCTCCAGCCCGGCATGTTGAAATAGCCGTTCCAGGTGTTGTGCGTGTCGGGACCGCCGGCGTTGGGCATCACGATGACCATTTCGCAGGCCTCGCCCGAGCCGATCAGTTCGTCCACGACCATCTGCATGTTGCCTTTCTGGACCCAGGCCGTATAGTCGTCGCTCAGACCATGCAGCAGATAGACCACCGGGTAGGTTTTGTCCGTCTGGTCGAAACCATTGGGCAGATAGACGTTGTACTTGACCTCGGCGCCCAGGATCTCGCTGAAGATCTTGTCGGTGACGATCTTGCCCGCCCGGGCGGAAAGGACCGGAACCAGGACCAGGCACAAAAGGGTTGCGATTCTTTTCATATCGTTTCAGATTTGATTTCAATGTTTCAAAGATAAGGATTTTGCGAGAGTTTCCTTACCTTTGCGATAAAGAAAGACTATGGGAAAGACAAAATGGATAACCGGCCTGCTCGGCTGGGTGACTTTCGGTCCGATCGGAGCTTTGATCGGCTATTTCCTGGGATCCGCCGTGGAGTCCTACATCGACATGGCCCGGCAGCTCCCGGGGGGAGGATCCGGCCAGGGAAGCAGCCAGGGCGGATACGGCCGCGGCGGCTCCTACGGCGGCGGATACGGTCAGTCCACCGGCCGGGGCGGCAGCTACCAGCGCACGACGGGTGGCTATACCCAAAGCGGCGGCTATACGGCCACGCAGCAGCGCAACAGCTTCATGGTCAGCCTCCTCGTCCTCTCTTCCGCCGTCATCCGTGCAGATGGGAAGACCCTCCAGTCCGAGCTCGACTATGTGCGCAATTTCGTGCGCAGCAATTTCGGCGAAGCCGCCACCTACCAGGCGATGACCATACTCAACGACCTGAACTCCAAGCAGGTCAACATCTACGAGGTTGGCTCCCAGATCGCCTCCAACATGAACTATTCCCAGCGTCTGCAGCTCTTCGACTACCTGACGCGCCTGGCCGTCGCCGACGGCGAATTCAGCAAGTCGGAGAAGAACGTCCTGGAAGCCATCGGATCCGCCATCCGGCTCAACTCCTCCGATGTCGCATCCGTCATCGCGATGTTCTACAAGGACACCGATTCCGCCTACGCGGTCCTGGAAATCTCCCCCAATGCCACCGATGAGGAGGTCAAAAGCGCCTACCGCCGCATGGCGATGAAGAACCACCCGGACAAGGTATCCACCCTCGGTCCGGAAGTCCAGAAAGCGGCCCAGGAAAAATTCCAGAAAATCCAGGAAGCCTACGAGACCATCAAGAAGCAGCGCGGAATGAACTGAGTCACCGGCGAATCACCGGTCCCTGCGAAGACTTCGACGGCTGGCCGTCCACGATGACGGGCCAGCCTTTTTTCCACTCCACCCGGTCCATCAGCAGGCAGCGGCCCCTGTAGTCGTTGCCGGACCAGTAGGAATGGTAAAACAGCCAGTCCTGACCGGCATCGTCTCGGACGAGCGCGGAATTATGCCCCGTTCCACGAAATGTGGCGTCCGGGGAAGAGGACAGGATGGTATACCCGTAGTCTTCATCCAGGAAGGATTTCCCGGAAGGGTCCGTGTAGGGTCCCAGGACCTTGCGGGAACGGGCGACGACCATATGATAGGTACTGCGCGCCCCTTCGCAGCAGGATCCGCGGGAGGCGAACACATAGTACCAGCGTCCGCGCTTGACGACATAGGCTCCTTCCGTGTCGATGGCGGAAATCTGGACCGGCGTCACGCCTTCCTTTACGGAAAGCCCGTCCGGAGAGAGCTCCACAGCCCAAATGCCTGAGCCCTTGTTGAAGCTGCCCCAGAACAGGTAACGCTTTCCCTTATCCTCAAAGAAAGCCGGATCAATGGAGTTCATGACGCCCGTATTGGCGGCACTGACGATCATCCCGCAGTCCCGAAAAGGACCGGTCGGGCTGTCGCTCACCGCCACGCCGCTGGCGCTGCGGACAGAATCCCCCCAGTGCCCCATCGCATAATACAGGACATAACGCCCGTCGATGCGGTTCACGTCCGGAGCCCATAATCCCCCGCCGGGACTCCATTGCGGCTCTCCGCCCGGAGCGAAACCATCCCCTGCAAACTCCCAGTGAACCATATCCCGGGAACGATACACCGGTAAGGTCACCCTCACTCCCTTTATCCTCGACTGCGTCGAATAGGCATAGAACCAGCCACTCGCATCCCGGTCGTCGATGACGCTCGGATCCGGGAAATTACGGGCGATGACCGGATTGGAATAGGTCAGAACCGACTCCCGCGAGGCACTGCCGCAACCCGCCGCAGAAAGCAACAGCAGGAAGAGAGCCAGGCAAGACAGGCCCCTATATTTGGTTACCCAATCATTTCGCATGCATTTGTCTTTTGCACGAAAATACGTATTTTTTTTTATATTTGTTTCTACGTTCTACCCCTGTATCATGAGAAAATGTTATTTCGCAGGCCTTCTCCTGGCCATCCTGTCCGTGCTTTCCTGTTCTAGCGGAGCCCTGCTCGCAGAACGTCCCGCCGACGCCCTCTCCCTGCCCGTTGCCGATCCCTTCATCCTCTATGAAGACGGTACCTATTACCTTTACGGGACCGGTGCGGCGAACGGAATCGCCGTCTATGTATCCCGGGACCTGCAAAGCTGGCGCCGGAAACCGGACTTGGCGCTTCACAAGAAGGATTCGTACGGCGAGAAATGGTTCTGGGCGCCGGAGGTCTATCACGTCGGCGACAAGTACTATATGTACTATTCCGCGGAAGAACGCATCTGCGTCGCGACGGCCGACACCCCGACCGGTCCCTTCGTCCAGGACATCCAGGAACCCATCGTCCCCTATGGGGCGATCGACAACAGCCTCTTCTTTGACAACGATGGCACGCCCTGGCTCTTCTTCGTCAAGTTCAACCACGGCAACCAGGTCTGGTCGGCCCGTCTCGAAGACGACCTGATGCATATCAAGTCCGGCACCGAAAAGAAATGCCTGGAGATGGACCAGGAATGGGAAAAGGTCTGGCCTACCGTCAACGAAGGGCCCTTCGCGCTCTATCACGACGGAGTATACTACCTGACCTATTCCGCCAACGGTTACAAATCCCCCCGATACGGGATCGGCTATGCCACGGCGACCTCCCTCGCCGGACCCTGGACCAAATTTGAAGGCAACCCTATCTATCAGTGTGTAGGCGACCTGGAAGGTGTCGGCCACCATGCCTTCTTCAAGGATGCCAAAGGTAAGAGACGCATCGTTTTCCATTCCCACTACGCCCCGGGACGGGTCCAACCCCGCATCACCCATATCAGCGACTATACTTTCGAAAAAGACGGGACCCTCGTCATCTCCCCCGGTTTCTTCACACCCTGGACGTCACAGAATGAGTAGGATCCGGCTCAAGTTGCCGGAATAATTGTTATCTTGCGAAAGATTTCAATCCCATGGGAAGCATCCTGATCAAAGATATTCTGCTGGACGGACGCAGGCGTAACGTACTGATCGCAGGCAAGCGTTTCCAATGCCTGGACGCGGCCGAAAGTGCTGAGGCCGAGACCGTCATCGACGGCCGCGACCTGGCCCTCCTGCCCGGCCTGTACAACACGCATACGCACGCTCCGATGACGCTGTTGCGCGGCTACGGCGACGACAATCCCCTGGAAGTATGGTTGCACGACTATGTCTGGCCCAGCGAGGCCGGATTCAACAATGAGGATATCCGCCGCGGCTATGACATCGCTGCCCGGGAGATGGTCCGGACCGGCACCGTGTTCTTCAACGAGATGTATTTCGGCATCCGGGAGGCCGTCGACGCGGTCGTCAGGAGCGGACTGCGCGCCTGTATCGGCCTGACCGTCCTGGAAGGACATCCGCTTTCCATGACGGAGGAGGATTTCGACTTCCTGAAGGAATGGCAGGATCCGACCGGCGGGCGCATCCAGTGGGCCGTGACCCCGCATGCGCTTTATACCGTCGGCCCGGATTTGCTGAAATGGACGGCTCAGTTTGCCCAAGAGAACGGCCTGCTCCTCCACACGCATCTTGCCGAGACCCGCACGGAGGTGGACAATTGCGTGAAGGATCACGGTATGCGACCGGTGGCCTACCTGGATTCGCTGGGGCTGCTGGGGCCGAACACGGTCGTCGCCCACTGTGTGCACGTCAACGATCAGGAGGCTGATCTGCTGGCGGAACGGCAGGTCACGATCTCCCACTGTCCCTGCTCCAACATGAAGCTCGGATCCGGCATCTTCCCCTACGAGCGCCTGATCAAGGCGGGATGCCGCATCACCCTGGGCACGGACGGCGCCTCCTCCAGCAACAACCTGGACCTGCGCGAAGCGATGAAATTCGCCGCCCTGCTGGCGAAAGTCGGCGGCAACCCGCAGCTGCTGCCCTCCTCCCAGATCTTCGACTGGGCGACCCGCTGCGGCGCGGAAGCCTTCGGAATTGATGCGGGCGTCATCGCTGAAGGCAAGCTGGCGGACTGCATCCTGGTGGACCTTGAAAACGTGAAGATGCAGCCCTGCCACGACCTGATCTCCAATTTCGTTTATTCCGCAGATTCGTCCTGCATCGCGGGCGTGATCTGCGACGGACACATCCTTTACCAACGATGAGAAAAATCCTTTTCCTGATCCTGCTTGCCCTGCTTCCCCTGACGGGACAAGCCAAGAATGACGTTGTCTTCGGCTGGGGCGACAGCGGCCGTCACTATGCTGCGACTGAAAAGCCCGCCTTCGAGAAAGCCGCCTTCCCCTTTGCCGCGTGGCGCGGCGAAAGGGTGAATGCGATGGCACTGGTCTGGAGTCCGGAAGCCCTCACGGACGTGACCGTCGAAGCCGGCGTACTCCGTTGCGGGAAGTCCGTGCTGCCTGCCACGAACCTGAAGGCATCCTTCGTCAGTTATGTGACCGGTGAAGAATTAGCTCCCCAATACAATCAGTGCGGCAAGCGTGACACGGTCAACTGGAAGGCGATACGGGAAGCCGACCTGATCGGGCGCTACGAAGCCGTGAATGTCCCGTCCGGCTTCGTCCAGCCCGTCTGGCTCAGCATCGACGTGCCCGCGGACGCGGCTCCGGGGCGCTATAAGGGAACCCTGACTTTGAACGCCGGCGGCCGGCGGTTGACACTTCCCTATTCTCTGACCATCGGGACAAGGACGCTCACACCCCCCGCGGAGCGTCCCTTCCACCTCGACCTTTGGCAGAATCCCTATACCTTCGCGCGCATCGCGGGCGTCCGACTCTGGAGTCCCGAGCATTTCGAGGCGATGCGGCCCGTGATGGAGCAGCTCGCCCGCGCCGGGCAGAAAGTGATCACGGCCACCGTGATGAACCGCCCCTGGAACGGCCAGACCGAAGATCCCTTCGGCTCTATGGTCACCAAGATCCGCCGGGCGGACGGCAGCTGGCTGTATGACTACACTGTCTTCGACCTCTGGGTGGAATTCATGACCAGCGTGGGGATCGACCGGCAGATCAACTGCTACACTTTGATCCCCTGGGCGCTTTCCTTCGACTACTTCGACCAGGCCACGGGCGCAATCGTCTATGTCAAGGCAGCGACCGACAGCCCGGAGTACGAGGATTACTGGGGCAGTTTCATCCTGGATTTCTCCCGGCACCTGCGGGAAAAGGGCTGGTTTGAGAAGACGATGATCGCGATGGACGAGCGCGGCGAAGAGGCCATGCGCAACGCCCTGACCGTCATCCATAAATACGAGCCGGAGATGAAGGTCGCCCTGGCGGGCAACTACCACGCTTCCGTCGCCGACGAGATCGACGACCTGTGCCTGGGCTTCCGCGAAGCCTGGCCGGAGGGTGTCATCGAGCGTCGGCGCGCCGAGGGGAAAGTTTCGACCTATTATACCTGCTGCGCGGAAGGTTATCCCAACACCTTCATCGCCTCTCAGCCCGTAGAAGCCTGCTGGCTGCCGCTCATCGCCCTGCAGAAAGGTACGGACGGCTATCTGCGCTGGGCCTACAACAGCTGGACCCTGGATCCCGAGCATGACGCCCGTTTCCGCAGCTGGGCCGCCGGCGATACCTACATGGTCTATCCGGAAGGCCGCACGTCGGTCCGTTTCGAAAAATTTGTCGAAGGTCTGCAGGACTATGAGAAGGCCCGGCTGCTTTTGGAAGAGTGGGCTGCCGATCCGGCCAAGGCTCGCCAGCTGGAAACGCTGAAGGCGGCCATCGCCGCCTTCAACTACGAGGAAATCACCGAGCACGGTCCAGAGCCCGCGCTCCGTCGTCTACGCGCTCTTCTGAACTGACATCCGCCGGTAACAGCGCCAGCCGAAGGTCATCACGGCAATGAAGCAGATCAACGGCAGGACAAAGCTGACGTTGACCGCCGGATGCCCGGCCACGGTGCCCAGGTCGATGATCGAACCCTGGAGCGGCGGCAGGATCGAACCGCCCACGATCGCCATCACCAGGAACGCAGCCCCCAGCTGGCTGTCCTCCGGTGCCACATCTTCCAGCGCAATGCCGTAGATCGTCGGGAACATCAGTGACATGAAAGCGCTGATCGCCACCAGGCAGCCCAGGCCCAGCGGACCCACGAAAACGATAGCCCCAATCGTACAGACGGCTGCCAGCGCCCCGAAGATCGCCAGGAGCTTCCGTGAATTGACATACTTCATCAGGAAGGTCGCGATGAACCGGAAGCACAGGAACATCGCCATCGCGATGATGTTGTACTTCTGCGCAGTAGCCTTGTCGATGCCCAGGTTGTCGGCATACTGGATGATGAAGGTCCAGACCATGATCTGCGCGCCCACGTAGAAGACCTGCGCCAACACGCCTTCCCGGTAGGAAACATTACGCCACAGACGGCCCATCGTGCCTTTCGTCTTCACACCCGAGCCCGCCGTCTTCGGCATCTTGGTCAAAGCGATCACCAGCAGCACCACCAGCACGACGACGCCCAGCACGACGTATGCGTTGCGGATCGCAGCCAGGTCGTGCACGCGCATCGCGGCCTTTTCAGCCTCCGGCAGCGTGTCGAAGATCAACTTGCCGGACGCATCGCGGCAATGGTCGCTCAGCAGGTTCGGCAGCACCACCCAGGATGCCACCGCCATGCCGGTCAGCGAACCCATCGGGTTGAAGGACTGCGACAGGTTGAGCCGGCGCGTGGACGTCTCCTTGGAGCCCAGCGAAAGGATGAACGGGTTGGCCGTCGTCTCCAGGAACGCCAGACCGAAGGTCAGGATGTACAGGGAGAAGCAGAAGAAGGTGAAACTCTGCCGCGCCGCTGCCGGAATGAAGAGGAACGCCCCGATCGCATACAGCGCCAGACCCAGCAGGATGCCGCTCTTGTAGCTGTAACGCCGGATGAAAAGCGCCGCGGGCACGGCCATCGTCGCATAGCCCCCATAGAAGGCGAACTGGATCAGCGACGCCTTGGCGGCGGACAGCTCCATGATCGTCTGGAAGCCCGCCACCATCGGGTTGGTGATGTCGTTCGCAAAGCCCCAGAGGGCGAAAAGCGTGGTTATGAGGATGAACGGCAGCAAATACTGCCGTTCAACCAGTTTCGAAGACGTAGCCATTACTTGTAGATCGGTCCGAAGTTAGCGCAGGCGCGATAATCGGCGCCCTCCTTGTCCATACCGAAAGCGTTCCACGCCGCCGGGCGGAAGATCTTCTCCTCGGCGACATTGTGCATGCACACGGGGATGCGCAGGATGGAAGCGAGGGTGATCAGGTCCGCACCGATGTGGCCGTAGGAGATGGCTCCGTGGTTGGCGCCCCAGTTGTTCATCACGCTGTAGACGTCCTTGAAGCAGTCCTTCGTGGGATCCAGGCGAGGCACGAACCAGGTCGTCGGCCAGGTCGGGTCGGTGCGCTTGTCGAGGATGTCGTGTACGTGTTTCGGCAGTTCGGCCGTCCAGCCTTCCGCGATCTGCAGCACGGGGCCGAGGCCATCCACGAGGTTGAGACGCAGCATGGTCATCGGCATGCCGCCCCGGGTCACGAAGTGGGCGCTGTAGCCGCCGCCGCGGAAGTAGTCGCGGTCCGCCGGCATCCAGTTGGTCGCCTTCAGGCAGGCTTCCACGTCGGTCTGGTCCATGTTCCAGGGCTCCTTGATCGTCGGGCCTCCCTGGGCGTCGCACATCGCGCCGGTGGCGTCGAGCGTCGTGGCGCCGGAGTTGATCAGGTGGATGAATCCGCCGGCCGCCAGGCCTTCGGGGGCCTCGCCCGTCACGCGCTTGACCGCCTCGGGGCTCCAGTAGGTGCGCACGTCGCTGAACATCATGCCGCGGTTGGACAGCAGATGGCCGAAGAGCATCGCCAGGCCGTTCATCGCGTCATTCTCGGTCGCCAGGATGTAGGGCTCGCGGATGCCGTTCCAGTCGAAAGAGGAGCACATCAGGGACTCGGGGAAGTCGAAATTGGGCTTGTAGTCGGTCCACTGGCGCTGGCCCTGGACGCCGCCCGCAATCGCGTTGTGGCCGAGGGCCTCTTCCTTGTAACCCAGCTCGAGGAGCTTCGGGTTGCCGTACATCAGGTCGCGGATGATCATCATGTTCTTGACCGTGAACTCCCAGTCGGCGTCCTTCTCCGCGCGGTTCTTGCCCTTGCCCTTGCCGTTGAACGTGGTCATCGGGGTACCCGGGAAGAGCGGACGGTCCTCGTTGTAGTCGTGGCCCTCCTGCGGCTTGCAATACTTCTCGACCCACTCCATCGCCTTCTTGAACTCTTCGGGATCATAGATGCCGAAGTCCACGCGACGCAGGATCTCGACCAGCGAGACATACTCCGCGCGCATGCCGAGGTACTTCTGCAGGAAGTCGGCGTCCACGATGGAACCGGCGATGCCCATGCAGGTGTTTCCCATCGACAGATAGCTCTTGCCACGCATCGTGGCGACCGCCTGGGCCGCGCGGGCGAAGCGGAGGATCTTCTCCGCCACGTCGGCGGGAATGGTGTTGTCATTCAGATCCTGCACGTCGTGACCATAGATGCCGAACGCGGGCAGGCCCTTCTGGGCGTGGGCAGCCAGGACGGCGGCGAGATACACCGCGCCCGGACGCTCCGTGCCGTTGAAGCCCCAGACGGCCTTCGGCCAATGGGGATTCATGTCCATGGTCTCGGAACCATAGCACCAGCAGGAAGTCACCGTGATGGTGCTGCCGACCCCCTCGCGGGTGAATTTCTCCTCGCAGGCCGCCGCCTCGGCCACGCGGCCGATGGTGCTGTCCGCGATGACGCACTCCACGGGCGATCCGTCGCCGTTGTGCACGTTCGAAGAAATCAGGTCCGCCACGGCGTGGGCCAGGGCCATCGTCTTTTCTTCCAATGCTTCACGCACCCCGCCCTGACGTCCGTCGATGGTGGGGCGAATACCGATTTTAGGATAAGTAGCCATAGTGTTTCTTAAATTATTGTTTTGATATATGATTCGTCATAACTTACCGTAAGTAACGCCCGGCCAGTCGTCGGTGCGGAAGGGCCAGGCGGGCAGACCCTCTGAGTTGAAGAGGTTGCAGATAGGGTTGGCACCCCAGGCGTAGCGGACGGCCAGGGGATGCGGAACATCAGGGCAGGAGACGATAACCTCGTCACCGTCGATGACGGCCTGGGCCCAGTGCCAGACACGGTCGGGGCCGGCGATCTGGAAGCCGCAAAGGATGCCAGACTCAGCTTTCTGCACCATATCAAAGTCCATTCCAGCCTTGCCGTAACGGAGTTCGGCGTAGTCACCGGAAGGCAGGACGCACAAACCGCCCGCCTCATCGCTGAAGCGGACACGGACACAGCCGTCCCCTATCTTATACGATGCAAACTTAGGCCCGTCGCAGACGACTTTCCGACCATAATCCCGGGCCAGGGCCAGCCGGGCCAGCCGCTCCCCTACCTCCTGCTTGTGTACCGGATGGATGTCCTCGGCTTCGCCCATATCGATGATGCAGGCCATGCCGACCTGGTCAACCACCTGCGTGGCGAGCGTCTGCGCCTCGCGCAGTTCGGCCCAGTCATTATCCCCCGCCACGCGCGTAACCGGCTTGAAACCAGCTAGCTGCGTGATGTAGAAGGGGAAATCATAGCCCCAGAGCCGGCGCCAGTCGAGGACCATGTCCGCCATCAGGTCGCGGTAGCGGTACGCCTTGTCGGCGTTGGACTCGCCCTGGTACCAGATCGCACCCTTGATGGCGTAGGGTGCAAGCGGACGGAGCATCCCGTTGTAGAGCACCGTCGCGAGGTTGGGCTCGCGGGCGGCCGAACGGGGAATTCCCTCGAAAGAAACGGACAGGGCCACCTTCCATTCGTTGTCCAGGCGTATCCTGCGGCCGTCGGGACCCTCGACAAAAAGCAAAGAGGCATCCCCGTACAGACCGCCGTTGCCGTGGTCGTCCACATTACGCACGCTGATGACGGCCTTGCCGCCTTTCACCATACGCCCCGGAATGGTATAGACGCGCAGCTTGCTCCACAGGCGACTGAAGCCCACCAGGTCCCCGTTCCAATAGGTCTCGTCGAAATCGTCGACCGTACCCAGACTGAGGGTCAAGTCCTGACCGGCCCATTCCGCAGGAATGTCGATCTCCTTGCGGAACCAGAAGATGCCGTTGGTTGCGGGCCAGAGCTGCTGGACGACGAGCGGCAGGTCAATGGTCCGCCAGGCACCGTCGTTATAACTGGGCTGGGCCCAGACGGGCACGCCGCCGATCGTGCCGAGATCCGATGCGGTCGCCCGCTTCATGAAGGCATCGATCTGCGTTTGGAAAGACTCTTCCCGCTCGGCCTCGGAATCGGGCAGGGCCCGAACCATGGCGAGCGGCTCCTGCATCTCGGGATAGCCCTTCAGCGCATCTTCGCTCATCCAGGCTTCGATGATGGTGCCCCCCCAGCTGGTATGGATGATCCCGACGGGGACTTTCAACTCCTGCAGGAGCCGCTGACCAAAGAACCAGCCAACGGCGGAGAAATGCGGAATCGTGCCGGGAGAAGACTCCTCCCAGCCACCGCCCTCGGCCTCGAAGGACTCGTGCGGGACCATCCCGGTAGAACGGGAAACCGTCAGCATACGCACGTCCGCCCAGTCCGAAGCGGAGTTGATCCGATCCGTGAAAAAGTCGATGAAGCGCTCGTGTCCGAAGGTCCGCTCCATGTTGGACTGGCCCGAAGCAAGCCATACCTCCCCTGCCACCACATTCTTCAACACTACGGGCTCTCCGTCGGAAACCGTTAGCGTATATTTCCTAAAACCGCCTTTCGGCGTGGGAATGCGAACCTGCCAGCAGCCGTCGGCATCCGCCTCCGTCCGGTAGGTCTTCCCGTTCCACGAAGGAATGACGATCACCGTGGCACCGGGTGCTGCCTTGCCCCAGACGGGGGCCTGGCAGTTCTGCTGCAGCACCATGTTGTCAGTGAACAGGGGCGTCAGCTGCACCTTCGCACCGGCAGACAGGGCCGCCAGTACCAAAAGGCCGGACACGAGGATCTTTTTCATGCGCACTACTCCAAACTCTCGACCTGTACGCCCGGCAGGGCACTCAGGCGGGAAAGCAAGTCGGTGAAACTTAAGCGCTTGGGCACATACAGGGAAACCTCCGCCTCGTATGTGTCCCCATTCCGCCGGATCGAGAAATCCTTCACGTCCTTTCCCAGATGCTGGACGGCATCCGTCAGCGCCGTCGCATCCACGGCCGACAGGACGGCGGTCATGTCCTTTCCGCCCAGCTTGAAGGAATAGAAACTGAGCGCTTCCAGGCCGATCAGGGCCAGGACGGCGCAGATGACGCTGAGGACATACAATCCGCAGCCGATACCCATGCCTACCGCACCCGTCACCCAGAGTGAAGCCGCCGTGGTAAGGCCGCTGACATGCTTCTTCTTCATGATGATGCCGCCACCGATGAAACCGATGCCGGTCACGACGCCCGCGGCAACCCGTGCGGCGTCAAACCGAGCAGCATCCGGGAAACCGAACTGGGAAATGATCATGAACAGGGCGGAACCCAGCGCCACCATCATGTGGGTGCGGACGCCGGCGTTCTTGGCGCGGAGCTCCCGCTCATAGCCGATCAGGGCGCCCAGGCCGGCGGCAGCCAGCAGGCGGAGTGCAAGTTGGAGGGTAATGGACATATCGTTATTCGTTTCAGTGCTTGTATACCGAATAACAAATATAGTGAATATTTCCATAAAAAAAGACCCAAAAGTCTGGGTGACTTTTGGGTCAGTTAGGTCGGGATGATCCGACTCGAACGGACGACCTCCACGTCCCGAACGTGGCACGCTAGCCAACTGCGCTACATCCCGAAAAGAAGCTGCACAAGGCAGCTCCTCAATCCTAAAGCTTATTGATGTAAACAGCGAGGCCGCTCTTGAGGTTGGAAGCCTTGTTCTTGTGGATCAGGCCCATCTTTGCGAGCTTGTCGATCATCGCGTACACCTTGGGCGCGGCGGTGACGGCAGCCTCTTTGTCAGTCGTGTTCCTGAGGGCGCGGATCGCGTTCCTCGTACTCTTTGCATAATACTTGTTATGCAATCTGTGCCTTTCGCTCTGGCGAATGCACTTCTCTGCAGATGCGTTGTTTGCCATTATTTTTGTTTTTTATATTCTGGTAGTGGGTAGGAGAATCGAACTCCTATTGCGGGAATGAAAATCCCGAGTACTAGCCGTTATACGAACCCACCGCGTATTTGGGACTGCAAAGGTAGATAATTATTTTTACAAGACAAAATATTTTTTATTCCCCCGTCCCTTTCCATTCGAAGGAGTAGAGCAGCGACTCTACTTGCCTGAGATACTGACGTTTATCGTATCTAGGCGCATAGACGAAAGCCTCCGCGACCACGATCTCCTTGCCGTCCGGACTGTAGAAGGAATGGGAGACGAAAGGCCCGCCCATGAAGTCGTTGTAGACCTCCCAGTAGCCGCGCACCTGTGCGAAATTGAAGTTCTTGTACTTGACGAAACGAAGGGTCGGCGGGATGAATTCACCCGTAGTCATGTAGGTATTGTCGAGCATGCCGGGCACGTTCTGCTGGAGGACACGGTTGCGGTTGGCGATGATGTTCTCCAGGGTGAAATCGGACTCGTCTCCCTTCGCCGGATACTTGTAGACGAAGACATCCTGGTAGACATAGAGTTTCTCGTCGCCCACCCAGACGAAGTCGGTCGTCTTCTTCTTCAGCTTGTAGCCGGAAGGGAAATGGGGCGAGCCGCCGATGACCTCCGCCACCTGCGGGAAGATGGAAGCTTCCTCGTAGAGGCGCGTATTGGCGATGACGCGGTTGCGCTCCGCCTGCTCGATGGCTTCGGAAATCACTTCCCCATTCTCTTTGGTGATCTCGACCGCCCGCTCGTCCGTCGTCGCACTGACCTTGACCACGCACTGCGGCCGCGCCCAGATGTCGTTCAGATACTGGACGCCTTCCTGCTGCACCTGCGGGTCGATCTCATAGATGACAAGGTTGCGGTGGACCTGGAACAGGTTCACGAAATTGGACGGAACCACGTTGACCAGAGAGTAGAGGGGCTCACGCGTCGCCAGGTAGGGACAGTCGCAGGCCAGGAGTTCCCGGACCGCGTTGCCGGGCTCCCCTTCCCAGGGGGTCTTGTCCATCACGACGAGGATTTCGCCGGCCTTGCCGCTGACGGACGGGAGGAGTTTCTTGGTCGATTTGTTGCCGCAGGACACAAGGGTCAGCACGAGAGCGGCAAAGAGGGCCATCTTTTTCATATTCAGTTATTTATTTAATCAATCTTCCGATATCGTTGCCGAAAGCGAGCATCATCAGGGCCAGCAGCAGGACCATGCCGATCATCTGCGAGACGGCGAGGAACTTGTCCGACGGTTTGCGTCCCGTCACCATCTCGAAGAGCGTGATCAGGATGTGTCCGCCGTCCAGCCCGGGGATGGGGATGAGGTTCATCACGCCCAGCATCACCGACAGAAGCCCGAGCAGATAGAGGAACTGTAGCCAGTCCCAGCGGCCCGGGAAGGCCTGCCCGATGGCGATGAAACTGCCCACCGACTTGTAGGCCTGCGTGCTCGGCGTCGCCACGAGACGCAGGTCTCTCAGGTAATCCCGAAGGGTGGTGAAAGTATATTTGAAGCCCGCCGGAATGACCGAGAGGCCGTCGTATTTCTTTCTCTGGATGCCCGGCACCATCATATAGACGCCGATGCGTCCCAGGCTGTCCACAGCCGCTACCGTCTCCATCGCAGTCCCGTCACGGTCCAGCGTCAGGAGAGCCTCCGATCCGGCCTTGGCGGCCAGCAGGGCCTTGGCATCCTGCGCATAGAGCGTCTCCACGCTATCCACCGCCGTCACCCGGTCGCCGTGCAGCAGGTCCGCGGCCGCATTCTGGCTTTCCGGCGGGACGGAGTCGATCACGAAAGGTATCGCCAGGTCGAACATCCCCGGCGAGGACAGTACCTGCCCGATCATCGAACGGTCGATCCAGATCTCGACGGTGTCCGCACCGCGAAGGACCGTGGCCTTGCGGACGTCCCGGCGGGCCAGGTCGGCCTGCAGCGAATAGAAACTCTCCGGCACATAGTCGTCGAACTTCAGGATGCGGTCGCCGGTCCGGAAACCCATTTCGTAGGCCAGGTCATTGACATAGATGGCATTGCCTTCGTTCTCGATGTAGGATTCCCCGTTGATGCCCAGGATGCAGGTGAAGAAGATGATGGCGGAAATGAAATTGAACAGCACGCCGCCGAACATCACCAGCAGCCGCTGCCAGGCCGGATGCGTCCGGAATTCCCAGGGCTGCGGTTCCCGTTTCAGGCTCTCCAGGTCCATCGACTCGTCCACCATCCCGGCGATCTTGCAGTAGCCGCCCAGTGGCAGCCAGCCGATGCCGTACTCCGTCTCGGCCTCGGCGGCCTTCGGGAACAGGCGGGTGAACCATTTGGAAGTCTTGGTGCTGAACAACTTGACGCCCTTGACATCGAAGAAGAGGAAGAATTTCTCCACCCGGATGCCGAAGAGCTTGGCAAAGGTGAAATGGCCCAGCTCGTGCAGTACAATCAGCACGGACAGGGCCAGGATGACCTGCAATGTCTTGATCAGCGCTACCATATCATTTCGCCTGCCCGGGCCGTCACGGCCTCATGGGTCGCGAAAATGTCCTCGAGCGAGGGATTTGCTGCAAAATCCGTTCCCTCCAGGCACTTGGAAACGACCGCCGAAATGTCGTAAAATCCGATCTTGTCCTGGAGGAACGCAGCGACCGCCACCTCGTTGGCCGCATTCAGGGCGCAGGGAATGTTGCCGCCGCGGGCGATGGCCTCGTATGCCAGGCCCAGGCAGGGGAATTTCTGCAGGTCCGGCTCGAAGAAAGTCAAGGCGCCGAGGGCTGCGAAATCCAGTTTCTTGTTGTCCAGGGGCAGGCGGTGCGGGAACGCCATCGCGAACTGGATGGCCTCGCGCATGTCCGGACAGCCCAGTTGGGCGATCACGGCCCCGTCCTCGAACTCGACCATCGAATGGATGACCGACTCGGGATGGACCACAACGTGGATGCGGTCCTGAGGCGTATCGAAAAGCCAGCGGGCCTCGATCACCTCGAAGCCCTTGTTCATCATCGTAGCCGAATCGATGGTGATCTTGGCGCCCATCGACCAGTTGGGATGCCGGAGGGCATCCGCCTTGGTCGCGCCGATGATCTCCTTGCGGTCCCAAGTGCGGAACGGGCCGCCGGAAGCCGTCAGGTGAATGCGCGTGAGGGCATTCCCCTGCGCGCCCAGCAGACATTGGAAGATAGCCGAATGCTCCGAGTCCACGGGCAGGATCGGGGCTTCGTATTTCCTCGCTTCCGCCATCACCACGGAGCCGGCGGCGACCAGGGTCTCCTTGTTGGCCAGGGCGATGATCTTGCCCGCACGGATGGCCGCGAGCGTCGGTTTGAGCCCGCTGAAACCCACCATCGCCGCGACGACGATGTCCACCCGGTCCGAAGTCACCAGGTCGCAGACGGACTGGATCCCGGCGAAGACCTTGATGCCCTGGTCCTGCAGGGCATCCGCGACCTCCCGGTACTTGGCCTCGTTGCAGATGACGACGTTGTTGACGTCGAACGCCAGCGCCTGCTCGATCAGGGTGGAGGAACTGTTGTTGGCCGTGATCAGTTCTACTTCGAACAGGTCCGGATGCTGCCGCACCACGTCCAGGGTCTGGCGCCCGATGGAGCCGGTCGACCCGAGGATGGCGATTCTTCTCTTTCTGTTTTCCAAAGTTTTAGAAATTAATGTATTGCACCGGATTGACGGGCTCGCCGCCGTACCACAGTTCGAAATGGAGATGGTCACCGGAGGTCGCATTCTCCGCGCTGCCGGTCTGGCCGACCAGCGCGATCGATGTGCCGGCCGTCACTTTGTCCCCGACCGCCTTGAGAAGCTTTTGGTTACGCTTGTAGAAGGTCAGGATGTCACCCGCATGCTG
The DNA here is from genome assembly GCA_017400135.1 of Bacteroidales bacterium. Classification (GTDB taxonomy): domain Bacteria; phylum Bacteroidota; class Bacteroidia; order Bacteroidales; family UBA932; genus Cryptobacteroides. The sequence goes on from JAFPVJ010000019.1 coordinate 169,480, forward strand.
GACTCCGATGGTATAGCCCATCTCGTCGCTCCAGCCGGCGAACACCACCGTCCCGTCCAGGACAGAAACGACGGGCGAACCGGCGGGGGCCGAAATGTCGAGGTAAGGGTGCTTGAGCGGATCATATTCCGCCGACACGACGCCCTTGAGCGGCGGAATGAAATGCCGGCCTTCGATGGGCGCCTTGCGGCCTTTCCCGTCCTGGGAACTCTGGGAGGAACGGGCAACCTCCTGGCGGAGAAGCGAATCGCGCTGCGCCAGCGCGGCCGCGTCGGCCGGCAGCGAATCCACGGGCGACTTGACCCGGAGGACGCTGTCGATGTTGATCGGTTGCTCCCCTGCCACGACGCGGCGCAGGTTCTCGGCGTACAGGTCCCAGCGGGTGATGACCCGCTCCAGGGAATCGATCTTGAGGGCGTTCTGGACCGCCATGTTCCGGGTGCGGGCATCCGGATAGCCCGGAATCGTGGTGCGCAGGGGCGTGAAAGCGATCAGGCACCAGACCAGCGCGGCGCCGATCAGGACCGCCGCGATGACGGAAAGCCAGAGCAGGGTCTTGGTGAAATGCCGCTGCCAGACAACGCGTTCCGTCTTCTGTTCAACCAGGCTGACCCGGTATTTTCTGGGTTCCCGGACCGGGTTATTTTCTTTTGTCATAACTCTTTACTATCTTTGCAATCTTTATGGAAAGATTGATAGGAATCGACTACGGAAGGAAACGCACCGGGCTGGCGGTCAGTGACCCGCTTCGCATCTTCGCGTCTCCGCTCGAGACCGTCCCTGCTGCAAAGATAATAGATTATCTTCAAAAATATGCGCGGACGGAGACCATCGTGCACTTCGTCGTCGGATACCCCGTCAACATGGACGGACGGCCCTCCGAAGCGGCTGCGGACGTGGACCGTTTCCTTCCCCTCCTGAAGAAAGCCTTCCCGGGCGTCCCGGTCACGCTGGAGGACGAGCGGTTCACTTCCGTCCTCGCGCACCGGGCCATGATCGAAGGCGGAATGAAATATAAGGATCGCCGGGACAAAAACTCGGTGGACAAGATCAGTGCGGCCCTCATTTTGCAGGGATTTTTGGACCGCACGCCAAAAGAGAAAGCATGATATTACCGATCTATCTCTACGGCTCGGAAGTATTGAGAGCCCAGGCGGCTCCGGCCGACCTCAACGACAAGGAGCGCCTCACCGCGCTCATCCGGGACATGAAGGACACCCTGGCCAAAGCGGAAGGCTGTGGTCTGGCGGCCCCCCAGGTGGGAGTCAGCGAGCGGGTGCTCATCGTGGACGGCGACGTGATGGCGGACATCTATGATTACCTGAAGGGCTTTTTCCGCGTGATGATCAATCCGGTCGTCATCGAGGAGAGTCCCCGCAAGTGCGAATACAACGAGGGCTGCCTCAGCGTCCCGGGCATCTATGCGGACGTCCTGCGCCCCGATTCGATGACCGTCGAGTATTACAACGAGCATTTCGAGAAGGTCACCGAGCATTTCGACAAGTTCGCCTGCCGGATGATCCAGCACGAGATGTCCCACCTGGACGGGAAGCTCTTCACCGACCTGGTCGCCCCGATCCGCAAGAAGATCATCGGCAAGAAACTGCAGAACATCGCCAAAGGCAAAGTTTCCACGAGATATAACGCTAAAATAAAATAATCAACTATGGGAGCATTTCACGCATACGACATCCGTGGCATCTACGGAGTCGATTTTGACAAAGATACCGCCTACAAGGTGGGTTATTTCATCCCCGAACTGCTGCAGACCGCCAAGGTCCTCGTCGGCCGCGACTGCCGCCTCTCTTCGGAGGAGATCCACGACGCCTTGATCCAGGGCCTGACCGACGCCGGTGCCGACGTTTTCGACCTCGGTCTCACCAGCACCCCGATGGTGTATTTCGGAACCGCCAATTACGGCTTCCAGGCCTCCGTCCAGATCACAGCTTCCCACAATCCGGCCGAATACAACGGCATGAAGGTGTCCCGCGAGAACGCCCTGCCGGTCGGATTCGACTCCGGTCTCGGCCAGATCAAGGAATGGATCGAAGCCGGCCGGGAGACCCCCGTCGCCGACGTGCGCGGAAAGGTATTCCCGATGGACATCCGCGCCGACTACATGAAATTCATGGAGAAATACCTCGGTGATTTCTCCGACCTCAAGGTTGCCTTCGACTTGTCCAACGGCATGTCCTGCCTCTTCGCCCACGAGGTGTTCGGCGAGCGTCACAGCTACATCTTCGACACCCTCGACGGCAGTTTCCCCAACCACGAACCCAACCCGCTGATCCCCAAGAACGTGGAGCCCCTCAAGAACCTCGTCCGGGAGACGGGCGCCGACCTCGGCGTCATCTATGACGGCGATGCGGACCGCGTGATGTTCGTGGATGAGAAAGCCCGTTTCGTGGCCCCCGACCTGATGATCGCCCTCCTGTCCAAGTACTTCATCGGAGAACGCGGCGAGAAGAATCCCCGCGTCCTGCAGGAGATCCGCACCTCCAAGGCCGTCGCCGAATACCTGACCCCCATGGGCTGCGAAGTCCACACCTGGCGGGTCGGCCGTGCCTTTGCGGCGCCGAAACTCCGCGAGATCGACGGTCTGTGGGGCGGCGAACTGGCCGGTCACTACTATTTCAAGGATTTCTTCTATTCCGACAGCGGACTGCTGGCCTCCATCCTGGTCCTGCGCATCGTCGCCCAGCTCAAGCGCGAGGGCAAGACCCTCAGCGAGGCGATCGACGGGATCGTCGCCTACAAGAACTCCGGCGAGGTCAATTTCCGCCTGGAGGACAAAAAGGGCGCGATGGACGCCGTCTGCGCCATGTTCACCGCCGAGGAGACCCCGACGGCCCGCATGGACTTCGACGGCTACCGCCTCGAATTCAAGGACTGGTGGTTCAACATCCGTCCTTCCAACACCGAACCTTACCTGCGTTTCATCTGTGAGGCCACGACGGATGAGCTTCTGAACGCCAAGGTGGCCCAAGTACGTGCACTGCTAAAAGATAGATTCAACGCTGAATGAAAAAGCTTTTGATGGCGTCCGCCCTGGTTCTCGCCGTGACCGGTGCGCTCCGGGCCCAGACGCTGGATACTTCACCTAAACCCATGACCCGGCAGCGGGCGGACCTGCTGCTGCAACCCCACAAGATTACCGGCCCCGTCAAATCCCTGATTCCCGGGGAACACGGCGGCGCCCTCGATACGCTCGAGACCGGCAATCCCGAGGTCAAGATCGTCCTGTTTGCGGACAACTCGTGGAAATATATCAAGAACGCCGACATCGAGGCAACGGAGCGCTATTTCAACGAACGCTGGAACGAAGCCCCCGACGCCTACGGCATCGACTACAACTCCCTGCCCGAGCGCACGACGCTTTGGCTGGTGGACAATGAATCGCAGTACTGCTGCCCCAACCCGACGGCAGTCTTTTCCAAGTTCGGATACCGCCACCGCCGCCGGCACCAGGGCGTCGACCTGCCGCTCAAGACGGGTGACCCCGTGCGCGTCGCCTTCGACGGCAAGGTCCGCGTGTCCAAGTATTACCACGGCTACGGCAATCTGGTCATCGTACGCCATGCCAACGGCCTGGAGACTTTCTATGCCCACCTGTCCGAGCGGCTGGTGGATGTGGACGACTGGGTCACGGCGGGCCAGGTAATCGGCAAGGGAGGCTCCACCGGCCGTTCCTCGGGTCCCCATCTGCATTTCGAGACCCGTTACAAGGGCTATGCCTTCGATCCGGAGTGGCTGATCAAGTTCCCGGAGGGCAACCTGCGGAATGCCACTTTTACGCTGAAGCGCAAATACCTCAACCCGGCCAGTCATTATGTCCCTTCGTCCGATGATGAAGAGGAGGAAATCCTGCTGGCTGAGCAGGAGGAGCGGGCTGCCGCCGCCAAGAAGGCTGCGGCCCAGGCTGCGACGCAGTATTACACGATCCGTTCGGGAGACACCCTGGGCAAGATCGCCGTCAAGTATCACACGACGGTGGCCAAGCTCTGCAAGCTCAACAACATCACGCCCAAGACCACGCTCAAAATCGGCCGCCGCATCCGCGTCCGCTGATGTCGCGATAACAAAATGAGAGATGCCCGGCCAACGACCGGGCATCTTTCATTTGGATATGAAACGAACGAAGAGTCTTTCCGTACCTAGCTCACGAAGTGATAAGACATCACTTCCGTTTCAGGATTGAACAGTATCTCGACGGTGCAGGCCTCTTCAAATTGGATGTCCATACTGGCGAGACTCTGACGTCCGTTCTTCATTACCATAAAGCTATGTTCTCCGGGCTGGTCTATGATCACCCTCACCGAATAGGTGCCGTCGGGCAGGAGACTCATCACCAGATCCGAATAGACTCCCCAGTTGCAAAAGTCTCCGGTAACGGTATAATTATCCTGGGAGTACTGCATGATCGACTCGACCCCATAGCTGGGAATGAAGGCTATCAGCAGTGTCCCAGGGCCAAGCATCTCCACGTCATAGTTTTTGTCCTTCGGCCAGAACACATCCGACGAGTGATTCTTGAACACCTTGAAGGACACCCTGCCGGGCGCGGTGACGAGGTACTCCTTGTAGTAATAACCCTCGGTCTCCAGGTACTGCATATCGTTGGCAGCCAAGGTTGGATCCCATGCAGTTCCGAACAAGATGTCGCTCCCGCCGGCGGCCGTGCCGTTGGTGGAGCCCGCTACGGTGTATGTGTTGTCCAGCGTCTGCTCCACGAACGACGTGGTGATCTCTCCCGTATCAGGATGGAAGGTGATGGTCAGGATGCCGGGGCCCGGGACTTCCACTTGATAGTTGTTCTCCGGCCAGCTGGCGCTGTAGTCCTTGTTCATGATGATCTTGAACTCCGCATACGGGTATGCGGCCTCAAATTCGGCCTCATAGGTGTATGTGCCGTCGTCCTGTTTGGTCATGAGATACTCGTCAGACAGCCTCCAGTAGTTGAAGTTGGCATAGACATAGAAGTCCCCATCCGGCACTTCCGTCGACTCGAATGAAGTCGTTATCTCTCCGTTGGAGGGATGGAATACGATGGTCAGGTTGCCAAAAGAAGGAATCCGCACAGAGTAGGGATCGTCATCCATGCCGGGATATACATAGTCCCAACTCCGGTCCTCCACGATGCGGAACCGCAGTTCGCCGGGGGTCAGGCCGGTGTAGGTCTTCGTATAGTTGTAACTGTACTCATCCTGCAGTGTCATGTCGTTCTCCGGAGTCACTATCTGCCAGGTGGCCCCGAACACGGAATCATTGTCGCCGCAGACGGTGTAGACCGGTTCGGTTTCATACTCGTTTCCGCCATAATCCATTTCGGCATAGAGGGCCCCTGTCCGCGGATCGAACTCCACATTCAGTGTACCGTCCTCCCAGGCGGTAACGACAAGGTTGTCATCCTCGGGCCATTCCTCTTTCCAAGAACTGTTCCTAACCACCCTCAGGTATATGATGCTGCCTTTGCTGATGCCGGGATAGGACTTCTTGAAGACGGCGTCCTCCGCAACCATGTCGTTGGCGTCTATCCGATAGTCCCACGCCTTGCCGAAGACAGGGTCGTCCCCCGAGGCGTCGAAGGAGCCGCTGCTGCCGACCACGGTGTACCGTACCGGTTTCATTTTTACGGTACCTTCATAATACATCCCGTAAGAGAACTGCACATCCTCCCTGAGGCATTCAAAGTACTGTCCGTATTTATCCTGCGCACACAGATAATAAGTATCCGAGTTCGAGGAAAAACCCGTACAGAGGGCAACATACAGTTCGTCCGCAGGATCGGAAGGTGTGACCGTTACGGGCCCATATTCCATATCGAAAGAGCCGTATCCGATACAGGTCATCTTGCTATGGAGGTTCCCTCCGCTGATTGAAAAGGAACGCACATCCATAGGGGCTCCGTTCTCATAGCGGAGTTTGAACTTGACGATCGCCTGCAGGTTTTCGAACGAAGCCTCTTCTGTGGTGACCCGGTTGTTCTCCTTACTCGTGACAAATACGCCCGCACCGGCGGCGTCCAGATTGCGGGCAATACCTTCAAGGGTTCCGTCCTGGCTGAAGTATGTCATTTCGCCCTTGCCATGGAAAAACAGCCATAGGAGGTCACGGACCTCGAGCCCGCTGATGTCCACGTCACCCTCGAGCGTCGTGCTGTTTTCGCCAAAAGCGGAGGGAGTCAGGTAACCGAGGAATGTCCCGCCTTTGTAGGAATACACTTCCACGGAATCGCCTTCTGCCCAAAATGCGTTAATGTAATTCTCCTTGGGCTCGAGCGCCCTCGTCACGGTCTGCTTCGAGGCATTGACGACGAGGGTGCCACGGATACCGTCAGTTTCGACAGCCAGTTCGTCCGGAGCGGTCTCCTTGGTGCAAGAAACCATCCATGCGGTCGCGAGGAGCGCAATTGCGAAAAATACTTTCTTCATGATTCCGTCCTCCCGTTACCAATCAAAATCTTCTCCCGGATAGTACGGGTTGCGTTCTCCTTCGCTGTCGATGTCATCGTCGGAGCTCTGCATAATCTGACAGAGGAGACGCTCCTCGAGCGTCTCCGTCTGCGGTACGATATACTTTTCCATTATCTTTTTTAGAAGCGGACGTAGGTCATGAACCAGAGCTCGTTGTAGTTCGGAGTCGCAAGCATCTTGTTGTTGTGCAGGCGGTACTCGAGCTGGAAGTTCAGGTTCTTGTGGAGGCGGAAGTTGGCGCAGGCCGAATACATGTCGTGGCTGGTCTCGGCGGTGGCCGCAGCGCGGAACTCATCCCACTTCAGGTAGAGCTTGAACCAAGGCTTGAACGGGATGCCGGCGGTCACATAAAGGGCATCCGCAGGACCGTTCTGCTCTTTTTCGCCCGCAATGGCAGTGGCGTATTCCGCACGAAGGGTCCAGTTGTCGACGTCATAGTTCAGACCGGCGCTGATGCGCTCGCGCTTGAGCGTAGCCTTGCTGGAATTGACCCAGTCGCCCTTCCATCCGAACACGCCCAGTTTCAGACCCTTGATCGGCTGTACCTGGATGGTACCGATGATGTCCTTCGCGCGGTTGGCGTCGGCAAGGTTGATGCCCTGGCCGTTGAACACGCCCAACTGATAATGCAGCAGACGATAGCTGTCGTCGGCCATCGGCAGCAGGTCGCCCTGGATCTGGAGACCTTGGTCACGGCCTCCCATATTGGCCTCGCCCAGACGGTCACCCATGCCGGCCATCTTCTGAACCAGGAAGGAGTAGTCGCCCACACCCACGTCCCAGGGGTTCATCGGGTTCTCGAACGTGAAGGCACGCTTGAACTGGCCGATCTTGACGGAGAACTCCTTGTACTTGGCCCACTCGAGGTAGAAGTCCTTGACATGGGGGTTCTGACCGTTCATCTGGAGCTGGATGCGGTACTTGAAATCGTTGAAGATGCTGCCGTCCACATAGAGACGGATGAGTCTGCAGTTGAAACCGGGGCCGCCGTTGGCGCCGTCCAGGTCACTGTATTTGTAGCCGCCGATGATGTAGCCGCCGAATTTCGGCGTGCTGGCAAAACCGGTCTGTTTGTAGCCGTACTCCGGCGTCTGGTTGTCCTGGGCGGTCGCCGTAAAGCCTGCAAGGAGCAGGAGCGACGCGGCAAGGGTAAGGATTCTCTTCATAAAATGAGGGGTTTGGGTTTTAGGCAGTGGGGAACGGGAAGATCGCGGTCAGCAGGAAGTAGCCGAGGATGAAACCCACGACGCCGACGATGATGCCGACCTTCGCCATCTGCGAAGTCTGCACCAGGCCCGTCGAGGACGCGATCGCGTTCGGAGGAGTGGAAATCGGGAACAGCATGGCGATCGAGGCGCACATCGCGATGAACGGGATCATGGCGTACATGCCGCCCAGGTTCATGAACTGTGCGTTGTTGGCCGCCGAAGGATCGGCCATCGCCGTGCCCACGACCACGAGGATCGGGACCAGCAGGGCCGCCGTCGCGGAATTGCTGATGAAGTTGGAAAGGAAATAGCACACGAGGCCGGCGATCACGAGCACCAGCACCACGTTCATCGTGCTGAACGGGATGGCGTTGATCAGCGTCGCAGCCAGACCAGTCTTGTTCAGGCCGGTACCGAGGGCGAAGCCACCCGCCACCAACCAGAGCACGCTCCAGTTGATCTCCTTGATGTCTTCCTTGGTGAACACGCCACAGCAGGTATAGACCGCCAGCGGAATGAGCGCCACGACGTTGGAATTGATCTTGGTCCAGGACTCGGTGACCCAGAGGAAAATGGTCAGGAAGAAGGTGATCCAGGCCACATAATCCTTCCAGCCCCACTTGTGCTTCTTGGCGTCAATCTTAAGCTCGATGCTCTTGGACTTGAAGGGGAAGAAGATACGCAGCAGGATCCAGGCCAGGAGGATCATCACGATGACGTACGGGACCATGCGGGACATCCAGGTGGCGAAACTGATCTGGTATCCGGCGTTCTCCAGGGCGCCGATGGCAATGGCGTTCGGAGGGGTGCCGATCGGGGTGCCGATGCCGCCGAGGTTCGCCGCGATGGGGATGGACAGAGCCAGGCCTACCTTTCCAGTCTCATCCTCGGGCAGGGCCTTGAGGACGGGGGCCAGGAAGGCGAGCATCATCGCCGCAGTGGCGGTGTTGCTCATGAACATCGAGAAAATCGAGATAATGATCAGGAAGCCCAGCAGGACGAACTTCGGCTTCTTGCCGAAGAGGCCCAGCAGGCCTTTCGCGATGACGGCGTCCATCCCGTACTTGGAGGCGATGATGGCAAGCACGAAACCGCCCATGAAGAGCATGACGACGGGATCCGCGAAGGAAGCCATGATCGACTTGTAATCCACCAGGGTGCCATACTCAGGCTTGCAGAAGAAGCCCAGGCCCTTGTTGGAAACGGTCAGGAGCATCAGGACGATGACGATCAGGGAAGTAGTCCAGTTGGGAATGATTTCAAACATCCACATCAGGGCGGCGAACACGAAGATAGCGATCATCCGCTGCTGGACGATGGTCAGGCCTTCGATGCCGAAAGAAGAAACCGGCAGGGCCCAAAGAAGTATCGTGGCGATCAGCACGATCGGCAGAAGCACGCAATACTTCACATTGAATTTAGGATTAGCCATTTATGTATAAAATATTTGCGTCGCTATAAGCGGCGCAAATATAGTTATAATTATTCGGATTAGCTAACATTTCGGCTACTCTTCGTTGTACACTTTGACGATCTTGTCACCGCCGGAGACACGGCGGGCAAAGGCACGGATGTCGGAGGATTTGAGCGAGCGGACCAGCTTCTCGTAATCATACCCGTATGGCGTCCCCCAGCGGACGAATTCGACCATGCGGTCTTCCTGCAGGGACACGGAACGGGCGATGCGGTCCTCCTGCTCGTCATGGTGCTTGACCAGGTATCTGACGGCCAGGTCCATCTCTTCCGGCGTCGGCCCGTCGGCACACATCCGCGCCAGTTCTTCCTGCACGTCGGAGAGCAGCAGATAGCGCATCTCGGGCCGGGTCTGGAAATCTACGTACGAGCGTGTCGGAACGGCCGCTTCGTTGCTCGTCGCCGTGCAGAACTGGACGCTGTACGCCCCTCCCCTCTCCTCACGGATCAAGGCCAGATACCGGGCGGAAAGGATGTAGTTCAGGACATCGACGGCCGCCCGTTCCCGGGGCGTGCGCCCTCCCTTGTAGTACCAGTTGTAACTGATCTCCGTGAATGGCGCCGAAACGGGGACATGATCCTCTTCGATCGTATGCTTACCCTTCACGACAGGCTTGGAAGGCAGGTATCTGCCCTTCGCGTACGGATATGGGAGGGACAGGGAAGCCAGATAGCGTTCCACCAGGGGACGTATCTCTTCCTTCGGCAGGTCGCTGCAGAGAACGACCTTCATCTCCGGAATGTTGCCGTAATAACGCCGGTACACGTCTTCCAGCAAAGCCAGGTCCGTCGCTTCCACCGCCGCGCTGTCGATTTCATGCATCCAGGGATGGTCCCCGTATGTCTCCTTCCGGCAACGCTCGTCAAACAAATTCTTCGGACTTTTCTTCTTGCCCAGCGACTTCAGGGCGGCGGCCTTCTGCTGCTGCAGCAGGCGGTCCGGACCGAAGCAAGGCTCCGTCAGTTGGAGCCAGGCTGCCTTGAAAGCGTTTTCCACCCGGTCCTTCCGGGCCGTGATGTCGATGCGCCCGGAAGCGGAATTGCCTCCGAGCATCACGGCGACGCCGGACAGTTCGGGACAATTCTTCATTTCGGGTTTTTCAAAGCCCCGGAATCCGGTATTGCGCTTGTCATAGCTCAAGGCATTGCGGGAAGCCGTGACGCGCGACGGATCGAAAGCCGCATATCCCGTGTCGAAAAGCAGGGTCATCGACAGATGGCTGCCGCTGCGCACGGGTGCGGACTCTTTGTAATAGACTCGGACGCCGTTCGACAGGGTCCAGCATTCCATATCCGTGCCCCTGACCTTCGAAACCGAACGGATGGTACCGGGCACGGCGTCGACCGTCAGGTCCAGGCGTGGATAAGACAGGTAACGGGGCTCCGTTTCTTCGGCATCCACCTCAGCCAGCAACTGACGCATCCGGTCCGCGGCTGGGACGGGAATGCTCTTTTCGGTATCGTTGTAGCAATTCGAATAAATCTTCTCGCTCTCGCCGAACATCAGCGCCGGATAGGGCGCGATGTCTTCCCCCGTGATGGAGGCAAGAACGGAACGCCGGACCTCCTGCATCGTCTCCGGTAGTACGAGCGGGGCTCCGAGAAGGAAATGACCGAGGGCCATCTGTACGATCTCCCCGTTCTTGACTTCCGAACGGTCCTTCTCCGCATCCAGGTGCAGCCGGGATGAAACGTTGAGCTTGGCAATCTCCAGCTCATCCGGGCTGATTCCGTGGCGCAGCAGACGCTGCACTTCCCTTTCGGTGAAACGGAGGCAATCCTCCAGCCCTTCCTTCTTCTTCGGGACAACCGTGGCCAGTGATACATACATATCCGGCTTGTAAGCGTTCGTCACGAGGGTTGCGTTCTGGACCTGAGAACCTTTCTCTTTGCTACGCTCGCGGAAACGGTCCGCGACGACCGAACTCACGATCATGCGGCAGAGATAATCCTTGTAGAAAGCTTCCTCCCGGCGGTTCGTGAACGGGCAGCGTTGCTTGTACAGGGCCTTGTAAGCCTGATACCTGATCTCCGGATCGGTCATGTCGCCGAACAGGGATTCCGTCTGCACGGGCGGGACGTATTCCTGCTTGGGCTCCGGATTGACACGCGCAGGGATGTCGGAGAACAGCGTCCGGATCCGCCCTTCCATCCGGTCCACGTCGAAGTCTCCCACGACGATCAGGGCCTGCAAGTCGGGACGGTACCACTTGTGGTAGAAATCCAGGATTTCCTCGCGCTTGAAACCGTTGATGACTTCCAGGGTGCCGATGACCGTGCGTTCCGTCTGCTTCGAACCCTTGTAGATCAAATTGGTTTGCTGGAGAGCCATCCGACTGCGGCTGTCCTGGCCCAGGCGCCATTCCTCGCTGATGACACCCCGCTCGTCGTCGAGGGCCTGCTGCTCGCAGGAAATGTCGCAAGACCAGTCGTGCAGCACCATCAGGACCGAATCCACGAAGGAATCCCGTACCAGAGGCACTTCGGATAGGTTGTAGACCGTCTCCGTCTTGGAAGTATAGGCGTTCACATTGTATCCGAAACGGACGCCTTCCTTCGCCAGGAAGTCCAGGATCCCCTTGTCGGGATAATGCCGGGTCCCGTTGAAGGCCATGTGCTCCAGGAAATGGGCCAGTCCGTTCTGGTTGTCTTCCTCCTGCAGGGCGCCGACATTGTGTGCAATGTAAAATTCAGCCCGGCCGGCCGGCGTCTCGTTGTGACAGAGATAATAGGTCATCCCGTTGGCCAGGCGGCCGACCCGAATCTCGGAATCGTCGGGGATGACCTGTGCGCCCGCGCTCCAGAGGAAGGACAGCGCAAGCAAGGAAAAGAGCAATCGTTTCATGGGGAAACTAGAAATTACACCCGAGCGTCAGCGTGGCCTCGTTCCGGAAACGGCCCTGCAGATGTTGTGGCTCGGCAAGGAGGGAGACGAAGCGGTCGGAAAGTTTAAGGTAAGGGGCCACCCGCTTGGGACGCAGACTGGTCCAGGCCAGGGAAATGCCGCCACCGGCACGCGCCGCCGTATCAAATTCGAACTGGCGATACAGCCAGTCATCAAAGGACTTCAGCTTGGAACTACCTCCGGAATAGGAGCCGTCCTGCTTGGGATCGCCCCACCCCTGCAGATAAGACAGGCTGCCACCCAGAGTAAAGCAGTTGAAAGCGCTTTTGAAATTGCGCTCGGCGCTGATGCCCAGATCCACGTTCAAGAAATACCAGTCCCTGTAATCGGGATAGATCGAGGTATTCTCTTTTCGCATGAAGAAATCTGCCGATGCGCCGAGAATCCAGTCGGGACGATAGCCCGAGACGCCTTTCCGGAAAGAATAATCCAGCCGAGTGTCCAGGTCGGAACGGGAAAGGGTCTCGTTCTGGCCGTGATACTCGATGGTCGTGGTCTTTCCGGCCTCCGCCTTGTACGAATAGGAGTTGGTCAGTTTGGACAGAGGACGGAATCCGGCATCCAGGGCCACACGGTGCAGATTCTCTCCGGCAGGGACCAGCAGAACTGTCTCGGCTTTCACTTCCGGTCCCCGGAATTCGCAGAAAACGACCGAAGTGGAGGTGCGGCTGCCGTAGAATCCACTGCGCCACAGACCCGTCAACTGGGCGTACAAACGCGCCTTTTTTCCGAAAACCGTCTGCAGGGAAAGACCATAGCGGTCGTCGGTCATCGGACGGGTATTCTGGACGGAAACATAGCCCATATCCCCGTCAAACACCTCCTTGGTGCCCAGGAATCCCCCCTGGTCCACGAGGATGTCAAACTGGCGCTCGATGGTGCCGAAGGTTCCGGCACTAAGCTGCTCAAGACGATGGCGGTAAATCAGGTTGCCTCCGATCGAGAAATGACCGGAAGGACGGAACATCACCCCAGGCGCGACGGACAGGTCTGCCACCACGTTCAGAAAACGGGGATCCTTGTATTTAGTCTGATCCGCTGCCTTATAATCCAACTTGACACCCAGGCTCCATCGTTCGGAGAGAGAGTAGGAGAGGCCGCCTTGCAGCGAATAGGATTCCCGTTTCTTGGTACCCACCGTACTGTCATCCTCTTCCAGGAAATTGATGGCGCTTTCTCCGGGATTCATCAGGATCGGTCCACCCATCCGGGCGCCCCGGAAATAGGAATAGGAAAGCTTGCCGCTGAAAACGATCTTGTCGTTGACCCTCCTGAAGGCCTGCGTGCCTACATCCACGCTCCACGCATCGGGTGATTCCGACAGCGGGATGACACAACCGTTCTCCTTGTTGAACGCGGCGGCTGCTTCCGAAAACCCGCCATCCCCCAGGGAAGCCAGACCCGCCGCATTGGAAAAGCCCAGCAGCGGATTGTTCTCCAACTCCAGACGGAAATCACGCACCGGCCCCTGCCCTGCGGCCGAAGCCGCAAGGCAGAAACTCAGTACGCAGATGACAGGTAAACGGAATCTCATCACTTATTTCTTGAGAGAAGCAGTCTTCCGGATATGGAAGTCGTTGGTGCTGTTGTTGGTGTCCATATAGACGATCTTCGCACCGTTGGCGATGGAAGCCTCGGCATCGATACCGGACGGGTCGTTGTCCTTGTCCGGATCGAGGGCACCGCTATAGCCCGTCACGAGCTTGCCGGCATTTTCGGGGATGGCCTCGGTAGCCGCCTTGTCCACATTGCGATAAGTCGAATAACCCATTCCGTTCGTGGCGAACACCACATAGCCGGTGTTGACGGTGCTGGGGAAACGGGAGAAATTCTTGGTCTCATCCGCATCGCCCCAGATATCGACCGCATCCAGGACCCATTCGGTAGGGATCTTGGCATAGTTGCCGGAGAGGTTGACGGAACGGTTGTCGAAATTGGCAGGATCCTTCACGAAGGCTTTGATGTCGCTGCCCGGCATGATCAGGTAAGGAGCCGCCGTCTTGAGCGGGAGAGGCCACGCGTTGCCCTGACCGAACTCGTAGGTCTTCATGTAATGGTTGGCCGGAATCGAGCTGGAAGGAGCCGGATAGTAACTGGCGTTGGCAAAACCGGATTCGGGATCGTAGGTGCAGAAATCCGCCTTGCTGAGGTCCACGGAATTGGAATAGGTCGGCGTGTGGTCGATGGCACCATTCAGGGCGATGACGATCTGAGAGAACGGTGCAATCTTCACCTCTACGCCATCCTGGAACCACCAGATGCCGTAGGAAGCGGGCGTCCAACCGGCCGCCTCGTACTCGATGACTCCGGACGCGGAGATCTCATACTTGTTGGTGGAACGGGTGGAAGTGATCTGAGCCATGGCCAGGCACATCCCGCTGGCATCCACCTCGGTATCCGAGTTGTTGTACACGATGACGTACTTGTCATACTGGTAATTCTTGGTACCGGCGTTATCCTTGCATCCGCCGTTGTACACTTCCTTAATAATCAGCTGGCTGGTCTTGGAAGCCGTTACGGCCAGGTTGACGGTACCCGTGAACGCTTCGGTGACGGGAACGTTGGCGCTACCGTTGTAGTTGTACAGGATACCGGCTTCGGACTTCTTGAAAGAGGTGGTCGCGGTATAGACGCCGACGGGGACCGTGAAAGTCACCGATCCGGCAGCATCGGTCGTGCCCTCGAAGAGAGCGTCACCGGAGGCCAGGGTGACCAGGACATCCGCTATGGCAAAAGGCTGTCCGTCAAGCTGAAGTTGGACAGGAACCTCGAACGTCTTCGGTTTCGGAGGATCGCAGGAAACGGCCACGATGGCGAGGGCCATTGCAAAAAACAAACAAATCTTTTTCATATTACTGAATGTTTAAAATTTGAGTCTGAGAGTAAGTCCGTAATAGAATTTCGGGATATAGCTCGCCGCCGACAGATAAGTCTCGGTCCTGGTGGACCAGATCTGGGAACGGTTGACAAAGAAATTGTTGGCATAGAAGGAGATGGAGGCCAAGTCCCCGATCTCCTTGGTCACGCTGAAATTGGTGCTGAAAAACGGAGAGATATAGTCTTTCTTGAATACGTACAGGTAACTGGACTTGTAAGAGAGTTGCCACAGGTCGTTGAACAGATCCAGGTCACCGGACGCCTTGGCCGCCTTCAGGTCTGCCAGATAGTTGCGTGGAGTGGGATCGTCGTAGGAGCAATAGTACTCGGGATAGCGTACGACATAGTGTTCTCCGTCATAGATAGAGCCACCGACCGTGGACAGGATGTCGGAAGGATCGGAAATGACTTGGGCGATCTCGGTCCCGTCCGGCATCTCGCTCAGGGTCCTGGAATACTTCAGCAGGCTGGACTCGAGCTTGGCCGACACGATCATGCGGACACTGGGGATATGGGTCGTGAACGTAAGATTCATCCGCAAGGTACGGGATTCTGACCCGGTGGAGTAGGCGTTATCTCCGTAATACAGACCGATGTAGGGGTATGGAAGCTTGTCCTTCGTGGTCCGGAGCGTGGTCGGGCTGTACTCGACCTGATTGGTTCCCAGAGACTTGTACGCATACCAGGTGCCATCCAGCCGGATCTCGGTCTGTATGGCCTTGATCTTGGCGAAATCCACCACCCATTCGATACCGAAACGGTCGATCGGATTCAGGTCGTTATCGGGATAATAGCTGGCAGCCAGTTCCTTATATGTAATGTGAGGGAGTTCCTGTGAAGGAAGGGCTCCCGTCTTGTCCGAAACCGTGACAATGCCGGTCGCGCCGTCAATCGAGAACGCGCGGTGGTCCGCTGGGATGGAGACGCCGACCAGCGCATTGTCCAGCGTATAGGAATATGAGGTCCGGTCATAGTGGTTGGAAATCCTGTACGCATGGAGCGTGCGGTTCCGGAAGGCCGTGAGCGAAATCTTGTTACCCAGGATGTCGGTTTCCACCCCCACTTCCATCATCCGGTTTCGTTGCCACTGCAGGTCGGGGTTGTATTCTATCGAACGGGGCTGGGAGAAGAAGGCCTCGATCGATTCGTTGGAGGAATTGGTGGTGGAAGCGAATACCCGTACATCCCTGTAGGTCGGCATCGGAAAGAGTACGGAGAAAGAGGGCAGTTTCACCGATTCACCCCAGCTGGCGCGCACGGACAATTCCCGCAATGTCTTCCGCTCCCTGCCCTGGCGCCGGAAAATGGTGTACTTCGCATTGAAACGGGGAGAAAGACTGGAAGTGAGGCCATAAGCGGATCCACGGATAAGGGTATTATCGTTCCGCAATCCCGCGATCAGGTTGACCTGGCCCTTTCCGACGGGAAGCATCAGGTTGTCTTCCAGATAGACACCCGCATTGTGCATCGTGGGAACGTCGCAGTAGCGGTATTCCCGGAAGGTCGGGGCCGTTTCCATCTCGGGCGACCAGTCACCGATGCCGAAATTGCGGTCCGTACTCCAGTCGGCACCCAGCTTGACTTTGTTGTTGACCTTGCCGAAAAAGTGATTGTGATTCGCCTTGATGGACAGCTTGGTCGTCATGGGGCGGTCGTCGTCGCACATCGTATTGAACCAATATCCGCCGGGAATGTACATCACCGGAGGAACTTCCCCTCCGGAATACGGAACGGCGATGTAATAGCCGTACTCCCGCCCGTGAAGGACGGTCTTGTTGACGGCGGAAGAGTTGTAGGTCCGCTCGCGGCTTTCCTTATTGGAGTAGGACAATGAACCATTGAACTCCAGGTTGGTGATCCAAGGCTTGCTGAGCAGCCAGTTGAGCGAGAAATTGGAACGGATGGCATTGTCGCGGGACAGGGACCAGGTCCCCTGAACTGCATCGGGATCGGCTTGGGAGTCCATTCCGCCCAGGTTTCCCGTCACACCCAGGCTGACGCGAAGGGGCGCTGTCGCGAATATCCCCGAATTGAGGGAATTCATATAAGACAAGGACAGCTGCTCCCGGCGATACGCCGTATAAGGAGACATCTGCCGGGAGATGGACTGAGTGTATTCGACACTCGAGTTCAAGACGCCGCGCGACCGTCCGGAGCGGCCGGTACCCAGGCCGAAACCTTTCGACACGGATGTCTGTTTGGTGCTCGGGCTGGTCGAAAGCGTCAGCATCCAGGGCGTCTTGCCCTTTTTCAGGTTGACCTTCACCACGCCGGAGCCCATGTCTCCGTACTCCACGGAAGGAACGCCCGTGATCACCTCGACCGACTCCACGTTGGTGGAGGCGATGTTGTTGGTGGCGACGCCCTTCATGGGTTTGGTATCGAATTCTGACGCCGTCAGGAAAGAAGCATTGTTGGACAGGCGTACGCCATCCACCTCGACGGCCGTGCCGAAGGAGGAAAAGCCCTTCTCACCGGAACCGGCGCGAATGTTGAACTGCTTTTCGGAAGTCAGCGAAGGATCGACGGTCGCACCGCCGGGCAGCAGGCTGGACACATCCGCCACATTCATCATCTGTACGTGCTCCAGGGCCGTCTTGTCGATCATTCGGGAGGTCGTGGCCGAGTTGGCATCCTCCTGCGCGGTCACCGTGGCACCCTCCAGGGCCAGGTTGTCGGGATCCAGGGCAATGCTGAAATTCGTGATGTCTTTCTGGATCTGGATTTCACGGGACCAGGAGACATATCCGAGGCAGGATACGGTCACCCGGGTTTTCGCGGCAGGGACGTTCACGATCGTGAAACTGCCTTTTTCATCGGCCATCGCCCACTGGCCGGACCCTTCGATCACCACGGTGGCAAAATCGACAGGCTGTCCCGTGGACTTGTCCGTCACCTTTCCGGAGAAAGTATACCTCTGCCCCGCAACCTGCCAGGCCGCCGAGAGCAAAAGAATCCATATCAAGAGCAGACGTTTCACCAACCGTACAATAACCTTTTTGCAAAAATAACAAACTAATCCAATATGCAAAATACCAATAATTGGTTATTTTTGTGAGAATACACATTGTTATTATATGAAACACAGCCGATCCAACTGGCCCAAGAACCTCCTGCAGTGGGGTACTCTGGCCGCCCTGATCTTCTTCCTGTCCGGTCTCGCGGGCAAGCTTTTCCCCAAGATGGACGCCGTCGATCCCGAGCGTCTCTGCCCCTTCGGAGGCCTGCAGGCCCTGGCGACCTTCTTCCAGAGAGGGTCCCTCCCTTGCTCGATGAGTTCGCTCCAGATCATGATGGGCATCGCGCTCGCCGCGGCCGTCATCCTTTTCAGCAAGCTTTTCTGCGCCTATCTCTGCCCCGTCGGCACGGTCGAAGACCTGCTGATACGGCTGCGCAAGGCGCTGAAGATCAAGACGGTCCGCGTCGGTACGATCCTGGACAAGATCCTGCGTGTCGTCAAGTACGGCCTGCTCTTCTGGATCGTTTACATGACAGTCACTTCCAGCGAGCTGTTCTGCAAGAACCTGGATCCCTACTATGCCGTCGCGACCGGATTCAAGGGGGAAATCACCCTCTGGATGTCGATCGTCACCGTGGGCATCGTGATCCTTCTGGGCCTGCTGATCGACCGATTCTGGTGCAAGTATGTCTGCCCGCTGGGCGCCATCTCCAACACCCTCAAGTTCTGGGTCTGGCTCGTGGTCCTCGCGCTGGTCTGGTGGGTCCTGAGCCTGCTGGGCGTTCACTTCAGCTGGGTTTGGTTGCTCGGCACTTTCTGTGTCGCGGGATACCTCCTGGAGATCGTGGACGGACGGCCGAAGCTTGAAGCGCTGCGCATCCTCAAGGATGAGGACGCCTGCACGCACTGCGGCCGCTGTTCCAAGGCCTGCCCCTACGGGATAGACATCAGCCAGAGCGAAGGCAGCGTGACGAACGTCGACTGCACGCTCTGCGGCGAATGCGTAGCCGCCTGTCCCGAGCAGGTTCTGCGCGTTGGCGTCTGCCCTTCCAATGCCAGCAAGCGCCGGAACTGGGCGAAATTCATCCCCGCCCTGCTCGCGGTCCTGCTGGTTGCCGGAGCCTGGTGGGCCGGCACGAAGTTCGAACTCCCGACCATCAATGAGACCTGGGGCATCGAAGACGGCATGAAACTCGAGACCCTCAAGATCAGCCCGCTCAAGAGCGTCAAGTGCTACGGCAGTTCGATGGCCTTCAAGGCCCGGATGGAGAAAGTCAAGGGCGTCCACGGCGTCAAGACATACGTCGGCAGCCACACCGTCGAGCTTGCATACGACCCGACCCAGACCACTGAAGACAAGATCCGCGAGGAAGTCTTCACCCCTTCGCATTTCCGCATCTGGACCCCCGATCCGGAAAAGGTCCCCGAACTCAAATGGGTCACTCTCCGCACGGAAAAGATGTATGACAAACTGGACCTCAACTACCTGGGTCTGCAGTTCCGTACCACGGGCAAGAGTATCTTCGGACTGGAGTCGGAATACAACTGCCCGCTCATCGTCCGCGTCTACATGGCTCCCGACGAGGAACTGGATGAGGCCTGGTTCAAGGAGGTCGTCAACCGCAAGGTCCTCGCGATGCCCGTCCACGGCGGCGGCGTCAAGGAAACCCCCGTCGACTTCGAGTTCGTCCGCCTGGATCCGGATACGGGCACCATCCCGGTTGCCGAGTATCTGGAGAAGATGTTTGACCCCTTCACGGCCGAGGTCAACGGCAAATTCACCGATGAGAACGGCGAAACCGTCGTCGAGAAGCGCAAGGACCACTACAAGGGTCAGCCGCAGTACATCTACGAGATCGTGAACCAGAACTACGAGAAGCCCATCATCAAGCGGGCCCTCCCCTTCCTGAGCAACCACCTCTCCACCCACGAAGGCTTCATCGGCCTGTACCTGCGCCTCAACAAGGACCTCAAGCCCGCCCTCCAGTTCCGTTTCGCGGAGCCGATGACCGGAGATGAGATCTGGAACCTGATCACGCAGGAGAAATGGACGATCACCTACGCCAAGGACGACGTCCGCGAAGAGAACGCCCGTCTGAGTTTCGAAGAGCCGGGCACCGTATACCCGTTTGAAGAAGAATAAGACGCTGAGATGAAAAGGATACTGATAAGCGTGGCGGCGGCATTCCTGTGCTGGTATGCCGTTGCCGACGAGGGGATGTGGATGGTCAACGCCATCAACCGGGCCCTGGAGCTCAAGATGCAGGAACGCGGCCTTCAGCTTTCCGCCGGCGAGATCTACAACGCCGAAACCCCGGGCGCCGGCATCACGGACGCCGTGGTCTCGATGGATTTCGGTTGCACCGGCAGCGTGATTTCCGACCGGGGCCTGCTGGTCACCAACCACCACTGCGCCTATGCGGATGTGCACGCCCTCAGCGACGGGGAGCACAACTATCTCGAAGACGGATTCTGGGCCATGGACTCCTCGCAGGAGGTCCCCATCAAGGGCAAGAAAGTCCAGTTCCTGAGGCGGGTGATCGACGTTACGGACGAAGCGCTGCGCACCATCGAGGAGCAGCATATCAACACCCGCGGGATGGGGATGCGCAAGCTCAGTTTCCTCATGGAAAAGAAGTATGCCGAAGAGACGGGTCTGGAGGCCTCGCTCTCGTCGATGTGGAGCGGTTCCAAGTTTTATATGGCGCTCTATGAGGAATACGCCGACGTGCGGCTCGTCGCCGCGCCACCGGTAAGCATCGCGGCTTTCGGAGGAGACGTGGATAACTGGGAGTGGCCGCAGCACAAGTGCGACTTCGCCATGTACCGGATCTACACGGCTCCGGACGGGAAACCCGCCCCCTATGCGGAGACCAATGTCCCGCTCAAGCCGCTCCGCCACCTGGCCGTCTCCCGCGCCGGATATAAGGACGGGGACTTCACGATAATCATCGGCTACCCGGGACGTACGGACCGCTACAGTTCCTCCGCCAAGGTTGCCTTCCACAAAGATGTCACCCTGCCGGTCTCCACCGAGATCCGGGGTCGCCAGATGGAGATCATCTCGCGCTGGATGGATGTCGATCCCGCCATCCGCCTCAAATACTCCAACCGCTTCTTCGGCTTAAGCAATTTCCAGGAACTCCAGGCCGGTGAAGTGCTGTGCTACAATCGTTTCGACGTCGTCGGCGAGAAACGTGCGCAAGAAAAAGAACTGCAGGAATGGATCGAGGCTTCCCCGGAACGCCGGGAGCAGTGGGGATCTTTGCTCGCCGACCTGGATGCCGTCTACAAGGCCATCGGGCCCGTCGAGAAATCCCTGACCTGTTACCGGGAAACGATGGTCCGGGCCACGCAGTACCATACGGTCGCCGCCCGCATCCGTTCGCTGGCCAACAGCAAATCGCCCGAAGCCCGCGCCCAATCCGTCAAATTCGTGCGGTCTGCCGTCGCCAAGACGCTGGAAGAGATTGATCCGCGAGTGGAAAAGGAGCTCTGGCGCTATGCCATCGAGCAGTTCTACGAGGGAGTGGACAGCTGCTGGTGGCAGCCGTTCGAGCGCGAGGTATTTGACTGCTATGGAAGGAATTACGATGCCCTGTGCGAAAACGTCTGGGGCCGCAGCTGGATTCCGGATCCTGCAAGGATGGAAGCTTTCCTGGCCTCCGACATGGATCTGACCGAAGCGGGTAAGGACACCCTCTTCCGCCTTCTGTCAGAAATCAAGGTTCTCAATTACAACCAGGCTATCGACCGCCTGTCCGGAGACAAACCCATCGGCGGTCTCGCCCGCCAGTACACCCATGCCCTGTATCAGATGCGCGAGGGAAAAGGCCGTGTCCAGTATCCCGATGCCAACAGCACGATGCGCCTGACCTACGGTGTCGTGGGCGGTTATGAGCCGCGGGACGGCGTCTGGTGCGACTGGAAGACTTCACCGGAGGGCCTGGTCGCCAAGCATGATCCGGCGGTCCATGATTTCTGTCTGAAGGAAGATTGGAAGACGCTCCTTGAGCGCGAGCAGCCGCAGATGCCGGTGGATTTCCTGACGGACAATGACATCACGGGCGGTAACTCCGGCTCCCCGGTCCTGAACGCCCGCGGCGAACTGATCGGCCTGGCCTTCGACGGCAACAAGGAGTCGCTCGCCAGCGATGCCTCCTACACGCCGCAGTACAACAAGTGCGTGTGCGCCGACATCCGTTTCGTCCTCTGGACGCTGGAGCGCTACGCCGGCATGGGCTACCTGCTGGACGAAATGGACCTGCGCTAAGCCTCGTAGCCGAGGGCGACGATGCACAGGGGCTTGAAACCGTCCTTGATGGCCAGAAGGTCGCGGACATAATCCTCCGCCAGGCCCTTCGACGGGTCGTGCTTGTCGCGTAGCCGGCCGTTCACGTGGACCCAGCAGCTGCCCAGTCCCAGATTGGTCGCGCAGAGCTGGATGTAAGTTGCGCTGATCGCGGCATTCTCGATCCACAGGTCCGTCTTGGAGGTGTCACCCAGCACCACGACGGCACAGGCGGCATCCTTCAGCAAAGCCGAACCGCTGCTGCGCATCTCCGAAAGGGCCAGCAGCGTATCCTTGTCGTCGATGACCATGAACACCGAACTCCGGCTGTTCTTGGAAGACGGGGCGGTCGCCGTCTGGTCCAAGATGGCATCGATCACCTCCCGGTCCACCGGCTTGTCCTTGAAACTGCGCACGCTATGCCGCGCTGCGATAACCTTCGAAAATTCCATACGCTAATGATTTATTGCAAATATAATCACTTTCAAAAAGGATTTCCTATCTTTGTGGACCGTTTGATAACAAACTGACTGAAACTAATATGAAAACCAACGAAATCATGGCCCGTCTCCAGGCCAAGTACCCCGGCGAAAGCGAGTACCTGCAGGCCGTTCAGGAAGTCCTGGAATCCGTCGAAGAAGTCTACAACCAGCACCCGGAATTTGAAAAGGCGAAGATCGTCGAACGCATGGTCGAACCCGACCGCATCTTTACCTTCCGCGTGACCTGGGTGGACGACAACGGCGACGTGCAGACCAACACCGGTTATCGCGTCCAGTTCAACAGCGCGATCGGTCCCTATAAGGGCGGTCTCCGTTTCCACCGTGCCGTGACCCCTTCGATGCTTAAATTCCTCGGCTTCGAGCAGACCTTCAAGAACGCCCTCACCACCCTGCCGATGGGCGGCGCCAAGGGAGGCAGCGACTTCGATCCCAAAGGCAAGTCCAACGAAGAGATCATGCGCTTCTGCCAGGCCTTCATGACCGAACTCTGGCAGTGCATCGGCCCCGACCAGGATATCCCGGCGGGCGACGTGGGCGTGGGTGGCCGTGAGATCGGCTACCTCTACGGCATGTACAAGAAGCTGGCCCGTGAATACAACACCGGCGTACTGACCGGCAAGGGTGCTACTTGGGGCGGCTCCATCCTTCGTCCCGAGGCCACCGGTTTCGGTGCCCTCTATTTCACCCAGGATCTCCTGCACAAGGCAGGCAAGGACATCGCCGGCTGCAAGGTCGCCATCTCAGGTTTCGGCAACGTCGCCTGGGGCGCCTGCACCAAGGCCCTGGAATTGGGCGCCAAGGTCGTGGCCATTTCCGGTCCCGACGGCGTCTGCGAGATTCCGGAAGGCATCACCAAGGAAATGATCGACTACATGCTGGTCATGCGTGCCTCCAACCGCGACCGCGTCGAGGATATGGCCGCCAAGTTCCCCGGCAAGGCGTTCTTTACGCCCGGCAAGAAAGCCTGGAGCGTGAAGTGCGACATCGCCCTGCCTTGCGCTTTCCAGAACGAACTGTCCGAGGAGGATGCGAAGGAGCTGAAGGCGAACGGCTGCTGGTGCTGCTGCGAAGTGTCCAACATGGGCTGCCAGCCCGGCGCCATCCATTTCTTCCAGCACAACGGGATGTATTTCGCGCCCGGCAAGGCGGTCAACGCCGGCGGCGTGGCCACTTCCGGCCTGGAAATGACCCAGAACGCCTCCCACATCAGCTGGAGCGGCAAGGAGGTCGATGAGAAACTGCATTTCATCATGGATTCCATCCACGAGGCCTGCGTGAAGTACGGCACCCAGCCCGACGGCACCGTCGATTACGTCAAGGGCGCCAATATCGCCGGTTTCATGAAGGTCGCCACCGCCATGCTAGAGCAGGGCATCGTCTAGCGGCACAATAAGGACAGGCCGGACTCCGGCCGAGAAAAGGCAGTCGCCGGTTTTTCGGGAGCGAAAGTTTTAACCCTTCGGGGAATGCTCCCAAAAACCCGGCGACTGCCTTTTCTTGCCTACCGCGGTTTACGGAGCATTATATCCTTTGATCGTTACATCGTACTCGAATGTGAGTTTCTCCTGCCAAGGACTCTCGATATAGACGACCACCGGGATCGTGATGGTCCCCTGGAACTGGACCTCCGAGGTATAATCGTAAACAACGTACGGTGTCAGCGTCCCACCTTCGTTCTGCTTGGCCACAAAGGTCTCGCCGTCGGCGCTGAACTGCAGTGAAAGAAGACGGGTGAGCTCCTTTGGAACATTGTCAAAGAAGGAATCGTAGTTGACGGTGAGACTGAGACGATAGGCATCCTTGGACAAGACTCCTTCGCGATAACCGTTGCCATCTGTGGGGGCGCCAGACCATGGATCAAGTTCGTTCACATTACCCTTGACCCACTCGCCATCCTCGATTACGTAGTAGGAAACACCCTGCGGACGATTGTCCTTGAGCTCCATACCCTTGAACAGAGGTACCCGGTAAATCTTATTCTCGTCAAGGACAATCGTGCTACCTTTGGCTACGGGCTCCTTGAACGGAATCCAGCGAACAACCGCATACGAGCTGTAATCCAGCATCACGTCCGGATGAAGGAAGGAAGCCTTCGGAGTATCAAAGCGGGTGGGGATCGGGAAATCACAACCGCCGGACTGGATTGTCAGGCTACCCTTGACAGGGATGAATTTCTTCTCATTCGTCCTATAATAGAGAACAGTATTGTCAACCCACAGGCTCTTGTAAGTCTTGAAAACAGGAACGAATTGATCCTCCGTCGGAAGACTCTTGTCGGCAAGTGTCTCATCTGCATAGAAGAACTTGGCGCTAAGGCCGAGATCTTCCATCTGTGCAGCCTCGAGTATGCTATCCTGTTCGTCAACGACGTTGAAGGCAAGTTCGGCGAGGTTGATGTAGGAAATATCGAAGTTGGCAAGGGCGTGACGGTAAGATATACCCTGCTGGATCTCATCCTCGGATTTACTCTCGTCAGCAGGCTCAATGAGGTAGGACGGGTAAACCTGGGACCACCAGAGGACGGAACCGTCGTTTTCTTCGAAGTCGTACTTTGTGATGAAACCTTCGACTTCCTTTTCCGGGTTGAAGGTGTAGTACATCAAGTGCAGGAAATCGTACTTCGGGACGCGGTAGCTGAGTCGGATGGGGATGATGACTTCCTGGCCGATGTAGGTCGTGATGCGACGGTCCAGGTCATTGCCGACGATACGGTACGGATCATCCGGATCCGCCTTTCCGCTGCTGCAGACTTCACCTTTCAGCACGCTAGCCTTAAAGTCAAAGGTAGTAGAGGGGCACGCTGTCTCTCGGGAGACTGTGACAAATTCTTTGGCACTCCCCGAGGAAGGGGCAGCCCTCACCTCATCTTCCACTTCCTCCTTGAAGAACTCATCCGCATTCGCGAAATCATCTTTCGTGATGACGCCGCCGTTCAGGTACGCTGCGTAGATGGCGTCTGTCAGCGGTTCACTTTCCCATTTATACCAACTGTCCTTAACGGGCTCCTTCTCAATGTATCCGAATCCGGTCTCCGAATCCAGTTTGTTGATATCGAAGGTGTATTCAGCAACGAGATCGAGGGTTACCGGCTCGCGCTTGCGGTCCACCGTCGTCAGGGAACCGTCGAGCGTCAGCTCGCTGCCGCTGAGAGCATACTCGACCGAGACTCCATAGACTTTGTCCCACAGGAAGCCTTCGACGTCGGCGACCAGATCGCCGTCTTTCAAGGTAATGTTGGAGACCGTCACGTCATCCGCCGGCACGGTATCACCGGTTTCCGGGTCGGCGACCGTAACCGTGACCCCTTCCGGGGTAGCGGCCGCAATCTCTTCTCCGTATTTCGTAACGATCGAGGCGTCGACGCCCAGCGGGAGCGCCTCGCGGGAATACCGGGTCGTTCCCTCACTACCATAGAAAAGATTGTGGTCCACGTCGGCGTCATCGGCGTATGTCCAGGTGACTGACGCCGCAAAAGCGCCGTTGCTATGGCTCAGGCAAAGCGGATCCAGACGGTAAACCTCGCTCCGCTTAATTTCGACCGCGCTGTCCTTCGTCTGTGACAGAAGCAAGTTCCCGTCGGCGTCCGTTACGGTCACCGTGAGGCCGTCCATGAAGGTCACCGGCATCAGCACCAGCCAGAACTCCGTCGCTTCCTCTGCCGTCGCTCCGACCTTCACCGGCGTCTCTGCCACCAGCTTGACCTCATCGCTCGCACCGTCACCCCAATCTACCAGCCAGGGGATCTCGTCCTCCTCGACGCCCATCAGCACCGTGCCGGCGATCTGCTCGGCCATCGCACCCGTTACCTTGACTTCCTTGACCTCGGCGTCCTCGCCGTAGAACTGGAGCACCAGGTAGCCGCCCACATTGCGGAAGGGCATCTCCTTACCCGGATCCGATACGCCCACCATCGCGTTCGCCTTCGGATCGAAGGTTTTTTCCGTATAACTCTGCTCGGCAGGAATCGTGACCCACAGGCAGCCGTCTTCCAGCTTCACCTTCTCGTCATACGGGTAAGCGCCGTACACCTGGGGGAATTCATAGCCGAAAGAAAGGCCCGATGCGTAAGCGAACACGCCTTCCGGCTCACCGCCTTCACCCTTCAGCACATACTTCACGTTCATACTGTTCTTGAAGAACACAGAGAGTGCGTCGCCCGTGTTCCAGACGATCGGTCGTTTGCCGTCCACGGCCGGGCCCACCGACACCCTCGTCGCCGGGCTCTCCGCTAATGTGACCGCCGTAATCGACGGCATGTCCGTCATCTGCGCTTCCGGCTCCTGCGCAGGCTCCTTCATACAAGACACCGCCAGCAGTCCAAACGCCGCCAGCAGCCATAAACCTTTCTTTTTCATACTAAATAGATTTAGGAATTAATGATTTCGTGGGAAATGAGTACCCTAAATATACACAATTCTCTCAATTATTCCCAACGACTTCCCTTTTTTACAACAAATCAGTCCATTCACCGAAACGGCAGCCCTCCAATTTTTGGGAGCGAGGATTTATCCCTTCGGGGAATGCTCCCAAAAATTGGAGGGCTGCCGTTTCTATGACGAGCTGCTATTTCACCTCCCAGGTCGAGCCGCTGTGCAGCAATTCGTCCACGGAATGGATGCGCGACTTGGCGGTCACCTCCAGCACCTGGTCGTGGACGCCGTCGTCGTAAGTAACCTGCTTGACATTGCGGATGACGCCCAGGGCGACCGGCAGTTCCGGGCCCTTCATCTCCGCCAGCATCATGTGCAGACCCATGTTGTCCGTATGCGCATCATGTACCAGGACATCATCCAGCGTGTAACCGTCCTCTCCGACCGTCACGGCCTTCAGGCCCATGCCTTCCAGCACCAGGCCCTTCTCCCGGTTCTTGCCGAAGAGCATCTTCTCGCCGTCCCGCAGAACGATCGTCCGGTCCGCCTTCACGGCCGGATCCGACAGTTCCTTGTGCGCGCCGTCGTTGAAGATCACGCAGTTGGTCAGCATCTCCACCACGGACGTGCCGTCGTGCAGGGCGGCCTGCGTCAGGATCTCCTCGTTGAGTTTCAGTTCCACGTCCAGCGAACGCGCAAAGAAGGTTCCCTTCGCGCCCAGCACCAGCGAACCCGGGTTGAAGGGCTGCTCCACGGTGCCGTAGGGCGAAGTCTTGGTGATCGCGCCGAACTTGGACGTCGGCGAGTACTGCCCCTTCGTCAAGCCGTAGATGCGGTTGTTGAAAAGGATGACGTTGATGTCGATGTTGCGCCGGATGGCGTGGATGAAATGGTTGCCGCCGATGGCGAGCGCGTCACCGTCTCCGCAGGCCTGCCAGACCGTCAGGGTCGGGTTGGCCACCTTGATGCCGGTGCTCACCGCCGTCGCGCGGCCGTGGATGCTGTGGAAACCGTAGGTATCCATATAGTAAGGAAGCCGGGAGGAACATCCGATGCCGGATACCACCACGTAGCGTTCCTTCTCATAGCCCAGCGCGTGGCTCACCTGCGGGAGCGCCCGCTGCAGGGCGGCAAGGACGGCATGGTCGCCGCAACCGGGGCACCAACGTACCGCCTGGTCGCTCTTGAAATCTTGAAAAGTCAGATTGGGCATAACTCAGATCTCCTTTTTGATGGCTTCCTTGATCTCGCTCACGAGGAACGGCTGACCCTGGACCTTGCCGAATTTCACATAATTGAACTGCGGATAGATGCCGCGCAGGTAGGACGCGAACTGGCCGCTGTTAAGCTCGCAGACCAGCACCTTGTCAAAGCGGGCAAAGACCTCCTCCGTATTCGCCGGAAGCGGGTTGATATAGTCGAAATGCGCGTAGGAAACCTCCACGCCCTCGGCTTTCAGCTCGCTCACGGCTGTCGACAGATGGCCATACGTGCCACCCCAGCCCACCACCAGCAAGCCGCCGGAAGCGGGTCCGACAACCTCCAGGGCGGGCAGGTCGCGGGCGATGCGGGCGACTTTCTCGGCCCGCTCGGCCACCATCTGCGCATGATTCTCGGGATCCGTGGAAAGCACGCCGGCGTGGTTCTTCTCCAGACCGCCGACCCTGTGCTCGAAACCCTTCTGTCCCGGCAGGGCCCATTGGGGAACCATCGTCTCGGGATCGCGCTCGAAAGGTTTGAACCGTTCCCCTTCAGCCAGCGCCCCCTTCACGAACGGAGGATGGATCTCCGGATAGTCCGCCATCGAAGGAATGCGCCAGGGCTCGGAACCGTTGCCCAGGAAGCCCTCCGACAGCAGGATGACCGGCGTCAGATGTTCCAGGGCGATCTTGGCGGCCTGGAAGGCGGCGTCGAAACATCCTGCCGGAGAACGGGCCGCGATGACCGGCAGCGGGCATTCGCCGTTGCGGCCATAGAGGGCCTGGCTCAGGTCGGTCTGCTCCGTCTTGGTCGGCAGGCCCGTCGAAGGACCGCCGCGCTGCACGTCCACGACCACCAGCGGCAGTTCGACCATCACCGCCAATCCGAGCGCCTCGCTCTTCAGCGAAAGGCCGGGACCGGAAGTCGTCGTGACCGCCAGGTTGCCGGCGAAGGAGGCGCCGATCGCGGTACAGATGCCCGCAATCTCGTCCTCGGCCTGCAAAGTCTTGGCACCCAGATTCTTATGGATGGCAAGCTCTTCCAGGATCGCCGTCGCCGGCGTGATGGGATATGAGCCGCAGAAGAGGGGCAGCCCCGACTTCTCGGAAGCCGCCAGCAGGCCCCAGGCCGTCGCCTGGTTGCCGGTGATGTTGCGGTACGTCCCTTTCGGCAGGTCGGAGACCGGCTCCACGACGTAGGTGTCGGGGATGGCCTGGATGTTGGCGGCATAGTTGAACCCGTCGTCCAGGACCTTCTTGTTGGGCGCGATCACCTCGGGGTGCTTCTTCGAGAACTTCTTCTCCAGATAGGCGTAGATCGGCTCCAGCGGACGGCTGTAGATATAGCACGCCATCCCGAGGGTGAACATGTTCTTGCACTTCAGGATGGCCTTCTGGTCCATGCCGGAGTCCTTCAGGCTCTCCTTGGTCAGGGATGTGATCGGAGCGACGATGAGCGCGCGATCCTCCACGCCGAGTTCGGCGAAGGGGTTCTCCGTCGTGAAGCCCGCTTTTTTCAGGCCGGCCTCATCGAAGGCATCCTCGTCCACGAGGATCATCGCGGTGCGCTTGCACCATCTCGCGTTCGCCTTGAGCGCGGCGGGATTCATCGCGACCAGCAGGTCGCAGAAATCACCCGGCGTTGTAACCCGACCGCTGCCGATGTGTACCTGAAAACCCGAAACGCCCGACACGGTTCCGTGGGGCGCCCGGATTTCGGCGGGATAGTCCGGGAAGGTCGAAAGACCGTTCCCGTAGATCGCCGAAGCATCAGCAAAAAGAGATCCGGTAAGCTGCATGCCATCTCCCGAATCTCCTGCAAATCTAATTACAACATCTTTTGTGTCAATGACTCTATGTTGCATTATAGATGTATGTGAGTTCTTTTATTTTGCCTGTGCGGCGGCCTCAGCCTCTGCAGCAGCCTGCAGTTCGGCCTGGAGGGTCTCGAGGGTCCTGCCGGCCGGGATGTTCAAAGCCTTGCGGGCCTCGGGGGTGATGTCGACGCTCTGGGCGGGATCGAAGTACAGGAAAGAACTCTCGTCCATCACATAGATATAACCACCGGCTTTCGCGATCTTGTTGATCGTTTCCTGGGCCTTCTGATAGATCGGGGCCATCAGCTGCTGCTGTTGCTGCTGAAGCTCCTGCTGGATGGTCTGGTTGAACTCTTCGAGACGCTGCTGGATACCGGCGAGCTCTTTCTCCTTGCTCTCCTTGATGGCGGGAGTCCAGGTCGAAGCTTTCTGCTGGTACTGCTGCACCTTGGTCTGGTACTCCTCGTACATGGACTGGAAGGTGTCGGAAGCCTCCTTCTGGGAAGCGTTCATCGTCTCACGGGCCTTGTCGGCCTCCGGCATCAGCTGGACGAGCTCGGTGAAATTGACGTGGGCGAACTTGGGCTGGGCGAAGCCAGTCAGAGTCACAAGCGCCATGACGGCGAACAAAACGGTCTTTTTCATATCAGTAAAAGATTTTAAATAATTATTAGTCAATGTTATTTAGAACTGTTGTCCGATTACGAAGTGGAACTGGCTTCCGCCCTTGGTCGAATCGTCGAAGCCGTAACCCCAGTCGACGCCGAGCAGACCGACCATCGGCAGGAAGATACGCACGCCGATACCGGCGGAACGCTTGATCTGGAAGGGATTGAAGTCGCGGATGTCCGCCCAGCAGTTACCGCCTTCGAGGAAGGCGAGGGCATAGATCGTGGACTGCGGCTGCAGGATGACGGGATAGCGCAACTCGACCGTAAACTTGTCATAGACGTTACCCGCATACGCATAACCGTTGGAATTGTATTTGGAAGCCTGATAAGGGGTCAGGGAATAGTTCTCGTAACCACGCAGGGAGACGATTTCGGATCCGTAGGTCGCATAGCCGGACATGCCGTCACCGCCGACGAGGAAGCCCTCGAACGGGGAATAGCCCCAGTTGCGGTTGTAATAGCCGAGGTATCCGAACTGGGCCCGCGTCATCAGGACCAGGTCACCGACCAGGTTGGTGTAGGTCGCACCGGAAAGCTTCCACTTGTGGTACTCGATCCATTTGAAACGGTGTTTCGTATCCCAGTTGTCATAGTCGATGTCCCGCCAGCTGTTCACCGGCTTGGGATTGCCGGCGCTGTCCAGGTTGCCCCAGTCCTTCTTGCGGAAGAGGGAATAAGGCGGGGTGAACTGCAGCGAGGCGGAGAACTCGGATCCCTTACGGGGATAGAGCTGCTGGTCGTAGGAGGTACGGGACAGGGCCAGGGTGTAGCTGAGGTTGTGCGCCAGGCCGTCGTCGAAGAAGAAGTATCCCGAGAACCAGTTGGTCAGCTTGTAGGATTGCCAGCTGAGGCCGTTATAGAGCACGAAATAGCTGTCGGGCCACTTCAGGCGGTTACCCAGGGATGCGGAGAATCCATAGATCTCCATCATCTTGTCGTGGCTCAGGATGTTCAGGTACAGGTAGGAGTCCGTCTGTCGGGTGTAGTAGGCCGACAGGTTGAGCGAGGTCGGCTTCTTGCCGAAGAGCCAGGGCTCCGAGAAACTGGCTGTCAGGGCCGTGTAGTAGGTACCGTTGGTCTGGAAACGGAAGGCCAGGTTCTGGGCGTCACCCAGCGGGACGGGCCGCCAGGCGCTCTTGTCGAACATCCGCTTCGTCGAGAAGTTGTTGAAACTCACGCCGACCGTAGCGACGAAGGTGTTGCCGCCCCAGCCGCCGGACAGTTCCAGCTGGCTGGAAGGCTTCTCCGTGACATTGTAGACCACGTCCACGGTGTTGTTGAGCTCGTTCGGAATGATCGAATAACCCTTGGTACCGTCCATGATGGCCTCCGGGTCGAACTGGCCGAGGGAAGCGATTTCACGGATGGAGCGCTCGAAGTCGGACTGGGAGAAGAGATAGCCCGGGCGGGTGAACACCTGCCGGCGGACGACGTTCTCGTTGGTCAGGTCGTTGCCGTTGATGATGATGTTGTTGAGCGTGGCCTGCTTGCCTTCCCGGATGCGGAGCTCCACGTCGACAGAGTCGTTCTGGATGTTCATCTCGACCGGCGTGACCTGGAAGAACAGATAACCGTTGTCCCGGTACAACTTGGACACATCGTACTCCGTCTGCTTGCCGCCGCCCATCAGGCGCTTCTCCATCGTCACGACATCATAGACGTCACCCTTTTTAATCTGGAGAATGTTGTTCAGCACATCGGTCGGATAGACCGAATTGCCCGTCCAGGAAATGTCCCGGAAGTAATACTTGTCGCCCTGGTCGAAGGTGAAGTCGATCCCGAGGCGGTTGGGCTCCACATAGTAGATGGAATCCTTCAGCAGCCGCGCGTCGCGGTAGCCGGCCTCGTTGAAGGCGCTGATCAAGCCCTTCTTGTCGTTGTCGTATTCCTTGGGGTTGAACTTCTTGCTGCTGAAGAAGTTGTACCATTTGTTGGACTTGGTCTTCTTCATCGACTTCGCCAGCTTGTACTCCTTGACGTCGTCGTTGCCGATGAAATTGATGGTCTTGATCTTGACCTTCTTTCCCTTGTCGATGTCGAAGTTGACCCGGGTGGCGTTCTTGATCACCGTATCCATCTGACTCTCGATCTTGACGGTGGCGTTGAGGAAGCCTTTCTCGTCATAGAACTTCTTGATGACATCGGTGGACGCCTCCTGGACATAGTCGGAGAACTCTCCGCCTCGGCGGAGATGCAGCTTGTCCATCAGCTCCTTCTGCTCTCCTTTCTTGATGCCGGAGAAAGTCCAGCGGGACACGCGGGGACGCTCTTCGATACACAGCTTGAGGAACACGCTGTCCCTGGCCTCGCTGAAACGGTCGATCTCGACCGACACGTCCTCGAAGAAACGCTGGGCCCAGAGACGGCTGACGATGGAAGAAATGGCGTCGCTCGGGATGGTGATCTCCATCCCCTCCTGCAAACCTGTAAGCTGGATGATCTGCTGGTCGGTGAAATAATGGTTTCCTTCGACGGAGATACCGCCGAGCAGATAATTCTGCGGCCGGCCATAGTCGACTTCAAACTCATTCTGCGCTCCGGCCGCGAACGGCAGAAGCAGCAGCAACGACATCAGACAACGTTTTATATGATTCATCAAAAAAATCGTCTATACAAGTTTGCAAATATAATACTATTATTTGACTTTCCCATATCGGCGGTCCCGTTTGGCATATTCCTCCAGGGCGCGCCGGAAGCTCTCCTCCCGGAAATCGGGCCACAGCTGCTCCACGAAAAGGAACTCAGAATAGGCCCCCTGCCAGAGCAGGTAATTGCTGATGCGCTGCTCCCCCGAAGTCCGGATGATCAGGTCCGGATCGGGATAGCCCGCCGTGACGAGGTATTGGTCAAAATCATTGATTGTAAGCTCTTTGGAAGGATCCCGGGCCAGCTCGGCGGCCATCTTGCGCGCAGCCTGGAAGATATCCCATTTGCCGCTGTAGCTCAGGAAGACGATCAGGGTCATCGCCCCGTTCTTTTCCGTCCTTTTCTCCAGGGCGGCGATGGCGGTCCGCAGGGTGGCGGAGAGCCGCTCGCGGTTGCCGAGCACCACGAAACGCACGCCATTGTCCATCAGGGTGGCCACCTCGTCGCGGATGGACGACATCATCAGCTGCATCAGGGCGTCCACCTCTTCGCGGGGGCGGCCCCAGTTCTCCTCGGAGAAAGCGAACAGCGAAAGGTATTTCACGCCCTGCCGGACGGCTTCCTCCGCACAGGCCCGCACGCTTTTTACGCCCTCGACATGCCCTTTCACACGCTCGAGGCCGCGTTCCCTGGCCCAACGGCCGTTTCCGTCCATGATGATGGAAACGTGGGTAGGTATCTGGTTTTCCATATCCGCTACAACGCTTCGTTTCTTACGTCTTCGCCCCAGAACAACTTGCTTCGGAGTCCGCCGATGAAGTTGTTTTCCGGAAGCCGGACTCTTTTAAGCGAAAACTGTGCCACCGAAAGAGCGATGCGCGTCTCGCGATCCACGGTGACGTGCCGGGTGTCGTGGGAAAGCATCACTTCCCTCTCCCGCGAACGCAGGGCAATGTCGATCCGGGCCGACGAAGGAACGATCAGCGGGCGGACGTTCAGGTTGTGCGGCGCGATCGGAGCGACGATCAGCACCGGAAGGTCGGGCGTGCAAATCGGCCCCCCGACGCTCAGCGAATAGGCCGTGGAACCGGAACTGGTCGACACCAGCAGTCCGTCGGCCCAGTAGGTCGGCAGTGCCACACCGTCCACTGTCACGTCTACGCCCAGCATCGCGGCCCCGATACGGGTCACGGCAATCTCGTTGAGCGCATACTGCGGTTCTCCGCCGTCCACCACGGACTGCAGGACTTCGCGGTCTTCGATCACGAAACGTCCGGAAAGCAGGGCGGAAGCGACTTTCTCCGGGGGGCAGTCCGACAGGAAACCCAGCCGGCCGAAATTGACGCCCAGGACAGGAATGCCGGCCCGCGCAGCCATCTCGGAGGCAGACAGATAGGTGCCGTCCCCGCCGATGCTGAGGATCAGGTCCGTGCCTTCCCGCAACCCTTCGCCGGAAACGGCCTCATACAGTTCACAGCCCCCCAGGGCCTCCACCATCCGGCGGTAGCGCTCGTCGGAGCGCAGGTGCGCTTTCGGGATATAAATGGCGATCTTCATTTCGCTAAGCTCTCAAAATAGATGTCAAATTTAACCATTATTTATCAATTTTGGCTATTTTTGCCCCGTTAATGAGAAGAAAGATGACCCGATTCAGTGTCAACATCAACAAGATAGCGACGATACGCAACGCGCGCGGCGGAAACATGCCCGACGTGGCCAAGGCCGCCCTCGCCATCGAGCGCTTCGGCGCGGAGGGCATCACCGTCCATCCCCGGCCGGACGAGCGGCACATCCGTTATGCCGACGTGCGGCAGATCCGCCCCCTCGTCACGACCGAATTCAACATCGAAGGCAACCCGATCCCGTCCTTCATCGACCTCGTGCTGGAAGTCGTGCCGGACCAGGTGACCCTCGTCCCGGACGCGCACAACGCCATCACGTCCAACGCGGGCTGGGACATCCCCGCCCATGCGGAATTCCTCGCCGAAGTCTGCAAGGTCTTCCGGGAGAAGGGCATCCGGACCTCCATCTTCATCGATCCCAAACCGGAGATGGCCGCCGCCGCGAAGGCCGTCGGCGCAGACCGCGTGGAGCTGTACACGGCCGCATACGCCGAAGGATTCCCCTTCGACCCGGAAACGGCTGTGAGACCCTATCTGGAGACCGCCTGCGCCGTCCGCGCCTGCGGTCTGGGGCTCAACGCCGGCCACGACCTCAACCTGGACAACCTGGAGTACTACATCCGCACCATCCCCTGGACCGACGAGGTCTCGATCGGCCACGCCGTCATCAGCGACGCCCTTTACCTGGGTCTGGAGAAAACTATTCAGGCCTATCTTTCGAAGATCAAGATTTTTTGACTATCTTTGTAAATTGCATAACGATTGATTTTAATTCAACATCCAATAACAATGAAAAAATCTACCCTTATCCTCGGCATCGCAGCCCTTTTCGGCGCGGCCGTCCTCTCCATTTCCTGCAACAACGCCAACGGCACCCAGGCTGCCGAAAACCAAGAAGAGACTCCCA
The DNA here is from genome assembly GCA_017400135.1 of Bacteroidales bacterium. Classification (GTDB taxonomy): domain Bacteria; phylum Bacteroidota; class Bacteroidia; order Bacteroidales; family UBA932; genus Cryptobacteroides. The sequence continues at coordinate 205,341 of JAFPVJ010000019.1, forward strand.
ACATGAAGGGCGCGATCGTCTTCTTCAACCTCGACACCGTCACGCAGGAATATGACATGGCCAACGACCTCCGCAGCGTCGTCGAGACCAAGATCAACAGCATCAGCGAAGAAGTCAACCGCAAGGGCAACCGCCTCCAGAAAGACGTCAACGATTTCCAGAACAAGATCGACAAGGGCCTCATGACCCGCTCCGTCGCCGAAGTCCAGAGCCAGAAGCTCCAGAAGCAGCAGGCCGATTTCCAGAACTATGCCGCCCAGAAGCAGCAGGAGATCAACGAGGAGCAGTCCGTCATGATGAACCAGATCGCCGACGCGATCAAGACCTTCGTCGACAAATATGCCGACGAGCAGGGCTTCGCGATGGTCCTCACCACCCAGGGTGAAATCCTTCCCGCCCCTGTCGTCTGCGGTGACCCCGACCTCGACATCACCCAGGCCATCATCGACGGCCTCAACGAGGAGTATGTCAAGGAAAAGGCCAAGACCGACAAGGAAAAGAAATAATCACCCGGATTGAGAATCGCCATTCTTTCCTGCTTCTACCCTTACAGAGGAGGGATCTCTCAGTTCAATGCAAGCATCTTCGGCGAACTGGGCAAGCGGCACGTTGTCAAGGCTTTCAATTTCAAGCGGCAATATCCCGAGTTCCTCTTTCCGGGCAAGACACAGTATGTGACCGATACTGATTCAGCCGTACCCGTGGAGTCCGTTTCGCTCCTGGATACGGCGAATCCTTTTTCGTACGGCCGTACCGCCCGGGAAATCGAAGCCTGGAAGCCGGACCTCCTGATCATGCGATACTGGATGTCCTGGTTCGCGCCTTCGCTGGGTTATGTGGCCCGGCGCCTGAAGTGGAAAGGATGCAAGGTGGTCTCGATCCTGGACAACGTCGTCCCGCACGAGCCGCACTTCTTCGACAAACCCTTCACCCGTTATTTCCTGACCGGACAGTCCGGCTGCGTCGTGATGTGCGACGAAGTGGCGAAGGATCTGCTGTCGATCCGCAGTGACATTCCCTACACGACCCTTCCGCACCCCCTCTATACCCACTTCGGGGAAAAGATGGACCGTGCCGAAGCCGAACGGGCCCTCGGTCTGGAAAGCGGGAAGAAAAACCTGCTGTTCTTCGGCCTCATCCGCCATTACAAGGGACTGGACATCCTGCTGGAGGCCTTCCGAGAGCTGGGGGACGACTACCAGCTGATCGTAGCCGGAGAGCCATACGGCTCCTTCGAACCCTATCAGAAGATTATTGACAGCCTCCCCGGCAAGGACCGGATCACCCTGGTCACGGATTACATTCCTGACTACGAGGTAAGCAAGTATTTCTCCGCCGCCGACGTGACGGTGCTCCCCTACCGGAGCGCCACGCAGAGCGGCATCAGTTCCATCTCCTACCATTTCGAAGTCCCGATGATCGTCACGGCGGTCGGGGGCCTGACCGAGACCGTAGGCGGGCGGGGCACCGGCCTCGTCGCTGCCGAAGCCACTCCGGAAAGCGTCCTGCAGGAAATCCGCCGCTACTTCGGGGACCCGGAAGTCCGGGAGCAATGTATCCGCAACATCCGCCGGGAAAAGGAACGCCTCTCCTGGTCAAAGTTTTGCAGCGACCTCGTCGAGTTCGCAGAATCCCTCTGAGTATGAAAAGAATACTGACACTGATGCTGACGGCCTTGTGCCTCGCCCCGATCCCTCTTGCCGCCCAGGCCTACAAGAGTACCCCCGTCACCATCTCCCAGGAAAAAGTCAGCAAGGACGGCAAAGTCTATTTCGCCCACAAGGTACTGGACCACCAGACCCTGTTCTCGATCTCACGGGCCTACAGCGTCACCTATCAGGATATCGTCGACGCCAACCCCGGATTGGACCTGTCAAGAGGGCAGATCCAGACCGGCCAGGTCCTGCTGATTCCTGAGAAAGAGATTCCGGCGGAATCCGTGGTCGCCCGGGGCGATGCCGTGGCTCCCGTACCGGAAAGCGCCCCCGTCGTCACGCAGAAACCCGCACAGGAAGCGCCCACCACGTCCGATTATACGGTTTATACGGCGAAATGGTACGAGACCCTTGACATGATCGCCGCCAAGCACAATGTCTCCAAGGATGTCCTGATGGCCTACAACGGCCTGACGAGCGAGCAGCTCTCCCGCCACCAGCGCCTCCGCATTCCCGCACATCCTGAGACGGTGGAAGTGCCCGTCACGACACCCGTGAAGCCGGCCGAAGTCGCCATCCTTCCCGAGACGGAGCCCGAGGAAGAGACCCTTCCTGAGGAAACCGAAACGACGGTAGAGACCACGGAAAGCGTGGTCGACAGGATCGGCCTGTCCCTCAAGGACCTGTTCCGCCGCAAGCAGCTGGATGACAAGGTCCGCGTCGGCATCATCCTTCCCTTCAACGCCAAGGGTCAGCTCGTCCATTCTTCCTTCGACCTCTACAGCGGCATGCTTCTCGCCGTCCGCGACCTGGGCAAGAGCGGCATCAAAGCCGAACTGACCGTCATCGACAGCAAGAATCCCGCGACGCCCGTGACCGCCGACAAACTCGACGGTTTCGACCTGGTCATCGGTCCCGTCGCGCCGGACGACCTCCAGGAAGTGCTGGACATCAGTCCCCGCACGACTGCCGTGGTCTCCCCGCTGGATCCCAAGGCCATCGAACTGGCCGGGACCTATCCCAACTTCATCCAGGCACCCAGTCCCGCGGACGCCCAGTACGACGACATCGTAGATTGGGTCCGCGAAAGTTTCAAGCGCGGCGACCGGATCCTGCTGGTCAAGGAAAAGGACGCCCCGCCGACCCCCGTCGCCGACCGCCTGGCCGAATCGGGTCTGGATTATTCAACGGTGGAATACACCACCCGCGAATCCCATTCCGCCCTCGAGCGGATGCGCACCCTGATGCCACCCTCCGGTACCTCGCACGTCATCCTGGCCGCCGACCGGGAAGGCTTCGTCAACGATCTGGTCCGTAACCTGACTCTGCTCAGCTACAAGAACCTGGACATCATCCTCTACGGTCCCGCCAAGATCCGCACCTACGACATCATCGAAGTGGAGAACCTCCACCGGGCCAACGCCCACCTGAGCTGCTCCTATTTCATCGATTACAACAACCCGCGCATCAAGGATTTCCTCCTGAGCTACCGCGCCCTCTTCGGTGCCGAGCCGACGCAGTTCGCCTACCAGGGTTACGACATCGCCTATTATTTCATCCGCAATTTCGCCACCTCCGAGCGTGACCGGGAGCGGATGACCCGCCTGGAAGACCGCAAGTACACGGGTCTCCAATCCAACTTCCTGATTTCGGACGATGGAAACGCCGGCCACGTCAACCGGGCCGTCAGAAGGGTGGTTTACGGAAAGGACTTTACGATTTCCCTGCTCAGCGATCTGTGAGCAGGCGCCGGGCGTTGGCCACGGCTTCCTCTGAGACGACCGCTCCGCTCAGCATGCGGGCGATTTCAAAGACTCTCTCCTCCGGGGAGAGTTTTTTGATGGTGGAGCCGCCTTCGCCGGAGGCGTCCTTGCTCACCAGGAAATGCGCCTGTCCCTTGGCAGCCACCTGCGGCAGGTGCGTGATGGCGAATACCTGCATCCTGTCCCCCATCGTGCAGATCATCGAACCCATCTTGTCGGCCGCGCTGCCGGACACGCCGGAATCGATCTCGTCGAAGACCATCGTCGGCATCTCGGTCAGCGAAGCCAGCAGGGATTTCAGGGAAAGCATCATGCGGGACAGTTCACCGCCGGAGGCGCAGCGCGCGGCGTCCACGGGATTTTTGCCGGAAGCGGAAAAGAGGAAACGAACGGCATCGGCGCCGTTTTCCCCTGGCTGGGCAGGATCCACCGCCACCTCGAACACCGAACGCTCCAACTCAAGAAAACGCAGGCGCTCCTCCAGCCGGGCGGCCAGTTTCGGCGCCGCTTCAGTACGGGCCCGGTGCAGGGCGGCATGAAGCTCTTCCAGCTTCCGCTCCGCCTGCGCGATCTCCCCGTCCAGCGCCTCCGCCCTTTCTTCCATCGCCGTGGAGTCATAGAGCAGGGAGGACAGGGCGTCCCGGGAGGCGATGAGCTCGCCTTCCGTGGAGCAGTTGTATTTCTTCAGCAGGTCGTAGAGCAGGCCCATCCGGTCCTCGACCGTTTCCAGCCGTTGCGGAGACACGTCCACGGCCGCATCGAGACGGTCCAACTCGGAGGAGATGTCATCCAGCTCGATGCGTGCGGCATCCAGCCGGGACGCCAGCTCGCGGGCCTCCGGAATGAAGGTCTCGGAGCGGGACAGCAGCCGGGACGCTTCCTTGAGAGTCGCGACCAGGCCCGGCCATTCCCCGTCGGAAGGGGAAAGCATTCCGCCGACGGCGGAAAGGGTTTCCTTGATCTCTTCCGCATTGGCCAGACGCGTCTGCTCGGCCTCCAGTTCCTCCAGCTCCCCTTCGCGCAGTTTCGCATCCTCCAGACGCTTGTAGCGGGCTTCGTTGTAGTCCCGCTCGGCGTCCAGGCGCTCCAGCTGCTCCCGGATGGTGCGCCGTTCGGAGCGCAGCGACAGGAGCCGGCGCCAGCCCGCACGGGAGGCATCCAGGGTCTCCCCGTCCCCGGCGAAAAGGTCCAGGACTTCCCGCTGGAACGCGGGATCGGACAGTACGAGATTCTGATGCTGCGAATGGATGTCCACCAGGCGGGAGGCCAGGGCCGACAGGACGCCCACCTGCACGGGGCAGTCGTTGACGAAGGAACGGGAACGCCCGGAACGATGGATGACCCGCCGCACGAGCAGGCTCCCCTCCTCCCATTCCGCGCCGTTCTCTTCCAGGATGGCACGGACGGCAGGGTCGTCGGTCCGGAACTCGCCTTCCACGACACAGTTGTCCGCCCCCTCGGAGATGACGGCGGCATCGGCCTTCGCCCCGGTCAGCAGGGACAGGGCGCCCATGAGGATGGACTTGCCCGCACCGGTCTGCCCGGTAATAATGATCAGACCCTCCGGAAATTCGATATCCAGAGAGTCTATCAGGATGTAATGGCTGATATGAAGGGCCCTAAGCATCCTCCTCGCCCGCCTTCCGGTAGAAGAGGTCTCCGTTTTCAAACTCGGAGATGGCTACCAGGTCCGGCTTCGGCTGTTTCTCGTAGTATTTGGAGATTTCGATCTGCTCCTTATTCTCGAAGACTTCGTCCATCGTGTCGCGCTCGTTGCGGAAATCCTCCAGCTTCTTGTTGAGTTCCTTCTTCTCCGCGAGGGCGATCTGGTTGGCCCGCTTGTACAGGACGACGACGGTCTCATAGATGTTGCCGGTCGGGGCAGCCAGGTTTTTCGTGTCCCGGGTGATGGTGTTGGTCGGGACTTTCTTTGTCTTGTTATCCATGGTGTTTTTGCTGTTTTCTAAAATAAATACTCCCGCCTCGCGGCGGGAAGTTTCAAAAGTTTTATTTCTTGTCCTTGCTTTCCTGGAGCAGTTGCTTGCGCTCCTTCTCGAAGTCTTTCTCCTCCTCGCCGGTATCTTCCTCATCCGGTCCGGTGTAGCGGCCCAGGGCCCGCTGCGCCCGTTTGTACAAGACATCCATCTCGCGCCGGTACACGGACGTTTCGTATTCGCCCACGAAGTTGAGATAGTCGTCGATGAAGGTCAGGTAACGTTCCTTCTGCTTCTCGGGTACGCTGAGCTGGGCATACTTGTAGGAAGACTTGGCCGCGTAGTAGAGGATCTCCTCCCGGAACTTGTTGTCCGCATCGTCCTTGAGCACGTTCTTCAGCGCGATCCGGGACGCCAGGTAATCCTCCATCTTGTAATAGAGTTTCGCGCCCTCGTAGGCCTTGCGGTCCATCCGTTCGCCGAGTTCGGTCAGGATGTCCCGGCAAGCGTCCAGGTGCTGAGTCTGGGGGTAATTGGTCAGGTACTCGCCGATCGCCGAGATGGTCTGCACGGACGAGGACTGGTCCAGCTCATAGCGCAGGGAGGAGTTGTACAGGCAGTCGATCCGCAGGAAACCCGCCTCCTCGGCGAAGGGGCTGCGAGGATACTTCTCGATAAACTCCTTGAAATTGGTCTCCGCCGTATAGTAATCCTTGAAGCGGTAGTTGCTCAGGCCCCAGTAGAACTGGATGGTATCGTCGCGCTCCGTGCCGTTGGTCGTCACGGACAGGCTCTCGAAGAGCTGGGCCGCCTTGGAAAACTTGCCCTGGTTGAAATAATCGAAAGCTGCCGCATACTTGGCTTCTTCGTCATATCCTTCCAGCAGCTGCTGGTACTCGGACTTGCAGGATGCCGCCGCCCAGAGGGCCAGGGTCACCGCCATAAATATTTTGAAATACTTCATATCTTACTTCTGTTTCAGGAAGCGCTCCGCATCCAGGGCGGCCTTGCAGCCCGATGCCGCGGCGGTGATCGCCTGGCGGTATCGCGGATCCTGCACGTCGCCGGCGGCGAACACGCCTTCCACGTTGGTGCGGGAGGACTTCCCCTCCGTCACGATGTAGCCCTCCGCGTCCGTCTCGATCCAGCAGGAGAAGACTTCCGTGACGGGATGGTGGCCGATCGCGAGGAAAAAGCCGTCGAGTTCCACATCAAAAACAGTACCATCCTTGCGCAGGAGACGGACTCCGGTGACCTTTTCTCCGTCGCCCAGGACTTCCTGCGTGTTGCAGTTCCAGAGAATCTCGATGTTCTCCATCGAGCGCACCTTCTCCTGCATCGCCTCGGAGGCGCGCAGCACGTCCCGGCGCACGATCATATAGACCTTCCGGCACAGGCCGGCCAGATAGGTGGCCTCTTCGCAGGCGGTGTCTCCCCCGCCGACCACGGCGACCGTCTTCCTGCGGTAGAAAAAGCCGTCGCAGGTCGCGCAGGCGGACACGCCCCGGCCGCGGTATTCCGCTTCACTGGGCAGTCCCAGGTAACGGGCGGTCGCTCCGGTCGCAAGTATCAGAGACTCCGCCTCGATCTCCGTCCCGTTGTCGATCCGGAGCCGGAAAGGCCGGGAAGAGAGATCGGCCTCGACGACCGTGCCTCGGCGGATGTCCGCGCCGAAACGGGCGGCCTGCTTCTTCATCCCTTCCATCAGCGGATACGCCTCAATCCCTTCGGGAAATCCCGGATAGTTCTCCACCACGGTCGTGGTCATCAGCTGTCCGCCGGGCTCCATCCCTTCATAGAGGACGGGTGAAAGGGAGGCGCGGGAGGCATAGATCGCCGCCGTGTAACCGGCCGGGCCCCCGCCTATGATCATACATTTGACTTTTTCCATTTTAGCAGTTTTGCAACTGACAAATATAAGAAATAATGTGTATCTTTGGAAATGTTTACGCGTATAACCATGCTGAAACGACTATTTCTGACCCTGATCCTTGCCTTCGCCCTGCTTCCCGCCCGGGCGGCGAAGCCCTTCTTCTTCGTCCAGATCACGGATCCCCAGCTGGGATTCAAGGAGAAGGATTCCATGGTGGAGGGCGTCCGGCTGCTGACCGAGACCGTCGAGGCGATCAACCGCATCCATCCGGCCTTCGTGGTCGTGACGGGCGACATGACCAACAACCGGTTCAACGAGGAGCAGTGGGCCGCGTACCGGGAACTGATCGGCCGCATCGACAAGGACATCCCGGTCTGGCACGTGCCCGGCAACCATGACCTCAAACCCCGCGAGGAAGGCGACCTGCAGCATTACCTGGACCGCTACGGCTACGACCGTTTCTGCTTCCGCTACGGAGGCTGCACCTTCGTCGGCATGAACACCTGCTTCCTGAAAGACGGGTGTTTCGGGGAGGAGCGCGAGCACTGCACCTGGCTGCTGCAGACGCTCGCCGCCAACCAGGGAGCGCGTTTCCTCTTCGTCTTCACGCACTGCCCCGTCGTCAAGGAGGCCGTGGATGAGAAGGAGGATTATTTCAATTTCCAGGCTCCCTACCGCCAGTTCTACCTGGAGCAGTTCTCCCGATACGGAGTCGACGCCGTCTTCTCCGGCCACCTGCACCGTTCCCGTTTCTGCGAGAACGACGGCGTGCCCTATTACACCACCAGCGCCTCCGGCCTGACCCTCGGAGACGGCATTTCCGGCCTCAACATCGTCACGGTCTACAAGGACCATTTCACCGCCGAGTTCGTTCCGGCCGCCGAGGCCCGCAACCCGCTTACCCGATAGTCCCATGGCACAAAGCACCCACACTTCCACCCTGGAAGACTTCAAGAAATCGCTCAAGAGCCACGGTCTCAAGGCCACGGACCAGCGTCTCGCCATCCACGGAGCGATGATGGAGCTGGGACACGCCAGTGCCGACATGGTCCGGGAGTACATCGTCTCCCACGGCGGCAGGATCACGGTCGCCTCGGTGTACAACACCCTGACGCAGCTCGCCCTCCTGGGCATCTACAAGCACCGGCTCAGCGCCAACAACAAGATGTACTTTGACGTCAACACCGGCAAGCACATCCATCTCTATGACGTTTACAACAATTCCTATAAAGACATCCTCGACGAGGAGCTCCTGATGACCGTGGAGACGGCCCTGAAACGCCGCCGCTTCAAGGGATTCCGGGTGGACGGCATCGACATCCAGATCCTCTGCCACCCGTCCCACCGCAAGGCTCCCCGTTCCTTCTGATACCGTGAACCATGAAAAAGTTTCCGATCCTTATCCTTTCCCTCCTCGGACTCGTCGCCTGCAACCCGCCCGAAAGCACTTTCTATTATGAAAACCTCTACGGCTTCGGAGAGGTCTCCGGCACGCAGATCCGGATCGAAGCAACCGGTGCCACGCTCAAGGTCACCGAAGACCAGACCGACAGCAAGTGGATGCACGAGCAGACCATCTTCTTCCTTTGCGACCTGCTCGGCATGCCGGTACAGGGGGCCTACGAGACCCGCCTGAAAATGTATGAACCCGTAACGCGCAAGGCGGTCCTGGCCAAGAGTACCGCCGATCCCACCGTTTATGGCACCGACGCCGCCTGTTTTTACCAGGACTGGGGATCCTACCCGGCCAAGCACCTGCTCGACGTCGCTTGCCTCGTCACTTCGCTCAAGAATTCCGAGACGCCCCATACCGTCGACCTGGTCTGGGATGACACCCGCTCCAACGCCGACACGCTTTTTCTCGAACTGCACCATCAGGGCCAGGGCGAATCTTTCGAAAACACGGACTATGATACGAAAGATTTCCAGGTGGACACGCACTACCTGCGATTCGACCTGTCCCGGGCCATTCCCTCCGATGCGGATGAATCCATCATCATCAGCCTCGAATGGGATTGGTTTGAGACCGAAGACAACAACCTGCTCCGGGACAAACCCAGACATTACCAGGTCTTCGGAACCTTCGAACTGGAATAAACAGACTCCTCTATGGATACACAGAAAAGGTACAATCTCTGGCAGTGGCGCATCATCATCGTTTCGATGGTGTGCTACGCCATCTTCTATTTTGTACGGAAGAATTTCTCCATCGCGATGCCGGGCCTCACGGCCGAATACGGCATTTCCAACACCAGCTTCGGTATCATCATCGGTCTCGGATCGATCGTATACGGCCTGGCGCGCTTCATCAACGGTTTCATCGTCGACAAGGTCAGCACCAAGGTCTTCATGGCCATCGGCCTTTTCCTCTGCGCCCTGGCCAATTTCTGTTTCGGTTTCGGAGCGGACCTGAGCTACCTGATCACGGGCGTGCATGACGGGCCCCAGTTCGTCAACATGCTCATCCTGGTGATGGGTGTCACGATCGTGCTGAACCAGTATTTCCAGGGAATGGGCTATCCGCCCTGCGCGAGGATGCTGCCGACCTGGATTCCGCCGGGACAGCTGGCGACCAAGATGAGCATCTGGAACACTTCCCACTCCATCGGGGCCATCGCCGCCTCGGTCGTCTGCGGTCTGATCATGTCCAACATGGGCGCCGACATGACGGGAGATTCCTCCGTGGTCCACGCGATCACGCAGAACCTCGCCGGCAGCATCAAGGGCTGGGACGGCCTCTCCGCCGCGGAGCAGACCTCCCGCGTCCTCTCCTACGCCGGCCACTACGGCGCCTGGAGGTGGTGCTTCTGGATCCCGGCCCTTTTCGCCCTCGTGGGCGGCATCCTGATCCTGATCGGATTGAAGGACCGTCCCCAGGACGTGGGCCTGCCCGAGGTCGAAGGCACCCACACCGGCAAGGATGACACCGCCGGCCAGAAAGGCGCCCACAGCGCTTTCCTGCGCCACATGGTCTTCAAGAACCGCTGGGTCTGGACCCTGTCCATCGCCAACATCTTCGTCTACGTGCTGCGCGTCGGCGTGCTCGACTGGGGCCCGAAGTTCCTGACCGAGCACCGCGGCATGGACATCAAGTCCGCCGCCTGGTCCGTCGCTTTCTTCGAACTGCTGGCCATCTTCGGCACCATCTTCGCCGGCTGGGCCACCGACCATATCTTCAAGGGAAAGGCGCACCGGATGTGCGTGTTCAGCATGATCGGCGCCGTGGTCTTCTTCGGCCTCTTCGCCCTGCTGCCGAACATCAATCCGTTCCTCTCCATCTTCATCCTGGCCCTCGGCGGCTTCTGCATCTACGGTCCGCAGGCGCTGATCGGCATCGGTGCGGCCAACCAGGCCACCAAGGAAGCCTCCGCGACGGCCAACGGCCTGACCGGCATCCTCGGCTACGTCGGCTCGGCCCTCGCAGCCATCGCCATCGGCCTCATCGCCGACAAGCTCGGCTGGAACGCCGTGTTCATGACCTTCATCTTCGTGGGCATCATCGGCGTGCTGATCTTCCTCTCGATGTGGAAAGCCCCGCGCGACGGTTACGCCCGCGCCCAGGCCTTCACCTCCTCCCTGATCGGAGAAGCCAAGGAGCTCGTCAGCGGCGCCAAGGCCCTCGACAAGGAGGTTGCCAAGGAAGAAAAGGAAGAAGAGATAATCCGCGAGCAGGAAGAGAATTCCTGATTAGCGCCAGATCCGGTAGAGCCCGGCCGATGATTCGGTGCTGCGGCGGCCGGAAGCCTTCAAGATGCCGCCGTATCGTCCCGATGCGGCGGCATCTTTCTTTTGCGAGACAATCACGATCGCACCTGCCGGCAGCGAGGAAGGATCATTCAGGAAGACCTCGGGATCCAGCACCTGGACGGGCCGGTGCAGGTACACGTCCATGTTCTCGGGGCGATAGAGCCCGAGGGTATAGATGTCGGCAGCGGGACGGGCCACGGCCCGGACATCCTCGCTGAGCTGCCGATAGCCGACCACCTCGTTGACCCGGGGCAGAAGCGGCGAAAAGAGCGGTACCAGCAGCAGAAGGGCCACACCCAGCACCAGTACGGGACGCTGCCAGCCGCGTTTCGACGCCATCAGCCCATAGATCCCAGCCGCAATCATCAGCACACCGCCCGGGAATAGTAACGGCGTGCGGGCGAAGCCGTATTCCGCAGGCAGCGGCAAATGGTCGAAGAAGCAATATCCGATGATGGCCGCCAGGCCGATCAGGGCGAACAGGATCGAGACGGCGCCCAGCGCGACCCGCATCCAAAGCCGCCAACCCAGGCGTTTCACCACCAGAACGAACACGCCGACCAGGAAAGGCAGCGCCGGCAGCAGATAAAGGGCCAGCTTGGAACTGAAGAGGGACAGGAGAACGACGGTCACGATCACCGTCCAGGCAAACAGGCGCTCGCGACGGGTCCGATGCGTTGGATTGCTGTGCCGGCGGGAGCCGCTTTTCTCGCGAAACGAGGCAATCATCGAAGGGACCGTCAGCACGCACCAGGGCGCCGCGACGCCCCAAATGACGGCCAGATAGAACCAGACCGGTTCCTGGTGGACGCTGGCGTTGACCGCGCGGCCGACCGTCTGGCCGACGGTCAGGTTCAGCAGATACTCCGGTCCGCCCTCATAGTAAGCCATTCCCAGCCAGACAAGGCTCAGCGTGCCCAGGATGGCGAAGAAACGGCCGTTGAAGGTCTTGCCCAGGCTCCGCCAGTGGCCGGTGGCGACCAGGTAGGCGATAATGGAGAGCGGCGGCACCAGCAGCCCGACAGGGCCCTTGGTAAACAGGGCCAGGAAGGTCATCAGAGCCAGCCACCCGCTCTTCCCTTCCCAATAGGCATAAAGGGCCAGCACGATCCAGAGGCACATCAGCATGTCCATCCGCACATAGACCGACATCGCCAGGAACAGGGCGGTCGTCAGCAGCATCATCGCGGCGGCGGCCCGGGTCAGCGGGCGCTCCTCCCGGAAAGCCATGCGGTCCATCGCAGCCACGATCCCGAAAGAGGGCAGCAGCGAAAACAGGCCCAGGGCCAGCATGCTGTGTTTCCCGAACAGCAGGCGGCACAGCATCACGATCCAGAAATAGAGCGGCGGCTTGTCGGCGTAGGGTTCCCCGTGGTTGGAGAAAGCGAACCAGTGCCCGTCCGCCAGCGCCTCGTCGGCGATGCTCAGATAGCGGAGCTCGTTGGCGGGCGAGAAATCCCGCAGCGCGAGAACCGGCGCCACGCAAAGCAGCACCAGCAGCATCACGGAGGCGACGGGGAAACGTTTAAACCACTTTTTCATCCGACTGACGGGCAAGGGAAATCATGATGTTGCGGACGGAGGCGACGATGCCGACTTGGCCGGCGACCAGCACCCAGTCGTGCCGGATCAGGCCATAGACGATGATCATCAGCGAACCGACGACCGAAATGATCCAGAAGACCATGGGCAGCGAAGACTCTCCGTGACGGACGCTGTAGAACCACTGGACCAGGAAGCGCGACTTGAAGATGAGCTGGCCGGCGATGCCGAAGACCAGCAGCGGACCGGACAGGTCGTCGCTTCGGAAGAAATCCGTGCTGAAAGAGGAGAAGTCCTTCAGCATCAGCGACAAAGCCACCAGGGGGATCAGACTGACCAAGACCGGCACCAGCTTCGGCGTCTTGTCGAACAGCCCTTTCGCCCGGAGGTTCCATAGATAAATGTAGTAGGAAATCAGTTCCCCGGTCAGGATGGCGAAGTCCTTGCGCAGCCAGCCGTAGAACAGCAGGATGAGGGAGCCCAGGATGCTGAAGAGCCAGAAGAGCATCGGCGACTCGACCTGCCGGTGCTTCTCGGACAGATACCACTGGATCAGCACCCGGGCGGTGAAGAACACCTGGGCGCTGAAACCGATGCAGTAGATCCATAGCGGGCTGTCCATCCTACTTCAAGTTAGTTTGCGTGACGCGGTAGTCAATGTGCCGTTTCTTCATCCAGCGGTAGGCGAAACAGTCGGCGAATGGACCGGCCAGCCGGTTCCAAAGGTGGTACTTTGACTCCCCTGCCGTGCGCGGGAAATGGCGGACCGGTACCTGGGCGTAGGTCCCGCCCTCCAGCAGCACCAGCGCCGGCAGGAAACGGTGCATGCCCCGGAACATCGGGAGCCTACGGGCCATTTCCGTACGGAGAATCTTCAGCGGGCAGCCGGTATCGACGGCCCCGTCTTGGGTGAACATCCGGCGCCAGCCGTTCGCAAAACGGCTTTGGAAGCGCTTCCACGCCGTATCCTTGCGCCCGGTGCGGATGCCCGTGACCATATCATGGTCCGCGATGAGCGGCAGCAGCAGGTCGAAATCCTCCGGTGCGGTCTGCAGGTCCGCATCCATATAGCCGCAGAGCTCCGACTCCGCGAAATCAAATCCGGCCTTCAGCGCCGTGCTCAGCCCGTGGTTGCGCTCAAACTCCAGGTAAAAGAAATCCGTATGCCGCGTGCAAGCCTCCAGGATGCGCGCCGCACTCCCGTCCGTCGACCCGTCGTTGACGAACAATACGCAAGCCTTCACCGGGCACACCGGCAGATAGGCCGCGAGCCGCTCCTCCAGCGCCGGCAGTCCCTCCTGCTCGTTGTACACGGGCACGATGATCGTCAGCTGATAGTCTGCGGTGGGGTTCATTACTTCGATTCCAGTTTCTGCCGGGCGGCGACGCGGAGCATTTCGTCGGCTTTGAAAAGGACGCCGGCGGCGCCGCGGTAGGTACCGGAGCCGACGGGCGTTCCGTCCAGTTTGTACCATTCGTAGAAGCCGCCCTGGTCTGCGACGCGCTGCAGCATGGGCCGCAGCTCGTCGTATGCTTCATGCAGAAAACCGTACTGCACCAGAGCCTGGATCATCCGCGCCCCGAACCAGGTCCAGTCGCCACCGTTCTGATACTGCCAGGCACCCATCATCGGGTTGGCAAAGGAACCGGACGGATAGGCCGGATACAGGGTCAGGCCGATGCTCTGGGCACCGGCGGCCTCCACATTCTCCAGCATCCGGGCGTTGGCCTCGGCCACTTCCTCACGGGTCAGGATGCCCGCCAGGGCCGCCACCGCGGTTCCTCCGTGGTAATAGATCGCCTCCTCGTCCAGGTCCTCCGGGAAGGGCGAACCGTCCAGATAGATATGGGGATGGAATTTGTGCCGTTCGGAGTCCCAGAGGTGCTTCCGCACATTCGCCGTGATCTCCTCCCTGAGCGCAAGCCACGGCGTGCCCAGGCTGTCCGCGCCTGCAATCTGGAACAGTTCGACCAGGTCGCCGAGAGCCAGAACATACATCGCGTTGTCATAGATGTCGATGGCGTAGTGCGTGTTGTCGTCGATCTCCACGCCCCATCCGTGCTCGGGCTGCACGTCGCCCCAGTCGGCTGTCGTGGCACCGGTGATCAGGCCGTAGTCCTCGTTCCATTTGCGGTTACGGAGATAGGACATCGCACCCTCCAGGTGCTGCAGGACGGTCTTGCCGCCGCGTTTCGAGGCAAGCCAGGTCGTATCGCCGGTCAGCTTCACATACTGGCAGGCGGCCTGGACCAGGGAAGACTCCTGATCCGTCTCGACGGTGTTCTTGTGGGCGGCCATGCGGGGCCGCGCCCGGCTGTACCGGTAGCGATAAGGCACGGCGGAGGTGTCCACGTTCGACACAAACGCATCCGGGATGTCCCCTTCCGTCCCCTGGAAATCCAGGAACGTATTCAGCGCGTCACGGACCTCAGCCGTATCGACCACCTGCAGGGACAGCGCGATGAAGGTATTGAAATCCCGGATCCAGACCTCCTTGTAGCCGTCGCCGGCATTGAAGCCCGTCGCCGCGACGGCACGCGCCATCGAGTCCACCTGCGCCATCAAAGGATCGTCCAGGATCCCTTTCAGGAACAGGGTCTCCTCATCCTCCCGTACGCAGGAGAGCGCCAGGAACGGAATCAGCAGCAGAAGCAGCCGGCGTTTCATACGCTTACTCCTTGAACAGCGACGCGGCGCCGATCATGGCGGCCTGGTCCAGCAGGGTCGAGGTACGGACCTCCACGCCCTCGGGGATGCCGGCGAGCAGGGTCTCGCTGAAATGCGGGAAATTGCGGGAAATGTTGCCGCCGAGCACCAGGGTGTCGGCGCCGAACTTCTTCAGCCAGGGCGTGACAAACGTCGCCAGGCGTGCGCCGTATTCGCGGAACAGCTGCCGGGCTTCGGGCTCGGTCGGAACGGCCTGAGAGACCTCTTTCGCCCCGGGCACATCCTTGCCGGTCAGTTCCTTGTAGCGCTTCACGACCCAGCGGGTGGAGAAGCTGGCATCCACGATGGTATCCTCGAAAGGCAGGTTCCAGACCTCTCCCCCTTCGGGCACGCGCTCGGAATGCTCGTCCAGCTTGCCGTCCGCGACAAAGCCGGAGCCCACGCCTGTCCCCAGGGTCAGGGCGATCACCCGCTTGCGGTCTTTGCCGCTGCCGCAGAAGCATTCGCCGAGAGCGAAAGCCGAGGCGTCGTTGATGAACTTGAACTGGATCTTGGGGCTGTCCAGCTGCTTCCGGAGCTCCTTCGGCATATCCATGCCGTAGAGATGCTGGAACTTCTGCTCCATCCACGGGATGCCCTTCTCATAGTCGAAGGGGCCCGGGAAGGCGAGGCCGATCTTGCTGACCTTGCGGCCGAATACCTTCATCGTGCCGAGCAGGTTCTCCTTGAAACAAGCGAGGATCGCGTCAGCGGGGCCGCTGCTGTCCATCGGGGTCAGGACGGGAGCGGTACAAAGTTCTTTCCGGTCGAGATCGATGACGGCGGAGCAAAGGTGGGAGCCTCCCACATCCACGCCGATTGCGCATTTGTTCGGATTCATATTGGTTTTGTTTTTAGTGTCTAATTAACAAAGATACGAACTTTCCGCAACGATTGCAAACAAGAGGCCCCCCTGTTAGAATCCCAATAAATGGGGATTGGACCGGACGGAAGAAATCTGTAATTTTGTATGATGGACAAATACGAAATACTGCGCTCGGGGCCCGGCGCTACCTGTTCCACAGTCTGCGTCTCCGGGAAGACGAGGCGCAGGGCCGGGACTCCTACGCCCAGGCGCGTCTCCTCTTCGACAAGTATCTGGGGCTCATCCGCCCGCTCGGACTGGAACTCAAGACCCACTGCGTACGCACCTGGATCTACGTGCGCGACATCGACGCCAACTATGCCGGCCTCGTCAAGGCCCGCAACGACGTCTTCGCCGAAGAAGGGCTCAGCCTCGACACGCACTACATCGCCTCCACCGGCATCGGAGGGGCCACGGACGGCCGCAGCTCCGTCGTGGCGATCGATTTCCTGACCCGTCCTGATATCCGGGAATCCGACAAAACCTACCTGAAAGCGCTCTCGCATCTCAGCCCGACGCACGACTATGGTGTCTCTTTCGAGCGGGGCGTCCGGCTGAGCGACGGACATATCTATATCAGCGGCACCGCCAGCATCGACCGCTGCGGACGAGTGGTCAACGAAGGAAACGTCCTCGCCCAGGCGGACCGCCTGTTGGAAAACATCGACCAACTCCTCCGGGAAGGAGGATCTAGCCTGGATAAAGTACCGTATTTCATTGTCTATCTGCGGGATATCTCAGATTATCCGCTGGTGGACGCCTACATGCAGCGGCGCTTCCACTACCTCCCGCGCGTCATCCTCGAAGCCCGGGTCTGCCGCCCCGCCTGGCTGATCGAGATGGAGTGCGAGGTCAGATGAGCGGCGAGACCAGCGCCTTCTTCAGCTGGTCGTCATAGCGCAGGCGCACCTTGACGCCCGCCTCCTGGAAGTAATAACGGATCGCAAGTTCCTCCTCGATGAAAGGAACGATCTCGTCCTTCTTCAGCCGCAGGAAAGTCTCCTTATCCATGTCCAGAGCCTTCTCCACCGCTTCCAGGCGATCCTTCATCGCATCGGCGAGGCCGTCCTTCTCCAAATCCTTCTTCATCAGGTCGAAATGCGTCCGGGCGCTGGAGCGGTAGTCGAATTTCTTGTCCTTCGCGAAAGCGATGAAGTCCTCGAAATCCGCATCGGTGAAATGGAAATTCTCCAGGGCCGGAATGCTTTCGTGCCGGCGCACATAATCCAGGGCATACTGCTCCAGGATGCCGCCGTAGACCAGGGAATAGACCAGGCGGCTGTATTCCTTGGAGGGGAGCTCCACGTCGGGCGTGATGCCGCCGCCGTCCCGCACCGTGCGTCCGTGGGTGGTCTGGAAGGTGTGCGTCAGCGAATCGGGAATGTGTCCCACGCTGCCGTCCTCGTTGCGGTGACTGTAGTCGATGGCCTGCACGCAGCGACCGCTGGGCGTATAGTATTTCGCGGTCGTGACCTTCATCGAACCGTTGTAGGGCAGCGGCCGGATGCTCTGCACCAGGCCCTTGCCGTAGGTACGGCGGCCCATGATGGTCGCGCGGTCATAATCCTGCAGGGCGCCGGACACGATTTCCGAAGAAGAGGCAGTCCCGGAATCCACCAGCACGATGACGGGCATTTCGGTGTCGACGGGATCGAAGGTGGTCTTGTAGGCCATCTCCTGGCCCAGGTTGTTCTTGGCCGTGACGACCACCGACCCTTTGGGAATGAAAAGGGACACGATGTTGACGGCTTCGCCGAGCAGGCCGCCGCCGTTGCCGCGCAGGTCCAGCACCAGACGCTTCATACCCTGCTCCTTGAGACTCTGGAAGGCATTGCGGACCTCGTTGGAGACCTTCTCCGTGAAACCGGTCTGGGAAATGTATCCGGTCGTATCGTCCAGCATCCCGAAATACTCGACGTCCGGAAGATGGATGCGCTCGCGCGTGACGGCCACATCCACGGTATCGGCAGAGCGCACTTTCCGAATCTTGAAACGGACCGTGGTGCCGGGTTTTCCTTTCATCCGGTCGCTGCATTCCTTGGTCTCGAGGCCCCTGACGCTTACGCCGTCGATCTCCCAGATCTCGTCGCCGCAGGTCAGGCCGGACTTGACCGCCGGCGAGCCGGCGTAGGGCTCGTTGATGAAGACGGGGCCGTCCTTTTCGGGTTTGTAAATGATCGCCCCGATGCCGCCGTAGGTCTTGTTGAGCATCATCTGGAGGTCTTCGGTCTCCTCCTCGGGAATATAGACCGTATAGGGATCCAACTCTTCGAGCATCGCGTCGATGCCCGCCCGCTCGATCCGTCCGATCGGCAGGGAATCCACGTAGGAACGGTTCAGCTCCTTCAGGATGGCATTCTGGATCTCGGTCCATTTACCCAGTTCGAAACCCTTGGTCTGTGCGGAAGCGGCCGTCGCGCCCAGAAGGAGCAGCACCGCAAGTATCGTGATTTTCTTCATACGCAAGTTGCCTAGCAAAAACTGTACGAAGTTAGGTAAAATTCGTATTTTTGTATGTATGAAAATTATTTTTGCGACGGCCAACCGCGGAAAACTCCGCGAGGCATCCGAAATCCTGGGCGAGCGTTTCACGCTGCTGACCCCGCACGACCTGGGCATCGACGAAGACATCCCGGAGACGGGCGAGACGCTGAAGGAGAATTCCATCCAGAAGGCGATGTACCTGTATGAGCGCTTCGGCTGCGACTGTTTCGCCGATGACACCGGTCTGGAGGTGGATGCCCTGAACGGCGCGCCCGGCGTCCACAGCGCCCGCTTTGCCGGCGAGGGGCACGATTTCGACGCCAACATCCGCAAGCTCCTGTTTGAATTGCGCGACGTCCCCTACGATGAGCGGACGGCCCGCTTCAAGAATGTCGTGACCCTGATCATCGGCGGGGAAATGCATTTCTTCGAAGGCTGCCTGGAGGGCCACATCGCCCTGGAACGCGGCGGCACGCAGGGTTTCGGCTACGATCCCGTCTTCGTCCCGGACGAATTCCCGGACCGGACCGTCGCCCAGCTCGGCGAGGAGGTCAAGAACGCCATTTCGCACCGCGGCAAGTCCCTGCGGGCGATGGCCGCCTGGCTGAAGGAAAACCTGCCGGAAACGGAAGCCTGACCCATGACCCACAACGCGCGTCTCATCATCCTCCGGTACACCAAGATCAAGGACTCGGCCATCGTCGTCCATACGCTGAGCCGGGAATGGGGGCGCCGCAGCTTCATCGTCCATCTCGGGAAGGGAGCCTCGATGGCGATGTTCCAGCCCCTGGGCATCGTGGAAGCCGACATTTCGGAGAATCCCAAGTCCGAACTCTGGCGCGCATCCCGTTTCACGCAGGCCTGGCCCCTGATGAGCTTGCGGACGGATCCCTCCAAGAACGCCATCACCCTCTTCATGAGCGAAGTCCTCTACCGGGCCGTCACGGACGGAACGGCCGAAGACGGGCTGTACGACTGGTGTGAACGGAGCATCCTGACCCTGGAGGCCCTGGAGAAGGACTACGCCAACTTCCACCTGCGCTGGCTCCTCGAACTGGCCGCCGCGATGGGTTTCGAGCCCTCCCTGGAAGACCTTTCTCCCTTCGCCGGGGAGCGTTTCGCCGAAGTGAAAGCCCTGCTGGGCGCGTCCTTCGAAGAAGCGATGCTGCTGCCCCTGTCCGGCGAACGCCGCAGCGAACTCTGCGAGGTTTTCATCCGTTATCTCTCCCACCACAGCGAGTCCACCCTGGACATCCGATCGCTGCGAGTGTTGAAGGAACTGTTTTGAAATGGATAGGAAAGAATTGGAAATCATGGCCCCGGCGGGCAGTTTCGACTGCCTGCAGGCCGCCATCCAGGGCGGGGCGGACTCCGTCTATTTCGGGGTGGGACGACTCAACATGCGTTCCCATTCGGCGAACAATTTCGCCGCGGAAGACCTGCCCGAAGTCACGCGCATCTGCCGCGAGGCGGGCATCAAGAGTTACCTGACGCTCAATATCGTCCTGTATGAGAATGACTTGCAGGATGCGTACCGGACGCTGGACGCCGCCCGGGAGGCCGGCGTGACGGCGGTAATCGCTTCCGACATGGCGGCGATCGCCTACTGCCGCAAGATCGGCCTGGAAGTACACGCTTCCACCCAGCTCAACGTATCGAACATCGAGGCCCTGCGCTTCTGGGCGCAATGGTGCGACGTCATCGTGCTGGCACGCGAACTGGACCTGTTCCAGGTAAAGGAGATCCACGACGCCATCGTCCGCGAAGGGATCAAGGGTCCTTCCGGGGAACTGGTCCGGATCGAGATGTTCGCCCACGGGGCGCTGTGCATGGCGGTTTCCGGCAAATGCTACCTCAGCCTGCAGGCGACGGGATCTTCGGCCAACCGGGGCGCGTGCATGCAAATCTGCCGCCGCGGCTACGAGGTGACCGACCTGGAGACCGGTTACCAGCTGGACATCGACAACGAATATATCATGTCCCCCAAGGACCTCTGCACCATTGAATTTCTGGACAAGATCGTGGGCGCCGGCGTCAGGGTCTTCAAGATCGAAGGCCGCGCCCGCAGCGCGGAATATGTCGCCCGGACGGCGTCGTGTTACCGCCGGGCCGCGGACGCCGTCTGCGACGGGACCTACACGCCCGAACTGGCCGCCACCCTGAAGACGGAGCTGGCCGAAGTATTCAACCGGGGCTTCTGGGACGGATACTACCAGGGCGCCCGCCTGGGCGAATGGAGCGAAGTGTACGGCAGCCACGCGACCAAGATGAAGATCTACTGCGGCAAGGTCAGCAACTGGTTCGACCGCATCAACGTGGCTGAAATCACGGTCGAGACGCGGCCGCTGCGGGTCGGAGACGAGGTGATGGTGATCGGGGCGACGACGGGCGTGGTGCAGTTTACCGTGGAGGACATGCGGGTGGATTTCGAGCCCGTGAAGGAGGCCGGAAAGGGCGTCCGATGCTCCGTGGCAGTCCCTTCCGGCATGAAAGTCCGGCGTGGCGACAAGCTCTACATCTGGGCCGATTCGGGGCGGGGCGGCTGTTGATAAAGTTGTCGAAAAGTTGAATGGACGGGACGGGAATCCCGTCCGTTTTTCTTTAAATTTGTAAACGGGAAACTATTTTTCTAACGATATACTATCTTATGAAAAAATCTTTCATCCTGGTGGCGCTCGCCACGCTCGCCTTCGCTTTCACCGCCAAGGCACAGACCAACTTCCAAACCTTCTACGACTTCGGTCGTAAGCACTTCACCACCACCATGGAGGGCTTCCATGTGGACAAGTGGGGCAACACCTTCTTCTTCATCGATTACGATTACAACAATCGGGATGCAAACGGCAAGGTGATCTCCCCCAACAACACCTATTTCGAGATCGCCCGCTGCCTCAACTTCTGGCAGGACAGCGCTCTCGCACCGATTTCCCTCCAGGTCGAGTACAACGGCGGTTTCGGCACGTGGGGCGATCTGAGCGGCGTCCCCGGAGTGGGATATGGAGCCTTCCCGGTCAACAGCGCATTCCTGGTGGGTTTGGACTGGTTCCTGCACACGAAGGATTTCAGCAGCACGCTCAATTTCAAGCTGTTGTACAAGCAGTTCGTCGGACTGCCCAGTAAGGTGCCGTTCCAGTTCACGACGGTTTGGGGCAGCCAGGATGTCTTCGGCATCAAAGGTTTCCGCTTCTCCGGTTTCCTCGATGTTTGGTGCGAGTATGAGCATGTCGTCGTCCTCTCCGAGCCTCAGCTCTGGTTCGGCTTCGGCGACCACTTCAACATCGGCGGCGAGGTCGAGTTCAGCTACAACTTCGCCGGCATGGAAGGCTTCAACGTGATGCCTTGCCTGGGTTGGAAATGGGTTTTCTAAAGTTTCCTGAGATATGAGTACGTTCCTGCAGAAAGTGTTCGGCTTTGATGCGGAGCAGCACAAAGTCCGCACGGAGATTGTGGCGGGTATCACCACGTTCCTGACGATGGCGTATATCCTCGCCGTCAATCCCAGCATCTTCAGCGCCCTGGACATGCCGAAGGGTTCCGTCTTCACGGCCACCGCGCTGGCCGCCATCATCGGTACGCTGGTGATGGCGATCTACGCCAAGAAACCGTTCGCCCTCGCCCCCGGCATGGGCCTCAACGCTTTCTTCGTGTTCACGGTGTGCCTGACGATGGGTCACAGCTGGCAGTTCGCCCTGACCGCCGTATTCCTCGAGGGTCTCCTCTTCATCATTCTCACGCTCACCAAGGTCCGTTCGTGGATCCTGAACGCGATCCCGCTCTCGCTCAAGCATGCGATCGGAGCGGGTATCGGCCTGTTCATCGCCTTCATCGGCCTGCAGAATGCCGGCA
The DNA here is from genome assembly GCA_017400135.1 of Bacteroidales bacterium. Taxonomy (GTDB): domain Bacteria; phylum Bacteroidota; class Bacteroidia; order Bacteroidales; family UBA932; genus Cryptobacteroides. The sequence goes on from JAFPVJ010000019.1 coordinate 227,757, forward strand.
TCATCGCCAACAACGACGCCACCCTCGTCTCCCTCGGTGACCTCACCCACGGTGCGGCTCTCCTCGGCGTCATCGGCATCGTCATCACCGGCGCCCTGGTCATCCTGAAGGTCCGCGGCGGCATCCTGCTCGGCATCCTCATCACGACGCTCATCGGTCTCTTCATCAAGGGACCGGACGGCGCGGCCCTTACCCAGTTCAACGGTTTCATCTCCGCTCCGGACAGCGTGGCTCCCATCTTCTGCCAGTTCGAATGGGGCAGCATCCTGAGCTGGGACATGCTCGCCGTGGTCTTCACCTTCCTCTTCATCGACATGTTCGACACGATGGGCACCGTCATCGGCGTGTCCCAGAAGGCCGGCATGGTGGATGAGCAGGGCAACGTGGACGGCATCGACAAGATGTTCATGGCCGACTCCATCGCCACCGTCTGCGGCGCCTGCCTGGGTACTTCCACCACCACGACCTACGTCGAGAGCGCTTCCGGCGTGGGTGAAGGCGGTCGCACCGGCCTGACGGCCTTCACGGTCGCGATCCTCTTCGCCCTGGCCCTGCTGTTCTCGCCCGTGTTCCTCGCCATCCCTGGCGCCGCCACCGCTCCCGCCCTCGTGATCGTCGGTGTGATGATGATGGCTCCGGTCGCGAAGATCGACTGGGAGAACTACTCCGAGAGCATCCCTGCGTTCATCACCGTCCTGATGATGCCCGTCGCCTATTCCATCTCCGACGGTATCCTCCTCGGCGTGATCTCCTACGTGCTCCTCAACGCCTGCGCGGGCAAGTTTAAGAAGATCTCCGTCACGATGTGGATCCTGGCTGCGCTGTTCATCTGCAAATACATCTTCATCTAAGTTGCCCATTTTTTCGCAACTAGTTGAGATATAACATTTTAATTAAAAGCCTCTCTCCGTTTTGGGGAGAGGTTTTTCTTTGGGGATATCAAAAAAATGATTAACTTTATGGATTAGTAAAACACGGATAATCAAAATATTCCCCATAATGAAAAAACTGCTCTCCAGTATCCTTCTTGCGGCCCTCGCCGCCCTGATCCTGATCTCCTGCGACGCCCGGAAATCCGCGACCCGGTCCGACGACCTGGCTGCATGCGTCGATCCCTTCATCGGCAGCGGCGGCCACGGCCATGTTTTCGTCGGCGCCTGCGTGCCCTTCGGTCTCGTCCAGCTCGGTCCCACCAGCATTCCCCAGGAATGGGACTGGTGCTCAGGCTACCACCAGAGTGACTCCAGCGTCATCGGATTCTCCCATACGCACATCAGCGGTTCCGGCATCGGCGACCTCTTCGACGTCACGGTCATGCCTGTCGTCGGCACGGAACTGACTTACGCCCGCGGCAACGGGGACGATCCCGCCTCCGGCCTCTGGTCTCCCGCCGACCGCACGAAGGAGGTCTGCACGCCCGGCTACTACAGCGTCCCCCTGACGCGCTACGGCGTCATCGCCGAAATGACCGCCACCGAGCGGGTCGGATTCCATCGTTACACCTTCCCCGCCGCCCAGAGCGCCGCCCTGGTCTTCGACCTGGAGAATGGCGGCTGCTGGGACAAGGCGACGGAAACGCACATCGAGTCCGACGGCAAGCGCATCAAGGGATGGCGCTATTCCCACGGCTGGGCCAAGGATCAGAAAATCTGGTTCGTCGCAGAATGCGACAAGCCCTTCACCTTCGAAGCCATCAACGACCGCTACGCCCGCCTCAACTTCAAGACCGCCAAGGATGAAAAGGTCCAGTTGAAGGTCGCCCTTTCCGTCACCGGAATCGAAGGGGCGGAGAAGAACCTGGAAGCCGAACTGCCCGGCTGGGACTTCAAGGCCACCTGCACCGCCGCCCGGGCCAAGTGGAACGAGGAACTCTCCAAGGTCCAGGTCACGACCTCCGACGAGAAGAACCGCAAGATCTTCTACACGGCTCTCTACCACGCTTTCATCGCCCCCGCACTCTTCTGCGACAACGGAGCAGATCCCGAATATACGATCTTCTCCCTTTGGGACACCTACCGCGCCGCGATGCCACTCTACACCATCCTCCAGCCCGGGCGTGAAAGCGATTTCATGAAGAGTTTCCTCAAGATCTACGGGCGCCAGGGCAAGTTGCCCGTCTGGCACCTGCACGGCAACGAGACCGACTGCATGGTCGGCAACCCGGGCGTCGCCGCCATGGCGGACGCCGTCACCAAGGACATTCCCGGATTCGACCCGGAGCAAGCCTTCGAGGCCATGAAGGCATCCGCCCTCCGTCCCGACCGCGGACAGGACCTGCGGATGAAATACGGCTACATCCCCGCCGACCTTTACAACCAGTCCCTGGCCTTCGACATGGAATATGCCGTTGCCGACTGGGCTCTTGCCCAGGCCGCCCAAAAACTCGGCAAGGACGCGGATTATGATTATTTCCTCGAGCGCAGTCATAGCTACCGCAACTTCTTCGATCCCTCCGTCGGCTTCATGCGCGGAAAGGACAGCCGCGGCCGCTTCGTAGAGCCGTTCAACCCCTATTTCTCCGACCACAGCCGCTCTCCCTACACCGAAGGCAACGCCTGGCAGTACACCTGGCTGGTTCCCCACGACCTGAAAGGCCTGACCGAATGCTTCGGCTCCAAACGGGCGCTCCTCCGGAAACTCGACTCCCTCTTCGTCGTCTCTTCCGAGATCCAGGGCGAAAACGCTTCCTCGGACATCTCCGGCCTGATCGGCCAGTATGCCCACGGCAACGAGCCCAGCCACCACATCCTCTACTTCTACACAATGCTCGGCAAGCCCTGGAAGACCGCCGACCTTGTCCGTCAGGTCATGTCCGAACTCTACACCGACCAGCCCGACGGCCTCTCCGGCAACGAAGATGTGGGCCAGATGTCCTCCTGGTACATCCTTTCCGCGATGGGCTTCTACCAGGTCGAACCGGCCGGCGGCCGCTACTGGTTCGGCTCTCCCCTCTTCGACCGGATGGACCTGAAACTGGAGAACGGACAGACTTTCACGGTCAAGGCCCCCGGCGTGAGTGCGGACAACAAATACATCCGCCGCGTCTGGCTCAACGGCCAGCCCTATACCAAGCCCTTCATCCGCTACCAGGACATCATGGCCGGCGGCGAACTCGTCTTCGAAATGGGCGCCGAAAAGATGGTCTGGTACTGCCCCGACGAGCCGGAGGCATACGTGGATCAGCGCCCCGCTCCCGAGAACCGGCTCTTCACGGCGCCAGCCGTCGAGGCCAAGATCGAGGAAGTCAAGGGCCTGCTGACTAACCCGCGCCTCGCCTGGATGTTCGGCAACTGTTTCCCCAACACCCTGGACACCACCGTCCATTTCACCGAGGACGACGGGAACGGGCATCCCGACACCTTCGTCTACACGGGTGACATCCACGCGATGTGGCTGCGGGACAGCGGCGCCCAGGTATGGCCCTACCTGCGCTTTGCGACCGAGGACGAACTCGTCCGCAAGATGCTCGAGGGTACGATCCGGCGGCAGTTCCTCTGCCTGACCATCGACCCCTACGCCAATGCCTTCAACATCGGTCCCACCGGCAGCGAATGGGAGTCCGACAACACCAAGATGAATCCTTACGACCACGAGCGCAAATGGGAGATCGACTCGCAGTGCTATCCCATCCGCCTCGCTTACGAATACTGGAAGCGGACCGGCGACGGCAGCGTCTTCGACGAGACCTGGACCACGGCCATGGACAACATCCTGCGCGTGCTCAAGGAGCAGCAGCGCAAGAACGGCCACGGTTCCTACCGATTCACGCGCGTGACCGACCGCCAGTTCGACACCAAGAGCTGCGACGGCCTGGGCAATCCGGTCAAGCCGGTCGGCCTGATTGCCTCCGCCTTCCGTCCTTCCGACGACGCCACGGTCTTCGAGTTCCTGGTGCCCTCCAACTTCTTCGCCGTCACCTCTTTGCGCAAGGCCGCAGAGATTCTCGAGGAAGTCAACCAGCAGCCCGCCAAGGCTCAGGAATGCCGCGCCCTGGCCGACGAGGTGGAGCAGGCGCTCCGCAAATACGCCGTCTATGACCACCCGAAATACGGCAAGATATACGCCTTCGAGGTGGACGGTTTCGGCAACCAGCTGCTCGGCGACGACTCCAACGTCCCGTCCCTGCTCGCCATGCCTTATCTGGGCGACGTCCCCGCCGACGACCCGATTTGGAAAAACACCCGCCGCTATGTCTGGAGCGAGGACAATCCCTGGTTCTTCAAGGGCACGGCCGGCGAAGGCATCGGCGGCCCGCACATCGGCCACGGCTTCATCTGGCCCATGTCCATCATGATGAAGGCCTTCACCTCCGATGACGACGAAGAGATCCGCGACTGCATCATCAGCCTGATGAACACGGACGCCGGCACCGGCTTCATGCACGAATCCTTCCAGCGCAACGACGCCTCCCACTTCACGCGTTCCTGGTTCGCCTGGCAGAACACCCTTTTCGGCGAGCTGATCCTCAAGCTCATCGACGACGGACGTCTCGACCTTCTCAATTCGATTAACTAAAACCTGACTGCGATATGCGTAAAACGATCCTTTGCCTCCTCGCCCTCTGCGTCCTGGCCCTCAGCGCCCCGGCGGCGCAGAAGGATTTCAACCCCGAAGAGTATGTGTCAACCCTGGTGGGCAGCCTGTCCGATCCCAGTTTCTCCACCGGCAACCTTTACCCGGCCCTGGCCCTGCCCTGGGGCATGAACTTCTGGACGCCCCAGACCGCCAAGAACGGAGACGGATGGCTCTACGCCTACCAGGCCAAGAAGATACGCGGTTTCCGCCAGACCCATCAGCCCAGCCCCTGGATCAACGACTATGGCTGCTTCAGCGTGATGCCGGTGTGCGATACCGCCCTCTTCGACCAGGAGGCCCGTGCCAGCTGGTTCTCCCATAAGAACGAGGAAGCGCGCCCGTACTACTACCAGGTCTATCTCTGCGATCCCGACGTCAACGTCGAGATGACCCCGACCGAGCGGGCCGCGGCGATGCGCTTCACCTATCCCGACAGCCGGACCGCCGGCTTCGTCGTGGATCCCATGTCGGAAGGCGTGGAACTGAAGGTTGTCGACGAGCGGACGATTTCCGGCTTCACGACCTACAACCGCGGCGGCGTGCCGGAGGGCTTCCGCAACTGGTTCATCGTCCGCTGTGACAAGCCCTTCGCCGGGGTGTGCGTCAAGGGCGGCGTGGCCGTCATCCATTTCGACACGAAACGCGGCGAGCAGGTCCAGCTCAACCTCGCCTCCTCCTTCATCTCCCCCGAACAGGCGGAACGCAACCTGGAGGAAATCGGCGACCGTTCCTTCGATGAAGTCTGTGCGGCGGCCAAGGCGGCCTGGCACAAGGTGTTGAGCCGCGTGGAAGTCAGCGGCGGCAGCATCGACCAGCTGCGCACCTTCTACTCCTGCCTGTACCGAAGCACCCTCTTCCCGCACAAGTTCTACGAGATCGGGGAAGACGGCGAGCCCGTGCATTACAGCCCCTTCAACGGAGAGATCCGCAAAGGCTATCTGTACACCGACAGCGGCTTCTGGGACGTGTTCCGCGCCCAGATTCCCCTGCTCGACCTGCTCTATCCCTCGACCAGCCACGAGATCCAGGAGGGCCTCGCCTGCATCGCCGAGGAGAATGACTTCCTGCCCGAATGGGCCAGCCCGGGCCACCGCGGCTGCATGGTCGGCAACAATTCCGCCTCGGTCGTCGCCGGGACCTACTTGAAGGGCCTGGGCACGGAGCGCATCGACACGCTCTACCAGACCCTGGTCTATGCCACGGAGCATCTCCATCCGACGGCACATTCGTCCGGCCGCATGGGGCACGAGTATTACAATTCCCTGGGCTATATTCCGTACAACGTCGGCATCAATGAGAATGTCGCCCGCACCCTGGAGTACGCCTACGACGACTGGTGCCTGCTGCAGCTGGCCCGCAAGCTCGGCCGCCCGCAGGAGGAACTCGACAAGTGGGCCGCCCGCGCGATGAATTACAAGAACGTCTACGACCCGTCCGTGCGCCTGATGCGCGGCCGCAACGAGGATGGCAGTTTCCAGGAACCTTTCAGCCCTTACAAATGGGGTGACGCCTACACCGAGGGCAACGCCTGGCACTACACCTGGTCCGTCTTCCACGACCCGCAGGGCCTGATCGACCTGATGGGTGGTCCGGAATCCTTCGTGCAGATGCTGGATTCGGTCTGGGTGGTGCCGTCGATCTATGACGACAGCTACTATCACGCCCGTATCCACGAGATCACGGAGATGCAGGTCGCGAACATGGGCAACTACGCCCACGGCAACCAGCCGGCCCAGCATATCATATATCTGTATGACTGGGCGGGACAGCCCTGGAAGACGCAGATGCGGGCCCGGGAAGTGATGGACAAGCTCTATCGCTGCACGCCGGACGGCTACTGCGGCGACGAGGACAACGGCCAGACTTCGGCCTGGTACATCCTGTCTGCGCTGGGATTCTATTCCGTCAATCCTTCTGCCGACGAGTATGCGATCGGTTCGCCGCTGTTCGAAAAGGCGGTGGTTCATCTGGAGAACGGCCGCGACATCGTCATCAAGGCGAAGGGCAACGGTCCGAAGAACGTTTACATCGCTTCCGCCAGGCTGAATGGCCGGAACTGGACGCGAAACTATCTGAAATACGAGGACTTGCTGAAGGGTGCCCACATCACTTATAAGATGTCGGACAAGCCCGTCAAGACGCGCGGCACGGCCCCGGAAGACGCCCCCTACTCCTTCAGCCGAGAGTAACCGGATTTTTGTAATTAGAGGATAACGGAGAGCCGCTGGCAGATGGATCGGATGCCGGCGGTGATGCGTTGTTGCATGGCGGGACGGGGATGGCGTTGCCCGTTGGCATAATGGCTAAGCTGGGCTTCGGCGATGCCCGTTTCGCGGGCGAGGGCTTTCCGGGAAATGTAATTCCCGGAGTACTTCAACTGAGCGCGGGTGGTAAGGACGAATTCCGGTTCCCATTCTCCTTGCAGTTCTTCCGGAATGGGATCGCCATCTTCGAGCATTCCTTCCACGTGAAACTGGAGAGCCTCAACGATGTTCTTCTTGATTTCCTCCAACGTCGATCCCGTGGAAACGCAGGCTATATCCTCATTGGCAGGAGCGGCTCCATAATTATTGGGGACCCAATCGATGATGATTCTGACTTTATTCATTTTTGACAATCTATTTCCATCCGGCCTGCTTCCAGATACTATTCAACAATTCTTGACTCAACACTTCTCCTTCCTTACCATTCACGGTAACAGTACCACTCTTTTTGTCATTACAAAATTGACGGTGATCCCCTCTCATCCGAACCAAGTACCAGCCATCGCGCCGGAGCAATCGGATCACTTGTCTGACTTTTAATCTTTTCATTTGGATTCAGACTCTGCAAAGATATAGAATTATTTATCATTTTCAAACAAGATCCTATCATCCTTTCGATAATTACCCGCTTGTTTGCACGACAATATATTCCTCGTCTCTGACATGAGAAAGGATCCATAAAAAAAGAAACGCAGTTTTTTACGTTTCTTTCAGGTTTTGCATTTTATTAATAACCGGAGGCGTGATGTCCCAGCGGGGCGCCGAGGTCGAAGCGGAGGCCGGCGACTTGCTGCCAGCCTTCGAAGCCGGCGGAGGAGAAGTGGGCGCGTATGCCCAGGTGCAGGGAGACGCCAGAGCCGATGCGGGGATCCCAGCTCAGGGCCAGGCGATCGTAGAAACCGGTATAGAGGCGGTGGCCGAAATAGAGATTGTCGGCGTAGGGACGGCCTGCCAGGTCCACCCCGTCATACAGCGGAAGCAGGTCGCTGCCAAAATAGGCATTGTTTTCCAAAGTGACGTTCCAGCGACGGAGGAGCAGGTTCAGTTCCCCGCCGCAAGGCGTTGAAGGCTGCTCCGCCCGACGCCGGTCCCACTGGTAAGACAGCAGGGCGCCGGCGCGCAGCGAAAGTTCCTGCCAGTCGGTCCCGGGAGCCAGGTCCACCTTCGCCCAAGGTTCCAGCAGGCCGTGATCCACGACGCCCGGGGCCACCTGGGACCCGGCATAATGGTAATAGTCCGCCGTCCAACCCAAGGCCAGCCAGGGCGTGAGGGCCCAAGTCCCGGCGCTGAGTATCTGGAAACGCTCCTTGCTGTCATAGCCCTTCTTCCCCAGCCAGTCCAGGGCCGCCTCCGTGTAAAAGCGTTCGCCGCGCCACTTCAACAGCACCCCCTCGAAATTGCGGTCGAGGAAGAGATTCCGGTCCGAGAAAAAGGCCTCGGAATACCAGCCCTGCATCAGCCGGCGCGGATAAATGCCGGCAACGCCTTCGAAAACGCCTGTCCGTGTCCGGACCCGTGCATCATAGTACAGGATCCCCTCCCGCGGCAGGTCGCACCAGGTCCGGGAGCCCATATCGTGCTGCAGATCCACACCCAAGGTCAGGCTGTGCACGACTCCCCGTCCCCACACCTGCGCGCTCACGGTCGGTGTCAGCACCGCAGCATGGATCGTCCCCGACGTCATCAGCTCCGTCTTCGAAGCATCCCACTCCCCATTGTCGAAATAGTAGTGGAAATCCACGTCGTAGCACCACCGCACTGGCCGCTCCTGCGCGAAAGCGGTCAGCGCCAGCGCCATCCAGACAATACAAGTAACGAATGGACGTCGCATCCTTACAGCTTGTAATAACTCCCCAGGATCTTGGCGAACCAGGAGGGCGGGAGGATCTTCTTCAGCGTCACTGACAAGCGCTGCTCCAGGGTCGAGATGACGTAGTTGTAGCGCGGCCGTTTCTTCTTCACAATCCGCGCGACTTTCTCCGCGAGATACTCCGGCTTCAGGCCGCCGGTCTCATCCTTTTCGATCGAAGCCAGGGCACGGGCCCAGGCCGGATAGGCGGCATCCGCCTCCGGATCGGAGACACTCTTGCGACTGGCCGTAAAGGAAGTCGCGAAGTCGCCCGGCTCGATCACGACGACCTGCAGACCCCAGCCGCGGGTCTCCAGCCTCAGTGCCTCGCAATATCCCTCGATGGCGAACTTGGAAGCGGAATACAGGCCCTGGAAAGGCAGCCCCATCAGGCCGCCGATCGAGCTGAAACACAGCACCTTGCCACCGCCCTGGGAACGCATCACCGGCAACACGAAGTGCAGCATCCGGACCATTCCCATCCAGTTGACGTCCATCTGTTTCTGTGCATCCTCCAGGGAGGAGAACTCCAACGGACCACCGATGCCCATACCAGCGTTGTTGATGAAGACGTCCAGACGCCCCTCGGCCTCCACGACCTTCTTCACGACGTTCTCACAGTCGGTCGGATAAGCGACATCCGCGCGCAGATAAACGACGCCGGGAAGCCTTTCAGACTCCCGGCGATAAGTACCATAGACCTTGTGTCCGTCGGCGGCGAGCCGCTCCGCCATCGCCCGGCCGAAACCTGACGTTATGCCCGTGATGAGGATAACCATACTATGCGATAATGCCCAGTTCCTTGAAAATGCCGGTCAGCACGTCCACCGCCTCGTCCACCTGCGCGATCGAATGCGTCGCCATCAGGGCGAAACGGATCAGCACATCCTTCTCCGGCACCGCCGGCGCAATCACGGGCGTGATGAAAACGCCCTTTTCGTAGGCCAGCTTGACCACCGTCATTGCCTTGATCGTGTCCCGCACGAAGAGCGGGATGATCGGAGACTGCGTGTGGCCGATGTCGAAACCGGCGGCGCGGAAAGCCTCCTGCGCATGGTGCGTCAGCTCCCACAGGTGCTCCCGGCGCTCCGGCTCATTGATCATGATGTCCAGCGCCGTCAGGGCGGCCGCCGTGGCGGCAGGCGTCATCGAAGCGCTGAAAATCAGCGAACGCGAATTGTGCTTGATGAAGTCGATGACCGTATGGTCGCCCGCGATGAAGCCGCCCAGCGAACCGAAACTCTTGGAGAAGGTGCCCATGATCAGGTCCGTCTCCTTCGTCAGACCGAAATGGCTGGCGGTGCCGGAACCGTTCTCACCGATGACGCCCAGCGCGTGCGCGTCGTCCACCATCACGGATGCGTTGTATTTCTTGCACAACTCCACGATCTGCGGCAGCGGCGCGATGTCGCCCTCCATCGAATAGATGCCGTCTACGACGATCAGCTTTTGTGCGTGACGAGGCGTCCCCCGGAGCCGGCGCTCCAGCACGGCCATGTCATTGTGGGGAAACTTGCGCACGTCGGCGAAGCCCAGGCGGCTGCCGTCGATGATGCAGGCGTGGTCCAGGGCGTCCAGGAACACGTAACTCCCGCGGGGCGACAGACAGCTCACCACGCCCAGATTGACCTGGAAACCGGTGCTGTAGGTGACGGCTTCCTCCTTTCCCACGAAACGGGCCAGCTTGGCCTCCAACTCTTCGTGGAGATCCAGCGTCCCGTTGAGAAAACGGCTGCCAGAGCAGCTGGTCCCATATTTCTCGATGGCCTTGACCGCGGCTTCCTTCAGACGCGGGTCATCAGAGAGGCCGAGATAAGAGTTGGAGCCGAACATCAGCACGTCCTTCCCGTCCGACATCCGGACGAGGGGATCCTGACCCGAGGAAATGGGGCGGTAATAAGGATAGACTCCTTGCGCCCGCACCTCGTCAGCGAGGGTATAGCGGGCGCAGTTGTCTTTCAGCGTTGTATTCTTCATCTTTTATTTGTGGTCGGGGTCGCCGAAATTGACGGCGGCATCCCCTTCCTTGCGGGAGCCGAACTCATAGTCCTTGCCCGGAAGGATGGCATTGAGGATGATGCCCACCAGCGCCGCGACGGCCAGGCCGCTCAGGCTGGTGAAGCCGATCGAAATCGCATCGCCCGCACCGTACTTGATACCGATCGCGAGGACCAGGATCAGGGCGGCGACGATGACGTTGCGGGAGTTGGTGAAGTCCACGCGGTTCTCAACGATGTTGCGCACACCGACCGCTGAGATCATACCGTAGAGGATCAGGGAGATACCGCCGATCGTAGCGGCCGGCATCGAGCTCACGACGGCCGCGAATTTCGGGCTGAAGGAGAACAGGATGGCAAACACGGCCGCGATGCGGATCACGCGCGGGTCAAACACCTTGGTCAGGTTCAGCACGCCGGTATTCTCGCCGTAGGTCGTGTTGGCAGGAGCGCCGAAGAGAGAGGCCAGGATCGTGGCGGCGCCGTCACCCATCAGGGTCCGGTGCAGGCCCGGGTCCTCAAGATAGTTGATCCCCGTCGTGGAGGAAATGGCGCAGATGTCACCGATGTGCTCGACCATCGTGGCCAGGGCGATCGGCATGATCGTGAAGATGGCACCCCAGAGCAAAGCGCTGTCCGGGCGCTGGAACACCGACAGGACGGTATCCTCACCCTTGAACGGCAGGCCGATCCAGGCAGCCTCGCGCACGGCGGAGAAGTCCACCTGGCCGATGCAGGCGGCGAAGATATACGACACGACGACACCCAGCAGGATGGGGACGATCTTGATCATTCCCTTGCCCCAGATATTGCAGATCACGACGGTGGCCAGGGCCACGAGAGCCACCCACCAGTTGGCGTTACAGTTGGAGATGGCGCTGCCGGACAGGGTCAGACCGATGGCGATGATGATCGGGCCGGTCACGACGGGCGGGAAGAAACGCATCACCTTCTTGATGCCGAAAGCGCGGATCAGGCCGGCCAGCACGAAATACAGCAAGCCTGCGCAGCAAACGCCGACACACGCATACGGGAGCGCCTGTGCGGCAGGGAGCCCCGTCTTGGCGCCCATCTCGACCACGGCGGCGTAACCGCCGAGGAAGGCGAAGGATGATCCCAGGAAGGCGGGCACCTTGAACTTCGTGATCCAGTGGAAGAGCAGCGTGCCGAGGCCGGCGAAGAGGAGCGTAGCCGACACGGAAAGACCCGTGATCGCAGGAACGAGGACCGTGGCTCCGAACATCGCGAACATGTGCTGGAGTCCGAGGACCGTCATTTTGCCTTTGCCCAACTGACGGGCGTCATAAATACCTTGTGCCATAATGTGTTGTTAAGATTTGGATTTAGTTACGTTTCGGGATCCTACTCGGCCGGGGCCTCTTCCACGGCGGCCTCCACGGCTTCCGCGGCCTCGACGACCGCCTCCTCCGCAGCTTCGGGCGCTTCTTCTACCGCCTCGACTTTCGGTTTGCGCTCGATGCCCATCCACTTCAGGTTATTGGTGAAGTACAGGCAGCCGAACGCGATGAGGAGCAGGGCGACCAGCCAGCCCAGGACCTTGGGCCACACCGGAGCGCGATAGGGATCACGACCCTTGACGGCCGGGTATTTCGCCACCGAAGTGAGCGTCTTGCCGAAGAGGATGTTGACGAGGGACTTGGAGTTGACGGCCCAGCCGTTGGCATTGAGGAGCGGACCCAGGTTGCGGCGGCGGAGCTTACGCCAGGCGATAAAGCAGGCCGGAGCGGAGATGATCAGCAAGATCGCGACGATCACGAGCAGCAGCTGCCACCACTTCAAGGCGAAGATGCCCTTGAACAGGGCGGCCAGGGCCACGCCCAAGGCGCCGACAGCCATGCCGATGGCGGCGAAGATACCGGCAAACTTGGCGATGTCGAAAGGCTGCTTGCCGCCGGCCGGAGCACCCGGCACACCGGTATCAGCCTTGGTCTGCAAGTTCGCCACGGCGGCGCTGTCCTTCTCGGACGCATTCTTGTCGATCTTGCTGGAAATGAAGTTCGCCAGCTTGCGGTAAGGGCTCCAGAAGGCCTTGCGGATACTGATGGGATTGTCCACCACTTTGGTCACGACGGCATCCCAGTCCCCACCGTGAAGGTCATAGAACAGGGCGTTCTTGCCGGGACGCAGGTCATCGGTGTCGCCGGCGGTCATCGCCGCGACGACATTCATCGTCTTGCCCGTAGCCTTCTGCGTGCAGGTGCAGTAGATGAGGAACATGTTGCTCAGGCCGGCCATGTCGCCGTGCTTACCCATATCCTCCACGCGGACGCAGAAGTTGCAGCAGCGCTCGTCGATGTAGAGTTTACCCGCCTCGAAGATGGCGGCCGGCTCGCCGTTGCGGCCGTAATACTCGGAGAAATTGACATAGTTGCGCAGCAGGCGGTAGAAGTCGCGGTTCAGGTGCGTGAGCTTGTCCACCGCATCGATCCCAGCCGCCTCCTCCTCGAGCGCCTTGTCCGCGGCGATCAGCTCCAGCAGGGCGGCCTTCCTGTCCTCCTTGAGCAGGGCGCGGATGCCGTCGGCGCCCAGAGGCTCCACCTCGGAACCCTTCTTGGCATCCATCCAGGCCGTGTAGGGTTTGAATTTGTCCAGGATTGCCAGCCAATCGCTCTCGCTGAGTTCGTCCTTGCCCGGGAAATCCTTGTCCAGCACCAGGCCCTTGAGCGTCGTGAAAGCCGCCTGCCAGGCGGGGTTGAGGGCCTTCAACGGCAGCACGGGCTCCTTGTCCGGGCGAGCCAGCGGATAGGTCGCGATCTCGGCCTCGTTGGCGACCAGGTCGGTCCCGCTGATGGCGCTTACCTTTTCCACGGAGACATCCAGGGCTTCAGACACGGCCTCGTCGAAGTTGATGAGCTTGCAGCGCATGAAGTAGTCAGCCACCTTGTCCCGGACCGCATTGACGGCGTCCAGGGCGGCGGAAGTGTCCGCACCGTAGGGCTGCACGGCCTCCAGATCCGCTTCCGCGGCATCCAGCCACGCAGCGTAGTCGGCCAGGGCCTCGTAGAACTTGTTGACGATCTCCTCGTTGACACCTTCCTCACCGCTGCGGTCGGTCGCACTGCCGACCGTGGTGACGATGGTCTCGATCGTCTTTTTCAGATCTTCGTCATCGGTCGAAGCCGGGGTGACGATGCCGTCGCCGTTGAGTTTGGTTTTGGCAAAAATGGCCACACTGTCGGAAGTATCCGCCACGGAAATGCTGTCCTTCTCGAGACCGAGGTTCGCAAGGATCTGCTTCGCGGAATCGAAGAGCTTCTTGCCGGCCTCGCAGTCGGTATTGATCTGCGCGAGCGGGAGGGTGTCTTCTCCTTTGAGAATGGCGTCCTTGTCTTTCAGGACGGAGGTCAGCCACTCGGCGGCGGCGACGATTTCCGCGACACGGACACGGCCGTCCCCGTCGGTATCGATCATCGAGAGGGTCTTCTCGTCGAACTCGAGCCCCTTGACCGGGCAGCTCAGGACGGTCCATTTCTTCTGGTCCAGCTCACCGAGATGGGCGATGTCTTCGCCACTGCCGATCTGGACGCGGGGAACGCCTCCCAGGGAGACGTACTTCCAATCGTATGTTTTCTTGGCCATAGGTATTAGTTTTTATTTCGTTAAATATAACGATTTTTTTTGAGTTTCAGCGGGCGTCGTGCTTTTTCTCTTCGCTCGGCGGATAGCCGAAGCGCGCCTTGTAGACACGGGAAAAATGGGAGAAGTTGCAGAAGCCGGCATCCGCCATCGCATCCTGGACCCGGACATCCCCTTTTGCCAGCAGTTCCCGGGCCAGTTCCAGCCGCCTGCGTATCAGCCATTTCTGCGGTGGTTCCCCGAAAATGCGACGGAAATCCCGGTTGAACGCCGAAAGGCTCCGGCCTGAAAAATGGGCGAAATCCGGGAGCGAAAGCTCCATCATGTAGTTTTCTTCCATGAATTCCCGGAGGTCGATTTTCCACCGGCTAGTGAAGTCGAACAGGGAGGCGTACAGGTTGGCGTCGGTCTTCAGGAGACAGCGCAAACCTTCCGTTTTCTTCATGTCCGCCCATTCCCGGTCCGGTTTTTCTTCCGACCAGAAATAAGGCAGCAGCGACTGGAACAGGCCCGACACGTCCGGACGCGCCGGGATCTTGCGCAGCGGATTCTCCGGGCGCACCGCGCTGACCGGCCCGATCTCGGGTCTCGAACGGCGGTAATAGCCGAGCAGGAAACTTCGCTCAAAGATCATCGCCACGGCTTTGAAAGGTTCGCCTGCGGGACCGCAGGACTTCGCCAGGGTGATGTTGCAATCCTTCCGCACGAAAATGCACTCCCCCGGCGACAGCCGGATAGTCCGTCCCGGTCCGGCGATCTCCAGGATGCCGCCGATCAGATGAATCAGGGCGTGGTCTTTCAGTGAAACGGTTTCGCGCAGCGTCTCGTCGTGGATGCAGGAGAAGAAGATGCCGTGGTACTCCAGGACCCGGGAATCTCGATAGGATGGCATGCTCAGCAAAATGATTTGGTACGCAGAGCAAAATTACAATAATATTTCGATTGTTTCTTTGCATTCGAGTAATAATTGTAAGATGAAAAGATTCGCCCTGATTCTCGGCGGCCTGACCCTCTGCGCCGGCCTTTTTGCCTCTGAAACCGTCCCTGCGACCGATACCCTCCGCACCTCCGTCGTGACCGGAACCCGCGTCAGCGCCCTGCGCGACCAGATTCCCGCCCCCATCAGCGTCGTGGGCCGGGAAACCCTCGAAACCAGCGACGAGAACGTCCTGATGCCCGCCCTCATGGAGCAGGTCCCGGGACTCTTCGTCACCTCGCGCGGCGTTACGGGCTATAGTGTCTCCAACGGTGCGGCCGGAGCCATCTCTCTTCGCGGATTCGGAGCCGGCAACGGACGCGTAGCCATCCTGATCGACGGCCATCCCCAGTTCGAATCCATCTATGGCCATCCCGTCGCTGACGAATATCTGGCAGCCAACGCGGCCCGCGTGGAAGTCTCCCGCGGCGCCGCTTCCGTCCTGTACGGGTCCAACGCCCTGGGCGGCGCGATCAACATTATCACCCGTCAGCCCGTCCACGATGGCAACGAACTGGGAGTCAAGCTGATGGGCGGCTCGTACGGAACGTACCGCGGCATCCTCAACGACAGCTACAAGAAGGGACGATTCACGATGAGCGCCTCCCTGAGCGCCGACCGCACCGCCGGCCACCGGGTCAATTCCGCCTTCAATTCCCTCGGGGGAATGCTGAACGCCGGCTACCAGATCTCCGACGTCTGGAAGGCCAAGGCCCGAGTCAGCCTGTCCGACGCCTGGTCCCAGAATCCCGGTCCCGTTTCCGCCCCCATCCTGGACGGCACGGCCAACACGATCCGCGGCATGGCCGGCCTCGCCCTGGAGAATCGGTCCGAGCGTCTCTCCGGCGCCTTTGACCTGTTCTGCAACTGGGGCAACCACATCATCAACGATGGCCACACGGCGGACAAGCCCGCCCAGGAATACCTTTTCCATGGCACCGACTATACCGCGGGTTTGACCGCCTACCAGACGGCTTCTTTATGGGACGGCAACGCCCTGACCGCCGGACTGGATCTGCTTTATTACGGCGGCAATGCCTACCGCAATCCCGTCAAGGAGATCTATGCCGACCACAAATGTCTCAATGAAGAGGCCGTCTACCTCCTGGACAAGCAGACCTTCGGCCCCATCACGCTGAGCGCAGGCCTGCGCCTGGACCGCCACAGCGCCTACGGCCTGGAATGGATTCCCCAGTTCGGAGCCACCTGGACGCCCGAGACCGGCACCACCGTCAAACTCTCCGCCTCCAAGGGCTTCCGCATGCCCAACATGCGCGAACTCTACATGTACGCCGTGGCCAACGAGGCCCTTCTGCCCGAAAAAGCATGGAGCTACGACTTCACCGTCGGACAGCACTTCCTGGACGGGCGGCTGAACGTCGAAGCCACCGCCTTCTACACCAAGGGCTCCAACATCATCGAGGTCAATGTCGTGGACGGCATCCGCCAGAACCGGAATGTCGGCGCATTCGCCAATACCGGCGCTGAATTCGCCGCCGACTGGAAAGTCTGCCAGACGCTTTCCTTCAACGCCAACTACAGCTATCTCCACATGGAGAAGATCTACACCGGCGCCCCCATCCACAAAGCCTGGCTGGGCGGCCGCTGGACCCCGGGCCGCTGGTCCGTCGATCTGGGTGCAATGGGTATTTCCGGCCTGTACCTGACGACCGGAGAGAACGCCCGCACGGCGCAGTATGTAGACCTGAAGGCCCGCGTGGGCTGCCGGGTGACCAAGGGCCTGGAACTCTTCGTCCGCGGCGCCAACCTCCTCAACCAGACCTACGAGACCATGGACGGCTTCCCCGAGCCCGGTATTGTCGTCCTCGGCGGACTCAGTCTGAAAATCTGAAGACTTACAGGCTGCTATTTCGCGCGGGAGACGAGGCGGTCGGCGAAGGTGCGCAGGGCGTCGAAGGCGGTTGTGCCGGTGAGGCCGATGGCGGCGTCGAGGCCGTCGATGGCGGCCAGGGCTTCGTCGCTGAGGCGGCGGACTTCTGCACGGGCGTCTTCACCGACGGAGGCGGCGTCGTAGATGGCGCGCACGGCCGCGATCTTGGCGGCCTGCTCGTCGGCGGTTTCCACCGGGAGTTCCATCGCCTTCAGCAGGGCATCCTTGCAGGCGAGTTTCTCCAAAGCCCGGGTCAGCAGCCAGCTTTTCTTGTTATTGACGATGTCTCCGCCGATGGGCTTGCCGAAGACGGCCGCGTCACCGTAGGTGTCGAGGTAGTCGTCGGCGACCTGGAAGGCCAGTCCGAGACGGTAGCCGTATTCATACAACCGCTTCGCGACGGCATCCGAGGCGCCTCCGATCAGGGCGCCCATCTGGGCCGCGCAGGCGATCAGGACGCCGGTCTTCAGCCCGATCATCTGCATGTAATCGGCCATCGGTACCTGCGGGACCGATTCGAAGTCCATGTCCATCTGCTGGCCCTCGCAGACCTCGGCGGCCGTTTTGGTAAAGAGGGCCAGGACACGTCCCAGCACCTCCGGAGGGGCCTGGGCGATGCGCCGATAACTGTCGATGCACATCACGTCGCCGGAGAGGATGGCGGTGTCTTCGTTCCATTTCTTCCAGACGGTGTCGCAGCCGCGCCGCATCGGCGAACGGTCCATGATGTCGTCGTGGATCAGGGTGAAGGTGTGGAAGACTTCCAGTCCCGCGGCCGGCTCCAACACGGACGCGTCCAGCGTATCCTTGAAAAGCGAATAAGTCAGCAGGCAGAGTTTCGGGCGCAGGCGCTTGCCGCCGATGGCGATCATGTAGCGCAAGGGGTCATAGAGCCCGGCGGGCTCCTGCGGAAAAGTGATATCGGCGAACAGGGCGGTGACGGCCCGGTCCAGGATGCGGTCTTCGATCATGGGGCAAAAGTTAGCATTACAAATATAAGCAGAAAACTCGTATCTTTGCACGGTATGGAAAGGAGCGGAATCGCGACGGTCGTCAAGAACACGGGCAGCCAGTACCTGCTCAGCGAGCTGCCGGAATGGAATCTCATCCCGGCGGTACTGCGGGGCCGTATCCGGCTGAAGGGCGGCGTCGCCACCAATCCGGTGGCAGTCGGCGACCGGGTTCGTTACTCCTTCGATGAAGATCCGACGCCCGAGCATCCGGCGACCATCCTGGAGGTACTCCCGCGCAAGAATTACGTCATCCGCCGCTCCACCAACCTTTCCCGCCAGGCCCATGTCATCGCAGCCAACATCGACGAGGCCTTCCTCATCGTGTCGCTGTATTTCCCGGAAATCAAATTGCCATTTCTGGACCGGCTGCTGGTCACCTGTGAAGTGTACGGCGTGCCCGTGACCCTGGTGCTCAACAAGGTGGACCTGTATTGCAGCGAGGTCCCGGAGCAGATATCGGCTTTCCGGCGCATCTACGAGAGCGCGGGCTACCGCGTGATCGAGACCTCCGCCGTCACCGGCGAAGGGGTGGATGCCCTGCGGGAAGCCGTGCGCGGCAAGGTGTGCCTGCTTTCCGGTGAATCAGGCGTGGGCAAGTCGAGCCTGATCCGCGCCATCGACCCGTCCCTGGACCCGAAGGTCGGGGAGATCTCCGAAGTGCACCTCCAGGGCAAGCACACCACTTCCCTGTACGAGATGTACCGGGCCTGCGGCGACGCCTATCTCATCGATACCCCGGGCCTGCGTGGCTTTGGCCTGGTAGACCTGAAAAAGGAAGAGATCGCCCTCTATTTCCCCGAGATGCTGAAGGCGTCCCGCGACTGCCGTTTCACCCCCTGCACGCATACCCACGAGCCTGGCTGCGCGGTCAAGGCCGCCGTCGACGAGGGCCGGATCAGCGCCGAGCGTTACAATTCCTACCTGGGCATGCTGGAGGAGGATACCAAGTTCAGATAGATGAAAGCCCTCGACCGGGAAATCCTGCGCATCGCCCTGCCCAGCATCCTGGCGGGCATCACCGTGCCTCTCGTGGGCATGGTGGACATTGCCGTCGCGGGACATCTGAATGGGGGTGCGGCTGCTTTCATCGGCGGTATCTCCGTCGGCTCGATGCTCTTCGACCTGCTGTACTGGAACTTTTACTTCCTCCGGGCGGGAACGGGCGGAATGACCGCCCAGGCCTACGGGCGCGGGGACAGGAAGGAATGTGCCCGGCTCCTGGTCCGGGGCGTGGGTCTGGCCCTGGCCATCGCATTGCTGGTCCTTACGATCCAATGGCCCTTCACGAAACTCGCCTTCCTGCTGATCGATTGCACGCCCGAGGTCAAGGCGCTGGCTCTGAAATACTTCTTCATCCGGGTCTGGGCCGCTCCGGCCACCCTGGCCCTGATGGCTTTCAGGGGCTGGTTCATCGGAATGCAGGACTCCGTCAGTTCGATGCTGACCGATCTGGTGGTCAATGGTTTGAATGTTATCTTGAGCATTGTGCTGGCCCTGGGCGTCGGCCGCTGGGAGGGGATGGGGTTCCCGGGCGTGGCCGTGGGGACGCTGATTGCGCAATATACCGGTCTGCTCTTCGCCGTGACCGTCGTGGCTTTCAAGTACGGTGGCGTCTTCGCCGGCTTCGATGCTACGGATATGCGGGCGGCTTTTCACGGGAAAGAGATCCGGCGTTTCTTTGTCCTCAACACGGACTTGTTCTTTCGCTCGATTGCCATCACGGCCATATACATCGGCTTCACGATGATTTCCGCGGGATACGGCGACCTGACGCTGGCTGCCGGCGCGATCCTGATGAAACTGCTGATGCTCTTCTCCTTCATTACCGACGGATTCGCCTACGCCGGCCAGGCGCTGGTGGGCAAGTATATCGGAATGCAGAAACAGGATATGACACGGGCATCCGTGCGCCGGGTCTTTTTCTGGAGCATGGTGATCGCCGGGGCGTTCCTGTTCATCTATGGTTTCGGAGGGATCCCGCTGCTGCGCGTGATGACCTCCGACGCAAGCGTGGTAGAGGCCTGCCGCCCTTTCCTGCCCTGGCTGATCCTGATGCCGCCGCTGGGCTGCGCGGCCTTCGCCTGGGACGGCATCTATGAAGGCGCGACGGCCTCCCGTCCGATGCGGGACGCGATGGTAGCCGCGATGGTCGGCTTCTTTGCGCTATGGTTCGCGCTGAAAGGGTTGATTCCTGGCACCTCAGAGCATCCAGCCCTGGCACTCCATTTCCTGATGGCCGCCTACTTCGTGCACCTGCTCGTCCGCACCGTCTGGCTCAGCGTCCTCTACCGCCGCTCCGTCGTGGAACGGCCCTTCGGCCTAGATCAGGCGATATAGCTGGTCAGCAGCTTGAAGTGCCCGTCCGGAATGAACTGCAAGGAATCCACGCAAGCCGGCACCAGCACCGTCTCACCTTGCCGCACCGGCATCTCCACCAGCTGCGGCCCGGAAAGCGCCTTCGCCCGCCGCGTAAAACCGAAACACTTCCGCTCCCGCATCGGCGCCGGCTCCACGCAACGCAGCGTGCCCGAGCCCTCGACACAAATCACCGTCACGAACGAATCGATGTTATGCAGATCCTTCTCCAAAGGCTCCGTCAGATCATATAAGGACGTAGTGAAATACGGACAACGCACCAGCACGCTCTCCCGGTTCACACACTTCTGATACCCCGTCCGGTAATCCGGCTTCACCGAGAAATCGATCGCATCCTTCGCCAGCTCCGTATGCAGCTCGCGCGGCTTCCCGTCCAGGCCCAGCCGGCCGTAATCATAGATCCGGTACGTGATGTCCGACGTCTGCTGGATCTCCGCCACGAAGCAACCCGCCCCGATCGCATGGATACGCCCCGCCGGGATGAAAAACACATCCCCCGGCGCCACCGGATAATCGCACAAGACGTCCGTAATCGTCCCCTCAGCCACCCGCGACACATACTCCTCCGGCGTGATCTTCTGGGACAGGCCCGACATCAGATGCGCCCCCTCGGACGCCCCGACGACATACCACATCTCCGTCTTGCCCTTCGAACCGTCGTGTCTCGAAAAGGCCAGCTTGTCATCCGGATGCACCTGGATGCTCAAGTCCGACTGCGCGTCGATGAACTTGATCAGCAGCGGAAACTCCGTCCCCGTGCGCTCGTACACCTTCGCGCCCAGCAGCCACTCCTTGCGGGCGGCGCAAAGCTCCGTGACGGTCTTGCCGTCATACTCCCCGCCGTCGATCACGGACTCGTGGCCCTTTACCCCGGAAAGCTCCCAGCTCTCGCCGATGTGCTCCTGCTTGGTTTCGATTCCCTTGAACGGGGCGATCTTCTCCCCGCCCCAGACGACCGTCTTCAGATAAGGCTTGAACTTGTACATAATGACTAAATCAAAGGTTCAGCGGTCATCGCAGCCGGCTGCGGGATGCCCATCAGCTTCAGGATGGTCGGCGCGACGTTGCACAGGGCGCCGTCCTTCACGGTCTTCACCGCATCCCCAGCATTGATCACCACAAACTGCACCGTATTCAGGGAATGGGCCGTGTTGGGCGTACCGTCGGGATTCACCTCGAAATCGGCGTTGCCGTGGTCCGCCGTGAGCAGCACCACGTAACCGTGCGCGATGGCCTCGTCCACCACCCTCTTCACCAGCTTGTCGATGCAGGCGACCGTCTGGGTCACGGCGGTGTACACGCCGGTATGGCCCACCATGTCCCCGTTCGCGAAATTCAGGATGATCATGTCCTGCTTCTCGCTCTGGATCTGGGCGATGAGCTTCTCAGCCACCTCGGGCGCACTCATCTGCGGCAGCAGGTCGTAGGTCGGGACCTTCGGGCTGTTGACCAGGATGCGGTCCTCGTTCTCGAACACCGTCTCCCGGCCGCCGTTGAAGAAGAACGTCACATGGGCGTATTTCTCCGTCTCCGCGATGCGGAGCTGATGCTTGCCGGCCTTGGAGACCGTCTCGCCCAGGGTATCCTGCACCAGTTCCTTGTCGAAAAGGATGTGGACGCCGGTGAAGGAAGCGTCGTAGGGAGTCAGGCAGCAGTAATACAGCGGAATCGTGTGCATCCCTTCCTCGGGCATGTCCTTCTGGGTCAGCGCGGCGGTCAACTCGCGGGCGCGGTCGTTGCGGAAGTTGTAGAAAATGACGGCGTCGCCCTCCTCTATGGTCGCGACGGGCTTGCCGTTCTCCGTCACCACGATGGGCTTGATGAACTCATCCGTGACGTCGGCGTCGTAACTCGCCTGGATGCCCTCCTGGGCGCTCGCGAATGCGGCACCTTTTCCTTCGACCAGCAGGTCATAGGCCTCTTTCACGCGGTTCCAGCGCTTGTCGCGGTCCATCGCATAGAAACGGCCGCAGACCGAAGCCACCTTGCCGGTCGTCTCCTTCATCTTCTCCTCCAGCTCGGCAACGAAGCCCAGGCCGCTGCGGGGATCCGTGTCACGGCCGTCCATGAAGGCGTGGACATACACTTTCTCCAGGCCCTCCTCCTTGGCCACGCGCAGGAATTCGTACACGTGATCCAGGGAACTGTGCACGCCGCCGTGGGAGGTCAGACCCATCAGGTGCAGCTTCTTGCCGCTCTTCTTCACATACTCGTACGCCGCCTTGATCTCAGGGTTTTCCAGCAGGCGGTGCTCCCGGCAGGCGATGTTGATCTTCACCAGGTCCTGGTACACGATGCGGCCGGCGCCGAGGTTCATGTGACCGACCTCCGAATTGCCCATCTGGCCGTCCGGAAGACCCACGTATTCGCCGCAGGCCTGCAGGTGGCCGTAGGGATATTTCGCCCGAAGAGCGTCAATGTTGGGCGTGCCCTGGGTCCAGATGGCGTTGGAATAGTCGTGACGGCCTTCACCCCAGCCGTCGAGAATCATGAGAAGTACTTTTCTGTCCATATCGTTTGTCTGTTTTTCATTCGCATCAGAAATCTTGCAAATTTAGTAAATATCCGCGAGGAATTGAACAAACATCTTGCTACCTTTGTAGTATACGGAGTCAACTTCACCTCCGCACCGACCGACATGAAAAGTAAAAGCAGCCGCTTCAAAGGCGTCGTTCCCAAGCACCACAGCGCCCGCCACGCCCCCTCCAAGGTCTATCCCGAATACACCGGCCGGGTCCAGATGACCCGCGAAGGCTTCGTCTTCGTCATCGTCGAAGGCCTGGAGGACGACATCTTCGTCAAGGCTTCCAAGACCCGTCAGGCCCTCAACGGTGACACGGTCATCGTGGCCGTCACGCGTGCGGCCGGACGGGACCACCGGCGCGAAGGCGAGATCGTCAAGATCGTCGAGCGCTCGCAGAAGCCTTTCGTCGGCGTGTACCATACCATCGGCGCCCAGGCCTGGGTCCTGATGCAGAGCAAGTCCATGCCCTACGACATCGAGGTCGATGCGGAAGAAGCCGCCGCGATGGGCGCCAAACGCGGCATGAAGGTCGCCGCCCTGGTAGACAGCTGGAACCGCAACGATCCCGCCCCCCGCGGCCACGTCGTCGACGTGCTCGGCATGCCCGGCGAGAACGAGACCGAGATGCACGCCATCCTCGCGGAGTTCGGACTCCCCTACCGCTTCACCAAGACGGTCCAGGACGACGCCGAAGCCATCCCCTCGGCCATCACCCCCGACGACCTCAAGGGCCGCAAGGACTACCGGGACGTCCTCACCTTCACCATCGACCCCGCCGACGCTAAGGACTACGACGACGCCCTCTCCTTCAAGGCCCTGCCGAACGGCAACTTCGAGGTCGGCGTCCACATCGCCGACGTCTCCTGGTACGTCAAGCCCGGTAGCGCCGTGGACAAGGAAGCGCAGTTCCGCGGCACCTCGGTCTACCTGGTCGACCGCACCGTCCCGATGCTCCCCGAGAAGCTCTCCAACAACCTATGCTCCCTGCGCCCCGGCGAAGAAAAACTCACTTTCTCCGCCGTCTTCGAGCTCAGCCCCAAGGCGGAAATCAAGAGCCGCTGGTTCGGCCGGACCATCATCAACTCCGACCGCCGCTTCAACTACGAGGAAGTGCAGGCTTTCATCGAATCCGGAGAACCGGCCGACGACGTGGAGCGCGCCGTCCTGGAGATCAACAAGCTGGCCGCCATCCTGCGCAAGAAGCGCTTCGATGCCGGCGCCATCAGTTTCGACCGTCCTGAGATGAAGGTTTTCGTGGACGAGACCGGCAAGCCCGTGGACGTGCACGAGATGGTCTCCAACGAGTCCCACTGGCTGATCGAGGAATTCATGCTCCTGGCCAACCGCAACGTCGCGGAATACGTCGCCACCGGCGGCCAGATGAACGGCGTGGCCTCCAAGAAGGCCAAGACCTTCGTCTACCGTACCCACGCCGAGCCCAATTCCGAAAAGATCGAGGGCCTGCGCAAGTTCGCGGGCAACTTCGGCTACAAGATGGGAGAGACCGGCAGCCCGGAAAAGACCGCCCGCTCCCTGACCCAGCTCCTCGGCGCCGCCAAGGACAAGCCCGAATACAACGCCATGCAGCTGATCGCCCTGCGCGCCATGGCGAAGGCCGCCTACACCACCGACAACATCGGCCACTACGGCCTCGCCTTCAAGTTCTACACGCACTTCACCTCCCCGATCCGGCGCTACCCCGACCTGATGGTCCACCGCCTGCTGAGCATCTACCTGGCCGGCGGCGAAAGCCAGAGCCTCCCCTTCTACGAAGACCAGTGCAAGCACGCCTCCGAGCGCGAAGTCATCGCCGCCGAAGCGGAACGCGCCAGCATCAAATACAAACTCGTGGAATTCATGCAGGACAAGATCGGCCAGGAATTCGACGGCATCGTGTCCAGCCTCACCGAATGGGGTATGTACGTCGAAATCGAACCGACCAAGATCGAAGGCATGGTCCCCCTGCGCACCATCCGCTCCGACTTCTTCGAATTCGACGAAGAACGCTACCGCCTCGTCGGCCGCCGTACCCGCAAGGTCTACACCCTCGGCGACCCCGTCCGCATCCGCGTCAAGGAAACCAACCTGGAGCAGAAACTACTTGACTATGAGCTGATTGAGCCCGGCTTCCCCGATGAAGAAGAGGACCGGGGCTACCGCGTGGTCGGGCACGCGGGCCCAAATGACGACGAAGAGATCTCCCCCGAGCAGGCCCGTCTTGAAGCCATGACCGACCGTCCCTTCTACGCCCCCGTCGCCCACAAAGGCCCCCGCAAGAAACGGCGCTAGAAGCGGCGGGTGATGTCGCGGAGCGAGACGTCGAAGACGGAACGGACGATCGGTTCCAGATCCGCGGGCGAACCCTCCAAATGCATCGTATACTGCGTGTGCGTCAAAGTCTGACCCGGTGAAAGAGCCGCCCCCGGCGACGAAGTCTCAATCTCGAAGAAAGGACCCATGATGACCCCCGTCTCCGTCGGCCCGTCGTTATACGCATTGATTACATCTCCCCCGAACGCATCCTCCTGCGGCCCCCACTGGCTGTTCACATAATCGCAAGGCCCCGCAGGCACCGTATACTTCAGGATATTCAGCACCCCCGACGCGGAATCATAACTCCCGCACACATCCTTCGCACTCCCCGCCGGCAACCCGATCTTCGACCGGAACGCACCGTCGATCTTGAAATACACCATCCCATCCGCCACGACCAAGCGGTCCGAAGGCACCTTCCCGAAATACTCGTCATTCACGATACGCCCCTGACAATCACGACGATACGGAACGAACACCGTCGTCGTCGGCGAAGGATTGAAGCAACCCAGCAGCCACACCGACGGCATCCCCGTCTCCCGCGACCATGCGGACGACCCCTCGTTGGTCAGGGAATTGTCCGTCCGGTACACCACAGCCCGCACACCGGGCCCCAGAGCGACCCCCAGCAGCGCCTCCACCTCCGCGCGCGGAACCAGCGAGACCTCCCGCCGGAACCCGATCTCAAAAGCCTTCCCCGAAGCATTCTCCAGCGAAGCCTGCGCCACATAACAAACGGACGTGTCGCTCACCGACTCCACCGCGAACGGATCCGAATCGATGATCGAAGGCACCTTCCAGAGCGCATACACCTGCTCCTCGCCCTTCTTGAAGAACCAGGAGAAAGGACCGCCCTCCGGACCGATCCAGAAACGCTCCTCTCCCCCGTAGGAATTGAACTGCGGATTGAACTCCCCCGACGCGATGAAACCGTGGTTGATCCAGCCATAGCCCGGAGCCGCCCGTCCGCCGGTCGTCGACGTCATCACGCGGCCCTGCCACGCGGGCACCATCAGCACCCGCGCCATCCCGTCGGCGCTCGAAAGCTCGACAGTACGGATCCCCCGCTCCGCGAGGAAATCCTTGTCATAACCGTAGGTCCCCATCTCCGCCCTTCATGTCAGGCCCCGGCCCTTCAGGAAAGGCTCCGTGTCCGGCTCCCGGCCCATGAAGGACTTGAACAGCACCATCGGCTCCTCGCTGCCGCCCTTCTCCAGGAAAGTCTCCTTGAACTTGCGCGCCAGCTCGACGTCCCAGACGCCGTGCTCCTCGAACTTCGAGAACGCATCCTTGTCCAGCACCTCCGCCCACAGATAGCCGTAATAACCGGCGCTGTAGCCGCTGCTGAAGATATGGTTGAAATAGGTCGTGCGGTAACGCGGGATGATCTCCTCGATCAGCCCCATTTCCTTGCAGACCTTCTCCTCGAACGCATCGATGAACTCCGGACCCGCTTCAGCCGGAATCTCCGTCAGCTCGTGCCACTTCATGTCCAGGATGGACGCGGCGCAGAGCTCCGTCGTCATGAATCCCTGGTTGAAGGTGCGGGCCGCCAGGATCTTCTCCACCAGTTCCGCGGGAATCACCTCCCCCGTCTGGTAATGCGTCGCATACTTCGCCAGCAGCTCGGGCTGGAAAGCCCAGTTCTCGTTGAATTGCGAGAATGTCTCCACGAAATCGCGCGCCACGCTCGTGCCGCTGACCGTCTTGTAGGAACACTTCGACAGCAGCCCGTGCAGCGCGTGGCCGAACTCGTGGAAAGCCGTCTCCACATTGTCCACGCTCAGCAGCGCCACCCCGTTCTCCGGTGCGGCGAAATTGCCCACGTTCACGATGATCGGACGCACGTCGTTGCCCTCGGCGTCGACCCACTGGTCCCGGACGTTGTTCATCCAGGCCCCGCCCCGCTTGCTGTCACGCGGGAAATAGTCCGTCGTGAAAATGCCGATGAGCGAGCCGTCGTCGTAAGTCAGCTTGTAGGTCTGCACCGCCGGGTTGTACACCGGCACCCCCTTGATCTCCTCGGCGTTGACCCCGTACAGGATCTTCGCCGCCTCGAACAGGCCCTTCTTCACATTGCCCGCCTCGAAATAAGGCTTGGTCAGGTTCTCGTCCAGGTCATATTTCGCCTTGCGCACGCGCTCGGCATAATACCACCAGTCCCAAGGCTCGATCTTGCTGCCCGCAGGCAGCACGCCAGCCTTCACATCCTCATCCATCACCGCCTGCATGTCGGTCACCTCCGTCCGGGCCTTCGCCACGGCCGCCTTCATGATGTCGTCCAGGAAGGCGTCCACGGTCTGATGGTCGTGCGCCATCTTGTCCTGCAGGATGTAATCGGCCGGATTGTCGAAACCCATGATCTGCGCCTTGCGGATCCGCAGGCGCATCACGTCCAGGATCAGGGCGCGGTTGTCGTTGTCATTGCCGTTGTGTCCGCGGGACGAATAGGCCTTGAACATCTTCTCGCGCAGCGCCCGGTCGGCCGTCTCAGCCATCGCGACCGGATACGCCGACACGCTGATGCCGAATTCCTGCTTGAAGGCGTTGGACTCCGCCAGGATGTTGTTGCCGATCTTGTTGATCTTGGTCGCCATCTCGGCGTTGATCTGCTTCAACTCCTCCTGCGCGGCCTCGTCTAGGCCAACGCCGTTGCGCTCGAAGGCATCATAGATCTTCTTAAGGACCATCTGCTGCTCGCGCGTCAGGCCGCTCTGATCGGCATTGTACACCGCCGCGACCTTCGCATACAGGTCCCTGTCCATGTAGATTCCGTCCCCGTGGGCCGACAAGAGCGGAGTGGCTTCCTCGATGATGGCCTCCATCTCGGGGCAGTTCTCCGTCTCGCTGACATTGTACAGCACGCCCGTCACCTTGGCGAGCAAGCCGCCGCTGCGGTCGAAAGGAGCGATGACATTCTCGAAAGTCGGTGCCTCTTCGGACGCAATGATGGCGTCCAGCTCCGCCCGATGGGCTTCGATGCCCGCCTTCACGGCCGGAATGTAATCCTCGAACTTGATTTTCTCATACGGCGGGATGCCGTAGGGCGTCTTCCACTCCTGGAGGAGAGGGTTGGTACGGGCACAGGAAGCCAAAGCCATGGCTGCAGTTAGGATAAGGATTGCTTTTCTCATTATTATTCAGCGATTTCCACGCCGTCGAGGTCGAGCAGCGTGAACTGGTTGTTACCGTTGTAATACGTGAGCAGGCCGGTCAGGTTGACCTTGGCGCCGTTCAGGATCTTCGGATCGATCTGCGTGTCCGCGAACTTGGCATAGCCGCTCGTACGCACCTGCAGGTCCGTCTTCCCGAGCCTGAAATACTGGCTGAGAGTGTAAGCCGAAGCGGCGTCGTACAGGCTCTTCCAGGTTTCCTTGGTGACCGCGCCGTCGAAGGCGGCCTGCGGTTCGACCTTGCCGTTCGGCGTCATGTAGGCCTTGAAACCGTTCAGGGACATGGCCCAGGTCGTGACCCCGTGCGTTCCATCCCTCAGGTAGAGGGAATTGTCCGCCTTGTCATACAGGATGACGAAGATCTGGTTGCCGTAGGTCAGGCCTTCCACCCGGACGAACTTGCCGAAATTGGCCTCGTCCTTGATGCCGGCCTCGTCGATCAGGATCGGAGCGAGGGGCGTATCCACGGGACCCCGGAAGATATGGGCGTCGATCAGGTACTGGACGTCCAGGTAGGCGGTCTCGTATGCCGGTTTGACGTCGATCCAGGCCGGCTGGTCCGTCCGGTAACCAAGTTGAAGCATGCCGCCGTACTGTCCGAGCGCCAGGCCCTTGCACTTGACATAGACCCACTGGCCGAGCTTGTAGTCATTATAGAGGGAAGACTTGCCGATCTTGATTTCGATGGCGCCGGTCTCGTCCTGGATGTAGAAACTCCGGTACACGTTGCCGGCCACGTCCGAAGAGATGACCTGGCCGCCGATGACAATGTCATCATCGATGACGACCGGCTTACCGGGTGTCGTATAGAGCGCCTTCAGCTGGGCGATGGTCGTGTTGACCGTCGGCAGGTCCTTGTAGGGATCCACGGGCTGCTCGTCCGGAGTGACGGGATAGATATCGCAGGAAACAATCGCGAAAAGGGCTGCGAAAAGCCAGACAAATATCTTTTTCATACGCCTAGAATCTGAAGTAAACATTCAACATATAGTTGATTCCGCTCATATAGAAATACTTGGAATCGAACGGATAGTAACGCTCGCCGCTCTTGGTGTCGTCGATCAGACGGGTCTGCTCGTAACCGCCGGTCTTGACATTCCGGTTGTTCAGCAGGTTCTTGACCTGCAGGGAGAAACCGATCTGGTTGCCGTGGCGATACCAGGATTTGCCGATGCTGAAGTTGACGAGGAAAGCGGGGTCGAAACGTTCCTGGGCAGCCATCGCCTCGATTTCGACGGGTGTGACCACGCCGTCGCCGCCCGCCGTCGCCAGGTCGGTCCGGCTGAGCGGGCTCATCTCCAGGTACGAATTCGCAAAGTAATCCACATCCGCGTCGATGAACCAGTAATTCTTGTTGTAGTTCAAGCCCAGGCTCGCCGCCAGCTGGGGCGTCGAAGGCACGTAATGTTTCTGGTAATGGTCCACCTCTTTCGTGAGGTTACCCTCGCCGTCCCGCTTGAAGATGGGATGGCTCATCCAGTAAGGAACGACCTCGTGGTCTACGACCATCTCCGAGCTGTTGTCCACGGTCATCGTCATGTAGGGATTGGACGAATAGAAGTACGAACCCCAGCTCAGCACGCCCTGCAGGGCCAGGTTGGTCACCGGCGTCGGGACCTTGAAGCCCAGCTCGATGCCCTGGTGGATCTCGTCGATGTTGCTCAAGGCCGCATTGACGAAGGAACCCTGGAGGTCATTGTAGTAGCTGCGCATCGTACTCTGGTCCATGATGTTGGTGTAGAACGCGGTGACGCGCACGTTGACGCCCTGGTAGGAGTACTGGGCGTTGATGTCCGACGAGAAGGTCTTGAACGTCGTCAGGTCGGGGATCAGGCTGTTGCGCGTACGCGGGGACAGGAAGGACTGGTTGAAGGTCGGGGCGTCGTGGAAGAAACCCACGTTGCCATAGACCCGCATCCGGCTCCCCAGGACGACCTCGGCGCCGCCCTTGACGGCCCAGGTCAGGAAGTTGGCCTTCTTCGAATTGCCCTTGGAGGTGATGACTTCCCCGTAGGAATCGTAGGTGGTCAGTTTCCGGCCGTCCTCGTCGAAGATCTCGTTGCCGTTCTGGTCCAGGCCGGCGAAAAGACCCTTGCGGACCAGACCCTCGCGCCAGAGCGTATGGTTACCGATCTGGCCGGCCAGGTTGAAACTGACGGGACCGAACTTGAAGCGGTGGTCCATCCAGGCGTTGTACTTGTGGACATGGGCATAATAGTCATAGCCGTACTTGTCGCCCTTGTACAGGACGCGGGCTTCTCCGGCCATGAAATAGTAGTCGAGGTCATTCTGGACCCGGGCCCGGTTCGAAGCGAAGTCACGCTCGGCGAAGTTGTCGAGATCCACGAAGTAGTCACCGCCCAGCAGGTCGGCGATCTTCTTGTAGTTCTCGGTCCTGTTGAACTTGACATTGAAGCCGGCATTCACTTCATACCAGCGGACCGGCTTCAACTGCTGCGTCCAGGCGACGTTCAGGTCCTGCTGGTCCACGTGCCGCTCCTCCTGCACATATTTCGAGCGCGCATAGCCGAACTCATTGAGACTCATCTTGTTGACCTGATAGAGCCGGTCCCAGTTGAGATGCGTCGTGGAGGCATAGTCGCTCTCCCAGGCCTCTCGGGCCCAGTACGACTTGCGCAGGTCGGTCCGGTCGTAGTCCGGATTCTCATTGTAGAAGTAGCTGGGCAGGTTGCGGTAGTAGTCCGGACGGGGATCCGCCGCATCGTACCAGTCCAGCGCCGTGTAGCCGTTCTTGCCGAAGCGGTACAGGATTGTGGCCGACGCACGGAACTTGTCCGACGGGGTGAAGTCATACTTGAGGATCGCGATCGGCTCGTGAGTCTTGCGGACGCGCGCGTTGCGGATCTCTCCGTTGTACCAGCCCCAGTTGGAGTTGTACATGTTGTCCCCCATCAAGTCATAGACCTCCTGGGTCGAGGAATTCTGCGCGCCGCGCTCGCCCGGCGTGGCCATGAAGACCAGGCCCAGGCGGTGCGTGTCGTTCCAGTTCTTCTCGACGGCTCCATAATAGGCGAAGGACTTGTAATACACGCCCTTGATCCAGTCGTTGCCGCCCAGGCGGGCGGAGATGTTGAACGCATACGCCCAGCCGTTGTCCAGCACGCCGGAACCGTAGGAGAGCATCAGGCGCAGCCGGTACATGGCGCTGTTGGTCAGCACGCTGCCCCTGAGGCCCACACGCATCGCAGACGCGTTGGCCGGGATGTTGGTGACGCCGTTGTAACCGCCGAAGCCGAATCTAGACGTCTCCAGGCCGTTGGTCGTCTCCTTGGCGCGGGTCGCCTCGTTCAGACCGCTCCACAGGGAGAACGGACTGTAGTCGGTGATGGCGTCGTTCATCCGGACACCGGCCAGGTAGACGTCCTGCGTCTCACTGCCGTAACCACGCGTCTTGAAGCGGATGGCGCTGAAGTTGTAGCCCGCCATCTTCGTGAACACGTCGTTCTGGCCGAACAACAGGGTCGGATTGTCATTGTAGCCGGCGTCGGACAGGTCGAACTCGGAGAAGTTGGACATGTCCAGTTCTTCTTCGCTGATCTGAGGGGTGAGCGACAGGTTGAACATGTTCTTGACGTAACCGTCGTTCACAGTCACGTGAACTTGCGTTTCCATGAACTCGTCGCTGGCGATCACGAGACTGTAGATCCCGTCCGGGAGCTCCTCGAACAAGAAGGTGCCGTCCTTCCCGGAAACCGTTTCCGCCACGAGATCGGACCCGCTGTAAAGCGTCAGTTCGGCTCCCGGGACGGGCGTGCGGTCGACGCGGCTCACGACGGTGCCCCTGACACCGCCGGTCACCTGCGCCGCCAGCGACACGCAGACCAGAAGAAGGGAAACTGCAAGGAATAATTTCTTGACCATATTGCTAAGCTATTTTTTTCCGATGAGAATGTAAGTGGGATAGTGGTCGGAATAACCTCCCACGAAAGCGCCGCTGGAATACGTGCGGAACGGAGTCCCCTTGTACTGGCCGTCCTGCTGCGTCATGAAGTCCTTCTGGAAGATACGTCCGTAGAAGACCTTCTTGCGCTGCCTGACGAGGGGCAGCAGGCGGTTCTTGCCGGAGTTGACCATCGCGCCGTTGACCAGGATGATGTCGAAGATACACCATTCGCCCTGGTAGGCAAGCGAGCCGTAACCGGCCTTGAACATCGAAAGGAACGGGTCGAAGAAGTCCTCCGGGCCCATCTCTTCCAGGGTCTCGCGGCCATGCATGTAGATGACCATCGAGTCGTTGTCGGGATTGTCGTTCATGTCACCCATCACGGCGATCTTGATGCCCGGATAGGTCCGCATCAGCTCCACCGAAGTCTGGTAGGCGATCTCGGCGCCGCGGCTGCGCAGGTCGTTGCCCTTGCTGCCCAGACGGGACGGGAGGTGGCAGACGAAGAAGGCATACATCTCGCCCTCGATCGTGCCCCGGACCATCAGGATGTCGCGGGTGCGGAACTGCTCCTGCTCCTCCTTCGTCATCTCGAACTCGATTTCACTGTCGAAGGTATAGGGAATGGAGCGGCTCTCCAGCACCTTGAACTGGTCCGGCCGGTACAGCAGGCCCACGTCGACGCCGCGCCGGTCCGGACCGTCGAAATGCACGATCTGGAAATTGGCGGCCGCGATCTCCGGCTGGCTGACCAGGTCCTCGAGGACGTGACGGTTCTCGATTTCACTGACGCCCAGGATGGTGTGGAAGCGCCCGTTGTCGTCGGCCATCGCACGGATGACCGTCGCCATGTTGTGAAGCTTCTTCTCGTACTTGGCTTCCGTCCAGTTGTTGGAGCCGTCGGGAAGATACTGATAGTCATTCTTGCCTTCGTCGTGATAGGTGTCGAAGAGATTCTCCAGGTTGTAGAACCCGATGATGTAGCCCGGTCCGATCTTCTGCGCGGAGGCGCAGACAGACAGGAAGAGCGCAAGGATGATCAGAATATGTTTACGCATAACTATCTAATTTTTATCTTTTTACCACCACCAGCTCAGAGTGGTTGGTTTCTCGGACTTGATCGAGGCGGCGGTTGCAGCGCCCACCCGGTCCGGAAGGTTGACAAACAGTGTGTAGCCGAGTTTGGTTTCCAGTTCGGACAGGCTCATCGACTGGGCCTTGAGGACAGCCGAGGTATTGCTGTAGTTCTTGTGCTCGAACCAGAAACCGGCTCCGCTGAAGCCGCTGGCACTGATCGTGGTGCTTTTGCTGTAGCGGAGGACGGCCTTGAAATAAGCCGTCGGAACCGTGACCTTCACGTTGGAACGGTCGAGGACATAGTATTTCGCCCCATCCACGACACAGCCGGTCACCACATAAAGGGTGTCGGACTGATTCGCCCAGGTACGCACCTTTCCCTCAAGGCTCGCCCAGATGCCGCCGTTGAAATCGTTGTCCTGCGGAGTCATATTGGTGCCATAGAAGGTAGTCGCGTTGAGAGCGTAACTCTCAGTACGGTCGGCTGAAGGGATCTGGTGCCCGCGGGCATACCAGCCGTTGTTTCCTTCCCGGTAACCGCCGGAGACGTTCTGCTGCTGAGCGGCAGGCAGAAGCGGGTCATAACCCCAAGCCTCGGAGCGGCCCGCACTGCCCAGGTAAGCCTTGCAGAGCGGGTAAGCCACCCACATCGACACTCGGTCCGTGTAGTTCCAGTAGAAGGTGTAATTGCGCATCTTGGTGCCGTTGATCTCACAATAGCGCCAGAATACGTCGAACCCGTCCGTCTCGGAAGTGGCCGGCAGTTCCAGCCAGGATAATGTGGTGGAAGGCACCCCGCCTCCAGCAGAAGGGGTCGGAGCCGAATAGCCCTGCTGCGTCAGCACCGCCTGGCTCGTCCTCTTGCCGTCCGGTCCGGTCGCCCGGACCGTGACGGAACGGGACTCGCTGTCGCGATTGGCCTTGTAGGACAGGATGATGCTGTTCTTGCTGCCACTGCCGGAAGTCGTCTCCAGACGGGCCCAGTCCACGTCGGGCTCGACGAAGTCCAGGGTCCAGGATCCGTTCGAGGTGACGCGGACGAAGACGGAACCGGCATCGCAGGAAACCGTCGTCTCCGCCAGCGTAAGCTCAAGCTGGGACGATGTCTCCGCCGCCGGTCCTCCGCAGGCCTGAAGCATGCAGAGGATCGGGAGGAGCATCCAGAGTATGAGACCCGACCGTTTCATCGGCTACTTGTACGTGACTTTGATCTGGGAAATACGCAGCTGTCCGTTGGGCGCATCGGCTTCGAACGAGGCCACATCGCCCGTCCAGGTCACCTTCAGCGCATCCTTGTCGGCCACGGCGTTCGATCCGCCGGCGACCGTCATGTCATAGCAGTAGGTGGAGGTGCCCGCCTTCAGGCAGCTGAACTCCACGCCCGTGATCCGCTTGCCGGCCACGCTGATGGACAGGTGGCTGTTCTTATAGACGCGGATATGGTCGGCAGAGGGCGCGACGGGATTGGTCGTGGAAGAAGCCTTGTAGTAGGCCACCGTCATGCCGCCGGCCGTCGCCGAATAGCCACTGCCGTAGTCGCTGCTGGTAGCCGTTCCCCAGTTCTGGTTGCCCGAACCGACCGTCCAGGTGATGGAAGTACCGTCGTCGGAACTGCCGCCGCCACCCGGGGTGTCACCGCCACCGCCGCCTTCGCCGGAAGTTGCTCCGTTGAGCGAATACAGCCGGCACTCGTTGGCCACGGTCTCGGGCGTCTTGCCCTGATAGTTCATCAGAGGACCGTAGATGACGACCTCGTCACCAACCTTGATGTCCGTTCCGGAAGTATATTTCTCTCCGTTGAAA
>JAFPVJ010000020.1 GCA_017400135.1 Bacteroidales bacterium
ACCCAGTCTGAAAACCATTGGTTTCGGCGACGAGGCGCACCGGGATAGGGCATAGAGTGACGTAGGGGCTATGCGGCTGTGCTTGAGGGACCGTAATCGGAGTATCAGACACGGACAGACCATCCTGAGGGCAGCGGAGGCTATACTCGCGTGCGCCTCGCTGACGGAATATGCATCGCTTTCTTCATTTACTCTTGCTGGCGAATATGCGCGGTCAGCGGACGAAGACCCGGATTTCGGATTCGGGCAATCGGACCATCAGGGATAGTTGACGGAATGTCAGGTGGTAACTCCGGCGCAATTCCCTGGCGAGGGCGAGCCGTTGCTGTCCGTTCAGACGACGAGGGTCCCGGAAACCGAACATCTGCTTGCAGAGGTCCCCGCAAATCCGTCTCGCTTCCTGGTCCTCGAGAGCGACGCCCCGATATTGTGCCATTTGGGCGAGCATCTCTTCCTCGCGTTTCCTGGGACTGGACAGGTAAACGCGGAAACGATTGCAAGTCTGATAGATACCCTCGAAGATGTGCGGGTCAATATAGTTCTCCGGAAGGATCAACCCGTTACAGGTCAGCCAATCTCCCGGTATGGACAAGCTGCGCGTGTGAAGGATGGCCCTTTTCTCGCGGGCACCCAAATCTCGGAATGGAACTGGCTCATGGATTCGCCCTTCGGAATCAAAGTACCAGATGGGGATATGGAATCCTGATCGGAAGTAGAGGGCACCGGTACCCCAGGGATAGTCGTAGGGCATCACGGGTTTCCCATCCTTGGTCGCCTGGATGATGGTGTAGACAGCGACGTTACGAAGATAATCCACATCGTCTCCGATAGGATACAACTCGCAGTGCAATACCAAATTGTCTCCTTTGTCCCGGGTGGCCGCAGCATACCGGGAGTATAACTTCTCAAACAGATTCTTGAAAGCAAGGCAGGCCTCGTAAGTCCCATATAGCAGGATATGGGGATGGGTATCTTCCAAAGAGAAGGAAACCACCAGGGCATCGGTGTTTGCCGCACAGACACCGATCAGATTAAAAGCCGCCCTGTAATCGGCCTTGCAAATGATGAAGTTTCGGACCTCGGCGCCATTGGCGCATAAATGGAAGAATGCTTTTCGGTTCATCGTAAAATCTCACGCCTCAATTCCCGCCATCCCCGCGATGACCCCGGATGATTCGCACGGCTACAAAGATGGTGGATTGTCTCCGAATTACCAAACCCGTCAAGTAGGCGCACCGGGATAGGGCATAGAGTGACGTAGGGGCTATGCGGCCGTGCTTGAGGGACCGTAATCGGAGTATCAGACACGGACAGACCATCCTGAGGGCAGCGGAGGCCATACTCGCGTGCGCCTCGCTGCCGAAAAAAAGAAAAATAAACGGAGAGAAGCCCCTGCCCCCGACGAAACGGGAAAAATGATTATCTTTGTCGTATGAAAACGTTGGGAAATCTCCTCTGGCTGATCCTGGGCGGCTTGCTGGTCGCCGTGATTTATGTCCTGGTCGGGCTGCTGATGTGTATCACGATCATCGGTATTCCTTTCGGCATCCAGCTGTTCAAACTGGGTTCATACGCGCTGTGGCCTTTCGGCCGGGAACTGGTGGACGGACCGAATGAACCGGGCTGCGTCTCGATCGTGATGAACTTGATCTGGGTGTTGCTGGGATGGTGGGAGATCGCATTGATCCACCTTTTCTTTGGCCTGCTCTTCTGCATCACGATCATCGGTATCCCCTGGGGTGTCCAGCACCTGAAGATGGCCCTCAATTCCCTTTTCCCCTTCGGGAAGGAGATCCGGGACGTGCCCGAAAAACGATAACCATTCATACGTATGCTGAAAATCGGAGACAAGATGCCGTCCTTCGAGGTCCTGGACCAGGACGGGAATCCGGTGAGGTCGGAGGACTTCATCGGCAAGGGCCGCAAGACCATCGTCTATTTCTACCCCAAGGACAACACCTCCGGCTGCACGGCCGAGGCCTGCTCCTTCCGCGACAACTATGCGGCCCTGACCGCCGCCGGCTACAACGTCGTCGGCGTGAGCAAGGACAGCGCCAAGTCTCACAGCGGCTTCCGGGCCAAATACGAACTCCCGTTCCGCCTGCTCGCCGACACCACGACGCAGATGCTCCAGGACTTCGGCGCCTGGGGCGAAAAGAAAATGTACGGCAAGACGACCCTCGGCACCCTTCGCCGGACCTTCATCTTCGACGAGAACGGCATCCTGGAGCGCATCATCGAGAAGGTCGACACCAAGAACGCCGCCGCCCAGATCCTGGAGGCCTGAGCCCAATCAAAATCCGCCCGCATCCTTTCGGACCGGGCGGACATTCAAACGGACATCCAAGCTATCGCAGCACCTGTGTGAACACGGGCGCCTGGCCTTCGAGTGCGAGGACATAGACCTTCATCTCCTTGTCGAAAGGAGACTCCGGCGCACCCTCACGGGGCAGGTTGACAGCCGTGAAGAGGTACTCCGTGCCTCCGGGAACGGGGCGGAAAGCGAAGGCCGTGGCCTTGGCGTTCAGCATGGGATAGCCATCCACCGCCGCATCGAAAATCGCGGCGACCTCCTCCGTAACGGGCTGCGCCTCAGGGAATTCCTCCAAAGCGGGGACTTCGCCTTCGATCCAGCCGTTGCGCTTCAGGAAATCGTCGATCTCCGCCGGGGCGGCCTCGATGCGGGCCGCGCGGACGCCGTAGCCGGACAGGATGGCCGCATCCGGGAGGGCGGCCGTGATATCCCTGACGCTCGAATCCAGTCCGCCGCTGCCGAAGGTGCAGAAGGGGACGATCTTCTTTCCGGCGAAATCCGCCGTGCCGAGCAGGGTCTTCATCGGCGGGGCGCAGGTCCCGAACCAGATGGGATAGCCCAGGAAGATGACGTCGTAGGCGCCCAGGTCGGATGTCAGGGGCTTGATCTCGGGCAGCGTCCCGGTCTCCATTTCCTCCTTGCAGCGTCCGATGGTCTCCTCGAAAGAGCCGGCGTAAGGCACGATCGCCTCGATCGCCTCGATGTCGGCGCCCAGGCTTGCGGCCAGCGTCTCGGCGACCTTCTGGGTCGTCCCGGTCTGGGAATAATAAAGAACCAATACCTTGGGTGCCTGGGCCTTCTTGGGCTTGCAGCAGACGGCCAGCGGCAGTACGACTGCCAGCATGGCCAGAATGATGAGAATCTTATGCTTTAAAAGTTATTTCCAAACCATCGTACGCGGCCACCAGCGGGGCGGGAAGCGTGGCTTCCAACTCCTTCTGGGTGGGCTGAAGAGTGCGGGCGAAATGCGTCAGGTAGACGGGCTGTCCTTCCTGCGGCAGGTAACGCTTGTGCTTCAGGAGCATGTTGACGGTATGCCGCACCGTATCGACGCTGGAGTGGGTGAAGAGGCGGAAATCCTCGTCACCCTTGTCGCCCATGCCCATCGTGGCCTCCATGATCAGGCCGTTGATCGGCTGCGCGTGGCTGTCGTGGGAGTCGATCCCAATGAGGCGCGCGGCCAGCGCCGGGATGCCGCCCGTGTCCGTGGCATACAGGAGACGCACCGGGCCTTTCTCGATCAAGTAGATCATGGTCTGCTCGGTCAGGTTGACGGCGTGGTTCGCCGGCAGGGCCGTGATGGTGATGTCTCCGCACACGGTCTTGTCCGCGATGTTCAAGGGCACGAGTTTTGGCGCGGGGAGGCCGGTCTGAAGGGAAACCTCCGAGAAGTTGTTCCGGGCCCGCGCGATCCAGCTGACATTCAGATAGGCCAGGGGGACACCCACGTCGACGAGGGCCTTGGGGTTGTAGTGGTCCCCGTGGGAATGGGTGTAGAATACGCATTCAGGCTTACAGCCTTGGGGCAGCATGTCGATGTTGCTGGCCGTGAAATCAATCAGGATGCGCCCGTCCAGCAGGACGCTGGAGAAACGGCGGTGCTCCCCGCGTGCATCCGGTCCGTGCCAGTCGGCGGCTCCGGTGCCGAGGAAACGCAGGTGCAGGCCGTCCTCCGCGGCCGGAGCCGGCTTTTTGGATTTCCCTGAGAGGGGAGCTCCGTTCAGACCGGTCCCGGCCACGGCGGCCGCCACGCCCAGCGTGCGAAGAAAGTCTCTTCTGTCCATATCAGTCGTATTTTCCTTGCAGGACGTCGCGCACGGCCTCCAGATAGCCGAATCCGGTCATGTGGTCCGGCAGCAGGTAGCTGCCCTCGACCCACTCGTTCCAGGCGTTGATCATGATGAACGGGGGCTGGGCGTCCCGATGGGCGTCGGCATAGTCCTTGGCCACCTTCAGGTAGGTGGCGAAGACCTGCGGTGAGTGGTTGAATCGGGTGACGTGCTGCGCTCCCTTGGCCGGGAAGCGGGGCGAATCGTCCCAACCGACGGATACGGTGGGGAACAGTGGGATGTCATAAGTGGCATCGGTGTTGTTCCGGATCCGAACGGCGTTCGCGTTGTGGGTGATGTAGTCGCAGTTGAATCCGCCCATGTTGTAGAAGGCGATGCTGTTGATCCCGAGCAGGCGGATGTAGTAGTTCGTCTGCTCGGTCCGCTGGGGATTGGGATCGCTGCCGCCGCCCGGCGTCAGCTGAAGGTGCAGGCCCGGAAAGCCCGCCTTGCGCACTTCCTCCCGGAAATACTCCATGGCCGCCGCGGCTTCCTCGGGGCCGGAGAATCCCCGGATGAAGTTGTTTGCGTTGAACATGGCGAAGACCGGACAGCCGTCGATCTTGACATAGTTCGGCAGGTGGAAGTATTGCGTGATGACGCGCTCCACCACCTTCTTCCAGTCATCCATCCCGATGCAGGGTGTGAACAGGATGGACTCGTTGTCTCCATACTTGTGGCAGTTCCAGTAGTTGTACTTCACATCGTGGTTGGCGTACATCAGGTAGAAGCCCATCTTCCGGTTGGAAGGGGCCCCGAGGAATCCTTTGTCGAGCGCGTCCTCGAGATAGGGACCGCTCCCGCCGTCGGGATCCTTGTACCAATACCAGTCGTAGATGAAGGTGTTGACCCCGTACTTGAGGGCGGTCTGGATCCACTTCTCCACCACCTGCGGGTCGTCATCGAGCTCGTAGCCCCACAAGGGCTGCTTGGGCTGGTAATGTCCCTCGAAGCGGGGCGTGCCTTTCTTGATGATCTGCCATTCGCCTTCACCGTCTTCCCAGAGCCAGCGGTGGGCCAGGGAATCGTCATGGCAGGAGGGCCAGACATAGGCGCAGACGCGGTATTCGGGCTTCTTTTTCGAAAAGCCGGGCAGGCACAGCAGCAGCGCGCATGCGAAAACGAGGAGTCTTTTCATATGTATATTATCTAATTGTAAATCTATTCATTTTCGGAGAAAAAACCTATAACTCCATCAAATAATGATCATGCAAGATTTCGAAAAAAAAGGATTATACTTGCAGCAAACAATTCCAAACATGGGAATGAAACGAATCACTATATGCCTGCTGGCTTTGTTGCCGGCCATCCTGGCGGGTTGCTCGATGGCCGATTTTGGCGAAAAGATGGCCCCGGTGTCGGATGCCGCTGCCTATTCCGCCATCGTAAGTGTCCGGACCGCGCCTTCCGGCACTGTCTATTTCCAGGTCGATGACCGGACGCGGCTCCTGCCTTTCGGGGATACGGCTCCCTATCAGGGGCTGGAGCGTATCCTGTGCGGTCTGCTCATCTATGCCGACCAGGACGCCGAATTTGGCCACCGGGCCGATGTGCTCTGGTATGAAGCCTTGGACAAGGGGAGCGTCTCGGGCGCATCCATCGGGGGAGACGATCCTCTCGAGATCCTGTCCGACTGGATGACCTCCTGCGAAGATGGTTACCTGACCCTCCATTATGTGGCCTGGTGGGGCGAATCGAGCGTCCCCCATGCCTTCACGCTGGTTACCGGGCTCAATCCGGACGACCCGTATGAGGTCAGGCTCCGGCATGATGCGAAGGGAGACGGTCGCAAGGAAAAGGCGGACTCCGTGGTTTATTTCGACCTGCAGTCCCTCCCGAATACGGGAGATGAAGATAAAACGCTGACGCTTAAGTGGATAAACAGTGAAGGGAAGCTTGCTGAGAGGAAGTTTGCGTTCCGGTCCCGGAGACCTTAGCGAACGCGAACTGACACAGCTGGTCCGCAGCGGGGACCCCTCTGGCACG
This sequence comes from Bacteroidales bacterium, assembly GCA_017400135.1. GTDB lineage: Bacteria > Bacteroidota > Bacteroidia > Bacteroidales > UBA932 > Cryptobacteroides. The sequence goes on from JAFPVJ010000020.1 coordinate 6,130, forward strand.
CGCGCATTGTATGAGCGCTATGTGGGGTATCTGACTGCGGTCTGTTCCCGTTATGTGCCGGACCGGGCGGCGGTCAAGGACATCCTCCAGGATGCCTTCATCGCCATCTTTTCCCGGATCAGGGACTTCGAATTCCGGGGCGAGGGGAGTCTGCGGGCGTGGATGACCCGAATCGTGGTCAACGGCGCGCTGAAGTCGCTCCGCGGCAGCGGACGGCTCAATTATGTGGAGGAATTGCCGGACCGGGAAGAGGAGGAGTTGGACAGTTTGCCGCAGATCCCTCCGGGCGTACTCGCAGAGATGATCAAGGCCCTGCCGGACGGCTACCGGACGGTGTTCAACCTGTTCGTCTTCGAGAAAAAGTCCCACAAGGAGATCGCACAATTGCTGGGCATCAAGGAGAATTCCTCCGCCTCGCAGTTTTTCCGGGCACGGGCGCTGCTCGCCCGGCAGATTAAAGAATATATGAAGAGTCATGAGCAATAAAAGAGATTGGACGGAAGACCTTCCGGGCTTGCTGGAAGGCTATGCGGAGCAGGCTCCGGACGGGCTGTGGGAGGCTGTCCGGGCTGCGGCCGAACCCCGGCGCCGGAGGACGGTGGCATGGTGGTATGCGGGCGGCGCACTGGCCGCGGCGGCCGCCATTTCGGCAGTGGTCCTCCTGACGAGACCGGCTTCACCCATCGCCCCCATCCCTGCCAGTGTCCCGGAGATGCTGGCCGAGCAGACCGTGTCCGCAGAGGAAGAAACCCTGCCCGCCGCAGAAGAAACCAACGCCGGTGAGCCGATCCCTGAAATCTCCGCTCCGACGACGGAAGCCTCCCATCCCTTCGTACCCTCTCCGTCCCAGTCCCAATCGGCCCCGGCGGCAAGCTCTCAGACTGTATCTTCTCCTGCACAGGAAACGGAAGCCCCTGTTCCTGTCAGCCATCCTGCGTCCGCTTCTACCCCGGAACCTGCCCGGGAGCCCGGGCAAGACGCCGCGCAGCCCGGTCATCCTTCCACCGATGCCGGCAACCCTCCCTCCCAGACGCGGGTGCCTCTCCATAAAGACCCCCGGCGCACCCCTCCGGCAAAGATATCCCCCCGTGTCCAACTCGGCGTGAGCACGGGCTTGCTGGCACAAGCCTCCTCACAGACGCCCGCCACCACGCCAGCCCTGCTTTCACAGGCATCTTCTTCATTCTTGGCGGAATTCGCCTATGCGCCGGCAAGCCGCTCCATGAGCGGGGGAAGCGATGTGTGGACCCTGCTGATGGCCGGCCGCAACAAACAGGGCACCACCCAGGCCTCCCATCGCCAGTCCGCACGTTTTGGCGTCGGACTCAAAGTCGGCCTCCTGCCCCGTTGGGGCCTCGAAACCGGCTTGGTCCGTACCCAGTTGCAGTCCTCCTTCCGGACGCCGGCCGGCAACGCGTCCCTGACCACGGAACGGGCCTATACCTATTGGGGTGTCCCGCTCTACCTGCATTTCGACGCCCTGCAGTGGCGTTCGCTGGACCTGTATCTTGCCGGCGGTCCGATGCTGGAGTGGTCGCGTTCCTGCAAGGAGAGCCAGGCTCTGCACCTGAATGGGAAGCAACTGGCCTCGAAATCCGGCACCCCGGCGTTCAACGACCGGCGGATGTCCCTCAACCTGGATGCCGGTCTGCAGTGGACCTTCTTTGATCACAACGCCCTCTTCGTCCAGCCCGGATTCTCCTGGCATATCCCCTCTGAAGGGATGCCGGACAACTTCTATTCAGCCCATCCGGCCGCTTTCCAGCTCACCCTCGGCTACCGTCTGCTGCTTTTCTGACAGTCCCGGTGCAAGATTTCCGCTTTTCCGGATTTTCCACTCAGAAAAACAACCTGAATGGAAATGAAAAAGCAGTTTATCTTGGCGCTCTGCATCGTCACTCCGATGCTCGCCGCATGCTCGATGCCCTTCTCTATGGATCGCGATGCCTTATCGGAACCGGTAACAGGTCCTATGGTGGAGGGCCCCGAAGTGCCGGTCTCCGGCGACCAGTTCGATCCTATTAAGGAAAATGCCTTCATCCTGACGGCCGATGAGCCGGTTTCCACTTTCTCGGTGGATGCGGATGGCGCCGCTTATTCTTATATGCGCCGTTGCGTGAAGGATGGTTTTCTGCCCAACCGCAATTCCGTCCGTATCGAAGAATACCTCAATTATTTCACCTTCGGTTATGCAGACCCGTCCGGTGCGGAGACGCTAGCCATCAACGCCGAAATCACGGCCTGCCCCTGGGCGGAAGGGCACGCCCTGCTCCGCCTGGGCCTGAAAGGCAAGTCACTCACCGACAGCCAGATCCCGGATGCCAACTACATCTTCCTCATCGACACTTCCGGCTCGATGTGCGGAGATGACCGTATCGACCTGCTCAAGAAGGGCCTGACCACGATGCTGGATTATATGAAACCGACCGACCGGGTCGCGATCATCACCTATTCCGGCAGTGTCAGCAAGGCGCTTGAATCCACGCTGGTATCGGATGCCGCCAAGATCAAGAAGGTTATCAATAAACTCCAGGCCAGCGGCAGTACGGCCGGCGGCGCCGCGATGAAGATGGCGTACGATGAGGCAGTGGCGCACTATATCACCGGCGGCAACAACCGCATCATCATGTGTACGGACGGTGACTTCAACGTCGGCGTCTCCAGCACCGAGGCGCTTGTGGAGATGGTCGAAAGCTATTTGGACAAAGGCATCTACCTGAGCATCATGGGCTTCGGCACCGGCAACTTCCAGGATTCCCGGATGGAGAGCCTGTCCAACCACGGCAACGGCACCTATACCTACATCGACTCCGAGGAGGAAATGATGAAGGTGTTTGTCAACGAGCGGAGCCGCTTCTACTCCGTGGCCAACGACACCAAATGCCAGGTGACCTTCGATCCTGCAGCGGTCGACAGCTACCGCCTGATCGGTTATGAGAACCGCCTGATGTCCAAGGATGACTTCGATAACGAGAAAAAGGATGCCGGTGAAATCGGGGCCGGCCAGACAATCACCGCCCTGTATGAAATCGTCCCGGCGGAAGGTTTCGCGGCCGGCGTCGCGGCTGCCCGTTTCGACGTCCGTTACAAGAAGGAACTGGGCGGGGCAAGTCGTCCGCTGACGCTTCCGGTGGCCGTCCCCGGAGACCTGACGAAAATGAGCGCCGACATGGGCCTGGCGGCCGGTATCACCGCCTATGGCCTTTGCCTGCTGAGTTCGGAATATAAAGGCACTGCCACGATTTCGATGGCCCGCGACCTGGTCGCCCCGTCAGTGCAGGAGGACCCGTATGGCCTGCGCGGTCAGCTCCTTACCTTGATGGAGCGCGCTTCCCGTCAGATTCAGTAAGATTAACGGATCTGGAACCAGATGAAGCGGCACTGCGGCCCTTCGTAAGGGGGCATCTGGCAGATGGGCCGCAGGAGGGTGCTGCCGGCCTTGACATACAGGTCGGCCGGCTCAGATCCTCGCACCAGGGAGGCCGCTTCGATCTCCCGCCGTGTCAGGAAGACGGGATGCCGGTCGGCGAACTTGTCCAGATGGTCGGTCGCGAATACGAGCGGACCGGCGCAGAAAGTAACATAATGGTTCGTGAAACCGTTGTACCAGTTGGAGAAATTGTGCTCGCGGGCACCCGCGTTGCTGTATTCCCAGGTCCGCTCCAGACTGCGCACTTCGTAGGGGAACTGCAGTGTGAGCCGGTCTCCGGCCTTCCAGGCCCGCCGCACGCGGATATAGCCGTCCTTGACGGCGGCCTTGACGCTCTTGCCGTTGACGCTGACCGTGAACGATGTCGCCCACTCCGGCTGATGTATCGCAAATGTCCACGTCCCGGAATCACCGGATACTGCAAAATCTGCGACTCCGGTACGGGCATAGTCGGCTGTCTGGTCTATATGTACATGCTTGCCCCGGACATCCAGGGTGGTGGAAGATTCCGAAATGATGTTGACATACACCCCGTCCCTGCGCGCCTCGTACATAAACACCGGCACATCCTCCAGCGCCGTCATCCCGCTGCTCCAGCAGCAACTCCAATCCGCACCGGGACCGAAATCCCCGTTGGTGCGCACATAGTAGATCCAGCGGTCACCATCTTCGGCCCGCGCCGCCATCAAGGCGTTGTAGGCCGTCTTCTCCAGTTCGGAGGCATACTTGCCCTCGCCCGTGATCTGCAGCATCTCCCAGGTGAAATGCATCCATTCCATGAAGGAACAGGTCTCCGTACACTCGTAGGGCGCCCATTCCGCCGGACGGTTGAAGAGCTCATAGCAGCAGTTGATGCCACCCCAGGGGCCTCCCAGGGTGGTCAGGTGCGTACTCCGGATGCATTCCCAGCCGTTGAGGCAGGCCTTCAGCAGGCGCGCGTCCCCGAAAAGCTGGTATGCCTTCGCGAGACCGGTCAGGCAGCGGTTCATCTCGTAGATCTTGCCGTTGCCGATCAGGGAGACGTCGTAATCCTTGACCAGCAGCGTGATCAGCTGCAGGCAGGGAGTCTCGTCCATCTCCTTGATGCATTCGTCGATCAGCGCCCGTACCTTGGGCTCCGGCCGCAGTTTGTACAGGTCGCAGAGCGGATCCAGCATGCCGCAGCCCGCCATGCCGCTGTGCATGCCGGTCTGGGCGATCTGGATGCCCTGGTCGAAGACGGTCCAGTGCAGGAATTCCGCGAGACGGAGCGCGCAGTCGGCGTATTTCGGGTCTCCGGTCGCCACGGTCGTTTCGGTGAATCCCTTGATCAGGTAAGCTATGATCCAGGTGTCCCAGTCCACCACCATCGCTTCCGGTGAAGGGCGGTGGTAGAAGCGCTTGTCCTTCCGGTAGCAGCCCAGGTAGCCGTCTTCCTCCTGCAGGGAGACCAGATAGTCGGCGACGGACACCAGGTTTGCAAGCAGTTTCGGGTCTCCGGTGCGCTCATAGGCGCGGGAGGCGGCGTACATCCATTTGCCGGCGTGCTCGCCCCTCCAGCCCCCTTTGCCTTTTGCCACTACTTCAGGGGAGAAGAGGGCGATGGCCTCGCTCTGGGGGCTGTTGATGTAATGGAACAGGCGGCCGTTGTAGCCGGCGTCGACAGCGTGCCCCAGCAGGCCGCCGACAACGATGGAGAGGACGAAAGACAACATGGGATAGGTTTAAATCAGTGATATCAGAAGGAAGGTGAAATGCGCGATGATGCCCGCGCAGAGGCCGGCGATCGCATGGGCGCCGATGGCCTTGGAAATGACCCTGCGGTAGCCGAGCGAGTCGAGCATCGCGGTATGGGTCGAAAGGAAACCGCTCCAGCACATGCCGATGGCGGTGCAGACGGCGATGGCGTTTCCGTCCAGGATGCCGGCGGCATTGAAGGTCGGCAGCAGGCCGAGGGCTGCGCCCACGGCACCGAGGGCCGTCATCGGGAAAGCGATGAGTTCCATGTCCCGGAAACCGAAGAGCCATTCGAATACCCAGTGGATCTTTTCCGCGAGCCAGGGGAGGATGGGAACGCCCTGGCTGGAAGATCCGTCATAGACGCCGGACGGGCCCGGGCCGAAGGTGATGATGATCACGGCGGTCGTGATGATGAGCACGCCCGGAATGATCTGCAGGCCGAGTTCCACGCCGTTCTTGCCGCCGTCGAGGACGGCGTTCAGGAAACGCATGAAGACGCTCTTGTCCTGTTCTTCCTCTTCCGGTTTTTCGGGGATGTCTCGGCGGAGATCGACGGTCACCGGGCTGTCCAGTTCAGGGTAAGCTTTCAGGCACTTGTGCTGCATGATGCGGGTCGAGATGATCGAGCCGCAGATGGCGCCGAACAGGCCCACCAGAGCGGCACCCAGGTGCCCGTAGCCGATCATCGTGATGATGACGACGAAACCCATGCCGAAAGCCGTGCCGAAGTTGGTCAGGGAAAGCAGCTGGTACCGCTTGAAATAGGAGGAAAAGTTCTTGTCTTTGGATAGGGCGATGATGGCGGGGTTGTCTGACAGAAAGGTCATTACGGCGCCGAGCGCCGCCACGCCGGGCAGGTTGTAGAGCGGCTTCATCAGCGGCCGCAGGAAACGCTCCAGCAAGGATACGACGCCGAATTCGGACATCAGTTTGGAAAGCGCGCCCGTCAGTACGGTGATGCCCATCAGGTAGAACACGGTGTTGAGAAGCAGGTCGTGGGCCGTGTTCATGATGGTCTTCAGCAGGTTGCTGCCGCCCATTTTCATCCCGAGGGGGACGAAAACAAGGACCAGGAGCGCCAGGAAGACGATGGCTTCTATCGTGGAGCGGCGCAGGAAAGGTTTTTCCATAGGTTAGATCGTAAGGCGGCCTATTTGGTTTTCTGTCCGATGAAGAGGATGGCGCCGGTGGAGACTTCCCGGATGGCGAAGACGAACGGGCGGTCAGCGATGAAATAAATCGTGCTGGAAGGCCCCACGGAGGTGGCTTTCATGCCGATGGCGGTCACTGCGGCGGCTTCGGTGCCCTTCTCGTTGACGTCCACGTAGGTCTTCTGCTTGACGAAGTCGATGCACATGCCGGATTCGGACATCTTGCTGAAGTTGGCGGCTCCCGTGAAGGCGTCCTTCATTCCGAGGGCCTGGAGTACGTCGTTGAGGAGGATTTCATACTCCATCTTGAATTTCGGCATCTCGAGATGCACTTCCCGGGAACGGAGGGCGCCGGTCAGGGCGTTCCACTGGTCCGCATCCAGGGTACAGACGGCCTTTTCAAAGGCTTTTTCGTCTACGGGTAGAAGCAGGTCCATGGCGAATCCGCCGTTGCCGTAGGTCAGTTCGACCATCTCCCATTTGCCGTCAGAGGCGTATGGGATGTTGCGCGTATACCGCATCATCGGGGTGCTCACGCCCTTGCCGTCGAGCGCCTTGAACTTGCCCTCGAAGGTGTCGGTGAACTGAGTCGCCCAGGTCCCGTTGAAATAGAGGGCGTTGATCAGCAGCACGGCCAGTCCGCGGTCACTGTAATCCAGGATCTTGGGAATCTTGCCGTTGGTGTGCTTGGAGCACCATTGGTTGATCGCGTCGATGGTTGCCGTGGCGGACATGTCCGCGCTGTTGGCCTCGGAATGATAGTATTTCGTGACGTCGGCGACGAAACCTTTCTTGAGGGTGATGCCCTTGTCGGTCCAGATGGCGTTGGCGATTTGAAGCGTAGTCTTGGGATCGAGGTTCAGCAGAGCCTCGGTCATCTTGCGGAAGTACTCAGCCATCTCGGCGTTGGGGACGTCTCCAAAGCCCAGCATGGAGCGCATCTGCGCCTCCGTGTTGCCATCCGCGCCGGCGGAAGTCATGGCCAGGGCGAGCGAAAGGCTCAGCGGGGAAATGAACAGGTCATCCACCTTGTCCGCTGCGTTGATCGAGCGGAATACATTGAGTCCGAATGCATTGGATCCGGCGTTGATATCGGCCTCCGCGCGGGTGAGGGCGATTGCCTCGGCGGGCTTGTTGTCCTGCTCGTCATCGGGGACGACGGCGGGATGGTTGCAGGCCGCGAAGGCCAGGGGAGCGGTAATCAGTGCCGCCATAAGGAGTAATCGTTTCATTGTTTGAGCCATTTGTCTAGCCAGTCATAAAAGTTTCTGTGCCAGAACAGCGCGTTCTGGGGCTGGAGGATCCAGTGGTTCTCCTCCGGGAAGACCAGGAGCTTGGACGGCACGCCCATCATCTGGGCGGCATTGAAGGCGGCCATACCCTGCTCATAGGGGATGCGGTAGTCCATCATCCCGTGGATGCAGAGGATGGGCGTATGCCATTTCGTGACCATCGTGGAGGGAGAATTGGCATAGTGCCGCTGCGCCTTGGGCGTGGTCGCGTACGGAGCTCCGGCCTGCTGCATTCCTCCAAAAGTGATGCCGTCGCCGGCGGGACCCTGCTGCCCGGGCTCGAAAGCGTATTCGGTCAGGCCGCCGTTGTCCCAGTTGGCGAACCACATTTCTTCGGTCGTAAACCAGAGTTGCTTCTCGTCGAAGATGCCGGCATGCGCGATGAAGCAGTCGTACAGGTCGCCGTGCAGGCCTTCGAGCATATAGGCGGAATATCCGCCATACGACGCGCCCACGCAGGCAAGCTTGCCCACGTAGGGCTGGCTCTTGATGTAGCGTCCGGCGCTGAGGTAGTCCTGCATGTTGAGGCCGCAGTAGTCTCCGCTGATTTCCTCTTTCCACTCCTGGCCGAAGGCGGTGGTGCCGCGGCGGTTGGGCAGGATGACCACATAGCCCTGCTGGGCCATCAGTCGGTAGCACCAGCGGTAGCTCCAATCCTGGCTATTGGTGCCCTGGGGGCCGCCAAGCACGATTTCGATGGCGGGATAGACCTTGGAGGCGTCAAACTTCGGAGGATAGAGGATCCAGCACTGCATCTGCTGGTGGTCGACGGTCTCGATCCAGACGCTTTCGGACGTCGGCTCGTCCAGCTGGGCGAAGATGCGGTCGTTCTCGGTGGTGATGCGGTCGAAACTGACCTGGCCGTCTTCCATTTTGACGGAGACCAGCTCCACCGGGAAGTTGAGGCAGTAATAACTGGTGAGAAGTTCGACACCCTTCTCCTTGCGCACGACGGCGAAGGGGGAGAAGAAGTCGTAAGGCCAGTCTTTCTGCGTGATACGGCCGACGTGGGTTTCGCCTTCGACATTGACGATGAACAGGGCCTGTAGGCCGTCGGTGAGCGCGTTGAAGAAGATGGACTGGCTGCCCGGGGCCCAGACGATGCCGGAGGCGTCGCGGTCGAAGTCGGCCGTGAGGTCGCGGATATTCGTAACGTTCACTTCGGCGCTCTGGCCGTCTTCCGGCTGTGCGCCGAAGTCTACGTCGGCCACCATCAGGCGCTGCTGGTCGGCCTCGTAGCCATCGCGGGGCATCGAGATCCAAGCCAGGTGCTTGCCGTCCGGACTCCAGACGGGGTCGGTGTCGTAGCCGCCGTCTTCCTTGACGGCGACGGTGGCCCCGGTCAAAATGTCATAGAGGAAAATGCCGGTATTGGTGGAGAAGGCGTATTCCTTGCCGGTCTTCTTGCGGCAGCTGTAGGCGATGTGCCGGCTGTCGGGGGCCCAGTCGAGCTGCTCGATGCCGCCGAAGGGCTCGGTCGGAAGCTCGTAAAGATCTTCGCCAAGCAGGTCCAGCGAGTTGTCGGGGGTGATGGTACCATTGACCGTCGTGGCGACATAGGTGCGGGGGATTTCCGTGACCCAGTGGTCCCAGTGCCGGTACATCAGGTCTTCCGTGGCGTATGCTTGCGCCTTGTCCAGGGCGGGATCAGTATCCGCCGGCTGTACGAGGGCCGGATTCTTGATGGTGGAAGTATAGAGGATCTGCTGCCCGTCGGGGGAGAGTTTGAATTCCCCGACGCCGGCGGGGATGTCGCTGACTTTCACCTTCTTGCCGAGCTTGTTTCCAAGGAAGGGAGCCTTCCAGATCTGTCCACCCTGGACGAACCAGATTTCCTTTCCGTCCGGGGACCAGCGGGCGTTGCTGACGCTCTTGGCGTAGCGGGTGAGCTGGATGCGGCCGCTTCCGTCCGGGTTGCAGAGGAAGAGGTTGCGGCAGCTGCGGTTGTCCGCGATGGAGGTGTAGCTGACGCCATAGAGAATCTTGCTTCCGTCCGGGGAGAGCTGGGGATCCGTCAGCCGCCCCAGGGACAGCAGGGTCTCAGGCGTCATCACGCCGTCTTCAATCTGGATTTCGGACGGCCCGACGTAGCCGCTTTCTTTTTCTTTCTGACTGCAACTGACGATCATACTAAGTCCCAATAAAATGCAGAATATCTTTCTCATAAAAAGCCTTTATTAACAATTAACAAATATAATGCTTTTTGAGAAATCAGTGTTCCCAATAGTCGGTGCGGAAGGGGGAGGCGGGGAGGAGGGCGCCGTTGCAGAGGTTGCAGGGCGGGTTGTCGGCCCAGGCGTAGCGGACGGAAATGGCGTTTTCCACCTCCGGGCTTCCAACCACGACGGTGTCCCCGTCGATGACCGCATCCGCCGGATGGAAGACCCGGTCCGGTCCGGCGATCCAGAAGCCCTTCAAGGCCTCGCCGTCGGTGGTCCGGAGACCGCCGTCGGTCCGGGTGAAGCGGATGCGGATCCGCTCGCCCTCGACGGAATAGCCGGCATAAAGGGGCCCGCAAGGGACCACATCCTGCCCGTATGTGCCGTACAGGGCGTTCAGGGCCAGCCGGCGGCCGACCTCCGCCTTGTTCTTGGGATGGATGTCGTTGGCGTCACCGATGTCGATCAGGACTGCCATGCCGGTGCCGGCGACGGATAGGGACTGCAGTTGCGCCTCGCGAAGTTCGGCCCACTCGGAGCGCTCCGGTCCCGTTTGCGGCTTCATGTAATTGGCGATCTGCGCAATGTAGAAGGGGAATTCGTAGCCCCAGGCCAGGCGCCAGTCGCGGATCATGGCAGGGAGATAGACCTTGTAGTCCGCGGCCGCGGACGAATTGGATTCGCCCTGATACCAGATGACGCCCCGGATGTGGTAGTCGCGCAGCGGATGGATCATGGAATTGTAGAGGGTAGTGGGCCCGTTGTAGTTCTTGTCCAGGTTGATAGGGAAGACGGGCGCCTTCCCCGGATCGACGGTTTCGCGGCAGAGCCAGTCCCCGCTGAGGGGCAGGGTCTCCCCGGTCTCCACATTCCGGACCAACAGGTTGTCGTCACCGCCCATGATGCCGGACAGGCCGCCGTCGTCCCGGACGCGCACGGCTATAGTGTTGCGCCCTGCCCTCACCAGCCGTCCGGGCACGGGGTAGCGACGCTGGAGGATGCAGAGCTCCGTATGCCCCACGAGCTCCCCGTTGAACCAGGTGAAGTCGTTGTCATCGACCGCACCGACCAGCAGTTCCAGGTCCTTGCCGGCCCAGGAAGTGGGAAGGTCGATGTCCTTGCGCATCCAGAAGAAGCCGTGATAGCCCACGAGGCCCTGGAACTGGAGGTATCCGGGTACCTTACAGGCCGTCCAGTCTTTCAGATCGGCGTCGGGTTGTGCCCAGACCAGCCGGCCGTCGGTATAGGCCCAGTCTATCTTCGCCATATCCTTCTCCCAGTCCGCGACCTGTTGCTCGAAGAAGACTTCGCGCTCTTCGGGTGTATCCGGCATCTGCTGCAGCATCTCGATCTGAGGGCGGAAACGTTCCATCGTGCCGTAGGTGCGGGCGCTGGTCCAGGATTCGATCAGGGTGCCGCCCCAGCAGCTCTCGATCAGACCGACGGGCATGCCCGTCTTCGCGGCGATCTCTTTCCCGAAGAACCAGGCGGCGGCGGAGAAGGGGGCCAGCGTTTCCGGAGTGGCTGTCGTCCAGCCGTCGTTTTCGATATCGATCTTTTCCACGGGCTTGGCGGAGATGCGTTTGGCGACCCGCAGGAGTCGGATGTCGCCGTGCGAGGCGGCCCTGGCCAGTTCTTCCTCCCAGCCGGTCACCTTGTCTTCGATTTTCATCTCCATGTTGGACTGTCCCCCGCAGAGCCAGACTTCGCCGCACAGGATGTCGCTGAATATCAGCTTCTCCCCGTCGGAGACGGTGATCGTGTGCGGCCCGCCGGGGCCGGGTGTGCGGAGGGTAACGGACCAGCGGCCGGCCTGGTCGGCGACGGTCTTGGCGGCACTGCCCCAGGAAGGCTTGACCTTGACCTTCGCACCGGGTTCAGCTGTGCCCCAGAGTTTGACATCGGCGCTGTGCTGGAGCACCATGTGGTCGGAAAAGAACGGCGGCATCTCGACGCGGGCGGTTGCCGAAAGGCATACGGCCGCCAGGGCGAGAGTAAGGAAGAATTGTTTCATATTGTTTTGAATTTCAATGATTCTGTAGACCCCAGCGGGGGTTGGGCTCGGAGCCGAGCCAAAATTCCAGTTTTCCTCCCGAAGCGATCTCGTCCCAATGCAACCAGCAGCGGTACAGCAGGGCTCCGTTGAGTTTCGCCCACTGGATGTAGTCGCCATGGCCATGGGTCCTGACCGTGAAAGTCTTGCCGGGATAATAAGCCGGATCCAGGTCGAAAACGACCTCGCGGAAGAGAGGAGAACAGAGCTCCACGCGCTGGTCGCCGGGGCAGATCTGGTGCAGGCCGGCTGCACTCAGGACATACCAGGCCGACATCTGGCCTTCGTCGTCGTTCCCCACCAATCCTTCGATGTCATTGGTGTAACAGCGCTCCAGGATGGTGCGCACCCATTTCTGGGTCTTCCAGGCCTGGCCGATGCGGTTGTAGAGGAACGGGACCCAGTGCACGGGTTCGTTGCCGTGCAGGTAGTAATTGTTCAGCCCGTAGGTCCAGGGCGTGTTCTCGAACATCGTATCCAACTTTTCCACCAGGACCGACACGCCTGTCCGCGCCGGGCTCTCGCAGAGTTCGCACAGGCCATCCAGATCGTGGGGGACGAAGAGGCCCTGCTGGAACAGGTTGCACTCGCAGCTCCCATAGAACCAGCGGTACTGCCAGTCATCGACGATGTCGAACCAGGACCCGTCCGCATGCCTGGGGAAGAACCAGCCAACTTCCGGATACCAGGCATCCCGCCAGGCCTGTCCGCGCCGGTCGAACTCCGCCGCGATGTCGGCGTGTCCCAAGGCCTCTGCCAGCCGTGCCGTGCACCAATCGAAATAGGCGTTCTCCAGTTGGACGGAGACGATGACCATGTCGTCCGGATAGACGGAATAGCCCTCCAGCGGCTTTTCCGAGGACTTCATCGCACAGGCGAGGGCCTTCTCGGCGTCATAGCCGCGGATGCCCTTGAGATAGGCGTCCACGAGCACGGAATTGGTCGGATTGCCTAGCATGCAGCTGGTGTAGGAGTTGAGCATCTCCCAGCGGTCATAGTAGCCGCGTCCGGATTCTTCCGCCAGGGCGATCTGCGAGCTGAGCAGGTCGTCGATCAGACGGGGGTTGACCAGGGTATGGAGGGGCGTGTGGCTGCGGAACGTGTCCCAGCCGGAGAATAATGTCCTCCGCGTGTAGCCTTCAGCCTGTCCGATGCTGCCGTCGGCTGCGGTGAAACGGCCGTCACAGTCCGTGAAGATACGGGGATCCACCAGCGTGTGATAAAGGGCCGTATAGAAGATCGTCTGCTGATCCGGCGTGCCGCCCGCTATGTGGACCTTCGAGAGCTCCTTCCGCCACTGTTCCAAGGTGCGGGCGCGCATGCCGTCGAAATCGCTGCAGCGGGCTTCGGCTTCATAATTCTTATGCGCCCCTTCGGCATCGACAAAGGAGAATCCGACCTTCATCTGGACCTGCTCTCCCTCGGCGGTCGGGAATTCAGCGAAAACGCCGATGCAAGTGCCGCTGCACTGCGTCCCTTCACGGATCACCGTGGCGGCATCCAGCATCTGCATGTACGCTTCGCTGTTGCAGAACTTGTCCTTACGAGTTAAGCCGTCCGGGACAGGTGCCTTCCAGAAACCCCAGTTCCGGACCGGCTTGTCGAGCACGGCATAGAAATACAGGTCATAGTAGATACCGGCCTTGCCGTCGCCCCAGCCGCCTTCGTTGGGGGTGTATTTCATGTGCCCGACGAAGGTGCTGTCATTGAGGATGTTGACTTCCTGCCAGGCGGAGGAACCGGTGATGCGGAAGGCCAGGTCGCACTGGATGCGGGAGTTGTCGTCCTCCGGGAAAGTGAAACGCAGGGCGCCGCAGTGGGGTGTGGCGGTGCATTCGGTGCGGATCCGGTAGCGGTCGAGCGTGACGGCATAGTATCCGGGCTCCGCGGCCAGGGATTCCGCCCGGTAGGGGGAGGCGTAGCCGGGATGGCTGCCATCCTCCATGCCGTAGCAGGTGCACAGGGGCCCGTTGGTGGGCTGGGTCAGCAGATTCCCGAATTCCGCGCACCAGCCGGAACCGCTCATGCGCATGAAGGCGAACCCCGTGATGGTGGTGTCGTGGGCGCTGTAACCGGAGGGCGGACCTGCGATGTGTCGGGTCACGGGACCGACGTTCACCATGCCCAGGGGAGCCAAGACGCCCGGGGTGCAGCGCGCCGCGGAATGGGGGACGAAGTTCTCCACCGGCTCAAAGTAATCCGAATCGGCATCGCCGCAGGTGGCGACCAGCGGGTCCACGGCGTCGATGGGGTCGACCCATTTCGGGCCGCAGGCGACAAGCAGGAGCAGGATGGGCAGATATTTTTTCATTGTCTATCGTACGATAACGGTGTCACGGAAATGGATGCGGTCGGAGGCGGACCCGACCTGGATCTCAAAGGCGCCCGGCTCCACGACGCGCTGCATCCCGGCATCGATAAGCGAGAGTTCCTCCACGGGAACTTCCAGCTGCACGCGGGTGGTTTCGCCGGCGGGAATGTCAACTTTCTTGAAAGCCTTCAGCTGCTGCACCGGCGTTGCCACCGAACTCACCAGGTCGCGAACATAGAGCTGAACGACCTCCTTGCCGTCGCGGTCGCCGGTATTTGCCACTTCGACTTCGGCCTGGATCCTGTCCCCTGCAGGCGCATATTCCTTCCTGTCCAACGTGCAGGAGCGGTATTCGAAGGTGGTGTAGCTCAAGCCTGCGCCAAAGTTCCACACGGCGTAGGGCGGTTCGAAGACATAGCGCTCGCGCGGCGCCTCATAGGTGCCGCCGTGGCCGCCGTAGTATTCGCGGTCCGTGGGCAGGTAATTGTAGAAGCAGGGGAGATTCCCCGTGCTGCGGGGGAAGGAAACGTTGAGTCGCCCCGAAGGGTTGACCTGGCCCAGCAGGATGTCGGCCAGGCTGAGACCCTGCCGTTCGCCGCCGTACCATTGGACCAGGAAGGCGTCAGCGTTGTCCTTGACCCAGGGCATCGCAAAAGGTTTGCCGGAGATCAGGACCACGACCAGGGGCGTGCCGGTGGCCTTGACGGCCCTCAGCAGGTCCATCTGGCGCCCGGGCAGATCCAGGCTGGACAAGTCGTTACCTTCGCCGGCGGTATTGTGGTCGGAGGTCCGTGCGAGCGAGGAACTGCGGGAGCCCACGGCCACGATGGCCACATCGCTGCGGGCTGCAATGCGAGCCGCTTCCGCGATCCGGGATCCGTCCTGGCTCCACCAGTCGCAGCCGTCCAGTTGCGTCAGGGTCACACCGGCGGGGAGCCGCTGCTGCAGGCCCTGATACAGGTTGATGCCTTCCGGGGCATTGGCGAGGGTCCAGCTGTAATCCCCAAACACGGTCTGGGCGCTGTTGGGGCCCAGGAGGGCGATGCGGCGGATCCGGGACAGGTCCAGCGGCAGGATGCCGTCATTTTCCAGCAGGATGAAGCTCTCGTCGGCTATCTCTTTGCTCAGGGCCCGGTGCGTTTCCGAACGGATGACGGAGGGCTCGGGAGTGGGTGCGCCCTTCCCGTCGAACAGTCCGAGCCGGAACTTGGTCTTCAACAGGCGCCGGACGGCCCGGTCGACGAGTGCCTCGTCGATCAGCCCTGCTTCCACTTGTTTTTGCAGCGAATAGTAGGCCGTCAGGACATTGAGATCCACGCCGGCGTCCAGGGCGATGCGGGTAGCCTCATCTTCGTCGGAGGCCATGAAATGATAATTGTGGAGCCTCTCCACGGCGCCCCAGTCGGAATAGACATAGCCGTCGAATCCGAGTTCGCCGCGCAGCAGGTCGGTCAGATACCAGCGCGATCCGCTCACGGCCACGCCGTCGTAGGAACTGTAGCAGCTCATGATGCTGCAGGGATCCGCCTCGCGGATCACCCGCTCGAAGGGATAGAGGTACAGGCTACGGAGCTCCCGTTCCCCACCGCTGACACTGGCGCAGTTGAGACCGCCGGTCGGGGAACCGTGCGCCACGAAATGCTTGGGCGTGCAGGCGATGCCTTTGTCCTGATAGCCACGGACGAACGCCAGGGCCATCTCGGCGATCAGATAGGGGTCCTCGCCAAAAGTTTCTTCCACGCGGCCCCAGCGGGGGTCCCGTGCGATATCCAGGACGGGGGAGAGCACTTGGTTTACGCCCAGGATGTCGGCTTCCTCGGCGCAGGCGTCGGCCATCCGGCCGATGAGTCCGGGGTTGAAGGTGCTGCCCTGGGCCAGTGCGTGAGGGAAGATCGTACAGCCGTCGATTTCCAGGCCCTGGATGCCTTCGGCGCAGGCAATGACGGGGATGTCGAGCCGAGTGCTGTCCTTCAGGTACCGGCGGGCGTCGGTGACGATCTTGCGGTACCGGGCCGTGTCGGCGTACAGGGAATAAAGGGCGCCCCAGCTTTTTCCGGCGAGGGCTGCGACGACGTCGTCATCCTCTCCGACGAAGCGGTTCTGCAGCTGGGCGCATTTTTCTTCCAGCGTCATCTGCTTCAGGAGGGCCTCCACCCGCTCATCCACTCCCAGCCCCGGATCTTTCCAGTCCTTGGAGCTGCAGGCGCACAATAGCGCCGCCCCGATCAGCAGGACGGGGAAGAAGAGGAACTTACCGGTTTTCATGGCTGCGGAAGAATTTGCTGTGGAACAGCAGTTGATAGTCGATTGCATTCTGCCAGTACGTGAACCAATGCGTCCCCGGCCGCGTGATGAAATCGTGTCCGATCCCTGCGCCCAGCAGCCGCACATGCAGGTCCTGATTCAGCGGCAGCATGAAATCCTCCTCCCCGCAGTCGATGATCAAGGCCAGGTCACCGTTCTTGATGCGCGGGATCTGGCACACGACGCTGTGCTCGTCCCAGACGCCCGAACGGTCGGCATAGTTGCCCAGGACTTCCGAAATGCCCCAGTTGTTGGGATGGACCCGGATGTCGGGGCAACCGCTCATCGATCCGGCGCTGCCGAACACGTCGGGATGCCGCATCGCGAGGAACAGCGCCCCGTGTCCGCCCATGCTCAAACCGCTGATGGCGCGGAAATTACGTTCTGCCCGCGTGCGGTAGTGGGCGTCCACCCAGGCCACCAGCTCCTTGCTGACGAAGGTCTCGTAGCGGATCTCGGGCTTGACGGGGGAGTCGAAATACCAGCTGTTGCCGGCGTCCGGACAGACGAAGATGAAACCGTAGGAATCAGCGACCTTCCCCAGGTCCTTCCGGATCGAGGGCCAAAACTTGTAATCCCCGTTATGGCCGTGCAAAAGATAGACGCTGGGGCAGGCTGGCCCGCGCTCGCTGAGGGCGGCGTCCGGTACGATGACGATGGCGGGGATATCCTTCTCCATGGAAGGACTCCAGACCTTGACGGTGTCGCGCCGAAAGGCGCCGGCAGGCAGGGTGACGGCCAGCAGAAGGGCCATCAGTATGGTTTTGTTTGACATAGTCCGAAGGTTTTGATCGGTCATTCCGCAGAGGCCGCGGCTCCCCATTCCGAAGGCTCCGGCCCCATCTTGAGTTCCAGGGTTCCACCGGCGAAAATGCTCTCACAATTCAGCCAGGGTGTATCCAGGGGCTTGCCGTTCAGGCGGGCGGACTGGATATACACATTCTCGGGGCTGTTGTTCCGGGCAATCACGGTGAAGGTCTTGCCGGAGGCGAAGCGGGGATCCAAACGGATCTCGATCCGGTCGAAAACGGGACTCGTGATCTCCATCTTGCCGTCTCCCGGACAGACCGGATGCAGACCGGCGGCCGCCAGGACATACCAGGCGCTCATCTGGCCGCAGTCGTCATTGCCCACCAGGCCCGTCGAAGGACTGTCAGAATAGGCATGCAAGCAGATGAAGCGTGTCCATTTCTGGGTGTTCCAGGGCTGCCCCAGCTCGTTGAAAAGGAAGGGAACGAAGTGGACGGGCTCGTTGGCGTGGTTGTAATACTGGTTCCAGAGCATATCCGCGGGCGTATTCTCGAAGAAGGCTTCCAGGTCGGCCAGGACCTTTTCCCGGCCACCCATCAACTGCACCATCCCAGGAATGTCCTGCGGGACGAACCATCCCTGCTGGTAGGGGTTGCACTCGATGCTGCCCAGCCATTCCTGCGTCCGGGCGCCTTCGGGCCAGGGCCCCCAGCTTCCATCTGCGTGACGAGGCCGGAACCAATGTGCCTCGTCGGAATCGAAGATCAGGCGGTAGGCCTGTCCCCGTTCGTAATATTTCTGTGCGGCAAGACTGTCGCCGAGGGATTCCGCAAAGCGTCCAAGAGCCCAGTCGGCGTAGGCATATTCGAGCGTTTCCGAGATACTGAGCCCGCCCGGCGTCCAGCCGAGGGGTTGGTTGGGGGACCGGTCGCTGCTGTTGGCGGCATAGGCAAGCGCCTTGTCGGCGTCAAAATTGCGGATGCCCTTGCTATAGGCGTCCGCGATGACGGGCAGGGCGGGATTGCCCACCATGCAGCCGGAATAGGAATTGAGGAATTCCCAGCGCTCCAGGTATTCCCGGCCGCTCTGCTCCGCCATGGTGACGAGGGAGGCGATGATGTCTCCCACGGCCTGGGGATTGATCAGGGTCTGGAGCGGCATCTGGCTGCGGAAGACGTCCCAGCCACTGAAGACCGTCCGTTTCGTAAAGGAAGGATCGGCATCGTGTATCTGATAGTCTCCGCCGACATAGCGGCCGTCGCAGTCGGCGTAGATCCGGGGATCGATCAGCGTGTGGTAGAGGGCCGTGTAGAAGACCGTCCGCTCGGTCTCGGTCCCTCCTTTTACCTTGATCTTGGACAACTCCTGGTTCCAGGCTTCCCGGGCCTCGGCGCGGACTGTATCGAAGTCCTTGCCTGCGATTTCCCGGGCATAGTTATTCCGGGCGCCGTCCAGGTCCACGAAGGAGATGCCCACTTTGAGGACGGACTGGTCTCCCTGCCGGGTCTGGAACTCGGTGAAGAAGCCCAGATGGGGACCTCTCAGGGAGTCGGCATCCCGGATGACGGGTGCCTGGGCGACCCTTTCGAGATAGGGGAGGCTGACGACCTCATCCCGTTTGCGGACTTCTCCGGCCGGGATGTCGGCGCTCCAGAAACCCTTTTCGGCGAAGGGTTGGTCGAATTCCGCATGGAAATAGACCGTATAGAGGGCGTGTCCATCCCCGTTTCCCCAGCCGCCGGTCTCGGGCGTGCAGCGCATCCATCCCTCGATCGTATGATCGTCGACCACCTTCACTTCCTGCTCTTCGGAACATCCGGCCACGCGCCGGGCCAGATCCACCTGGATGCGGGAGAGCCCGCTTTCCGGCCAGGTGAAACGGAGAATGCCGCAACGGGGCGTGGCGGTGCATTCGACCTGGATGCCGTAGTCGGACAAAAGAACGGAATAATAGCCCGGAGAGGCCGTCTCGGAGTCCTTGTCGTAGGCGGAACGCCAGCCCTTTACGGAGCCGTCTTCCAGGCCGGCGATCTTCTGCAGGGGACCCGTCGTGGGCATCACGAGGAAGTTGCCCAGGTCGCCGAACCAGCCGACGCCGCTCATCTGCGTGAAGTCGAAGCCTTCGATGGTCTTCATCTCGCCGCTGTATCCGGGTGCGTTGTCTCCGCCGGTAACAGTCTGCGGGCTCACCTGGACCATGCCGAAGGGCGTCGTGGCGCCGGGGAAGGTCTTGCCGAGACCGTGGTAGACACCGGCGGCGTCCACGCTGGTGCTGGCGCCGATGAAAGGATTGACATAATCGGCGGGGGACTTGTCCGAAGCCGGTTTGCAGCCGGCAAGGAAAGCGACGGAAACCAAGGCCGCCAGGGTGCGGAATGCGTATTTCATCATAATGTGATCTTTAGAGTCTTGAATCCGAGACGGGGAATGCTGATGCTGAAGAAGGTGCCGTCCGCTTCTTCCGAGACATCCGGAAGGCCGGTCCTTTGCCCCAGTAGATTGACTTCTTCCATGCTGCGTGCCCGGACGCCGAGTTTCAGATGCTGCTCGGATTCGTCGCCGGAAGCATTGTAGAGCCGCAGGAAGCAGCCGTCAGCCGTGACATACAGGGCGCTGACGAGATAGCCGCTGCCCGCAAGGTCCAGGAAACTGCCGATGGCGGTCTCTCCGGGCAGGACGCTGAGGGGTTCGTTCCAGGAAAGGTTCTCTTCCTGGATCCGCGCCTCGTCCCATCTCCCCTCGTGGGGAATGATGGCGTATGAAACCCGGGTGGGTCCGGAGATGCGGTAGTCCCGGCCCCAGAGTCCGTTGCCGGAGTACTGAACGGTCAGCGCCAGGGGATGGTCGGGGCCGTAGGTGTAGGAGGTCGTGTGGTCAGAGAGCAGGGCGAAACTGCGCCCGTCCTTGCCGCAGAGGTCCACCCAGCTGAGGATGACGTTGTGCTTGATGTCCTCCCAGCGCTCGAAATAGGTGTCCTCGAGCGCGCTCTCGCAGACATCGAAGGGGGCTTCCTTGTAAAGGGAAGGCGTGTCAAGCGAGACGGGGAAGAGGAGGTTGAGGTCGTATCGGGAGTCGTAGAACGCCCGCCGCCGGGACTGATAGGCATCCTTTTGGGCAAACTTGCCGATGCCGACATTCTTTTTCCAATTGATCTGCAGGTCAAAGTCGATCCGCGGGCTGCCTTCATCCAACGTAATGACCTGGGTGAAAGGCACGTTGGCGATGCGGCCGTGAACCGTCACTTTCGTCCGGAGCCCTTTGGCGCGAGAAACGGTGACCGTGGCCGGAGACTCGGTGGAGGTGTGCCAGCGCCCTTCATCGGGGAACCATCCTTTCAATTCGCCGAGAGCGCCCCGGTTACGGTCGACATACTCCCGTCCGTCCCGGGTGCGCAGGCTGGTGATGACACCTCCTTCCCGGGGGGAGAAAACCAGGGTGTATCGGTCCGTGGAAACGCTGATGGGGGCGCCGGCGGTCCCGTGACCGAAGGCCTTGACCGGAACGTCCGTGCTTCTGCCACTGAGGCAGAGCCGGATCGGCGTGACGGAAAGCGCCGGCGCTTCGACTTGGACGAAGGCGGCACCGTCTTCCACAAAGAACGGAAGTCCTTTTCCGGAAGCATCCTCGATGCGGAAACGTTCCGGCCAGCCGGCGGGAATCTCGACGCGGACCATGCCTTTGCGGGCGAAGGGTGCCGTATTGACGATGCTGAAGGACGTGCCGTCCCCGGTCGCGGAAAGGGCGGTGATCACTTCGTCGCATCCCTGTTCGGAAGCGGCGGTCCACAGGGCCACGTTGTCAGCCCAGGAACCTCGGCGGTTCAGGCGGTTGTAGGGCACGATCCAGCAGTCGTGGTGCTGGGAAAGCATCAGGGTCCGCCAGGCCTCGTTGATGCGCGCCTGGTCAGGGAGCTTATCGTCTGCAAGGCTCAAAAGGGCGGCTGTCTTTTCCGCTGCGAGCAGTTTGTTCTCCGCGTGCCGTACCTGCTGCGAGAGACGCTGCAGGACCTGTGCACCCCAGACCAGTCCGCCGCGGACGTCTTCCTGCGACATGCGGTATTCCTCGTGGGGCGTGCCGGCCGGTTCCGCCTCGAAATACTCCCGCCAGGTCAGGTAGGGCGAATGGTCCACATCCGTCGGGACTTCCTGCCCCAGCCAGGGGCCATAGGTCCATCCGGCGTCCTGGTAGCTCATTCCGACGGGGCGTTCCACGCCGGCGGCCTGGCAGGCGTCCAGGTAGTCCGGGTAGCGGCCGTTGGAACGGGTCTCCCAGACATTGTCTCCCAGCCCTTCGCAGGCGTATCTGGGGTTGGTGAGGAGTTCGCTGCCGTCCGGCCCGATCCAGCGCACGTTGCCGTTCCCGAAACCGGCGGCATATCCTCCCCAGCAGGTGTTGGGGCATTTCAGCGAGGCGTATTTGAAGCCCAGGCTGCCCAGGATGCCCGGCAGGCAGGAGGTGAAGCAGGGCTCTTCGACGGCGTATGTCACGAACTCCGCATCCGGGAAATACTGCCAGACCTTGGCCATGCCGTACTGCAACTGGCGGATGATGCTCTCTCCGTAGACGTTGTACATGTAGGGCTGGGCGTAGGCCGGATTGGTGAATTCCACCCGGGGCGTCGCCGCGAGGGCCTGGAAGCGTTTCAGAGCCTCCGGAGTCCGTACGGCGACAGTATCCCAAGTCTCGGGCTCTATCTCCAGGCAGATGCGCCACCCGGGGTTGGCCTCCAACTGGTCGGACAGGAAGTCCGTATAGGTCCTGATGGGATAATGTCCGTAGACGCCGCCGTGGAACCCGTCCACGAACGACCAGCGTGTCTGAGTGAAGGCGGGCGAGGCGGTGAGGACAAAAGCCGCCGCCAGGGAAATAAGTTTGCGGATCATATCTTTTCCAGTTTGAGGGTTCTTGTGACGGGCTGGTTGACCGAATAGATGGTCCGGACGATGTCTTCGATCTGCCGCTGCCAGACTTCGCGGATTTCCGGATAGCGGCTTTTCTTGTACCAGTAGTCGGAGTAGGCGACGAACCAGTTGGTCTTCGCTTCCTTTTCCACCATTTCCACGGATTTCCAGTCATCCTTGAAGAGCTGGTCCGTGCCGCGGAACATGTTGTACTCCATCCAGACATATTCGCGCAGGTGCTTCTCGATCTCGAAACGCTCCTCGTTGAGATACATGACGGCCGATGCCTGCCGGTACTGGGGCGTGTTGGTCAGGGCGGCCATGTTGATGCCTTCGGCCAGGGCCTCCGAAGAAAACTCGGAGACAGGCTGACCATCGATGACTAGGCGGTAGCGCCCTTCCGGCAGATTGCGGACCCGCAGAATCTCCTGATTGAACTCCTCCATGAAGGGAATCAGCTTCATCGCATCCCGCTGCGAATGGATGTTGCCCCAACCGTGCTCGGAAATAGAATCGCAGGGATAGGGGAGCGCCTGGGCGAGATAGTCGAAGGAAAGGGTGCCGTCGCCCTTGCGCACCGAATTGACCTTGCAGTTGTCGTGGCGCAGGACCCGCCGGTTGGAAGCGTCGACATCGACCTTCGCCACTTTCTTCCCCGCCAGGCCTTGGGCCTTGAGGAAAAGGTAAGCCATCACCATCTGTCCGTCCTTGTCGGGATGGATGCGGTCCTGGGGGCAGAAGGAGTAGGCGGTATCCGCAGCCTGGACGGCGGAAGCGATCTCCAGCATTGGGGCGTTGAAATCTACGAAACCCCAGCCTCTCTCCGCAGCCGCCTTCTCCTGGGCGGCGATGATCTTCTGGATGGCGGCGTTCTTGCCGGGCAGGATGCCGTTGTTGAACCGGGAGGTCTCATCGTAGGGAGAGCCTCCGATCATGACAATCCGGGTGTCGGAAGGAAGGGCTTCGATCTTGTCGAGGACTCCGGCGAACTTGTCCAGCGAGGCGGCGACTTTGGCGTTGCTGAGGGAGTCGGGCTTGCCGGGACCGTAGGTGTCCCAGTAGCCGGTGTCGTTCATACCGAAAGTCAGGGTGACGTATGTCGGACCCCGCCGTGCGACATCCCAGTCCCAACGGTCCAGAATGCTCCGGGCCTCGTCTCCTCCGACACCGCAGTTGATCAGGGTCACGGGCATCCCGGGGAAACGCGTCATGTAGTAGAGCCAGATGTAGGAATGATAGTGACCGCCGTGCGTGATGCTGTCGCCGACCAGGGCGACGACCTCACCCGGCCGGAAGGCGGGGATGACGGACTGCGCGGAGACGGGCACCAGGGACAGTATCAGGGCGAAGAGGGAGGAGAGGAGCTTTTTCATGACCTTCTTTTTTACAAATCTAAAAAAACAGTTACAGAATAGATTATACAATTCTTCAAAAAAAGTGCAGTATTCACGAATAATGATTAACTTGCCATCGATAACCATTCTGCCATGAATATGATAAAGATGCTGCGTTTCCTTCTTCCGGTCATGGTGTATGCCATGATTACTCCTTTCACGATCTGCTGTGAAGACAAGAAACCGGAAGATGACCCGACACCTAAAGAACCGCAGGAGGAAGCAATCAGCCTGGATCCCCTCATCGCCAAGGAAATCATCCAGGACGACGCCGGCGTGACGGCCGGGGACGGCATGTATTCGATCCTGCTGCCCGACGGGAGAAGTATCTTCCTGATGGGAGACTCGTATACCGGGAAGGTGACAGCCGGTGCCCGCAGCACAAGCGACCATATGTTCCGCAACACCTATCAAGTCTATGACAAAGGCAAGGTCAGCGCCATCACTTCTCCGGGGGATCATTCGGCTGCCGTGCCGGTGGACTATCCTGACGAACGGAGGTGGTACTGGCCCGGACATGGTTTCGTCAGCGGCAATACGCTCTATATCTTCCAGTTGCTGATGTATCAAGGAGCAGCCGGCGCCTGGGGCTTCCGCTACCAGGAGACACATGTCTTGGAATACAGCCTGCCTGGCATCACCCTGATCCGCGACTACAAGGTTCCCTACAACGGGACTTCGGAAGCCGTGTACGGTGCCGCGGCCCTCAACGACGGTGACTGGATTTATGTTTATGCCCAGTATGAGGTCGCCAATTCCTGGGTATCTCAGGTTCTGTGCGCCCGCGCGAAGCTGGCGGAACTGGGGACGAAGTGGGAATACTATACCGGAAAGGGTTGGAGCAGCGACAGCAAGGATGCGGTCCCGCTGGAAGGCCTCTCCTCCATTATGGTCTCCTCCCAGTTCAATGTGTTCAAGTTACGGGGCAAATATGTCCTGCTGACCCAGCACAAGATGCTCGGGGACGGACGGATCTTCACGGCCGTGTCCGATACGCCCTACGGTCCCTGGACGAATCTCAAACAGATCTTCAAGGTGCCGGAGCTCTCCAGTTCCAAGTGGTTTACCTACAATGCGATGGCCCATCCCCAGTTCGAGCGGGACGGGAAGATCCTGGTGTCCTTCTGCGTCAATACGGAGGACTTCTCCGAGCAATTTACTAATGTGGAGAGCTATCGGCCGAGATTCTTCTGGTATCCTGTGGACAAGATCCTGAAATGAGATTCCTGAAATCCCTGGCGCTGATCCTGGCCTTGTCTGTGCATCTGTCTGCGCAGGCGGGGATTCCCGTCCGCAGCTACACGATCCGGAACGGATTGTCAGACAGTTCTCCCCGCTGCCTGATGCAGGGCTCGGACGGCGTCCTTTGGATCGGCACCTGGAACGGGGTCGACCGTTTTGACGGAGCTTCTTTCAGGTCGGTGAGTTCCGAAAGCGGCTGTTCTTTCGGCCCTACCCTTCGGATCGCCGAATCCGGGGACGGAGTCTTCTGGGTGTGCAACTATGAGGGCATCAGCCGGGTTGATATTTCCGACGGGACCACGCGTTTCTTCAAGATCGGTTATGACAAGGCGCCCCAGATCCTCGACGCTTTCTCCATGGATGTTTCGGGGAGCGGGACGGTATTCGGCTCGTCCATCCACTGGGGAATCTGCCGCTATGATCCCGATTCCAGGGAAATGGTCCCGTTCAATATCATCGGAGTCAATACCGGTGAGATCCTGGACCTGTTGTGCCTGGGTACGGATAAACTGGTTCTGCGGAACGAGTCCGGCCGGATCACCATGGTGCGATACGGTTTCAAGGAGGGTGTGTTCGAGGCCGTGAAGGCGTTGGACCGTTTCCCCATCCAGGACGTTGCCGGCATGTTCAAGACCCCTGACGGCGTGGGTCTGGTGACGGAAGACGGCTTTCTTCATGTGGTGGATGCCGATTCGCTGGGAGTCGTACGTTCTTTCTCTCTTCCGGAAGGCGTTTTCTCTGCCGCTGCAGCCAGTCCGGACGGCCGTATGGCCGCCATTGCCTTGCGGGAGTCCAAGACGATAGAGATTGACCTGACAGACGGCACTACACGGGAAATTGCTGCCCTGGACGGAAAGTATGCCAGTTGTCTGTTGTATGGCACCGAAGATATCCTTTGGGCCGGTATCAACAGCGGCGGCTTGGTTTCTGTCCTGGAAAAGGATTCCCAGATGTCCCGTTTCCTGAACCGGGACCTGTTCGGAGACCGTATCGGCAATGTTTCTTCTTTCCATGAGACGGCAGGGGGTGAAATCCTTGTGGGCACGGAGGGGAACGGTTTATTCACGCTGCTGCGTGACGGCCGGGTCGGGAAGGTTTACGGAAAGGCGGATGGGTTGAAGAATCTGAAAATATATGACTTGGCACCCGGGTATGGCAATGATGTCCTGATCGGAGGGGAAGGCTCCGGGATCGATATCTTCTCCAATGGACGGATCCGTTCGCTGACAGGGATGGACGTCCCCGTCAGCAACGTTTATTCCATTTTGCGGGACGATCGCAGGGACTGTTGGTATCTGGGTCTTTACGGTCGCGGAATAGCCCGGATGCGCGCTCGCCGTCAGACGGATGGGAATTATTTCGTGACTGAATTCCGGGACTGGTCGACAAACGATCCGGACGCCCTCTCCGGCAAGCTGGTTTCGGATTTTGTCGCGATGGACGATGGCAAATTGATCGTCGGAACGCTTTCCGAGGGTTGCCTGGTCTTCGACCTGGAGCAGGAACGTTTTCTGGATCAACGACTTTGCACGTCATCTGTCCTGGCTCTCTTCGCTGACCGTGACTCATCCCTGTGGATAGGCATGGGCGGCTATGGCTTGCGCCATGTCACGATGGAGAAGGACGGTCATCTCCAGACTCAAGTATATGCCGCGGAGAGCGGCCTCAAGGATTTGTCCATCCATGGTATCCTGAAAGACGCTGAGGGCCGTCTCTGGTTCAGCTCGAACCGAGGCATCTCCTGCCTGGATCCGGAAGCCGGGACGGTCATGAACTTTTACGGAACGGAGGATCTCCAGAGCAATGAGTTCTCCAATTCATCCTGCCTCGCTGCTTCCGACGGTACGTTCCTTTTCGGCGGTGTGGAGGGCTTCAACCGTTTCAATCCTTTGAAACTGGTAAAGCGCGACTTTGAGCCGGACATCCTCTTCACGGGTTTCACCTTGATCCAGGATCCGGACAAGCACATTCCCCTTGATGCAGACATCGTCGTGGCCCACGACGAGAATTACTTCAGCATCAGTTATTCCGCCGTCGAGTTTATCGAGAATGCCAACTGCGAATTCGCTTACCGGCTGTCGGGATTCGACCAGGACTGGATCCATCAGGAGAAGGCCGCCCCCGTCACATACACCAACCTGGCTCCTGGTAAATACCGCTTCGAGGTCCGCTGTACCAACGGGGACAAGCGTTGGAGTTCGAAGGTGGCCGGCCTGAACATCACGGTCCGTCCACCCTGGTGGAATACCGTCTGGGCCTATCTGCTCTATGCGGCGTTGCTGGCGCTTCTGGGACGCGGAATCTATCTGATCGGTAAGAACCGTATGCGGCGGAAGCAGGAGAGGGAGATGGAAATGCTGCAGAAACAGCATGAGAACGAAACCTACGAGGCCAAACTCAGCTTCTTCACGAACCTGGCCCACGAGTTCGGGACGCCCCTGACGCTGATTAGCGGTGCCGGGGAGCAACTGCTCGACGATTGTCATCTGGACACCCGTCCGGCCCGTTATGCCAACATCATCAAGGACAACGCTGACCGGATGCAGCGCCTTATCAAGGAACTGATGGATTTCCGGAAGGTCGATACGGGTAATTACACGCCCATCTACAGCCGTTTCGATATCGCATCCCTGACCCGGCGGGTGTTTGACAGCTATGCTGCCGTCGCGGAGAAGAACGGCATTCGTCGGACGCTTTCGGTGCCGGATGCGCCTCTCTGGATCGTCAGTGACTTCTCCGCCGTGGAAAAGATCCTGCACAACCTGATCTCCAATGCCTATAAATACACGCCGGAGGAGGGTCGGATCGACGCCGGACTCCAGGCTGAAGGCGCATCATCGGTACGCTTATCCGTCGCCAATTCCGGACGGGGGATCCGTCCGGAAGACCTGCCTAAGGTATTCGACCGCTTTGTCGTGCTGGAGAACCTCGAAAGTGAGGCGAAGTCGGGCCGCATTGTCCGGAATGGTGTCGGCCTCGCGCTGGTCCATTCCCTGGTCAAGATGCTGGGAGGCGATGTCACGGTATCCAGCGAGCAGAAAAAGAATACAGTATTTTCGGTGACGCTCCCTTCCGCGACAGATCAGGAGGTGGTCGCCGGTACACAGATTCCCGCTTCCGCGTTCTCCTCTACGCCTGAAATGCCGGAAGATGAGACACGCGCTCCGTCCGTCCCGTTGAAGTCAGGCCTGACCGTGCTGATCGTAGACGACGAGAAACCCATCCGGGACCTGGTCAGCGAGATCCTTTCCGACCGCTACCGCGTCCTCCAGGCCAGCAATGGAAAAGAAGCCGTGGAACTAATCAGCCATGGCCTTCCGGATCTTGTGATCACCGATATCTCGATGCCGGAGATGGACGGCATCGAACTGTGCCGTTATCTCAAGGAGAACGAGATCACCCGCAACATTCCCATCGTATTCCTGTCTTTCCTGTCGGACATCCAGAACGAAATCGGCAGCTATGAGACAGGCGGCGAAGCCTTTATCCCCAAACCCTTCTATCCCAGGCACTTGACGGCTGTCGTCAACAAGATTCTCTCCGGGCGCGAGTCGCTGAAATCCTACTATGGGTCGGTGATGTCCAATTCGGACATCCTCAATGAGAGGGTCGTCCTGAAGAGTGACCGCGAGTTTATCATGAAACTGACCGGCATTGTCGAGTCTGACCTTTCCAATGAAGCCCTTTCCCCGGCCATGCTCTGCGAGGCGATGTGTATCAGCAAGGCACAGCTGTACCGTAAACTGAATGAACTCGTCGGGCTTTCACCCGTTGAGTTCATCCGTTCGATCCGGCTCGAGCATGCCGCCCGTCTGTTGAAGACCACCGACCTGACGGTCCAGGAGATCATGTACGAAGTGGGATTCAACAACAAGTCTTACTTCTACCGGGAATTCGGAAAGAAATACGGTCTTTCTCCCCGGGCGTACAGGACGGAGCCTTCGCAGCGGGAGGATGCCTGATCCTCCGGCTTATTTCCAATAGGGCGCGACCTTGCTTTCCTTTGCAGGTATGCCGCCGTCGATGGAGGGCCATCCGCCGGACCAGGTCAGGCGGCTGAGCATCAGGCGCCTTCCCTTGTCTTCTTCACCGTTGACAAAGGCGTGATACAGCACCCAGTCGTCACCGTGGTCATCGGTGATAATCTGGGAACAATGCCCGGGGCTGACGAAGCCGTTGCCGGCTTTCAGGAAGAAGTCCACGCCGTGGGCGGTAACGTCCTGGCCGGCCTTGTTGACATAAGGGCCGAGGAAGTTTTTGGAACGGGCAGCTCCGAGTTTGTAATTCTCCTTATAGCCTGTCCCGCCTTCGGAGACGAAGAGATAATAATATCCGTCTTTTTTATAGATCATCGCCCCTTCCAGACCGTAACCATCCGCCCCTGCCAGTCGCGTCTTGCTGTCCAGGGACTTGACGGCCAGGCCGTCTTCGGTGAGTTCGGTGGCCCAGATGCCGAAATACGACCCCCAGACCAGGTAGTTCCTGCCGTTGTCGCTATAGAAGCAAGGGTCGATGGAACATTGGACGCCGATCTCTCCTCCGATGAAGACCTTGCCCTTGTCAGACCAGGGACCGGTCGGCCGGTCAGCCGTGGCGACGCCGATGCCCCACTGCCACTCGTTATTGATATCGGGGACGTAGGCGTAATACACGACATATTTATTACCAATCTTGGCAATGTCGGGCGCCCAGAGACCGCCACCCTGTCCATTCCATTTGGGGCGGGTCGCCGCGGTGAACACTTCTCCGACCTTGCTCCAATTGACCAGGTCTGTGGATTTGGCAATCGGCATCCCATTGTAAGCCTCATCACTGGCGACGAGGTAGAAGGTGCCGTTGTCCCGGATGACGCTGCAGTCCGGAAGACGGAGGTTCGAGATGGGGTTGACGTAGCCGGTCTGCTGGGGATCGTCTTTTCCCGGATCGTCCCCGGGTGTCTTGGGCTCGCATCCGGCCAGGGCCGTCAGTGACAGGGAAACGAATGCGGCAAAAAGGAATGATTGATGTATTTTCATGTAGTTTCAGCAGGTTGTTTTGAAAAAGGGATTGCCCGAAAGCCCGGGCAATCCCATACAGTCAATACGGTTCCGGCTTATTCGGAAGCCTGGTAGACGTCGTAGCCGTCACCGTTTTCGCCCATGGCGGACTTGCTTCCGTCAGCGTTGGTGAACCATACCTTCATCGATTCGATCTCAGCGTTTTCGCCCACTCCGAAGTAGCTCTTGGGATAGATATACTTGAAGTAGGTCTCTTCACCGCTGCGGACCATCTTGACTTTCTGCCCGTTCTTGACGGTACCGTCCTTGAGGGTGCAACTGCCATTGAGATACACATCATTTTCGCCGTAGAGTTCCGTTTTCTCCTCATCGATGGCGGAAACGAACTCGATGGAGACATAGTCGCCGTAGCGGAAGGTCTGGGGCGTGGTGGAAACGAAATGGAGGATGGTGAAGTCATCGAAGCCGCTTCCTCCCGTGACCTGGATCATTTGCGTGTCGGAGATAATGTATTCACCGGCATTGGAGTCGTTGAATCCGTTGTCATCCAGACAGGTGGCAAAGGCCGTGAAGAACTTGATGTTCGACGGACCGGTCTTGAAGGAAATGGTCACATCCGCATTGGTGTCGGGATGGGTGCCGCTTCCGTCCACGTTGATGACGGTGCTGCCCCGAAGAATGATCCATTCGACGGGACCGGTGTTACCCAGGACCCCGTACTTGGACAGCATGGCCGAGGAATAGGGCATGCCGGTCGAAGGCTCGGTGTAGTCGCCCGCGAGGGTCATGGGCTCGTTCGTTACGGTAATCAGCTGGCCGCCCACCTGCAGGTTCGTGGCGGAATAGCTGGCCTGAACCGTCTCGGAGACTTTCCAGGCCTTCGGGACTACGAACGCCAGGAGGAAACGGCCCGTACGCTCGGTCTCAGGGGTCAGGTGCACCTTGAGCTTGACCTCGATGGTGGTGTTG
Organism: Bacteroidales bacterium; assembly: GCA_017400135.1. Classification (GTDB taxonomy): domain Bacteria; phylum Bacteroidota; class Bacteroidia; order Bacteroidales; family UBA932; genus Cryptobacteroides. The sequence goes on from JAFPVJ010000020.1 coordinate 36,802, forward strand.
GCCTTGGGATCGGAGGGCCAGAGGATCTCCCGGAATTCAATGCAGGAGAATACCAGCGCGGCAGCTGCTGCCAGCGCGAAAAGGACGAAAATCCGTTTGTTCTTATTCATGGTTGTTCCTCCTTAATTGTTTATGCCGCTGAACATGAAACGGTAGCTGACCGTCTGGCAGTCCAGCTGGAATTCCATACAGATGACACCCTTGCGGAAGACGGCCACGATCTGGTTGTCTGAAGTGCGCCGGATGGCGTTGGGCGAAACCGAGTTGTCGAAATAGCACTCAACCTCATCCGTAGGCAGGTTGAATCCGTATTTGTCGTGAGGGATGTTACCGTTGTTCATCTTGATGCCGCAGATCTTGCCGTTCTCGCGGCGGATCTGGAGCTCGAAGGTGTCGAACCAGTCGAAATAGGGCTTGATGTCGATACCGTTCACGTTGACGTCGTCGATCTGGAGAGCCTTCCAGAGATAATAATGGGAGGTCTTGTTGGGCTCATAGTTCGGATCGGCGGCCGTGTCGTGAAGATTGAGGGTCTGGACACAGCCTGTGCAAAGGGCCGCGGCCAGGATCATACCCAGGAAAATATGCAGTTTGTTTCTCATATCCTTCATTATTTAAGGGCGAGCCTTGCGGCCACGGTGATGTCGGCGAGATTCTCGTTCAGACGCTTTTCGGAGACAGGATAGGGGAAGAGCAGGCAATCCTCGGTGAAAGGATCGGAATGCTCCTGGGGCTTGTACCCGACCATGTCTACGACGCGCTTGGTGGACGGATTGAAAATCTTGCGGGTACGCAGCATGTCAAACCAGTTCTTGCCTTCGAAGCAGAGTTCCCAGACCCGCTCTTTGTACACATCGTCGAAGCTGATGGAAGAGGGCTTTACCATCGGGCTCCAGCGGTTGTGGACCTGGTAGTAGGCTTCGATGGCATCCGGGTCGGAACTGTTGCCTCCGGCACAGGCCGCCTCGGCCAGGACCAGCAGGATATCGGAGTAGCGCAGGAACGGGAACTGGACATCGCTCTGGTTGCTGCTGAGATAGTCGGCATCGAAGTACTTGTAGATGAACGGCTGAGGGAACTCGGCCGTGCCTCCGTCCAGCGTTTTGTAGGAGGTGTAATACCAACCCTTCTCCTGGGCGCGCTTGTCGCCGTCAATATAGCTGTTGATGAAGGTCTGGCTCGGCACGATGGCTCCGCCGAACGCCTGGTTCTCGGCAATCTGCTCACTGTCCCATCCCGCATAATAGGGAAGGAAAAGCGTAGGCATGCCGGAGTTCGCGCTGCCCTTGCTGTACTGGATCGCGTAGATGGCTTCCTCCTTGTTGCGTTTGGCGGAGTTGGCCAGATCGTGGACATCCTTGTACAGGGAGAAAGCACCGCTGTTCTTGACCTCCTTGGCCTTGGCCAGGGCCTGGGCGTAGTGTTCCGTCTGCTGGAGGGGATATCCCGCCATGGCGAGATGGACCTTGGCCAGGAGCGCCTTGACGGCTCCGAGACCCACATGGCCGTTGCCGGGGTTCCAAACTGTGAGGAGTTGCTCCGCTTCGGTGAGGTCGGCCAGGATCTGCTCGTACACGCCGCTGATGGGCGTCAGTTCGGTCACGATGTCGGACTTGGCCTTGACGGGCTCGAGGGGCATCGGGACAGGACCGTAGAGCTGGACCAGGAAGAAATAAGCGTAGGCGCGGATGAAATGTGCTTCGCCGAGGAAACGGTTCTTGACCTCGGAGGCGACACTCGCAGTCGAAGCCTCAATGCCTTTCAGGGCGTAGTTGGCCCGGCTGATGGCGGTATACATACCCACCCAGTTGTTCTGGAGCAAGCCGTTGTCGTCCGACAGGGGAAGGTTGTAACCGAGCGTGCGGGAATCGTACGCATGGTTGCGCTTGTGGTATCCGGTGAGGGTCTCCAGCATGATGAAGGTCGTATGGTTCGGGGCCACGAGACCGTCCATGTAGGCTGAGTTCACGGGAGGATACATGCCGTTGACGGCATCTTGCATCTGCGCTTCGGACACATAGTAGTTCTCCGGAGAGAGGAAAGTCTTGGGATCCTCCGTCAGGAATTTCGTACAGCCGGCGAAGAACAGGGTCGCCGCCATTCCAAGTATGATGTAAGATATCTTTTTCATAAGCACTTAGAATGTAATTTTGATGTTACCCGTGATCGTGGTCGGCTTCGGATAGGCCAGCCAGTCGTAACTGATCTGGTCGTTGCCGGTACCCCAGCCCACTTCGGGATCGAATCCGGAATACTTGGTCCAGAGGAACGGATTCTCGATGCTGGCACCCAGGATCAGTCCCTTGATACCCTTGACTTTCTTCAAGAGATCACGCTTGAAATCATAGGAGAGGAGGATGTTGCGTACGCGGACGAAGTCACCCTTTTCCAGGAAGAACGTACCCATGCTGCCGTTGCCGAAGTAAGAGTCTGTCGGGAGGCGGAGCTGGGCCAGCGTCGTGTTCTGGTGGTCAGGCGTCCAGGCTGCGTCGAGCAAACCCGTGAGGGAGTTGGTGTAGATCGCCTGGCCCACATAGAGGCTCTGGGCGATGTTGGAGACGTAGAATCCCCACGCGGCACCGATATCTACCATCAGGCTGAGGCCGCCCCAGTTGAAAGTGTTCACCACGGAGATCTCACCCTTCGGGGTCGCCGAACCGACATACTGCGTATCGCCGTCATCGTACTCGCCGTTCTTGTTGACGTCTTCCAACTTGTAGTCACCCGGCGAGCGGCCGTAGACCGCCGCCTCGGCGGCTTCTTCCGTACTCCAGGTGCCGAGGAGCTTCTTCATGCCCCAACGCATGTAGGGCTTGCCCTCCTCGACCACGCCACCGTGGGTGGACAGGGAGCCGTAGAGCTTGTCGACGATACATTCGTTGGTGGAATAGATGAAGTCCAGGTCCCAGGCAAAATTGCGCGTCGCAATCGGATGAGTGTTGAGCGTGAGCTCGAAACCGGTGTTGCGCAGGGCGCCCAGGTTGGAGGTGATGGAACCGAAACCGGAAGTCCAGGGGATGGACTCATTGAAAAGCAAGTCGAGCGAACGCTTGATGTAGAAGTCGGCGATGAGCTGGATCCTGTCATTGAACAGGGCCAGGTCGAGGCCGGCGTCGAACTGCCGGGTGGTCTCCCACATGAGGTCGGCGTTGCCGAGCGTGCCGATCCAGGACTGCGAAACCTTCTGGTCATTCATGACCATCGTACCGCTGTCCACGTGTGAAAGGGTGACATAATTGCCGATGGCGGCATTACCCACCTCACCGTAGCTCACGCGGAATTTCAACTGGTTGACGACATCCTTGATGGCGAACCAAGGCTCTTCGGAAACAACCCAGCCTGCGGAAACCGAAGGGAAGAAACCATACTTGTGGTTGGCGCCGAAGTTGGAGGCGCCGTCCACGCGCATCGTCAGTCCCAGCATGTAGCGGCCCATCCAGTTCTGGTTGGTCCGGAAGTAATACGAGTTCATCGTATTCTTGCTGTAGCCTGATGAAGGCATGACCTTGTTGGCCTGGTCCTTGTCACCAGCACCTAGGTTGTAATATTCGAAGAGGTCGGAGGACATCAGTTTGGCACCCGTGTAACTGTTCTCGGACTCATTGTAATACCAGGAGGCACCGAGGGTGAAGTTGGACTTCAGGCGGTCGCCGAAAAACAGGTGGTCGTAGGTGAAGTAGTCTTCATTGGACCAGTGCGTGGACTGGCTGTTGGAGATATAAGCCTGGGTACCGCTGTCCGCCTTGGACCAGTCGGACATGCCGGCGATACGGAAATCCGTACTCTTGTTGTTCCGGCTTTGGTAATTGCCCTTCACCGTGAAGGTCAGACCTTCTGCCAGATGGAAGTCCAGTCCCAGGTTGCCCAGGAAGTAGTTGCGGTGGTTGATGTTTTTCCACGCGGTGAGCTGGTGGATCGGGTTGGAAGCCACCTCGGAGAGCGGATAGTCCTGCTTGGCGCCCCATGTGCCGTCGGGATACTTCACGGGGACGACCGGCGGCATCTCGTAGGAGTTACGGATGGCGCCCTGCATCATCGTGCCTTCCTGGTCGGCCGAGTTGTCCTCGGTCCGGGAGTAAGCGATCATACCGCTCAGGTCCAGCCATTCCTTGACTTTCGTGGTGGCGTTGATGGTGCCGCTGAGACGGGTCCCGTAGGTCGTCTTGACGATACCCTGGACGTCCTGCCAGCCGATGTTGGCATAGACGGAGGACTTGTCGCTGCTCTGGGTAAAGGAAACATTGTGGTCCTGGGTGATGGCCTTGCGTGTGACCTCACCCCACCAGTCCGTGTCGTAGAGGGGGGTGGCAATCAGCAGGCCGTTGGCGTCGCGGACATAGTTGCCGGAGGCATCCTTCTCATAGCTGAAGAGGCTTTCGATGGGATTGACGAGGTGAGGCATGGTCTGGCCGCTGTAGCCGTAGGCCAGTTTCTGCATCTGGAGATACTCGTCAGATCCCATCAGGGCGAGCTTGCGGGAGAGATAACCCACACCGAGCTTGCCGTCGTATGTGATGGAACCCGCGCCGGAGCCCTTACCGCTCTTGGTCGTGATCAGGACGACACCGTTCGCACCTTTGGCACCGTACATGGCTGCCGATGCTGCATCCTTCAAGACGGATACCGACTCGATGTCGTTGGAGTTGATCATGTCGGGATTGACATCCACGGCACCGTCCACCACATACAGGGGATTGGTGCTGATGCCGATGGAGCCGATACCACGGACGCGGATCGCGGTGTTACCGCCTGGACGTCCGGAGGTGGACATAATCTGTACGCCGGCCATCTTACCGGCCATGTTCTGGAGGACGTTGAGGCCGGTGGCCCTTTCGGTAAGGGCTTCACCGTCGACCTGGGCGACGGACGCGGTCAGCTCGCGCTTGATCATCGTACCGTAACCCACCACGACCGTCTCGTCGAGCATCGTGGTATCCTCTGCCATGCTGACCTCAAAGCGGGTCCGGTTCCCGATCGGGATTTCCTGGTCCACCATTCCCAGCATCTGGAACACCAGGGCGGGGGAGGTGGAAGCTGCCTTGAGGGTGAAGTTGCCGTCGGCGTCGGTGATGGTGGCGTTTGATGTCCCTTTTTCCAGGACGTACACGCCCGGCAGCGGGCTTCCGTTCTCAGAGGTGACGCGTCCGGTCAGCACGTTCTGGGCGGACATCGTCACCGCGAAAGCGAGAAGCATCGCGACGACCACGGCACATTTTCTCAATATCTGATTCATGTTATTCATGCTTGATTCTGTTTAGATGTGTCTGAGTACCGAAGGCTACTTGGCTTTCTGTCTGAATTGGAATCCATACTCGAAGTCATTGCTGGTCACCACCTTGCTTCCATCCTTGTTGGTGAAATAGAAGTAAAGGTCCTTGAGTTTCGTCTTGTTGGACAGACCGAAATAGTGGGTCGGGAAGATCCATTTCTGGTATGTCTTCTCGTCCAGGCGGGTCATCTTGGTGAAGGCGTCGCGCCGCTCGATCTTGACCTCGGTACCGTCCTCAAGAATGGCAGTGCCGTTCATATAGATATCGGTTTCGCCGTAGAGAGCAGTCTGGACACCGCCGGCCTCGGATGCGAAGTTGACGGCAAAGAAGTCGCCGTATCTCCAGACATCGGGTGTCGTGGAGGTCAGGGGATACTCCAGATAATTGACAGAGCCGTCTCCGACGACCACATCGCAGACGGTCAGGTTGTCCTTGAATCCGGCGTTCTCCCATCCTTCCTTGGCGCCGACGAACTCGAAAGCCATCTTGCATTTGATGGGCTCGTCACCGATCTTCAACTTGATCTTGACGTCCACTTCGACATAGCTCGGGCGCTTGTCGCTGACCTGGACTTCGGTGGTTCCGTTCTTGAAGACGACCCATTCGACGTCGCCGCCGACATTACCCATGTCGCCGTTCTTGGCGTAATAGGCAGCGGACCAGGACATCCCTTTGTACTGGAGGTCTTCCGCATCCGTACATTTGGGTATCTCCTCGCCGGAAATGACGACCATCTTTTCATCCTTGAGATCGGCGACGCCGTACATGCTCTGAAGATTCGTCGTGGTCATGGTCAGCTCGGCCGTGTTGGCAATGTCCCAGGCCTTGGGGGCCAGGATGGCCAGTGCCAGTCCTTCCGGGCCATAATCGGTCTCGGGCTTGACCTGTCCCTTGACGTGGATCTCAATGGTACTGTTGGTCTCGATCTTGTTGGGAATGATGATTTCCGTCAGCTTGATGCAACCTGCCACGAAGAGCGCCGTAGCGATGATGGCAGGGACGATCCATTTGATATTCTTTTTCATACTCATTTCTCCCTGTTAGTTTCAATGGTGCTGAAGGTCATCTTGTAGCTCAATTCCTCGCAGTCGAGGATGAAGGGGAAGACGAACTCACCACTCTGGAACACGGCGATGGTCTCGCCGGTCGAGAGTTTGAGGGCGTGCGGCACGGCCACCTCGTCATATACGCAGGCGACCTTGCCGGACGGAAGCGTGAAACCGTACTGGTCGCACGGGATCTCGCCGTTGGTGATTTCGAGGAAGGAGATCTTGCCGCCGACCACATAGAGTTTCAGGGCGAATCCTCCGAAGAAGTCGTAATAGGGGATCAGGTTCGTGCCCGAAGGATTCTTGGGGCTATATTGCATGAACTCCCTGAGTCCGTAGGTAAACTCATAGTCGGTATCTATGCCGTTGGACCGGAAGGATTCTTCCGACGGGGCGACTTCCTGACCGACGCGCAAGGCGGTGATGTCGCAGGAGTTCGTCACGAACAGGAACGGCAGGAGGACCAAAAGTGATATGATAGATTTTCTCATAACGTTCATCCTGTTAAGTTATCGCTTGAGGTTGGGGTTCAGGCGGACCTGCTCTGCCGGATAAGGAAGGAGAAGGTCGTCCTCTTCGTAGGCACCGGTCATCGCCGGACCCTTGTAGCCGATCAGGTCAACTACCTGGCCGCTGGCGAAGTCGAAGGCTTTACGGGTGCGGATCATATTGAACCAGTTCTCGCCGTCAAAGGCCTGTTCCCAGATGCGCTCTTTGAAGACCTGCTCGAAGGTAATGGAAGCGGGCTTGTTCTCGGTAGGCATCGCACGGCGGCGGACCTGCCAGTAGGCATCGACAGCCGCTGCGTCGGAGGTGGATCCGCCGGCGCAGGCCGCTTCGGCCAGCGTGAGGAGGACATCGGTGTATCGGATCAGCGGGAAGTTCTTGCCGGACTTGCCGTCATTGACCGCATCCTCATCCCAATACTTGTAGAGTGCTGGCGGGAAGGTATGGGTCACACTTCCGTCCAGGGAGACCTGGCTGGTGAAATAGAAAGCGTGGTTCTCGATCCGTTTGTCGCCGGTGGCGTAGGAGTTGTAAAGTGCTGAGCAAGGCAACCAGCCGCCTCCGGGACGGGTGGCGTCATACATAGAGATGTAAGGCTGCAGGGTCAGGCCGCCGGGGCGGGGGACACCGACCATATGGAGAGGATTGTGGAACTGATCCTTCATGCATTGAACGCTGAATACGTATTCCGCTCCGTTGGTGTCATAACCCTTGCGGGCCGCGTCATAGGTGGAGAAGAGGTAGAAAATACCGCTGTTCACCACCTCAAGAGCCTTGTCGTAGGCTTTCTTATAAGCACTCTGGTCCTGGACAGGATAGCCGGCCTGGGTCAGGTACATCTTGGCCAACAGGGCCTTGGCGGCACCCTTGGAAACGCGTCCGCTCTCTTCGTGCCAGGAAACTCCAGCGCTTTCCAACAGACGCTCGGCGGTTTCAAGGTCGCTGACAACCTGGCCGAGGACTTCGGCTTCGGAGCTCAGAGGCATCTGGGCATCGTTGAATCCGGTGGTAGGCTTGGTCTTGAGCGGCACGGGACCGTAGTAACGGACCAGATATCCGAGATAGAGGCCGCGCAGGAAGTACATCTCACCGAGATAGCGGTCATGGCTGGACTGGGTGATGTCAATGTCCTCCTTGGTCTCCAGGATGTCGATCATCGTGTTGACGTTGTTGAGGCTTTCGTAAAGCGTGCCCCAGGGAGCAGCCGCAAGACCATTGTTCGCGGAGATGCTGCAATTGAGGATCTCGGAAAGGTCTGCGAAGGAGTTGGCGGTACGCTCGACGTAACCACACATGAATTCGGTCAGGACGACCACTTCGGCACCGCCGATGCCCGTACTGTTCAGCAGCATACGATAGCCATAATAGGCACCGTTGGCGCCCATCTGGACTTGCTCCTCATTGGAGTAGAAATTACCGGGCTGCTCGAAGGTCTTGGGCTCCTCCTTCAAGAAGTTTGTACAAGATACAGTCAGAACCAATGCGGCTGCGACTGTCATGATTTCATAAAAATATCTTTTCATCGCGCTCAAAGGTTTAGAAAGTAAGTTTCAAAGTGCCGGAAACCGTCATCGGACGCGGATATGTGCTGCCCACGACGCCAACTTGGTTGCCCCAGGTCGAGTCCTCGGGATCGAGGGCCGGGATGCCGGTGAGAGTATAGACGTTCTCAGCGAGGATACCGACTGCGATGCCGCGGAAGAAGCGGACATCCTTGAATACGTCGCGCTTGAGGTCGTAGCTGAGAGAGATGTTGCGGAGCTTCAGGTAGTCGCCCTTGTATACCTTGGAATCGTCATACAGTCCGTTCCAAGGCCAAGGGGACGCAGATGTCCGGTTAGCAGGAATCAGAGAATTCTGATTATTGGGCGTCCAGGCCCACTCGCCGTTGACGTGGATGTTATCCGTTACGATGTACTGGGTGTCCCAGCGGGGACAGTAGGTGTAGAAGCCCGTCTTGGCGAGCAGGTCTACCATCAGGGTGAGGCCTTTCCAATAGAAAGTGTTCACGAGCGTGAATTCGTGACGGGGCGTCGTGCGGCCGATGACATAACGGTCATTGTCGTCGTAAGCGCCGTTCTTGTCCACATCCACTAGTTTCATGTCGCCGGGCTTGTAGCCGTAAGCTAGGGCCTCGTCGATTTCATCAAGCTGCCAGATACCGTCGTTCTTATAGACCCACAGCGAGTTCCACTCGCCGCCCTGTTCGGAGAGAACGGGGCTGAGGGAGTTGAAGATGCGGTCGCCGTTGATATCGACAGCCCTCGTGATGTTCTGGCCATAAATGAAGTCGAGATCCCATTTGAAATCCGGCTTGTCAATGACATGCGCGTTGAGAGTGACCTCCATACCGCGGTTGCGCAGCAATCCGAGGTTGGTCCAGGTGGTGGAAAAACCCGAGGTATTCGGGACCTGCTTCTGGTACAGGAGGTTCCGGGTATCCCTCTGGTAGAAATCCGCGATGAGGTTGATCCGGCCTTTCCACAGACTGAGGTCAAAACCAAGGTCGATCTGCTTACTGGTCTCCCATTTGAGGTCTTTGTTGCCGGGCTCGCTGTTGGTCGCTGCCGCTTCCGTCGTCTTGTTGAAGATCATGCTGCCGGTGACGTTCAGACGGTCGAAGGTGCGGTAACTGGGAATGGAGGCGTTACCTACCGTTCCGTAGCTGGCGCGCAGTTTGAACAGGTCGACGGTACCCTTGATAGGCTCGAACCATGGCTCTTCGGAGACGATCCAACCAAGGGAGACGGACGGGAAGATACCGTACTTGTTGTTGTCACCGAAGTTGGAGGCACCGTCCGCGCGGACGGTCGCACCGAGCAGGTACTTGCCGTCCCAGACGAGGTTGGTACGGAAATAGACGGAATGCATCGTCTGCTTGTCGTAGCCGGACGAAGGATCGTCGATGATGGTACCGGCGTTCAGTTTGTAATATTCGTACTGGTTGTCGGAGAAATTGGTCGTGCCGCCGTACGAACTCTCGGAATGCAGATAGTAGAAGGAAGTACCCAGGACCGTGGTGGTCTTGAGTTTTCCAAATGTCTTGTCGTAAGTGAGGTAATCCTCATTGGCCCAGCGGAAGGTGTCGGAATTGCTGATGTTGGCAAAACCGCCGTTGGCGATCGTCGCACCCTCGATGCCGCCCGGAGCGGACTGACCGAAGGTATAGAAATTGGCCTGATAGTCGCCCTTCACGGTCAGGGTCAGTCCGGGAAGCAGGTGCACGTCGGCGAGTCCGTTGAGGACCAGCTGCTGGTCCTTCTGGCGGTGGACCGCCTGGTCCAGCATGGCGTTGTAGTCATAGCTGCTGGCCATCGTGAGGTGGTCGCCGTTGATGCCGTAGCTGCCATCCGGATAGCGATAAGGGATAAACGGGGCGATATTGTCGAACACCGTATGGTAGATCGAACCATCGATCATGATATCGTTGCGCATCTCATTGCGGGCGCTGAAATTGGCGCCGAAACGCACGTCCAGCCACTTGTTGATCTTGGAGGAGAAATTGAGGGCCGCATTGAGCCGGCGGGCGTCGGTGTTGCGGATGATGCCCTCCATCGACTTGTATCCCACGGAAGCATAGACCGTATTCCTTTCGGTAGCCCTTGAGAAGGCGACGTTCTGGTCGTAACTCACACCGTTCTGGTAGTAGGCCTTCATCCAGTCGGTCTGATATTTCGGATGGGGGATCAGAAGTCCGGCCGCGTCCGTCGCATAACTGCCGTCGGCGTTTTTCTCATAGTCGAAGAGCTTCTCGTAAGGCGTGGTGAAATACGGAGCGAAGACGGTGCCGGAGTAGGCATACGCATCGCGGAGAACGTTGAGATAGACTTGAGGGTCCATCGATTTGTAGGTCCGGTTCAAAGAGCTGACTCCAATCGAGCCGGAATAGCTGATGACACCGTCACCGCTGCCCTTGCCGCTCTTGGTGGTGACCAGCACGACGCCGTTGGCGCCTTTTGCACCGTACATTGCCGTTGCGGCGGCATCCTTGAGAACGTCGATGGACTCGATGTCGTTGGGGTTGATCAGGTTGATGTCTACGTCAACGACGCCGTCCACGACATAAAGCGGGGAAGAGCTGGCGTTGACAGAACCCTTTCCTCGGATGTAGACCGTATTGGTGCCGCCCGGACGTCCGGATGTGGTGTACATGGTGTAACCGGCGACCTTACCCGCAAGGGCCTGGGTCACGTTGAAGGCGGAAGCCCTTTCTACCAGCTTCTCAGAGCTGACGGAGGATACGGACGAGGAGAGTTCCCGGCGGATGATGGTACCGTAACCAATGGCCACGGCTTCATCCAGGAAATTCTGACTGTCCGTCATTTGGACTTCGTAACGGCTCCTGCCGTCCAGCGGGATCCTCAGGTCCTCCATTCCCATCATCTGGAAAAGGAGGGCGGGCGCCTTGGCAGGGACCGACAACGAAAAGTTGCCGTCACTGTCCGTCATCGTGGAGGCGTTGGTCCCCTCCGCTACGACGAAAGCGCCGGCAACCGGGCTGCCCGAGGGATCTGTCACGCGTCCCGTGACGGGCAGAACCTGTGCCATCATTGCGGCAGTCGGCAGGAATGCCGCGAGCAGCAATGAAGCGATTCGTAATAAAATCCTAGGTTTCATTAAAAGAGTATTGAAGTTTGTTAGAAATTGTGTCAGTGTACAATTATACGGAACAAAAATAGCCAATATAAAATAGGGGAAGGTGTACTATTCTTTGTAAATAGTATACTCTTTTCGGAGTGTCGTTTTTCGATTGATCAGAGGGCCGGCAGCAGATGTTTCCAGATCAGGTAGAGTTCTTCAGGCATGTTGTCGCATTGAGCCGTAGTGACGATGACGGCATCCTGGTCCGGCAGGACGAGGATGTACTGGCCGGCGGCACCGTCGGCACGGAAACCTCCGCGGGTGCAGCGCCACATCTGGTAGCCGTAGCCCTGGAGCCAGTCGTTGGTCTCCTTCTCCATTCCGCGTTCCTCGACTTGGATGCTCGTCAAGCCGGCGGGCGCAGAATCGACCTGGCGGGCGCTCATCTCGCGAACCCAGTCCGCAGGAATGACCTGCCTGCCGGCAAATTTGCCTCCCTGAAGCAGGCAGAGGCCCATCCGCGCCATGTCTTCCGCCCGCAGATACAGGCCCCAGCCGCCGCAGTTGACGCCGGCGGGACTTTCCTGCCAGTAGGGTTTCGCAATGCCCAGGGGCTTCCAGAGCCGGGGTCCCAGATAGTCTACGACCTTTTGCCCGCTGACTTTCTGTACGGCTGCCGACAGCAGATAGGTGCCCAGGCTGTTGTAACAGTAGCAGGTGCCGGGCTCGTAGGGGAGGGGCCACTCCAGGAAGGTGCGGATCCAATCCTTGTTGGAACCTTTGGCGCCCCAGACTGCATTAGTCGGGTCCGTGCCGTGGCCGCTGTTCATGGTCAGCAGGTGGCGGACGGTCATTCGCTTCAGGGTGTCGGATGCATTTTCGGGGACTTCGTCGGGGAACAGATCGACGATGCGGTCGTCCAGGTGCAGGAGTCCTTCGCTGATGGCGAATCCGACGGCGGTCGAGGTGAAGGTCTTGCTGACGGACATCATGAAGTGGGCGGTGTCGGGGGCGAAGAACTTCTCTTCCAGGACTTTCCCGTGCTGGAGGACCAGGACGGAATGGATCTCTTCGTTGCGCTCGGCGACCTCCCGGAGGTATTCCGCGAAAGCCTGGTCGAGGGCCGGGGATGCCTTGCCCCGGGGCAGCGGGCGATCCGGGCGGGCGGTGCAGGACAGGACCAGCAGGGCTGCAAGGATGGTCAATAGGATGTTTCTCATTTCGGTTATCGTTAGTGTGTGGTAATCGGGGTTCGGGATCAGGAAATCTTGCTGAAGTCCTTGATCTCGTATTTGTCTTTCCGCAGTTCTTCGCGCAGGGGGGCGTTGACCGGTTGCTCCAGGGTCGGGTCGGCGGTCAGCACCTTCTCGGCATAGCGGCGGGCTTCGCCGAGCAGGACGCCGTCCTTGGCGAGGGAGGCGATGTTGAGGGCGACGGGCAGGCCGCTCTGCTGGGTGCCTTCCAGGTCACCGGGGCCGCGCATCCTGAGATCCGCTTCGGCTAGTTCGAAGCCGTCTTCGGTGGAGCAGAGCAGGTCGATGCGTTTCTGCGATTCCTTGGAGACCTTGATGTCCCTGACGAGAATGCAGTAGGACTGCTCGGCGCCGCGGCCGACTCTTCCGCGCAGCTGGTGCAGCTGGGAAAGACCGAAGCGTTCGGCGCTTTCGATGACCATCACGGAGGCGTTGGGTACGTCCACTCCGACCTCGATGACGGTGGTGGAAACGAGGATGTTGGCGCGGCCGGAGGCGAAGGCGTCCATGTTGAAGCTCTTTTCGTCGGGGGTCTGCTGCCCGTGGACGATGGCGACCTTGTAGGGTGGGAAGGGGAAGTTGCGGACGATGTCCTCATAGCCTTCCTGGAGGTTTTTGAGGTCCATTTTTTCGCTTTCGAAGATGAGGGGGTAGACGACGAAGACCTGGCGGCCTTTGTCGATTTCGGCTTTCATGAAGCGGTAGAGGTGGGCGCGTTTGCCTTGGCCGATCTGGAGGGTTTGGATGGGTTTGCGGCCGGGGGGCATTTCGTCGATGACGGAGACGTCGAGGTCGCCGTAGACGGTCATGGCTAGGGTCCGGGGTATCGGTGTGGCGGTCATCACGAGCACGTGCGGAGGAATATTCGGGCCTTTGGCCCAAAGACGTGCGCGCTGTTCGACGCCGAAGCGGTGCTGTTCATCTATGACGGCCAGCCCCAGGGCTTTGAACTGCACAATGTCTTCCAGGAGGGCGTGGGTGCCGACGATGATGCCGATGGAGCCGTCCTGAAGGCCGGCGTGGATCTCGCGGCGCTCGCGGACGGTGCTGCTGCCGGTGAGGAGGGCACATTTGACGGTTGTGGGGCGCAGGTAGCGGCAGATGTTGGCGTAGTGTTGCTGGGCGAGGACTTCGGTGGGGGCCATCAGGCAGGCCTGGTAGCCGTTTCCGATAGCGATGAGGGCGCTGAGCACGGCCACCATTGTCTTGCCGGAACCGACGTCGCCTTGGAGCAGTCGGTTCATCTGGCGTCCGCTCATCAGGTCGCTGCGGATCTCCTTGATGACCCGCTTCTGGGCGCCGGTCAACTCGTAGGGGAGGGCGTTGAAACAGGCGTTGAAGTCGGGACCGACCTTGGGCATGGGGATGCCGTTCTCGCCGCGGCTGCGGATGAATTTCTGCTTCAGCAGAGACAGCTGCAGGAAAAACAGCTCCTCGAACTTGAGACGGTAGGTGGCTTTGGCCAGGGCCTCCTGGCTTTCGGGGAAATGGATGTTCTGCAAGGCGTAGCGCAGGGGGTAGAGGCCCTTTTCGCGCAGGACGTAGTCGGGCAGGGTCTCCCGGATCTCGGGCAGGCATTTGGCCAGGGCGGCGGCCTGCAGACGGTTCATGACCTTGCCGGTGACGCCGCCGTTCTTGAGTTTTTCGGTGCTGGTATAGACGCCCGTGAGGGTGCCGACGCCGGCTTGCGCCTGTCCGGGCGCGGGGGCGGGATCGACTTCCGGGTGGACGATGTTCATGCGGCCGTTGTAGGCCACGGGTTTGCCGAAGAAGAGGAAGGTGAGGCCGGGTTTGAGACGGTCGAAGTTCCACTTGATGCCCTTGAAGAAGACCATTTCCATCTCGCCGGTGGCGTCGGCGACCCAGACGCTGAGGCGCTTGACGGCGTTGAAGCGCAGGGGCTTGCCATTGGCGTCAGTGGGGACTTCGGGGGCGCCGGGACTGCTCTGCCAGAAAACGGATCCGGATGGGCCGAAAAGAGTGACGCGGGTGACGCGGCCGAGGATCTGGACGTAGGCGAGGTCGGGGCGGACTTCGGCGATGCGCTGGAGGCTGCTGCGGTCGATGTAGCGGAAGGGATACAGGTGAATGAGGTCGGAGAGGGTCGCGACCTCCAGCTCGCTTTTCAGCAGCTGGGCCCGTTTCGGTCCCACTCCCGGCAGAAACTGTATGTCCGAACTCAGCGCATCCATACTCAACAAATATAACAAAAAAAACAAGCCGGCGGTGAGCCGACTTGTTTTTTCTGATCAAGACAAAGACTAGAGCTGGGGACCAGCGGCGACCAAAGCCAGGCCGGCGGCGTTGCTCTCGTACTTCTTGAAGTTCTTGATGAAGCGGCCGGCGAGGTCCTTGGCCTTCTCCTCCCACTGGGCCGGATCCGCATAGGTGTCGCGAGGATCCAAAATGCCCGTATCGACGCCCTTCAAGACGGTCGGGACGGTGAAGTTGAAGTAAGGGATCTGCTTGGTCGGGGCCTCGTCGATCGAGTGGTCAAGGATCGCGTCGATGATGCCGCGGGTGTCGCGGATCGAGATGCGCTTGCCCGTGCCGTTCCAGCCGGTGTTGACGAGGTACGCCTTGGCGCCGCTCTGCTCCATGCGCTTCACGAGCTCCTCGGCATACTTGGTCGGATGCAACTCCAGGAAGGCCTGGCCGAAGCAGGCGCTGAAGGTCGGGGTGGGCTCGGTGATGCCGCGCTCGGTGCCCGCGAGTTTCGCGGTGAAGCCGGACAGGAAGTAGTACTTGGTCTGCTCGGGGGTCAGGATGGAGACCGGAGGCAGGACGCCGAAAGCGTCGGCGCTCAGGAAGATGACCTGCTTGGCGGCGGGACCCGCGCTGAGGGGACGGACGATGTTCTTGATGTGGTAGATCGGGTAGCTCACGCGCGTGTTTTCGGTCACGCTCTTGTCGTTGAAGTCGATCACGCCGTTCTCGTCCACGGTGACGTTCTCGAGGAGGGCGTCGCGTCGGATGGCGTTGTAGATGTCGGGTTCGGACTCCTTGTCGAGCTTGATGACCTTCGCATAGCAGCCGCCTTCGAAGTTGAAGACACCGTGGTCGTCCCAGCCGTGCTCGTCGTCACCGATGAGCTTGCGCTTGGGGTCGGTGGAAAGGGTGGTCTTGCCGGTGCCGCTAAGGCCGAAGAAGATGGCGGTGTTCTCGCCGTCCATGTCAGTGTTGGCGGAGCAGTGCATGGCCGCGATGCCCTTCAGGGGGAGGAAGTAGTTCATCATAGAGAACATGCCCTTCTTCATCTCACCGCCGTACCAGGTGTTGAGGATGACCTGCTCCTTGCTCGTCACGTTGAAGGCGACGCAGGTGTCGGAACGGAGACCGAGCTCCTTGTAGTTGGAGACCTTGGCCTTGGAAGCGCAGAAGACGACGAAGTCGGGCTCCTGGTCGAACTCCTTCTCGTTCTTCGGACGGATGAACATGTTGGTGACGAAGTGGGCCTGCCAGGCGACCTCCATGATGAAGCGGACCTTCATCCGGGTGTCTTCGTTGGTGCCGCAGAAACCGTCGACGACGTAAAGCTTCTTGCCGCAGAGCTGGTCGATGGCCATCTTTTTCACTTCCGCCCAGACCGCCTCGGACATCGCGTGGTTGTCGTTGTGATACTCCTCGGAATCCCACCAGACGGTGTCCTTGGAGTTCTCGTCCATCACGATGTACTTGTCTTTAGGGGAACGGCCGGTATAAATGCCGGTCATGACATTGAGGGCGCCGAGCTCGGTCTCCTGGGCTTTCTCGAAGCCTTCGAGACCGGGACGGGTCTCTTCGTTGAAGAGGACCTCGTAGGTCGGGTTGTACACAATTTCGGCTACGTTCTTGATGCCGTACTTGGACAGATCGATGTTGTACATACTGAATTATTGAGTTTTGTTAACTTACTTTCAAGGCCTTTCGGCAAATCGCACAAATGTACGGATTTATTCTGTGAAAGACAACAAAAATCGAGCCTATCCTTCGCCTTCTTCGCGCAGGATTTCGCGGCAGAGCAGCCCCGCCTTGACGAGCATCCGGGGAATGTGGAAAGGACCCTTGAAAAGGTTGCCCTTGGCCGGCTGGGCCACGGTCCCGTCGCGGTGCAGGTAGCCGTACCATTCGCCGTATTCCGGGTCGCGGAAATGCTCCCGCATCCAGGCGTCCGCCTCGAGCCAGATGTCCAGATATTTCTCGTCTCCCGTAACACGGTAGGCGTAGAGCGCGGCGATGACGGTCTCGCACTGCGGCCACCAGAATTTCATGTCCTGGGAATAGTCCTGGCAGGGGAAACCCTTGCAGTCGCGGAAGTTGATGATGCCGCCGAACTCCTTGTCCCAGCCCCATTTGAACTGCCAGTCGAAAATTTTCGCACCCAGTTTTTTCAGCCGGTCGTCTCCGTAGACCTGGCCGGCTTCCATCACGAACCAGGCGGTCTCGATGCCGTGGCCCGGATTGATCGTACGGCCCTCGCAGGTATCGATGAGGCTCCCGTCCGGGGCGACGCTCTCCAGGATGCATTCGTATTCGGGATGCATCAGGTAGGTCTCGATCTCGTGGATGGATTCCGCAATTTGGACGTCCAGTGCGGGATCGGCGGAGACCTGCTTCAGGACCAGTGCCACGTTGATCAGGATCATCGTGATCGAATGGCTCTTTCCGGGCACGTAGCTTTTGGGCGGGAGGAATCCGGGCGTGGAAAGCATCCGGCGGATGTCGTGGAACATCGCGAGCGCCTTGTCCACGTAGACGGGGTCTCCGGCCGCCTTGGCATATTCGGCCATCGCGATGGCGGCGAAGGTCTCGGAGAAAACATAACGGCGCTTGCGCACGGGGCGTCCGTCCTCCGTGACGGAGAAGAACAGATGCCCGTCGGCGTCGATGCAGTGCGCTTCGATGAAGTCGATGCAGGACTTGGACGCGGAGAGCCACTCCGGCTCGGGTCGGACGTGATTGTAGGCGAAGGCGGCCGTGTAGCCGAAACGGCCCTGGAACCAGACCGACTTGGTCGGGTCCATCAGGGTTCCGTCACGGTCCAGGCAGGTATAGACACCGCCGTGGACGCGGTCCAGTCCGTATTTCAGCCAGAAGGGGAGGATGTTTTCCGTCAGTTCACGCTCGTACCAGGCGGCTTGCGCCATCAGGAGGGTTCGGTATTCGGGACTCATGGTTCTTTTGTTCGAAGTCGGGTACGAATATAGCAAATTCTTGCTATTTTTGTCTCATGACGGACAGAACTATGACGCCGCGGGAAGTGTTGGAGAAATATTGGGGCTACGAGTCGTTCCGCCCCTTGCAGGAGGAGATCATCCAGGCCGCGCTGGAGGGTCGGGACGTCCTGGCCCTGCTGCCGACCGGCGGCGGCAAGTCCGTCTGTTTCCAGGTCCCGGTTCTGATGAAGGAAGGACTGGCGCTGGTCGTCACGCCCCTCATCGCCCTGATGAAGGACCAGGTGCAGAATCTGACCGACCGCGGCATCCGAGCCCTTGCCATCCACGCGGGGATGGGTCGCCACGAGGTGGACCTGACGCTCAACAACGCCGCCTACGGCGACTTCAAGTTCCTCTATGTCTCTCCGGAACGGCTCAACACGCGCCTGTTCCGCTCCTATCTGGACGTGCTGCCCATCAGCACCATCGTCGTGGACGAGGCGCACTGCATCTCGCAGTGGGGCTATGACTTCCGTCCGGATTACCTGCGCATCGGTGAGCTGCGCAAGCTGGTGGACGTGCCCGTGATCGCCCTGACCGCGACGGCGACGCCGCGGGTGGCCGAGGATATCATGGACAAGCTCGGATTCCGCGAACCGCTGCTGCTGAAGACGGGTTTCGAGCGCCCCAACCTCAGCTACATCGTGCGCATGGCCGAGGACAAGCTGGGCCAGCTGCTCAATATCTGCCGAAGCGTTCCGGGGGCGGGCATCATCTACATGCGTCATCGGGCGCGCTGCGAGGAGATCGCCTCCTTCCTGAAAGCGGAGGGCGTCGGCGCCTCTTACTACCATGCCGGTCTGTCCACTCCGGCCCGGGCCGAACGCCAGGCGCAGTGGAAGAGCGGGGAGATTCCGGTCATGGTGTGTACCAACGCCTTCGGCATGGGCATCGACAAGGGTGACGTGCGTTTCGTGGTCCATCTGGACCTGCCGGAGAGCATCGAGGCCTATTTCCAGGAAGCGGGCCGCGCGGGTCGCGACGGTCTCCGTTCCTACGCCGTGCTGCTCTGGAATGACGCTGACGTGCGGCGCCTGCGCCAGATTGAGAAGACTTCTTTCCCGCCCCTGGAATTCATCGAGGACATCTACCAGAAGCTGCACCAGTTCTACCAGGTCCCCTACGAGACCGGCATCGGACGGCAGCTGAAGTTTGACCTGGAGGAATTCTGCCGCCATTTCGGTCTCCAGCGCCCGCCCGTCCACTATGCACTTAAATACCTGGAGCGCACGGACCACCTGAGCTTCTCCGAGGACGTGGACATCGATACGAAGGTCAAGATCACCGTGGACCGCAACGCCCTCTACGACATCGACCTGCCGGAGAAAGGGATGGCGGAGGTCCTGGAACTGCTGATGCGCTCCTATCCCGGCATCTTCTCCTTTGCCCTGGGCGTGGATGAGAAGTGGTTCTCCGGCAAGTTGGGCATCTCCGTGCCCGCCCTGCGCCAGCTGCTCTACAAGCTTTCTCTAGAGCACGTGATCAACTACATCCCCGCCGACCGCTCCAGCGTGATCCAGCTCCACCACGACCGCATCCGCCCCGGCAACCTGGCGCTTTCCCCGCAGACATACGAAATGCTTCACGACACCTGGCTGGATCGCGCCGAAGCCGTCATCAACTATGCCGGGGAAGAGGATACCTGCCGTTCCCGTTTCCTCGTCTCTTATTTCGGCCAGGAAGAAACTACCGACTGCGGTACCTGCGATGTCTGCCGCGCCGGCCGGAACCGTCCCGCCACCGAATCCGTCGAAAAAGCCCTCCGCGCCTTTGTGGACGCGAAGGGCGGTCGATACTCGCAGGAGGAACTCAATGCTTTTCTGGCCGATCCCTCCAACGGTCTTACACGTTCAGCTCTCGAAATCCTCCGCCGCCTCATCGACGACGGTATCGTCCCCGGGCCTCAATTGCCGTAGGGCGGCGGCCAGACGCGCATAAGTATCTTTCAGTTTCTTGTGCCCGAAAAGCAGTCGGATGTCGGAAAGCAGGATGCGGCCTTCGTTGATTCCGGTGTAGAAGAACTTGAAGGACAGGATCGCCATGATGAAAGCGATGAAGGCCTTCTTGAAAGGCAGGCAGAGGAAAAAGACCAGCGCCCAGAGGATAACCATCAGCGGCGTGCCGGCGAGCTTGACGCCGAAACGCGCGGTGCGAGCGAAGGCCTTGTCTTTCAAGCCCTTGACGATATGCTCGGCCGTAATCCAGAGGGGAGCGCTCACGACGGCGCTGAAGATCCAGAAGGGCAGGAAAAGCAGGCTGAGGATCAACTTGACAATCAGCGAGAACACGGGCTTATCCTGTGCGAAGGACCAGCTTGACAGTTTGGCGGCCTTGCGCTGCCGCTCGAAGGCGGCGGCCTCTTGGACCAGACTCTCATCCGCGGCCATGGCGGCTTCCTGGGAAGCCATTTTGGTCAGCGCCCAGCGGCCTTCATAGCTTTCGTCGTCCGGCAGGTAAGTGATCAGGCCGGCGATGCGCTCCTTCAGGATGCCCAGCAGCCCGCGGTGGATTTCCGCTTCGCCGGCATCCGCATGCGCCGCGACATACTCCGTCACGTTGATGGGCTTGCCATAGCGGATCTTGAGCGAGGTCTGCAGGCGGTAGTAGTCTTCGTATTCGAGTCCCATCGGGACGATATAGACCGGCTTAGAGCCGCCGAAACGCTCGTTGGCCAGCAGGGCGGTGCGGGTGATGCCTTTCTTGAGGGGAAGCAGGGAATGCATGGGCCGGTGCGTGCCTTCGGCGAACATGGCATAGCGCATGCCGTGGTCCAGGCATTCGATGACTTCTTCCATCGTCTCCCGGTTGTGCAGTACCTCCTGGAGACCGTCCCGCACGCGAGGGATGGGCAGGATGCGCAGGAAACGCAGGAACTTGTTGAGGATGGGCTTGCGGAACACGTCCGCCCGCGCGCCGAAGAGCGTCGCGTCCTTCCGGTCCTGCAGGACGACGAGCGCATCCATCAGGGTGTTGCAGTGGTTGGGAGCCATCAGGACCGCCCCGTCGGTCGGTACGTTTTCCCAGCCCTCGGATTCAATGTCGCTGAACAGGCTGCGGACCGTCGCGTCGCACCAGTTCTTCAGTACGTAGTACCGCCAGTCATTTTCGTAAGTTTTTTTCATGTTATCCGGTAATGCGTTTTTCGTGGAGGTTGAAAATCGTGGAGACCGTCAGCCCCGAAATGATGTGCCAGATGCCCCACCAGGCCGTAATCACCAGCATGCCGCCGTGGGGCGGGAAGCCGGCGAAGAGGGAGGTCCCGAGCAGCAGCACGAGGCCGAGGCCGGAATTCTGGATGCCGGTCTCGATGGTCAGGGTCCTGCGGTCGCGGAAGGGAACCTTGAAGATCGATCCTACGCCGAAACCGATGCACAGGGCCAGCAGGTTGTGGAGGAACACCACGATGAAGATGTACTTGATGCACTTCAGGAAGGCGTCGATGTTGCCGGCGAAAGAGAGGATGACCATCGCGATGAAAAAGATGATGGAAACCCACTGGAAGGGCTTTTTCAGCTTTGCGGCGAAGTTTGGCAGCAGGCGGGCGGTCAGGATGCCCAGCGTGAGCGGGAGCCCCAGCAGGATGAAGATCGTCTTGAATACGTCCCACAGGGGGATGATCAAGGTCGGGACCTCGCCAGCCACCTTGGCGGTGTGGAGGTAGAGGTTGCCCCAGATATAGAAATTGGCCGGGGTCAGCAGGATGGCCAGGGCGGTGCTGATGGCTGTCAGGGATACGGACAGCTCGACATTTGCCTTGGAGAGCGAGGACATGAAGTTGGAAATGTTGCCTCCCGGACAGGAGGCGACCAGGATCATGCCCAGGCCCATCATGGGAGAGATCCAGTTGCCGATCAGGCAGGCCAGGCAGAACGTGAAAGCCGGCAGCAGGATGAGCTGGCAGCATATCCCCAGGATGACCGATTTGGGTTTCTTGAAGACCTCGATGAAGATGCCCGGCTTGATGCCGAGGGCCACGCCGAACATCACGAAGGCGAGGATGATATTGATCGTGTTCATTCCGCCCGCATTGAGGGTCACGTCGATCTGGTCGATATGGGCGGCGATTTCAGGACTCATGGAATGAGGAAATAGGATGCTCTGTCATTCGAAAATCTGGGTCAGCGGACGGCCGAACCAGGGCTGCGGCTGCTCGAGGCCCAGGATCCAGGCCATCGTGGAAGCGACATCATACTCCATGACACTCAGGTCGTCATAGCAGTATCCTTTCCGGACGCCTTTGCCGAAGAAAATGAGGGGCGTTTCCATCTCCATCATCGTGCGACCGCCGTGTCCGTGGTCGATGCCGCCGTGGTCGGAGGTCAGGATGATGACGGACTTGTCCAGGATGCCGGCCTGGTCGATGGCGTTCACGATTTCTTCCACCCAGGCGTCGAGTTCTTTCAATTTCTCATAATACTCGGGCGTGTCGTGGCCAAATTTGTGGCCGACGTGGTCCGGATCGTCATAGATAAAGGCCGCCAGACGCGGTTTCTTGGTCGCGATATAGGCTTTGGCAGCCTCGCAGAGCTGGTCCTGGGGGACGCGCTCATAGTGGTTGACAGACAGTGTGTCGATCAGGTACTTGATGCCGTCCCACTCGTACAGGCAGCCGATCTCAGCGTCTGGTTCCTTGTCCCGAAGTAGTTGGAAGACGGTCGGGAAAATGCCGTTCTTATAGGTCAGTCGCGGCTCGAGGTCGGGGGTCTTGGAGCAGCACTCATAGAATCCGTGCACTTCGGGACCCACGCCCATCCACATCGACGCCCAGTTGGCAGCGCTGTGGGAGGGGAGTACAGTGCGTTTCTTGAGCGTCCAGGCTCCTTCCTCCATCATCTTTTTCGTGAAGGTCATTTCGGATTTTTCGACGCTGTAGGAGCCCCATCCGTCCAGGCCGATAAAGAAAACGTGTTCGACGGCGGGTTTCCGGTTGCATCCGGCGAAACATAGCAGGCAGATGGCTCCTGCCAACAAAAGTTTTTTCATATCCGTGTTGTTAACTGTGGTGCAAATATTCTTCGCAAGTTACTACTTTTCCCTTGATTTCCCAACGACGCTTCATTCCGACTCCAGGACTAGGCCGTCGTATGCCGGATGGACGTGGGGCGGCAGCATCGCCGCGAAATCCTCGTGGCAGGGCAGCAGGTGGGAGATGTGTGTGATATAGGACTCCTTCGCACCGATTCTCTCGAAGAGGTCCAGCGCTTCCTGGAGGGAAAAATGTGAGAAGTGAGGCTTGATCTTCACGCAGTTGAGGGTGACGAAGTCCAGTCCTTTCAACTTGTCGAACTCCGACTCTTCGATCTGGTTCATGTCGGTCAGGTAGGCGATCTTGCCGAAGCGGAAGCCCAGTACGGAAAGCATCTTCGTCTTGTGGTGCCAGCCCTGGATGGGAACGATTTCCACGGGTGGCAGGATCTCGGAGTCGGAGGGTGCTTCGTGGTGGTAGCCGAAGCCTGATTCCCAGACGAGGGTGGGCTCTCCGGCGTTGGAGTGGACGAGGAAAGGATCGCGTCCGATGCGGTGGACGTTCCATTCCGGGGAACCGGGGTATTTTTTCTCCGCGAAGGCATAGCTGTATTCGCGGCGCAGCGACTGCTCGACGTATTCCTGGCAATAAATGTTGACGGGTTTGGCTTCCAGCAGGTTGAAGGAACGGACGTCGTCCAGCCCGCCGGTGTGGTCCTTGTGGTTATGGGTCAGCAGGATGGCATCCAGGTGACGGACGCTCTCGCGCAGCATCTGATAGCGGAAATCCGGTCCGCAGTCCACCAGGATCGTAAGGCCGCCATATTCAACGAGAACGGAAGATCGAAGCCGTTTGTCGCGGGGATCGGCCGATCGGCACACGGGGCAGTCGCAGCCGATCATCGGCACGCCTTGCGAAGTTCCCGTCCCCAAAAAAGTCAGTTTGGTTTTTTCCATAATCCGCTCGCAAAAATAATAAATATTATTGTATCTTTGTTTGCTATCCAACGACTGTCACCCTCAGATATGAATAGATTGTTTCTGCCGCTTCTCCTGCTGACGCTCGCGCTTCCGCTTGGCGCGCAGACGGCCCGGGAGGAGATTGCCGCGGATCCGGCCCGGGCGGCCGGCTTGCACTATGCCTATCCCGGACCCCAGACGGTCCAGACTCCTGAGCCCAAAGGATACAAACCGTTCTATATCAGCCATTTCGGTCGTCACGGATCCCGTTGGCATACGAATGACGAGGACTATGCGGGCCCCCTTGCCGTCCTGCAGGCGGCGAAGGATGCTTCTGTCCTGACACCCGTCGGTGAGGAGGTCCTGCGCAAGGCCGCGGCCATGGCCGGGGATGCGGCGGGCCGCAGGGGAGAGCTCACGCGCCTCGGTACGCGTCAGCACGAAGGGATTGCCGAGCGCATGTTCCATAGCTTCCCGAAAGCCTTCCGGGGCAAGGCCACGGTGACGGCCAATTCCACGACATCGCACCGGGTGATGATGAGCATGTTCTATTTCTGCAACAAGCTCAAGAGCCTCAATCCGGAGTTGGAGATATCCTTCAACAGCAGCCGCCGGGATGCGTCCTTCGTTTCGAATCGCGTCAAACGCCCGGAGGGGGTGGCGGCGCCCTACGATGTCAGGGCCGAAAAGGAACGCATGAAGCAGCTGGCTCTACGGCCGGAGCGCCTGATGGGCGTGCTTTTCTCGGATCCGGCGTTCGTGGCCGGAAAGCAGGACCCGAAAACGTTCATGTGGGATCTGTACTACCTGGCGGAAATGACCCAGAACAATGAGCTGGACTCACTGTCTTTCCTGGATGTCTTCACGCCCGATGAACTCTATGACTGCTGGCGGGCGGACAACTATGACATGTACCTTTATGCGGCGGATCCCCGGGCGCAGGACGTGGTCGTTCCTTCCTGCAAGCCCATGATCGCCCACATCCTGGACCGGGCGGACGAAATAATCGCCTCCGGCGGCCACGGTGCCACGCTGCGCTTTTCGCACGATTCCTACCTGGTCCCGATGGCCGTCTGCCTGCGCCTGGACGGCTGCACCGGCACGACGGAGGATCCGGAACACTGCGACGAGGCCTTCATCGACTACAAGATCTCTCCGATGTGCGGCAACATCCAGATCGTCTTCTTCCGCAACCGGAAGGGGGAGGTGCTGGTCAAGTTCCTGCTCAACGAGAACGAAGTCGGCATCCCGCTGGAGACGGATCGCTGGCCCTATTACCACTGGGAAGACGTCCGCAGCTATTACAAAACCCTCTATGAAATCTAGCGCCCGATGAAGAAACTGTTGCTCAGCGCCCTGTGCGCGCTCGCTTTCCTCAGTCTCGGAGCGCAGACGCCCTGGGACGAGATCCGCGCCGACAGCACCCGCGCCGCCGGCCTGCTGATGCCCTATCCCGGCCCCCAGAAGGCGCAGACCCAGGCGCCCCGGGGATACAAGCCTTTTTATATCAGCCATTTCGGCCGTCACGGATCCCGTTGGTACACCAGTTTCAGACCTTACGAAGAGTCCTGGGCCGTGTTGTCAGCCGCCGATTCCGCGGAGGCTCTGACTCCCTACGGGAAAGATGTTCTCCAGCGGGTGGCCTTACTCCGCGAGGATGCCCGGGACCGGGCCGGCGAACTGACGCAGAAAGGCTTCCGCCAGCACAAGGAGATAGCCCGGCGGATGTTCACGAACTACCGCCGCGTCTTCCGCGGGCGGAAACACATCAACGCCAACGCCACCCAGTCCGGGCGCGTGATGCTTAGCATGGAGTCTTTCTGCCTGGAACTCCTGAGCCTTAATCCCCGGCTGGACATCAGCCTGGATGCCAGTGCGCGGGATCGCGAATTCCTGGCCCATGAAACCCACGAGGTAGCCGTCTATGGAGACGAAGGCGCATGGCGGGAGGAACGGGACCGCCTGCGCGACTCGCTCTGTCACCCCGATCGCCTGATGGGCCTGCTCTTCGCGGATTCCGCCTATCTGGCAGCAAAGGTGAATGCGCCCAAGTTGATGATGAACCTCTATTCGCTGGCTTCCATCGCCCTCGATTCGGATATCGACGTGCGCCTCGGCGACCTGTTTACCACGACGGAGTGGTACGAGCTCTGGCAGCCGGGCAATTACGGTTATTACATGCAGAAAGGCCCGAATCCGTCGGAGGGCGAGAAGTTCATCCAGCGCTCTTCTCTCCAGACTTTGGAGCATATTGTCGCCAAGGCGGACGAAGCCATCGCGACGGGGGATTGCGCCGCCGACCTGCGCTTCTCGCACGACTCGCACCTGGTCCCGCTCAGCACCACGCTCCAGCTGGACGGCTGCCGCGCGAAGGCGACGGATCCCGGCCAGGTGGCCGCCTCGTGGGCTAATTACCGTATTTCCCCGATGGCCGGCAACATCCAGCTCATCTTCTTCCGCAACCGGAAGGGGAATGTCCTGGTGAAGTTCCTGCTCAATGAGAACGAAGTCGGTATCCCGGCTGCGACGGATCTTTATCCGTATTACCGTTGGGAAGACGTAAAGGCTTATTACAAGGAATATTACAATCTTTAAGATATGAACAGAAGACAGTTTGTCAAAGACAGTTTCGTGCTGGTCGCCGGGACGGCGGTTCTGTCCTCCCTGCCGGCTGGCGCGGAAAACCTGAGCGCCTCCTCGGCCGCGCAGCTGGCGGCCAAGTTGACCGGCCCCGACGCGCTGTACAAGCAGTTCCAGGACCCCGACAACCGCTACCGCCCCTTCGTCCGCTGGTGGTGGAACGGGGACAAGGTCGAGGCCGAAGAGCTCGTGCGCGAGTTGCACCTGCTCAAGGAAGCCGGCATCGGCGGCGTCGAGATCAACCCCATTTCCTTCCCGGGCAAGGAGGAAATCTCCCTGGGCAAGAAGTCGCTGACCTGGCTCAGCGACGAATGGATCCAGATGCTCCAGGTCGTCTTCGACGAGGCCAAGCGGATCGGGATGACCTGCGACCTGATCGTGGGCTCGGGCTGGCCTTTTGGCGCGGAGACCCTGCCGCGGGATGAGCGCGCCAGCGTGATGCTGACCTACGCTGCACCGGTGGAGCCGGGTCTCTTCGAGATGTCCAAGTACAACCTGTACAAGTTGGTGGACCCGGGCGTCTCGGTTCCGAACCCCCGCCGTACCTGCGAACTCATTTCTTTCAAACTGGCTCCGGATCCGATCGATGACCTCAGCCAGGTCGAGGACCTGACCGACAAGTTCGTGGACGACGTGATCACCCTCAATATCCCGGAGGGCAAGCATGTCATCTATGCGCTCATCCGTTTCGATTCCTTCGCCTGTGTCATTAACGGCGCGCCCGGTGCCGCGGGTTCGATCCTGAACCACATGGACGCCAAGGCCGTGCGCAAATACCTGGACCACATGGCCGATACGATCGAGGCCAAGACGGGCCCGCTCAGCGGCCATCTGCGGGCTTTCTTCGTGGACAGCATGGAGCTGGAAGGCAACAACTGGACGGGCGATTTCGCCGAAGAGTTCAAGCGCCGCCGCGGCTACGACGTGCTGCCCTGGCTGCCTTTTACGATGTTCGAGGTCGGGCGTCTGGGTGACGTCAAGAACTTCGAATACGGCGCCAAGAAAGGCCCGAAATTCCAGGAGCAGGTGGATCGCGTGCGTTTCGACTTCGAACTGACCAAGGCCGAGCTGCTGCACGAGCGTTATACCGCCACGTTCCTGGCCTGGTGCAAGGAAAAGGGGGTCGGCTCCCGGGCGCAGGCATACGGCCGCGGTTTCTTCCCCCTGGAGTCCTCGCTGGGCTATGATTACCCGGAAGGGGAGTCCTGGACCACCAACTGGCTGCGGCACCGCATCGGCGAGGAAATGGGCGACGAGGATTACCGTCGCGGCCGCGGATACACGATGATCAACAAGTACGTTTCTTCCGCCGCGCACCTGACCGGCAAGCGCATCGTCAGCGCCGAAGAGATGACCAATACCTACAAGGTTTTCTCCACCTCGCTGGAGTTTCTGAAGGTGGGCTCCGACATGAGCGCCATTTCGGGCACGACCCACAGCGTCTGGCACGGCTTCAACTATTCACCTGCCGACGCCCCCTTCCCGGGCTGGGTCCAGTACGGCTCCTACTACAATGAGAAAAATACCTGGTGGCCTTATTTCAAGCTGCTGAACGACTACCGCGCCCGCATGGCAAGCCAGCTGCAGAACGCCGACATGGTCACCGACATCGCCCTTCTGCCGGCCAACTACGACATGTGGACGACGATGGGCGTGCAGACGGATCCGTTCCCGGTCAAGCTCAACGTGCCCTATACTTCCTTGATCTGGGAGGCCATCCACAAGACCGGAGGCGGAGCGGACTATGTGACGGAAATCATCCTGAAAGACGCTACGGTGAAGAAGGGCAAGCTCTGCTACGGCCCGAAGGAGTACGGCACTCTCTTCCTCGTCGAAGTGTCCGGAACTTTCCCGGAGACGCTCTCCAAGCTGGAGCAGTTCGTCTCGACGGGCGGCCGCGTCTTTTGCATCGGCAAATATCCCGACCGTTCCCTGGGCCTGAAGGATTATGAGACGCGGGACGCCGAAATCAAAGCCGCCGTGGAGCGCCTGAAAGCCCACAGGAACTTCATCCTGCTCGAGAAACCCGAGGACGGGCGCTACCTGGAATGGTACCAGGACGTGATGGAGAAACATGCCCTGCCGCATGCCATCACGATTTCCAACCCGGACCGCTTCCTGCTGCAGAACCATTATGTGACCGACGACAAGTCGGATCTCTTCCTCTTCGTCAACGCGCATCTCTCGGAGCCCCGCGAGACGGATATCGTATTCCCTTCGTCCATTACGCGCGGCCGCAACTGTTGGGCATACGATGCAGCTACGGGCCGCCGGTACAAGATGAAACTGGACGGCGGACGCCTGCATTTCAGCTTTGGACCGGCCGAGACCTATCTCTTCGAATTCAACAAGTCTCGACTCGGGGACGAATGGGCTCCGCTGCCCGAAAAGGGCATTGGCACCCGTGAACTCGGGGATTGGAAACTGACCCTGCACCAACCTCAGGAGGACTGGACCAAGGAGGCGGAAATGCCTGTCCTGCAAGACCTCAAGGACGTGCCCGAGTACCAGAACTTCATGGGCGACGTGACCTACCGGACCACGGTGAAGCTGTACGGCGCGCACAAACCGAAATACATCAATCTCGGCAAGGTGGCGGACATCTGCGAACTGACCGTCAACGGCACGCCCTGCGGCATCCGCTGGTTCGGCCGCCGCATCTACGACATTTCCTCCCTGCTCGTCGAAGGGGAGAACACCATTGAAGTGAAAGTGACAACCCTGATGAGCAATTATCTCCAGACCCTCAAGGACAATTCCGTTGCGCAACGTTTCGTCCTGAGGCGCAACACCCCGCTCGTTCCGGCGGGACTGATCGGACCTGTAAAAATGTATCGATAAATGAAAAAACATCTCATTCTCACCCTCCTTCTGTCCGCCGTCGCGGTCTGGGGCCTTTCGGCCAAGGACTATTATGTGGCGGACTTCGGAGCCAAGGCCGACGGCGTCACGCTCAATTCGGCCAGCATCCAGGCGGCCATCGATTTCGCCAGCGCGAACGGTGGCGGACGCGTGGTCTTCACACCCGGCAACTGGGTGACCGGCACCATCTATGTCAAGGACAATGTCACGCTGCATCTGGAGCAGGGAGCCACGTTGCTGGGTTCCACCAATCCCTGGGACTATACCAAGGATCCGTATGTGGGCTGGACCAGCATGATCTTCTCCATCAAGCAGAAGAATGTCGGCATCACCGGCGGCGGCACGATTGACGGCCGCGGATTCACGACCGCCAACCACATGGTCGAATACATCCATCGCGGCCTCTTCGAGGATCCGCTCAAGCTCGACCGTCCCAATGAGACCAACCGTCCGGAAAACATTTATTTCCGCGAGTGTGACGGGGTTACCATCAAGGACATCTTCCTCAAGGATCCGGGCAGCTGGAACCAGACCTACGACCAGTGCCACAACGTCTATGTCGAGGGCATCACCGTGGACAGCAAGTCCTACTGGAACAACGACGGCATCGACATCGTGGACTGTGAGGACGTGGTGATCCGCAACTGCTACATCGATGCGGCGGATGACGTCTTCTGCTTCAAGTCCCATTCGGCCCAGCATCAGTGCAAGAATGTCTTGCTGGAGAATTGCGTGGGCCGTTCAAGCGCGAACGGTGTCAAGTTCGGCACCGTTTCGAAGGGAGGATTCAAGGATTTCACCATCCGCAATATCACGATCTTCGACACGTACCGTTCGGCCGTCACCTTTGCGGCCGTGGACGGCGCTGAGATCGAGAACATCACGGTGGACGGTCTCCGCAGCATCCATACCGGCAATGTAATCTTCCTGAGGATCGGCGAGCGCTGGAACAAGATTACCTCCGGTGGCCTTAGCGACAAGGACCGCCAGACCGTGGTCCGCAAGGAGCCCTATATGCGCAACATTACGATCAAGAACGTATATGCCGAAGTTCCGCTCGACAAGCCGGACGCCGGCTATAATTATGAAGGCCCCATCGAGGACCTGCCCCGCAACATCTCCCCTTGCATCATCGCCGGTATTCCCGGCTACAAGATCGAAAACGTGGTGATGGAGAACATCGAGATCGTCTATCCGGGCGGCGGCAATCCCCGCTATGCCTATCGCGGCACGACCCCGGAGGATCTCGACGGCATCGACGAGATGATTTCCTATTATCCCGAATTCTCCCAGTGGAAGGAACTTCCGGCCTGGGGATTCTACCTGCGCCACGCGACGGATATCACGCTGCGCAACTTCACTTTCCACGCACAGAAGCCCGATTACCGGCCTGCCGTTGTGTGCGATGACGTCCAGGGCCTGAAGCTCGAAGGCGTCGTCTATGACGAGGCGGCTGCTGCTGCCGGAAAGGAGCAGGTCGTCCTGTACAAGTCATCATACGCCGAATAAAAACGAATTCCACACCATGAAAAAATATCTGCTTTCCATCCTATTCGCTTTTGCGACGCTGCTCTGCTTCGCGCAGACGGAGCAGAAGGCGACCGTCTGGGGCGTGAAGAGCGACGGAGTCACGGACAACACCGGCTCCATCCAGCGCGCCATCGACTATATCAGCGCCCACGGCGGCGGGACCCTCTACTTCTATGTGGGCCGCTACCTGACCGGTTCGATCGAACTCAAGAGCAATGTGACCATCCATCTGGCGGAGGCTGCCGTCCTGGTGGGGTCCACCAATATCTATGATTACAAGGGTGCTCCCGCCCTGATCTGGGCCGACGGAGCCGAAAATGTCTGCGTGACCGGAAAAGGTGTGATCGAAGCCCGGGGCACGGCTCTGAAGGCCAGCCTCGACGCGCAGAAGGCCAAGGGTCACTTGCCGGCCGACACGCCGCTTCCTACCTTGTATTCCTTCAAGAACTGTACGAACGCCGTGATGGGCAGCGAGATCAAGAAGCTCTCCGATACGGCCGCATCCACCCGTTATAATTGATCGTGCGCCATGAGAAAGATATTGATTTCCCTTTTGTGCCTGACCGTGGCCCTCGTCGCCTCGGCCAAGGATTACAATGCGTCCCTGTTCGGCATCAAGTCCAACGGTACGACGCTCAACACCACTTCCATCCAGAAGGCGATCGACTTCATCAGCGCGGAAGGCGGCGGCAAACTCATCTTCAAGGTGGGGCGCTACCTGACGGGTACGATTGAACTCAAGGACAACGTGACGATCGAGCTGGGCGAGGGGGCCGTGCTCGTGGGCTCCACCAATCCATACGATTATTACAAGAAGGGCGATGCCTTCGGTCTGGTCATATCCAATGAAGCGGAGAACATCGCCATCACCGGCCTGGGCGTCATCGACGGACAGGGCCGCGAACTGGCCAACAACTTCCTGGGCCAGATCGCCGTCGGCGCGATCAAGGACCTCTTCACGCTGGGCCGTCCGCACGACCGTCCGCACCTTCTCTACCTGTGCAAGAGCAAGAATGTCACGCTGCAGGGCATCAACCTGCGCAATTCTTCCTGCTGGACCTGCACGACGGACCGGGTCGAAAACCTGCTGATCGACGGCGTGACCCTGGACAGCCGCGCCTTCTGGAACAATGACGGTTTCGATATCGTGGACTGCACGCACGCCGTGATCCAGAACTGTTTCGTCAATGCGACCGATGACGGCATCTGCCTGAAATCCCACCACAAGGATGTCTGCAATGATGATGTCGTCGTGCGGCACAACACCATCACGTCCAGCGCCAGCGGCATCAAGTTCGGTACCTTCGGCGTCGGCGGTTTCCGCAACATCCAGATCCTGGACAATGTCGTTTACGATACCTTCCGCTCGGCGATCACGATCCAGAGCGTGGACGGCGGTTTCGCCGAAAACATCCTGGTGGACGGCCTGAAGTCCTACAATACGGCCAATGCGATCTATCTGAACGTGGGTCAGCGCCGGGGCGACAAGCCCAGCCGGATGGAGAACATCACGATCCGGAACCTCTATGCGGAGATACCGGTCGACAAGCCGGACTACGGGGTGGATTACGAGGGACCGACGCTCGAGGACCAGCCGCGTAATGTGCTGCCTTGCGGCATCGTGGGCCTGGAGGGCCAGCCGATCCGGAACGTGACGATCGAGAATGTGGAGATCCATTTCCCGGGCGGAGGCGATCCTTCGTTTGCGAAGGTGGGCACCTACGAGTTGGAGAAGGTCCCGGAGATGCCGACCGCTTATCCGGAGTTCTCGCAGTATAAGGAGCTGCCGGCCTGGGGCTTCTATGTGCGGCACGCGAAGGGGATCCATTTCCATAACGTCACGCTGACGGCGGCCGAGAAGGATTACCGTCCGGCCATCGTGCTGGATGACGTCCAGGGTGCTTCTTTCACGAACCTGAAGGCGACGGCTCCGAAGCTCAAGACCAAGATTTTCGTCGCGCGCAACTGCGGCGATATCAAGAAGTAACGCTCGTTCTTGGCCCGGAGGGGCTGGGGCATCAAAAGAGCAGGGGAAAACCCCTTCGGGGGAATGCTCTTTTGCCACCCCAGCCCCTCCGGGCATGACGGTGACAATCATTGATTGCTTGGATTATGAAAAGAAGCGTTTTATGCTTACTTGCAGCCCTGTTTTTTATGGGGGGGCTGCCGGCTGCCGGGCAGACGCCGTTGTTCCGGGATGCGGATGCGCCTGTCGGGGAACGGGTGGAGGATCTCCTGCAGCGGATGACGGTCGATGAGAAGATCGACCTGCTGCGGGCGACGTCGCCGGCCAACGAGCGGCTGGGATTTCCGAAGTATTACCACGGCAACGAAGCGCTCCACGGCGTCGTCCGGCCGGGGCGTTTCACCGTGTTCCCGCAGGCGGTGGGCCTGGCGGCTACCTGGGATCCGGAGCTGATCCGGCGGGTGTCCACGGCCATCTCCGACGAGTCTCGCGCCCGCTGGAACGAACTGGGCCGGGGTGCCCTCCAGACCAACCTGTACAGCGATTTGCTGGCCTTCTGGTCCCCGACGGTCAATATGGCGCGTGACCCGCGCTGGGGCCGGACGCCCGAGACCTACGGAGAAGATCCTTTCCTCTCAGGCGAGATCGGTACAGCCTTCGTCCAGGGGCTCCAGGGCGATGATCCGAAATACCTGAAGGCCGTTTCTACGCCCAAGCATTTCGCCGCCAACAACGAGGAGCACAATCGCTTCGAATGCAATGTCCGCATCTCCGAGAAACAGCTGCGCGAATACTATCTGCCAGCCTTCGAGGCCTGCGTCCGGCGGGGGAAGGCCGCATCCATCATGTCGTCCTACACCGCCATCAACGACATCCCCAGTACGGCCAATCCCTGGCTCCTGACCCAGGTCCTTCGCGGAGACTGGGGCTTCGACGGCTATGTGGTCTCGGACTGCGGCGGCCCCGGCTTCCTGGTCACCGGCCATCATTATGTGAAATATCCCGTGACGGCGGCGGCCCTGTCCCTCCAGGCGGGGCTTGACCTGGAATGCGGCGACGATATCTTTATCAAACCCCTGCGGGAAGCATACGACAAGGGGCTGGTCTCCGAGAAAGACATCGACCGGGCTGCCCGGAATGTCCTGACGGCCCGGATGAGGCTGGGCTTCTTCGATCCGCCCGGGGCCTGTCCCTACGATACGATTCCGCCCTCGGTGATCGGCTCCGAGGCCCACCGGGCCCTGGCATTGCAGACCGCCCGCGAAGCCATCGTGCTGCTGAAGAATGAAGGGAAGACGCTGCCTTTCCGGAAAGGGAAAGTCCGCAGCCTGGCCGTGGTCGGCATCAATGCCGGGACCTGCGAGTTGGGTGATTACAGCGGCGTGCCTGCTTCCGCCCCTGTTTCCATCCTGGAAGGCATCCGCGCCGAGGCAGGGGACCGGATCACCGTGAAATATGCGCCTTGGAAGACGGCCCAGGACGGAATGGAAATCATCGCGGGAGACTATTATCCGGAGGGACTTCAAGCCGAATACTATACCGGTACGACGCTGGAGGGGACGCCTTCGGTCCGTAAGGAGACTTGGCTCAATTTCGAACCTTCCAACCAGGCGCCGGACCCGTTCATTCCTGACGCGCCGGTCAGTGCACGCTGGACCGGTCCGCTCCGTCCGCCGGTTTCCGGAGAATATGTCCTCAGCCTGCAGACGGATGCCGGCAGTCGCTTGTGGCTGGACGGGAAAATGCTCATCGATGCCTGGAGGGAGCATGCCGTGCAGACGGACACCGTGCGGGTCTTCATGGAGGCGGGACGCGACTATCAACTCAAAGTGGAATTCTATGATGTGCGGGACTATTCCCTTGCCCGGCTCAGTTGGCGAATGCCCACCGTCGATCGCCAGGACCGCCTGTCGCTGTACGGGAAGGCTGGCCAGCTGGCTCGCGAATGCGATGCGGTAGTGGCCGTGATGGGAATCAACCGTCTCATCGAGCGGGAGGGCAAGGATCGGGAAAGCATCACGCTACCTCCCGACCAGCAGGAATTCCTGCACGAATTGTACAGGATCAATCCCAACCTGGTACTGGTCCTGGTGGCCGGAAGTCCGCTCTCCCTGCTCTGGGAGGAGGCGAACCTGCCTGCCATCGTGAATGCCTGGTATCCGGGCCAGGAGGGGGGCACCGCCGTGGCGGAGGTCCTCTTCGGGAAATACAACCCGGCGGGCCGCCTGCCGCTGACCTATTATCCAACCCTGGAGGACTTGCCGGCTTTCGATGATTATGACATTACGAAACGGACCTATAAATATTTTGACGGTCCGGTGCTCTATCCTTTCGGCTACGGCTTGAGTTATACATCCTTCCGGTATTCGGACCTGCAGGTCGAGGATAGGGGAGAGACGGTCGAAGTCTCGTTCACGCTGAAAAATGTCGGCCGGGTCGACGGCGACGAGGTGGCTCAGGTGTATGTGCAACTGCCTGAATATGAGGGCGTCGCGCCGCTGAAGGAGCTGCGCGGCTTCCGTCGGGTGCATCTGCGTCGCGGCGAGAGCCGCCGGGTGACGGTGCCGCTCCGGCGGGAGGACCTGCGCTATTGGAGCGAATCCCAGAAGGCGTTCGTCGTCCCCGCCGGCCTCCCGACCATCCTGGTCGGCGCCTCCTCCGCCGACATCCGCCTTACACAGTAGATTGCGGTCGCAGAAGGGCGGTGGCAGGAGGCGGCGATGGAAAGCGAGGCGAAGTCGCCGATCTGCTCGCCGAGCTCCGCCGGCTTCACCTGACACACGGCCGCCGCCGCCGGCAAAGCCTCGCGGTCGATCACGGCCTGCATGAACGGACGGATCAGCGCCTCGGCCCGCACGAAAATGCTTCCGATCGCGATCACCTCCGGATTCAAGATATCGATCAACACCGACAACGCGCGCCCCAAATACTCGGCCGAAGTCTTATAGACCCCGACGGCCAGCGGATCCCCCGCCGCGGCGGCCTCTGCGACCGTTTTCGCCGTAATCCCGGCGAGATCCCCGTCCGGGCACCAGGCCACCTTACGCCCCATCATCAGCTGCTCCTTGACGGCCGACTGCGCCAGCTGGGCGATGCCGCCGCCGCTGGCGAATCCCTCGAAGGATCCTGCCTTGCCGTAGCCCACGGGGCCGAAATCGCTCAGACGGATGTGGCCGACCTCGCCGCCGTTGTCATTGGTGCCGGCGTAAAGTTTGCCGTCCAGCACCAGTCCTGCGCCCATACCCGTCCCAAAGGTCAGGAAGACCATGTTGCGGGTGCCGCGGCCGGCGCCATATTTCCATTCCGCGAGCGCGCAGGCGTTGGCGTCGTTCTGCAGGGCGGCGCGGATGCCTGTGGCCTCTTCGACCAGCTTCACGATCGGGATGTTGTCCCAGCCGGGGAGGTTGGGTGGCGACTGCACGACGCCGGTCTTGCTGTCCAGGGGACCGCCGCAGGAAATGCCGATGGCTTTCGTGTTGCCGGCGTTCAGACCATGCCGGGCAGCCATGGCTTTCACCTCCGTGAGAATGCGGGCGAGCGTCTCGTCCACCTTCGTGGTTTCGAAACGGACCTTGTCGGCGATCTCCAGACTACCGTCGGTATCAATTCCGTAGATGACGGCACATTTCGTTCCGCCGATATCGATGCCTAATAGATTGGTTTTCATTATTGTACGCTTAAATCATAAATACCTGTCTTTTCCATCCATTTCCGGTAGTCGGACGCCCGGAAGGGCACGACGCCATAGAGATAGTGGTTCTTGAACTCCTGTTTCCCGACCTTGTATTCGATCAGATACACGCCCTGGGCTCCGGCCTTCTCCGGGATGCCGGTGATGACGGTCCGACTGTTCTTCTCCACCTTGAAGTCTCCCTTGTACACGGTCTTGCCGCTTTCAACATCCTTAACCTTGACGCTGCCCTCGACGGGCTCCGCCGTGTCGTTGACCGCGATCAGCGGCAGTTTCCCGTCCTTGGGGTCCATCATCAGCACGCAGACGTCCCGCTGGACGTTCTTGATGTAATAATAAGCCAGTTTCTTGTTGAAATAATAGTCTACGACGGCATCCGAAATGTCCGGCCAGCCGTCCTTGATGTTCCACCAGATGATACCCGTCTTGGGCGCGAATTTCTGGCCGCGCCAGAATTCCACGAAGTACTTCATGGCCTCGGCCTGGACGACCTGGGAGCCGAAGATGAATTCCTCCAGATCGGAAGGACATTCGCCGAAGAGCAGGCGCTGCTGGTTGATCATCAGGTTGTTGCGGTCGTAAGTCTTGCCCAGTTCCGGGAAACGGCGCACGGACTTGGTCAGCCATTCCTCGTTCCAGTTCTTGTCCGGATCCATGGCGTTGAGGACGGGGCCACGCTCCATGGCGAAGGAGGAGCCGTCTTTCACTGTTGCCCCCGGAATCGAGGGGACGGCTTCGGCCTTGGCCTGCAGCTGCTTCGCGCTCAGCCAGGGATAGACGCAGTCCGGACTCATCATCTGCTTCAGGCTGGAAATGTCCGGGGCGCCGTGGTAGCCGATCTCGCTGACGAAGACGCAGCCGGCTTCGGTGTAGAAGGGGGTCTTGTAGTAGCCGCGGGGGCCCCAGAGATGATTCTCCGGCAGGTGTTCATAGTCGATGAACCCCCGCTTCCAGACCTCTTCCGTATAATAAGGGGAACTGGGGATGAAAGGTCGCGAAGGGTCGAATTCCCAGAGGACCTGGGCGATCACGTTGCGGCTGACGTTATCCCGGTTGGGGTCGGGGTCGAAGCAGGCGATGGCCCGCCGCAGCGAATAGTCGATCTCGTTGTTGCCGGACCAGAGGGCGATGGACGGATGG
Source organism: Bacteroidales bacterium (assembly GCA_017400135.1). Taxonomy (GTDB): domain Bacteria; phylum Bacteroidota; class Bacteroidia; order Bacteroidales; family UBA932; genus Cryptobacteroides. The sequence continues at coordinate 74,411 of JAFPVJ010000020.1, forward strand.
CGGCGGAGCTTGAGCACCACGGCCTTGGTCTCGTCCCAGATCCGCTGCCCGAACTGCGCATCCTGCGGATAGGCGTTGCAAGCGAAGGTGAAATCCTGCCAGACCATGATGCCGTATCTGTCGCAGAGCTCGTAGAAGCGGTGGTCCTCATAAACGTTGCCACCCCAGCAGCGTATCATGTTGCAGTTGATGTCGGCACAAAGGGCGACGGTCTCGTCCACCCACTGCGGGTCACGGCTGTGGAGGGCGTCCAGCGGCACCCAGTTGGTGCCGTGGATAAAGATGGGTTCGCCGTTGATGATGAAGCAGAAACGACCCGGGGCATCGGGCAGGTTGATTTCGTTGAAGTCCAGCTGCACCTTGCGGATGCCGATCTGCTGCTCATCCACAGCCAGGACGGCCCCGTCGTCCGCGACCAGTTCGCAGCGGGCGTCGTACAGGGCCGGCTCGCCGTAACCGCGGGGCCACCAGAAATCCACGTCGTTGAGGTATATCTTCTGTCGCAGGGCGTGATAGACGCAGGGTTGGGCGCCCTTGTAAACAACCTTTCCGTTACGGCTCAGGGTCCAGACGGCGCTGGTGTGGTCGAAACGCTCCACGGGCATTTCGAACTGGGTGTCCGCGAAGATTTCGGCTGTCCCGGCCGCCACATCCACATTGGCCGTCATCCAATACACGTCCCGGAAATGGACGGGTTCGACCGTGCAGAGCGAAACGCTCCGCCACAGACCGGCGCTGACCACGCGCGGCAGGATGTCCCAGCCGAAAGTGTGCGGCGCCTTGCGGATGTTGACGCTTTCCGGCGAAGCGGAATGCCCGAAACTGATGGCTCCGAAGAACGGTTTGCGGCCGTACAGGACGGAGGACTGGATGATGACTTCCAGTTCGTTATTCCCTGCCTTGAGCAGGTCCGTGACATCATAGACGTGCTCGATCATCATGTTTTCGGCGCGCCCGATATGCTCCCCGTTGAGCCAGAGATCGGCGATCGTATCTATGCCGTCGAACCGCAGAAAATAGCGCTTGCCCGCCTCGACGGCAGGGACGCTGAAGCTCTTGGCATAACACCACTGGAAATCTTCCCACTGGCGTGTCAGGTAATTGTTGAGCCCGATGCGGGGATCCTTTTCCAGGCCTGCGGCACAAAGGTCGATGTCCACGTTACCGGGAACGGTAGCGGGAATGGATTGGGCCGCGTAGGGGATGTCACCGGGAGCGGTGACAGGCTCCTCGCCCTGCTTCCAGAAACGGAGCGTCCAGTCGCTGCCATCCAGGCTGAGAGTCGTGGCAGCGGCTTCCGGGGTCTTGATTTCCCGGTCGCGGACTTCGTGCGCCCGGAGCGGGGCGGCCAGCGTCAGGACCGTGGCCAGCAGTACGGCTATGCGTAGGGTATTCTTCATCGTGGGAGCTATTTAATAATCAATTAATACAGAACGACTTCCTCCAGTTTTTCGGATATGTTATCCTGTTTCTTAACGGGCGCGGCAGTCCGGCCCCAGCCACCATTCGTCAGACAACTGGCAAATTGATCACCGGTCAGCGTTGCAGCCTCCGTGTCCAGGCTGACGACCACTTCCAGTTCCTGGTCGACCGGGATCTCTCCCGCCTCGACCCGCAGGACACCCTCCGCAAAACTCCAGTCTCCGATGCTCTTACCGCCGACCGTCACGCGGGAAGGTGCGCGCCGGAGTGCGAATTCCAGGACGTAATTGCGCGCCACGGGCATGCCTTCGTAGCTGCCTTGGACGGGATGGACCTTGAAACGGACCCTGTCCTCGCCGGCGTGACACTCCATCAGCGTAGACGCCACCGTGCCTTGCTCATAACCATAGCTTTCGCCGTCATCTTCATAGAGAAGATAGGAGGAATCCCCTGAAGGATAGACTTTTACAATCAGCCGGTCAAAGGGTTTCGTGCCCACGTACTGGGGCGCCTCGATGCAGGGAAGAATGGCGCCGTCGCGGATGAAAAGCAGGCCGGCCCTGTTGCCCGGATAATCGCGGGTGAGCGTTTCGCCCTTGCTCCGGATGCGTTCGCCGGTCCAGGCGTCGATCCAAGTGCCGGCGGGGAGGTAGATTTCGTTGCTGAAGATGCCCACGCACAGGTTGTCGCCAAACATGTACTGGTAGCACATGTCGTCCACGTTTCTGTCTTCGGGGAACATCAGCGGCATCGAGCGCACGATGGGCAGGCCGTTCAGGCCGCCTTCCAGAGCCGCGGAATAGATATAAGGCATCAACGCATAACGGATCTGCACATAGTCGCGGTAGATGCTCTGCTCGGGCTCACCGTAGTAGAAGGGCTGCATCATCGAGAACCAGCTGTTGATCTGGACCCAGGGCAGGAAGAGACCGAAATGCAGGCCCTGCATTTCCAGTTCCTTGGGGACGGACATGACGTCGCAGGAGAGGTTCATGTAGGCGCTGTTGCCCAGGTTGAGCTGGTCGAAGAGGGCGGTCTTGCCGCCGCCGTTGTCTCCACTCGTGGAGGCGCCCCAGTGCTGCGTGCCCGCCCAGCCGGCGGTGTAGTGGTACCAGATGCGCTTGCCGACGTGTTCGCGGGACATTCGGTTGATCTGCTTCTGGAGCAGGACCTGGTTGAGATTGTGCATCTCCCGGTCGGTCCGGCCGTTATAATAGGTCGCGTCCGGATGCTCGTCGATGGTCCGGGCCGGGTCCAGTTTGAAGCCTTCCACACCGTAGTCCAGGAAGGTCTTCAGATGGTCCATCCAGTGTTCCTGGCCGGATTGCGGGCGTCCTTCGCGGGCAGCGATTTCGTCCTCTTCCGTGATGCTGAGGTCGTATTCCTCGCAGAGCCAGAGGCCAAGATGATAGCCCATGTTGCGCAGTTTGCCGATGAAGAGGCGGTTGTACAGTTGTTTGGGATATTTGTCCTGGAGCCAGTAGGGCTCCGGGGAGAACTTTTCGAAGTTCCAACGCTTCTGGGTGGAGAAATCGTAGCGTTTCTCCATCCACTGCGGCTCCAGCCAGAACACGTCGCAGGGAACGCCCAGCTGGCGGAACAGGACTGCATCGTGCAGGATGTCCCACTGGTCCTCGCGCATGTTGGGACCGAAGCAGAGACCGTATGCCCAGCGGGGGAGCACGTAATTGCCGCCCGTGACCCGGGTATACTGACCGAGCAGTTCTTTCATCGAAGGGGCGGCCAGCAGATAGAAGTCCACCTCGTCGCTGGTATTATAAATATTAAAATGGTCCTTGTCGGTATGCCCGATGTCGAAGAAGTTCTTGCGGGTGGTGTTGTTGTAGACGGCCCAGCCGTTGGAACTCATCAGGAAGGGCATGGGGATTTCCGTGTGCTGGTAGGTCGTCCACATCCGGAGCAGTTCGCCCCGGTGCTGGACATGCTCGCGGCTGGTGCTGCCGCCGCCGTAGAAGCGTTCACCTTTGGCCAGGGCGAAGCGCAGGAGACTGGCTTTCAGCGGGTCACCGCTCTCGGAATTGTCGATGCCTTCCTTGCGGTTGTTCTCGTCGCCGATGATGCCGTTGTTCTTGGCGACGTGCAGGTCGGCGTAGGTGTCGTTGATGACCGTCGAAAGCGCGGTGACTGACGGGTCCTTGCCGGGAATGTAGTCCAGCGCCCGGACGAGCGTCGTCCCGTCGGCCTTTACAAGACTGATCGTGCCGTTTTTCTTGTCGATGCTCAGCTTGTATCCCGGGGTCGTCAGCGTCCAGGTCCGCTTCCCGTCGCTGACCTTCTCACCGGCGGCGGTCCAGTCGGTCTTGATCAGGCCGTAACGCTCCATCAGGGACTCGGAGAAGTCCTTGCGCGGGGAGATGTGTATGCGGTAAATGCCGTCTGCGCAGGCCTCCACGCCGATGGTGGTGCCGTCGGATGTCTTGACGGTATGGGTGGGGTTGGCCATGGTGCTGAAGCATATGCCCAGCAGGACAAACAGAAGGGTAAGATGCTTGGTCATTATTGTTTATAGTTTATTCCTTGTAACTTACGTTGATGCCCGGATCGGTCTTGGCGATTCGCGCCATCTCTTCCGGGTCGAAGGTGACGGGGCCGGTGATCAGCTCGGGGACATTGTAGGATTTGAGCAGCAGGGCGTCGTAATGCGTGTCTTTCTGCGGGAGCAGGAAGGGCTTGGAGGCGTTCCCGTCTGCGTCGATATGGGCGATGAATAGGCGTGAATACAGGCCGTCCAGGCGCCGGCTGGCCCAGATGATCCAGCGGGAGTTGCTGCTCCAGCAGTGGTAACTGTCCGCATCGGGGCCGTTGAGCGCGTCCAGCGTGTGGAAGGATCCGTCCTGCAGGTCGATCATCCGCAAGTCCGCGTCCTTGTGCCAGATAGCAAAACAGCCATAGGCAGTCTCGGCAAACAACAGGAAACGCCCGTCCGGGGAGACGCGGGGGAAGGTGGCGTCCTTGCCGCTGGCCTGGGCGTCATAGACCGTTTCGATCCTGTCCCCGAAGGAGAAATGATCCGGGTCGAAGGCGATGCTGCGGATGCTGTAACGGATGTCCTTATAGCCCTGCGGGACCTTGGGCTGGGCCGAAGAGCAGAAATAGAGCGTCTTGCCGTCCGGCGACCAGGCCGGCATCGTATCCAGTCGGGTCGTGTCCGTCAGCAGGGGAGAGGCCGATACCTGATGGTTCTCCACATCATAAACCACGATGTCAGAGACGGAGTCGTAGACTTCGATGCGGTTCGGGTCGGTGGAATGGAAAAATTGGGCGATGTCGTTGACGGAGAAACCGATGTATTTCCCGGAGGGATGCCAGCGCGGGTAGACCAGCGCCGACAGGGTCTGCGGGGTCTTGGTGTTGAGTTTCTCAATCTTTTCTCCGTCCCAAGTGAAGGTGCCGCCGTTGCGGGCGCGCATATGGAACATCATTTTCTGCGGATTGCGGTTGCAGAAGGAATGGCAGTTCATGCAGTTGCGGTCCGTCTGCTCGTTGGTCATGACGGGAGTCTGCGTGAAGTCTTCCAGGCAGCGCTGGTAGATCCCAAGGCGGTTCCAGGTCTCATAACCGGGCTCGATAAGCCGGTAGGCCACATACGGGTCGATGGGGTCGGGACTGACGTGGATGGTAAAGGGCCGGAAGGATTTCCATCCGTCCTTCTCCCGGACGCAGACCGTGGCGAAGATGTCGCCCAGGGCCGTCAGGGTACGCCAACTGTCCAGAGGAATGTCGAATTCCGGTCCCTTGACCGTGCAGCTCTGTTCCCCGGCCGTGAGGATCAGCGCCGTAGGGCCGGAAACGCTGTCGCAGCGGAAATTGAGGGGCGCGATGTTGACAGGGACGGTGACGTCGATATAGTCCGGGTAGATGGCCGGCAGTGCGTCGATCTCTCCGGTGATGTTGACGGCAGTCCGGCAGCCGACGCACAGGACCAGGACTGCGAAGAAGGGGAGTATCCGTTTCATTGGCTGTTGACTCTCATTATATAATACCAGAAGGTGTCTTTGAAACGGTCCATCGGCAGACCGGTGCCCATGCGTTTCTTGAACTCCCTATACCGGTTGAAGGTATTCTGGCTCACCCCGACCCGTTTCCAGTATCCACTGTCCATTTCCGACAGCATACATGCCGCCTCGGCGAATGAAACCGGGAGTGTCGGGAGTGCCTCCGTGCCGTAGAATTCATCCAGCACCCCTTTGAATTTATCCATCTCGCAATCAAGCAGATAGATGACGCCCAGGTACTCGATGGCATTGTGATAGGACGGATTGGTCCGGATGATATCCTTGAGATCTTCGTCGATCCCCCTGACAAGGGAAATGAAATCGTTCTCGGGAATGCAGCGTCGCTTGGGCCCCAAGATGGGGTCGGCCTCGATCGCTGCGTCATTGTCCAGATATTTGAGGTAGGATGCGGCGGTCTTTCGATACTGCTTGTCCGTTTCGAGGATTGCGATATATTTCCGGGCTACGTCGTAGGCACCGGAGACCAGGTTGGTCTCGATCAGACGGACCATCATTTCGGGATTGAACGGCCGGTCGTCCAGGACATTGGTTTCGAAAGCCATGCGCTGGGCATAGGCGACATGTCCCATGGACCAGTACAGGTCGCTCAATCGCTCTCCGGTCTCTACGGTTTGTGCCCAGGGCGCGATAATGCCGTCGGATCCTGCTTGCGTGTAATGGAAAACATTGTCGGCGAGCTGACCTGTCTCGGCCAAGGCCAGGTTGAAAAGCGTCAGTTTTTCATAATCTGCCGTATGACCGTCATCGACATAGGATACAATAATGTTATCCCAATTGTGAAATGGGGCCGTTTGTCCTGTGCAGCCGGATAGGAAGGGTATGACAAGTAAAAGTAGGGCAACTGTAGTTACTGGTTTATGCTTCATGCGCCTATCATAACGTAATGTAAATTGAACTAAACAAAGATAGTTTTTTTTCTCCATTCTCCATTGTTTACCTGTACGGGTGGATTGATACTATTTTGAAAAAATAACTACCTTTGCTTAAGAAAACCATATTACGTATTAAAATGACTCGTTTTTCTCGTGTATTGGCGTTGCTGGCCATTTGTTTTTTCGCATCGAATTGCAATAGGGACTGGAATAATGATAATACTGTCTGGACCGGTCCGGCGGCTTTGGATGACTGTACACCCCTTTATGTGGGCTATACGACTGTGTTGGAGGAGGTCTGTGAAAAGGTGACTTTATATGCTACGGAGACCCAGAATGAGTATTACATCCCCTACTTCTTTATGGGCAACGGCGAACTCACCTTCAAATGGGACAGGACGACCAACCTTTTGTCTCTTATCGAGTCATACACCGGCCTTTTCAATGTGGGTAACCCTATTTATGTCATATCCCAGAGCAATTACCGGCTGTATATGGACAAGGATGCCAAGGATAGTTTCTATGATCCTGCGACTCAGATGTTTACATTCAATGTGATGTTTGAGACGGCATCGGAGACCGGAACCATTCTTCGTCAACCCACGGTGTTGTATTATCAGATTACCGGAGTCGCCGAGTAGCATGGATTGATTCCCTTATCGTTGTCGGCTCTTCAGTTGCAAAAAAAAGAACGGGACCTGAAATCCGGGTCCCGTTCTTTTTAATACAATTATAGAGATTAATCAATCCCGCCGTTTGGTTCGCACTTGGGATTGTCCTGCTGCTCACGCTCAGGGATCTCATAGGTCATCTTGCTACCACTAAGAAGCACTCCATTACCAACATAAGGATGGACGGTGGAACCGGTACGGTTCACATCGACACCCCAGCGCTTGTTGTTGTAGAACTCCATACCGTTCTCACCCCACATCTCGATCCTCCACTGGAGCTGGATGAACTCGGTGAAGTTGGAAGGGCCACCGTAGTTATCACAGGTCAGCGTCGCTGCGCCGGTCTTGGTACGGGCCGCAAGGAGAGTGTTGAGCGTTGTCTTGGCGGCGCCGGTATTATTGCTAGCATTCTCAGCCTCAGCCTTCATCAGGTAAACCTCAGCAAGACGGAAACGGCAGAAATCGGAGAGACTTGTGTGACTCTTATCACCGTCGTTGCCGGTACCGGCATCGTTCAGACCAACAGTTTGCGCAAACTTGACATTGCAGTAGTCCGGCAGATAGGAGGTTCCGGTCGGGAAATCATAGTCACCGATTACATTCGGATAAAAGCAGTCCTTACGGCAGTCGTTGTCGTTGATCTTGTTATAGAGGCGGTCATCGATTCTTGCAGGAGTATGGCTCTGAGAATAGGTGCCAAAGATGTTGGACAGAGCTTTATGAGCGCCCGACCCGATGAAGGAGGAGGTCTTCTTGTAACCAAGGATACACTCGGGATTCACGGCAAGGGAAACGAAAGCGTTGGTCTCGGGTAGAATAACAATGTCAGCGGGAGCCCAACTGGCGCCGGTATTATGACCACCATAGAACTCAGGCTTGATCAGGCTGTACTTACCGCTGTTGATAATGTTGTTGCAAGCGGTGATACAGGTGGCATAATCTCCGGTCCAAAGGGAAACGCGGGCCTGCAGGAAGTAGGCGAGACCGAGGTCGATGTCCTCGTCGTTATCACGTCCTCCAGTATAGCCGATCTTGGCCGCGGTCAGGAACTTGATGGCATCCGAGATATCCTTCTTGATGAAGGCATATGTTTCCTCCGCGGTAGCACGCGGTTTGGGACTCTGGCCGGGAGAATAGGTGTCATAAAGGCTGATGCCAAGCTTATCTTTTCCACCACGGAGATAAGCATCCTGATAATCCTGCATCAAGCACATATAAGCATAGGCTCGGACAAGGAGGGCACGGGCGCGGCCGTCTGCAACCGTAGCGCTGGATTCGGCTCCTTCCTCAGTGAACATATCAAGAACGACGTTCGCCTGGTTGATGGCATAAGCTTTGTGGAACCAGTGGGAAGCATTGTTCATCACGTTGGAAGTGAACATTTTTGCTTCATAATAGTACAGGTCACGACCGGCGAGCTGGTTGGAAGATTTGTCCCAACCGATGGCGATATCGTTGCAATACAAGTTGCAAAGCCACTCCACACCCTGATCGCTGTAATGAACCACATCGGCTGCACCAGTGCTGGCGATATTGCCGGTACCCATAGCCTCGCTGAAGTTGAAGAACTTCACCATCGGGTTCATAACACCGCTGACCACAATCGCCTTTTGGGAATCATTACCATTGGCAAGCAAGTCCTCGACCTGCTCGGAGGTGATGTTGTTGGGAGGCGTAATATCAAGCAGACCTGCGCAGGAAGGGGCCAGGATAATGCTGGCGATAAGTCCGGAAATAATTATAGACTTTTTCATACACATAATCTTTTTAAAATTAGAAATCGAGGTTCACACCGAAGGTGTAAACGGCAAGATAAGGATAGGAGTAAGCACCGACGCCCATACCGCCGACGATGGACCAGCGGGGATCGATACCGGAGTGAGCATAGAGAAGAACCGGATTGTCTGCAGAAGCAAACAGCCTGAGGTTGGAAATCTTAGCCTTCTGGGTAAGTTTCTTGGGGAAGGTGTAGCCGAACGTGATGTTCTTGACGGAGAGATAGGAAGCGTCGAACAGGGCCATATCGGTATAACCCCAGCCACTGGTGTTTGCACCGCTGGCCATAACGCCGCTATTGTACCAGACCATCGGGAACTTGGCACTCTGGTTGTTCTCGTTCCAAGTGTTGCCAAGGAGTTCGCGGCTGACAGCTGCGGGCTGGGCAAGGTCATTACCCGCCATATACTTACCAGACTCGCCGGAAGCATAGTCTACAGCGAAGAATTTACCGCCCAGTTGATAGGAGAACACGACACCGAGGTCGAAGTTCTTATAACGGACGTTGGTGGTGAAACCGCCAATCCATTCGGGAAGCGCGTCGCCGACTTCGTAACGGTCATTGGCCGTAGGACTACTTGTGATCAGGACATCATCGCCTTTCTTAGCGGAACCGTATTTTCCTGCTTCAGCCTCTTTCTCGGTAACTTTATGGTAGAACAAAGGCATACCTGCATAGGGATCGCCTTTTGTGTATCCGGTGTAGGCCTTCCCGTCATTGCCGTAGTAGGTAACTCCCGGGTTACCGGCGACACCGCCATACTTATAGAGATACATGTTGAAATAGTCCTTCCCAATGCCGCGGAAATACTCGTTACCGGAGGAGCCGGTCTCACCGGAGAGGCTCCATGAGTCTGCGGAAGCAGTCCAGCCGCCCAGGTCGGGATTGATGGCGCTATCCGGAGCGTAGGTGAAGACGGTGTTGTAATGCGTCCCGTTCGTGGAGAAGATAACATCCCAGTCCTTGGTCTTGACGGGCTGATAGCTCAACTCGATTTCGATACCACGGTTGCGGATACCTGCGGTGTTCATTTTGAGAGTCGCCTGGCCGGCAGCCAGATAGGACATATTCTGGTTGAAGAAGGCATCGTTGGTCTGCTTGTTGTACCAGTCGACATTACCGGAAACCTTGCCACCGAAGAGGGTGAAGTCTACGCCGGCATCGATGGTCCTGGTGTGCTCCCAAGTCAGAGCGTCGCTCTGATAGGTGCCGAGGGACAGTGTGTAGGTCGTAGGATAGGATGCGGTACCAGGGCTGGTCCAGTTGCTTCCTCCATAGTTCCAATACTGGTAGCCGGAGTGCATCGGGATACCGTTCTGGTTACCGACGACACCATAGCTGGCGCGGACCTTCAAGTTGTCCAGCCAGCCCTTCGTGCCCTCCATAAACGGCTCTGCAGAGATGCGCCAGCCGGCACCCAAGGACCAGAAGAGGCCCCAACGGGTGTCGTTGGTCTTGAACTTGGAAGAACCGTCGTAACGCAGGGAAGCAGAGGCGTAGTACTTGTTGTCATAGATATAGTTGGCGCGGCCGAAATAGCCCTCCATTGCATAGCGGTCGAGGCTGCCACCCCATGAGGTGCCGAAAGTGCCGTAGGACTGGAGACCGACGAAGTTGGCGTAGCCCTTGAAACCGTTGAGCAGGGTGTGGGCAGAGCCATACTCCATATTCTCATAGTCGTACTGATAGAACTCGTGACCAGCCATTGCATCGATGTGATGCACACCCAGATCGCGGTTGAAGTTGAGCAGCTGCTGGGTAGTAAAGGCACCATATTGCCTACGACTTCTGTGGATGGCGGAACCGAGCGTCTTGCCGATACGGTTGGCGGCCGATTCGGCATTGAAATAACGTACCAACTGACCAAAGGTCAGATTGTAAGCGACATTGACTTCCGCGGAGAAATACTTCAGGAAATTCGCACGAATGTAACCGCTGGTATTCAGGTCGTCATAGGTCTGCGAATTCTCCTGCTGGGCATAGTAAAGCATAAGGTCATAGTTGCCGAAAGAGGCAGTCGTAGGACCGAGCGGAGAATACGAGTTAGCCGTCAGGCAGCTGGCAGCGCTGGGGTCGGTGGTGAAAGCAAGGGGCTTTCCGTTGGCTCCGGTGACATACTGACCATTTTCGGCAACTGCATAGGCAAGGTCAAGAACGGTGGAGACGTCGACGCGGGAGAAAGGATTCTCAAGGGTATAACCGGGATTGTGGTTGTTCCAGCGGGTAGCAAGGATGTTGGTGCGGCGATGCGTATAAGCGAACTTTGCACCAGCCTTGAGCCAGTCAGTAATCTTAGCGTTCACATTGGCACGGGCCGTGTAACGGTCGAACGAAGAAGTAGCAATATAAGCGGGATCAGAGAGATAGCCAATGGAAAGGTGATAATCAACCTTTTCGGTACCGCCGTTGGCAGCCACATTGTATTCCTGACGGAATTTATTGGTGACGAGGGCCTGCTCAAGGGTCTCACCGGTCCAGGTCAGGACGGCATTGGGATTGAGTTTGCCGTCGGTGCCGACGAGGTAAGATCCGCCGAGGGTTCCGGAGATGGAGGACGTAACCTTAGTATCACCATCATAATTGCAGGTTTCGGTAATGGTCATCCCGGGGACCTTATATTGGAGCAGGTTCCCGAGTCCGTTCCTATACCATGCGGTTCCCTTTCCATTATAGTTGAAGAGATGCTGGGAAGCGAACTCTGCGGAAGCGGAGGCATTACCTTTGTAAGATGCGAGATTCTCATCTTTTCCAAAGTAGGCAGCATTGTAAATGGACTCCCAGTAGAATTCATAAAGTTCACCGGGACCGCCGTCACCAATTTTGTCGAAGTGGGAGTTGGGGCCGATGGCATTGACACCCCAGCGGGCCTCAAAGGAAACCTTTGTTTTGCCCTGGGTACCGTTCTTGGTCGTCACGAGGATGACACCGTTCGCACCACGGGAGCCATACAGGGCAGTAGAGGCTGCATCCTTCAGGATGGTCAGGCTCTCAATGTCCTGGCTATTAAGCGAAGTGAGGGGGTTGGTGCCGTCCGTAGCGGGAACGCCGTCGATGATGATGAGAGCGTTGGAGTTGTTGGACTCGGTCGTACCGATACCGCGGACGCGGATACCGATATCGATACCGGGCTGTCCGGTGATACCGGAAGCCTGCAGACCGGCAACCTGGCCTTCCAGCATACGGGTGATGGAACCCTGAGCCTGGGAGGCAATGGTCTCGCCGCTGACGGCGGTAAGCGAACCGGTCAGATCCTTTTTCTTCGCGGTACCATAAGCGACATAGACGACCTCATCGAGGAGTTCGGAATCCTCCTGGAGGGTAACGTTGATAACGGACCTGGAGCCGGGAACAACTTCCTGCTCGTCAAATCCGACGCAAGAGAAGACGAGGGTGGCGCCGGGTCTCACATTGAGACGATAGGTACCATCCAGGTCTGTCATCGTTCCGGTGGTTGTGCCCTTGACGAGGACACTCACGCCCGGAATTGCCTCACCCTTCGCATCCGTCACCTTACCGGAGACGGCGTTCTGGGCGAACGCCTGCAATCCCATGGTCAGGACCGCAAGCATCACAATAACGAATCGTTTTACCATAAATGTTGAGGTTAATAAAATATAGTGGTGTGTTACAGATGTTTCTGTTTTATAACCTAAACAGGACTTAACGGTTAGGATTTGTTAGTTAAAAATAGGTCAATAGTATAAAGCTGACGTATTAAGAATGGCGTATTAACCTGGTTTTTAACCGGTTACCTACCTTTACGCAGATAGAGAGAGCAGTTAAGGGTCAAATATTTTGATTTTTGGCAACACCTGAGACGGTTTAGATTGGTGCTGGTCCAGGGTTTTCTCGTTCGGTTCAAGACGGGTGCTGCAACAAATAATGCATGAAATGCATCTATAGAACTGTATTATTGTGTTTTTTGAGAGAACACTTGCTAAAGTCCATTTTTTTATAGAAATTTGTACGAATAATATATTTGCGCGTAGATAGCCAAGGACAATTATTAAGCGCCAATTTTTTCACTTATCAGAAACTTAAGTAACACCAACTTATTTCCATTTTTCAAATTTTTCTTATGGTAAAACGTTTCATTATTGCTGCGCTTGCGCTCCTCATCGGTGCGCAGGCATTCGCCCAGAATCCCGTCTCCGGTAAGGTGACGGATACTAAGGGTGAAGCGATCCCGGGCGTGAGTGTCCTCGTCAAGGGCACAACCACCGGAACGATGACAGACCTGGATGGAACCTATCGCCTGAACGTCAGGCCCGGAGCCACCCTCGTCTTCTCATGCGTCGGATTCGAGGACCAGGAGATTGCCCCCGGTTCCCGTTCCGTCGTCAATGTGACGCTCGCCGAGGATTCCGAACTCCTCGACGAGGTAGTCTATGTCGCTTACGGTACGGCGAAGAAGAAGGACCTGACGGGTTCTATCTCCGCCGTGGACGGTAACGCCATCGCGGCTCAGGCCCAGGGTTCCGTCACCCGTGCCCTCGAAGGACAGGTCGCCGGTCTCCAGGTGTCTTCACTTGACGGCCAGCCCGGTCTCGACATGGGTATCCGCATCCGTGGTATCGGTACCACTACCTCCAACAACTCCAACGCGCTCATCATCATCGACGGTGTGCCTGCGACCGACGGAACCAACCCTCTGGCTTCCCTCAACAGCAAGGATATCGAGAGCGTCACCGTCCTGAAGGACGCCGCTTCCACCGCCCTGTACGGTGCACGTGGCGCGAATGGCGTCATCCTCGTGACCACCAAGTCCGGTAAGTCCGGCAAGGCCAAGGTCTCCTTCGAAGGCCGCTGGGGCATCAACGCCATCGGTCCCAACGCCCACTTCGACAAGATCGGTGACGGCGGTCCCGGTGAGCTCTATGAATTCTACTGGGAGTCCATCTACAACGCCGCCTATTTCGGAAGGGACGAAAACCTGGGTAACGCCTACAAGGGCAACGCCAGCGCCGCTGCCGAGTTCGCTTCCCAGCACCTCTTCAACTATACCGGTTCCGGTACCACCTGGGGCATCAACGGTCTGGGCAACCACCAGCAGTACGACGTTCCCGGCCTGAATTACATCAAGACCAACGCGGGCACCACCAACGAGTCCTCCACTATGTCCGGCGCCTATCTGGTCGGCACTGACGGCAAGCTCAATCCTGCTGCGGTCCTCAAGTGGACGGGCACTCCCCTTGAGGAGGAGCTCATCGCCAACAGGTTCCGTCAGGAATACAACGTCTCCGCATCGGGCGGTACCGACGCCGTGGACTATCATATCTCCCTCGGTTACCTGAACGATCCCGCCTACATCGCGACTTCCGCGTTCGACCGTTACACCGCGCGTGCCAACGTCAACGCCAAGATCACCGAATGGCTGAAGGCCGGCGCCCGGTTCGCCTACACTCATCGTAAGACCAACAGCCTGGCTACCCGTTATGGACGTAACCCGGGTTACGTACTTGAGAACCCGTTCTCCCGCGTCGACGTCTCCGGTGTCCTTGATATCGCTTATGCGATCGATCAGAACGGCAAGTACGTGACCGGTGCAGACGGCGAGCGTCTCGCCGCCGTTACCGATCCGAACAAGGCCACCGTTCCTACGGCCAACTCCTATTCCCCCGTCGGCCCGACCGTCAACACCTGGGCCAACTACGACCTCATGAAGTACTACAAGCAGCAGGAAGATTCCCAGACGTTCGACGACCTGAACACCAGCGGCTATCTGCGCGCCAAGTTCCTCAAGTACATCACCGCCGAGGTAAATCTCGCTTATAACGTCAACTTCGGTCTTCGTACCCGTTATTGGAACGGTGAAACCGCGGCCAACCGTATCGGTGCCTCCCTCGGTTCCGTCATCAAGAAGATCCGGACCCAGTACGGAACCTTCAACACCCAGCAGCTCCTCAATTACGACCGTACCATCGGCGTGCACCATGTGGATGCCATGCTTGGCCACGAGTTCTATATGTACAACTATGATGAGATGAACTACGCATCCGGACACTCCCTCCTCAACGGTTTCAAGGGCTACGCCAACTTTGCCGGTCTTGCGACCGCAGGTCAGTTCGGCAGTGCATGGGGCGGAGCCCTCAATAAGATGGCGATGGAGTCCTACTTCGGCCGCGTAAACTACATCTTCGACGAGAAGTACTATCTTTCCGGATCCCTCCGCCGTGACGGTTCTTCCAAGTTCAAGACCAACGACACCCGCTGGGGAACCTTCTGGTCCGTCGGCGCCGGCTGGCGCGTCACTTCGGAGCCGTTCATGGAAGGAACCAAGGGCTGGCTCGACAACCTGAAACTCCGCGCGAGCTACGGTGTCATCGGTAACCAGAACGGTATCGGAATGTACTCCGGATACCAGACCTGGTCTTATTCACCTGCCACATGGGCCGGCTCCGGTACCAGTGGAAACAACGCCTTCTACCCCGCGACGGTTAAGCTCACCAAGAATGCATGGGTCAACTCCGGTCTTACCTGGGAGCACACCCGTACGGCCGACGCCGGACTTGACTTCACGATGTTCGGTGGCGCGCTCACTGGTACCTTCGACTGGTTCAACAAGCACACCTACGATGCAATGTACAAACAGAACGTTTCGTATCTTGCTGCCGGACAGGCCCAGGTCGACCAGAACACCGCCGGCATCCGCAGCCGCGGTATCGAGATCGAACTCAGCTGGCAGCCCGTCAAGACCAAGGATTGGGACCTGATCTTCTCCACCACCGGTACTCACTACAACACCGTCCTTACTTCCATTCCTAAGGAGGCTCTCTCCGACGCCCTCGGCGGATGCTTCACCGCGAACTCCGACGGCTGGGGCCTCTCCGGTGAAGGCACATCCTCCGGTTACGAGTACCTCCGCGGTATCGGCAAGGACTGGTTCAACCTGTACCTCTACAAGTACGGCGGCGTCGCCGGTAACCCGGGAGTCACCTACTACGGCAATGACGGGAAGGCCTATACCGGATACACCAAGGGTGATCCCTACGCAGGTATGCCTCTGTTCTACCACAAGGTGACCGAGGCTGAGGCCGCAGCCGGCACCTTCGGCTCTGCCGCAGCCGGCACTGACGTCCTCAGCACCAATAATAATGAAAAGTTCGCATCCCGTTATGAGGTCGGCGACGCCATCCCCGAGTGGATCGGCGGTTTCACCACCAACGTCCGTTACAAGAACTTCGACCTCGCCGTGATGCTGTCTTACCAGCTCGGCGGTAAGTTCTTCGCCGTCGACTATGCTTCCGGTGAGTCCGGAAAGTATATGGCGGGTAACAACCTCGGCCAGCCGGCCGCCGTCTCGCGCGAGCTCCTCGGCAACACCTGGTCCGAGAACAACCCCAGTGCCAAGTTCCCGATGGTCTGGTACAACAGTCCCGTGGCTGCCAGCGGTGCGACCCTCAACTCCTGGAACTACACCACCATGTCCCTCTTCAACGCAAGCTACCTTTCGGTCAAGAACGTAACCCTCGGTTACACCCTGCCCAGGAGCCTTACCAAGAAGATCAACATCTCGAACCTCAGGGTTTACGCTTCCTGCGACAACCCCGTGCTCCTCTTCGGCCACTCCGGTATCGATCCCCGCTGGTCCATCACCGGTGGTATGAATGTGGGCGCATACTCCTATCCTTACCTCGCAGTTTATACTTTCGGTGTAAACCTCGACTTCTAGTGTTATCAAAAAATGATTATGTGTATGAAAAAGTCTATTATACTTTCAGGACTTATCATCGGCGTAATGCTGATGCCTTCTTGCGCAAGTCAGCTTGACATCACCCCTCCGAACGCCATCACCAACGAGCAGATCGAAGATCTCCTCAAGAACGGTACCGATGCGCAGCGGGAACTTGTCATGACCTCGATGGTCGCCCCTATGGTCGGCTATCTCAACAACCTCGACCGCGGCAACGTCGGTTCCGGCGGTGCGGCTGATGTCCTCAATTACAGCGACCAGGGCAATGAGTGGCGCCGCAGCATCCAGGGCAACGATGTCGCCATGGGCTGGGACAGGACGTCCTATGACCTCGCCGGCCGCGACTACTACTGGCTGGCCGTCGACTTCACCGGCCCCCAGTCTGCCACCAACAAGTCGTACTGGTTCAGCAAAGCCTACGCCATCAACCAGGCCAACCTCGTGCTCAACACCTTCACCCAGGATGCCGCCAAAGAGGGATCCGCCATGGTCAAGGACGGCCGCGCGAGGGCCCTCATCGTCCGCGCATTCTCCTACATGCGCCTGATGGAGGACTATCAGGACGCATATCTCAGGGGCGGCAAGGACAAGCTCGGCATGAGCATCTACACCAAGTACGATCCCGCTCAGACCCCCGCGGCCCGTTCCACTTCTGAGGAGACCTACAAGTTCATCAAGGACGACCTCAACGAAGCCGTCTCCCTGCTCACCGCTGCCAATGTCGGCTACACCGGAGGCCGCGACAAAGCCGAGGATATCGACCTTGGCGTCGCCAACTTCCTCCTTGCGCGCGTCTCCCTCTGGACCGGCGACTGGACGACCTGCATCAACGCCTGCAACGCCATCATCGGCAGCAAGGCCTACTCGTTCATCGCTCCCGGCAACTGGGGCGGCCGCAACACCGGTGCGTGGACTCCGACCTCCGCCATCAAGGTGCTCCCCGAGACCAACGCTTTCGCGGCCCTTGCTGTGAACCCCGAGTGTATCCTCGGTTTCAAGATGGGCTCTACCAATGCCGGTGCCGGCGCTATCCAGACCGCCCTGGCCAACATCTTCGGAACGTATTCGTCCCTCAACTCTCCGGCCCGTATCGACGACCGTCTCTACAACAAGATCGCCGAAAACGACTGCCGCAAGGACGCCTTCTATGCTCCCGAGATTGGCGACTACGGTTTCGCTGCCGCTACGTCCAGGCTTCCCAGCTACTGTAACCTGAAGTTCGCGCAGACCGCCGGCCTCAACAATGACGGTGTCAGCAACGACGGCGACAACGCGCACACGGCCAATGCCGAGTTCACCCGCTTCCGTCTCGCCGAGGTTTACCTCATGAAGGCCGAAGCCGAGAACGCCGGCGGTAACGCCAATGCCGCCAAGACGACGCTCAACGCGCTCCTCAAGGCCCGCACCAAGGACGGTGCCGCCACGCTGACCTGCGACAACTACGGCGGCCCCTCCAACTTCACGGAGTTCATCCAGCTCCAGTGGAGGATCGAGATGTGGGGTGAGAACGGCATGGAGTACTACAACAACAAGCGCTGGGGCATCGACGTGAACAGGTCCGGTTCCACCGTCCACCCTGCCACCTCCGCTACCCTCTCCGCTTCCAAGATGACGCTTGAACTCCCGCAGCGTGAGCTCGAGGACAACCCGAACACCACTCCCAACGGTATCTAGCAGTCATTGATAGCATAAATCAAGAGGCCGACCACACGGGTCGGCCTCTTTTTTTGTATGATTGACAACCGGCTTTCTCCGGCTTATCAAAGAAGCAGTTACAAAGCGGACTTTACTTCGAATACCAGATTGGTCTCGACGTAAACCAAGCCGTCGTTATCGGCGGTTTCCATCAGTACGTTGAAATTGAATGTATTTGTGGCGAGATCATAGAAACTTCTCTGCGCGTCCTCACCTTTGAAGTCATTGTATTTTTTCTGGGACGCGATATAGACAGGATAGGCTCCGTTGGTCATTCCGGAGTAGGACTCCTCGATGGACAACGTGTTCGTCGTCTTGTCCCAGGTGAAGAAAAGCTCTCCGTCACCCAAGAAAAAGAGCGGGATATAATACTCGTCTTTCGTTTCCGTACTATAGAGCGTGAGATCCTCCGTCTTTTCACCAAAAACGAAAGACGTGCCTTTGTAGACAGGGGTGCAGTGTTTCAGGAATTCAGAATTGTCAACGAACGAGATGGTGTCATCATCGTTGGGATCGATACACGAACATACTGACGCCATTGCCAGTATGAATGCAAAACTGAAGCGGATGATTCTATTGGTTTTCATGTCCGGTATATTATTTCTGTTTATAGGCTTTCCTAACGGGCTTTCTGCTCATGACGAAATGGAGCCGTGCTCCATCCTTGATGTCATCGTAGCAAATCTCGGGCCGATTGAGACGTTTCCCGTTCAAGTATGCCGCCTTGACATAGACGGCGTCCGGGCTCCAGCCTTCGGTCGTCATCTCCAGCATGCCGCCGCCACTCAGGCGTACTTTGAGTCCCGGGGCGCAGGGAGAGCCCAGGGCATACACGTCCGAGGCCGGACAGACGGGATAGAAGCCCAGGCAGTTGAAGATGTACCAGGCGCTCATCTGGCCGCAGTCATCGTTGCCGCTGAGCGAATCCGGTTCCGGGCCGTAGAAGTGCGAGGCGACGTAACGCACCCATTTCTGGCATTCCCAAGGCTTGCCCAGGTCATTGTATAAATAAGTAATGTGGTGGCAGGGCTCGTTGCCGTGCCAGTAACCGCCGATGCGACCCCAGATGTCGTGAGCGCCGGGGATGTTCTCATCCATCTCGATGGTGAAGAGGCTGTCCAGACGCGCGCACAGGAACTTCTTGCCGGCCGCTTCCATGTAGCCATCGAAGTCGTGCGGCACGGTCCAGGTGTACTGCATGGTGAATCCTTCCGTGATGTCGCCCCAGCCGTTGACCGAGCCCGGGCCCTGGTAAGCGATGGGAGCGAAGGGCGTGCGCCAGTCTCCGTGGGAATCCTTCCCGCGCATGTATTTCGTCTCCGTATCGAACAGGTTGCGCCAGTTGCGGGAGCGGGCGAGGAACCATTCATAGTCCTCCAGGTGCTCGAGTTTGAGCGCGGTCTGGGCGATGCACCAGTCGTCGTAGGCATATTCCAGGGTCTTGGAGACCGATTCCTTCTCCAGGTCGTAGGGCACGTACCCCAGTTCCGTGTATTCTTTGATACAGTCGTAGTGCGGGTTGGTGGCGGTCGTCTTCATGGCCTGGAAGGCGCGTTCGTAGTCGAAGCCCGGCACGCCTTTGACGATCATGTCCGCGAGGACGCTGCAGGCGTGGTAGCCGATCATGCACCAGGTCTCGCCGCCGTAGAAGGACCAGATCGGCAGCATGTGCTCCGCGCTCTTGTCGTAGTGGGCGAGCATGGACTGGGCGATGTCAGCCTGCAGGGGCTGGTTCACGAGGTTGAGCAGGGGATGGAAGGCCCGGTAGGTGTCCCAGAGCGAGAAGACGGTGACGTTGCGCCAGCCCCCGGCCGTCTCGATGTTGCCGTCGTGGCCGCGGTAACGGCCGTCGGCGTCCTGGAAGAGGAAGGGGTGGAGCGCCGTGCGGTAGACGCTGGTGTAGAAGGTTTCGCGCAGGACCGGGTCGTCGGTGGCCAGTTCGTACTTGCCCAGTTCCGCTTCCCACCGGGCCCGGGCTTCGGCGAGGATCTGGAGGAAATCCTTGCCATCCAGTTCTTTGAGGTTCAGTAGTGCGCCGTCGGTGCTGACCGCGGAAACGGCCACCTTGACGCCCACCCGCTGCCCTTCAGTCGTCTTGAAATGCACGCAGGCCAGCAGTTTCTGCCCCCAGGCCTCGAGGTGACTGCGGAAGCGCTTGGTGTTGTAGGCCACCAGTTTGCCGTCCTGCAGGATGCGGAAGTCCGTGATGGGGGAGTCGAAGCGAGCTGCAAAATAAACGTGGCGCGAGGGGTTCCAGCCCTTGACCAGCTTGCTGCCGACGATCGTGTGCTCGTCCAGCAGGCGTACCTCCGACCAGACGCAGTCCCAGTACAGCGTGTGGTCCAGGTCGATGGCCACCCATGCTTCATCGGAAGCCGGGTAGGTGAAACGGAATGCGCCGCTGCGCTCTGCCGCGGTCATCTCCGCCTTGGTCCCGTAGTCCAGGAGGTCGACGGCATAATAGCCGGGGGAGGCGGTCTCCCTTTCGTGCGAGAAACGGCTGCGATAGCCGCTGTCCGGGTCCTCGTGCGTGCCGGGGACGGCCTTCAGCTCTCCGGTCCCGGGAATGAAGAGGAAGTCGCCCAGGTCCGGGATGCCGGTGCCGCTGAGGTGCGTCAGGCTGAATCCCATCAGCGTGGGCCGCGAATACTTGTAGCCGGCCGCCGTGTCATAGTCCTTGTCGTCCGTGTCCGGACTGACCTGGATGCCGCCGAAGGGTACCTGCGCCCCCGGATACACGTTCCCGAACCCGTCCGTTCCCACGAAAGGATTCACCCACTGCGTCAACTTGGTCTGCGCCGCCGCGCTCAGGCTGATCAGCGCCGCCGCCAGCCATATCCATCTTTTGCTATTTGCCATCGGTCAAAGAATAAGGTTTGTCGGCGGGTTTCAAGCCGCGCTTCTTGTTGGGCTTGGCAGCCATCACGAACTCCAGCGTACCGCCCGCCAGAATCTCCGCATGTGTGATATACATCTTGGAATAAGGCACGCCGTTCAGCCGCACCTCCTTCACGTAGCGGTTCTTGTCGCTGACTCCCGGCGCCTTGACCTCGAAGGTCTTTCCGTTCGGCAGAGAAAGCTTCAGGTACGGCAGATAAGGCGCTCCCAGCACGTATTGGTCCGTTCCGGGACACACCGGATAGAAGCCCAGCGCCGTGAAGATGTACCAGGCGCTCATCTGGCCGCAGTCGTCGTTGCCGCCCAAGCCCCGGATGTCGTTGCGGTACTTGCTGTTCATCACCTCCCGCAGCCAGTACTGCGTTTTCCAGGGCTGCGAGGTCCACGCGTATAAATAGGGTATATGGTGCGAAGGCTCGTTGCCGTGGACATAACCGCCGATCAGGCATTCCGCCGTAATGTCCTCGTTGTCAGCATAATAGATTTCCGGAAGGTCCTCGCCGAAGAGCACGTCCAGTTTGCGGATGTATTCCTTCTCGCCGCCCATGGCCGCGATGTTGCCGTACACGTCCTGCGGGACGTGGAAGGAGAAGTTCCACGAATTGCCCTCGATGAAACCTTCGCCGTAGGTCTGGCGCACGTCGAAATCGGCTTTCCAGCGGCCGTCGCGGTACTTCGGGCGCGCGAATCCCAGCGACGGGTCGAAAAGGTTCCGGTAATACAACGCGCGCTCCTTGTACTGTGCGGCGACATCTTCCCGGCCGGCCAGGAGAGCGGCGTGGTAGATGGTCCAGTCGTCGTAGCAGTATTCCAGCGTGTTGCTGGCCGCCGTGGCGTATTTGTCCAGCGGGACGTAGCCGAGGTCAATGTACTCGCCCAGGCCGCAGTAGTAGCGGACGTTGGAGGTTTTGACCATGGCGTCCAGGGCCTCGGCGGCATCGATGTCCAGTCCCTTCGTGAGGGCGTCGGAGAGCACAGATACGGCATGATAGCCGCTCATGCACCAGTTCTCGTTGCCGCAATGGCTCCAGACCGGCAGCATGCCGTGGGGGCTCTGCTGCTGGTGGCGTATCATCGAGACCGCCATGTCCCGCGCCTGCACGGGCTTCATCAGCGCCAGGAAAGGATGTTCGGCGCGGTAGGTGTCCCAGAGCGAGAAGACGGTGTAGTTGGTGAATCCGTCCGCCTGGTGGATCTCCCGGTCCAGACCGCGATAGCGTCCGTCCACGTCCATGTACACCGACGGGTTGATCATCGTGTGATAATAAGAGGTGTAGAACATGGCTTTCTGGTCCTCGCTGCCTTCGACGGAGATGCTCTCCAGCTCGCGGTTCCAGGCCTCCGAAGTAGCAGCCCGGATCTCGTCGAAACCCTTGCCGGAGGCTTCTGCGCGCAGGTTCTTCAAGGCGCCCTCCATGCTGACCGCAGACAGGGCGACTTTCATCACGAGTTCCGGTTGTTTCGCGGTATCGAATTTCAGCCAGGCGACTAGCTTGCGGCCGGCCATCTCGGGGAAGTTGTGGTATTGGTCGAACTTGCTCCAGCCCCCCTTGTAGTCGATCTTCTGCCGGTCGGTGAAGCCGTATTCCGTGACCGGCTGCGAGAGCTCGATGGCGAAATAGGTGTGGTTGGTGCGTGCCCAGCCGCTGGTGACGCGGTAGCCGGTGAGCAGGCGGTCGTTCACCACGCGCAACTCGGCCCAAAGCGTCTTTCCGTCATAGTTGTAGATGCCGTGCTGAAGATCGATGATGACATGTCCGTCAGCGCCCTGCGGGAATGTATATTTATGCACTCCCACGCGCTGGGTGGCCGTCATTTCGGCACGGATGCCGTAGTCCGCGAGGGTCACTGCATAGTAGCCGGGTACGCTCTGCTCCGTGTCATGGCTGAAGCGGGAACGGTAGCCGCCGTCCGGATCCGCCGCCGTACCGGGGTTGAGCCGGACCGCGCCGGTCCCGGGCATCACGAGGATGTCGCCGAGGTCGGAATGCCCCGTGCCGCTGAAATGCGTGTGGCTGAAACCCACGATGGTCGAATCGCGGTGCTGGTAACCGGCACAGTACTCATAGACCATGGGCTGGTATTTGCCGCCCACATTGTGCGGGATGGTGTCATTGTCCGGACTGAGCTGGACGATCCCGAAGGGGGCGCAGGCGCCCGGGAAAGTGTGGCCCATCCCGTCGGTGCCGATGATGGGATTGACGTAATCGACGGGCCGCGGCGCCGCGGCCCGAAAGGTGGCCGCCGCCCCCC
>JAFPVJ010000021.1 GCA_017400135.1 Bacteroidales bacterium
CCCTGCCTGGCCGACGAGCGTCTGACCGCCAAGGTGCCGCACATGGGTTGGAACACCCTCGGCAACCTGGACGGCAAGCTGTTTACGGGCCTGAAGGGCGGGGCGGAGGTCTATTTCGTCCACTCCTATTACCCGACGCTCGGGCCTGACACCATTGCGACCTGCCGCCACGGAGAGGTCCTCTTCAGCGCGGCACTTCGTTACGAGAACTTCTATGGCACGCAGTTCCACCCGGAGAAAAGCGGCGCCGTCGGCGAGCAGATCCTGCGTAATTTCCTCAGCCTATGATCCAGATCGTTCCTGCCATCGACCTGATCGAAGGACGCTGCGTGCGCCTTTCGCAGGGTGATTATGGCCAAAAGAAAGTCTACGACGGCGATCCGGCCGACCTGGCCGCGCGGTTTGCGGACTGCGGGGTCTCGAGGATGCATCTGGTGGACCTCGACGGGGCGAAGGCCGGAAAGCCCTGCAACCTCCGCACGCTGGAACGCATCGCCACGCGTGTCGACGTGGAACTTGAATGGGGCGGCGGCCTGTCCTCGGACACCGCGCTTCGGGACGCCTTCGACGCCGGAGCGACGCAGGCCATCATCGGCAGCGTGGCAGCCCGGGAGCCTTCTGTCTTCCGCGGCTGGCTGCTCGCCTGGGGCGGAGACCGCGTCATCCTGGGCGCCGACGTGCGAGAGGGCCGCATTGCAGTCAAAGGCTGGCTGGAAGAGACTCCCCTGCGCATCGAAGACCTCGTGGCTTCTTTTGAGCCGGACGGGCTGAAGGAATGCATCGTCACCGACATCGGGCGCGACGGGATGCTCGCAGGACCGTCGTTCGACCTCTATCCTCCCCTGCAGGAACGCTTCCTTTCCGTGTCCTTCACCGTCAGCGGCGGCATCTCGTCCATGGATGACGTGCGCCGCCTGGACACGCTGGGTTTAAGGAAAGTCATCGCCGGCAAGGCGATTTATGAACAGAAGATCAGCCTGAAAGAAATCGAACAATGGTCGCTAAACGCATCATCCCCTGCCTCGATGTAAAGGACGGACAGGTCGTCAAGGGCATCAACTTCCTGGGACTCAAGGAGGTTGGGGACGCCGTGGAGATGGGCCGGAGCTATTCTGAGGAAGGCGCGGACGAACTCGTGTATCTCGACATCAGCGCGACCTTCGAGGGCCGGCGCACCTTTGCCGCCCTTGTCGAGAAGATTGCCCGGGAGATCAACATCCCCTTCACCGTAGGCGGCGGGGTTTCGTCGCTGGACGATGCGGCCCGGCTGCTGGATGCGGGGGCGGACAAGGTGTCGGTCAATTCGGCCGCCATCGCAGACCCGTCGCTGATCAGCCGGCTGGCCTCCCGATACGGCAGCCAGTTTGTCGTCGTCGCCATCGACGCCCGCTGCGTGGACGCAGCCGACGGCGTCTGCGGGCGCTGGATGGCCACCACCCATGGCGGCCGGGTCCAGACCGACCGCGAACTCTTTTCCTGGGCCAAGGAGGCCCAGGAACGCGGCGCCGGCGAAATCCTCTTTACCTCGATGGACCATGACGGCACGAAGGCCGGCTATGCCTGCGAGGCGACGGCCCACTTGTGTGAGAGCCTGTCCATCCCCGTCATCGCTTCCGGTGGCGCCGGAAACGTCTCACACATATTCGATGTGCTGACCCGGGGCAAGGCGGATGCCGCCCTCGCCGCCAGTATCTTCCACTATGGAGAAATCCCCATCCCGGCCCTGAAACGCGAACTTGCCGCAGCCGGGATTCCCGTTCGTTTATAAAAGCTATCGATATGAAATTCAGCGAATTCGACTTAAGCAAAAACGCCGACGGCCTGCTGCCGGTCATCGTCCAGGACTCCGTGACCCTCAAGGTCCTGATGCTGGGCTATATGAATGAAGAAGCCTTCGACAAGACCCTCGCCACAGGTCGGGTATCTTTCTGGTCCCGCAGCCGCCAGGCCCTGTGGACCAAGGGCGAAACCAGCGGAAACTATCTGAACGTCGTGGACATGTACCCCGACTGCGACGCCGACACTCTCCTGGTCCGCGCCATCCCTTCCGGCCCCACTTGCCACCGCGGGACGACGGCCTGTTTCGACACTCCCGAGAGCGAAGGATTCATCCGCACCCTCTCCCAGGTCGTCAAGGGCCGCCACGCCGAGATGCCCGAAGGCTCCTACACGACCAAACTGTTCGTCAAAGGCGTCAAGACCATCTCCAAGAAAGTGGGCGAAGAAGCCGTCGAGACCGTGATCGAAGCCGTGGACGGCAACCGTTCCCGCTTCATCTACGAAGCCTCCGACCTCCTCTACCACTTGCTGGTGCTATGTGAGGCGATGGATGTCTCGCTGGCGGACCTGGAGTCGGAGCTGGCTTTGCGGCACAAATAGACTACGGGCAGGCGGACAATTATGAAATTATCGGTTGTCCTCCCAATTACCTGCGACGGGAACTTCTGCGGCGGCGGGCCTTCTTGGTCTTGGACCAGATGCCCAGGGCGGCCATCGCCAGCAGCGCAAGGACAACGACAATGATCGTGCCAACGTTGGCGTTCTCCCCCTTCACGCGGGACCACATCTCGATCAGCTTGGCCGTGTCATCGCCCCAGTCATGCTCGAGCGCGCACACCTCGATGGTCGACTTGTCAGGATACAGGACCGGATCCACGCGGACCGAATCGGCCCCCGGGAAGAAATAACTCACGTCGATCGGATCCAATTCGTCGTCCACCTGCGACTCCAGCACGGAAATGTCGCCGTTGGCAGACACATAACCCGTCACGTCCATGTTGCGGATCGCGATGTCCGGACGGCACATGAAATCGATGAAATACGTTGCAGCCTTGACGTTGACGGCATACTTCGGGATCACCCAGCCGTCGAACCAGACATTGCTGCCCTCCTGCGGAACGATGTACTTCAGCTCCAGGCCCACCTCGGCGGCCTCTTCGATCGCCCAGACGGCGTCGCCGCTCCAGTTCAGGCTGATCCAGCCCCGCTCGCGGGTCATCTGGTCCTTGCCGAAATCGGCCTCCCAGCCAGCCACGAGGTCTTTCACCTGTTTCAGGTACGCCTCGACGGCGGCAAGCGACTCATCGGAAGAATCGTGCATCAGCTCGTCCAGCGTCACCTTTCCTTCCTGCAGGTCCTTCTGTTTCAGATAGATCAGGACGGGACCGTAGACGTCGCGCGGGGCATCCTTGATGAAGATCTTGTCGGCGAACTTGGGATTGCGGATGACATCCCAGGTCGAAGCCTCCTCATCGGTGACATACTTGGGATTATACAGGATGCCGGTCGTGCCCCACATGAAAGCTACGCTGTAATCATTGGCATCGATCGTCGGGTTGATCCTGGCAAACATGTCGCGGATATAGGGCGACTTGTTGTTCTCGATGTAGTTGATCGAATCCGGCAGCGACGCGAAATCCAGCGGCAGCAGCAGGCCGTTGTTGAGCATGCGCTCGATGATATAGTCGGAGGGGCAGACCACGTCGTAGTCCTCCTTGCCCTTCTCGATCTTGGAGAGCATGGTCTCATTCACGTCGAAGGTCTGGTAGATGACCTTGATGGTTTCTCCGGTCTGTTCCTGATACCATTCCTCGAATTCGGGGATGACCGACTCGTCGATGTAGTCGGACCAGTTGTATACTTTGAGAATCTGGCTCCGGTCGGAGCTGCAGGCGCCCAGCATCAGGGCGGCGAGCAGGAGGCTGGTTAGTTTTTTCATTTGCTTTCAGCGAGTTTTTGGGCGCGGGCCTGACGGACATTGATGACAATGAGGAAAATCAGGATCAGCGCGAAGATCAGGGTCATCAAGGGACGCAGCTCCGGCGTGAGACCGCCCTTGCGTGCGTCGGTATAGATGTAGGTCGAAAGGGTGTCGAGACCGATGGTGCCGCGGGTGAAGAAGGTCACGGCGAAGTCATCCAGGGACATCGTGAAGGAAAGGATGAAACCGCTGATCATGCCGGGGCGCAGCATCGGTATCATCACCTTGCGCAAGGCCTGGCCCGGCGTGGCGCCGAGGTCGAGGGCCGCCTCGTAGACGTTGGGATTCATCTGCGTGAGCTTGGGCAGGACGCTGAGCACCACGTAGGGCGTACAGAAGGTGATGTGCGCCAGGATGACGGTCAGGTAGCCCTGAGACACGCCCAGGAAGACGAAGAGCAGGAAGATCGATACACCCGTGATGATGTCCGGGTTGAGCATCGGGATGTTGTTGAGGAACTGGATGGCGTTCTTCCGGCGTCCCTTCAGGTTGTGGATGCCGATGGCGGCGACGGTGCCCAGGAGCGTGGCGACAGTGGCCGCGGCAAGGGCGATCAGGATCGTGTTCTTCACCGCATCGAGCAGGGACGAACTCCCCTGCATGTTGCCGGTGAACAGGTTCTGGTACAGGCGGGTCGAGAACCCCGTCCAGTTACCCAGGACCTTGGACTCCGTGAAGGAGAAGATGGCGATGAATACCAGCGGCGCATAAAGCAGCACCAGCAGGATCCAGATGTAGACTTGGGCGAATAACTTTTTCATCACACGATCCCCCTCTCCGCTGTGGACTCATCCTCGCCCTGGAAGAGCGTGGAAATGCCGATGATGATGAGCATGATGAACGCGAGCGCCGCACCGTAGTTCCACATCGAGGAGTTGATGTTCTCCTGGATGATGGTACCGAAGAGCTTGATCTTGTTGTTGGTGAGGAACTCCGAGATGGCGAAGGTGCTGACCGTGGGCATGAAGACCATCAGGATGCCGCTGGTCACGCCGGGCATCGAGAGCGGTACGGTCACCTTCGTGAAGACCTGGAACGGCGTTGCGCCGAGATCCTCGGCCGCCTCCGCGTAGGACTTGTCCATCTTGTTGAGCGTGTTGTAGATCGGATAGATCATGAACGGCAGGTAGTCGTAGACCATACCGTAGAGGAGCGTGCCCTTGCCGAGGGTGATGCCGAGCATGTTGAAGAGCTCGGCCGTGGCCAACGTCCGCATCAGGGCGTTGATCCACATCGGGAGGATGAAGAGTACGATGGTGACGGCGCTGCGGTTGAGATTCTTGTTGGCCAGGATCCAGGCCGCCGGATAACCGAGCAGGATGCAGATCGCCGTATTCTCGATCGCGACCTCCAGCGACAGGGCGAAGGTACCCAGCGAATCTGAGTCGGAGAAGAACCGGGTGATGTTGGCGAGCGTGAAATGCCCCTGCCCGTCCTGGAACGCGTAGATCGCGATCAGGACCAGTGGCAGCACCACGAAGATGATCAGGAACACCAGATAAGGGATGCTCCAGCTGGAACGCTTAATCCTCATTCCGCTTCGTCAGTTTGAAGGCGGACGGGGCGATGGCCACGCCGACCAGGTCTTCCTTGTCCCAGATGTCCTGGGTATCCACGTACAGGTATTCCCCGCAGTCGGTCAGGATCTGCAGGTGATAATGATCTCCCTTGTAAAGGATGAAGTGGACGTTGCCGCCGGTGACGCCTTCCTCCAAGTGATCCAGGAGATCGACCTGGTCGAAGGGCACCTCCACACGGATCGCGTCGCCCGCCGAGAAGCCCTCGGGCACGGGGCATTCGAACTCGGCATCCAGGATGGAGATGTGGTTCGCGTCCACCACCTCGCCGTCCAGGGTGTTGCAAGTCCGCTCCTTGCGCATCACCTGGATGTCGGAAGGACGGATCAGCAGGCCCACGGTGGAGCCGACCTCGAAGGCGTTGTAGTCCTGGATCATCAGCTCGTAGCCGCAATCCGTGTCGACGAACATCTCGTAATGCACGCCCTTGAAGGTGCAGGTCCGCACGACGCCGGTGAACTGGGCGCCCTCCGTGTGAGCCATGATGTATACGTCCTCGGGGCGGATGACTACGTCCACGGGGTTGTTCTCGCCGAAACCCTCGTCCACGCACTCGAACTCGTGGCCGATGAAGGAGACCTTTCGGTCCTCGATCATCGTGCCGTTGAAGATGTTGCTCTCGCCGATGAAGTCAGCGACGAAGGAGTTGACCGGCTCGTTGTAGATGTCGGCCGGCGTACCGATCTGCTGGATCTTGCCCTCGTTCATCACGACGACGGTGTCGCTCAGCGTCAGGGCTTCCTCCTGGTCGTGCGTGACGTAGATGAAGGTGATGCCCAGCTTGGAGTGCATTTCCTTCAGTTCGATCTGCATGTCCTGGCGCATCTTGTGGTCCAGGGCGGAAAGGGGCTCGTCGAGCAGCAGCACCCGGGGCTGGTTGACCAGGGCGCGCGCAATCGCGACACGCTGCTGCTGGCCGCCGGACAGAGAGTCCACGTTGCGGTCCTCGTAGTCGCTCATCGAGACCATCTTCAGCACCTTGCGCACGCGGGCGTCGATCTCCTTCTGAGGGACCTTCGCCAGCTTCAGACCAAAGGCGATGTTGTCATAGACATCCAGGTGCGGGAAGAGCGCATAACGCTGGAACACCGTATTGAGCGGGCGCTCGTAGGGCGGCATGCCGCTGAGGTCCTTGCCGTCCAGGGTGACACGGCCGCTGTCAGGGCTGGTGAAACCGCCGATGATGCGGAGCAGCGTGGTCTTGCCGCAGCCGGAAGGGCCCAGCAGGGTCACGAATTCACCGTTCTTGATATACAGGTTGATGTCATCGAGGACCACCTTCTCGCCGAAGGCCTTGCAGAGGTGCTCGATGTTGATGATGATGTCGTCCTTGTTCATTTCGCGCGACGGTTCAGGAGGGTTTGGGTAAGCGGGAAGTTATAGGTGATGCCGGCGCCCCAGAAGAAGCCGTCCAGGTTGTTCATGCCAGCCAGGGCATGGATACGCAGGTCATCCTTCTCCGGAAGGGGGTAGAAGTTCAGGAAGAGACCGCCGGAGAGGTACTGATCAGGAATCTGGAAGAGGTCCTCCGCGACATGGAAGTAGATCTGCGAAGTCTCGAAAACACCCCTGGCGCCGATTTCCATCCAGTCGAGGGGCCGCCAGTTCAGGCGTCCGACCACGTTGTGCCCGCTATTGGCAGGATAGAAGGGGCCCTTGTCACCGGCGCCCGGCGCATTGGCGAACGGGCTGGCGATACGATAGATATAATCCAGGCCCAGGCTGAAATTGTCGGTAATGTCGAACTGGTTGCCCGCAGAGAGGAGCCAGAGCTTGTCACCCCAGGAATAGGGTACGGGATAGTCATAATCGATGCCGCTGACGCTCCAGATCGAGGACCAGGGGCCGTGCTCGCCCACCCACTCCAGGTTGTAGCTCAGCAGTCCGTCTTCAAACGGTTTACCGGAGAACGGCGAGGAAAGAACCTGCACCATGAATTCGTCGGACTCGGAAGGAAGCACGTACTTCACGCCGCCACCGTACTGGTAGACCTGCGCGTTGTTCCAAAAATTGGAGCACAACTGCCAGTACTGGTCATAATCGTAGGCGTCGGTCTCGAATCCGCCGGTACGGATGTAATCCTTGCCGGCGATGATGTGCCAGTTGCCCAGATCCAGCGAAAGCCAGCCCCAGAGGCACCAGTCCAGCTCATCGGCACGCAAAGTGTTGGCATACAGCGACCGGGGGTCGTCGTTTGCCCAGAGATTGCAGACGGAGTAGGAAAGGTGTTCGCCAAGGCTGCCTTCCAGAAGCGTGTATACGTAGGGAGAAACCGGGTAGGCGTCAACGCGGGTGATAATTGACAACTCAGGGAGATTGTTGACCGACTGGGCTTCCTGGCCGAAGGCCGGAGAGCATAAAAGCGCGCATACGGTCATGAGCGACAATAATCTCTTCATTCTCTTCTGGAAATATGTAAGTCCTTAACGCATAAAATGATGTTAGTAACTGCAAATGTAACAATTATTTTTAACGCGCGAGACGTATTTCCGTTTTTTTGCGTTTTTAATACAGAATATCCTATATTTGCGATTGGTTATGAAACAGAAAGCCCGTCATTTGATCAACCTGCTGCTCGGCGCCCTGCTGGGCATGCTGGGATTCTCGTCCTGCGAAGGCATTACGATTGACTTACGTACGCGCAGCGGAGACAATGGTGGCAACGGTATGTTCAATGGAGGCGGATCCTATGCCATGTACGGTCAGCCGACCGTCCGCTGGCAAGCCTCCGGCAAGGTGACCGATTCCAACGGGAAGGCCATCAAAGGGATCCGCGTCGCCGTCCGGGCGCATAAGCACATGGCCAACACGCCTAACGTCATCTATGACCAGAACGACTGGTATTATGACGATACGCTCTATACCGATTCCGACGGACAATACAAGCTGGATAAACGCCTCACCAGTTTCGCGGGTCCGGACGACGTAACCATCGTTTTCGAGGACGTCGACGGATTGTTGAACGGCGGAAGGTTCGCTTCCCAGACGGCCACACCCAAGATCACGCAGACAGAGAAGGGTGACAATGCCTGGTACGGCGGGGCTTACGCCGCCGAAGCCAACGTCAAACTTAAAAAGCAATAATCCACCATGGAAGGCCTGGGCCTGAGAAAGCGCCTGGCGCTGGACATCACGAAAAAGCTGCAGGACGACGTGATCGCCGATCACCCGCTCCGGCAGCTTTTTTGGGAATGTACCCTCCGCTGCAACCTTGCCTGCCGGCACTGCGGCAGCGACTGCCGGATACAGTCCCTGCAGAAGGATATGCCGCTGGAAGACTTCTGCCGCATACTGGATTCGGTCTCGAAAGTCTACGATCCGCACAATGTGATGATCAACGTCACCGGCGGAGAGCCGCTGATGCGTCCCGACCTCGAACGCTGCGGCCGCGCCTTCTACGACCGGGAATTCCCTTGGGGCATGGTGACCAACGGACTGGCCCTTACTGAACGCCGCTACGAGTCTCTGCTGCGCAGCGGCCTGCACGCCATGACCATTTCCCTCGACGGCCTGGAAGAAGACCACGACTGGATGCGCGGTCGGAAGGGCAGCTTCACGCGGGCCTCGGAAGCCATCGGGATGGTGGTGCGCTCCGGCGAGATCGCCTTCGATGTCGTCACCTGCGTCAACCGGCGCAACCTGGCCTCCCTGGGTGCGGTCAAGGAGCATCTGATCAGCCTTGGCCTCAAAGACTGGCGTCTGTTTACCATCTTCCCCGCAGGACGGGCCGCCGCCGATCCTGACCTCAAGCTCTCGGGAACCGAACTCCGGCAAATGATGGAATTCATCCGTGACACCCGGCGTGAAGGCCGGATCCATTGCAACTACGGTTGTGAAGGCTTCATGGGCCCTTGGGAAGGCAAAATCCGCGACCACTTCTATATGTGCAATGCAGGGGTCACCATCGCCGGCATCCTCGCCGACGGCTCCATCTCCGCCTGCCCCAGCATCCGCGCCGATTATCACCAAGGAAACATCTACAAAGACGATTTCATCGAAGTCTGGAACACCCGCTACCAGCCCTATCGCGACCGCTCCTGGATGAAGACCGGAGTGTGCGCCGACTGCCGCTACTTCAAATGGTGCCGCGGCAACGGCATGCACCTGCGCGACGGAGGCGGCCAGCTTCTCGCTTGCCGCCTCCGTGAAATGTCTCTCGCCCAGGGCCTCAGACCTTGAAGAGCGCGAAGCCCAGGTTCATCAGGATGTAGACCAGGAAACCCAGCAGGACCGCCAGCGACCAGTTGAGCCCCAGCGACCAGACGATCGCGATGCAGAGCAGGACATTGACCGCGAAGGCGATGCGCTTGCGGACCACCAGGGAATCATCCTCCCGGCTGAATTTCATCGAAAACATCGGCACCTCGCTCACCAGCAGCGCCGAAAGCACTACCGACAGGACTGGGATGAACACATACCCGGAGGCCCAAGTCGCCAGAAACGTCTGCATGTCATGCGCGATGAAATAACACAGCGAGCCGCAGACCATCGCGCAAACCGGCGTCGGCAGCCCCAGGAAAGAAACATGCTGCCGCTCGTCCAGATTGAACTTCGCCAGCCGCAGGCCGCTGAACACCGCAATCACCAGCGGCACATAGCACCAAAAACTCTCGCCGAACGTGCACACCCGCATCAGCTTGTACATCATCACCGCCGGCAGCACCCCGAACGTCACCACATCCGACAGCGAATCCAGTTCCTTCCCCATCGGAGAAGAAACCTTCAGCGCCCGTGCCGCCAGACCGTCGCAGAAATCAAAGACCGCCCCGGCCAGCATCCAGTAAAAGGCCCAGTCGAAACGAGCCTCCAAAGCGGCAATCACCCCGAGGACGCCGCAAAGCAGATTCATCGAGGTGATTGCATTCGGAATATGTCGCTTGAAAGCCATCACTTGATACCAAGCTTATCCTTCAAAGCCTGCGGAAGCGCATCCTTATGGACCAGGATATCCAGGCTCTTGCCCTTCACGAAAGCCTCCGTGGCATACCAGATACCCTTGTACTTGCCGGTCTCGCCCCAGGAATTCTTGACCATGTAGTACTTCTTGCCATTCTGATCCTTGGCGATGCCGTAGATCTGCATGCCATGGTCATCCGTAGTCTGCTTGTTGTCAAACTCCTCCTGGCGGGACTCCTGGGTCACCTCGAACTCGACAGGCTCGGGGATCGCAGGTTTGACATCTTTCTTTGCATCTTTCTTGCCGGACTTGGCGGCCGGTTTCTCGGCGGCGGGACCCACCCAGCGCTCCTGGTCGGAACCGGCGGTCTGCTTGACCTCCGTATTCACCAGCACGGCCATGCCGTTGCGGGTGAAACCGGGCTCGCTCACGTCAGAGCCCCAGGCGACGGTGTAGCCGTTCATCACGGCATCCTCCAGGACGGACATAAACTCGTCGATCGGAACGTTGTAAGCCAGATCGCCGCGCCAGTTGTCACACACCTCGATCGCGAACTGCGTATAGAACGGATGGTGCGTGAAAGACGTCAGCGTCACATAATCGTCCGGATTGAACTTCAAGGCGTCCCGATACGAGGCCGGCGTGTATTCCTTGCCGTCCACGGTAAATATCTCCGGGCACTCACCCAGGTACGCGTCCAGAATGCCCTGGAAAGCGCGCTTCCAAGCCGTCGTCAGCTTGCGGTTGGGATTCTTGCTGGCAGCGTCGATGAAGCCCTTCAGGACCGCATCCATCTCGCCCTGGACGGGGAGTTCGGTACCATAGTTCATACCGGACATCGCCGACTGCGGCACCAGGCCGTAATCGCGGATCACGTGCAGCACGTCATCCGCCTCGCTGCCGGCGCTGAAGCCGAGACAGCCGTCCATGCGGACATACTTGATGCCACGCTCGAAATAAGACTTGCTGACCACATACATCTCGGAAAAGTCAGGATACTGCGCCTTATCCTCGATGCCGTTGATGCGGATCACCTCGGACTCCACGAAACCCAGCGCGGAGAACACCCAGCAGGTGCCGCTGCGGTACTGGTTCTTGACGGAGGTGATGGGATTCTCCTTCACCACGGTGAACTGGTATTCGGGGAACTCGACAGCGGGCTTGGCCTGCTGACCAAAAACGGCCGTGCCAGCCAGCGCCGACACGACCGCCAGAATGATTCTGAAGGCTTTCATAAAACTACTTCATGATAACCTTTGCCATCTCGAGGACCTTGTTGCTGTAACCCCACACGATGTCGTACCAGGCGCAAACCTTCACGAAAGTAGGATCGAGCTGGATGCCGGCCTTCACGTCGAAGATGGACGTGCGGGCGTCATCGCGGAAGTCGGTGGAAACGACCGCCTCGTCGGTGTAACCGAGGACACCCTTGAGGTTGGTCTCGGAAGCCTCCTTCATCGCGGCGCAGATCTCGTCGTAGGTAGCGGGCTTCGCCAGCTCGACGGTCAGGTCGACGAAGGAAACGTCGGAGGTGGGAACACGCAGGGACATGCCGGTCAGCTTGCCGTTCAGCTCGGGGAGAACCTTGCCGACAGCCTTCGCAGCGCCCGTGGAAGACGGGATGATGTTCTCGAGGATGTCGCGGCCGCCTCTCCAGTCCTTCTTCGAAGGGCCGTCGACGGTCTTCTGGGTGGCGGTGGCAGCGTGGACGGTGGTCATCAGGCCACGGACGACGCCGAACTTGTCATTGAGGACCTTGGTCAGAGGGGCCAGGCAGTTGGTGGTGCAGGAAGCGTTGGAAATGATGGCCTGACCGGCGTAAGTCTCATGGTTCACGCCATAGACGAACATCGGGGTGGCATCCTTGGACGGAGCGGAAAGGATGACCTTCTTGGCGCCGGCGTTCAGGTGCGCCTGAGCCAGCTCAGCCGTCAGGAAGAAACCGGTGGACTCGACGACGACGTCGACTCCGAGGGCGCCCCAGGTGATGTTGGCGGGATCCTTCTCGGCGAAGACCTGGATCTTGTTGCCATCAACGATCATGAAGTTGTCCTCGACCTTGATGTCGTGGTTGAAATGACCGTGGACGGAATCGTACTTCAGCATGTAAGCCAGATAATCGGCGTCCAGGAGGTCATTGATACCGACGACCTTGATGTCATCAGCGAAATTCTCGACAGCGGCACGGAAAACCATACGGCCGATACGGCCAAATCCGTTAATACCCAGTTTGATCATTGTGTAATGTAAGTTTATAAAATGTTGAACTTATAAGCTTGGCCAAAAACCTTGCAAATTTATCAAAAAAAAAGGATATTTCTCCATATCTTTGCACAAATTCTCGACCGAGTATGAAGATACTGATCACAAACGACGACGGATATCGCGCCAAGGGCATCCAGGTGTTGGTCAACATCCTGAAACGCTATGGTGAAATCACCGTCGTCGCTCCGAAATATGTCCAGTCCGGCGCCTCGATGGGCGTCACGATGGGCTATCGTCCCATCGCGGTCAAGAAAGTCCGCGAGGAGCCCGGCGTGGTCTGGTATTACCTCGACGGGAGTCCTGCCAGTTGTGTGAAGTTCGGGATCGGCAACCTATATACGGACGGCCTCCCCGACCTGCTGGTCAGCGGCATCAACCACGGCGGCAACTATGCCACGGCCGCCCTGTACTCCGGGACGCTGGGTGCCGCCCAGGAAGGAGCGCTCGTCAAGGTACCGTCCGTGGCCGTTTCCCTGGACAGTCTGGATCCGGACGCGGACTTCAGCGTGGTCGAGCGGTATCTTCCTCCCATCTTCGAGAAAATGGCCTGGCATCCGTCCCGACGTTTCGGCCTGACCTACAACATCAATTTTCCGGCCGTCCCGCCGGAAGAAGTCGCCGGCGTACGGGTTTGCAAGCAGGGCGTCATCCGCTGGGTGCGCGAGCTGTATCCCTACGATCCCGGCATCTACGAGCGGAAAGGTATCGATCATCGCGAGATCGGCATCACTTCCCTGCCGGAACCGGATCCCGAGTCTGACGAAATGTACTATGTGATGGGCGGCGAAATCGTCAAGGATCCGGACAACTCCGAGGAGACGGACGTGGAACTCATCGCCCGGAAATACATCACCGTGACCGCCCACAGCATCCTCACGACCGACCAGCGGGAGCAGCGGCGGCTGCGCTCGATCGGACTGGAAGAAATCCTGAACCCGAAAGCATGAAGTACTACATCATTGCCGGCGAAGCGAGCGGAGACCTCCACGGGAGCAACCTGATGAAGGGACTTCGGGCCAAAGACCCGGAGGCCGTCATCCGTTTCTGGGGCGGAGACCTGATGCAGGCCGCCGACCCGGACGCGCAGCTGGTGCGCCACTACAAGGAAGGCGCCGTCATGGGCCTGACCGAAGTCATCGCCAAGGCGCGCACCCTCCTGGGTAACGTGGATTTCTGCAAGAAAGACATCCTCGCCTGGCAGCCGGACGTCGTGATCCTGATCGACTACCCTGGATTCAACTTCAAGATCGCCAAGTTCGCCCACGAAAGCGGGATCAAGGTGTTCTACTACATCGCCCCGAAGACCTGGGCGTCCCGCGAAAAGCGGAATGCCTCCCTCAAGGCATGGGTGGACCGCCTTTTCATCATCTTCCCTTTTGAGAAGGATTATTTCGGCAGCCGCGGCATCCCTTATTCCTACAAGGGCAACCCACTGATCGACGCGGTCGACGCCCACGAGTTCAGCCGTCCCGTCGAAGGTTCCTACATCGCCCTCCTGGCCGGCTCCCGCAAGGGTGAAATCTCCCGCATGATGCCCCTCTGCATGGAGATCGCCGACCTGCTGGGCCGCGACGTCGTCATCGCCGGGGCCCCGGCACGCAGCAAGGAAGACTACGAGAAATACATCGGCACCCGCAAGAACGTCAAGCTCATCTTCGGGCGCACATACGACATCCTGAAATATGCCGACGCGGCCATCATCAACTCCGGCACCGCTTCACTGGAAGCGGCCCTGATCGGCACGCCGCAGGTCGTCTGCTGGAGCACCAGCGCCCTGACGATGTGGGCCATCCGCCACATATTCCACGTGGACAAGCATATCAAATTCATTTCCCTCGGCAACCTCATCATGAACCGCCCCGTCTTCCGCGAGTTGATCCAGGAAGAGTTCAACACCGCCGCCGTCTTCGCGGAACTGCGCCGCATCACGGAAGACAGCGCCTATCGGGCGAAAATGAAAGAGGGCTACCGCGAAATCCGCGAAGCCCTCGGAGGTTCCGGCGCGTCTGAAGCCATCGCCGGAGAAATGATCGCCTACCTGAAAGGTCAGATCCGGTAGAAGCGGGCGCGCAAGCCCTTCAGTACCAAGCCCTTCTCCCCTGCCTTCACCTCGAAGGACGGGGCCAGCCGCAGACTGCGGTAGCCCACCAGGAAAGACTGCTCCGTCTCGGAAGAAAGCGGATAATGCGCCTCTCCGTCGACCGTCACTTCACCCTCTCCGACGAAGTTGAACTCAAGCACCAGGGCTCCGTATTCCAGGCGCTCCGGGCAGGTGAAGCCATACGTCTCCCCCGCCTCGACCGCGACCTTGCGGGCCTTCTTCTGCGCCATCGGCTTCCGGCCTTCCGTCTGCAGCCAGCAGAAATCGGAAAGGATGATGTCGGCCTTGTCCCGGATAGCGTCCGCGTCG
The DNA here is from genome assembly GCA_017400135.1 of Bacteroidales bacterium. GTDB lineage: Bacteria > Bacteroidota > Bacteroidia > Bacteroidales > UBA932 > Cryptobacteroides. The sequence continues at coordinate 14,910 of JAFPVJ010000021.1, forward strand.
TGCGGCACCGGGAAGATGGACGACTGCGTATGCATTCCTGCCGCATGCATCGTGGCAATGTAAGCGGAGTCCAGCATGTTGTATTTCATCGTAGACATGCCCAGGCATCCTCCCAGGGGCTGCAGCTTCTCCACGCATTTCGCCGCCGAGGTACGGTCCGGATCCCACAGGATCTTGCAGTTCGAGAACGAACGCGCGTAAGCGACACAGTCGAACACGTGCGTGAAACAGGTCCAGTCGTCCCCCATATACTCCTGTGCGACTTCGTAGGACGCCGGGATCTGGCTGTGCAGCACGGGGTGGATTCCGCAGCGCTTGCAGGCCTCCAGCATCTCGACGAGGGTCGGAATGGGCAGGCGCAGCGAGGGATTCTCCGAAGCCAGTACATACTTCGTACGCAAGTCTTCAAAAGAAGTCTCCGTGACCCGGACAGGCGTCTCTATTTCGGAATAATCCGACGCATTGCGCATGGTGCGGTTGATCGTCCCGTCGTGCATGATGACGAGGACGCTGTCCAGGGTGTACTTGACGTCCATCTCGATGGCCGGATAGCCGAAGCGCGCGGCCACCTCGATGCCGGTGACACTGTTCTCGGGAATCAGGTTCTCCAGGTGACAGCCGCGGTGGGCATAGACCGTGGGGAATTCGTCGGCTGCCGGACGGCAGGCGGACACGAGAGCCGCCAGGGCGGAGAAAGCAAACAGTATTCTTTTCATAATCCAATGATTGTCAATCAAACACGCGGTCCGAAGATCGCGCTGCCGATGCGGACCTGGGTGGATCCGCAGCCTACCGCGATGCGCCAGTCCTCTGACATGCCAATCGAAAGCTCCTTGAAGTCCTCCAGTTCCGGGAACAGGTCCCGAAGGTAATCCAGATACGAGGAAATCCGGATAAAGTCTGCCCGCACCATCTCTTCGTCGTCGGTGTGGGACGCCATCCCCATCAGGCCGCAGAAACGGATAAATTTGTATTTGTCGGCGTTGAAAAGGATATCCAGGACCTCTTCCTCGTAGAAGCCCTGCTTGGTCTCCTCTGCCCCGATGTGCAACTCCAGCAGCACGGGGATGACCTTGTCGTGCGTCTTGCCCCAGTCATCGACGGCTTCCAGCAGATGCTGTGAATCGACCGATTCCACCAGGGCGGCGTAGGGCAACACCATCTTGAGCTTATTGGTCTGGAGATGCCCGATGAAATGCCACTCGATGTCCTGCGGCAGCTGCACCGCCTTGGCCGCCAGTTCCTGGGGCCGGTTCTCTCCGAAAAGGCGCTGGCCGGCCTGGTAGGCTTCCAGTATGCGATCGATGGGCTGGAATTTGGAAACTGCCAACAATCTGACGTTTGCTGGCAGTTCCTTCCTCAATTGTTCCAGGTTCTCGGTAATCATCGTTTGCCCTGTTTCTTCTGCTGCTCGCGCAGTTGCTGCTGCTGGAGGCGCTGGGCTTCTTCCAGGCGTTGCTGCCACTTGGACTTCTGCACCGGCTTGCCCTCGGAGGCCTTCACCTTGGCGAGGATCTCGTCCGGGTGGACGAACCACTTCTTGATGACGAAGGTCTCGCCCATCGTGATGAGGTTGGAGAGCAGGTAATAATAGCTCAGACCGGAGGAGAGGTTGTTACAGATGAAATACATCATGATCGGCATCATCCACAGGCTCATGAACTTCATCGACTGCGCGTTAGGGTCGTTGGACGCCGTCTGGTTGGCGGTGGTCATTTTGGAATAGAACCACATGGAGACCGCCATCAGCAGGGCGAAGAGGGAAATATGGTCGCCCAGCAGCGGGATGCGGTGGCCGAAACTGATGATCGAATCGTATGCGCTCAGGTCCTCGGCCCAGAGGAAAGGCTGCTGACGCAGCTCGATGGAGGCCGGGAAGAAGCGGAACATCGCCCACAGGATCGGGAACTGCAGCAGCATCGGCAGGCAGCCGCCCATCGGGCTGACACCTGCCTTCTTGTACAGGTCCATGGTCGCCTGCTGTTTCTTCATCGCATCCTCCTGCTTGGGATACTTGGCGTTGATCTTCTCCATCTCGGGCTTGAGGGCCTGCATCTTGGCGGAGGAAGAATACGACTTGTAGGCGAACGGGAACACCACGATCTTGATGAAGAGGGTCATCAGGAGGATGATGATACCGAAGTTGCCGATGTACCGGTGCAGGAAGTTGAAGAGCGGAATGATGACGAAACGGGTGAACCAGCCGACCAGCCAGCCGCCGAGCGGAATGATCTTCTCATACTTCTGGTCGTACGATTTCAGCGTCTGGAAGTGGTTGGGGCCGAAATACATCTCATACCCCAGACGGATGTCGGCCGGGTTGTCGCGCCGGAGCTCTTCACGCATCCGGGCCTCGCAGGTCATAAGGTTGCGGCTCTCGTCCCCATCCGGGAAGAACGCGACAGACACGTCGCCGGAAGCGAACTGCTGCCGGGAACGGACGATGGCGGAGAAGAACTGCTGCTGGAAGGCGAACCAGCTCAGCTTGGAGTCGATGCGCTTGGATCCGTTGCGGCCTCGACCGATCTCGGCCGGTTTCTTCTCTCCTTCGAAATAGTAATCCAGTTTAGAATACTGGGACTCGTTCTTGAAACCCTTCTCCATCCGGGGAATCGTCATCGCGAAATCCACGTCCACGGAAGAGACGTTGCGCGGGATGATGCCCTCCATGCCGACGAAAGACAGGGTATTCTGCACCATGTAGGAGCCCTCCGGGAGCGCATAACGCTGCTCTATATAGCCGCCCGAAGCAAAAGGCAGGCGCATCACGAGCGTGGTGTCCGTCTGCTCGGCGACCTCGAAGACGAAATCGGAAGTCTTGATGAATTCGCCCGCATAGACGCTGACGGAATAGCTGCTCATCCCTTCCTTGAAGAGATAGAGGTCATCCTTCTCGTAAGTTTTGAAGTCCTTGATCCGGGCGGACCAAGGCTGGGCGCCCTTGGTCGTGAAGGCCAGGGCGAGTTTGTCGTTCTCCAGCGTCACAATAGTCCCTTCCGCCTGGTGGGCGCTCTCGAGGGCGGCATCCTTATAGATGGAGACAGGGGCCGCGGGCACGTCGGCAGATTCAGCGACCAGGCCGGAGGCGGAATCCGCTGCAGCACGCAGGGCGGCGATGGAATCCATCTCCGCCTTGTGCTCCACATAATAGATGGAGTCCAGACGCGCCTGCTCGGCGGCTTTCTCGGCCTCGATGGCGGCCTGCTTCTGATACTGCTTCGACTGCCAGAATGTGAAGCCGAAGAGGAGCAGGCCGATCAGGACGAATCCGATAACCGAGTTTTTATCCATTGTTCTCTTCGCTTTCTACCGTCCGTATCTTCTCTTCAAGCGCCTTGAGCTCCTGCTTCGCATCCTCGATCTTCTGCTGCATCTGCTTGATGAGAGGTTCGGAATTCTTGGACATGGCGAAGAAACCGATGTTGTTCTCGTAGGTATCGATGTCCTGCTGGAGGGCGTTGTACTTCTGGATCAGGATGTCCTTCTCGCTGCGCGGGGCGCGGGAGGCCTGACGGTTGTCCCGGCGGGGTCCCCGCTCTCCGAAGGTCGGGAACTTCTCCTGCATCGCCTCCCGGTAGCTGCGGGTGATGGCTTCCTTCTCCTTGAACGGGACGAAGCCGATCGCACGCCACTTCTCGTCGAAGTCGTGCATCGCAGCCTCGGCGGCCGCCTCATCCTCGGGCACGAAAGCCTTGATCTCCTCGATCAGGTGCTTCTTGGCCTTGAGGTTGCCGTAGAAATCGTTCTCGGGCTTGTTCTGCTTGTCGCGCTCGGCGAAGAACTCGTCGCAGGCGGCGCGGAAACGCTTCCAGAGCTGCTCGGACTTCTTGCGCGGCACGGCGCCGATCTCCTTCCACTTCTTCTGGAGATTGATGAATTCGTCGGTGGCTTTCTTCCACTCCGTGCTGGACTTGAGCGCCTCGGCAGCCTCGATGAGGGCCATCTTCTTCTCGAGGTTCTCGTTCATGTTGTCCTTGTAGGCGGAATAGAAGTCGCGCTTCTTCTCGAAGAACTTGTCGCAGCCGGCGCGGAAGCGGTCGTAGATCTTCTGGTTCTCCTTCTTGGAGGCGAAGCCGATGCCTTTCCACTCAGCCTGGATATTCTCGATCTCCTTGGTGAGGGCGTTCCACTCGCTGGAAGAAGAGACTTCCTTGGCAGCGATTTCCTCGATCCGCTCGCAGAGGGCGGTCTTGGCGGCAAGGTTCTCCTCCTGCTTCTCCTTCAGGCCTTCGAAATGGGCCTGGTAGCGTTTGTTGATGACGGCGGTCGCGGCACGGAAACGTTCCCAGATGGAATCGCGGTACTCCTTGGCGACGGGGCCGAACTCCTTCCACTGCTCGTGGAGTTTCTGCAACTCGTGGAAAGCGGAAACGACATTCTCGTTTTCGGAGAGTTTCTCCGCCGCTTCGCAGAAGGCTTCCTTGGCTTCGAGGTTCTTCTTGAAATCGAGGTCACGCAGGTCGCGGTTGATCTTGACCATGTCGTAGAACTTCTCGACATAGAACTGATAGGTATCGTTGATATCCCTGAACTTCTGGTTGGGGACGGGACCGATGGAGCGCCAGCGCGCCTGGATCTCGCGGAAAGCCGGGAACGTGGCACTCACGTCCTCCTGCTTCTCGACGAGGTTCTTGAGATCCTCGATGACGGCCTCCTTGGCCGCGAGGTTGTTCTCCCGTTCCTTTTCCTGCTCCTTGTTGTACTCGGCCCTTTCACGCTTATAGTCGGCGTAAAGGTCCTTGAAAGCCGCTTCGATGGCCATGAAGGGATTCATCTTTCCGTCTTCCGTCACAGGCTCGGCAGGAGCGGCGTCATCGGGCTCGGGACTGGTCTCCAGTCCGGCCTCGGCCTTTTCCTTGTTGAGTTTCTTGTAGAATGCGGACTTGATGGCTTCGGCCTCTTTCGACTTTTTCATCCGGTCCACGTCGTCCTTGAGGGCGGCGAAGAGATCGACCAGCTCGGCGAGGGTCTTGTCGAAGAGGCTGGGGGCCTCTTCCGGTGCGGGAGCGGGTGTTTCTTCGGCTGCAGAGGCTTCTTCCGCGACTGGGGCTTCGGGCTCCGGCTCAGCGACGGGCTCGGCTTCAGCTGCGGTCGCTTCCGGCTCGGTTTCAACAACCGGTTCCGGCTCAGCCACGGGGGCCTCAGGCTCCGCTACGGGCGTCTCCTGCTCAACGGTCTCTTCAATGACGGGGGTCTGGATGGTTTCAAGTACGTCTGACGTGGGCTGCACATCAGGGATGATCGTTTCGCTCATGGTTAATTAGAGTAACAAGTTAAAAATATAGTAATGGACTACAAATATATCATTTTTTTGGACATTCTTCGCTATTTTTGCAACAGTAAATGCTTTCGCAATGAGAATCGATATCCTGACCGTCGTCCCCGAGTTGCTCGAGAGCCCGCTGGGCCACTCCATCGTGGGACGCGCCATCAAGAAAGGCATCGTGGAAATCCACGTCCACAACATCCGGAAATATGGCCTGGGACCGCACCGTTCGGTTGACGACTACTGCTACGGCGGAGACGCCGGAATGGTGATGATGGTGGAGCCGGTCTATAAAATGATAGAGGAGTTGAAGGCGGAACGGGACTACGATGAGGTGATCTACATGTCCCCGGACGGCGAGATCCTGACCCAGGGCATCGCCAATGAGCTGTCGCTCAAGGAGAACATCATCCTCCTCTGCGGCCACTACAAGGGTATCGACCACCGGATCCGGGAGCACCTTGTCACGCGGGAGATTTCCGTAGGAGACTATGTGGTCAGCGGCGGCGAGATTCCGGCGGCCATCGTGGCGGATGCGATCGTCCGCCTGTTGCCCGGGGCCATCACCGACGAGACCTCGGCGCTCAGCGACAGTTTCCAGGATGACCTGCTCTCCCCTCCCATCTATACCCGGCCCGTGGAGTTCAACGGATGGAAGGTGCCGGATGTGCTGCTCAGCGGCAATCCCAAGCTGATCCGGGCCTGGCAGGACGAGCAGGCGCTGGAGCGCACGAAACGGCTGCGGCCGGAGCTACTTAATAAATAATTTTAATAAATATTTTATTTGATAAAAGATTTTTAGGTTTTTGTTGGAAACAATGAAAAAATGATTACCTTTGCCATTGAAAAATGACAACACTCTACTCTTATTCTTAAGAGATACTAACCAACAATTAACCTTCTTTTAGGTAATACACTACTAACTAACCGATAAAAAAGCCCGCTGTGACAGCGGGCTTTTTTCTAGTTTTCTTTCAATGTGATTTCGAACAATCGTTTCCAGTATTTGCCGGTCAGGTATATCTTCCCGTCGGCGGGATTGTGGGCGATGCCGTTGAGGACGTCGGTCCTGCGGTCCTGATACTGCCGGGGCAGCAGGCCCGTGCAGTCCACGGTGGCTTCGACCTTTCCGTCGGAAGGATTGATGATCAGGATGATGTCCGATGTATAGACATTGGCCCAGATCTTCCCGCCGATGTATTCCAGTTCGTTGAGATAGCGGACCGGGCGGTCGTTCAGGCGCACGGTCACCGTCCGCTGTACCTTCAGGGATGGATCCATGAAGTAGAGGCGGGCCGAACCGTCCGAGGCGATCAGCTGCTTTCCGTCCGTGGTCAGGCCCCAGCCCTCGCGCGGATACCCGAAGGTCTTTTCATACTCCAGGGTCTCGGCATCATAGAGGAAGACAAGCTTGTTGGTCCAGGTCAGGATATACAGTTTTCCGTCCAGGACGACGGAGCCTTCGACGAAATACTTCCGGTCGAAGTCCAGGCGTTTCAGGGCCTTGCCGGTCTGGGGATCCACGATGCGCATCGTGGATTCGCCCCACTGGCCGGTACTTTCGTACATCTTGCCGTCGTGGAAGAACAGGCCCTGGGTATAGGAGGTCTCATCGTGGGGATAGGATGCGACCACCTGCGGCCGGTAGCTGCGGACTTTCGCCTCACAGCCGACCGGCAGCAGTACGATCGCGCACAACAGGACCAGCCTGAGGAAACTTCTCACTACAGTTCGAGTTTATACCCCTTGCGATACTCGTAATGGAGCAGTTTCGTCGCTTCGGTGTCGTTGTTCATGAATTTCTGGACGATGGGATTCCAGACGACGGGACGGCCGAGCGTCGCGGCGATGTTGCCGAGGTTGCAGACCGTGCAGGAGGAATGACCTACTTCGACCGGGACGTTGGGATCGATCCGGGACTTGACCGAGTCGATGAACACCCTGTGGTGTCCGGCGCGAGCCTCGTAAGGCACGTCGGCGTTGGACACATCCTTCTTCATCTCGAACTTGGGATCCGAGCAGGTGAACTCGCCGCGGTGTACTTCGATCCAGCCCTCGCTGCCATAGAAGCGCACGCCCGGATTCTTGTTGCCGGGGGCGACGGGTCCTTCAGTCATCACGATGCCATTGTCGTATTTATAGGTAAGGCGGTCATAATAGCCGTAGCCGCGGGGAATCACCTCGCAGGGGCCGGACAGATCCTTGCCGATGCCCCACTGAGCGATGTCGAACATGTGTGCGCCCCAGTCGGTCATCAGGCCGCCGCCCATCACCTTGTACCAGCGCCAGGCGCCCCAGAGTTTTTCCTTCGGCTCCTCGGGCGTAATGATCGGATCGAGATCAGAGTGATAGTAAATGCTCTCCGGGAGCGGCCCGAGCCACTTGTCCCAGTTCAGGCCCGCAGGAACCTCCATCTTCGGAAGCTTGCAGTCGACCGGATGGCCGGTATTCGGATCCAGGTTGCGGCCCACGTAGACGTTGATGCGCTCGATCTTGCCCAGGTCGCCGTTGCGGACGATGTTGCAGGCATGGGTGAACTCCTCGCTGGAGCGCTGCTGGCTGCCGACCTGGAGGATGCGGTTGTACTTGCGGACCGCCTTGCAGAGCACCTGCCCCTCATAGATGGTCAGCGTCATCGGTTTCTCAAGATATACATCCTTGCCGGCCTTGAGGGCGGCCAGGGCGATGATGGCGTGCTGATGGTCCGGCACGGCGATGACGACGGCGTCGATGTCCGGGCGGGCGAGCAGGTCCTGATAGTCCTCATAGAGGTCCACGGCGACCTTTTTCTCTCCCTTTCCCTTGTAGTAAGCCGTCACTTCGCGCTCGAAGCGGTCGCGCTTGATGTCATACACGTCGCAGCCGGCCACGAGACGGACGTCGTCCATCTTCATGAAACTGCCCCAAAGATAATGCCCCTGCTGACCGAGACCGATGAAGCCCATGCGGATCTTGTCACTGGCGGCAGCCGTTTTCTTGCGGGCGGCGGGAGCCGCACCGGCCAGTCCGGCGGGAATCATCGTCGCGGCGGCGCCGAGCGCCGAAACCTTGAGAAATTGTCTTCTTTCCATACTTTATTTTGGTTAATAGTTCTTCTGTGTCCAAATCTTTTCAAATGTACGAAAAAATCCCTTTCCTTGTCCACCTCTCCCCCACAATCGCTAACGGATCCCCGTCGCCGCCTTGACGCGCGACAGCGTCTTCTGCATCTCGTCATAGTCGGAGGGATCGCGCCAGGCATCCCGACGGCCTTCCCATTCATCGGGGAAAAGCGTAGCGTAGCCGGTGATGAGTTTCCCCGGAAGCGTACACCACATGAAACGAAGCTCGGGCTCCAGCATCCGCTTGCGGCCAGACCAGTCGTCGTGCGTAAAGCGAAGCGTAACCATCAGTTCCAGACGCGTGTTCTCCTTGCTCATGTTGGAGACGGCGTTCCCCATCGAATAGATCACCGGCACGCCGCCGATGTGCGTCGTATCCTGGACGACGTGCGGATGCGCCCCGACGACGACATCCGCTCCCCGGTCCGCAAGCCAGCGGGCCCATTCCTCCTGGTCAGGGGCATGACGCAAGTGATACTCCTCGCCCCAGTGCGGCAGGGCCACGATGAAATCCGCGCCCGCCGCTTTCGCCCGGGCGATCATGGCTTCGACCTCTTCCTTGTCCATGCGCCCCAGCTTCGGCCACTCGAAAGGCTGGGGATCCAGATTGGTGCCGTAGGTAAAATTGACGAATGCGATGCGCAGGCCCCCGGCTTCCAGCAGCAGCGGCATCAGGGACCGTTCCTCCTCGGGCGTACGCGACACGCCCGTCTGTGCCACGCCCAGCGAATCCCGCATGGCGTCATAGACCTCCAGCGTGCGCTCCAGGCCTTTCCGCCCCTTGTCGATGATGTGGTTGTTGGCTGTCAGCATCAGGTCCAGTCCCAGCTCCCGGCAGACTGTCCAGGCGTATGCGTCCGGCGCCGAGAAGCAGGGATAGCCCGTGTAGGGCGTCCCGGCCAGGGTGAATTCCATGTTGGCGACGGCGATGTCGGCCTCGCGCATCGGGGCGGAGACACGGCTGAAGAATTCCACGTAGTCGTGCTTCAGCTGCGGGAGATGCATCATCACGTCCCCGATCAGCCGGACCGTCACCGTATCCGTCTCGAAGGTGAGCTGCCGGGCAGCCGGAACGCTGCAGTCCCAATAGGTCGTAGGCGGGACCCGCAGCTCCTGCGCACGCAACAAGACGCCGGCCGGGAGGAGGACGGCGGCAAGCAGGCACAAGTTTTTCGCATTCAAACGCATCTGGACTGTAAATATACATATTTTTTCGTACCTTTGCCGCACTTTGAAACAGGCGGGACGATCCGTCGCGGCCGCAAGGCTGAGGAAAGTCCGGGCAGGACAGGGCACCCCGCTGCGGAAAGCGCAGGTGGGAGTAATCTCAGGGGATCCGTAACAGAAAAAAACCGCCCCTCCGGGGCAAGGGTGAAAACGCGAGGCAAGAGCTCACGACCTGCAGCAGCGATGTCGCAGGGGTACGGACCCGGGGCCTGCAAGACCAAGTATACCGGCAGATGAGGACGGCCCGTCCGATGCCGGGGGGTAGGTCGCGAAGATAAATGACGGAAGCGAACAGAACCCGGCTTACGGTCCCGCCTTTTTTATTCCGATTTCCTGTGACGCAGACGGTCCCAGCGCGAACGGCTGGAAGACCGGCGCTTGTTCATCTTCGACAGCATCACCTCCTTGAAATTGCTCGTCAGGTTCGGGAAACGCGTCTGGAACCGCGCCAGGAGCTCCTTCATATAAGATTCGACGTGACGGATCTTCTTCTCGTGATACAGCTCGTCGAAGGTGATCAGGATCGCCGTCTCCTCCACTTCCCCGAACTCGTGGTTCACCGCCGTGCCCAGCATCTTCATCGTGGGAGAAATCTGCATGTAGGAATTGACCAGCGGCGGAATTGAAGTCCCCAGCGACTTGATCGCATCCTTCAGGCAGACATAATCCTTCTTGAATTCCTCCTCTTTCAGGATCAGGCCCGCGACACGGCGGTCCAGCTGCGGCACGACGGGATCGATGGGCTGCACGAGGTGCTCGCTGCCTCCGAAATGCTTCCACAGGAAATGGAGGATCAAGTCGCGTCCGAGCGGATCATACGAAGGATACATCGTCATCTTGCCGAAGAAGAAATACATGTTGGGATGGTGTACCATCAGGGTCGCCAGTCCGTCCCAGAGATTGTCCAAAGCGAACAGGGCCTTCGCCCCCGCCTTGGAGCTCTGGTAATCGGGCGTCACGAAAGAGCGCCCCAGCTCGATGGTGTGCGGAATGTAGTCCCGTACGAATTCCTCGGAGAAATGGAACATGTGCGAGGTGGCCAGCACGGGCTGCCCGTCCTCCCCGATCTTGATGTCCGAGCCCAGGATGTAACGGTAGCCGCCGATGATGGCCTGCGCATCCGGATCCCAGACCAGCAGCTGCTGGTAGGGGTTCTCCATGGTGTCGAACTCGTCCAGATCCATCGCCAGGCCGGCGCTGCCGCCCGCCTGCCGGAAACTGATTTCGCGGAGACGGCCGATTTCCCGGACCGTGTTCGGGGCATTCTGCCAGTTGACCACGTAGATCTCGTTGTCTCCGTGGTTGGTCTTGCGCTGCAACTTGTCCGGCGTCAGTTCCGCCAGGATCAATTCCTTGTCAACGGGAGCGATGATCTCTTCCATATTACAATTCATATACTTTGGATCGCACCCACTGGGCCCACTCGTAGGGCGTGCGGCTGCTGTCGAATGTTTCGGGGGCTATCGGGTCGCCGAAGACCACCTTAAAGGTGCCGTGGCGGGCCTTGTACATCTCGTCGGGCAAAAGGAGCATGGCCAGGTTGAACTTGATGCCCAGGCGCTTGCACCAGTTGGCGACGCGATAGAAGCGTTTGGAATTCTGCGCGATGAAATGGACGGGAACGACCTGGCGGCCCGTCATCACGCTCTTGCGGATGAAGGCCTTGCCCCAGGGCAGGTCCTGGATCCGGCCGTCGATCCTGCGGGAGCAGAGTTTGCCGGGAAACATGATCATCTGGTCATCCGACAGGAAAGCCTCGTCAATCTTGGAAGCCAGGCTGCGGTCCTGGTCCTTTCCCATCACGTTGACGCCGACGCAAAGCGGCGCCAGGCCCTTCAGATTCATCAGCAGGTCGTTGACCAGATAGCGTATCTTGCCGTCGAACGCCTCTCCCACGATGCCGCCCAGGGCCACGCCGTCAATCCCGCCCAGCGGATGGTTGGAAACAAAGGTGTACTTCGTCTGCCCGGAGGTGTCGAACTTGTCGAAGCCCCGCACGTCCAGCGTGACGTCCAGAAACTTGATGGCGTTGGTGCAGAACTCCACCCCGGAATAACCTTGCGTCAGGTATTCGTTGATATAATCCACATGCAGGAGGCGTTTCATCCCGTTCACGAGGAACTGCGGGATCTTTTTGCCTTTCGCTTTTGCGGCGACGATCTTGTCCAGATCGATCGCCATTTCCGGATGCTTGTTCATTAGGAGAGGTGCTATCAGGACAAATATAAGAAAAAAACCTTATCTTTAGCAAGAATTTGCCCATGCAAGAAATGCTCAAGGAATACGATGTCATCATCATAGGCGGAGGCATCACCGGCGCCGGCACGGCCCGTGACTGCGCCCTGCGCGGCCTGAAGGTCCTGCTCATCGAGCGCAGGGACATCGCCGACGGCGCGACCGGCCGGAACCACGGCCTGTTGCACAGTGGCGCCCGCTATGCCGTCAAGGACGGCGAATCGGCCCGCGAGTGCATCGTGGAGAACCGCATTCTCCGCAGGATCGCCCCCCACTGCATCGAAGATACGCAGGGTCTGTTCATCACCCTGCCCGAGGACGAGGAGACGGGCTACGGCCTGGACTATCAGAAGAAATTCATCGAGGCCTGCCGCACGGCGGGTATCGAAGCCGAAGCGATGGACCCCCGCGAAGCCATCCGATGGGAGCCTTCGGTCAACCCGCGCCTGATCGGCGCCGTCAAGGTGCCCGACGGGTCCGTGGATCCCTTCAAGCTCTGCGCGGCCAACGTCCTGGACGCCCGCCTGCACGGCGCCGACATCCTCACTTACACCGAAGTTCTGTCCCTCGTCAAGGAGGACGATACCGTCCGGGGCGTCCGTGTCCGCGACAGCCGTACCGGAGAAACGGCCGAATATCACGCCCGGGTGACCGTCAACGCGGCGGGCATCTGGGGACAGGCCATCGTGCAGATGGCCGGCGCCCGGATCGCGATGTTCCCCGCCAAGGGGGCGCTCCTGGTGTTCGCGCACCGCGTCAACAACGTGGTGATCAACCGCTGCCGCAAGTCGGCCGACGGCGACATCCTGGTCCCTGGCGACACGGTGACGGTCATCGGCACCACCTCCACCAAGATCCCCTTCGAAGCGTGTGACGACTTGCACGTGACACCCGATGAAGTAGAGCTCCTGCTGCGCGAAGGGTCCCAGCTCTGCCCCGCCCTCGCAAGCACCCGCATCCTGCGCGCATACGCCGGCGTACGGCCGCTGGTGGCTTCGGACGACGATCCGACGGGCCGCAGCATCAGCCGAGGCATCGTCTGCCTGGACCATGCCACGCGCGACGGCATCGAAGGATTTGTAACGATTACCGGCGGCAAGCTCATGACCTACCGCCTGATGGCAGAAATGGCCACGGACACCGTCTGCGCCAAGCTGGGCGTCGCCGTTCCCTGTGCCACGGCCACCACCCCGCTCCCCCGCACCATCGAGCGCGACTTCCCGGCCGGTTCCCCTGACGGGATGCTGGTCTGCGAATGCGAGAACGTGACCCTCGGTGAGATCCGGAGTGCCGTGGCCCGCTTCGACATCCATTCCCTCGCGGACCTGCGCCGCCGCACGCGTATCGGGATGGGGACCTGCCAGGGCACGTATTGCATCCGGAAAGCAGCGGCCGCCCTCGCTGAAGCCCAGGGCAGGCCCGCGGATGCGGAACGCCTCGCCCGCGAATATCTCGACGAGCGCTGGAAAGGCATGATGCCCGTCGGCTGGGGCGATACCCTCCGGGAAATGGAATTCATGCAGAAAGTATTCAAGGCCGGCGCGCCTTCCACCTTTAAATGACCGGGGCCCATGAAGTTTGACGTCATCATCATAGGAGCCGGTTCGGCCGGCATGCGGGTCGCTTCCGCCCTGCAGAAGGCGGGGCGCAAGACCGCCGTCATAGGCCTCGGCCGCTCCATCAACGAAGTGGAGGTCAGGCCGTACGAGCGCCTGGGAGGCACCTTGCTGATCGGAGACTCGGTCCGCGAAGGCCTCTTCGAAGGCAACCGCCTCACAGCCGTGCACACCGTCAACCTGGGCGCCTATCCCCTGAAGGCGGACCGTTTCGTGATCGCCACCGGCAAATTCCTGGGCGGCGGGATCGTGGCCGACATGGACCGTGTCTACGAGCCTTTGTTCGGCCTGGACGTCGCCTACGACGAAGACCGTGGCGGCTGGTTCGACGCCTCCTTCGGCGCCCCCCAGCGTTTCCTGCGTTTCGGCGTCAGGACCGACGCGCAGTCCCGTCCTTCGATGGGGGGGCGGACCGTGGAGAACCTTTACGCCTGCGGCGAACTGCTCGAGGGCATCTCCGCCGTCGACGGCCGGGAAGAGATCGAAAAAAGTGCGGACAAAGTATTAGCCATCTTAACACAAGCGGACCATGCAGAAGCGTAACATCAGCCCCAACAACTTCGAGCAGTGCGTCAAGTGCGCCATCTGCACCGACTTCTGCCCGGTCCTCAAGGTGCTTCCGGACTACCCCGGCCCCAAACACGCCGGCCCGGACGGGGAACGGCTCCGCCTGAAGAACGCCCTGTTTTTCGATAGCAACCTGAAATACTGCCTCAACTGCAAGCGCTGCGAGGTCGTCTGTCCGTCCGGCGTACGCATCGCGGACATCATCCATTCGGCCCGAGACCGCTACGGAGACATCCATCCTTCCTTGCGGGACCGCATGCTGGCCAATACGGATGCGATGGGGTCGCTGGCCACGCCTTTTGCGCCCGTGGTCAACGGAACGCTGGGGCTCGGCGTGACGAAGTCGGTGATGGACGGCGTGCTGAAGATCGACCACCGCCGGACCTTCCCGAAATACACCGGCCGCAAGTTTACGAGTTGGTTCCGCCGCGAGGCGGCCTCCCTCCAGGACGCTTATTTCCGGCAAGTCAGCTACTTCCACGGCTGTTACGTCAATTACAATTATCCGCAGCTGGGTAAGGATTTCGTGCGTGTGATGAACGCGCTCGGCTATGGGGTGCAGCTTCTGGACAAGGAAAAATGCTGCGGCGTGGCGATGATGAGCGGCGGGATGTTCGATGCGGCCCGTCGCAACGCCCGCATCAATCTCGCTTCGGTCGCTTCCGCCGCGAAGGAGGGCCGCGTGACGCTCACCACCTCTTCGACCTGTACGCTGACGATGCGGGAGGAGTATCCGGGCGTTCTGGGGATTGACAATGAAATGGTCCGGGAAGATATCCTGCTGGCGGTGCGTTTCATCTATGAAGCGATAGAGAAGGGCGAGGCGAAAGTCGCTTTCAGGCCGGACTTCAAGGCCCGGGCCGCCTACCACGTCCCCTGCCATCAGGAGAAGTTGGGCTGGGGTCTCTTCACCCGCGCCCTGATGGAACTGATTCCGGGGATGGAGTTGGTGCCGCTGGACAGCAACTGTTGCGGTATAGCGGGCACGTATGGTTTCAAGAAGGAGAATTACGAGCGCTCGCAGCAGATCGGGCAGGCGCTCTTTGACGACATAGCCCGGGTGGGCCCGGACTACGTCATCTGTGAGTGTGAGACTTGCAAGTGGCAGATCGAGATGTCCACGGGCGTGGAGGTGCGCAATCCCATCAGCGTCCTGGCCGAGGCCCTGGACCTGCCCGCCACCGCCGCCCTGAATCAGCGCACGAACTTCGCTTTGAAGGAGGTCCAGTCGTAGTAGGGGCCGGAAACGGGTTCCAGCGGAAGGCGGGCCTCCTCACCGTTGAGCAACACCTTGAAGAGGATCCGGTCCGAGCACCTGGCGCGATAGAAGACAAACTGGACGTTCGCTCCCATCGGCACCCGGTAGGTTTGGAACCACACCGGAATCTCATCGGGATCGGACACATCGTGACCGATGCCGTCCAGATCAAGGATCATCATCAACGGCAGCAGGGTATAATCGTGACCGAAACGCAGGTCGGCGCCCGGCCGGCCTTCCGCGATGCGTTCGTCAGCCTTGGCAATGATGTCATCCAGAATGGGCAGATAGCCCAGATGGCCGGGCCAGGCGTCGGAATAGAACTGGAAATCATCGATCTTCCAAAGCGCCACCAGTTCCTCGGGAGTGAACAAGTCATGGAAATCCAGGTCCGTGACAAGGCTGTTCATCCCTGCGCTGAAGAACCAGAGATAGGAAACGAAGTCCCACTGTTTCTGGGTCTGGACCGCCTTGTCCGGGTCCTTGAACAAGCGTTTCAGGATGGGTCTGTAGTCCAGCGTGCGGGCGATATAATGGTCCAGGCTCTCGTCGAAGGAAAGCGGCGTGCGGGGATAATTCTTGTCCCGGAAGGGATTGCCGCTGTCCTGGGGAAGGATGGCAGGCAGGAATACCTTTCCGTAATGCTCCACCAGGTCCAGTTTCGGGCAGCAACCCTTCAGACCCAGGCAGAACGATGACATCGTCATCACGCAGCGCGTAGAAGTGGAAGTCCAGGCCTGCACGTCGGCTCCGGCCGGAAAGACAGCCGGAAAGTTGGCGTACATCCGGGCCGCCAGGGCCTGCTGCTGGTCCCAGCCCACCTTTGAAAGGTCTCCCGTACGATAGCGGACCTCGGGATACAGGCTGTCGAAGCGACGCTTGAAGTCCAGTCCGAATGCGGTCAGGTTGTCGTCCGATGTTGCTTTCGACAAGGTCTCGTTCAGGGTACCGTACAGGTCGCTCTGCGAGGCGTAACGAGCTCCGTGACGGCTGTAATGACTGATGTAGAAGGGCTTGTACCCCCGGGGCGCCCGGGTCAGCGCGACCGGTCCGGTGGGACAGACACGGTCCGTGCCATCGAGACAGGAAGGATTGGCCGCCAGATAGTCAAAGACATCCGCTTGCTGGGCCGGGGAAAACACGGCGGACGCGCACAGGAGCAGTGCCGCGAGCAGGAATCGTTTCAGGTTCATATCGTTTCGGTTTTATCTTTCTCTCTCCATTCGCCCGGGGAACAGCCGTAGAACTGCCGGAACCGGCGTGAGATACTCTTCGTATCCGTCTCTCCCAGAGACATGGCTATATTGACCACCGGCTCGTCCGTAGTCCGCAGCATTTCGGCGAAATACTTGATTTTCAAATCCGTAATATATTGGTACAGGGTCTTCCCCGTCACAGCCTTGAAACGCCGCTCGAGCAAGCGGCGGGACATGGCGACCTCGCTCATCACATCCCCCACGGATATCTTTTTGAGGAAGTTACGGTGGATGAAAAGGATGGCTTTCCGGATCTGCAGGTCGTCCGTCGCGTAGGACGCGGTAGACATACGGCCGATGATCCGGATCGGATTGAGCACGATGTCCCGGATCGGCAGGTCCGGATGCGCGACCCGCTGCTCGATCATTTCCGCCAGGCGGGATCCGCCCTCCTTGATGTCCACCTGGATGCTGGAAAGGCTGGTGCTGGCCAGGCTGCACAGCAGTTCGTCATTGTCCACGCCGATCACGGAGATTTCCGACGGGACCTTGATCCCGAGGGCGTGGCAGGCTTCGATCAAGTTGATGCCCTGGTTGTCGTCGCAGGCCATGATACCGATGGGTTTGGGAAGCGAGTGCAGCCACACATCCACCTGCTCCTTTCCGTAATACCACAGCTGGTCGATGTCCTGCTGGCAATAGGAATGGAAAGCTTCACCGTATCCGGCCGCTTCGATTTCTTTCAGGAAGCCCTCGCGCCGTTCGTCCGACCAGCAGACCCGGTTGAGGCCGAAGAAACCGAAATGCCGGAAACCGCGGTCCAGAAAGAATCGGGCGGCCATCCGGCCCGTCCCCAGATAGTCGCCGGTGAGGTTGGGAATCGTCTTGAAACGTTTCTTGAAATCCTGAGCGACGGCCACGATGCCGTTCTCGGCGAAAAGGCCGACCTCATCCGTTTCTTCAAACTGGCCGATGACGGCATCCGCGCCCCAGTCCCTGGCCCATTTGACGACGCCGCCGATGCCGATCATGTTCTTGTAGGCGGGCGGCATGCGGCAGATGACCCACTGCTCCTTGCGGCGGGAGTAATCGACGATGCCTTCCAGCAGCTTGTTGGGGAAGGATTCCGTGAAATCGGAGATGATCAGCAGGCGCAGCATGGTTCAGTTGCGGTGGTATGAGATCCCAAGGGACTCATAATAAGGATATTCATGGTCCGTGACGATGCTGAAGAAGCGGTCGAAGTCCTCGACGAAAGCCGGATCGTCGGCCTGTCGGCTCTCCTCCCAGGCGGGAGAGGCGTTCCAGCCGCGTTCAAACAGCCCGAGGGCTTTGGGGAACAGATAATAAGTCACGTGGTCGAAGGAGCGAAGCGTCTCCGCCCACAGCTGCCCCTGGACGCCGATTATGTGCGGACGGCCTTCAGGTTGGAGCACGGACTTGCCCTCTCCGTCACGGGACAGGTCGCGTATGCGGCCCTTGTCGTCCCAACGCACGGAACGGTACATCTCGTAAGGCAGGAAGGAGAAGGAGCGCCGTTCGTCGACATAGCCGGCCCAGGAATGTCCCCTCTCCAGCTTGCCGCGGTTGTAAGCCAGGTCGAAATAATTGTTGGACGAGTTGGAAAGCACCACGTCCACGCCGTCGTTTGCGAAGTGATAAGCCAGGGTGTCCCGGCCCCGGGACACGGCCCACAGGTTCGTGAAGGCCAGGCTTCCCTTCAGCCGTTCGTAGGTTTCCGGCTCCAGATGCTGGAGCACTTCCTGCCAGCCGGCCAGTTTCAGGCCGCGCGGCTCGGCGAGATCCAGGACACGGTTGATATAATAGTCTTTCAGCGAAGCGATGTCTGTCCTGCCCAGCGAATCCAGCAGGGCGCGGCAGGCAGGCGATCCGTTCCAGGCGCCATCCGGGACCTCATCACCTCCGACGTGGATGGCCTCCAGCGGAACTCCGGCTTCGGCATACAGGGCGATGACGCCGTCGAATACCTTCTCCAGGAAGGCGTAGGTCGACGGAAGGGCCACGTTGATCGCATTGTCGGTATAATCCTGCACCGAGACGTATGACGAAGTGTCTTCCGCCTCGGAAAGCAGGCAGGAGCCGTCACCGGTCCGTTCGAAACGTTTCTCCATCGCCTTGATCGCGGCACGGGAATGTCCGGGCGTATCGAATTCCGGAATCACACGGATATGCCGTTCCCCGGCGTAGCGCAGGATCCGGATGAATTCATCCTTGGAATAGAATCCGTTGCCGGGCGAGGCAGATTTCCGGTTCAGGGTGCCGCAGTAGGATGGCTGGAGGGCATCCGGCTCCGCGAAGGAACCGTCTTCCAGCAGGACGGGCAGGCCACGGAAAGCACCGTAGGAAGTCAGTTCGGGCAGGCCCTCGATCTCCAGGCGCCAGCCTTCGTCGTCACCCAGGTGGAGATGCAGGTAATCTGCCTTGTAGTGGGCCAGGATGTCGATCAGGCGCATCAGGTCCCGTGCGGAAGTGAAATTGCGGCTGACATCCAGCATGATGCCGCGGTAAGGCAGGTCCGGCCAGTCTTCGATGACGGCATTCGGCAGCGGAGCGCCCTGCGCGTTGCGTTTCAGGTTGTCCAGGGTGACAGAGGCGTACCAGGCCCCGTCTTCATCGGCCGCTTCCACCCGGACCGAGCCGTTCAGTGTGATCCGGTACCAGCCGGGGGCCTTCCCTTCGATGAATGACACCGATGCTTCTCCAGGCTGCGTGGTCCCCTCAGCCGGCGTAACGCTCTTCAGCCGGGGCACCATGTCGAAAACCGAGGTCTCCCGCGGTGTCCACGCAAAGGAATGGATCTCCTCCGCAGGAAGATACACATACTCCACGTCCACGGGCACGGGCTTCCGTCCTTTCTTCTGCAGGAAGAATCCTTCCGGGGCCCGGCACCGGTTGACGAGCGGACGGGCCTCATATCGGAGCACGCACTTCCCCTCGTGACGCGTCGCCCCGGGGACCACCCGGTACAGGGTGCCGGAGAGATGGTCAATGGAGCCATCCGACCCTTCTTCCATCTTGACAGGCGTGCGGAACTGACAGAACCAGAGGGTCCAGTCCTCTCCAGAGGGAACATTTAAAATCTCCATCTGATGGCAGGCCTTCCCACTCTGGGAATCCGTGGGGCCTTCCGTCCAGACGACACGGCAGGGTTTGGCACAGGCCGAAAAAAAGAGCGCACAAAAAGCGAGGGCAAAAAAGAAACGTTTCATAATTCAAAGATTGCAAAAAAAATAACGGGACAAAAGATTCGTACGCAAAATGTGTGTATAAATACGCAAATCCATCCCATTTTTCATCTATATATCTTTATTTTTGTACAAGTCGAACCAGCTATCGATAAGTTAATAAAAGTTTTTAATAATAACCGCATTAATCATAACCACTATGACCAGCATCGGCATTGACATCGGAGGCACCAACCTCAACTTCGGCCTGGTCCGGAACGGACAGGTCGCAAGCCTGGTCTCAACCCCCTCCTTCGCGTCCGACGCGACCCTGGAGCAGACGCTCGAATATCTTGCAGCGCATATCCGGAAGATCTTCCACCCCGATACCAAACGGATCGGCATCGGCGTTCCTTCCGTCGTGGATGTCAAGAAAGGGATCGTGTATGATACCCAGAACATCCCTTCCTGGAAAGAAGTGCCCCTCAAGGATTATCTGGAAGACAAGTTCCAGGTTCCCGTCGCCGTCAACAACGACGCCAACTGTTTCGCGATGGGTGTCTGGAGCACCTTCCCCGCCGACGCAAAGCCGGAAACGCTGGTCGTTCTCACCCTGGGCACCGGCGTCGGCACGGGCATCGTCAATGAAGGGAAGCTTTTCTGCGGCGCCAACTGCGGCGCCGGCGAAATCTGCGGACTCCCCTACCGGGATTCCATCCTCGAAGACTACTGCAGCAAGAAGTTTTTTACCAATTCCGGCTGGGACAGCAAGCAGGTCGATGCGGCAGCCTGCCAGGGAGATCCCAAAGCCCTGGCCTTTTTCGATGAATTCGGCCGTCATCTCGGCGCCCTGATCTGCGCCTCGATGTTCGCCTACGACCCGAGCCATATCGTCCTGGCCGGCGGCATCGCCAACAACTACCCGCATTTCCACCGTGCGATGGAGGCATACGTGCGGGAGCATTTCCCCTACCGGAAAGCCATCGAGCGCCTGAACCTGGATATCTGCACCAATGATAACATCCCCGTGATCGGGGCCTCGCTGATCTGACCATGAAAAGACTCGTAATCCTGCTCCTGGCCGCAACGACGGCCGTTTCCGCACCCGCCGCTCCCGGCAACGGTGCACGCACGCGCATTGACAAGGATTGGACGCTTGCGCGCGAGGGCGCGCCCGAGACTTATCCCGCGTCCGTCCCTTCGACCGTAGCCGGCACGTTGTACGAGGCCGGGTATTTCGGAGAAGGCCTGCTGGAAGGCAAGAGTTACAAGACGGCCGACAGAACCATCTTTGACGAACCCTGGACCTACAAGACCGTCTTCAAGGGAAAGGTCCGCCGCGGGCAGCACGCCGAGCTGGTCTTCGACGGCCTGAACTTCTACGCCGACATTTTCCTCAACGGAAAGCAGATCGCATCCGCGGACACGACCTACGGCGTCTTCATCCGCCGCGCCTACGACGCAAGCCACTTGCTGAAGGGCCTCAACACCTTGGAAATCAAGCTGAAGCGGGCACAGAAAGGCGACCTCAACATCGGATTCGTTGACTGGAATCCCCGGCCGCTTGACGAGAGTATGGGCATCGTCCGTCCCGTCACCCTCCATACGACGGGCGCCATTTCCATCGAGGATATCTATGTCATCCCCGAACTGGAAATCCCCTCCCTCGCCCAGGCGGAACTGCGCGTCAGCGTGACCCTGCGCAATCTGGAGCAGAAACCCGTGAAGACAATCCTGAAGCTTGACCTGGAAGGAGTCGGCACCGCCCGCATCCCGGTCAGCCTTTCGGCAGGAGAGACCCGCCGGGTCGAACTGACCCCCGCCGAAGCCACTCTCCTGCATCTGGATCAGCCCCGGGTCTGGTGGAGCCATGACCTGGGCACGCCGGAGCTGTACCGCCTGGCCGTCGCCGCCGAAGTGAAAGGGCGCCTTTCTGACCGGATGGCGATCGATTTCGGAGTCCGCCGCATCGAGAGCCGCCTAACGGACGAAAACTACCGCCAGATGACCCTCAATGGGAAGGACATTCTCATCAAGGGCGCAGGCTGGACCGACGACATCTTCCTGCGGGACACCCCGGAAAGTATCGATCGCCAGGTCCGTCAGGTGATGGACATGAACCTCAACCTCATCCGCTTCGAAAACATCTGGGGCAAGGATGACACCGTCTATGACCTATGCGACCGCCTCGGCGTGCTGGCCCTCGTGGGTTTCAGCTGCCAGTGGGAATGGGAGGACTATTGTGGCCTGCCGGAAGTCAAAGGCTACGGCTGCATCAACGATCCCAGGTCCGAGGCGCTCGCGGAACGCTATTTCCACGACCAGGTCGTGCGCCTGCATAACCATCCTTCCATCATCGCCTGGATGACTGGCAGCGACCGGGTCCCCAACCCGGGGCTGGAAGAGCGCTATTTCGCCATCTATAAGCAGGAAGACTACCGTCCCTACATCTGCTCCGCCAGCGACAAGAAGAGCCTCGCAGGCCGTTCCGGCACCAAGATGGAAGGGCCCTACGAGTACGTGGGTCCCGACTATTGGTACAAGGACACCCAGGCTGGCGGCGC
Source organism: Bacteroidales bacterium (assembly GCA_017400135.1). Classification (GTDB taxonomy): domain Bacteria; phylum Bacteroidota; class Bacteroidia; order Bacteroidales; family UBA932; genus Cryptobacteroides. Next base: position 37,125 of record JAFPVJ010000021.1, read on the forward strand.
CTACGGATGGAACACAGAGACCGGCATCGGGGCGAACATCGCCCAGCTGGAGTCCATCCGCCGGATGATCCCGGAGCAGGACCTGTGGCCACTCTCTGACAGCTGGGATTTCCACTGCACCGCCGCCTCGTCCGCCATGCATTCGACGGAAGTCCTGCAGGAGGTCGTCAAGGGACAATATGGCGGATGGAAAGACCTGGAGGACTTCGTCCGCAAGGCCCACGCCGTGGATTACGACGGCACCCGGGCCATGTTCGAGGCCTTCCGCGTCCGCGTCCCGCAGGCCACCGGCATCGTCCAGTGGATGCTCAACAGCGCCTGGCCTTCCCTGTACTGGCAACTCTACGACTGGTACGGCGTGCCGACGGCGGGCTATTACGGGACCAAGAAGGGCTGCGAGCCGCGCCAGCTGCTTTTCGATTTCGCCGACCGGAAGGTCTACGCCGTCAATGAAAGCCTGGAAACCGGTGCGCTGACCGCAGTCGTCACGGTCTTCGACGCCGCGTCCAACGTTCTCTTCTCGGACAAGAAGCCCGTCTCCCCCGCCTACCGCGAGGTCGTCCCGGTCTTCGATCTCAAGCCATTTGACGGCAAACCGCATTTCGTGGCTCTGCAGCTCATCGGCGCCGACGGGAAACCCGTCGCCGACAACTTCTACTGCATCCCCGCACGGGACAACGAATACAAGTGGAAGAAGACCAACTGGTACATCACGCCCATCACTTCCTATGCCGACCTGGGCTTCGTCTTCGAAGGCGGGAAGGCAGACGTGGACGTGACGGTCGAGCCGGCCCCTGAAGGCTACTCCGTCACCCTGGCCAACCGTTCCGGACGCATCGTCCCGATGAACATCCTGAAAGCCAGGGGCGCCGCCGGAGAGCTCGTCGTGCCCGCCTGGTGGAGCGACAATTTCTTCGCCCTGCTCCCCGGCCAGACTAAAACCGTCACCTGCCGGGTGGAGAAGAACGGCACCCATATCGAACTTGACTAACCGAATTGCAAGCAATGAAACGCTTTTTCCTAATTATTTCCTCCCTGGTCTGGTGCCTCGGCGCATTGGCCCAGGTGGACCAGGGCCGCGACCTGTCGAAATATGCGGACGACAAATTCCGTGACGACGATAAGTACAAGGTGGAGACGCCGTACGAGACGGTTACGGTCTCCCAGCCCAAATCCAAGCGCATCAAGAACGTCATCTTCATGATCGGCGACGGGATGGGCGTCGAGCAGGTCAGCGTCGGCTGGGTGCTCAACGGCGGCCACCTCAATCTGGATAATTTCCCCTATACCGGCTACTCGCGCACCTATTGTACCAACAAGCTGATCACCGACTCCTGCGCAGGCGGTACCGCCCTCGCGATCGGCCAGAAGACGACGTACGGCTACATGGGCGTCGACGCCGAGGGCAATCCCGTGAAGTCCCTGCTCCATCTGGCTCAGGAAAAAGGCATGAAGACCGGCGTCGCCGTGACCTGCCGCATCAACGATGCCACGCCGATCGACTTCGTCGGCCATTCCACGGAACGGCATGACGAGGCCGGCATCGCCGCACAGTACGTGGACAGCGGCGTGGACTTCCTCACCGGCGGCGGCATCAAGTTCTGGCAGAACCGCGAGGACGGCCGCGACCTAGTCGCGGAAATGGTCGCAAAGGGATACACCTTCGTGGACAATGACGAGGATTTGAAGAAAGTGACGAAGGCTCCCCTCCTCGGCCTCTTCGCCCCGCTGGAGATGGAGCCCGCCCTCGACCGGGGGCCTGTCCTGGAGGACTGCGCCATGAAGGCGATCGAGCTTCTGGACAACCGCAAGGGCTTTTTCCTGATGATCGAAGGGTCGAGCATCGACGACTGGTGCCACCGGCAGAAGGTCGGTCACATGGCCGAGGAGCTCTTCGACTTCGACCGCACCATCGGCAAGGTCCTGGAATGGGCCGAAAAAGACGGACACACCCTGGTCATCGTGACCGCGGACCACGCCACCGGCGGCCTGACCCTGGTCGGCGGCAGCCTGGAAAAGCGATCCGTCAAGGTCCATTTCTCCACCAAGGGCCACAACGGCATCCTCGTGCCGGTTTTCGCGTACGGCCCGCATGCGGAGGAATTCGTCGGCGTGTATGAGAATGCCGACCTCTCCAACAAGATCCGGAAACTGATGAAATGAAGATGAGGCATATCCAATCTTTCCCCGCCATTCTCCTGGCCCTTTGCCTGGCTTGCGCCGTCATTTCCTGTGAGAAACCGACGCAGGGCATGGTCATCCCCACCCCGACGAAACCCAGTCAGGGAGGCGGATCCGACAGTGGTGGAGGATCGGGAGGTTCCGGCGGCTCCGGCAACTCCGGCGGTTCGGGCGATACGGGAAGCAGTGACACGCCCACCTCTACCGGAACCCTTTGCACGGACATCGGCCAGAAGCCGGTGGTTCTGGCGTATTATACGGAATACTCTACCGAAATGCCGGATGTCACGCGCCTTACCCATATCAATTACGCGCACGGGCGTTTCGGCAACCCCAAGACCGGAGACGGCGGCATAGTTATCGCCGAGCACGGTAAACTCCAGCGTATCGTCGCCCTCAAAAGCCAGAATCCCAAGCTGAAGGTATTGCTGATGATCGGAGGATGGGGCGCCCATGCGGACGGGTTCTCCATGATGGCCCGCGACGCGGCCAAGCGCACCGCTTTCTGCAAGGCCGTCAAGGCGCATATCGACAATTACAAGCTGGATGGGGTGGACATCGACTGGGAGTATCCGACCCAGTCGGCCGACAACGAGACCGGGTGCGATCCCTCCGACACACAGAATTTCAATTTGGTACTGCAGGAACTCCGGGAGACCATCGGCACGTCCAAGATCATTTCTTTCGCCTCCTCTTCCAGCGCCAAATACGTGGACTGGTCCACGGCCATCAAGTACCTGGATTATGTCAACGTGATGACTTATGACATGGGGGCTGCGCCGAACGGGCACAATTCCCCGCTGTACCGGTCCTCCCGCTTCGCGCATCGCAGTTGTGACGAAAGCATCGCCGAACACGCCAAAAAGGGCGTCCCCATCGACCGGCAGGTAATGGGTGTCCCCTTCTATGGGAAGTCCAAGAAGAATCCGACGGAAGCGGAAAAGATTTTCGAGTATTCCGTCAAGTATTATGAGATCCCCGATATCCTGGAGAAAGGCATTTACCGGGACAAGCCGCTGAAGACAGCCGTCACCCGCGTCTTCGACGGAACGGCCAAGGTTCCTTACCTGTCCGACCCGCTCGGTAACAACGTCCTCTCCTACGATGATCCCGAGTCCGTCGGCATCAAGGGACAATATGTGAAAGACAAAGGTCTGCTCGGCGCCATGTTTTGGGAATACCGCTACGATGACGCCAACCATTCGCTGCTCAAGGCACTGGTGCAAGGCCTGTATGGAAAGGACAAAGTATTGTAATAATTAAATAACAATCTAATAATCATTAACTTATTAACTTAACTTCCATGAAAAAGAAAGTGGTCCAATTGACAAGACTGGTTGTCCTGGGCTGTCTGCTCCTGGGGCTCTGCACGAATGCGTTCGCGCAGGGCGGCAAGGGGATCACCGTATCCGGTACGGTGCTGGACGGCGACGGACTTCCGGTCATCGGCGCAGCCGTGACCCTCAAGGGGACGACCGTGGGAGCCGCAGCCGGCGTGGACGGTGACTTTACGCTCACCGTTCCCGACGAAGGGGCGGTCCTGCAGTTTGTCGCCCTCGGCTATGTCACCCAGGAGGTGACCGTCGGGAAGCAGCGGACGATCACGGTCGTGCTCCAGGAAGATTCGCAGTCCATCGAGGCGACGGTCGTGGTGGCATACGGCACCCAGACCAAAGCCACGGTGACCGGCGCCTTGACGACGATCGACACGAAGCAACTCGTCAAGGCCCCCGTCGCGGACGTCACCAACGTCCTCGCCGGACAGATGCCCGGCGTGTCTACCGTCCAGGAGACCGGTCAGCCGGGTGAAGACTATGCCCAGATCTACATCCGTGGCGCCGGCTCCCTGTCCGACTCCAACTCCACCCCTCTCATCCTGGTCGATGGCGTCGAACGCCCGTTGAATACGGTCGACCCGAATGAAATCGAGAGCCTGTCCATCCTGAAGGATGCCGCCTCCACGGCGGTGTTCGGTGTGCGCGGCGCGAACGGCGTCGTCATCGTCACCACCAAGCGCGGCGACGCCGGAAAACCCAAGATCACCCTGAGTTCCATCACGGGTGTCCAGGTGCCGATGTCCTATATCCGTCAGGCCAGCAGTTATGATTTCGCCCGCTATTACAACGTGTACCAGTGGAACGACGGCCGTACGGAAGAGAACCTCTACTTCAAGCCGGAGGCGATCGAGGCCTACCGGACCGGTAGCGACCCGCTGATGTTCCCGAACACCCAGTGGACCGAGCTGATGTTCCGCAAGGCCTTCATGCAGACCAAGAACAACATCAACATCTCCGGTGGTTCGGACAAGGTGCGCTACTTCGTGTCGATGGGCTATATGTACCAGAACGGTCTGCTCAAGCAGATGCCCGGCCTGCCGTACGACAACAACTTCTCCTACAACCGGTATAACTACCGCGCCAACCTGGACTTCAAGCTCACCGAGACCACGGACATGAAGTTCAACATCAGCGGCGTCATCGGTGACACCCGGGAACCGCTGTCGGACGCCGACAACATCTGGATGCGCTCGATGCTGTGGTCCCACCCTACGGGCAGCCCCGGTGCAGTGAACGACATCCCGAAGACCACGGTTTCCACCAACGCGCTGCCATCCGGTCTGACCAAGTGGAACGGTTGGGAATATTACTATTGGAGAGGTTACCAGAACAAATACAAGACCACCCTGGGTATGGACATGACCATCACCCAGCACCTGGATTTCATCACGCAGGGCCTGAGCGTCGCCGTGCGCGGCAGCTACGACACCTCGATGTCGCTCACCAAGAAGCGTGAAGGCAACAACGGCGGTTATTCCCAGAAAATCGAGTACAAGACCTGGGCTGAGGAAGGCGGCAACATGTCCGATCCAACCTTCGACAAGACCTACGTGTATGACGTGACCTATTCGGCCCCGACCCTCAGCTACAGCGAGAGCACAAGCGACGACAAGAGCTGGTACCTGGAAGGCCGCATCGACTACCGCCGCAAGTTCGCGCACAAGCACGCCGTCAGCGGCCTGCTGCTGTACAACCAGTCGCGCGACTACTACCCCAGCAAGTATTCCTGGCTGCCCCGCGGCTACGTGGGCTGGGTCGGCCGCATCACATACGGATACAAGGAAAAATACCTGGTCGACGTGAGCGCCGGTTACAACGGTTCCGAAAACTTTGCGCCCGGCAAGACCCGCTACGGTTTCTTCCCGTCCGCATCCCTGGGCTGGGTCGTCTCCGAGGAAAAATGGATGAAGAAGTTCTCCTGGATCGACTTCCTGAAGCTCCGCGCCTCCGTCGGCCTGGTCGGTAGCGACAAGGGTTCCAGCGCCCGCTTCATGTATATGGAAGGAGTCTGGAACGACGCCGGATCCTATTATTTCGGCGTCAACAAGAGCGATGGCGTCCCGCGCTACGAGATGGGTACGCCCGGCAACGAGGCCGTGACCTGGGAAACCGCGCTCAAGACGAACGCCGGTGTGGACTTCGACCTGTTCAATTACCGCCTGCACTTCTCCGGAGACCTGTTCTGGGAGCACCGTACGGGCATCCTCATTTCCCCGACTTCACTGCCCGGACTCCTCGCCTTCACGCCCCCGAACATGAACCTGGGTATCGTGGACAACCACGGTTACGAGCTTGAGCTGGGCTGGAAGGACCATATCGGCGCTTTTACCTACGACATCAGCGGCAACGTCACTTTCGCCCGGAACAAGATCATCGACATGGACGAAGTGGAGCCCAATTATGAATATCAGCGTCAGACCGGCGGTTCCACGGGACGCTATTCCCTTTACCAGTTCAAGCGGCTGTATCAGAAGAGCGACTTCTACACCGACGAAAACGGCGTGCGGCGCCTGAACAAGGACCTGCCTCAGCCCGGTACCACCGTGTATCCCGGCGACGCGATGTACAAGGACCTCAATGGCGATGGGATCATCGACGGTAACGACATGATGATCGACGGATATCCCAACCGTCCGGAGTATGTGTTCGGTGCCAACATGAAGTTCGGATGGAAGGGCTTCAACCTGAATCTGAACTGGGTGGCCGCCACCAACGTGAGCCGCGTGTGGAACGACGACTACCGCATCCCGTTCACCAACTCCGGCCACCGCGGCCTCCTGGACTATTTCGCCCAGAACTCCTGGATCGACAACGACAACCCGTGGGCGCCCGGCCGCGAAGACGGCACCCTGCCGCGCTTCACCAAGACCAACTACCCCTGGAACTCCATGAACTCCACCCTCTGGACCGTGGACGCCAGCTATCTGCGTCTGAAGAGCGCCAGCTTCGGCTATACCTTCTCCCAGAGCAGGTTCTTCAAGAAACTGGGCATCAGCTCCCTGGGCCTGATGTTCACGGGCTACAACCTGTGGACCCTTTCCAAGATGACCCTGCAGGATCCGGAAGCCCGGTCCAACGATTCCGACGGTCAGTACCCGTTGGTGAAGACCTATAACATGGCTGTCAACATCACCTTCTAATCCGTGCGCACCATGAAAAAATTCTATCACATTCTGACAATTGCCCTGCTGGGTGCAGGACTGGTCGCTTGCGAGAGTCTCAAGCTGGGTGACGCCGGCCTGTCCAAGGCCCCGGAAACTTCCGGCGCCACCATCGACACGCTGTTCGCCTCCATCAAGGATGCGGACAAGGTCCTGGCCAATGCCTATTACTACCTCCCCTACGGGCTGGTATCTTCTTTCGACAGCAAGATGGGCGGTGACTTCCTGGAGTCCATCACCGACCATTTCATCAGCAATAAGCACTCCGACGACGACGGCCCCAACAACCTCTATTACTCCGGTGGTATGAGTTCCAACCTCACCGGCTCCTATCAGGGTGGCGAGGCCTATCGTTTCGGCAGCGAAAAGGACTATCACGTCATCCGTTACGCCTGGCTGTTCCTGGAGAACGCCGACCGTATCCCGAACGCCGATCCGGCCCTCCTCGCCCAGAAGAAGGCGGAGGCCAAGATGTGCATGGCGATCGCATACGCCAACATGCTTCGCTACGTGGGCGGCGTTCCCATCCTCGACCACGCCATTGTCATCGGCGAGGAAATGAATTTCCCCCGCAACACCTTCAAGGAGACGGTGGATTATATCGTCAAGCTTTGTGACGAAGCCGCTCCGGACCTCCCCTGGTACGCAAGTACCACCGACGACGGCCGTTTGACGCGCGCCGCCGCCCTGGGTCTCAAGCTCCGGATCCTGTGCTTCGCCGCCTCTCCGACCTTCAACTCCAACACGCCCTTCCACCCTCAGGCCGACGAGTATGTCTGCTACGGCAATTACGACGCCCAGCGCTGGAAGGCAGCCAAGGATGCCGCCGACGCTTTCATGCGTGAGCAGATGACCGGCGGACATTACGCCCTGGTGCAGGCCAAGCCCGACGCCACGACCGGCCTCATCACGCCCCGTGCCTATCGGCTGGCCTATCGCTCCGGTTACTTTGACCGGGGATCTTCGGAGGTCATCATCTCCATCCGCAAGTCCAACAGCAGCGACTACCTCGACAAGCACATCGACGTGCAGGACGACTATGGTTGCGGCGGCTCCCTCAACTGGGTGAACCGCTTCCCCTGGGCAGACGGCACACCGTTCCCGGAGGACTTCGATTGGACGGATCCCAAGAGCTGGCCCGAGAAGCCCTTCTTCCGCCAGGATCCCCAGGGCGACCTCAAGGTGGGCAACACCCTCCTGATGGAGACCCGCGATCCCCGTCTGTACGAGAACCTTTGCGTTCCCGGCGACGTCTGGAAGAACGGCAACGTCGGCCCGAACTACGACAACGCCAAGAACCCCAATGTCCAGGACGGCTGCACCGGTTTCCTGATGATGAAGTATGTGCTTCAGCAGGAGGCCGACCGCAACAATCCGCCCCACTGGTGCATGATGCGCTTCGCAGAGGTCCTGCTGAACGCGGCGGAAGCCTACAACGAAGCCGATGGCGGTCCCTCCGACAAGGCGTACGCCTGGGTCAACGCCGTCCGCGCCCGTGTCGGTCTGCCCGGTCTTCCGGAAGGCCTGAGCAAGGAAGAGTTCCGCAAGGCCATCCTGCTGGAGCGGGACCTGGAGTTCGGCTTCGAGGAAGTGCGCTGGTTCGACATGGTTCGCTGGGGTCTGACGGAAGCCTTCACCACGCCGTTGCAGAAGCTCATCCCCCACGGAAACAAGCAGACCAACGCCGATGACTTCACCTACACGACCGGTGAGGCATATCCGACCCGCAAGTGGTACACCGATTTCGACACCAAATGGTATCTCGCCCCCATCCCGACCATTGAGATCAACAAGGGCTACGGGATGACTCAGAATCCGGGTTGGTAAACCTAAAATGTACCCGAAGATGAAAAGATTAATAAAATATATCGTCCTTCCGCTGCTTCTCTGCGGTTCCGCGGCGTTCGCCCAGGAAACGTCGATGCTGGATTCGATTTCGTTGGGCAATGCCTTCGGGATCCGGGCCAACATCAATGCCTCCGCCGACGCCAGCCTCTTTGACAAAAGCCCGGAAACGGACATTTCCAACGCCCTCTACGGGCAGTTCGCAGGACTCCTGGTCAAGACAGGATCCAGCGTATACGATTCCAACCAGTCCAGGCTCAAGCTGTCCCTGCGTCTGCACGGCCACAGCCCGCTGGTCCTGGTCGACGGCATTCCGCGCGACGTGGACGACCTGATGGGACTCGAGATTGAGTCCATCACCGTCCTGAAAGACGCGGCAGCCGCCGCCCTGTACGGTGTCAAAGGCGCCAACGGCGTGATTTCGATCAACACCAAGCGCGGGCAGGATTCGAAACTGAAGGTGACGGCCAACTACCAGTACGGCTACCAGACGATGTTCCGGGCCCCGGTATTCGCCGACGCCTATACCTACGGTTTCATGGTCAACGAAGCCCGCAGCCTGGATGGCCTGCCCGTCAAGTACAACGATGCGGAATTGCTGGCCCTCTACAGCGGCCAGTATCCGTACGCCTACCCCAACGTCAACTGGTGGGACGAGGTCTACCGCAACCACGGTGACAACCAACAGGCCGAGTTCACCTTCCAGGGCGGCAACAAGAACTTCCGTTACTTCGCCGCCATCGACTACCTCAAGGAGGACTTCCTCTACAAGAAGGCGACGGCCGACGACCGCTACAACGCCAACCACTACGACAACCGCCTGGGCATCCGGGCCAACGTCGACGTGAACATCACCGAGACCACCTCGATGAAGGTGGGCGTGATGGCCCGCCTGGCCGAATTCAACAAGGGCAACTACAGCAGCCGCATCGAGAAGACCCTGTATTCCCTGCCGTCGGCCGCCTTCCCCGTGAAGCAGGTCGACGGAACGTACGGCGGAACCTCCCTGTACGGCGCCATCAACCCGGTGGCCCAGATGCAGGAGATGGGTCAGAAGCAGTATTCCCAGACCAAGGTGCTGGCCGACATGATGCTCCGCCAGGACCTGGGCGGTCTCCTCGAAGGCCTCTCGGCCGACGCCAGCGTGGCGTTTGACTACATCGGCCGTCTGTCCGAGGACGCTACCAAGGAATTCCGTTATTCCGAACTCGTCAGCACGGTCGCGATGCAGGGCAACCAGAGTTACATCCTCAGCGAGCAGAAGTACTACGGCATCAACTCCAAGGTAGTGGAATTCAGCCACTGGTTCTCCAGCCTGCAGATGCGTTTCGAGTTGCAGGGCCGCCTCAACTGGGCCCGCGACTTCGACCGGAACCACCTCGAAGCCCACACCGCCTATCGCCAGCGCTCCTGGATCCTGAGCGGACGCAACGAGTCGTCCAAGACCCAGGAAATCCTGGGCAGCGTCAGTTACAACTGGAACCAGCGCCTCTTTGCAGACGTGGTTGCCAACTATTCCGGCAGCGCCTATCTGCCTAAGGGCAAGCGTTTCCACCTGTATCCTGCCGTGAGCCTGGCCGGCGTCATACTGCCCGGCGACCCGTACCTCAAGGCTTACGCGTCGGCCGGCCTCGCCGGCAGCGATGACGACCTGGAGCACGAACTCTGGCGCCAGAACTACGTGAGCGGCAAGAGCTACTACTTCGGCCCCGGCGGCGGTTCCTCCTCCAGCGGGCGCACGGAGACCAATATGGCTGCCGTTACCCTGGCGCCCGAGCAGTCTGCCAAGGCTACGCTGGGCACGGATGCCAAGTTCTTTGACAAGCGTCTCGCCATCAATGCGGAAGGCTTCCTGGAGAAACGCACCAACATGCTCATTTCCCCGGCCAACGTGTCGGAGGTCGTCGGCCTGGACCTGAACGAACAGAGCGTGGGTCAGGCGACCTACCAGGGCGTCGACCTTTCCGTCGCCTGGAACGAATCCCGGGGCGACTTTGAATACGGCCTCTACGCCAACGGCGGCTGGCTCTGGAGCAAGGTCATCGACGACGGCCAGGCCTACCAGGCCTACGACTACCTGTACCGCAAGGGCAACCCTGTGGGCCAGAAGTTCGGCCTCGAGGTGATCGGCATTTTCCAGAACCAGATGGAGATCAACAACAGCCCGCGCCAGACCTTCGGCGACGTGCGTCCCGGTGACCTCAAGTACCTCGACCAGAACGGCGACGGCGTCATCGACAAGCAGGACCAGGTCAAGATGTTCGGCACCTCCACCCCGATGTTCCAGTTCGGCTTCGGCCTGAACGCCGGCTACAAGGGATTCAAGGTCTACGCCGACTTCCAGGGCGTCACGGGCGTGACGATCAGCCTGCTGGATTCTCCCCTGTATCAGCCCCTCGTCAGCAACGGGACCATCTCCAAGACCTTTATGGACCGGGAGATCACCTGGGCGCCGGGTCGGGAGGAATATGCGACCATGCCCCGTCTGACCACGCTGGAGAACAGCAACAACTATCGCGACAACTCCCTGTGGTACCGCGACGGTTCCTTCATCAAGCTGCGCAACGTGGGGATCTCCTACATGCTTCCGAAGAAGCTCCTGCGCTTCTGTGAGGCCACCGTCTATGTCCGGGGCACCAACCTCTTCAGCCTGGACAACATCCATTTTGCCGACCCGGAGCAGTTGGGCGCCTACTATCCGTCCCTCCGCACCTTCTGGGGCGGCCTCACGATGAAGTTCGGCTACGGCGACGAAGCGAAGAAGGCTGACCGCCCGGCCAGCCCCCGCAGGAAAGCGGAGCCGGTCATGACGGAGAAGATCGTTGAAAAGATCGTGGAGAAGATCGTGGAGAAGGAAGTCCCGGTCGAAAAGATCGTGGAGAAGCCTGTCCCCGCAAGCACGCTCAACGATATCTACGAGGACAATCTCTACTTCCTCATCGGTGAAGCCGAGCTCCGGCCCGACGAGACCTTCAAGCTGGGCCGGATCTGCCAGATCCTCAAAGACAACCCCGATACGAAGATCCAGATCGACGGTTATGCGGACTCCGGTACCGGAACGGCCGACATCAACCGGAGGCTGTCCGCCCAGCGGGCCGCCGCCGTTGCCGCGATGCTGACCAAGGCCGGCATTGCCGCCAGCCGCATCGAAAGCTCCGGCACAGGCTCTGACCGCGATGCCAGCGCGACTCCCGAATCCAACCGCGTTGCGGTATGCATCGTCAAACCCTAAAGCGAGAAGGAAATGAAAAAGATATTCTACTTTCTGTCGGTCGTAATCCTGTGTGCAGGATGTAACGTCCTGGATTTTGACGAGACGTCTGCCAGCTACTCCCGCGAGGATATGATCACCAGCTTCGACAACATTGCCAAGCTGCTCACCAACGTATATGGTTTCATGCCGAACAAGGACATCGCCGACGTAAGCAGCGCCCTGCGCGACTGCGGCTCGGACGACGCCGAATACGCCGACCCCGAGGCCTCCGTGCAGCGTTTCACCAACGGCAACTGGAGCGCCATCTCCACCGTGGATGACAAGTGGGAGCTCTTCGGCGGCATCCGCGCGGCCAACGACTACCTGGAACTGGTCTGGGACGACGCGAAGAAGGACATCCGGGACGACGTCCTGGAGAACCTTTCCCTCTTCAAGTATACGTCCAAATACGCCAGGAACATGGAGAAGCTCGCCTGCGGCCCTTACGAGGCCCGCGTCCTGCGCGCCTACTACTTCTTCGAACTGGCCCGCCGCTACGGGGACATCCCCATGCCGCTGACCAAGCTCACCGTCGAAGAGGCCAACACCATCGCGAAGACCCCCTTCAACGAGGTCATCGACTTCATCGTGGCCGAGTGTGACGAGGCGGCCGCCCACCTCCCTAAGACCTTCGTCGGAATGGAGGGAGACGAGATCGGCCGCGTCACCCAGGGATTTGCCCTGGCCGTGAAGGCGAAGGCGCTGCTCTATGCCGCCTCTCCCCTCTTCAACACGACGGGCGACAAGGCCAAGTGGCAGAAGGCCGCAGCGGCGGCCAAGGCCATCATCGATATGAACTACTACCAGCTGGATCCCGCCGAGAAGGCCAACAACTACCTCTCCAACGAGGTGGTCCTGGCCATCTGTCGTTCTGAGAGCCAGAGTTTCGAACGCTACAACTATCCGGTCCGGTTCACATACGGCGACCGCACCTCGATGGCTGGAAGCTACCCCACCCAGAACCTGGTCGATGCGTTCCAGACGCTCGCCGGCTACGACATCACCCTGACGTCGAACGGCTGGCAGACGGACGATCCCAACTTCGACGTCACCCAACCATACGAGGGCCGGGACCCGCGCTTTGCCAGGGCCGTCCTCGCCAACGGAATGACGTTCAAGGGTTCCACCATCGAGACCTACGTGGGTGGCCGGGATTATTCCAAGACCCGCAGCGATCTGGGCACGGTCACCGGTTACTACCTCCGGCGCTACCTCATCGAGGACGTGGACTTCACGCCCGAGGCGCAGGTCAAGGCCAAGCACCAGTGGATCATCTACCGCTATGCGGAGGCCCTCCTGAGCTACGCGGAGGCGCTCAACGAGTACCTGGGCAGTCCGACTGCCACCGACGGCACCTTCACCCTCAGCGCCCTCGACGCCCTGAACCAGGTGCGCGCCAACGCCGGGATGCCGGATGTGACGGCTGCTTCCGCGGACGCTTTCCGCGAGGCGGTGCGCCGCGAGTGGCGGGTGGAATTCGCCTTCGAAGACCACCGTTTCTGGGGTGTGCGCCGCTGGGATATCGGCCTGAGCACGCAAGGACAGATTGACGGCGTGCAGATCACCCGCAGCGGCAACACGTTCGGGTACAAGCGCGTCACCGTCGAAAAGCGTACCTGGGCGCCCAAGATGAACCTTTACCCCATTCCTCAGACAGAACTCTTCTGCAATCCCAATCTCCAACCTCAGAATAACGGATGGTAGACCCAATCTCGATCAAAAACAATCAGAATATGAAAACATTTATCAGAATCTTTGTTTGTTTGGGTGTCCTTGCCGCGGCGGTTTCCTGCCAGCTGTACCATATCGACACGCAAATGACGCCCGAGAAGGCGGCTGCCAACATCAGGATGGTGTGCGACGCCCTGCCTTCCTATACCGCTGCAGCGAGCCGTGCGGATGCCATTTCCTTTACGGTAAGTTCGAATACGCCCTGGACCATCACCCGTTCCAACGGAGCTGACTGGTGCACGGTGACCCCTTCCTCCAGCGCCAACTCCTCGCTCATCTCGAGCGTGGTCGTAACCCTGGACGACAATCCGGACGGCACGGACCGCACCGCCACCCTCACCCTGAGGGGAGATAACATCGCGGCCCCCGTCACCATCCAGATCACGCAGAACAGGCAGGGACGCCTGTTCGTCACCCCGATCGCCAAGGATTTCGTGGCAGCGGGCGGCCCCCTGTCTTTCACCCTCAACGCCAACCAGGACTGGACCGTCCGCAGCGACGTCTCCTGGCTGCATTTCAACCGCGAATCCGGCACCCCCGATCCGGACGGACGCACCATCACCATCATCGCCACGGCTGATCCGAGCGATGTCCTGACGCGTACCGCCACGGTTACCGTGACCGCCGGTGACGACGAGGAAAGTTTCGAAATCGCCCAGGTAGGACGCTTCGAGCTGACCGAGGCCGCCACCGAATTCTCCGACGAAGGCGGCTCCCAGACCATGAAACTGCGCACCGACCTCCCCTGGACGGTTTCCGCTGACAAGAACTGGATCACCATCGACCCGGCGGAAGGCATCGGCGACGGCTCCAGCGTGGACATCACCGTCACGGCCGCGCCCAACAGCGAGGCCGCGCGCAAAGCCGTCATCACCGTGACGGCGGGCGATGCCGTCAAGACCTTCGAAGTCTCCCAGGCGGGTGCCGCGTTCGAAATCGTCACGCCCGAGCGTACGGAATTGGACGGTGAAGCCGATGAACTCATCCTGGAAGTGAAGACCGCCCTCGACTGGGAGCCGGCCACCTCAGTGGAAGGCTGGGCCGTCGAGAAGGTTGACGCCAAGCATTTCAAGCTTACGGCAGGATGGAACGGCCTCTTCGCCCCCAAGAAGGGCAAGGTGGCCATCACGGGCTCCGGCGGTGCCCTGTCTGAGCTGGAACTCACCCAGGACTGCAACTTCACCTTCGAAGGCAACTGCGAAGTCCAGGAAGACGGATCCGTGAAGATTTCCGCCGGCGCAAGGTCGCGCGTCAACTTCAAGAAACTCTACAAACACGCCACCTTCATCCTGAAGATGGGCGCCGTCCACTTCGAAGACAATGGCGAATTCTGGCTGGTCACGCATGAAGCCGGCATGATCAAGGACTGCGAAATCGAGAACCGAATCTCCCTGTACAAGACCAGCAACATCCGCTTGCGGGCCAACGCCCAATTCCCCGACGGGTCCGCCAAAGCCAGCGGAAGCGCCACCTACAGCGACAAAGTCAACAAAGACGTCCTCAACGCCATGACGGAGTACCGGGTCGATTTCGTCTCCGCACCGAATCCTGATCCGGAGAAGGCTGACAGGACCCTCCGCATGGCTTTCTCTCTCAACGGAACGCTCATCGCCGAACAGTGGGTGTATGACATCTTTGACTATGCTGGCCAGGACATGTCCGCCCCGTACTGGTTCGGCTATTACGAGGCCCAGTCCGACGGCACCTGGTACATCGTTAAATCCTGTGACGTAACCCTCTACGAGTAGTTATCATGAAACGGTTTTTATATTATGTATATATGCTGATGGCGGCCACGGCCCTGCTTGCGGGGCTGTGCGGCTGCCGGCAGAAAATCGAGGAGCCGATGAAGATCGTAGACCTGCGCTACAAGGCACAGGACAGCTACGATCTGGCGGCGACCGGGGCCAAGGCCTTCACCATCCTGGTGGTGTCCACGGAGCCCTGGACCGTCACGAGCGAGCACCCCGACTGGTGCATCATCAGCGAGGAGGAGGGCGACGCCTCCGAATTCGACCTCGTCCACACGGGCAAGGCGGAGGCCACGAGCATCCAGGTCCAGTACTACGACAACAAGCAGCTCGACGACCGGATCGACAAGATCACCATCCAGAGCGACTACTGGGTCGGCAAGGTCATTACCGTCCGCCAGGCCGGCAGTGCCTTCCTGACCGTTCCCGCGAACGAACTTGACCAGGAAGTGGACAAGTCCGGCGGCGACTGTTTCATCCATGTCAAATCCAATCAGGACTGGAGCGCCCGCGTGACCGGGGGTGACTGGATCACCGTCACCGACGGAGCCACGGGCAACGGTGCAGGCACGGTCACGGTCAGCGCACAGAACAATGCCAAGGAAATGCGTTTCGCCGAAGTGACCATCTTCGACCGCCACAATGAGGCCGCCGCCGTCGTAAAATTCACGCAGGACGGCGTCCAGCTGGTCCCGGGCGTCACGGAAATCCGTGCCGGTTACGACCAGACTTCCTGCGAGGTGGATGTCACCTCCAACACCCAGTGGGTGGTCGTCAAGAACAGCGACGTGGACGACTGGTTCCAGATCCTGACGCCTTCCGGCAACAAGGACGGCAAGATCCAGATTTCCCTGACGCCGAACGACGGGACGCGCCTGCGCAGCGCCGTCATCATCCTGAGGAATGTCGTCGAGAGCGAAGGCGACTTCGTGGCGGAGAAGTACATCACCATCAAGCAGGCCTATCGCGTCATCCCCGTCGTCCATGTATTCGACAATGACGAGCTCGGGAACTGGAATGTGGAAAGTGCCAGTCCTCCCACCTACGTCAGCGGAAGCGGCATGCTCTTCACGAACGTTTGTACGTTACAGAAAGGCAGTATGCCATTCGGCGACTACAAGTTCTATTGGAAGGAAATCAAGGCCGTCAACAGCGGCGTCCGGATCCGTGCGGTCTTTGCCTACGACGACATCGAGGAAATCAAGTTCGGTCTCAGAATCAGCAGCAGCGGCAAGAATGTCATGTATCTGGACTTCAATGCCGCCTCTTCCGGAAAGAGTGGAAAGCCGGATGGTTATTCCGTTCCTGAGGACATTGACTTCTCGGTTCCTCACACGTTCGCCTGCCGCTTCCTGCCCATCATCGATTCCGAGTACTGTCACGTGGCCATTTATCTGGACGACGTCCTGATCCTGGAATTTGACACCAGTGAAAAGATCCTGGATGAAGTCAAGTGGGGCACGAAGATCAACATGTATCTCTCGGTCGATTCCGGCGGTGCCGGAGACAGTGCCGTCCTGGAGAAATACGAGTATTCAACGCCCTTGGATTGGGGCGATTAACCAAAGGACCTTAAATAGAATCTGTCATGAATAAGATTGAAATAGCTCTCCTTTGCGCTTTCGCAGCCGTCCTGGCGGCCTGCTGCAACAACAACGTCGTTCCGCCGGACCCGGTCGATCCGGATCCGGTCGAGAGCCGGACGCTCAGCTTCGTCCTCCCCGCCGTCGGGGAGGATGGGGCGGCCGTCCTGAAGACCGCCTGGCAGGCGGGCGACCAGATCGTGGTCCACGGAGAATACGCCCGCGACCAGGTCACGGTCACGCTCGACGGGAGCGACATTTCCGCTGACGGCAAGACGGCGACCAAGACGGTCGACGGACTGCATCCCTACAGGCGGGAGGACTGCGCCAGCGTCCTCTACGCCTCCTATCCGGCTTCGGCCGTCAGCAACCTCAAACACTGCTTCTTCTATAGCGCTTTCAAGAGTGAAAACGTCCAGTTGATGGCGGCCTGCAACGCCGCCGATACGTTCGAATTCCATAACCTCACCGGCGTCGTCACCTTCAAGGTCAGCGGCGACTACGACAGCTATACCTTTACCGGTCGTAAGGAAGCGACGGTCAATTACTCCCTGTACCAGGTCAAGATCACCGACACGGAGACCGACCTGAAACAGTTCCTGCAGGATCCCTCCTCGTCCGTTACGCGTCCTGTCGTCGCCGACGGACAGACCGACAACGTCCTCTACATCCCCGGCGGCGTGGATCTCGTCGGCGGCTTCATTCTCCAGCTCTTCAAGGACGGACAGGCCGTCAAGGGTCTGACCGACAAAGACGCTTTCGAACTGAAACTGGGTGACGTCTTGAGCCTGGGCGACATCACGGCCCAGCTGGTCGATGTCGGCGACGACATCGATCCGGACCTCGCGACGGCGATCGATACCAAAGACCACGCCAACTGCTACCTCATCTCCGCGCCGGGCATCTTCAAGTTCTCCGCGGTCCAGGGCAACTCCGAAACGCCCGTCGGCGCAGCCGACCATGCCGTAATCCTTTGGGAGACCCAGTGCAACGATGCGGAGATTACGAGCCGCAGCGTCCTCAAAGGCGTCTCCTTCGACGAGGAAAGCAACTATATGTGCTTCCAGGTTCCCGATCCGGTCCAGCCTGGCAATGCTTTGATTGCCGTTCTGGACAAAAACGAACGGGTCCTCTGGAGCTGGCACATCTGGATTCCGGCAACACCGGTCACTGCAGACACCTACGGTTTTGGCAGTTTCAAGATGATGAGCCGCAACCTGGGCGCCCTGGTCGATACCCAGCCTGGCGCACCCGCCGATCCGAGGTCCTTCGGCCTGCTGTATCAGTGGGGCCGCAAGGATCCGTTCCTGGGCGCCAGGGCCATCGATTCGGCCGAGCCCGTGGCCTTCGCCGGCACGGCCATGACCGTGGCGGAAGGCATTATCGCTCCGGAGGAGTCGATTGCCATCCCCACGACTCTGGTCAATGTGGAAGGTGCCTGGTGCACCGGCAACGACAACATGATGTGGGGTGACGTGGAGCGCGAGTCTTCCGCCCCCAAGTCCGTCTACGATCCTTGTCCGGCCGGCTACCGGATTCCGGGACGTAAGCACTTCACCATCTTCCAGAATGACGGAACCGGCCTGTCCGGATGGAACTACGACGCCGCCAACGGCGTGGTCCAGATCGGCAGTCCCGTCGCCGCCTTCCCGATCTGCGGATACCTGAAGAATGACGGAACGTTCGCAGGCGGATCCGCCATTGTCTGGGACGCCCGCAACGACTACGAGAACGGGCAGGTCTCCTACTGTATGTTCATCGACGGAGGCAACTCCCGGAAGACGGGCAAGACACGCGCATTCGGCGGATCCGTCCGGTGCGAAGCGGAATAGAATTGATAAAACTAAAATATAACCACTCATGAAAAAGCTTTTAACATTCTTTGCAATGGCGCTCCTGGTGCTGGGATGCGTCAAGCCGTTTGACGACTCCGGCCTGAAGGCGGAGATCGAGGGCATCAAGGCCCGCCTGAACGATCTGGAAGTCAACGTCGCCAGCATCCAGTCCACCCTGGGCGACGGCAAGTTCGTCCAGAAGGTGGAGAAATACGTGGATCCCGACACAGGCCGTACCACCGGCGTAACCGTCACGTATACCACCGGGGAGGTCGTCCACTTCTCCATCGAGCCGGTCAATCCGGCTGCAGGTCCGGTCCTTTCCGTGATGAAAAACGGCGCCGGCGAGCTCTGCTGGGCCATCGACGGGGTCATCGTCCAGAAAGACGGGAAGGATGTCACCGTGTATGAAAAGCCCGAATTCTCCGTCGGCGCAGACGGCCACCTTTACGTGACCGTCAACGGCGAGACCATCGATCTGGGCAACGTCAAGGGTGACAAGGGCGAAGACGGCACCGTTCCTGTGCAGGACGGTATCATCAAGGGCCTGGAAGTGACGGACGAAGCCGTGATCATCACATACGACAACGGCACCGTCGCCATCCCCCTCGCGACCGCTTTCGAGCTCGTCATCGAGAAGACGGACTACCTGGTCACTTCGACGGATCCCATCGACGTCGCCTACACGGTCAAGAACAAGACCGAGAAGACCGTCGTGGACGTCTATCACGGCAATGACTTCAAGACAGAGGTCCAGGCCGACAAGATCGTCGTGACGCCCAAGACTGCCGGCGCCGAAGGCCAGATGCTGGTCTTTGCCGACTCCAAGAGCGGCCTGACCTCCATCGTCAAGCTTAACTTCGAGGGTGAGACTTTCGAGATCACCGACTCCCCTGCCGATCCCGACAACCACATCGACTACCTCGTCGAAGCGGAAGGCGGCACCGTGGAAGCCAACGCCGTCTCCAACCTCTCCTTTGAGGTGCAGCCCCAGGCGGAATGGATCCACTTCGTGAAGACCCGCGCCCAGTCCTACGTGATTGAGTTGAGCGTGGATGAGAACACCAAGACGGAGGTCCGTACCGGTACCGTCAACATCGTCAAGGCCGGGACCGAGACCGTCGTCCAGACCATCACCATCGGCCAGAAGGCCGGTTCCGCAAGCGACGGCTACGAGAACCTGGGCAAGAAGGGCACTGCCAACTGCTACCTGGTCTACTTCGCCGGCAGCTATAAGTTCAAGACCGTCAAGGGCAACAGCGCCGAGAGCGTCGGTGAGGTAGCCAAGGCTGTGGTTGTCTGGGAGACCAACAACACGACCACAGCCCCTGAAGCGGGCAGCATCATCGCCCAGGCGGAGTACGAAGATGGTTTCATCTTCTTCTCCACCCCGGAAACCCTGGTGCCCGGCAACGCGCTGATCGCCGCCGTGGACGCCTCTGACGTCATCCTCTGGAGCTGGCACATCTGGATCCCCAAGACGACCGTCACCACGGCCGACGCCGGTTTCGCCGGTACCTACGCCCTGATGGACCGCAACCTGGGTGCGCTGGAAGTGGCATCTTCCGACAAGACAAAGGAGTCCGAAGGCCTGTTCTATCAGTGGGGCCGCAAGGATCCTCTCCTGAGCAAGAAACTCTCCGCCGTCCCGGCCGATGTCGTCGGCAAGAGCGTTGACGCCGCTCCCACCGACATCGCCACGGCCACCCAGAACCCCACCGTGTTCTACTACAACGAAGGCAAAGACTGGCTCGCCGTGCCGGACGCCAACCTCTGGGACAACGCCGGTGCCAAGACCCAGTATGATCCCTGCCCTCCGGGCTACAAGGTACCCGCCTACAACGCCGAACTGGACCTGTGGAAGAAACTCGACAACGATGTCTTCCCCACCCTCTGGAGCTACGACGAAACGGCCGGTTACTGCCAGTTCACGGCCGGAACGGTGACCTTCCCGCTCTGCGGCTACATCAACGGCGGCGGCCAGTCCCTGTCCGGTTACGGCAAGCGTGCGCTGGTCTGGTCTTCCACCGCCAAGAGCGAGACCCATGGCAGCGGCATGTTCATCCGTGAGAACAAGTACTATTCCGACGGCAACCACAAGGCCTGCGGCGCCTCCGTCCGCTGTATCAAGACGGACGACACGCCCGACGTGCCCCCGACTCCGCCGACCCCGCCGGCAGATCCCACCACGGACCTGAGCAAGGATGCGAGCGCCAACAGCTATCTCGTGACCGCCGCCGGTGACTACAAGTTCAAGGCCGTCAAGGGCAACAGCGACGAAACTGTCGGTACCGTGGCCAAGGCCGAGATCCTCTGGGAAACCGACAACACCGACACCGTGCCCGAGGTCAATGCCATCATTGCCAAGGTCGGTTTCGAAGACGGCTACATCACCTTCTCCACGCCCGAGACCCTCAAGCCCGGCAATGCCGTGATCGCTGCCAGGGACGCTTCCGACGTCATCCTCTGGAGCTGGCATATCTGGATCCCCCAGACCACCGTGGCCATTTGGGATTCCGAGGCCTTCTGCGGCGCCAAGATGATGGACCGCAACCTGGGCGCCTTGACAGCCACCAATGCGGAAGGCGATGTGGACATCCTCTCCATCGGCCTTTACTATCAGTGGGGCCGCAAGGATCCGTTCCCGGGCGCCACGTCCTTCGAAAAATATCCTTCCGGCGCAAAACAGGCCGGAACGGAGTGGTCAAAGCATGGTGAACTGATCAGCACGGAGTACTCCATCCAGCATCCGACCGAATATGCCTATGTGCCCGAGGTGGATGAAGGCGTCTGGAATGCCGACGATCACAAAGACCTGTGGAATACCGAGGACAACAAAAAGACCATCTATGATCCGTGCCCTCCGGGATACCGTGTCCCGCTGTATGATTCTTCCCTGCCTATGTGGGCGGGATCCGACGAAGGCTTCACGTTCGAAGACGGAGGGTTCCGTTTCAAGTATGGCGATTTCCTCTTCACCGTAGCCGGCTATATCGACTGCTGGGGCGGTTCGTATGCTTATTCCAACCTGCGCACCCATGTCTGGGCGTCCAAGTGGTATGACGACAAACGCTCCACCTGCCTGTACATGCGCCTTGACAAGTCCTCCAAGTACTATTCACAGAAGTTCCACAAGGCCAAGGCAGGTTCCGTCCGTTGCGTCGTTGAATAAATGCCAAACTCCATGAGAATGACAGCTCATATCCTACTCTGTTCGCTGCTGCTCAGCCTCAGCCTGGGCTGCACGAACTACAGGATGGGAATGCTGGTCCCGCCGCCGGACAGCCATCCGGCGGTGGGCACCATTCCCGGAGGCGACCCCTTCAACCCGGACGATCCCGTGACGCCGCCGGACCCGTCGGACAGCGACGACCCCTGGTCCCAGGCCCCGGAAAGACTCGCCCGTCTCGGTCAGACTCCCGTCGTGGAGATCTACTACACCGAGTACACGTCCGAGTCCCTGTTCCCGTCGCTTGAAGAGGTCCGCTGCTTTACCCACATCAACGTAGGACACGCCCGTTTCGTGGACAAGAAGAACGGTACCGGGATCGAAATCGATTCCAAGACCGTTCCCCTTCTCCGGAAGTTCATCGCTTACAAGACCCAGTATCCTGAACTGAAAGTCAAGCTGATGATTGGCGGCTGGGGCAAGAATGCCGACGGATTCTCGATGATGGCCCGCGATCCCGCGAAGCGGAAAGCCTTCGTCGACGAGTGCGTCGCCATCTGCCAGGAATACGGTGTGGACGGCTTTGACATCGACTGGGAGTATCCCACATACGCGGCCAAGGACGGCGATTACATCAACGGCGCCGATCCTTCCGACTGGGCCAACTTCGTCGAGCTCTTCAAGGAACTGCGCGAGGCGATGCCCGACAAGATCCTGTCCTACGCCGCGTCCGACAGCGGCAAGTACACAGACAACTACGGGGTCATGCCATACGTGGACTACATCAACGTGATGACCTACGACGAGGGCAATCCGCCGTATCACAACGCACCGCTGTACCGCAGCTCCATTACGGGTTCACGCTGCTGCGCCGAAGCCATCGACGACATCTTCCACGGACAGCAGAAAATCCCCTACCAGATGATGAATTTCGGCCTGGCTTTCTACGGCCACGGCGACGGGTACAAGCTCAAGACGGGCAACCGTTACCCTTCGTCCGTAGACTACAGCAAACTGGACGACATCTTCTTCCGGGGCACCTGCGACGGCATGGACGTCAAGGGCGTGAACTACCGCATCTGGGACGATGTCGCGAAGGTACCCTACCTCGCGGACGCCATGGGCAAGATGTACGCCTCCTACGAAGACATCGAATCCGTCAACGCCAAGGTAGAATACCTGAAGTCCAGGAACATGCTCGGCGCCATGATCTGGGAGTACCGGCACGACAACACCGCCGGCACCCTCCGGCACGCGACCCGCAACGCGATGGACGGCCATCCGGACGCTCCGGGCAAGTACGAGCGGCCTGACGAGTACCAGCCGAAGGACCTGCCCGTCATGGGCGAGCACGTCACCTATAAGCTCCTCTCCGGCGACAAGCAGGTGGAAGAGCTATCCGGCCTGTGCCTGAGCAAGGACGGGGATTTCCTCTGGGGCGTTCACGACAAGGGCACCCTGTACCGGATCAACTTCGACGGCAGCTTTGAGCAGCAGTGGTATCACGACGCCGACATGGAAGGCATCACCCTGGATCCTTCAACCGGAGACTTGTACATTGCCCTGGAGAGCTCGTCCAAGTCGGCGTACAAGCTGCCGGCTCCCGGCTATAACTCCTATTCCTCCCTGTTTGCCGTGGAAGGCGTGGAGGACATGGGCAACTCCGGAATCGAAGGCATCACCTGGCACAAGGGGAACCTCTACTTCGGATCCCAGACGGGCGCCCGGCTGTTTGAGTACAAGCTGGATGGTACCCAGCTGTGGAAAAAGAGTCTGCGAGACGTGACTTCCACCATTTCTGAGGTGGGCGACCTGTGCTACGATCCCGTGAGCGACTACCTCTGGGTGCTGGACTCCAATTCCAACAAGGACAAGCCGCAGTACCTGCCGTACACGCTGTACCTGTTCGACGGTGACGCCACCCGTCTCCTGGCCACTTACTACCTGGGCGACTTTGCCAACTGGAATCCGGAGGCCGTGTGCGTGGACCACGCCCACAGCTGCATCTGGATTGCGGATGACTGCGACAGCGGCAACCCGTCCAGGCTGCACAAAGTATCCTTCACGAACCTGTAGGAGTCACTTCGGACGTTAGCTATAAAGCCTGGAGCCGATAACATTTTGGCAGCAGGAAAGAACCCTTCGGGGAATGCTGCCAAAATGTTACCGGCTCCAGGCTTTTATCGAATGCCCTACAACAGTTCGTGGGAGGTGGTCATAGCGCGAGGGTCGAGGGCTTCATCCAGCTTCTCGCGCGTCATCAGGCCGTGCTCCAGCACAAGGTCGTAGACGCTGCGGCCCGTCGCGAGGGCTTCCTTGGCAATCTTGGTCGAGGCCTTGTAACCGATGTACGGGTTGAGCGCCGTGACGATGCCGATGGAGTTCTTCACCATCTCGTAGCAATGGTCGGCGTTGACCGTGATGCCCTCGATGCATTTGGTGCGGAGGGTGTCGATCGCGTTGCGTAGCCAGGTCACGCTCTCCAGGATGGACTCCGCGATCACGGGCTCCATCACGTTGAGCTGCAGCTGGCCCGCCTCTGCGGCGAAGGCCACGGTGGTGTCGTTGCCGATCACCTTGAAACAGACCTGGTTGGTCACCTCCGGAATGACGGGATTGACCTTGCCGGGCATGATGGATGAACCGGGCGCCATCGGCGGGAGGTTGATCTCATGCAGGCCGCAGCGCGGGCCGGACGCCATCAGGCGCAGGTCGTTGCAAATCTTGGAGAGCTTGATGGCCAGGCGCTTGAGTGCCGCCGAATAGCTGACATACGCACCCGTGTCCGGGGTCGCTTCGACCAGGTCGGGGGCTTCGGTCAGTTCGTCGCCGCAGAATTCGCTCATGCGCTTCGTGCACAGTTCGGCAAAACCCGGGACCGCGTTCAGGCCCGTTCCGATGGCCGTGCCGCCCATGTTGATCTCGCGCAGCAGGACCGCGTTGCGCTCCAGATTGGCGATCTCCTCCTCGAGGTTGGTCGCAAAGGCGTGGAACTCCTGCCCCGAGGTCATCGGGACGGCGTCCTGCAACTGGGTGCGGCCCATTTTCAAGACATCCTTGAATTCCTCACCCTTGGCGCGGAAGGCCTCGATCAGGAGCTGCAGGCTCGCGACGAGGTGTTTGTTCATCCGCACGAACGTGTAGCGGAAGGCCGTAGGATAGGCGTCGTTGGTGGATTGTGCACAGTTGACGTGGTCGTTGGGCGAACAGTACTGGTACTCTCCTTTCTTATGCCCCATCAACTCCAGAGCGCGGTTGGCAATCACCTCGTTGGCGTTCATGTTGACCGAAGTACCGGCGCCACCCTGCATCATGTCCACCGGGAACTGGTCGTGCAGCTTGCCGTCGACAATCTCGCGGCAGGCGGCCACGATCGCATCCGCGATGGGCTTGTCCAGGACGCCGAGCTCGCCATTGGCCTGGGCGGCCGCCATCTTGACATACGCCATGGAGATAATGTACTCCGGGTAGTCGTACATCTTGACGGAGGAAATCTTATAATTGTTGAGCGCACGCTGCGTCTGTACGCCGTAATAGGCATCCGCAGGTACCGGCAACTCGCCGAGCAAGTCGCTTTCGATTCTGAATCGCTGTTCTTTCATAGTTTGCTCTTCGGAATCAGTCTTTCTTGGGGGTCACGATTTCCGTGGGCTGGCACTCCTCGGCACCGACTTCTTCGGGCTGGATCTCCTCGCCCTGGGCGGGCGCTGCGGGCGGATTTTCAGGAGGGGTTTGCTCTCCGTTTGCCGGGGGACGGGGTACGATGACGACTTTGGTAGGATTGGGAGTTTTCATAATGATACGTTATTAAAGATGAACATTATCTTACCTTGGATTTGCGGGAGTGGTGGCGCCGGCCAGCGAGGTATTCGTCAATGGCGTCGATGGCAATCTGCATGTCAGAGACATCCGTGAATTCCGTCGGTTCAGTCATGGAGCTCAGACTGCGGATGGCATACAGGCCATAATCCGTCTTGATGTAGTCGCGGATGTCGATGAACCCGGAGGAGGCGAAAACCTTGACGCTCTGGTCCGTCACGGAGTTCTCGAAACGCTCGTCCCGCAGGGCGATATGATGGTTCATGTTGTCGGTGATGATTTCACAGGCATCGTATGCCCGGATGATCTTCATCGACAAGGGGTTGTTGTTGATCTTCTGGAAAAGGGACGACATTTTCAGCAATTCCAAGGCATCCTGGCAGGTCGTGATCGAGGCGCTGGCGAAGAGGACGCCGGTGTGGTAATACAGGGAATCCAAGGGGCAGTCGTGTATCGTTTGCCGGTGGTCAAGCATATACTGCGCGGACCGTCCCTCCTGCCTCAGATAATCCGTCATGACGGCGATGTCGTCCATATTGGACTGCAGTTCCGTTCGGACCAGTTCCAAGGCGGAACGCACTTCTTTCTTATCCGATGCGCGGTCGATCATCCCCTGGATCGTGAAGGTGATCACGATACCCAGGATCACGGACAGGAGGTCGCTGAAAAAGGTGATGATCCTATCTCTCATGGGTTGGTTGTTTTATGGGTTCCGTGTGCAGCGTGACAAGCGTGTCCCGGCCGAAACGGTCCTTCAGTTTGTTTTCGATTTCCGTGGTGCGGTCGTGGGCCTGCTGCAGCGACAGGGCGCCGTCCATCCGGATATGAGCCTCGATGGCGATGCGGTTGCCGATGCGACGGGTGCGCAGGTTGTGAGGCTCGCTGACGTCCGGGAAAGAGCCGATGACGGACAGGATTTCCCTTTCGGTCTCATCCGGCAGGGAGGCGTCGGTCAGCTCGCCCAGGCTCGGGCGCAGGATTTTCCAGGCGACGGCCAGCAGCATGGCCCCCACGACGATGGAAGCCAGCGGGTCGAGCACAGCCCAGCGCCCGCCGAGAAGGAGCGCCCCGCCGATACCGATGGCTGCCGCAACCGAGGAAAGGGCGTCGCTCCGGTGGTGCCAGGCGTTGGCCGTCAGGGCCGGAGATTCCAGCTTATGTCCCTTTCGGGCGGTGTACTGATACATCACCTCTTTGATGAGAATGGAGAGGAGGGCCACCCAAAAGGCCAGCCGGCCCGGAGGAGTCAGATTCGCACCACCCAGCCAGGAGGCGAATTTCACGGCTCCCGACACGATGATGCCGATGGCTGCAGCCATCAGGGCCAGGCCAATGAAGAGGGTCGCCAGGGTCTCGAACTTGCCGTGCCCGTAGTCGTGCGAAGTGTCCTGGGGCTTGGCGCTGATGCCCACGAATACCAGGACGATAATGTCGGTCAGGAAGTCGGACAGAGAGTGTATGGCGTCCGCGACCATCGCCGCGCTGTGCCCCAGCACGCCGGCGATGAACTTGACGATGACGAGGAACACGTTGCTCGCGCTCCCGAGTAAGGTGACCCGGTAAATTTGCCTCTCCCTGTCCATGTCTTACAAATATAATGATTCTTCCGGCATATTGACCAGAATCGGGGCGATTTCTGATCGTGACGAGTGGCAAGCATTTTGCAGTCTGCTTGTCAATTACCAAACTTTTTGGCACCATGAAAAAGATATGCATCATCTTGGGCTGTCTCATCCTGCCCTTCCTTGTATCCTGCCAGCGGGAATACGTTCAACCGGATGCTCTTTATTCCTTGGAATTCGACCTGCGTCCGGGCGACTGGACTGCGATGGGCGATTGTTTCCAGGTGGACCTGGATGTGAAGGAGATTACGAGAAAGG
Source organism: Bacteroidales bacterium (assembly GCA_017400135.1). Lineage (GTDB taxonomy): Bacteria > Bacteroidota > Bacteroidia > Bacteroidales > UBA932 > Cryptobacteroides. The sequence goes on from JAFPVJ010000021.1 coordinate 64,670, forward strand.
TCTGCCAGACGGGCAGTGTCCAGTGTTTTCTCGTCTATGAGGACGGCACCCAGGCCTCTCTGCCGATGCAGCGGTTTCTTTCTGCCGAGGTTGAGAATCCTGAAACCGGCGAGAAGAGTGTCGTTTATTATCAAAAGCAGATTGAATTCGAGTACGCCGTCGGAGTAGTCTCGCTGTTCTACACTTTTTCTGACTTCTATTACGAAGGATATCCGGAGAGAATGACGGTACGGGTGGTGATTCACTATTGATCCCATGCCTTACCCAATACCCCCGAAAAATAGAAAGCCCGCCGTCGCGGGCTCTTTCTATCCTTCTTCCGCGAAGGAAATCCGATCCATGACCTCCCCTTGGCTGCATCCGGCCGGGGGCGCGGCTCCTCAGGCGATCATCGTCCCCCATGCGGGATACGTGTTCAGCGGCGAGGTGGCGGCTTCTGCCTATAACCGCATTCCTCCGGGACATGCCTACAAGAGGATATTTCTCCTAGGGCCGAGCCACCGGGTCGGGTTCGCCGGAGCGAGCGTGGATACGCTATATCCAAATGCCGATACGCCTTTGGGGACGGTTCCGGTCGATGTCCAACTGGGAGAGCAATTGATCCGAGACGGAGACGGCGTCTTCACCTGCAGGGCGGACGCCCACGACCGGGAGCATTGCCTGGAGGTCCAGCTGCCCTTCCTTCAATTGGTTTTCGGAGAGGTTCCTCCTGTCGTTCCGATCGTGATCGGGACCCAGCGGCTCGGCGAGCTCCAGAGGATCGCAAAGGTCCTGGGGCCCTATTTTGATGAAGACCATCTTTTTGTCATCAGTTCGGACTTCTCCCATTACCCTTCATACGAGGATGCGAAGGCCTCCGATCTCTATCTGGCGGACGCGATCTGTTCGGGCGGGTTGGATACTTTCCTGAATGCCCTCTCGCATATCGACAAACAGGATTTCTCCGGCGAAGACACTGCCGCCTGCGGGGCCTGCGCCATCGCGGTCCTGCTTTCCATGATGGACGCCCAGGGGCGGAACCGGTTTGACGCGGAACACCTGATGTATCGCAATTCCGGCGACTCTCCGTATGGGGAAAAAGACCGGGTCGTGGGATACAATTCGATTGTCTTCACCCGCCTCGAAAAGGAAGAGGAGGCTCCCCTTTTCAGTTTCTCGGAGGAGGAGAAGAAAGCGATGATCGCGAGCGCACGCTCGGCGATCCACCGGGCCCTCGGCCTGCCCTTCGACGGGGACGACTCCCCTGTCGGAGTCTTGAAGGAAAAGGGCTACGGCGTCTTCGTGACACTCCATCTGGACGGAGGCCTGAGGGGCTGCATCGGGCGGTTCGAGTCTTCGTCCACCCTCCACGATACGATTCGGGAAATGGCTCTGAGCGCCGCTTTTTCCGATCCGCGCTTCCCTTCCCTGTCCCGGAAAGAGGCCCAAAGGGTCGACATCGAGGTTTCCGTCCTCTCCCCGCTGAAAAGGATCTCGTCCATCGACGAGTTCAAGCTGGGGCGTGACGGCATCTACATGATCAAGGGCGCCCGCCACGGGACTTTCCTCCCCCAGGTCGCCGAGGAAACGGGCTGGACCACGGAAGAGTTCCTGGGCCACTGTGCCCGGGAGAAGGCCGGCATCGGCTATTATGGCTGGAAGGACGCCGAGCTCTATACCTATCAGACCGTGGTGGTGAAAGAATCTGAACTGCACTGATGACGGAGGCCAGTTTCTACCAGGCTGACGGGGATGGGGTGCAATGCCTCCTCTGTCCCCACCGCTGCCGGATCCGGGAAGGAGGCAGAGGGATCTGCAAGAGTCGCCTTTGCCGAGAAGGATCGCTCTATGCCCTGTCTTACGGAATGCCATGCGCCCTGGCCGTCGATCCCGTCGAGAAGAAGCCGCTGAATGAGTTCATGCCGGGGACTTTCTGTCTTTCCCTGAGCTGCACGGGCTGCAATCTTTCCTGCCGGTGGTGCCAGAACAGCGATATTTCACAGGTGGCGCCGGAGGACGCGGATGGTTTCGACCTGCCGCCGGAAAAGGTGGTGGAGCTCTGCCTGGAGCGGGGGCTGCCTTCCATCGCTTATACGTATACGGAGCCGTTTACCTGGTGGGAGTATATGTACGACATCGCGGCTCTCGCGCACGACCGGGGATTGAAGAACATTTTGGTCTCGGCGGGGTTTGTGGAGAAGGAGCCGCTGCGGGAGCTGCTGCCGCTGATCGATGCGGCCAACATTGATATCAAGGCGATGGATGATGACTTTTACCGCAGGTATTGTGGGGCTTCTCTGGCGCCGGTGCTGGAGAATGTCCTGGCCATGAGGGATGCCGGAGTGCATCTGGAGATCACGAATCTTCTCATCCCGGGACTGAATGACGCTGAGGAGCAGGTGGGACGGTTGTGTCGGTGGATGGTGGAGAATGGGCTTCAGGACGTTCCGTTGCATTTCAGCAGGTATTTCCCAAGGTATCGCATGAAGGAGCCGGGGCCGACGCCGAAGGGGAGGCTGGTCGCGGCGCGGGAGCTGGCGCTGTCGTTGGGAGTACGGAGGGTTTATTTGGGGAATGTTTGAGAGAAACCAGCTTCTTCTCCACGGGATTTCGTCGGCCTGCGGCCTCCGACATCCCTGTGTGTCCGTGAGCAATCCATAGGCAGGTGCGGCCGGAGGCCGCTTTTTGTGTGTCCGGAGGCATCGGAAAGCTAGCTTTCCAGTGCCTCCGAGAACACAAAAAATGCCGCACCTTGCGGTGCGGCACCTGCCTGTGGATTGCGTTGCGCGGAGAAGAAGGGATTCGAACCCCTGAAACAGGTTTATGCCCGTTTGGCGCATTTCGAGTGCGCTGCCTTCGTCCACTCGGCCACTTCTCCGGGGGCAAAATTACAAAAAATTCCTCTCGAAAGAAATTATTTGTTCATTTTCTCTTGAATGCGCTTGCGAAGCCCCTGTGACAGGCTGAGGACCTGGGTCTTGTCGGAGAGGTCGAGCCACTCCAGGGCGAGGTCGTACTGGCGCATCATGTAGCACGCCAGGGCGGTATTGTATTCGGCGCAGGAGGCTTGTAGGACATCTTTGTTCTGGGCCAGGTCCATCCAGATCTCGCGGGCTTCTTCCCAGCGCATTTCGGAGGCGAGCCAGAGGGCGCGTTCCCACTTTTCGGTAAACCCGTCAAAATAGATGACGGAATGGGATTCGGGCGACCAGGTGTTGAGGAAAGGCTTCGCCGTGCCAAGGCCAAGTACCTGGGCGTCGGAGCCCAGCATCGATCCTTCCTCGTCCGAGGCGGTGACGACGCGCGCCATCGTGGCACGCTTGACTTCGTCCTTCGGATTCATCGAATCATACACGTAAACCGCCGTCTTGCAATCCACTTTCTCCCCTTCTTCATCGGCAAAGACAGGCTGGTCGACCAGGAAGATGACATCCTTGTTCAGACGCATCACGAGGCTCTGGAGAGAGTCCTTCGAGGTGTAGTCCTCCCCTTCCGCCTGATAGGCGCTGTAGATGTCCACGGAACGCTTGCCCTCGAAATACTCCTTCTCCAATCCCTGGGCCAGGCCGTCCGCAAAGCAGTTGTTGAACAGAGAATCCCGGTAGGTACCGTTGTCCAGGTAGACGACCGCCATCGACTTGTTGTCGAGGTCCAGGCCGGAAGAGGAAGGATTCCTCATCTCGAGTCGCATCACGTATGCCTGGGGAGAGCAGGCGACCAGCGCCACCATAACGGACGCAAAAGTCAGAAACCGTTTCATAACTATTTAATTTTTAACTATTTCAGCAATCAGGTCGTATTCGTCCGCACCGATGATGCGCACGTCGATGAACGTGCCGCACACTTCGGCCGGAATCCGGAGACCGAAAGCTCCGGCCTCATATCTTACAAGAATCTCGCCATCCACGTCGGGACTTTCATATCGGCTGCGACAAACCAGCGTATCGCCGTCAAAAGCGTCGACCAGGACGCGCTCCACCGTGCCCACGCGCGACTGGTTGAAGGCCAGGGAAATCTCCCGCTGGGTCTCCATCAGTTCCGCCAGGCGAGCCTCCTTGACCTCCTCCGGAACATCGTCCGCATAGTGCTCCGCTCCGTAAGTCCCTTCTTCCTCGGAATACTTGAAGGCACCCAGGCGCTCGAAACGGGCCTCCCGGACGAAGTCCAGCAGTTCCCCGAACTCCCGTTCCCCTTCCCCGGGATGGCCGACGATCATCGTCGTGCGCAAGACCACTCCCGGCACTTTCTCCCGCAGGTCCCGCACAAGCGCACGCGTCTCGGCGCCCGTGCAATGCCGCTGCATCAGCGACAGCACCCGGTCGGAGATGTGCTGCAAGGGAATGTCGAGATAAGGGCAGACCTTGGGATTGGAAGCCATCTGTTCCAGTACGTCGCGGGGAAAACCGGAGGGATAGGAATAGTGGATGCGCAGCCACTCGATGCCTTCTACTTCACTCAGGCGCTGCAACAGTTCCGCCAGGGCGCGCCGGCGGTACAGGTCCAGCCCGTAATAGGTCGTATCCTGGGCGATGATGACCAGCTCCCGGACACCCTTCGAGGACAGGAAACGGGCCTCGGCGACCAGGTCCTCCATGGGCACGGAACGATGTGCGCCCCGGATCCCCGGAATCGCGCAGTAGGCGCAGGAACGGTCGCAGCCCTCGGAAATCTTCAGGAAAGCAGTCCCAGGGCGCCCCTCGGTCCTGACGCGGCCACAGCGACGCTCCGGAGAAGGAGCTGCGCCGATGGCCTTCAACACGGGGACCAGATCCCGCGCCCCGTACCATTCGTCCACTTCCGGGATCAGACCCGGCAACTCGGTCGGATAGCGCTGGGAAAGGCAGCCGAATACGATCAGCTTGCCGACCTCGCCGCGTTCCTTTCGCTGTCCCGCCTCCAGGATGGCCTGAATGGATTCCTCCTTGGCATCCCCGATGAAACCGCAGGTATTGACCAGCAGGTAGTCCACAAAGTCCGGACGCGCTTCGGCCGGGACCACGTCGAAGGCATCCCCCGCCTGAAACAGGAGATGCTCGGTATCGACCGTGTTCTTCGAGCAGCCGAGCGTCAGGACCTGGAGGGACTTAGGCATTCGCAGGATCCTCCGCCGCCTCTTCTTCCTCGACGAAATCGAAGGAAGCGAACTGGGCGAGCTGGTTGTACCAGTCGATGACCTTCTTCATGTGGGAGACATAGAAGCGGTCCTCGTCATAATCGGGAACGGCCTGGGCAAAGAGCGCCTTCAATTCCTCGGAAGAGGACTTCGACGTCGGGGCGGGCTTGTCGCCCAGCGTCTCTTTCAGAGCCAGGAAGACCTCCTTGAGCTTCATCTCTCCCTCGGAGGTATAGATGGAGATGTCGGCCAGGGTATTGACGCGGCTGTGCGCGTCCAGGGCCGTGCGTTTCCTGGTTTCCAGGGACTCGGCGATGATGCCGTTGCGGGCCTGGGCCACATATTCGAACAAGCCGTGCTGGCCTGCTACGCTAAGGATTTTTGACAGATCGGTTTTCATATATTCATTCTTTTTATCATTGTTCCAAATGGTTTCCAGTACGGCGTCCAGTTTCGAGAGCAACGCTTGCGGACTGCCGTCGTTGACGATGACGGCATCCGCCGCCTCCGCCTCCACCCGCTGGGAGTCCATCCTTTGACGGACCGCTTCCGGGGCGATGCCGTCGCGGGCGGACACCCGTGCCACGCGCAACGATTCCGGAGCGTCGATCAGCAGCACCCGGTCCGCCAGGGGCCGGAATAGCGGCTTCTGCAGGAAGATCGCCGACTCCATCACGACAAAGGGCGCCGAGGACGGCTGTGCGTCACGCCAGCGGACGAAATCCTCATAGACGCGCGGATGCACGAGGGCTTCCAAGGCGGACAGGCGTCCGGGATCGCCGAATACGGCGGCGGCCAGTGCCCTGCGGTCCAGGCGACCGTCCGCATCGCGCAGGGACATCCCCAGGGTCTTTTCGAGAGCCGGCACGAGCGAAGGGTCCTCCTCGTACAGCCTCTTCGTGCGGGCATCCGAATCATAGACGGGAATCCCCCGCCCGGCGAGATGCGCGCACACGGCAGACTTCCCGCTGCCGATGCCGCCCGTCACGACCAGCGTCCTCATCTCCCCACCTCCACGCATTCGAACACTTCCGGCTGCATGCTCCAGTTGATCACCCCCTGGGGCAGCGCATCGGTACGCGCCACGCACTTGCCGGACACCGAATTGGCAAAGTCGGCATAGTCGACGTAGAACTGCATCTCGGAGGTCCGGTCCGAAGACAGGGGGAACACGCAGCGGAACAGCACTTCGGCCGTCGAAGGAAAGACCGACAGGTTGCGTCCGGACGGGACGTTACGGGTCGTGACGGAGACCGTCTTGCGCAGCTCCACATAGCGCGTCACGTCCAGGACATAGCCCACCTCGGAATCGGACAGGCGCACGTTCCTCGGATTCTCCAGCGCAATCTTTCCCGTCTGGGTCGCACTGACATTGGAGAGGGAGATACGGCGCGTGTAGACCCGCTCGATGTTTTCCAGATAAGCCGCATCCCCGTATACGATCACGGAATCAGGCTCCAGCCGGAGCCGGTCCTTCTGCATGTACTGCGAACGGAAAGTCAGGTAACTGACCGGGATCACGGGGACCGTCTTGTGATTCTCCTGCGGGAAACGGAAAGCGTAGGTGGGCGAAATGAAGGACTCCAGCCGCACCTCGCTGCCGAACAGCTCGCCGATATGCGCGCCCAGGGAATTGGACGAAAGGAGAAACTCCCCTTCGGCATTCTGCGTCAGCAGTTCCGGCTCGACCGGAATGGTGACCGGCCGGCCGCGCATCCTCCTGCGGGACCGGATCACGTCATACCCGGTCGCCCGGCAGCGCGCTTCCACGATGACGGGCTCCGACGACTGCGGGAAATACCCGGGCAGGTTGCTCTTCAGGTACACCCGGGCCTGCAGGGTCGCCGAATAGTTCAGGTTCATGTTGTACAGCAGCCAGACGCCGAAAGCCAACAAGAGGGACAGGAGAAAAACCGTCAGGTCTCTCCTGTTGACGCTCAGCCTCTCCACCAGGGGATCCAGCCACCGTCCGGACATGGCGAGAAGGAATTAGGCCTGCGGGCCCTGGTTCGGATCCTTCACGATCGAACCCTTGTCGACGCGAAGCTTGGTCTCGCCGTCCACCTTGAGGACGACATAGCGGTCCTTCACCTCATCGACGGTGCCGTAGATGCCACCGGTGGTGATGACCTTGTCGCCTTTCTGAAGCGCGTTGCGGAACGCCTCCATCTCCTTCTGCTGCTTGCGCTGCGGACGGATCATGAAGAGCCACATGATCGCGAACATCGCGATGATCATAATCCAGAACGCACCCTGGCCGCCGGCGGCGGGAGTGCCTGCAGGGGCCGCGGGAGCCGCTGCCTGAAGCAAAACGGTAATCAAATTCATCATATCAAAGATTAAGGGGTATTACAAAGAAAGGGAGAGCTTGTTCTTGATCAGGTTGTCCAGCAAGCCGTTGACGAAAGAGCGGCTCTTGGGCGTGCTGTAGTATTTCGAGATCTCGACATACTCGTTGACGGAAATCTTGTTGGGGATTTCGGGGAAATGCTCCACCTCCGCCAGACCCGTGATGACCAGGACGGCGTCGATGACGAAGAGGCGGTCTTTGTCCCACTTCGGGACGGCATCCGCGATCATCTGATAATAGCGGTCATAGCCGGTAAAGGCGCCCCGCAGGAGCCGGACGGCGAATTCCTTGTCACTGTCCACCACGGCGCCGGTCCGGGCCGTGATCTCGCTCTGATAGAGCGGCGGCAGATCCCAGCGATGCCCGGCACCGAGCGAATCGAGCGTACGGCAGCACCAGGTCAGGGCGTATGCGAGATCGTCGATCCAGTATATGGACATCTCCTCCAGGATCGTCTCCAGATCGGCGTTGTCGACCAGTTCTTCCTCGAAAATCCTGACGAACAGGGCCGCATCCTCGCGGAGGGAAGACTTTCCGGAATTCAGATAGGCCTGGAAATAGTCTTTCTCACGGATGCTCTCATAGAGCTTCCGCAGGAAAGCGTCGTTCTGGTCCCAGGAAAACTTCTTTTTCGAAATCAGCTTCTTGAAATCGGGATCCGCCTCCAGGATGGGAGCGATGCGGTTCTCCACGAACTTCAGGTTCGGATGCCTCTCCTCTTCGGTGGGATTGAATTTGGCGCGGGCCGCTTCGATCCGGGCGGAAGCCTCAGCCGTCAGCGGCGGAATCAGGGACAGCATATAGAGATACAAGTCCCTCACGGCCTGACAGGAAATCTCGAGCTCCGCCTCCGCCTCCTTGAGAGACATCGACGGGTTCTCCGCATAGCTGTAGAGCACTTTGAAGACCTTGATTCTGAGGATCCTTCTGTTCAGCATAATTTCAACGAAAATTTTATGCAAAGATAATATAGAATCGATAAAAAATTCTATTTTTGTCTTGAAAAGAATCACACGAATATGTACAGAGAAGATTACGACAGGGCGAATGCCCAGGAACGCGGGGCCGACGATGTGTTCTCCAAACCGGTCCGTGCCGGAAAAAGGACTTATTTCTTTGATGTCAAATCGACCAGGGGCAATAAGGATTTCTATCTGACGATCACCGAAAGCAAGCGCCGCACCGAGCGGGACGGCAGTTTCACATACGACAAGCACAAGATCTTCCTCTACAAGGAGGATTTCGAGAAGTTCCGCGAGGGCCTCGACGAGGTGATCGAGTATATCAAGAACAACTGTTTCGACGGCGAGATCCCCCAGCGGGAGTACACCGATGTCGAGTTTGAAGATCTATGAATGACAGCGGGTCCGCGTGGCCCGTTTTTTTATACCTGAATCTATGGACGACAGAATGAAAACCATCCGCGCGGCGGCGGAATACATCCTCCAGCGGGTGGGACAAGAAAAGCCCCTGGCCGGCATCGTGCTCGGCAGCGGCCTGGGCAAACTGGCCGACAGCATCGAAGAAGCGCAGGTCATCCCCTACCGGGACATCCCGGGCTTCCCCCTTTCGACGGCTACCGGCCACAAGGGCAATTTCATCTACGGCAAACTCGGCGGCAAGACCGTCGTCGCGATGCAGGGCCGTTTCCACGGCTATGAAGGCTATCCGATGAGCCTGGTGACCATGCCGGTGCGGGTGATGAAACTCCTCGGCATCGAATATCTCTTCGTCAGCAATGCGGCGGGCGGCACCAATCCCTCCTTCCAGGTCGGCGACCTGATGATCATCAAGGACCACATCAACCTCCACCCCAACCCGTTGATCGGGCCCAATTTCGAGGAAATGGGTCCCCGTTTCCCCGACATGACCTGCGCCTACGACCAGGAGCTGATCGCCCGGGCGGAAGCCCTCGCCGACCAGCTGGGAATCCGCGTCCGGAAAGGTGTCTATTTCAGCTCCACGGGTCCGACCTACGAAACGCCGGCGGAGATCCGATTCTTCCGCCTCATCGGCGCCGACGCGGTCGGCATGTCCACCACGCCCGAGGTCATCGTGGCGCGGCACTGTGGGATCAAGGTGTTCGGGATGTCCGTCATCACCAACAAGTGCAACACGGAGAACGTCGAGCGCAACCTCAACGACGGCGAAGACGTGGTCAAGGCCGCGGATTCCGCAGCGGACCGCATGACGCTCCTTTTCAGGGAGTTGATCGCCTCACTGTAACTTGTCGATATAGAGTACGCCGTCCAGGTGGTCGCATTCGTGCTGGAAGATGACGGCGGTAAAACCGTGGACCGACTCCACGGTGTCTTTCAGCGTGCGCGGTGAGACGTAGGCGATGTCCACGTTGCGGCTGCGCATCACGTTGCCCCTGCGCCCGGGGACGGAGAGACATCCTTCCGCACCCAGTTCCTCCGGACCGTGCGTAGCCGTGATCCGGATGTTGGGATAGACCTCGAAGGGCTCCCCCGGCTTGTCGAAACGCTGCACGGCGATCACGCGCCGGTTCAGACCCACCTGGGGCGCCGCTATCCCGACCCCATCCTGTTCCGGACAAGTGACGGTCGCCAGCATACGGGCGGCCAGGGTGGCAAAGGTTGCGGATCCGATCTCCTTGACAGGCAAGTCGATGGACGGCGCGCGAAGCACGGCCAGGTCCAGGGTGTCCTCGACGGTCAGCACCCGCATCACACCTTCTCCTTCCGCGACCAGCAGCCGTTCCTCTTCCGTCCACGGCTCGGCGCTCTCACGGGCGCAGGAGGCCAGGGCGGCATAGGCGCACAGGAGCGCAAGGGCTGTCAGGATGCGGTTCATTTCAGTCCGGACTGGAGGAATTCGACGAAGCCCGGCACGGACAGGTCATAGCCGCGCACCGGCACGAGCTGCTCGCCCTCCGGGGAAAGCAGGGCGTAGTTAGGCTGGGCGTTGACCCCGAAACGCGTCTGGGCGATGTGGGAATTGACGCGTCCCACGTCCTTCAACACCTTCCCGGCCTCCGTGGTAACCCAGCGGGACTCGGGGAGTTTGGTCTTGTCGTCCATATAGAGCACGGCGATCACATAATCGTCGTGCAGGATCTGACGCACCTGGGGATCGCTCCACACACGAGCCTCCATCTCGCGGCAGTTGACGCAGCCGTGGCCGGTGATGTCCACGAAAACGGGCTTGCCCTGCGCCTTGGCGGCCTCCAGCGCGGCGTCGATCGTGTCATAGCCGGTCAGGCCGTGCGGCAGGGAGAGCAGCTGCGCATCCACCGTCGGTACGTCTTCCGCCGGGGCGGGGGCATAGCGGTCGAGCACGAAGTCCTGCGTCTCGATGGGCGGCAGATAGCCGGAGAGCGCTTTAAGAGGGGCGCCCCACATGCCGGGAATCATATACATCACGAAGGCGAACACGGTGATCGCCAGGGCCAGGCGACCGACGGACAGGTACTCCAGCGGACTGTCGTGCTTGAAACGGATCTTCCCGATGAGGTAAAGGCCCAGCAGGAAGAACACAGCGATCCAGATCGCGAGATAGACCTCGCGGTCCAGCAGATGCCAGTGGTAGGTCTGGTCCGCGACGCTGAGGAACTTGAAGCCCAGCGCCACCTCGATGAAGCCCAGCACGACCTTGACGCTGTTGAGCCAGCCGCCCGATTTCGGGAGGTTCTTCAGCAGCGAAGGGAAAAGGGCCAGCAGGGTGAAAGGCAGGGCGAAGGCGATGCTGAACGCGAGCATCGTCACCATCGGGGCCCAGAACTCGCCGCTGGTCGACTTGATCAGCACGGTGCCCACGATGGGACCGGTGCAGGAGAAGGAGACCAGCACGAGGGTGAGGGCCAGGAAGAAGATGCCCGCCAGGCCCTTCTTGTTGGAATTCTTGTCAGACTTGTTGACCCAGGAGGACGGCAGCGTGATCTCGAACGCCCCGAAGAAGGAGGCGGCGAAAACCATGAACACGATGAAGAACAGGATGTTCGGAAGCCAGTGCGTCGCGAGCCAGTTGAAGATGTCGGCCGTCACGGACGAGCCTCCTACCAGCCAGGTTATGCCGATGATCAGGCAGATCGGGACCGTGTACAGGAGCACGATCGAGAGCCCGTAGAAAAGCGCCTTGAAACGACCCTGGGCAGGCGTTTCGGAGCCCTTCATGAAGAAACTCACGGTCATCGGGACCATGGGGAACACGCAGGGCGTCAGCAGCATCGCAAAGCCCCAGAGGATCGCCTCCAGGATCAGGGCCCAGAGCGAACCTCTTTCCTTGGCCGGAGCCGTCGGGGCGACGGTCGCAGGAGCGGCAGAGAGCTTCTCGGTGAAGGACCAGTCCTCCGGCGTGCGGCAGGCATCTCCGCTGCAGGAGCTCCAGCCCACGGTGCCGGACACGGCCTTCACTTCGGACGAAGCCTTGAAATGCTGGGTGAGGACATAACGTCCCCGGACCACCTTGGTGCCCTTATACTCGGAGGGCTCATACTCCTCCGTGGGTGCGCCGAGCAGTTCGAGACCGGCGGCCGGGTCGAGTTCAAGCGTCGTCCCGGACCATTCGTCGTCCATCGGATGCGTGTAATACCCGTCCTCCACGTCGCCGCTGAGGACCAGTTCATACTCGCCGTCCCCCAGCTCCCGCACGGCGGAAGTCCAGTTGACGGAAGGCCCTTCGGCAAACTGCAGCGCCAGGGCAAGGACCAGGAACAGATGCTTGATCATGAACGTTTATTTTGCAAAGGCTACGGAACGGGTTTCACGGATGACCGTGATCTTGACCTGTCCGGGATAGGTCATTTCTTCCTGAATCTTCTGGGCGATCTCGGTGGAGAGGGTGGCGGCCTGCTCGTCGGTCACTTCCTCGGCGCCGACGATCACGCGCAGCTCGCGGCCCGCCTGGATCGCGTAGGCCTTAGTCACGCCCGCGTAGGCAGAAGCAAGATTCTCCATGTCCTTGAGCCGCTTGATGTAGGACTCGATGACTTCGCGGCGGGCACCAGGACGGGCGCCGGAAATCGCGTCGCCGACCAGCACCAGCGGGGAAATGATGGAGGTCATCTCCATCTCGTCGTGGTGCGAGCCGATGGCGTTGCAGATCTCGGGACGCTCCTTGTACTGCTCGGCCAGCTTGGCACCCAGCAAGGCGTGCGGCAACTCGGGATCATCCTCGGACACTTTACCGATATCGTGCAGGAGGCCGGCGCGCTTGGCGAGCTTGGGGTTCAGGCCCAGCTCGGAAGCCATGATCGCGCAGATGTTCGCCACTTCACGGGAATGCTGCAGCAGGTTCTGGCCGTAGGAGGAACGGTATTTCATGCGGCCAATGAGCTTCACCAGCTCGATGTTCATGCCGTGGATGCCGAGGTCGATGCAGGTGCGCTTGCCGGTCTCGAGGATCTCGTCGTCCAACTGCTTGCGCACCTTGGCGACCACTTCCTCAATACGGGCGGGATGGATGCGGCCGTCCACCACCAGCTGGTGCAGGGCCAGGCGCGCCACTTCGCGGCGGACCGGGTCGAAGGCACTCAGCAGGATGGCGTCTGGCGTGTCGTCCACGACGATTTCAACGCCGGTCGCAGCCTCCAGGGCGCGAATGTTGCGGCCTTCACGGCCGATGATGCGGCCCTTGATCTCATCGTTGTCGATGGGGAAAGTCGTGACGGCGTTCTCGATGACGGTTTCCGTCGCGGTGCGCTGGATGGTGCTGATCACGATGCGCTTGGCTTCCTTGGCGGCGTTCAGCCGGGCCTCGTCCATCGTGTCGTTGATATAGGCCTGGGCGGCCGTGCGGGCCTCCGCCTTCATGTTTTCGACCAGCACCGCCTTGGCCTCCTCGGAGGTCATGCCGGCGACGGTCTCGAGCTGCTTGTTGACCTGGGCGGTCAGTTTGTTGAGTTCCTCCGACTTGCGCTCGTAGCTTTCACGCTGGGCGTTGAGGGACTTCTTGGCGTTTTCAGCGTCGTTGAGCTTGCGGGCCAGTTCGGAAGTCTGCTGGCCGAGGGCGCTCTCCTTCTGGGCGATGCGGTTCTCCGCCTCGCGCAGCTGGGCGTTCTTGTTGCTGACAAACTGCTCGTGCTCGCTTTTGAGCTGCAGGAACTTCTCTTTGGCCTGGAAGATCTTTTCCTTCTTGATGGCCTCCCCTTCGCGTTCCGCTTCGACGAGGATCTGCTCTTTGCGGCCCTTGAGGCGGGCCTTGTGGATAAGTATATAGAGGGCGAGGGCCAGGGCGGCGCCTGCGACCAGTCCGATAAGGATACCGAGTAACATAACTAGTTATATATTTGATGTTTATAGTTTTAGTTTTACATAGCAAAAGCGGCTGCTCCCCTGTTTGGGAAGCAGCCGCAGTCATTTATGAAAAAGCCGTTAGTCGGGTTGTCAGAAAAATCTTGACTACACGATTTGGGCTCCACTGCGTATCAGACATCCACCGTCCCGCCGAAGCGGAATCCCCGAAGGTGACATTGGCCCGTCATCAACGCCGTGAGGTACCCGGTTCCCATTGGGGTGTTGTTTTCAGCAAAAGGAACTAACGGCTACTTTCTGTCAATGCTGTCCAGATAACCCGTCATCTCGTCCAGGAGCTTTTTCTCCCCCTCCTCGCGCGCCGTGAGCTTGCGCTGCGCGGCGATGCGGTTGATCGTCTCGTTGAGCGTGACGAACACCAGCTTGTCCAGCATGTCCTTGTCGGGGAACTTGGCATCATACTGGGCCAGACGCTTGTTGATCGCCTCCGCGGCGATCCGCATGATCTGCTCCATTTCGGGGGTGGCCGCCTTCAGCGGATAGTCCTTCCCGGCGATTTTCAGCGTGATGCTCTGGTCCATATCAGTCCTTTTCCAACAAAGAGATGCATTTGTCGATCTCGCGGATCAACCTGTCGATCTTTTCTCTCGCGGCGGAGGAGCTATCTCCGCCCGACATAAAGGCTCCTTTCAGTTCCAGGGTGCGTACCTGGTCTTTCAAGTCATCTATCTGCTTCCTGCAGGCTTCGCTGGCAGCACGTTCCTTCTCGAGCTCGGCGGCAAGGGCGTCAGCGCGCTCGCGCTGGGCTTCGTAAAGGGCGATGAGTTTCTCAAAACTGCTTTTGATCTCGTTCAACATGGTGCTTGCAACAATGCCTTATCTTTGCAAATATAGTAAATAAATCTTATTTGCCAAAGAGAAGATTCATATCCGTGGCGAGGGCCGGGGCGGCGAGCTGTTCGGGGACGAAGGACCAGCGGCCAATCAGAGCGGGGTCGGAGATGGCGGCGGGATCGACCACGCCGGTATCTTTGATGTAGTCGTAGATCAGGAGGCGGACTTCCGGGTATTTGCCGACGATGCGCTCCGGCTCGTCATCCGTATTGACCTTGGCGCCCCTCGGCAACAGACCGCCGCCTCCGCTGGCCCGGTACGAGGTCATCGCCACCGTATAGGTCGAATCCGGGTGGAAGGCTTCGCCCGAAGCAAGGGAAGCGATCGCGACTCGTTCGCCAGCGGGCTTCGTCACATCCACCGTGTAATTGATGCCTGCCGCCGAATCGAAGTTGTAGGTCCGGGCCGGGAACGACCAGCGCTGCTGGCCCGTGCGCGGGTCGTCCCGCGGCTCGATCTTCAGCAGACGCTCCCCGGGACGGGCCACCGTATTGATCCAATCACTGTATGAGAACTCCAGGTAATCTTTCACTTCCTTGCCCGTCAGATTGACGACAAACAACTGGTTCTCGTAAGGATAGATTGTAAACATGTCGTTGAACACCAGCTGCCCCGCCCTGACGCGTCCGTTGTAGGTCAGGGGTGCCGCCATCGAAATCTGGGCGCCGGTCGTCTTCAGGCAGACCGTGTGGACCAGGTTCATGTAGTCGCACATGCCCGTGAACGCCTCCCGTGTCCGGAGATCCGTCTTCAATTCACCGACCGGCCGGAGTGTGAAGGCCTTCACCGCCTCATAATCGGGACGGAACGCTTCCCGCATCGCGGGATCCGCCTTCTGTGCGTCGACCGGGATCAGAGATGCTTCCATCTCCCTGGACACGACCCGCCGGTGCTTGACCGTGACGGTGATCTGACCGTGCCCGACATAGCGCATGTGACTGCCGGAGTTGATCAGGCAGATGCCGTCCTCGGCCAAAGTCAGCGGCCGATGGTCGTGCGCGCAAACCACGAAATCCACCCCTTCCAGCGACTGAAGAAGATCCCTTCCCTGGCTGTCCAGACCGCGGCCATTGCCGCTTCCGGTCCCCGAATGGGCCGCGACGATCACGACCTGGGGATGCTCCCGGGCCCTGACCGCATCCACGTCCTCCTGCACAAGGGGAATCAGGGACTTGAAATCCAGCCCCGACCAGAGGCTTTCGTCCAGCCAGTTCTTCATGTTGGGATTGTTGTAGCCCAGCACGGCGACCTTCAGGCCCGCCCGGTGGAACACCGCGTAGGTCGGGAAATAACGGTCCCCCGTGGCGGCCTCGATCACATTGCCTCCCAGGAAGGGAATGTCCCGGGCCTCCAGTTCGGCAGCCACCCGGTCGTACACCGGATGTCCCGTCTCGATGTCGTGGTTGCCGCCGATAACCGCATCGTAGCCAAGATACTCCGCCAGGCGCGGAAACACGTGCGGCGTCACGGTATCCACGTAGTTGAAATAATAGGCCGCATTGTCGCCTTGCAGGAAATCGCCCGCATCCAGCAATAGGACATTATCCTTGCCGGCGGCCGTCCGAACGCTGTCCACATAGTATTTGAGCGCGAGCATCGACCGTCGGACTCCCCCGCCCACGTAGGTGGAATCGAAGTAAGATCCGTGTATGTCGTTGGTCGTCAGGAGTTGGAGCGTGTAGACGCCATCTTTCGGTCCGCAGGCGGCCGTCAGGACGGCCAGGGACAAGAGAGTGAAGAAACGTTTCATTTGATTCGATCAGAAAAACAACGAAAGTTAAGCATTTCTTCCGGCATATCGTTATTTTTGTCGATATGAAACTGCAAACGACCGTGACTTTTCCCGCCAGCCGCATCCCCGTCTCGGGCAGAGACCGGATCCTGGTGATCGGCAGCTGCTTTGCCGACCAGGTCGGAGCGCGGCTGTCCCAGGCCGGCTTCGATGCCTGCGTCAACCCCTTCGGCACCCTGTACAACCCCTTCTCGCTGGCCGCTGCGTTGTCCCGCCTCTGCGACGGGCGTCCCTTTACCGCCTCGGAATGTGTGAAGATGGGCGCCGGCGCGGGCCTCGTCTGCTCCTTCAGCCACCACACCTCTTTCGCCCGCCCAACCGAAGAGGAATTCCTGGAAGTCGCCAACCACGCCCTGGAAGACGCGACTGATTTCTGGCAGGACTGCAACAAGGTGCTCGTCACCCTCGGCACCATTTTCTGCTGGATGCATGACGGCGCCGTCGTGGCCAATTGCCTGAAGCGACCGGCAGCCGAATTCGAACGCATCGAAATGACCCTGGAGCAGGTCACCGCGGTCTTGCGCGGCATCGTCCTCAGCAGTCCCGGCAAAGAGTTCATCTTCACCGTCAGCCCCATCCGGCACCTGGGCGACGGCGCGCACCTCAACCAGCTCAGCAAGAGCACCTTGCTGCTTGCCGTGGATGCACTCCTGCAAGACCCTGTCGTCGGCCAGCGCTGCGAGTATTTCCCCGCCTACGAGATTATGATGGACGAGTTGCGGGACTACCGTTTCTACGGGGAAGACATGACGCATCCGACGGCACAGGCCGCGGATTACATCTGGGAGCGTTTTCTGGATTTCGCCGTTCCGGCGGAAGAGAGGCCCCGTGTAGCGGAGGCCGAAAAGGCTTGGAAAGCCGCGCAGCACCGACCGCTGCACTAAGGATCAACCCCAGCCGTGGGATGAGCCGTCGTCAATGATCGGCTCGGTCCCCGAACCACCCGACTTGTCGTCACCCAGCACGGACTCCGCCACTTCGATCAAAATGACGGAAGACAGGGGCTGTTCGTATGACAGGGGTTGGGTGCTCATAGATGTACGCTTTCCACAAAGGTAGTCAATCCGGCGGCAATCTGCAAGCGGACCGGCCTAGCGCCGGAAACCGCGCATCTGCTGGGCCAGTTTGCCGGTCACGGCGCCCTTCATCATCTTGCGCGTCCCTTCGAACTGCTTGAGCAGGCGGTTGACTTCCGGGAGCGAGGTACCCGAACCGTCGGCGATACGCTTGCGCCGGGAACCGTTGATGATTTCGGGGTGCGCCTTTTCATAGGGCGTCATGGACTGGATGATGGCCTCCGTGGTCTTGAAGGCGTCGTCCGGGATGTCGACGTCCTTGAGGGCCTTTCCCATACCGGGGATCATGGAGGCCAGATCCTTGACATTGCCCATCTTCTTGACCTGCTGGATCTGCTGGAAGAAGTCGTCGAGTGTGAACTGATCCTTCGCGAGTTTCTTCTTGAGCTCGCGCGCCTGTTTCTCGTCAAACTGCTCCTGGGCTTTCTCCACGAGGGAGACGACGTCGCCCATACCGAGGATGCGGTCCGCGATGCGCTTGGGGTGGAAGACGTCCAGCGCCTCCATCTTTTCGCCCGTGGAGACAAACTTGATGGGTTTGCCGACGACGGCCTTGATCGAAAGGGCCGCACCGCCCCGGGTGTCGCCGTCCATCTTGGTCAGCACGACGCCGTCGAAATCGAGCGCATCATTGAAGGCCTTGGAGGTCTCCACGGCGTCCTGACCGGTCATCGCATCCACGACGAAGAGAGTCTCGGACGGATGGACGGCCGCCTTCATGGCGGAAATCTCGTCCATCAGCTGCTGGTCTACTGAGAGACGGCCGGCGGTATCGACGATCACGACGCTGTAGCCCTCGCGTTTCGCCTGGGCGATGGCAGACGTGGCAACCTTGATGGGATCGGTCTCCCCTTCGATGGAGAAGACCTCCACGCCAATCTGTGCGCCCAGGGTCTTGAGCTGCTCGATGGCGGCTGGACGGAAGGTGTCGCAGGCCGCAAGGAGCACCTTCATCCCCCGCTTGCTCTTGATGTTGAGCGCCAGCTTACCGGAGAAGGTGGTCTTACCGGAACCGTTGAGACCGGCAACGAGGACGACGGCGGGACTGCCCTTGAGATTGATGTCCTGCGAGTCGCTGCCCATGAATTCGGCCAGTTCGTCGTGGACGATCTTGACCATCATCTGCTGGGGTTTGACGGCCGTCAGCACGTTCGCGCCGATGGCCTTGGCCTTGACGCGGTCGCAGAACTCCTTCGCGACTTTATAGCTCACATCGGCCTCCAGCAGCGCCCGGCGGATATCCTTGAGGGTTTCAGCGATGTTGATGTCGGTGATTTTTCCTTCGCCTTTGAGGATCTTGAAAGACCTTTCCAGTCTCTCGGTCAAGTTTTCAAACATGATGTATTCTCCGATAAGTGCGGCAAAGTTAAGAAAAAAACCTTATTTTCGTTGAAACGAAACTGAAACGATGAGAATAGGTATCCTGGGCGCCGGCCACATCGCCGGCAAAGTGTCTGGTACACTGAAACAGATGAAGGAAGTGCGCTGCCACGCCGTCGCGGCGCGGGATCTCTGGCGGGCGCAGGCCTTCGCGGGCGAGCACGGCTTCGCCAAGGCATACGGCTCCTACGAGGAGCTGGTGGACGATCCCGACGTGGAACTGGTCTATGTCGCGACCCCGCACAACTGCCACTATCCCCACGTCAAGCTGGCCCTGGAGCACGGCAAGAACGTCCTCTGCGAGAAGTCCTTCATGATGAACGCCCGCGAGGCGGAAGAAGTGACCGCCCTGGCACGGGAACGCGGCCTGCTTCTCGCGGAAGCGATCTGGACCCGCTACATGCCTTTCTCCAAGACCATCCGGGAGGTGGTCGACAGCAGCGTGATCGGTCGCGCACGGATGCTCTCGGCCAACCTGGGCTATGCCGTGGACTGGAAAGAGCGGCTCATCAAGCCCGAACTCGGCGGCGGCGCCCTGCTGGACCTCGGCGTCTATTGCCTCAACTTCGCGCTGATGGTTTTCGACGGCGAAATCGCCGACATCAAAACCGCCTGCGTCAAGAACGAACTGGGTGTGGACATGCAGGAAACCATCGCCCTCTACTATGCGGACGGCCGGGTCGCCAATCTCCACGCCACGGCCTGGTGCGCCACGGACCGCCAGGGCGTGATCGGGGGCGACAAGGGCTTCCTTGTCGTGGACAACATCAACAATCCTACCTCCGCCACGGCCTGGACGCGCGACGGCGTGCAACTCGGCCACTGGGAAGCTCCCCCGCGCATTTCGGGCTTCGAATACGAATTCCTCGCCTGCCGGAAAGCCATCGAGGCGGGACGGTGCGAGCCGGATGACATGCCGCATAGCGAAACGCTCCGCGTCATGCGTCTCATGGACAGCCTGCGCGGAGCGTGGGGGGTGCATTTCCCGGGAGATCCGGAAAAACTATAGGCTGGTCTTTTTGGCGGTCTTGACGGACCCGACGCCGTTCACTTTCTTGTCCAGCGTTTCATACTGCAGGCGGGAGAGATCCACGTCGCCCGTACCGTTGACCGTCACCTTGACCTCCCGGGCCGCTCCGGACAGGTCGGCGTCGCCGGCCCCGCTGATCTGGAGCGTGACCTCATCGGCATCCACCAGATTCACCTCCAAGTCGCCGGCGCCGTTGATTTCAAAGGCGGCGCGCTTCACATCGAGGCTGGGGATCTCGACATCCGCCGCCCCGTTGACCTGCATCTTGAAAGTCTCGCCGCAGATGACGCCCGTGGACGTAAAGTCGACCGCACCGTCGCAATCCAGGCGTTCCAGGGCCGTGGAACTCAGGGTGACGGCGAGTTTCTTGAAGTTCCGGAAGGAAGAATTCTTGCTGCCGACCTTCAGGGTTCCGTTCTCGACGGAAACGGTCACGTATTCCATCAGGTTCTCATCCACCTTGACGACCATCGAAGGGGTGTCGGCGACTGAATAAGTCACGTCGGCCGGGATGCTCAGCTTGATGCGGGAGAAGTCTTCGACCTCGAAGGTCTTTTCGGAGATGATGCCGTTGCCGACTATTTTCTCGCCGGACTTCGTGATGCCGCCATCCTTGATTTTCACAAATACGCAGCCGGAAAGGAGCAGGCCGCAGGCCACGAGGGCCAGGATCATAAATGCTTTCATCGTTATATCAGTTTTTTCAAATCTATATCCAACAATTCGGCCCGTTTGAGGAGTTTGGGCCAGTCGTTCTCCATGAATGCTTTGCGCTCGGCTTCGAGCACGAGGTCCCGCGCTCCGGGGGCGACGAAATAGCCGAGCCCGCGCTTGGTGTAGATGATCCCGGCGTCGGTGAGCTTTTCGTAAGACCGGGCGACCGTGTTGGGGTTCACCCCGATCTCCGCGCCCAGCTCCCGGACGGACAGGATCCGGTCTTCCGGCTTCAGTTCGCCGGACAGGATCCGCTCGCAGAGGTTGTCGCTGATCTGCAGATAGATCGGCTTGTTGCTGTCGAATTCCATGGATTATGCCTTTATGGTTTTGATCCGGGCGTAGATACCGCCGATGAGGAGGACGAACACGACGCCGTAAATCGCATTGAGGGTCACGTTGATCCAGGTCTGCGCACGGGCCGCGTCGAAGTCACCGAAGAAATGGGTGAAAGACTCGTTGTCAAAATTCGTCGTATGGAAGATAAGCATCATCGCCGTGCTCAGAAGGATACCCAGTCCGATCAGGCACAGGATGGTCTTGCCCACCTTGTTACGCTTGAAGCAGAAAGCGCCCAGTGTGAAGATCAGGATGTTCTCGCACCAATTCAGCCAGAGGATCAAACCCACATTGAAGAAGGATCCGTCACCGTCCGCAAAGATATCCAGATGGTTGATGTGGAGCAACTTGTCGAAAGACAGGAACGGATCGATCCCGGGGACGGAAAGCGAGACCAGCCAGTTGCCCAGACACAGTAGCGCGAGCATGCAGGCCGGCAGCACGACGCAGGTGATGAGCAGCAGGGACAGGGTCTTCTCGAACGCGGAAGCCGGAAGGGCGATCCATTCCGTACCTTGCTTGCGGTCGGTCACGCCACCCCAGACCCGCGGGCCGAACGACATGACCAGGATGAGGAAGGCCGCGACGGGCCAGAACTGGTACAGCGACGAAGATTGGGCAAATTCCTTTCCGAAAATGAACGAGAAGACGAAGCCGAACAAGAGGAAAAGGATCGGCATCAGACCGATGATCAGCGCAGTAAGACCATAACGGGTGACGGCCCGGTTGAGGTCGTAGCTGAAATATTTACCGAAACGCTTGAAGTCGAATATCTCTTTCATGGCTTTATTTCTTTAAGAGGTTCTTGACCAACTCTTTGTTCTTGTGGACGGCGTTGAAGAAGGCCTCGATGTTGACCTTGGACTCTTCGCCGGTTGCATTGACCAGCACCTGGATAAAGCCGCCGGGCAGTTGCTCGCTGTAGAGGGCGTCCGGGTGGAGTTCGGTGCCGTAATCGAAGTACAGCTTCTCGGAGATCTCCTCCAGCGTGGCATTGACCAGGACATCCTGCCGGTCGAGGATGATGATCGGGTCGATGATGTTCTCCAGGTCGCGCACCTGGTGGGTGGAAATCACGATGACGGAATCCTCTGCTGTGTACTTGGTGACCGCCTTGCGGAACTGGGCTTTCGAGGGGATGTCCAGGCCGTTGGTCGGTTCGTCCAGGAAAAGATGCTTGACACCAAGGGCGAGGGCGAAGGAGATGTAGGTCTTCTTCAGTTGGCCGGAGGACATCTTGTTCATCTTCTGCGCGGGATCGACCTCGAATTCCTTCAGGATTTCCAGGAATTTCTCCTGGCTGTAGTTCGGCCAGAAGGCACCCCGTACCTTGGCGAAACGGACGGCGGTCTCATTCAAGGGAGCGACCTCGTCCGGCAGGTAATATTGTTCTTCGAGGAAAGAGGGCTCTCGGCGATAGGGATTCCGGCCTTCGGTATCGATTGAGCCGGTACGAGGCTTTTTGAGGCCGGCGAGCAGTGTCAGGAGTGTGGTCTTCCCTACTCCGTTCTCACCGAGGAGACCGTAGATGCGGCCAGCCTGGAGTTTCATGGAAATGTGGTCCAGGACGGGCTGGGACCCGTAACTGAAACCGAGGTTGTCAATTGTGATCATACTGTATTAGTTCATTAGGACACTGCAAAGGTAGCGCAATTTTTCGAACTTCCAAATTTTTTTTCACTTTTTTTATCCCGGAGGGCACACAAAAAATGGAGCCCCGAAGAGCTCCATTCATAGATAGAAAAGAAACGACTAATCCAGAAGACGGGATAGTTCCGCCGCCAGGCTGTCGTGGTCGACTTTGCCGACGATCTTTCCGTCAGGGTCGATCAAGAAGAAGGTCGGGACGGCGCGGACGCCATAGAGGGAAGCAGCCACGGTGGAATGATTCTTACCTACAGGTTGGTCGAGGACATGGATCCAGGGAGTCTCGTCTTCCTCTATAGCCTTGAGCCAGGGTTCACGGTCACTGTCGATGGAGACGCCGAGAATCTCGAACCCTTTGTCGTGATATTTCTTATAAAGGTCTTTGAGGCCCGGCATGCTCGCCCGGCAGGGCTTGCACCAGGAGGCCCAGAAATCGATGAGGACATACCGGCCGCGCAGCGAGGAGAGGGAATGCGGTCCGCCATCCGGGCCGGTCAGCGTGAATTCGGGGGCTTCCAAGCCCGGCGCCGTCGCCTTGCGGGAGACGAGATCTTCGCGCAGGCGTTCCGCGAGGTAGCAGTTTTTCACCCGGTCCGTAAAGCGGTTGAAGCCAGCCTCCAGCTCTTCGTACGAGGACTCGCGGCTGAAATTGTAATACATGAAGGCGGCGGCCTCGACGTCGGGATAGCTCGTAGTGAAATCGATCAGCGCCTTGTGAATCCTGGCGGGATAGTCCGGGGCATCCTTGTCGATACCCTCCCCTGCCTTGTCCATGTCGCGCAGGAAGTCATTGTTGGGGCCGCCCGTGGCTTTCCCGTCGGCAATCGTCAGCGGACAGTTCTCGATGTATAGGAAAAACCGTTCGGGCTTCCCGCCTTCGGGAAAGACGGTGACTGAGCCCATCACGACATCGTCCACGACGCCGCGGAAGGCATAGCGGCCATTCTCGAGCCGCACCGAATCACGGACCGTCTCGCCCGCGGGCGTGTCATACCGGAGGATGGCATAGCCTTCGGCGCCGGGGGCCTCGCCTTGGATCAGATAGCCCGGCTCCTTCCTGCCGCAGGCGCAGAGGCCCGCGGCAAGGGCAAGGAGCCACAGACAGGAGAACAGCCTACTTTTCCGCATAGGAATTCTGCTTCAGGTTGGGGTTGTTGTCCACGGCATTGCCGGGGAACGGGAAGATCCAGAGCGGAGAATCGGGTCTCAGCGTGTAAGTAACCACCGGGCCGCCCGTCATGGTGAGGTCAAAGGTCCTGGTGAGGGTCTCCTTCATGTCATCCAGCTGGTTCCAGCGCTTGCGCCAGATGAAGTTGTAGATGGAGTAAACGTTCTCTCCGAGGCAGGTCTGTTTCAGGTGCGTGACCGCATCTTCTTTACCGGCGACCGTACCCTGCAGCGGCGCATACATTTCAGGATCGATACGCTTGGCACGGATGGCATCCAGGTACTTCATCGCCTCACCGAAGTTGCCCTTGCGGATCTCGCACTCGGCCACGATGAGGTATTGCTGGGTAGATTTCAGGCCGTAGGTGTTCCAGCTGGCGCCGGCACCGGTGCCATAACCGCCGACGCAGACGTAAGGAAGGCCGTAGACGGCCCAGCCCATCCCTGCCATGGGCGAATGGGTCATCATGATGTCGTTCGGCATCCGGACCAGGGCGGAATGGCCCTCCTCCAACCTCGCCTCGCACTCAGGCGTACGAAGGAGGTTGAAAATGAGCTGCGTATAGGTATGGAAGAGATCCTCCTCGCAGTTGAAAGGAACGCGGTTGACAGCCGGCGTGCCTGCCACCATCTTGGTGTAGGCGGGCGACCAGTAGTCCGTGATCGCGCCGTTGGCCTCGATGGAAGCCTTGGCGGCGACTTCTGCCTCGTCGAAACGCTGCATGGCCATCAGGGCCATGGCCTTGATGGCGTAGGGACAGGCCTTGGACCAGCGCATCTGGTTGACGTTTTTCACCGGAAGGGCGTTCGTCTCGATTGCAGCGTCACAGTCAGCCACGATCTGGTCGTAAACCTGCTTCACGGTCCATTTCTCCGGAGGAATGGAAATGTCCCAGTCTTCCATCAGGTAAGGGATGCCCGGGGTGCTCTCCGCCGTCGCGGGATTGTAGGCGGCGGCATACTTGTTGACCAGCAGGAATTCGGCCCAGGCGCGCAGGCAAAGGGCTTCAGCCTTGATCTGCTTTACCTTGGCTGCATCGCCGGTGGCAAACTCCACGGAAGCCAGGATCGGGTTGGCGATCTGCCCCACATAGCCGAACAAGTCGTCATAATCGGTGTCCGATTTGGTCAGTTCAGCCAGGCGCTCGACATAATTCTCGTCCCAGGTCACAATAATTGACAGCCGGCTGGGAGTCGGTTGGGAAATCAGGTTGGCGACGCGGGCATTGCCGCAAAGGAGGTCGCCTGTCAGGTGATACATGTCAAACGTATAGTAATCCCTGAACTCGGCATTCAGCAGCAGTTCCAGATCGTCGGCGGAGGAAAGCATGTTCATGCCCTTGGGCTTGAGGTCGGTGAATTCGGCGCAGGAAGCCAGCAGCAGGCATGCGGACAGAAGAAATAATATCTTTTTCATGGCGTTACTGTCTTAGAAGTTGATGTGAAGACCGAAAATGTAGGAACTCCGCAACGGGATGCCGCCTGTCTCAGGATCGAACATGGCATTCTTGGCATAATAGCTCATCTCCCTGCCGGGACGGAAAGCGGTCCAGATCGGAGGAAGGTTGTCCACCTGGAACTGGAGATTGATGCGGTCTGCCCTGATGGCACGGGCCCACTGCTGAGGCAGTTCATAGCCGAACACGATGTTGCGGATCTTCAGGAAAGAGGCGTCACGCACGGAGATGTCGCTGTGGTTGGGCTCACCGGTCGAAGGAGCGGCGATCGCAGTGCTGGCGTAGCGGCCGATACCCGGGGTAAGGGTTTTGTTCTCGGGGGTCCAGGCGTTGGCGAAGTAGCTGGGCAGGGCGGTATTGTTGCCGATGCCGGAAACTTCATCCTCGATGAGGGCGCGCATCCTGTGGCCGCCGTAGTAGGCCATCAGGATGCTCAGGCTGAAGCCGTTCCAGACGAAACGGTTGTCCAGGCCGGCAATCACGACCGGCTCGGTCTGTCCGGAATAGACCAGGACCTCCACGGGCTGTCCCTGGGCGGAGGTTCCGATGCTCTTTTCTCCGGTTTCCTCATTCTTCTTGCCGTACCACATCGTCTTGCCCCTGGAATCCGCCGCATCGCTGATGCCGGCGAACTCATAGCTCCACAGGGAACTGGTCGGATAACCCACCACGTATGGGTTGCTGAAGCGCTGGTACGCCTGGATGGCAGGATTGTCGACGCTGGTGATCTTGTTGTGGTTGACCGCGAAAGTCACGGTGCTGCTCCAGCCGAAATCACTGCGGCGCCTTTCACGGATCCAGTCACCGGTGAAGAGCAACTCGACGCCGTTGTTGGTCATGTCGGCGGAATTGACGAACATCCGGGTGAAACCGACCGTGGGATCGAGGGTCTTGTACGAGAAGAGGTCAAGGCCCTGCTTGCGGTAGTAGTCGAGGGATCCGCGGAAACGGTTCTCTACGAAGGAGAAGTCCAGACCGACGTTGACGGTGCGGGTCTGCTCCCAGCGGAGATTGGGGTTGGCCGGGCTTTCGATATAGCCGTAGGGCAGTCCGGTCAGCGTGTTCAGTTCGTCGCTCTTGGCGGTCATGTAACTGGTGGCACCCTGATAGATGTTACCCGTGATACCGTAACTGAAACGCAGTTTGAGGATGTCGATCCATCCGGCAGCCTTGCCGAAATCCTCCTCACCGATGTTCCAGGCCACGCCGGCGGACCAGAGCGGACGGCCGCGGAGTTTCACGTTCAGGCCATAGACGTCGGCATAGTCCTTACGGAACGATCCGAATACGTTGTAGCGCCGGTCGTATGTGTACGTGAAATTGGCGTATGCGGATGCATAGCGGTGGTGCTGCTCCATGATGGGGCTCATGTTGCCGTCGATATACGGACGGTAAACATTACTGTAAGCCGGGTAGGATGAGGTCGAAGTCTTCATGAATGAAGGACTGTACTCCATCTGGCTCAGCGTGCCGAAATCCACCAACTGGGTGGCGGCGTTCTGGAGCTGGTCGTCATAGCCCAGCATCAGACTGCGGGTGCCGGCGTACAGGGTCTCGCGGAACTCGGTACCGGCCAGGGCCACGATCTCGTGCTTGCCGAAAGTCCCCGAATAGTTCAACTGGCCGCGGGCGGTCCAGTAGCGGCCGTCCATGTTGGTCACGTTGCGGAAACCGCCGGTTTCGGGCGTGTGATAGGTAGCCTTCCCCGTATCGGGATCGACTTCCTTGTAGGCATTGTAGAACAAACGGGCCACATAGCTCTCCTGATTGGCCTGCCAGTCCGTGGTCCGGTGGTCGGTCTCATAGACAAGCTGCGTGTTGGCCGTCAGTCCCTTCACGATCTTGAAGAGCAGGTCGCCGTGATAGCGCATGTACTGGCGGGAAGTGTTCTCGACATTGTTGTAGTACTCATCTACCAGGTTGATACCCAGTTCCTTATAGACACCGCCTTCGGTATTGTCCCGGTAGAGGTTTGTACCCAGGAGGCGCACGGAGCCGTCGTCGTTGGTCAGGGACTCGTAGGCCGGGTAAGACCAGGGACCGTAGGTACCACCTGACCCTTTCTGGCGACGTTTTCCGTAGATGCCGTTGACGGAGGCGGTAGCGGTGAGCCAGGGTGCCACGTCGTAAGATCCCTTGTAGCTGACCGACATCTGGTTGTCAAAACTGTTGATGGTGCCGGCGTTGTCAGTGCGGTAGTTGATCACGAAGCTGCTCTGGAACTTGTCGCTGCGGCTGCGCAGGGCCATGTTGTACTGCTGGAGCAGCTGGCGGCGGTAGACGGCGTCACCGAAGTCTTTCGCGAAGTTGTTGGCGGCGAGCTTGTTGCAGATCTGGTCCACCTGGGCCTGCGTATATTCTCCTTTCGCCAGCTTGTAATAGGCGTACCGGATGGGAGATATACGGTTGATGTGGTCAGACAGGCTGGTCTCGATGGAAGAGATCGGATCCGCCACCTCTTCCGGTGTGAAGAAATAATACTTGTAGTAGTCGCTCTCCACTTTCACCTGCTGTTCCGGCGTCAGGTAGAAGTTGGCGCCGTAGTCCAGGTTGACTTTCTGGAAAACGGTGATGTTGGATGAGAAATCCACGTCGATGCGCCCTTTCTCGCGGGCGCTCTTGGTCGTAATGACGATGATACCGTTGGAAGCACGGGCACCGTAGATAGCTGCGGCGGCGGCATCCTTCAGGACGTTGACGCTCTCGATGTCGTAAGGGTTGAGGTCATCGATGTCGCCTTCGATCGGCAGACCGTCCACGACCAGCAACGGACTGGATTCCGCATACATGGAACTGACGCCACGGATGGTAAGCTTGCCACCGTAAGTCGACAGACCGGCTACGCGTCCTTCCAGGTTCTGCATCAGGCTGGGGCTGTAACGCTCTTCAAGGGCGCGGGCATTGACGGTCGCGATGGCACCGGTCACCTTCTTCATCTGGATTTCCTGATAACCGGTCACGACCGATCCTTCCAGGAAAACGCGGTCGGGGGCCATCTGCACGTCGAGGCGTGTGCGGCCGCCCAGGGATTCGGTAAAGGTCTCCATCCCCAGGAAGGAGACTTCGATCTCAGCATTGGCGGGATTCTTCACCGAGAGGGAAAAGTTGCCATCCTCGTCGGCGATGGCGTAAGTGTTCTCCGTCAGGTTGCGGACTGCGGCACCGGGGACCGGATCACCGTTCTGGTCGGTGATGCGTCCCTTGACCTGGACGGCTCCCTTGCCGGCCTGGTCCCATTGCGCGTCGGCGGGCACGGGCCCTCCGGCGGGATTCCCGGCAAAGGCTGGCTGCGAGAGTGCGGGCAGCAACACCAATGCGAGAACGGTTCCCATCAGGAACCTGGAAACTAGTTTTCTGGACATAGTGAGAGTATTGGATTGAGAATGAATAACCTGAATAAAAATACAAAACCAACTAAACCGAGCGCCAATTTAACGAATAAAAACTCGAAAAGCAAATTATACAAATATTTTATGTATTTCGGGGAAAAAGCAGTACCTTTGCAAGCTATACCACGCAAACGAAAAAACAGCATACTTATGGCAACCAAGAAAATTGACAAGCAGGCTCTTCAGAAAGAGAAGATCGAAGAGACCGTTTCCAAGACCGAACAGTTCTACAACGAGAACAAGAAAACCATTTGGGGATGCATCCTCGCGGCGGTGGTCATCGCCCTCGGCGTCCTCGCCTACAACCAGTTCTACCTCAAGCCGAAGGTCGCTGAGGCCCAGGAGCAGGCTTATCCGGCCGAGGCCGCTTTCCGTGACGGCAACTTCGAGCTCGCCCTCAACGGCGACGGCAACAACTATGGTTTCGCCCAGGTCATCGACGAGTACGGCAACAAGGCCGGCAAGGCGATGCCTCTCTACGCCGGCATCTGCGCCCTGCAGCTCCAGGACTATGAGGCCGCCGTGGATTACCTCAAGAAGTACAAGGGCAAGGAGCCTCTCATGGCCGCCCGCGCCCAGGCCTGCCTCGGAGACGCCTACGTCGGTCTCCAGAAGTACGAGGAGGCAGCCGCCCAGTTCGAGAAGGCAGCCGCCCTTTCCGACAACATGTACGCCGCCGGCTATCTCCTGAAAGCCGCCGTCGCATAC
The DNA here is from genome assembly GCA_017400135.1 of Bacteroidales bacterium. GTDB lineage: Bacteria > Bacteroidota > Bacteroidia > Bacteroidales > UBA932 > Cryptobacteroides. The sequence continues at coordinate 93,920 of JAFPVJ010000021.1, forward strand.
GAGGAGCTGGGCAACAAGGACAAGGCCCTCAAGCTCTACGAGACCATCAAGGACAAGTATCCCCAGTCCATGGAGGCCTACGAAATCGACAAGTACATCAACCGCATCAAATTCGCCGAATAGTCATGGGAAGAGCGTTTGAGTTCCGCAAGGAAAGGAAAATGAAGAGATGGGGCCACATGGCCCGCGTCTTCACGAAACTCGGAAAGGAAATCACCATTGCCGTGAAGCAGGGCGGACCGGACGTGACCGGCAACCCCCGTCTGCGCGCCCTTATGGCCGAGGCCCGTGCCGAATCGATGCCCAAGGAAAACATCGAACGCGCCATCAAGAAAGCGACCGACAAGAACCTCGGCGACTTCAAGGAGATCGTCTATGAAGGCTACGGCCCCTACGGCATCGCCTATCTGGTAGAGACCGCTACGGACAACAATACGCGCACCGTCGCCAACGTCCGCAGCTACTTCTCCAAATGCGGCGGCTCGCTGGGTACCAGCGGTTCGGTCAGCTTCATGTTCGACCACAAGTGCGTCTTCCGCATCGCGGAGAAAGACGGCATGGATCTCGAAGAAATGGAGCTCGAAATGATCGACTACGGCGTGGAAGAACTCTTTGAGGAGGTCGAATACGACGAGGACGAGAACGAGAAGAAGAGCATCGTCATCTACGGCGACTACACGGCCTACGGTGCGATCCAGAAGTACATCGAGGAGAACGGCTACGAGCTGATCTCCGGCGGCTTCGAGCGTCTCCCGAACGTGGACCTTAAGGAGGTCACTCCCGAGCAGCGGGCCACGCTGGACAAGCTCACCGAGCTGCTTGAGGATGACGAAGATGTCACCCACGTGTACAACACGATGAAGCCCGAAGAATAATTCTTCCTTCTTAAGGAATATGGACGGATCCGCAAGCGGGTCCGTCTTTTTTTGTATAATAATTATTTGTATCTTTGTAGGATTAAAGAAAGATACGACGAATGAGTATTCAACGGCAGAAAATAGCGGATCTGGTCGACCGTCGCGCCTCCGCCGCCCTCGGTGGTGGCCGGGAACGGATCGACGCCCAGCACCGGAAAGGCAAGATGACCGCCCGTGAGCGGCTCTCGCTCTTGCTGGACGAAGGCAGTTTCGAGGAATTCGACATGTTCGTGCAGCACCGCTGCACCAATTTCGGGATGGAACGACAGCATTTCGACGGCGACGGAGTCGTTACCGGACAGGGTACGATCAGCGGCCGGCTCGTCTACGTATTCGCCCAGGACTTCACCGTCAACGGCGGATCCCTCAGCAAGACGATGTCCGAAAAGATATGCAAGGTGATGGACATGGCCGTGCGGAACGGTGCTCCCGTCATTGGGCTCAATGACAGCGGCGGCGCCCGCATCCAGGAAGGCATCGACGCTCTCGCCGGGTATGGCGAGATCTTCGAGCGCAACATCCTTGCTTCCGGCGTCATCCCCCAGATCAGCGGTGTCTTCGGCCCCTGCGCCGGCGGAGCGGTATACTCCCCCGCCCTGACCGACTTCACCCTGATGGTCCGGGATTCGTCCTACATGGTCCTCACCGGCCCCGGCGTCGTCCGGCAGGTGACCGGCGAGACCGTCAGCCAGGAGGACCTGGGCGGTGCTTCGGTCCATGCCAGCAAGAGCGGCGTGGCCCACTTTGCAGCCGACGACGAGCGGGAAGGGATCGCCATGATCAAGGAGTTGCTCTCCTTCCTCCCCCAGAACAACCTGTCCCTGGCTCCGGAACTGCCGACCGAAGATCCCGTCGGCCGGACCGACGACGCGCTGGATGAGATCATCCCCGACAGCCCCAACAAGGCATACGACATGCACGCCGTCATCGGGAGCATCGTCGACGACGGCCGTTTCTTCGAAGTCCATAAGGAATTCGCCCGCAATATCATCGTGGGATTCGCCCATCTGGGCGGGCAGAGCGTCGGCATCGTGGCCAACCAACCCTCCGTACTGGCCGGCGTGCTGGATATCAATGCGTCCCGCAAGGCCGCCCGTTTCGTGCGTTTCTGCGACGCATTCAACATTCCCCTGGTCACCCTGGTGGACGTGCCCGGCTTCCTCTGCGGCACGCAGCAGGAATACGGCGCCATCATCACCAACGGTGCCAAACTGCTTTACGCATACGGAGAAGCGACCGTCCCCAAGGTCACCGTCACCCTGCGCAAGAGCTACGGCGGCGCCCATATCGTCATGAGCTGCAAGCAGTTGCGGGGCGACATCAACTATGCCTGGCCCAGCGCGGGCATCGCCGTGATGGGCGCGGACGGAGCCGTGGAGGTCCTTTATGGCAAGGAACTTAAGGAAGAAGCCGATCCCGAGCGGCGGGCTGCGATCGCCGAGGCACGCAAAAAAGAGTATGACGACCTGTTCTGCAATCCCTACCAGGCTGCGCAGAAGGGTTATATCGAAGATATCATTGAGCCGCGCAACACGCGCTTCCGCGTCATCCGTGCCCTGGAGGCGCTGAAAGGCAAGCGCCAGGAAATGCCGGCCAAGAAACACGATAACCTGCCGCTATGATCCCTTACCTCCTCGAGATGACCCGCGGTGCCCAGGCCGTCGCCCGGACAGACCCCCACGGCTGGATCCTTTCGCTGATCAGCATCAGCGTGGTCTTCGCCTCACTCGTGGTGCTCTACTGCATCTACGCCATTTCCGGAGGGATCGCGAGCGGCCGTTTCAAGGAGCGTTTCCTGGAGCGGCGGGGCAGGCGCGTCGAGCGGAAAGGTATCTCCCCGGACGAGGAAACCGCTGCCGCCATCGCCCTGGCCCTTTATCTCCATGCGGAAGAAGAGATCCACGATGCGGAACCGGGACATCTCACTTATACGAACCAGCCCGGCCCCTGGGCCGACAAGTCCCTCACTTTCAGAAAATATCCCCGATAATGAAACAATACTCCCTGACCATCAACGGCAAGACCTACGACGTCCGGATCGATTCCGTCCGGGACGGGAAAGCCGATGTCACCGTCAATGGCACACCCTGCCGGGTTGAACTGCCCGAGGAAGCCAAGCCGGTCCAGACTGCGGCCAAGGCTCGAAAAGTCCGGCAAACCCCTGCACCGGCCCCGAAACGGGAGCCGACCGCGGCGGGTGCCGCCTCCGACGTCGTCGCTCCAATGAGCGGCATCATCAAAGAGATCCTCGTACGGGAAGGACAGGAAGTGACACGCGGCCAGCGGGTCGCCGTCCTGGAAGCCATGAAAATGGAAAACGACCTCCTGGCCGGATGCAGCGGCAACGTCACCGGTATTTATGTCAGCAAGGGGGACCCCGTCTCAGACGGAGCCACCATTTTAACCATCCGATAGCACGTGGAACACATCTTCGAGTCACTCGCCCAATTCTGGCAGTTTACGGGCTTTGCCAATGCGACTCTCACCCATCTGGTGATGATCGCGGTCGGCGTCCTGCTCATTGCCCTGGGCATCCTCAAGAAATGGGAGCCCCTGCTGCTGGTGCCGATCGGCTTCGGCATCATCGTCGGCAACATTCCGGTTTTCCCGGGCATGGGCGTCAGCATCTACGAAGAGGGATCTGTCCTCAACATCCTCTATCAGGGAGTCCGGCAAGGCTGGTATCCCCCGCTGATCTTCCTGGGCATCGGGGCGATGACCGATTTCTCCTCCCTGATTTCCCAACCGCGCCTGTTGCTGATCGGTGCGGCGGCCCAGATCGGCATTTTCGGAGCCTTCCTGCTGGCCCTCGCCCTGGGATTCACGCCCAATGAGGCGGGCGCCATCGGCATCATCGGCGGCGCGGACGGCCCTACGGCCATTTTCCTGAGCGCCAAGCTCGCGCCCGAACTGACCGGCGCCATCGCCGTCTCCGCCTATTCCTACATGGCCCTGGTGCCTATCATCCAGCGGCCCATCATGCTCCTGCTCACCACTGAGAAGGAGCGCAAGATCAAGATGCGCAAACCCCGCACGGTCAGCCATCGCGAGAAGGTCCTCTTCCCGATCATCGGACTCATCTGCACGGCCTTCATCGTCCCTTCGGGCCTCCCGCTGCTGGGCATGCTCTTCTTTGGCAACCTGCTGAAGGAATCCGGCGTGACCGGACGTCTCGCCGAAACGGCCCGCGGACCGCTCATCGACATCGTGACGATCCTCATCGGTTTCACGGTGGGCGCCTCCACCCAGGCGGACGTGTTTGTCAGCACCGAGTCCCTGAAGATCTTCGGACTGGGCCTGCTGTCCTTCATCGTCGCCACCGTCGCGGGCGTGCTGTTCGTCAAGTTGATGAACCTCTTCATCCGCAAGCCGGAGAACAAGATCAATCCCCTGATCGGCAACGCGGGCGTTTCCGCCGTACCCGACAGTGCGCGCGTGTCAGAAGTGGTCGGCCTCGAGACCGATCCCTCCAACCACCTGCTGATGAATGCGATGGCTCCCAACGTGGCCGGCGTCATCGGCTCGGCGGTCGCGGCGGGCATCCTGTTGGGATTCCTGGGATAGAAAATTGATAATTAAGATATTAGAAATCGATATGCAGAACAAATTGCAAGAACTGACCGACAAACTTTACGAAGAAGGACTGTCGAAAGGAAAGGAAGAGGGCGCCAGGATCCTGGAAGAAGCCCGTCAAGAGGCGGTGCGCATCCTGGACGAAGCCCGTACACAGGCGGATGAGATCAAGGAGAAGGCCGTCCGGGAAGCTGCCGAGATGAAATCGAAGGTCGAGAGCGACCTGAAGATGGCCTCAGCCCAAACCCTGCAGGCGACACGGCAGGACGTCGAGAACCTCGTTCTCGCGAGGGTGTCCGACGCCAAGGTGAGCGAGTCGCTCGCCGACCCGGATTTCCTCAAGGAAGTCATCCTCGCCGTCGCCCGGCGTTTCAGCGCACAGGAGTCCGCCGACCTCAACCTGATCCTCCCCGAATCCCTCCGGACCCAGCTTGAGCCCTTCGTCAAGGGCGAACTGGCCAAGGCCCTGGGCCAGGAAGTGAGCGCCTCTTTCTCCAAGAAGGTGGCCGGCGGGTTCAACATCGGACCCAAGGACGGCAGCTATTTCATCAGCCTGACGGACGAGAGTTTCAAGAAACTCATCGGTGAATACCTCAGGCCCGTCACCCGGAAATTCTTGTTCGGAGAATAATGAACAATTACGTCTATATCGTCAGGTGCCTGCCCGTCCTCACACCGGACGCGCCGGTCGACGCGGACAAGGTCATCGAAGAGATTCTCGGTCAGTGTTCCGACAGGGACCGGGAGACCATCGCCTTCCTGCTGGACGGATTCGACGGGGAAAAACTGACGGTGGATTTCTACCGCGAGGCGCTTTCCCACGAGAGCCCATTCATCCGGGGCTGGTTCGGTTATGACCTGGACGTCCGAAATACCAAGGCCCGCTACCTCAACCGCGCGTTCGGACGGCCGGAAGAGATGGACACCGTCTCCCTCAGCGAGGAGGAGCGCGATTTCGACGACGCTCCCCTGCTCATGGAAGTCCTGTCCGGCGACGACATCCTGAAACGGGAAAGGGCCCTGGACGACCTGGCATGGAAAAAGATCGACGAGCTGACCGTTTTCGATTATTTCGACCTCGACGCCATCCTGGGCTTCATCGCGAAGCTCAAGATCACGGACCGGTGGCTCAAACTGGACGAGCAGACGGGCCGCGAACTGTTCCGGCGCTTCTCCGAAGAAGTCCGCGCGACGTTCAAGGGCGTCGATTTTGAAGGATAATTAATTATAAATCAACTATATGAAAAGTACAGGAAAGGTTATAGGAATCGTATCCAACCTCGTGACGGTGCAGACCTTCGGGCCGGTGGCGGAGAACGAACTCTGCTTCATCGACCTCGCGGGGACCCGGCTCCTGGCCGAAGTCATCAAGGTCAACGGCGACCGGGCTTCCGTGCAGGTGTTCGAAAGCACCCGCGGACTCCGCAACGGGGATGCCGTCGAGTTCGAGGGCAAGATGCTCGAAGCCTCCCTCGGCCCGGGACTGCTCTCCAGCGTGTACGACGGCCTGCAGAACGACCTGCGGACGATGGAAGGCGTATTCCTCAAGAGAGGCGAATACACGGACCCGCTGGACCATGAAAAGCTTTGGGAATACAAACCCCTCGCCTCCGTGGGCGACAAGGTGGTCGCCGCCGACTGGCTCGGCGAAGTCAAGGAAGGCTGGCTGCCCCACAAGATCATGGTGCCCTTCACCTTCAAGGGCGAATATACCGTCAAGTCCCTCATCGGACCCGGCAGCTACAACGTCGACACCGTCGTCGCCGTCCTGACGGACGAGTCCGGGGAAGACGTCCCCGTCACGATGGTCCAGAAATGGCCCGTCAAGATTGCGATCAAAGGTTACAAGGAAAAGCCCCGCCCCGATAAGATCATGCGTACCGGCGTGCGTGTCTTCGACACCTTCAATCCCATCGCCGAAGGTGGCACCGGCTTCATTCCGGGCCCGTTCGGCTGCGGAAAGACCGTCCTCCAGCACGCCATTGCCAAGCAGGGAGAAGCCGACATCATCGTGATGGCGGCCTGCGGCGAGCGTGCCAACGAGGTCGTGGAGATCTTTACCGAATTCCCCGAACTCATCGACCCCTACACCGGCCGCAAGCTGATGGAGCGCACGACCATCATCTGCAACACTTCCAACATGCCGGTCGCCGCCCGTGAGGCCTCCGTCTACACGGCGATGACGATCTGCGAATACTACCGGGCCATGGGCCTGCGCTGCCTGCTGCTCGCGGACTCCACGTCCCGCTGGGCCCAGGCACTCCGCGAAATGTCCAACCGCATGGAGGAACTGCCGGGCGCCGACGCATTCCCGGTGGACCTGAGCGCCATCATCTCCAACTTCTACTCCCGCGCGGGCATGGTGGTCCTGAACAACGGCCAGACCGGCGCCGTCACTTTCATCGGCACCGTCTCCCCTGCCGGCGGTAACCTCAAGGAGCCCGTCACCGAGTCCACCAAGAAGGCGGCCCGGTGCTTCTACGCCCTCGAGCAGAACCGCGCGGACCAGAAGCGCTACCCCGCCGTCAACCCGATCGACTCCTATTCCAAATATCTCGAATATCCCGAGATCCAGGCGTATCTCGAAAAGAACGTCGGAGAAGGCTGGGTGGAAGAAGTCGCCGAAGCCAAGAACCTCGTGCGCCGTGGCAAGGAAGCCAACGACCAGATCAACATTCTCGGCGACGACGGCGTCCCGATGAGCTACCACGAGCGTTTCTGGAAATCCGAACTGATCGACTTCATCCTGCTCCAGCAGGACGCGTTCGACCCGATTGACTGCAACGCCCCGATGGAGCGCCAGAAATACATGATGGACATCGTTCTCGGTATCTGCCGGCGCGATTTCTCCTTCGACGGCTACGAGCAGTGCCGCGAGTATTTCAAGAACCTGATCAACATCCTCAGGCAGATGAACTACAACGAATTCCACGGAGAGAAATTCGAGCAATACCGCGAGGAACTCCTTAAAACCTTAGCGCAAAATGGCAACTAAAGCATTCCAGAAGACATATACGCAGCTCGACGCCATCACCAAGGCGACCATCTCGCTGACGGCGAAGGGCGTTTCCAACGACGAGCTGGCCGTCGTGCACGGCAAGCTGGCGCAGGTCGTCAAGACCAAGGGCGACGTGGCCACGCTCCAGGTGTTCGCCGGCACGGAAGGCATCCCGACCAACGCGGAAGTCGCCTTCCTCGGCAATCCCCCGACCCTGAAGGTCAGCGATGCGCTCTCCGGACGGTTCTTCAACGCATACGGCCATCCCATCGACGGCGGACCGGAGGTGGAAGGAGAAGAGCGCCAGATCGGCGGTCCTTCCGTCAACCCCTACAAGCGCCGCCAGCCTTCGCAGCTGATCCCGACCGGCATCGCCGGCATCGACCTCAACAATACCCTGGTCTCCGGCCAGAAGATCCCCTTCTTCGCCGATCCGGACCAGCCCTACAACCAGGTGATGGCGGACGTGGCGCTGCGCGCCGACGTGGATAAGATCATTCTCGGCGGCATGGGCCTGAGTAACGACGACTACCTGTTCTTCAAGCACCAGTTCGAAGGCGCGGGCGCGCTCGAGAAAATCGTTTCTTTCGTCAACACGACCGAGGAGCCGCCGGTGGAGCGCCTGCTCATCCCGGACATGGCCCTCGCTGCGGCTGAATATTTCGCCGTCGACAAGAATGAGAAGGTCCTGGTGCTGCTGACCGACATGACCCTGTACGCCGACGCGCTCAGCATCGTCTCGAACCGCATGGACCAGATCCCGTCCAAGGATTCGATGCCCGGCTCGCTGTATTCCGACCTGGCAAAGATCTACGAGAAGGCCGTGCAGCTGCCCGCAGGCGGTTCCATCACCATCATCGCGGTCACCACGCTGAATGACGGAGACATCACGCACGCCATCCCGGACAACACCGGCTACATCACCGAGGGACAGCTCTTCCTGCGCGCCGACACCGATACCGGCAAAGTCATCGTGGACCCGTTCCGCTCCCTGAGCCGACTCAAGCAGCTCGTGCAGGGCAAGAAGACCCGCGAGGACCACAGCCAGGTGATGAACGCCTCCGTGCGCCTCTACGCCGACGCCCAGAATGCAAAGACCAAGCTGGAGAACGGTTTCGACCTGTCCGACTACGACCTGCGCTGCCTGGACTATGCCAAGGACTACGCGGTCCGGCTGCTCTCAATCGACGTCAACATCACCATCGACGAGATGCTCGACACCGCCTGGGAGCTCTTTGCCAAGTATTTCACCCAGGCCGAGACCGGTATCAAGCAGGTATTCATCGACAAGTACTGGCCGAAATAGTATATGGCGATCAAGTTCCAATACAACAAGACTTCCCTGACCAACCTGGGCAAGCAGCTCAAGGTGCGCCAGAACGCGCTCCCGACCCTCAAGAACAAGGAGTCGGCCCTGCGTCTGAGCGTCGTTGCCGCCAAGGCGGAGTCGGAGAAGATGATGGCCCGCCTGGAACAGACCCTCGAGAAATATGACTATCTGGCGGCGCTCTGGAATGAATTCCAGCCGGATCTGATTTCCGTGACGGACGTGGAGCTGGAGACCGTCAAGGTCGCCGGCGTCAAGACGCCCCAGCTGAAGGAGATCCACTATGCGCTCAAGCCCGTCAATGTCTTTGCCAGTCCGGCGTGGTATGCCGACGGCGTCCGTATCCTGAAGGAACTGACGCAGCTGGGCATCGAGTCGGAAATCCTGGACTTCAAGCGCAAGCTGCTGGATTACCAGCGCAAGAAGACGACCCAGAAGGTCAACCTCTACGAGAAAGTGCAGATCCCGGGCTACCAGGAGGCCATCCGCAAGATCAAGCGATACATGGAGGATGAGGAGAACCTCTCCAAAGCCGCCTCCAAGATCGTCAAGACCCGCCATGCGGCGGAAGAAGAGGAGGAAGCGCTATGATCGAGAAAATGACGAAATACTCCTTCATCCTCCTCAACCGCGAGAAAGAAGGATTCCTGGAAGAGCTTTCCGCTCTCGGCGTGATGGACATCAGCCGTTCCACCAAGCCCATCGACGAGCGCTCGGCCGAGATGCTCTCGAGAGCAGAAACGCTGGGACGCCGCATTGCCTTGCTGGAAAAGGGAGAATGGAAACGGGACGAGCGTTACGCCGCTCTGCTGGAGCAGCAGACCGAAGCCGAGCGTGCCCTCGCCGAGAGGGAGCCCTGGGGCGATATCGATGAGGAAAAGACGGCCGCGCTCGAACGCAGCGGCATCGTGTTCCACTATTACATCATCCCCGAGAAGCGTTTCGATCCGGCTTGGGAAGAGCAGTACGCCCTCCAGTTGGTCCGCCAGGAAGAGGGGAAGATCTGGATGGTCGTCGCCGCGCCGGAAGGCGTGACGGTCGATCTGCCGTTCAAGGAGGCCGCCCGCCCTGTCATTTCCCTCGAGGAAGCGAAGGGCCGGATCGTCAGCCTCGCGGCGGCGGTCAAAGGACGCGGATTCGACCTTGACCGGGAGCGGGAGACGATTCCCGCCCTGAAGGAGGAGTACGCTTCCCGCAAGCACGAACTGGACCTCTACTGGGCCGAGGCGACTGGTGAGAACGCGGCCGAAGACCACCTGACGGTCTATGTCGGCTACGCGCCGACGGAGAACGACGCCGAGCTGCAGGAAAAGCTCGACTCTCTCGGTTGCTTCTGGTTGTCCTCGCCTGCCACGGCGGAAGACAACCCGCCCATCAAGCTCAAGAACCGCTGGTTCGCCCGGCAATTCGAAGTGCTGACGGGCATGTACGGCATGCCGGTCTATGACGAATTCGACCCGACTCCCCTGCTGGCTCCGTTCTTCCTGCTCTTCTTCTCCATGTGTATGGGAGACGCCGGATACGGCTTGTTGCTGATTGCAGTAGGGCTGGTTCTGCGTAAGATGAAGGGAGGTCTGGCCGCATCCTGGCGTCTGGTCACGATGCTGGGCGTCGGCACCTTCTTCGTGGGCATTGTGCTCGGCACCTTCTTCGGCATCAACCTCGCCGAGGCGTCCTGGGTCCCCCAGTGGCTCAAGGACTGCATGATCACAGGCGAGATTGCAGGTTTCAACGCCCAGATGGTGCTGGCCATCGCGGTCGGCGTATTCCACATCAGCCTGGCCCTGGTCGTCAAGGCCATCATCTTCACCCGCCGTTTCGGGTTCAAGGAGACGATCTCCACCTGGGGTTGGGTGACGCTCATCGTGGGCGGGCTCATCGTCGGAGGTTTTGCCCTGGCGGGTGTTCTGGATTCGGATGTCACGAAGATCGCCCTGATCGCCGTCGGCGTCGTCGCCGCCCTTGGTATCTTTATCTTCAACAAACCCGGCCGCAATCCGCTGGTCAACATCGGTGCGGGCCTTTGGGACACTTACGGGATGGTCACCGGTCTGATGGGAGACGTCCTCAGCTACATCCGTCTCTTCGCCCTCGGACTGGCAGGCGGCATGCTGGGTTCCGCCTTCAACACCCTGGCGTCGATGACGCTCGGGGCCCATCCGACCTGGCAGTGGCTTCCCTTCATCATCATCGCCCTGATTGGCCATACGCTCAATTTCGCGATGGCATGCCTCGGTGCTTTCGTACATCCCTTGCGTCTCAATTTCCTGGAGTTCTTCAAGAACAGCGGCTACGAGGGCAAAGGCACCGTTTACAATCCGATTATTAAATAATGATTAAATAACTTACTGATTATGAATGCAATTTTAGGTTATCTCGGCATGGGCCTGATGCTGGCCCTCGCAGGTATCGGTTCCTCTTTTGGGACGACGATCGCCGGTAACGCCGCGGAAGGCGGTCTGAAAAAGAACCCGGATAAGGCATCCGGCTATATGATCCTGTCCGCCCTCCCGGCCACGCAGGGCATCTACGGTTTCGTCGGCTTCTTCATGTGGCTGCTTCAGGGCAATGAATGGATCACCGAACATGGTGCCGTCTGTTTCGGCATCGGTCTGAGCGTCGGCCTCGTCTGCATGCTCTCCGGTATCCGTCAGGGCCAGGTCTGCGCCAACGGCATCGTCGGCCTCAGCCAGGGCCACGACGTCCAGACCAAGACCATGATTTACGCCGCCCTTCCCGAACTGTACGCCATCCTCGGCCTCGTCGGCGCTATCATGGCGATGCTGATGCTGTAAATAAATCCTTATGAAGCGCTTTTCACCCGGAGCCATCCTCCCGCTCCTCATTTTCGCCAGTATCCTAGCCTTTTTCTCATCCTGCTCCAAGGCAGACTGGAAAGATCCGTCCCTGACGCCCGCCGACCGGGCCCAGGCCCTCCTGAAGCAGATGACGCTCGAGGAGAAAATCGGGCAGATGTGCCAGTATGTCGGTCCCTGCTACGTTCCTCCGGGACAGGGCACGGCCCACGGCAACGTGGATGCAGAAGATGAGAACCTCGGACATCCTGACATGGCCCAGAAGATCCGGGAGGGCCGCGTGGGCGCCTTCCTCCACGTGCTGACTGTCGAGGAAGCTGCCGGTCTTCAGAAAATCGCGCTTCAAAGCCGGCTCGGCATCCCGCTCCTGCTCGGCATCGACGCCATCCACGGCAATGGCCTGATCGAGGGATGTACCATCTATCCCACCGACATCAACATGGCCTCGACCTTCCATCCGGAACTGATGGAACGAATCGGCGCGGAAACGGCGCAGGAGATGCGTCAGTGCGGTGTCGGCTGGACCTTCGCCCCCAACCTGGACGTAGCCCGGGACGCCCGCTGGGGCCGGATGGGAGAGACTTTCGGAGAAGACCCCTACCTGGTCTCCGAGATGGGTAAATACTACATCTGGGGTTTCCAGGGTAGGGACCGCAACTTCGCGGACGGCCATGTCCTGGCCTGCGCCAAGCACCTGATCGCCGGCGGCGAACCCTTCGGCGGTCTCAACGCGGCCCCGATGGACCTGTCAGAAAGGGAACTGCGCGAGATATACCTGCCGCCCTTCGAGGTGGCCATCAAGGAAGCGGATGTGGCGACGGTCATGACCGCCCACAACGAGATCAACGGCATACCCTGCCACGGCAACGCCTGGCTTGTGCAGACGCTGCTCAAGGATGAACTGGGATTCGACGGAGTCGTCGTCAGCGACTGGATGGACATCGAGCGGATGCATCTGTATCACAAATGGCTTCCATCGGTCGAAGAGGCGTTCCGAGTGTCTGTGGAGACCGGCATTGACATCCACATGCAGGGCGACGGCTATCTGGAGACCATCCTGGAAGCGGTCCGCGGCGGTCGCATCCCCGAGAGCCGCATCGACGAGGCGGCCGGAAAGATCCTGGAGGCCAAGTTCGCCCTGGGTCTTTTCGAGAATCCCGTACCGGTCGTCGGTGAGCCGCTGAGGGATCTGGAGGCGCACAGGCAGACGGCGCTGGAGTGCGCCCGCGAAGGCCTGGTGTTGCTGAAGAACGACGGCATCCTGCCGCTGCAACCCTCAGGTTTCGATGCGGCGGCCTATCCCTCGGCCACCGGCAAGGGTACGCCGGTACGCCGCATCTTCGTCTGCGGCCCGAATGCCGACAGCCAGACCATCCTGGGCGACTGGGTGGTACCGCAGCCCGAAGAGAATGTCACCACGATCCTGGAAGGCATCCGCGCGATGGCCCCCGATGCGACGGTCGAGGCTCAGTGCTTCAACGGCCGCATCTTCGACATCGACGATGCCGGGATCCGGGCCGCTCGTGCTTCCGCCGCCCGCGCCGATGTCAACATCCTGGTGCTGGGAGAGAACTCCCAGCGCTATTCCGCTTTCGGAACGACCTGTGGCGAGAACCGCGACCGCGACGACATCAATCTGGCCGGACGGCAACAGGAACTCATGGAAGCGGTGGTAGCTGCGGGCAAGCCTGTGGTGCTGGTCCTCACGACGGGCCGCGCACTCTCCATCGGCTGGGCGCAGGAGCGTGTCAACGCCATCCTGAATGCCTGGGAGGCCGGCATGGCCGCCGGACAGGCGGTCGGAGAAGTACTGTTCGGTCTTATCAATCCGTCCGGCAAACTGCCGGTCACTTTCCCGCGCAGCGTGGGACAGATCCCGACCGTATACAATTACCGGCCGATGCAGTACTCCCGCCAGTTCGCGATTGGGCCGACCGGGGCTCTGTATCCTTTCGGATTTGGCTTGAGCTACACGAGTTTCGAATACGGGAAGCCGGCGTTCGAGGCGGTCGCCGATGCCGGAGACTCTGCCGCAGCATCCGACACCCTGACGGTCCGCGCCGGGGATCGGGCCGCGATGACATTCACCTTGGCCAATACGGGTGAGATGGACGGCACGGAAGTGGTCCAGCTCTACATCCGGCACAACTACGCTCCCGTGACGCGCCCCGTCAAGGAACTGAAGGGCTTCCAGCGCATCGCCCTGAAGGCCGGCGAGTCCGCGACCGTCCGTTTCGAGATCACCCCCGAGATGCTCTCGATGTATGACGCCCCGAAGGATGCAAAGACCTTCCCCGGCCTGGTGGGATCCCGCCGCGTTCTGCCTGGCGACTACACCCTCATGGTCGGATCTTCTTCCGCCAACGCCGATCTTCAGCGACTCATCCTGCGGGTGGAATAGTCAATTTGCATTTATCGCGAATAATTGCAATATTTGTATGAACCTCAAAGGATTGCGGCTATGGCACGGAAAGAAATCAAGTTGAAAGACATCTTCAAGATGACGCGGAAGGAGTTGCTCCAGTGCAAACTCCATCTTGCCTGTAACAACGGCAGCGAAGAACCGCTCGACGTCTATCTCCGAGACCAGGCGGAATGGTTTGCCTGGAATGCTTCCCGAGCCGGCCGCAACGATTTCAACCGTCCCCTGATTTTCTGCCTGATCCGTGATTACCATCGGGAGGACGTCTGGCTCTTTGCCGGGGTCTTGCGGGTTACGGAACGCCTGGCTGACTGGAAGGAAACCAAGGTAGGATACAAAGTCGAGATGACCGACATCGGCGCCGAATTCGCCGGTCGTCTGATGATCGGTTTCCATCGCTATCCGGGGCTGCGCGGCCGTTCCTTCAAGCTGGAGACCTTCTTCAAGGAAATGACCGTCCACGAAATCCTGGATAAGCCTTACGAAATCAAACTGATCTACGGTTAATCTTTTTTCCCCACCGGGACGCCGATCTGGTGACCGGTCATGGTGAGACGAAGGGGCAGGGCGCCGACGATTTCGCCGTCGATCTCCACGATGTTTTCTCCGGACATCTCCAACAAGCGGCAGCGGCCGGTCTTCAACAGGCCGGATTCATTGACCGTGCCGTTGTAGAGGCGCGGAATCTGGGTAAGAATCCTCAACAGCCCGGCCTTCGGGACGATCATGTAGTCCAGGACGCCGTCGTCAATCTCGGACATGGGCACCTGCCGCATCCCGCCGCCGCTGTAGCGGCCGTTGCCAAAAGCGACGGAATAGGCCTCCCCGTCAAAGACGCATTCGCCGTCCGCCACGATGCGGGTGTGGAATGCCTTGGTATGGAACATCGTATAAAGTAAAGCGCCCAGGTAGATTAGCTTGCCGCGCTTCCCCTGCTCTTTCAGGGCGTTGACGCGCTCACAGACGTGGGAATCGAAACCCACGCCGCCGATGTTGGCCATGTAACTCGTCCCACCGGTCACGCCGGAACCCTTCGAATCCCCATCCGGAACCGGCGCCGTCTCCACACGGACGATGTCCTGTCGGGCGAAAGATCCGGCGGTCAGCAGCTCCACGGCCATCTTCGTATCATGCGGGATACCGAGCGACTTGATCCAGTCGTTGCCGGACCCGATGGGAATCACGGAAAGCGTGAATTCCTCCGGCGCCACACCGGCCTCTTCCGCATAGCGGACCAGGCCGTTCATCACCTCGTGGACGGAACCGTCGCCGCCCACGGCCAGGAACTTGCGGTATCCGCGCTGGGCGGCCTCATAGGCCAGTTTCTCAGCATGGAACTTGTAGTTGGTCAGGGTGGTTTTGAAAGGAACGGAGGAGGCGGTCAGAAGCTTTTCAGCGATCGCCCACTGGGGCATCGTCTTGCCGGATCCGGCGTGCGGATTGATGATACAGTACCAGTCGGGGAAAAGGGCAGGCATAGGTCAAGTCTTTTGGTTCAAAAGACAAAACTAATAAAATAAACGGAGGTATCGAATATTTTTGTTAAATTTGCTTGATTAACGTTATTCTGTCTATATGGGTAAAGTCATCGCCATTGCGAACCAGAAAGGCGGCGTCGGAAAAACCACCACCGCCATCAATCTTGCCGCATCGCTCGCCGTCCTGGAGAAGAAGGTGCTCATCATCGACGCCGATCCCCAGGCCAATACGACCTCCGGCCTCAACTTCCTGCCGGACAAGGACGAGAAGCGCTCGATCTACGAGATGATGATCGGCAAGATCGATGTCCGCGACGCACTGATCCAGACCGAGATCAACCTCCTCCACATGATTCCCTCCAACATCAACCTCATCGGCGTGGAGTTCGAAATGCTGGAGACCGAGGAACGCGAGTCCATTCTCAAGAAGGCGATCGCGCCCGTCCGGGACGAATACGATTACATCATCATCGACTGCTCCCCCACCCTCGGACTGATGACGGTCAATGCCCTGACCGCCGCCGATTCGGTGATCATCCCGGTCCAGCCGGAATTCTTCGCCCTGGAAGGCCTGGGCAAGCTCCTGCAGACCATCCGCCTCGTCCAGAACGGCATCAATCCGGGGTTGACCATCGAAGGATTCGTCGTCACGATGTTCGACGGGCGCACCAAGATCCACGCGGAGGTGGTCGGCGAGCTCCGGGAGCATTTCCAGGACATGGTCTTCGACACGATCATCCAGCGGAACATCCGCCTCAGCGAGGCCCCCTCGCACGGCAAGCCGATCATCCTGTACGACGTGATGAGCAACGGCTCCAGCAACTACCTCAAGCTCGCGAAAGAGGTACTCGAAAGAAACGAAAACAAGACTCAGAATGGCAACTAAGACCCAGAGAGGACTCGGCAAGGGACTCGGCGCATTGTTGGGAGACAGCGCCGACCTCGAAAACTTCCGCAAGCCGGTCGGATACGTCAACAAGGAAATCGTCAGCAACGACACGCCTGCCGAAGCTGCGGCGGATGTCCTGCGCATCCCCGTGGGGATGATAGAGCCCAACCCCTTCCAGCCACGCGTCACCTTCGACCCGGATGCGCTCGAAGAATTGGCCGATTCCATCCGCACCCTGGGCCTGATCCAGCCGATCACGGTCCGCAAGACCGGCGACGGCCGCTACCAGATCATCAGCGGCGAGCGGCGTTTCCGCGCCTGCAAGCTGGCCGGAATGGATATGATCCCCGCCTTCATCCTGGCCGCCAGCGACCAGGGAATGCTGGAAATGGCGCTCGTGGAGAATGTCCAGCGCCAGGACCTCGACCCGATCGAGACCGCCCTCGGCTACCAGCGCCTGATCGACGAATGTCACCTCACCCAGGACCAGATGGCCCAGCGGGTCGGCAAGAAGCGCGCTTCCGTGACCAACTTCCTCCGTCTCCTCCGCCTGCCCGCGAAGGTTCAGCACGACCTCAAGGTCGGCCTGATCAGCGTCGGCCACGCCAAGGTGATCCTGGGCGTCGACGAGCCGAAGGACCAGGAAGCGCTCTGTGACCTCGTGATCAAGGAGGACCTCTCCGTCCGCCAGCTCGAAGACAAGGTTCGCAGGCTGGAGCGGGCCGCCATGCCCTCCCCCTACAGCGACAGCGTGGACCTGCCCGAGACCTACTACAGGGTCCTGGAGTACATGGGGCGCTATTTCGGGGACAACATCTCCCTCAAGAGAAGCGCCTCCGGCAAAGGCAGCATCACCCTCCGCTTCGACTCCGACGCGGAAATGGAAGAATTCCTCAAAGCCCTGGAGCGCGCCGACAACCGATGACGAAACGCCTCCTGTTCCTCCTGGCCGCCCTGGTCTTCTGCCTGGCATTCTCCGGGACCGCATCCGCTCAGTTCAAGAAGGATGCGTTCTCGCAGAATTACGGCACCAGTGACGCGGACACGGCGCAGAAGCCCCTGTTCTCCGTCAAGGATTACATCCGGGGCATCGCGCACAAGGATACGATCCAGATCGGGACCTCCTTCGCAGGCTCCCTGGTCCTGATCGGAGGACAGCAGATCTACAACAGGCAATACTGGAAACTCCCCCTCATCTATGCCGGAATAGGCAGCACGGCAGGATTCGGATTCCACTACCGGAGTCAGTACACCCGGTCCCTGAACGCTTACAATGCCGCATTGGAACTGGACCCCGAGACACCGTATACCGTCAACGACCAGGCAAAGCAGCTGAGCACCTACTTCTTTGCAGGGAGCGCGTTCCTTTATTGGGCCACCCTGATGGACGGCGTCGTCAATTTCAAGAGCGAGCGCTATCCGCTGCCGGGACGCGCGACGCTCTATTCCCTCCTTTTCCCCGGACTGGGACAGGTCTACAACCACGACTACTGGAAGGTGCCCGTCTACTGGGGCTGCCTGATCGGCGCTTACCATTATTGGGCGCTCAACAAACGGAACTATCTGAAGTACAAGAACATATACCTGAATGCAACGAGCGGCGAGCACTATGACGGCCCCTTCTCCGCGGAGACCGCACTCTACTACCGCGACATCTTCCGGCGCTACCGCGACTACTCCGTCCTCGCCATCGCCGGTTTCTATCTGATCCAGGTCATCGATGCGAATGTCTTTGCCTATATGAACGACTTTGAGGTGAACGAAGACATCTCGCTGCACATCAAACCCACCATCATCACGCCGGACGTCCAATGGGCCTCCCGCCCCGTCAACGCGGTCGGAGTCAGTCTCGGCTTTACCTTCTGAACGATATGAGAGCGAAACGACATATTTCCCTTCTAAGTTTGTTGCTCATGGTCTGCCTCGCTGCGGCAGGTCAGGAGACGACCATCCGGCAGAACGAGCAGGACAGCGCCCAGCGCCGTCTTTTCCCCTCCCAGAGAGACAATCGCAAGAACCACGGCAAGCAGGACATGAAGGCCGTCATCGACTCCCTCAACCGGGTGATCGAGGAATTGCAGAACGAACTCAACCAGCGGGACAGCATCGAGAATGAGATGGTCGAACTGATCGAAGTGGAAGAAGGAGAACTGCCGGAAGACAGCTATACCGTCGAGCGGACGGACAGCCTGCTCAACATGTGGTACATCCAGAACCAGATCAGCCGGCAGGAATATGAACTGTTCGACGACCTGGAAGACATCGGCCGTTTCAACTCCGATTCGGTGCGGTTCACGACCAATGTCCCCGATTCGGTCCTGATGGAGCGGCTCAAGCGGATGAATTCCTTCATCACCCTCCCTTTCAACCCTATCGTCAAGAACTACATGATCCTCTATTCGGAGAAGAACGTCCCGAAGATGAAGCGTCTCCTCTCCTTGAGCGACTATTACTTCCCGATCTTTGAGGAGATCCTGGCCAAATACGACATGCCCCTGGAGCTGAAGTATATGGCCATCATCGAGTCCGCCCTCAATCCGGTCGCCCGCTCGCGCGTCGGCGCCCGGGGCATCTGGCAGTTCATGTACAAGACGGGACGTCAGTATGGCCTGAAAATCAATTCGTTCGTGGACGAGCGCCTGGACGTGGAGAAAGCGGCCGATGCCGCCGCCCGTTACCTGAAGGATGCCTACAACGTCTTCGGCGACTGGGCGCTGGCCATTTCCTCCTACAACTGCGGACCCGGCAACGTCAACAAGGCCATCCGCCGTGCGGGACGGCGCGACTTCTGGTCGATCTACCCCTACCTCCCCCGTGAGACGCGCGGCTATGTGCCCGCCTTCGTCGGAGCGATGTATGCGATGACCTACTACCGGGAATACGGCATCCAGCCCAATCCCTCCCCCATGCCGGCCCATACGGACACCTTCGTCATCCGCCGCAACCTCCATTTCGGCCAGATCAGCGACCTGGTCGGCGTGGACATCGAGGAACTGCGGGAGCTGAACGCCCAGTACATCCACGACATCATTCCCGGCAACGAAGGTCCGCACATCCTCAAGCTGCCCTACCAGTACACCAACGCTTTCCTCGACTGCCAGGACACCCTGTACACGCACTTGGCCGACTCCCTGCTCTCGCCCCAGATCCTGAAGGGCGTGGAGAACGGAACGACGCCCGAGCGTGACGGAGGCGCCGGCACGAGAGTCATCCGCTACAAGGTCCGCAGCGGAGACTACCTGGGCCGGATCGCCAGCCGTTACCACGTCAGCGTCCGCCAGATCATGAACTGGAACCATCTGCGCAGCAACAACATCCGGGTCGGACAGGTGCTTACTATCTACCAGGGTGGCGGTCCCGCCCCTGCCGCGTCCTCCGCCTCTTCGGCCAAATCCGGCAGCAACAAGCCAGCCTCCTCCGGCGGTTACACGACCTACACGGTCCGCAGCGGCGACTCCCTGTTCAAGATCAGCCAGCGCTATGGCGTGACGGTCAAGCAGATCATGGACCTCAACCATTGCGGCAGCAACATCAAGGCCGGACAGAAGCTGAAAATCCCCACGAAATAATGAAAGCCGGTCTGCTCGTCTCCCTGGCCGCCCTCTCCCTGACGGCCGCTGCATCCTGTGACCGCATCCCCGTGGCCCGGCAGCACGAGATCCGCTTCGAGGCCACCCAGGCAGAGACACGGACCAGCTTCACCGAGCCCCAGGACGGGCTCTATCCCGTCATCTGGACAGCGGATGACCGGAGCATCAGCATTTCCCTGGATTCCGCCACACCGCTTGAAGCGGCCATCCATGCCTCTGAGGACGGACAGACGGCCTGGTTCTCCGCCAGCTTTACGGACGACGGCCACGACGGCCATACCTTCTATGCGCTGAGTCCGGCCTCCGCGTTTGCCGGCATCACCGACGGGGAATGGTCCTATACCGTTCCGGAAGAGCAGACCCCGACCGCAACCAGCGTCGATCCGGCGGCTATGGTCCTGTGTGCGACCGCCACGACTCCGGGCGCACTGCCCGACGAAGTCCGGCTTTCGTTCACCCACCTGACCGCCTACGGATGCTTTTCCTTGCTGAACCTCAACACGGACATCCAATCCGTCAGTCTGGATTTCGGAGATGGAAATACGCTGACGCTCCGGACCACTTCGCCGGAAAGCATCTGGTTCGGCATACGGCCAATGGACGTCTCCGGCAAGGAAGCGACGATCCGGGTCAAGACCGGATCCGGCTCTTACGTCAAGGATATCGTATTCCCGGAAGGGAAAGCCTTCGAGGCCGGAAAGATCTCGCATTTCACCGTGGATATGGCCGGCACCGCCTACGAGCCGGACAGCAAGTCCATCAGCATCCTGGCAATCGGCAACAGTTTCTCCATCGACGCGATGGAGTATCTCTACGCTTACCTGAAACAGGCCGGATATGAAAGCATTTTCCTGGGCAACCTCTACATCGGCGGCTGTTCCCTGGAGAAACATGCCGGCAACATCACCAACGGCACCGCCGCTTACACCTACTATACCAATTCCAGCGGGACCTGGAGCTCTGTCGAAGGCCGGGACGCGCTCAGCGCCCTGAAGTCGCGCAACTGGGACTACGTGTCCATGCAGCAGGCCAGCGGCTGGTCGGGCATGCCCGATTCATACGAACCCTACCTTTCCACGGTCGTGGACTCCGTCAAGGCATACTGTCCGGACGCGAAAAGGATGTGGCATCAGACCTGGGCCTACCAGGCCAATTCCAGTCATTCCGACTTCACCAAATACGGATGTGTCCAGATCCGCATGTATGACGCCATCGTGGAAACTGTCCGTACGAAGATTCTAGCACGGGGGGACTTCGATTTCGTCATCCCCTGCGGCACGGCCATCCAGAATCTGCGGACCAGCTTCATCGGAGACACCGTGACCCGTGACGGCTATCACATGTCCTATCAGATCGGGCGTGTCGCCACGGCCCTGATGTGGCTCAAACAGATCAGCGGATGTCCGCTGGACGACATCGACATCCAGCCTTCCGGCTATTCCCTCACGGCCAGGCAGGTCGCAGCGATCAAGGATGCCGTGAAAAAAGCCTACGCCCAACCCCTCGCAGTCACGGCCGCCGCCGACCCGCCGGCATTGACCTGGCACGAACCGGATCCTGCACTGCAGCAGGTCTTTGCAGACGCAGGCTACGACCCCGGCGCCTATCGCGAACTGCCCTACTCCCTCACCCTTCATGCCTTCTACAATTCCACTGGCGGATCGGGACTGACCACCACGGCTTCCAACAGCGACGAGTTCGCCGCAACGCAGTTCTTCTCGAAGGAGAATCTCCCGGTCGGCTCCGTACTGGTCTTGAAGGGAGGCTATCAGTACCGCCCGGAGAAGTGGACGCGCCTGAGCGCCAAGACAAGCGACCGTCCGGGACAGACGCAAGTGCAGGTATTTGCCATAACGGATGCGTGGTGGAGCGGCAACGCCTACCGCGCCTTCAACCTCTCGAAAGCCGGCAATCCGCACTTGACGGACGCCGAGATGCAGTCCCTGCGATCCTGCCTGTCTATCTTTGTCCCCGTGGATTAGACCCGGTCGGCCAGACGGCGGTAAACCAGGGCGAAAAGCCAACCCAACAGCAATCCGACAGCGGCTCCTACGAGGATGTCGCCGAAGTAATGCCGGCCCACAAAAATGCGGCTCAGGCTAACCAGCGACGCCCAGATGAAAATCGCCCAGCCGTAAGCCTTGTAAGAATGCCTCTCATCGGAGCGGAAAATGCCGTACGTGGAGGCAGCAAAACCGAAAGTGTTGGCCGCATGGCCGGAGAAAAAACCGTACAACCCGCCGGCGTCGCCCGGAACGTGCAAGCCGTTCGCAAGCATCCACGGGTCGTGCGTGGGCCGCGGCCGACAAATCCAGTGCTTGAAAAGCTGGGACAACTCTTCGCTGCAGGCGAAGGTCAGCAGGATCGCCGCCACCGCGACGAGCGCCCGTTTCCAGCCCAGGCGGCGGAACAAGAAGTACAGCACGAGCACATACAGCGCCACCCAGACCCATTTGTCGGAAAAGAACATCCAGACGGCATCCGACCACGGTGCATGGAAGGAATTGACCCAGAGCGTCGCCGCCTTGTCTGCGCTGACGACCGAATTCCCGATCACTTGTGCAGCGCTTTCCATAACTCTTCCTTCAGTTCTTTCAGTCCTTCACCGCTGACGGACGAGATGAACACATGCGGAATCCCCTTCGGCAGATGTGGAACCATCTCCTGCTCCAGTTCCTCGTCGATCAGGTCACATTTCGTGATTGCCAGGACCCGTTCCTTGACCAGGAGCTCGGGATTGAACTGCTCCAGCTCATGCAGCAGGGTCTTGTATCCGGCCGCGATGTCGTCTTCCTCCGCGGACACCATGAAGAGCAGCACGGAATTGCGCTCTATGTGGCGCAGGAAGCGGATGCCTATCCCCTTCCCTTCATGCGCCCCCTCGATGATGCCGGGAATGTCGGCCATGACGAAAGAGCGGTCGTCGTAATAACTCACGATGCCCAGGTTCGGTTCCAGGGTCGTGAAAGCGTAAGAAGCGATCTTGGGCTTTGCGGCCGTAATGGCCGAGAGCAGCGTGGACTTGCCCGCATTAGGGAACCCCACCAGGCCGACGTCGGCCAGAAGTTTCAATTCAAAGATGAACCAACCTTCCACGCCCTCCTCGCCCGGCTGGGCATAACGGGGCGTCTGCTGGGTAGCAGTCTTGAAATGGTCGTTGCCCCAGCCGCCACGGCCGCCCGGGCAGAGAATCTTCTCCTCGTTGGGCTCCACCAGCTCCATCAGCACCTCGTCGGTTTCGGCATCCTTTACAACGGTCCCAAGAGGGACATCCAGGTAGATATCCTCACCGTTCTTGCCGTGCATCAGGGCAGCACCGCCCCGACCGCCGTTCTCCGCCTTGACATGCTTGCGATATTTCAGATGGATCAGGGTCCAGAACTGGGGATTGGCCCGAAGGATGATGTGGCCGCCCCGGCCGCCGTCGCCGCCGTCCGGACCACCCTTGGCAATGTATTTCGCCCGGTGCAGATGGACCGATCCCGCGCCCCCGTGTCCGGACGCGCAGTAAATCTTGACGTAGTCTATGAAGTTGGATTCTGCCATTTTGAGCTGTTTAAACCGATTTGGCGGGTTCTATCGTTGCAAATATAGGAATGTTTTATTACTTTCATCGCCGACGTCATCAGAAAAACAATCACATGGAAAGATCGAAAGTCTATTACACCGACTTCCGGACCACGAAATTCGGTGAGAGCATGCCGGCCAAGCTGAAAAGGCTGGCCCACAAGGCCGGGATGGCCGACATCGACATGAACGGCAAGTTCGTGGCCATCAAGATGCATTTCGGCGAATTGGGAAATGTCAGTTACCTGCGTCCCAACTATGCCAAGGCCATCGTCGACCTTGTCAAGACGCTCGGAGGCAAGCCCTTCCTCACGGACTGCAACACAATGTATCCCGGATACAGGAAGAATGCCCTGGAGCACCTGGAATGTGCCTGGGAGAATGGGTTCACTCCCCTCTCGGCCGGATGCCCGGTCCTCATCGGTGACGGCCTGAAGGGAACGGATGACATCGCCGTTCCGGTGAAAGGCGGTGTATACACGAAGGAAGCGCGCATCGGACGCGCCGTCATGGATGCCGACGTGATCATCAGCCTTACCCATTTCAAGGGACACGAGATGACCGGCTTCGGCGGCGCGATCAAGAACATCGGCATGGGCTGCGGCTCGCGCGCCGGGAAGAAAGACCAGCATTCCGCCGGGAAAGCGTATATCGACCCGGGCAGGTGCCGGGGATGCCGCCTTTGCCAGAAAGAATGCGCCAATGGCGGCCTGGTGTACGATACTCAGGCAAAAAAAATGACCATCGACGAAAACCACTGCGTGGGTTGCGGGCGCTGTCTGGGAGCCTGCAATTTCGATGCGATCTCCTTCGCCGAGGACCAGGCGGTCGCCGTCCTCAACGCCAAGATGGCCGAATATACGAAAGCGGTCGTCGACGGGCGCCCGAATTTCCATCTGTCGCTCATCATGGACGTTTCGCCCTATTGCGACTGCCACGGAGAGAACGACGCCCCCATCCTGCCGAACATCGGCATGTTCGCTTCCAGCGATCCCGTCGCCCTGGACCAGGCCTGCGCGGACGCGTGCATGGCCGCGGAGCCCCTGCGAAACTCGGTACTGGGAGACCACCTGCATGAAAAAGGCTTCCACGACCACCACGACCACTTTAAAAACACCACGCCGGAGTCGGAATGGGAGACCCAGCTCATCCACGGGGAGAAGATTGGACTGGGGACCCGCCGGTACGAACTGATTTACATGAAATAATCCTTATCTTTGATAAACAGACTTTTGCTTTATGTGGATCGTAATCGGACTACTCATCATCGCATTCGGGGCCTTCTGCCAGTCCAGCAGCTATGTCCCGATCAACAAAATCAAGGATTGGCACTGGGAGAGTTTCTGGCTCGTCCAGGGCATTTTCGCCTGGCTCATTTTCCCGCTGATCGGCGCCCTGCTGGCCGTACCTTCGGGCCACAGTCTCTTTGAAATTTACGCCCAGTATCCGAAAGAAAGCCTCCTGACCATCCTTTTCGGCGCCCTGTGGGGCATCGGCGGCCTGACTTTCGGCCTGTCCATGCGCTACCTCGGCGTCGCGCTGGGCCAGAGCATCGCCCTGGGTACCTGTTCGGCGCTCGGCGCCATCCTGGGACCCGTTTTCACCGGGCATGCAAATGACCTCACCTCCGCCGTCATCATCGGTGTCGTGGTCATGCTGATCGGCATCACGATCATCGGCATCGCCGGTGCGATGAAATCCGCCTCCCTGCCCGAGGAAGAAAAGAAGAAAGCCGTCAAGGATTTCAACTTCGGCAAGGGCATCGTCGTGGCGCTGCTGTCCGGTTTCATGAGCGCCTGCTTCGCCATCGGCCTGAGTTTCGGCGCCCCGCTGCACTGGGAAGAGACCCGCGACATCTTCCAGTCTCTCCCGGCCACCCTGCTTGTCACTTTCGGCGGTTTCCTGACCAATGCCACCTACTGCCTCTACCAGAACGCCAAGAACAAGAGTTTTGGCGACTACAAGAAGGGCAGTCTCTGGAAAACCAACCTGCTCTTCTGCGCCCTGGCCGGCCTGCTGTGGTACAGCCAGTTCTTCGGGCTGAGCCTGGGTAAGGGTTTCCTTGCCGACTCCGCCGTCCTGCTGACCTTCAGCTGGTGCATCCTGATGTCGCTCAACATCGTGTTCAGCAATGTCTGGGGCATCATCCTGAAAGAATGGAAGGGCCTGTCGAAGAAAACGATCGCAGTACTGCTCATCGGCCTGGCGGTCCTGGTGTTCAGCACCTTCCTGCCGCAGTTGCTGCAGCATTAGAATCACTTCCATACAAAAAGCTCCGTGCCGCATTCCGCAGCACGGAGCTTTTGTCTATTTTAGACCGATCAGAACGTATCGACCAGCTTGAAGATACGGTCACGGACTTCCTCGATGGTTCCGATACCGCTCACCTCGTGGTATTTACCTTTCTCCTTATAGAATCCGATCTCGGGCTCGGTCTGCTGGTGGTAGGTGTCGATGCGGTGCTGGATGATCTCCACGCTGGCATCGTCGGCACGGCCCTCGACCGTGGCACGGTAGCGGATCCGCTCGACCACCACATCGTCAGGGATCATGATGCTGACCACGGCCGTCAGTTGGGCGCCGATCTTGGCCAGCATGTCGTCCAACACCTGAGCCTGCTCGATCGTACGGGGGAAGCCGTCCAGCAGGAAGCCGTTCACGCCCTTGACGGTCTTGAACTCCTGACCGATCATCCGGATGACGACATCGTCGGGGACGAGGCGTCCGTCCTCGATGAGGGCTTTCGCCTGGCGGCCCAGCTCCGTGCCGGCGGCGATCTCCTTGCGCAGCAGTTCGCCGGTGGAAATGTGATGGAGGTTGTAGCGCTCCGCCATCGCTGTGGCATGGGTGCCCTTGCCCGCTCCGGGAGGCCCGAAAATCACATAGAACTTCATAGAAGTATCTTCCTTGTCCAGGACATAGATGTCTTCGAAATTGCGGCCCACCTCATTGTAATCCAGGCCGTAGCCCACGATGAAGGCATTGGGGATGGACAGGCCGACATAGTCCAGTTTGACGTCCTTGGAATAGGCCTCGGGCTTGAACAGGAGAGTGCAGATCTTGACCTCCCTGGCCTTGTGCTCCTTCAGCTTCTCGGCAAGCGTGACGATGGTGTTGCCCGTATCGACGATGTCTTCCACGACGATCACGCGACGGCCGGCGACCGGGGTCGTGAAGCCCATCAGCTCCTGCACCTTGCCCGTCGTGGTCGTACCCTCGTAAGAGGACAACTTGATGGAAGCCAACTCGCAGGTGAAGTTCAGCCGCTTCATCAGCGCGGGGGTAAACATCATCGAGCCGTTCAACACGCAGAGGATCACGGGAATGTCCGAGCAGCCCTCGTTGTCCTTGTTGATCTTGGCCGCAACCTCGTCGATGGCCTTCTCAATCTCCGCATTGGGGATGAAAAGCTTGAATGTCTTGTCGAAAAGTCTGATTTTTTCCATAACGATCGTGAAATGTGTTCACAAATTTAACAATCTTTTTCCACAAATGCAGCGAAAGATTCCGTAAATTGGAAGCGCCAAACGACAAACTATGAAGACGCTCCTGAAAGGGCTCCTGTGCGCCCTGACGCTGGCCGCAAGCCTGTGTGTCCAAGCCCAGGAAAAAGAAATCCTGGCGCTGACCGGCGCGGCCGCCATCGAAGAACTGGAAGAAGACGAATACGAGCGCCTGTACGGCCTTCTCACCGCCCCCATACCCCTCAATTCCGTATCCGCCTCCCGGCTGCAGACCTGCGGCCTTTTCACCCGTTTCCAGGCCGTCTCCCTGGCCGATTACCGCAGCCGCAGCGGAGACATCCTGTCCGTCAGTGAACTCGGCTTGATCGACGGTTTCTCCAGGGAAACGGCGGAAGCCCTCGCTCCCTTCCTGTCGCTGCAGCCGACCGGAAAGACAGGGATGCCGCCCCGGAACCGGACCCACGGCGATCTCGTCCTGCGGGGCGAACTGAAAAACGGACTCACCGGCTATGCAGTCAAGGGGCGTGTCGAACGGGAAGGGCGCTTCACCCTTTCCGCCACGGCCCGGACCGGCTCAGCCGAAAAACCCGGACTGCCGGACACCTGGTCCTTCAACGCCACCCGGCATTTCCGGAAACGAAGCGGCCAGTTGATGTTGGGTGATTTCAACGCCCGCTTCGGACAGGGGCTCGCCCTCTGGAACGGTTTTTCCCTCGGAGGGCTGACCACGGCCGAATCCTTCGCCCGCCATCCGACCGGGCTCTCCCCCGCCTGGTCACTCAGTCCGGACGGCCCCTTGCGGGGCCTGGCAGCCGATCTCGGCATCCGGCGGATGACCCTTTCGGCCGTCACCGCCTTTCCGGGACTGAGGCAAAGGATGGACGGAGACCTGCGGGCAGGCATGGCGGCGCTCGGCGCCTTCAACGCCCACTGGACGGGACGCAATGCCGAAGTTTCAGTCACGGCGGTGCTGGGAACACCTTTATATGCCGGAGAGAAACAGCCGGCCACCCCCGGCCGGCTGGCGGCCGATTTCCGCTGGACGCCGGGACACCTGGGATATTTCGGAGAAGTAGCCGTGGATCTCCGGTCGGGAGCCCTGGCGGGCGTCGGAGGCTTCGTCTGGTCTCCCGCATACCAGCACAAGCTGTCCGTCGTGGCCCGCCACTATCCCATTGATTTCCAGTCAGACCTGTGCGGCGGCGTACGGGCCGGGACCCGCTGCAGCGGAGAAAGCGGCATTGCAGCCGGCGTGCGTTTCCCCTGGCTTCGCCTGACGACCGATTATGCCCGCTTCCCCGGGAAAGGGTACGGGCAGCTCAAGATCCTGGCCCTGTCTCCCCTGCATTTCAAGGATCGATACACCCTCACCCCGCGCATCCAGTTCCGGTGGCGGGAGGGAAGGTTGAGACAGGAATACCGCCTCGAGGCCGCCCTGGAAGGGAGTCCCTGGCAGGCGAAACTCCGGGCAGACGCCGTCCGGTGCGACGGGTGGGCCTGGCAGGCGTACACCGAAGCCGGCCGCAAGACGGAGCGCTTCAGCCTCTATGCCCGGGCGGGCCTCTTCGTCGTTGATGACTGGGATGACCGGATCTATGTCTATGAACGAGACGTGCCCGGCAGTTTCAACGTCCCCGCCCTTTACGGCCGCGGCAGCTTCGCCAGTCTTGTCGCCGGACTCAAATGGAAAAGACACAGACTGTATCTGAGGGTTGCAGCAACCCGCTACGTCACGGACAAGCCGGGACGCAGCGAATGCAAAGTGCAGTATGCGTTGGATCTCTGAGCCGGAAGCTAGAGCTTGGTGGCGAAGGACGCAAGTTCCTGCCGTTCTCCGTGCATCGGAGAAGGTTCGGCGTGGGCGGAGGCGTGGCCGACGGGCAACAGGAAGGCGATCTCATAGCCTTCCATCTCCGGGAACAATTCGTGCAGGGTGGCAGGATCGAACGAACCGATCCAGACACTCGCCAGGTCCAGGTCCGTCGCGGCCAGCATCATGTGCGTGCCAACGATGGCGGCATCCACCTCCGCGCTGTTCTTGCCGTCGACGGGACGGACCCAGGCTTCGTCGGCCTTGTATCCGACCAGGAATACAAGCGGCGCATCATAACAGGAATGGACGATACGGAGTCTCGAGAGCGCCTCTTCGCTGGAGACAACCCATACATGGACCGGCTGCAGGTTCTTGGCGCTGGGAGCCAGGCGGCCGGCCTCAAGGATCTTGCGGATCTTCTCGACGGAAACGGCCCGGTGAGAGAAAGCCCGGCAGGAATAGCGTTTGTCCGCCAGCCGGAGGAAAGCATCGGAGCCCGTGTGCTTCTTGATTTGATGCTCTACATCGACAAAAGCCGCACGGTTGTGGATCTTGGAAATGTCGCTCACACGATCAAGGAGTCTTCTTTTCATATTTCTTTACGCTTTGTTACGCGACAAGATATGAAAAAAGACGCCATTTTGCAAATCCCTACAATTCCGGGATCGCGTTTTCCATCTTGATGCCGCGGGAACCCTTGACCAGGACGACGGCCCCGGAGACGGGATTCTCCTTCAGCCAAGCCGCCAGTGCAGCGGAATCCGCGAACCAGGCCGGAGTCGGATCGGGTTTCAGTTCCTGCAGGGCCTTGCGGAACTCTTCGCCCACGAACACAGGACGGAAATCGGCAGACAGGGCTTTCCGTACGATGGCACAGTGCTCCTGCAGCGATTCATCTCCCAGCTCCCGCATGTCGCCCAGCAGAGCGATTTTCGACGGAGCCTGTACGGCCGCGAAATTGTCCAGGGCGGCCCGCATGCTCGAGGGATTGGCATTGTAGGCATCGACGATGATCGTGTTGCGCTCCGTGCGGGTCATCTGCGAACGGTTGTTGGCCGGCACGTAGGCCGCGATGGCGGCTGCCGCATCTGCGACCGGCACGCCGAAACGCGCGCCCACGGCCAGGGCGGCCATGACATTGGCTGCATTGTAAGCGCCGACCAGCTGCGTCTTGATCACGCGCTGGCCCATACGGATGCGCAGGAAAGGCTCATCGGGGCTGGAAGGAAGGACACCGGCACCGGCATGCGTCAGGCCGTAGGGCAGGATCGAGAGGCCCGGACGCTCCGCCACCATTCCGCAGAGGTCCGCATCGTCGGTATTGAGGAACACTTCCCCGCCGTGGGAGGCGATCCAGTCGTACAGCTGTCCCTTGGCACGCTTGACACCCTCGAAACTGCCGAAGCCCAGCAGGTGCGCCCGGCCCACATTGGTGATCAGGCCCAGGTCCGGCTCGCACACCCGGACGAGATGTGCGATGTCGTCGGGATGGTTGGCGCCCATCTCGACGACGGCCAGCTGCGTGGCGTCGTTGATCTTCAGGAGCGTCAGCGGGACGCCGATGTCATTGTTGAGATTGCCTTCCGTGGCCGTGAGCGTATACCGTGTGGCCAGGACGGTCCGGATCAGTTCCTTCGTCGTGGTCTTTCCGTTGGTTCCGGTCAGGCCGATCACGGTGAGCCGCCGGCCTTCGGGACGGACGGCGTTGCGGTGATGGCGCGCCAGGGCCTGCAGGGCCTCCAGCGTATCCGGGACGGCGATGACATCGTCCCTACCGCTCCGGGCCGCCTCGCTGTCCTCCGAAACGACGGCGTAGCGCGCCCCGGCCTCCAGAGCCTTCAGCGCGTAGGCGTTCCCGTCAAAATTCTCACCCTTGAGGGCAAAAAACAATTCGCCGCCCTTCAGGGTGCGGCTGTCGGTCGTCACCACGCCCCCGCAGGCGAGATAACGCTCATATAAGGTACTGATTTCCATAGCTTTTTATTTGACTCCCGTACTGCCGAAACCGCCCGCTCCCCGCTGTGTCTCGTCCAGCGATTCGACTTCCTCCAACTGCGCCTGCTCGCAGCGGGCGAACACCATCTGGGCGATGCGCTCCCCCGGCTCGATGGTAAAGGGCACGTCGGAAAGGTTGACCAGGATCACCTTGATCTCGCCCCGATAGTCGGCATCGATCGTACCGGGCGTATTGAGTACCGTCACGCCGTGTTTGGCGGCCAGGCCGCTGCGGGGCCTCACCTGCCCTTCATAGCCGGCGGGAATCTGCATGTACAGTCCCGTCGGAATCAGCGCACGGCCCAGGGGTGCCAGCACCACGGGCTCTTCGAGAGCAGCCCGCAGATCCACGCCCGCGGACAGGGGCGTCGCATACGCCGGAAGTTCCCGGCCGGAACGGTTGACGACTTTGACGATCATAGACAGACTATTTGGGTGCCTTCCAGTACAGGACGGCCGTTATGATGGCATAGATGAAATTGGGAAGCCAGAGCGCCAGCCCCGGCGGTAAGGTGTCCGTGGTCACGAACATCTGGCTGAACTTCAGGAACAGGATGTAGGAGAAGGCCAGCGCAATGCCGGCTGCTATGTTCCAGCCGATGCCGCCGCGCCGCTTGCGCGCCGACAGGGACACGCCCATCAGCGTCAGGATGAAGGCGGAGAACGGCAGGGCGAAACGCGTGTGCTGCTCGATCTCCGAATACATCACGTTGGCGTCGCCTCGCAGCTTCTGCGTCTCGATGAGTTCCTTCAGTTCCCCGTACGGGAGGGTCTCCACGGTCATCTTGTTGCGATAGAAGTCGGAGACCGTCAGGTTGATGACCGTATCCATCCTGGAGCCCGTGCGCACCTTGTCTTCCAGGCCTTCGGAATAATCCCGGATGAACCACTTACGAAGGGTCCAGCAGCCCTTGGTGCTGTCCCAGGCTGCCGTCTCGGCCGTCAGCTTGCTGATGATCTTGTTGTCCTGGATGGACTCCAGGGTGAACTTGTACGCCGTGTTGTTCCAGGTGCTGAAAGACTCCACATAGACGAAGGTGCCCGGGTCGATCTGGTAGTGGACGTCCCGGTTGTAGAATCCTCGTTGCTTGACGTATTTGTTCTCGAATTGCAATCGCGTCGAATTGGACCGCGGGATCACATAGAGGTTGAGGACCAGGGATAGTCCCGCGATCAGGGCGGCCGCCACCAGGTACGGCACCATCATCCGGTGATAGCTGACGCCGCCGGACAGGATGGCGATGATCTCCGAGTTCGAGGCCATCACGGAAGTGAAGAAGATCACCGTGATGAACACGAACAGCGGGCTGAACATGTTGATGAAGTACGGGATGAAATTGACGTAGTAATCGAAAATGACAGCCTTGAGCGGAGCTTCCTTGGACACGAAATCGTCGATCTTCTCACTGATGTCGAAGATGATGACGATGCCGATGATCAGGATCAGCGCGATGAAGAAGGTCGAGATGAACTTCTTGAAGATGTAGAGGTCTATCTTTTTCGGAGTCAGGTCCATACGCTTACAGTCTGCTGGTTATCCGCGGAAGGACGGCGTCTTTCCACGCGGCGAAATCGCCCGCTTCGATGTGGGCGCGGCTCTGCCGCACCAGGTCGAGATAGAAGGCCAGGTTGTGCTCCGTAGCGATCATCGCGGCCATCATTTCGCCCGCGATGAAGAGATGGCGGAGATACGCCTTGGTGTAGGTCCGGTCCACGAAGGACGTGCCGTCGGGGTCCAGCGGGGAGAAATTGTCTTCCCACTTGGCGTTGCGCATGTTCATCACGCCGTTCCAGGTGAACAGCATCCCGTTGCGCCCGTTGCGGGTCGGCATCACGCAGTCGAACATGTCCACGCCGCGGGCGATGCCCTCGAGGATGTTGGCCGGCGTGCCGACGCCCATCAGGTAACGCGCCCGGTCCTGCGGAATCAGCGGGCAGACCAGTTCCAGCATCTCGTACATCTTCTCCGTAGGCTCCCCCACGGCCAGGCCGCCGATGGCGATGCCGACCTGGGAGAACGGAAGGGCGTGGTCCACGGCCCGTTTCCGGAGTTCCGGATAGACGCAGCCCTGAATGATCGGGAAGAAGGTCTGCTCATAGCCGTAGAGCGGCTCCGTCTCGGCGAAATGCTTTGCGTAGCGCTCCAGCCAGCCCTGGGTCAGGACGAGGGACTTCTCGGCATAGCGGTAATCCGCGTCGCCGGGGCAGCATTCATCGAGCGCCATCATGATGTCGGCCCCGATGATGCGCTGGGTGTCGACGTTATTCTCCGGCGTGAACAGGTGGCGGGATCCGTCGATATGGGACTGGAACTTGCAGCCCTCGGGCGTGATCTTGCGCATCTGCGCCAAGGAAAAGACCTGAAATCCGCCGCTGTCGGTCAGGATGGGCCGGTCCCAACTCTCAAACTTGTGTAGGCCGCCGGCCGCCTTCAGGATATCCAGGCCGGGGCGGAGATACAGGTGGTAGGTGTTGCCGAGGATGATCTCGGCGCCGATATCCTCCTTCAGTTCCTTGTGATAGACGCCCTTGACCGAACCGACGGTCCCCACCGGCATGAAGATGGGCGTGCGGACGACCCCGTGGTCGGTGTGCAGTTCGCCGCAGCGGGCGGCGGAACGGGGGTCGGTGGCGGTCCTGACGAACTTCATATCACAAAAATAACTTTCAAAGTTAACAAAAATACGGTGAAATCTCTTATTTTTGTAAAACAGCACTAAGAAGAATAATCAAAACTAGCTTAATATGAACAACAAAAATGTCAACCTGCGCTTGATCGTGATGCTCTTCCTGGAGTTCGCCGTCTGGGGCGCCTACCTCACCTCTCTCGGGCGTTATCTCGGCAACATTGGCCTGGGACCGCAGATCAAGTGGTTCTTCGCGATGCAGGGCATCGTCTCCCTTTTCATGCCGACCCTGATGGGCATCGTAGCCGACAAATGGATTCCCGCCCAGAAAGTGCTCTCGCTCTGCCACGCGCTCGCCGGTCTCTTCATGATCGGAGCCGGGCTGTATGCCAGGAGCGCCGGAGCGGCCGTTCAGTTCGCCCCGCTCTTCACGCTCTATTCCCTGAGCGTCGCCTTCTTCATGCCGACGATCGCTATTTCCAACTCGGTGGCTTTCAACGCCCTCTCGCAGGCCGGAAAGGATCCCGTCAAGGATTTCCCGCCCCTCCGCGTGTTCGGTACGGTCGGTTTCATCTGCAGCATGCTGCTGACCAATTTCTTGAAAATCGGAGGTACGGCCATGCAGGAGAGCTACACCCAGCTGCTCTCCTCCGGTATCCTGTCCCTGATCCTCTGCGGATACGCCCTCACGATGCCGCCTTGCCCCGTCAACAAGGGCGAAAGCACTTCCCTGGCCGACGCCTTCGGCCTCAAGGCTTTCTCCCTGTTCAAGCAGGGCCAGTTCGCCATCTTCTTCATCTTCTCGATGCTGCTGGGTGCCGCGCTTCAGATCACCAACGGCTACGCCAACACCTTCCTGGGCTCCTTCGCGACCGATCCGGCCTATGCCGACGCTTTCGCCGTCAAGAATTCCAACGCCCTGATCGCCATCTCGCAGGCCTCCGAGACCCTTTGCATCCTGCTCATCCCCTTCTTCATGAAGAAATTCGGCATCAAGAAAGTCATGCTCATCTCGATGTTTGCCTGGGTGTTCCGTTTCGCCTTCTTCGGAATGGGTGATCCCGGCATGCCGGGCGTGCTGCTCTTCATCCTCAGCTGCATCGTCTACGGCATGGCATTCGACTTCTTCAACATCTCGGGAGCCCTCTACGTCAATGAAAACACCGGAGAAGACATCCGTTCCTCGGCCCAGGGTCTGTTCATGCTGATGACCAACGGCCTGGGCGCCACGATCGGCACGCTGGCGGCGGGAGAAGTGGTCAACCACTTCGTCTACAATGCCGCCGAACCCTCGTGGAGCGCCGCCTGGTACGTCTTCGCCGGCTACGCCCTCGTCGTCGGCATCCTCTTCATGATCCTCTTCAAAGACCCGCAGAAGCAGAAGAAAGCCGCATAGCGGGCGCTATACGATACTGTTCTCCTTCGTCCAGCGGACGATTTCGGGGACGTAACCGAAAGCCAGACCGGTAACGGAATCGGCGCAGCCGTAATAAACGGCCAGCCGCCCCGTCTCCGGATCGTGCAATGCCGCACACGGGAATGTCACATTCGGCACATCCCCCGTGCACTCATAGATCTCGCGCGGCGAAATCAGGTACGGACCGCTGCGCGAGAGTACCTTCCACGGCTGCTCCAGATCCAGCAGCGCCGATCCGAAAGCATACACATAACCGTTGCAGGACCGAAGCACACCGTGATAGATCAGCAGCCAGCCCTCCGGCGTCTCGATCGGCACCGGGCCCGCCCCGATCTTCATGCACTGCCACGCGCTCACCTCAAAGGGCGCCGGCGACATCACATGCCGGTGGCGGCCCCAGAACTCCAGGTCCGGCGACTCCGAATAGAAGATGTCACCGAAAGCCGTATGGCCCGTGTCGGACGGGCGCGAAAGCATCGCGAAACGTCCGCCAATCTTCTTCGGGAACAGGACGCCGTTGCGGTTGTACGGCAGGAAAGCATTCTCCAGCTGGTGAAAAGTCTCGAAATCCTTCGTCCAAGCCACGCCGATGGTCGGTCCGAAATACCCGTTGCACCAGGTTACATAATAGACACCGTCAATCTCCGTGACGCGCGGGTCATAACCGTAGACCCACTCCGCGACCTCCGGATCCGCCCCGACCAGTTTGAAATCTTCTTCCTCAATCTCCCATTGGATGCCATCCACCGAGAAGCCGACATGGATGCGCATCCGCCGGTTGGTGTCGTCGCAGCGGAACACGCCGGCATAGTTGTACTTGCCCTTCTTGAAAGGCACGACGGCGGAATTGAAAATGGAATTGGACGTCGAGAGCAGGTTGCGGGGGATGATGGGGTTATTCGAATACCGCCACAGTACGTCCTTCGATCCGGCAGGACGCTCCTCCCAGGGGAAAATATCAGTCATGGTCAAGATTTTTGTATTTCACTTTTAGGTTTGTCTTCGTAGGTAAACGGCACGAACCAGGTCATCAGGAAGGCCGGGATCGTCGCGAGCATCACGGCAAGGAAGAACCACTTGTAGCCCATCGCATCGCTCAGGAAGCCGGACGCCATCCCCGTCAGCATCACAGACAGGTTCATGATGCCGGTCGCAAAGGCGTAATGCGCCATCTGGTGCGGCCCGGGGGCTACCTGCTGCATCATGAAGAGCGTCAGGCCGACGAAACCGAAGCCATAGCCGAAATACTCCAGCACGATGCCGCCGCCCACGATCCACATGCTCTGCGGCTGCAGCCAGGCCAAGACGGCATAGACGATGAAGGGAATGTTGAAGATGCAGCAGAGCGTGAACAGGGTCCTCTTCAGGCCCCGTTTCGCGATATAGTAGCCGGCCAGCAGCGATCCCAGCAAGAAGGCCGCCGCACCGCAGGTGCCGTAATACAGGCCGATCTGCTCGTTGCTCAGGCCCAGGCCGCCGGCGGCGACGTCCGTCTTCAGGAACAGGGGTACGATCTTCATCACGAAACCCTCCCCCAGACGGTAGAGGATGATGAACGCGATGTAATACCAGATGTGCTTCTTCTGGAAGAACGACACGATCACTTCTTTCAGTTCCCCCATCACCTTGTCCACAGAACCGCTCTTCGCAGGCACCTGCGTGCACGGCAGGGCCTTGATATGGTACAGGCCCAGCAGCACGAGCATTGCGCCGATGACCCCGAATACGATGCTCCAGGATGTCGCTACGCTGAACTTGTTGAAAAGGCGCCCAGCCAGCCAGACGAGGCCACCCGTCGCCACCAGTTTCGCCAGGTTGTAGAAGGCACCCTGCCAGCCGATGTACTTGGACTGGTTCTCATTGTCCAACTCCGACATATAGACGCCATCCGCCACGATGTCGTGCGTAGCCCCGCTGAACGCGACCACGGCCAGCAGTGCGATGCAGACCGCAAAGAAGGACGGCAGATGCAACGCAAAGGCCACCAGGCCGAAGAGCACGCCGCTCAGGACCTGCGTCAGGATGACGAAGAATTTCTTCGTCTTATACAGTTCGAGGATCGGGCTCCAGAGGAACTTGATCGTCCAGGGCCACATGATCAGCGAGGTCCAGAACGCGATCTGGGCATCGCTCACCTGCAGATCCTTGAACATAACGGCGGAGACCATGTTGAGGACCACGAACGGCAGTCCCATGGCGAAATACAGGGTCGGGACCCATTTCAGGGGAGATGCGTTCTTGCTCATCAGGGATGGGTTCTAAGATTGACAGATTTCTTGTACGCGAACAGGTCCGGGACTACCCCATCCTCGTCGATGAAACGGAGGTAACCCCAGCGCAGCGGATGGTGGATGTCCACCACCCCGGTCGGCGCCCACACCCAGTTCTCCTCAGGCTGGGTCAGCCACTCCACGCGGGAGAAGTTAGCCCGCCAGATCTTGTTCTCGCGCGGATCCGCTCCGCCCCGGCTCAGGCCGGCGAAGGGAATCTTCATCTCCACGCTCCAACCGGCATCCGTGTCATTGGAACGGTTCAGCGTGCCCTGCACCTTGACCGCGACCTCCAGTCCCGGGAAATCCCAGGTCATCATATAGGTTCCCCCTTCGCTGTAGGGCCGGTTCATCAGCAGGTCCATCACCGTCCCCAAAGCATTGACCTCCAGCTCGTAATAGAGGATCTTGTCGCCGTAGGGATTGAGGAAAACCTCGAAATCGTTGTCGTGGTAGACAATGTCGTCGCGGCGGGCGACGCCGGCCTTCACGTCTGGCTCCACCAGCACGGCGCTGATATAGAGATTGTCATCGTCCCACAGCATCCGCATCGTGGTCAGGTACTTCGGTTCGGCAAAGCCGTCACCCCGGATGTCCCGGAAATCCGCACAGGGCACGGCGTCGCCCCACTCCTTCTCCGTGACGCGGCCGTCGATCTTGATCTTGCCCGAAGTAC
This sequence comes from Bacteroidales bacterium, assembly GCA_017400135.1. Lineage (GTDB taxonomy): Bacteria > Bacteroidota > Bacteroidia > Bacteroidales > UBA932 > Cryptobacteroides. Next base: position 131,759 of record JAFPVJ010000021.1, read on the forward strand.
GGTAACAGTCATACACGGGCTGCGCCATTCCCGCCAGCGGCAGGAGAAGCAGGACCCACACAAGCATTTTTCTCATATTCTTCATAGCTGATTATTCGTTGAAACTGATGACCTGGCCGGAACCGCGGTAGAGCTTCAGCGGTTCTTCCAACTCAACGGCCAGGACGGTCATCCGGTGGTCCAGGACCGTGGCCGGAACCTCGATGAAATAAGCGCCCGGCACCTCGCTCCAGTCGATGTCATTGTAGAGACGGACCTTCAATTCCGCGCCGTTCCCGACGACCCGGACCTTTTTGACGCGGCTCTTTATCCCCTGGATCTCAACGACTTCTGTCGGAGCGTACGGAAGATAGACATAGAGGATATCCCCCGCCTTGTTCAGCGTGGTATAACCCATCACATGTCCGGGAGGAATGCCGGCGCGGGTGCCATAAACCGCCTCTTCATGCTTGGAAATCCAGCGTCCGAGCTCCTTCAGCACGTCAACCTCCTCCTGCGGGATGGTTCCGTCTGCGCGGGGGCCGATGTCCAGCAGCAGGTTGCCACCCTTGGACATGCAGTCCACCAGCATGGTCAGGACGGTCTGGGCGGCCTTGGAATTGCGGTCCTGCTTGCGGAAACCCCAGGAATCGTTGATCGTCATGCAGGTCTCCCACCAGCGGCTCGCTGGCTTTATCACGGGCACACCAAGTTCGGGCGTGTCATAGTCGCCGTTGCCTTGGATGCGGGAATTGATGATGACGTCAGGATTGGATGCCCGCAGCATCGAGACGATCCCGGGCGCATCCCATTCCTCCGAGGAGAACTCCCAGTCCCCGTCAAACCAGTACAGGTCCGGATGATAGGCGACCTCCAGCTCACGCAGCTGGGCGCTGTTGAAATCGAGGAAATGGGCCCAGCGTTCCGGCTCCTCATGGATATTGTAACGCGCAGGACCCGCCCGGAACACATTGGGATAGTCCTCCCTCGGCCAGTCGATCAGGGAGTAATACAGACCCAGTTTCAGCCCGCCCTGGCGGCGGACCTCATCCACGAAGGGCGTGAGCACGTCCCGGCCGGCTGCCGAGGACCTGACAGCGCTCACCTCCCCCGCTTTCGTGTCCCACAGGGCAAAGCCGTCGTGGTGCTTGGAGGTGATGACCGTGTAGCGGGCGCCGCTCTCTTTGATAATCCGGACCCACTCGGCCGGATCATACTTCGCCGCCGTAAAATCCTTCTCCTGGGCGAAATAGTCCGCCATACTCACCCGTCCGTTGTGGAAGGCCCAGCTCTCGGACCAGTCCCCTCGGGAATAGATGCCCCAATGGATGAAGATGCCGAGCTTCGCGTCGGCGAACCACTGCATCCGGGCCGCCTTCGCCTCCTCCGCCTCCGTTACGGATTGCGCCCGAAGGAAAGGACCGGCAGCAATCAAAGCCAGAAACAGGATGAATCTGCGCATACGCTATTTGATTTTGGACCAGATCCGGTCGATACCCAAACGCAGGGACGTATTGTAGCCCTGCGAGAAATAATAGACCTTGCCGGCCGCATCAGCCACGATGACATACGGCAGCGACTTGGGATCTGCGCCGCAGCCAGCCGCCTCGATCATCTCCTTGAATTCCTTATATTTAGCGTCTCCGGGACGCACGATGATGGCATTCGGATCCCCTTCCAGCTGACGCAGGGCGTGGGTGGTCGGTTCCCCGTTCTCCTTCACGACCGCCAGGATGAATTTCGGCTTGTCAGACACTTTGGCCGCATCGATCTGACCCACGACTTCCAGTTGGACTTCCTCCGCCGTGCGGATCTTGACCGGCAGTTCGTTGACCTGGTCGGGAAGCACGGTGAAGGTCTGGAGGCGGGCCAGGACGCTGCCGTCTGGCAGGCGCTTACCCGTCGTCACCATATAATAGCCTTCCTCCATCTGGAAGGTAGGGGCCTTGTCAGGGCCCTCCTGGGGACCGTCATCCCATTCGGAACGGCGCGCATGGACGCCGCCGCGGCCTCTTCCGGTCCGGAACGCAGCCCGGCGGGCACGGCCGTTCTCGATCTTCTCGATGTTGAAATCGCCGAACCTGGGACGGTAACCCGGTTCCGCCGCGAGTATGACCTCGCCGAGCGGCGCCGCGACCGAGACGGCCTCTTCCAGATTGACCGTCCGCCACTCCCCTTCCTGCATCACCATGATACTGCCGCTGCGGTCCAGCACGGCCGGCCAACCCAGGGCACGGCAGGCCGCCACATAGAAGAGTTTGGCCGACTCCCTGTCACTCATGCGCGAACGCCAGACAAACAGCGGCGGGATCTTCAGGGACTGCGGGTTGCGGCTCTCATCAATGGGTTGAATATTCTCCTTCATCCACTTCGCCAGTTCGTCCGGACTGGCAACGGCGTTCTGCAGGCCGGCCCGAATCTCCGCCTTGCAGGGATAAAGCATCTCATTCCCGACCCGGGGATCCAGCACCAGCGGATCGAGGGTCGGCACGGCAAAGACAGCATCCATCAGCACCTCCGGGGCAACATCCCCTTTGTCCTTCGAGCCCATCTGTCTCCAGACGATCTTCGCCGCCTCCATCCGTCCGGGATCCTTCTCCTGCACGGCGGCATAGAAGGCAGCTTCCTTCGCAACGGTGGGATCCTCCGCATGCCGGGCGGCGCGCAGGCTGTCTTCGTACGCCGTACGGATCGCATTGGCCGCAATCTGCTCCTGCGTAGCGGCAGTGGGCAGCGGATTCTCCGGCGGTGGCACCATGTCCAGGTCGGCCGAGAAGATCTCGCCCTCGAAATGATCCAGCACGAGGGTCACTTCCTCGCGGTCCAGTTTCGCAAAGCCGAACTTGGCCCCGTCGCTCGCCCAGACCAGCATGTCGCCCAGGCCGGAGTCCAGGCAGGCACGGCCCATGGCATCCGTGGTGATCCGCACCACCGTACCGAAAGAGCCATAATTGAATATCTTATACTCGACCTCGACGCCGGGCATGGGATTGCCGTTCTCATTCACGACCGTGACCGTCGTCTTGCGGGCGGGCACATAGTTCCGGATGACGTTGATTTCGGTGTAGACCGGATTCTTGACGATGACATCCTCCGGCCCCTTGTAGTCGCCGGAGACCTTGGTATGCAGCAGCAGGGCGCGGGAAACGGGAGCGCTGAACCAGCCCATGTTGAGTTCGGGATCCGGCTCGCAGGCGCCCAGGTAGTACCACTGGCCGTCCACCCAGGCTTCCACCCAGGCATGGTTGCTGTCGGTATGGGCCCAGAGCGGCGTATACACCTGCCGGGCCGGGATGCCGGCCGCGCGCAAGGCGGAGACCGTGAAGGTGGACTCTTCGCCGCAGCGTCCCTTGCCGGAGGCCATCAGGGACAGCGGGGCACGGGTACGGGCGTCCGTGCCCACGTAGGTCGCCCATTCGTGGCACCAATGGTTGATCTCCAGGACCGCGTCGTGAAGCGACATCCCCTTCACGCGTTCGCAGAGTTCGTCGGCATAGAGCACACGGAAACAGTCCAGGTCCTCGTTGTTGACCCGTACGGGCAGTACGAAATGGCGGAATTCCCGCTCGGGGATCCCCCAGTTCATCTTATCCCGTACTTCCAGGGTCTTGTCCACGACTTCCTCCCAATAGGCCCGGTCATTCACCAGACTGTCCGGAAGCGGCATATATTTGTACAGATAATCCACATAGCCCTCCCGGGTCAGCGGTTTCTCCGCCGTGTTGGAGCAGGCCGCCATCAGGATGCCCAGAGCCAGGAAATAAACGATTTTTCTCATATCCTATTCAATCTCAAATTTCAAAGCGAAAGACTCTTGCGCGAGTCCCTTGGGCAGGGTGACGGACACCCTGCCGTCCCTGACCTTGCAGGACAGCCGGTGGCCGTCACCGACCAATTGCACCTTTCCGGCCGGGACATTGCCGGTCCATTCGACGGTCGCGGGAAGCGATTCACCGTCGGCGAGGGCGTAGATCGCATAGAGCGTCCTGCCATCCTTGGAGGCTGTGAACCAGAGATTTCCGTCGTGGTAGACGGGCGTCGTGCGGGTTGCATAGATCGCCTCCCCGTACTTTCGCAGCCACTCGCCGATCCCGTGGAGACGGCTCTGCGCCAGATCGTCAATCGTGCCGTAGGGCGTCGGAGCGATGCCCAGGATCAGGTTGCCGCCCTTGGCGACCACCTCCACCAGCTCGGCGACCACCCTGCGCACGCTCTTGTAGTTGGGGTTGAAGCGCCAGCTGAAATCCATCAGCGGATCGCAGGTCTCCCAAGGAATGTTGCGCTGCTCCGGAGGTACGGTACACTCGGGGGTCTGGTAGTTCTCGTTGTCATCCCGGGAGACCCGGTCCACGCAGATCATGCCGGGATTGCGCTCCCGGGCGCCGACCAGCACCTCGTCCAGTCCCACTTCCTTGCCGGAGATCCAGCCGCCGTCCAGCCAGATCAGATCCATCGGGCCGTAATCGCGGGTCAGTTCCGTCAATTGCCCCTTCGTGAAATCCACATAGTTCTGCCACCAGTCCGGGTGGTTCTCCTTCTTGTAATTGATGCCCCGGCGCGGCGTGGCGAGGATGGGATTCCAGAACCATTTGCAATGCCAGTCCGGCTTGGAGAAATAGGCTCCGACCCAGAAATCCTCGGCCCGGAAGGCGTCAAACACCTCCTTGGCCACGTTGCTGCGGGGATGGTCGCCAAAGGGCCCGGCCGTGATCTTATAATCCGTGTATTGCGTGTCGAACATGCAGAAGCCGTCGTGGTGCTTGGTCGTGAAGACCATATATTTCATCCCGGCGTCCTTCATCACGTCGGCCCAAGCGTCCGGATCGAACTGCCGGGGGTTGAAGAAACGGCTCAGGCCCCAGTACCACTGTTTGAATTCCTCATAGCTCAGGCCCGTTTCCTGGCGGTACCGGTACTCCCACTCCTCATCCTCCGAACAGAGGTTCCAAGACTCCATGATTCCCATCACGGAATAGATACCCCAATGGAAGAGCACGCCGAACTTCAGGTCCTGCCAGGCATCCAGCTTCTCGAGCACCAGAGGATCTGTGGGCACCACATAGCCGTTGACCGGAGAGTACTTGTGGGCATAGCCCGTCTCCTGGGCCGGGACCCGGATCGGGGAACTGCAGAGAAGCGCCAGGGCAAGGAGCAGAAAGAGGAGTTTACGCATATTCGGCCGCATTTTGGTTATTATACAAAGATAATAAAAAACGGGAAACAAAAAATTCGGGCGGCCCGGATGGGTCGCCCGAAAAAGGATGTGAATTACAATCCATAAATAATATGAAACCCTATTCCGTCAGCAGGGTCTGAAGATAGTCTATAATCTTGAAGGCGTCCTCAGCCTTGATCATCGTCAGATAATTGGACTTGGCATAGCTTTTCAACTGAGCTGCCTGGGCGGGGAATGCCGTATAGAGATCTTTCAGCGTCTTGATCCGATACCACTGGTCATCAAGAGGGACAAAGTAGGTATTATCGTTTTTCCTCTCCCAAACCTCAGCCGAGTGGACACCCTTTCCTTCCAGCTTGCCAGGATTGGCGGTGGAATAAGTAGTGTGACCGAAATCAAGACTGCTCAGGACTTCAACCTTGCCCTGCGTCGTGGTACCCAGCGCTCCCTTGGATCCTTTGTTGACATTCTTGAATTTCCAGTTAACCAGAACGGGACCTTTCTCATTATCGAACACTTCACAAAGGAGTCCTTCCCTGACGACGAAAATGCGGTCCTGGACGGTCAAGGTCTTGATCGCGGGTAGATTGGTCATCTCCATCAAGGTCTCACCGTCATAATAATAGATCTTTTGCCCCCGGGCGTCAAAATTCATCTTGACATTGACCGTTGATCCGTTATAGAACTGGATATGACCGACCGTGAAATCCGGGAAAAGATACAGGCGCTCAAATTGCTGGTTCTGGGCAAAGGACAACAGTGCCGCGCAAAGAAGGAGGAAGGTCGTAACGAAACGTTTCATATTCAATTAAATGTATTGTCCACAAGGGGATAAATAAGGGTGACGCAAAAACTGCGCCACCCTTATCAGGAGGGAATCAAATTAGTTTTTCGCAGAACCCCACTGAGGAGCGTTCTTGTCCTGCCACAGACGCTCGGTGTTGAGCACGGTGGTGGTCGCAAAGCCCATACCGGACTGCGCGGTACCCGGGGTAAAGCCCTGGTCCTGCAGGTTCTGCAGACGGATGTCATGCATGATATCGGTGATGAGCGGGGTAGCAAATTCGAAACGACGAGGGATAGCCGTCAACTCGATTTCCTTGAATTTCACGAACGGAAGCAGGGAGGAACCGATCTTCGGATAACCGGAGCGGCGGGCCGTCACAAACTGATCATTCGGCATCATGGAGAAGTTCATCAGCTGCTGCAGATAGATCTTTTCCATCTTCTCAGCATTGTTGCCCGTGAACTTCACGGCAGGAGTCTCAAGCATTGTCGCAATCTCGCCATCCTTCAGTTCGATGCTGACCTCGTTGGGATCGTAATCGTAAGTCGTCCCGTAGTACGGAATCTTATTCTTGCCGGCGATGTAATCCCACTCCTTGACAGAGAGTTCCACACCGCGGTTGTAATAGCTTTCCGCGCTTTTCGGCAGAGCCAGACCCAACTGGGCGAATTCGGCCAGATAGAGGTTGGTCTCACCGGCGCCGAGATACATGCCCCACCAAGGGACATCTTCGGTATCCTGCTTGACGGGTCCTTCCGGAACCGTGGGCAGCGTGAAGTCAACCCGACCACGGACCATTTCCTCATTGAAGGCAGAGTAAATGCTATAACCCTTGGTGGACTTTCCGACCGTCACAGTATAACGCTGTGCGTAATCAAAATACTCGCCGACCAGAGGTTTGTATTCGTCGGAGTCACGGAAAACGATGGGAATTCCCTGATAACGAACCCAGGGCTCACCGTCTCCCGTCCATTTCACGAAGTTACCCTGAGCATCACGCTCGATGTTGTCCTTCACGAAACCCGGCAGGTCTTCGTAGCGGCCTTCGTCGATGAAGCACTGGACAATCTTGGAGTTGAAGGAGTTCTTGTTGTAGAAGAAACGGATACGAGGGTCCTTGGCAGCCTTCATGAAGTTGAGCACGTTGTTGCTCGCGTTGGACAGATAGCCGGCCAGGCCGTTTCCAGTCTGATAGGCGTCATCACCACCGGTGGAAGAGTCCGCCTTGTGGAAGATGAACGCATCCTCCATGCTGTCGATATAACCGACGCCGGAATTGGCGACGGAAGTGACGAGCTGCTTGGCTTTTTCGGGGTTATTCAGATAGAGACGAGCCGCAATCTTGAGCTTCAGGGTATTGGCCATCTTCGCCCACTTCGTGACATCACCGCCATAGATCAAATCCTGTTTTCCGATAATGACCTGGGTGTCATCCTGGAAAATGGCGATATAACGGTCGATATCTTCAACCAGCATGTCATACAGGTCCTCAACACGGTCATAGCCAGGAGTCAGAGAGCCGCCATATTTGTACATGGACGCCTCGGAATACTGGATGTCACCGTTGATATCGCTGCTGTAGATCGCACCGTAGACGGCCAACACGCCGCACATGGCGGAATAGGCCTTCATTTCGGGATGATCCTGCGTAGCGATGAAGTTGTCCATGTCATTCCGGTAATTGAGCATCGTGATGTAGTTGTTCTGCCAGTGAACGGCGGTACCCACACCAAAGCTGCCCTCTCCGTATGCGCCGGTAGAACCCATCTGGGACCACTTGGTATACAGGGACTGATTGTAGAACCAATAAAGATAGTCGTAGACCTGGAAAGCGAGCTGGCATGCCGTAAGCATGTAAGAGGGTTCCGGAGTCATGACATCCGTCGGATTCGTGTTCTCTTTCGCAAAGTTCTCCCGGATCGAGTCACCGTTGAGGATGTCACAGGAGGATGAAATGCCCAAAACGCAGATCATCGACAAGGCAAGGAAAAATTTATTTGCTTTCATGATAGTTTACGTTATTTGGGGTTAGAAACGGAGATTGATTGTGAAGGTGTAATAAGTAGTCACACCCTGCAGGGAACGGACACGGAACTCAGCCGCACGGGTACCACGGACAGACTCCGGGTTCTCTTTGTTAGGCATGGTGTTGAGCAGGTAACCCAGATTGTGGGCATTGGCCTGGAGGTTCAGGCCCTGCAAATGCAGTTTGTTGGCGAAACGATCAGGAACCGCATAGCCAAGGGTGAGGTCACGGAAGCAGATGTAGTTAAGCTTCGTGTACCAGGTATCTTGGATGACGCCGTTGCTCCAGCTGTTGGTCAGGTAAGTCCAGGAGGAGGCATGCGAAGGATCGATCACGTTCTTGTCGATCAGTTCCTGATAAGTCTCACCGGTCTCATACTGGCCAGTCGTAACCGTGTAAGGATCGCCCGAAGGCTGAGGGATATTGGTGCCGGTCGGGAAAATACCGTCCGGAATGATACCGTCATCATAATCGAGACCATCCCAGCGGGAAGTATAGCTCACGCCACCGTGGTCCTTGTCCGCACCGCGAAGAGACGTAGCGAGATAACCGTACGCAGTTCCGTAGTGGGAAGGATAGGAAGCGACATAGCCGCCGAAACGGGCGTCGAAGGAAGCGCGCAGCGTGAAACGCTTGAAACGAATGCTGGTGTTCACCGAGCCAAGGAAGTCCGGGACCATGTTACCGACCTCTTCCACCTCGCCGCTACGGCGGATGAACGCAGTACCATAGGCCTTCTGGAAGTTACCGAGGACCATCTTGCCGGAACCCTTCTTCACGACGTTACCGTCATCATCCAGCACATCCTTGTCAATCATGGGAGCCTTGTCGGACATCAGCATACCATAGGTGCCACCCACCTTGGCAACGGAACCGATACGGTAGTTACCATAGTCGGGGTCACCCTGGAGCTTGATGTAGCTGGCAACGAGGTCGGAAAGCTCAACGATCTTGGACCAGTTCCTCGTCCAGGTGAAATTGACATCCCAACTGAAATCCTTCGTTTCGATCGGAGTCGTATTGAGAGCAAGCTCGATACCCTGGTTCTGGATGTTACCCGCATTGATTAGAGCGTGGCTGACACCGGAAGCGGCAGGAATCGTGACATTCATGATCTGATCACGCGTATTCTCCTTATAATAGGTAAGGTCGAGACCGAGCCGGTTGTTGAACATCCGGTAGTCCGTACCCACTTCCCAGGAAGTCTTGCGTTCAGGACGGATGTTAGCGTCATAGACCGTGTCAGGAATCGTCATGTAATATGCGGAAGTCTTCTCGTGATCGACCTGCTTGGTCTTATAGGCGGAGTTGATCGAATAGGGTTCCGTGTCATTACCGACCTGGGCGATGGAAGCACGCAGTTTCCAGAACGAAATGGCCTTCGGCAGGTTCAGGGTCTCGTGGGCCAGCCACGCTACGCTGAAGGAAGGATAGAAGAAGGAGAAGTTACCGTGCTTGTCGGAATAGACCAAAGCAGAAGACCAGTCGTTACGGCCGGTCACCTCAAGGAACAACTGGTCGCGCCATGCGGCGGTGAACTGACCTGCCACGGAAAGGATCGTCTTCGTACCGCTGATGCTGCCGGATCCGCTCACTTTCTCCTTGGAGTTGTTGATATAGTACTGGTTCGGCACGATGAAACCACCGTTGGTGGAAGCAGACGTTCCGAATACATAGTTGTTGTAGTACTCACCACGGATGAAGCCACCGATCCTCCAGTCCTCATTGATCATGTAATCGGCGATGAGGTTAGTGTTGAGGTTGGTCTGCTCCTGCGTGGACATGCTCATGCTATAGCTGCCACCACCGGAATTGTTGGCATAACCGGAGTCTTTAATCTTGCTCTCACGACGGGTGTAGTAGTAGTTATAGCTACCGTCAGTGACCCACTTCAACCAAGGGTTGAACTGGACCGTAAGCTTCAGGTTGGGACGGACGACCGTTTCCTTCTGGATAGTCTCGTTCTCCCAGATGCTCCACCACATGTCGCGGTTGGGAATGGCACCCCATTCGTCACCATAACTCAGTGAAGCCATACCACCGTGGGCGCCCTTGTACTTGTCGCGGAAATACTTCGCGTTGTAGGTACGGTCGATGTCACCGCTGATGAAACGCTCACCGATGTTCGGCTGGGCGTTGCGAGGGGTCGAGTTCGACAGGGACATGGAACCTTCAACCTCAATTGCATCATTGAGTTTGTGGGAAGCCTTGATCAAAGTGCTGAAACGGTTGAAGCTGTTGTTGGGCAGCGTACCCGTCGCATACTTCTCGGAAAGGGAAGCGTAGATGGAGCTGCGCTCGTTGCCACCGGAAACCGTCACGTTCGTATTGGTATTGAAACCAAGATTGTAGGCCTCTTTGAAGTTGTTCTCATAAGCCTTGGAGGGGATCAGATTGCCGTCGTACCATTCAATCTGCTCATACTCATCGAAACGGTTACCAAACGAGCAACCGTTACCGCCGATCTCGTTGAGAATCTTGTAGAGGGACGGGATGTTGTCGGTACCATCTTTCCACACATTCATGTGGTGGACGTCATAGGCAGACTTACAGCCGAAGTAGAGACCATAATACGAGAAGAGACCTTCCATGAACACGTTCTGGAACGTGGGCTGAGAAGTCACCTGGTCGATACCGAAGGTCTGCGTGAGTGAGACGCCGAGGCCCTTCGTACCCTTACCGCTCTTGGTCGTGATGACGATGGCACCGTTCAGACCGCGGGAACCATACAGGGCGGTTGCAGCCGCACCCTTCAGGATGGAAACGGTCTCGAAGTCATCCGGGTTGAGGTTCTTCAGGGAGTTACCATAGTCAGAGAACGTGGAATCCCAGTCTGCACTGGCATCGGCCGTCTCGTTGTCGAGAATGATACCGTCAACCACAAAGATAGGCTGGTTGTTCTTACCCAGCGTGGAAGCACCACGAATGAGGATCTTGTTGTGACCGAACATACCACCGTCGGAAGCGTTGATCTCAACACCGGCCACCTTACCCTGCAGGGCGGAGATCGGGCTGATCAGGTTGGGATTCAGGTCGTCCGCCTTGATCTCGGTCATCGCATAACCGAGGGCCTTGGTCGAACGCTTCATGCCGAGAGCCGTAACAACGACATCATCCAGCAGGGTCGCGTCAGATGCCAGCGAAATGTTGATAGGCTGACCATTGAAGACAACGGTCTGTCCAGCATAGCCGAGGCAGTCGATCTTCAGGGTCTGCCCGTCGCGTACGCCCGGGAGCGTGAAGGCGCCGTTGACATCGGTCACGGTACCCGTCGTCGTCCCGTCGATGAGAACGGACGCACCGATCAACGGCTCGCCGTCATCGCCTTTGATGACACCCTTCGCCACGTTCTGTGCGAACAGGGAACTACCTGCCAACAGGAAAGCTCCCACGAGCAAAGTGCGCATCGCGGAAAAGATTTTGTTCATCTTCATAGAGAAAACTTTTTGGTTAATAATGATTGATTTCGGTTTATAGTTGTGTGTACTCGTTTTCGACACGTTACTATATTTTTGCAATTATACGACTAATTATTATAATTACAAAACAAATCGTTGACATTCCTTTCATTCGGGTACAAAAACACCTCAATTTGCAACCAAATAAAAAGAAAAGGCCGCATCGCTGCGACCATTTGACTCAATGGAAGATAAAAAAGACTATCCCAACCGCCCTGCCAGGAAGCACGAAACGGTATTGACCATCAGCATGGCGATGGTCATGGGACCCACTCCCCCGGGCACAGGAGTAATCCAGGAGGCTTTCTCCACGCAGGAGGCGAAATCCACGTCGCCGCAAAGCTTCCCTTCGGCGTCGCGGTTCATTCCGACATCGATCACGATGGCGCCGGGCTTGATCATGTCGCCGGTGATGAGGCCGGCCTTGCCTACCGCCACCACAAGGACGTCAGCCTGGGACGTCACCGCCCCCAGGTCCGCCGTACGGGAATGCGCGATCGTCACGGTCGCGTTGCGGTCTAGCAGGAGCTTTGCCACGGGCTTGCCGACGATGTTGCTCCGGCCAACCACGACCGCCTGCTTACCAGCCAGGGAAACGCCGGTCGAATCGATCAGACGCACGATGCCAGCCGGCGTGCAGGGCACGATGCAATCCTTGCCCAGCCACAGGCCCGCCACGTTGGCCGGATGGAAACCGTCCACGTCTTTCTCACGGGCGATGGCGTCAATCACCTTTTCCTCATCGATGTGCTTCGGCAGCGGCAGCTGGACCAGGATGCCGTCCACGCCGGGATCGGCGTTCAAGGCGGCGATCCGCGCCAGCAGAGCCTCTTCGGAGGTCTCCGCCGGCAGTTCAACCTTCAGCGAGTCGATGCCGACATACTCGGCCGCCTTCACCTTATTGCGCACATAAACCTGGCTCGCGGGATTCTCCCCCACGATGATGACGCAGAGGCAGGGCCTGCGGCCGTACTCCTTTTCCAGCGAGAGCACCTGCTCCCGCACCTCGTCCTTGATGGCGGCGCTCAGCGCCTTCCCGTCGATGATCTGTCCCATATTCATTCCATTTCCAGCGCGCAGTGCGCGATGTCGGTACGGCAGAAAAGGTTGGCGCAGCGCACCTTCCCCAGTTCGGCATAGACGCGTCTCCGCGCCTGGGCGACGCTCTCCCCCTGCCCGATCAGCATCAGAACACGTCCGCCCGCCGTTACGAGCCGGCCGTCCTCAAACTTCGTCCCCATGTGGTAGATTTTGGCGTCCACATCTTCCAGGCCCTCGATGGCATAGCCTTTCTCATACTTGCCCGGATATCCCTTGGAAGCCAGCACGACGCCAAGTGTCACATCGTCGCTCCAGCGCAGCGGCTGCGGCTGAGTCCCCGTCGCCACGGCATAAAACACATCATAGATGTCACTCTGCAGCAGCGGCAGCACGACTTCCGTCTCCGGATCGCCGAAACGCGCGTTGAACTCGATGACCTTGATCCCCTGCGGAGTCTTCATCAGACCACCGTAGAGCACGCCCGAGAGCGGGCAGCCTTCCGCGACCATGGCCTCCGCCGTGCGGCAGAGAATTTTTTCAAAGGCGAACTGCCGATCTTCGTCGGTAATGAAAGGCAGCTGCGTGTAAGCGCCCATCCCGCCCGTATTCGGGCCCTTGTCGCCGTCGAAGGCCCGTTTGTGGTCCTGCGCCAGCGGCATCGGATAAACATTCCGTCCCTCGACAAAACACATGAAAGAGAATTCTGGTCCCGTCAGAAAATCCTCAACGACCACCTTCCCCTTGCCGAACGCCTCGTCCAGCAGCATGCTGGCCAGGGCGGCCTTCGCTTCTTCCAGGTCCGCGGCGATCACCACGCCCTTGCCGGCCGCCAGGCCGTCGTATTTCAGCACGGCCGGGAAAGGACGGCCCGACACGTATGCGAGCGCCTCCTCATAATCGCTGAAACTGCGGTACGCCGCCGTCGGGACGTCATATTTGAGCATCAGGCGCTTGGCGAATTCCTTGCTGCTCTCGATCTGAGTAGCCGCCTTCGTATGTCCGAAAACCGCCAGTCCCGCCGCGCGGAACGCATCCACGACGCCGGCCGCCAAGGCCGCTTCGGGCCCCACGACCGTCAGGTCGATGCCGTTTTCACGCGCGAATCCCAGCAGGCCTTCCACGTCCGTGTCCTTGATCGGGACACAGGTCGCCTGCAGCGAAATGCCCGCATTGCCCGGGGCACAGAAAATCCGACCCACCTGCGGGCTGCGGCCGAGCGCATCTACAATCGCGTGCTCGCGGCCCCCGGAACCTATGACAAGTACTTTCTTCATATTCAATGTTTGAAATGACGCATTCCTGTGAAGAGCATCGTGATACCCCGCCGGTCCGCCTCGGTCACCGATTCCTCGTCCCGGACGCTGCCGCCGGGCTGCACGATCGCCGCGACGCCGTACTCTGCGGCCAGCGCAACCGTATCACCGAAGGGGAAGAAACCGTCGGAGCCCAGCACGACGCCCGCCCCGCGGATATCCACGCCCTTCTCGGAAAGGGCCGCCTTGGCCTCCTCGAGGGCGATCCGCGCGGAACCGACCCGGTTCATCTGACCTGCACCCACGCCCAGCGTCGCGCCGTCCTTCACGACGACAATCGCATTGGACTTGATGTGCTTGACGATGCGCCAGGCGAACTGCAGGTCCGTCATCTGCGCCTCCGTAGGCTGCACCTTCGTGACGCACATGGACGGTTCCAGCGCCTTCGTGACGAGATCCTGGTCCTGGACCAGCAAGCCGCCTGTGACGGAGACATACTGCTTACGCACGATGCCGTCCTCCTTCATATCCACCTGCAGCAAGCGCAGGTTCTTCTTGGTGCAGAGAATCTCCAGCGCCTCGGGGGTGAAGGAAGGGGCCATGATGATTTCCAGGAAGATGGGCTTCATCAGGGCTGCAGCCTCGGCGTTGACCTCGCAGTTGGTGGCCACGATGCCGCCGAAGATACTGACCTTGTCGGCTTCGTAGGCCTTGGTCCAGGCATCCACCACGTCCCGGCCGATCGCCGCACCGCAGGGATTCATGTGTTTCAAGCCGACGCAGAAGGGTGTAGTACCGAATTCCCGGACAATCGAAAGTGCCGCATTGGCATCCTGTATGTTATTGTAGGACAACTCTTTGCCGTTCAGCTGCACGGCCCCGGCCAGGGAGAAAGGCGCCGGCTCCGTCGCCGCGTAGAACTTCGCCTCCTGGTGGGGGTTCTCGCCATAGCGCAGTCCCTGCTTCAAGTCATATTCCAGGAAGAGTTTCTCATTCAGGCCGGCCTGGGCGCGCATGTAGGTCGCGATCATGCAGTCATACTCGGCCGTATGGGTATAGGCCTTGGCGGAGAGTTTCAGACGAGTCTCCTGCGAAGTGGAACCGTTGGCCTTGAGCTCCTCCAGCACCGTCGCATAATCCGCGGGGTCACAGACGATGGTGACATCGCGCCAGTTCTTGGCAGCGCTGCGGACCATGGAAGGGCCGCCGATGTCGATGTTCTCGATCGCCTCTTCCAGCGTCACGCCCGGCTTGGCGATTGTCTGTTTGAACGGGTAGAGATTGACGCAGACCAGGTCGATGGTCTCTATCGCGTTCTCCTTCAGGGTTGCAATATGCTCGGGCAACTCGCGGCGGGCCAGGATGCCCCCGTGAACCTTCGGATGGAGGGTCTTGACGCGACCGTCGAGGATCTCCGGGAAACCGGTTACCTCGCTGATGCCAATGGTCCGGACACCCTCCTTCTCCAGGAGTTTCTGCGTGCCTCCGGTGGCGATGATTTCCCAGCCGAGGGCGACCAGGCCGCGGACGAAGTCCACCAGGCCGGTCTTGTCACTGACACTGACTAATGCTCTCATACTCACTGCATTATAATATTAACTCCCGGCACGTCTGTGACGCGTCCGATCACGGATGCCCTCTCGCCGCAGGCGGTCAGGATGTCGATTGCCTGCTGTGCCTCGGACGGATCCAGCACGGCGATCATACCGATGCCCATATTGAAGATGTTGAACATCTCGCGGTGAGGAACGCCGCCCCATTTCTCCAGCATCCGGAAGACCGGCAGGATCTCCCAGCTGCCCTCGCGGATCTCCAGGCCCTGCCCGGGCTGCAGGACGCGCGGAATGTTCTCGTCAAAGCCGCCGCCCGTGATGTGGCAGATGCCGTGGACGTCGCAGGCGCGGATCACTTCCAGCATCTGGCGCACGTAAATCTTCGTCGGAGTCAGGAGCACGTCGCCCAGGCACCGGCCTCCGAACTCCGGAATCTCGTCCGTATACTTCAGGCCCGCGTCAGCGACAATCTTTCGCACCAGGCTGAATCCATTGGAATGAACGCCCGTGGAGGCCACGCCGACCAGGACGTCCCCCACCTTCACCTTCGAGCCGTCGATGAGTTTCGACCGCTCGACCACGCCGGTGGTATAACCGGCGATATCGTATTCGCCGTCGGCGTACATACCCGGCATCTCGGCCGTCTCGCCGCCCACCAGGGCGCAGCCCGCCTGCCGGCAGCCTTCCGCCACGCCGGCCACGATCGCCTCGACCTTCTCCGGCACATTGTGGCCCAAGGCCACATAATCCAGGAAGAACAGAGGCTCGGCGCCCTGCGCCAGCACGTCGTTGACGCACATGGCGACGGCATCGATGCCGATCGTATCGTGCTTGTCCAAGGCGAAGGCGATCTTAAGCTTGGTGCCCACGCCGTCCGTTCCGCTGACCAGAATCGGCTCCTTGATTCCCAGCGAAGCGAGATCGAACATACCTCCGAAAGAGCCGATGTTGCCCATCGAGCCCGGACGGGCCGTGGAGGCGACATGCTGCTTGATGCGGCGGACCACTTCATAACCGGCTTCCAGGTTCACGCCGGCGTTTTCGTATGTTTTAGCCATAATCAGTCGTTGTTGATTTCGTCATCATAAAGGATGGTCGGATACTCGCCCGTGAAGCAGGCCTGGCAGGGATCCGCGCAGCCGAAACAGGACGCGCGGGTGGATTCGGGGCTCAGGTAACCCAGCGAATCGGCGCCGATGGCCTCGCGGGCCTGCTCCAGCGTCCGGTGGGAGCACAGGAGCTCCTCGGGGCTCGAGGTATCCACGCCGTAGTGGCAGGGGAAACGCATCATCGGACTGGCGATACGCACGTGCACCTCGGTGGCGCCGGCCTCGCGCAGCATGCGCACGATCTTGAGGGAGGTGGTGCCACGCACGATGCTGTCGTCCACCAGGATCACGCGCTTGCCGCGCACGACATCCTCCACGGGAGAAAGCTTCATCTTCACGCCCAGCTCGCGAATCTCCTGGATCGGTTCGATGAAGGTACGGCCCACATATTTGTGCTTGATCAGGCCCATTTCGTACGGGATTCCGCTCTCCTGGCTGTAACCCATCGCGGCGGAGAGGCTGGATTCCGGTACGCCCACCACGATATCCGCTTCGACAGGGCATTCGCGGCACAGGCGCCGGCCCGCTTCTTCGCGGTAGGCGTGGACGTTGCAGCCGTCGATGTTGCTGTCGGGACGTGCGTAATAGATGTATTCCATGGCGCACATCCGATGCTTCTGGAACTGGGAATAACGGTTGGACCGCAGTCCCTTGGCGTCCAGGGTGACCACCTCGCCCGGCTCCACGTCCCGCAGGAACTTCGCTCCCATGATGCCGAAGGCGCAGGACTCGCTGCTCACGACATAGCCGTCGCCCAGGGTGCCGATGACCAGGGGCTTGATGCCGTACTTGTCACGGCAGGCGTAGATGCGGTTGCGGGTCATCACCAGGATGGAGAAACCGCCCTCGATCATGTTGAGCGCCTTGAGGATGTTGACGATGCGGTCCTCGCCGTTGTGCTTCTTGATCAGGTGGGCGAAAATCTCGCTGTCCGTCGCGGTCTGGAAGATGATGCCGCGTTTCTCGAGCAGGGCCTCCAGCTGCTTGGCATTGATGAAATTGCCGTCGCAGGCCACGGCGAAATCGCCCTTCGTCTGATAGAACAGGATGGGATCCACGTTGTCGAGGCCGCCCTTGCTGACATTGGCGTACTTGACGCTGCCGATGCCGACGGAGCCTTCCAGACCCAGCACGTTGCCGTCCGTAAAGACCTCGCTCAGCAGACCCTGGCCGCGGTGACGGCAAGGCTTGCCCGCATCGTCGAAGGTGACGATGCCGGCGCCTTCCTGGCCCCGGTGCTGGATATTGTGCAATCCGTAATAGAGATAAGTCGAGGCGTTCGCGACGCCGAATACTCCGAGTACACCCATGGTCAGTTCTCTTTCAAGACAGTTGTCAGTCGTTCATACACATTGCGGTAGGACGCCACCACGTCGCTGAGGTCCAGGCGGAAGCGGTCCTTGTCCAGGCGCTCGCCGGTCTGCTCGTCCCAGAGACGGGAGGTGTCGGGGCTGACCTCGTCCGAGAGGATGATTTCCCCATTGTCCGTGGCGCGGCCGAACTCGAGTTTGACGTCGACCAACTCGATGCCGATGCGGTGGAAGAGGTCCTTCAGCACCTCGTTGGCTTTCTTCGCCTCAGCCACGATCCCGTCGATCTCCGCATAACTGACAAGACCGAGGGCCACCGCCAGATCCCGGTTGATGAAGGGATCGTCGAGCTCGTCATCATTGTAACGCAGTTCTACGATGAGATTGTCGGGCTTGAGCCCTTCCTCGATGCCCAGCCGCGCCGCCAGGGATCCGGCCACGCGATTGCGAACGATCACCTCGATCGGGAGGATCTCAATGCGGCGGCAGAGTTGCTCGTTATCCCCCACCCTTTCGATGAAATGGTTGCGGATGCCGCAGTCCCTCAGATACCCCAGGAGCAGGGCCGAGATCTTGTTGCTCAACTCGCCCTTTCCCTCGAAACGGGCGCGCTTGACGTTGTTGAACGCCACGGCCACATCCTTGTACCGGATGATGACCTTATCGGGGTCGTCGGTCGCGAAAAACTGCTTTTCGTTTCCGTTGTAGATGACTTCTTTCTTGATCATTCTATGCTTTGTTGAAGTATTTGACGGCATTGTCGAACAAAGGCTGGAGGCGGTTGCCGGCGATGTTCTGGAACAGAAGGTCTTCATAACGTTCAGTATGGCCCATCTTGCCCAGGATGTGTCCGTCCGGGCTCAGGATGCCTTCGATGTCGTAATGGGAGCCGTTGGGGTTGTCCACATAGCGGAAAGCCACCTGGCCGCCCGCGAACAGTTCGCGGGCCAGCGCCTCCCCTACCACGAACTTGCCCTCGCCGTGGCTGACGGCGATCGCGTGGCGCTCGCCCTTCTGCAGGCCCGAGAGCCAGGGAGAACGGACGGAGGCCACCTCGGTCGTCACCATCTTGGAGATATGGCGGTTGATGTCGTTGCGGAACAGGGTTGGCGACTCCGGAGTCACGCAGCCCAGGCGTCCGTAGGGCAGCAGGCCGCTCTTGACCAGGGCCTGGAAGCCGTTGCAGATGCCCAGGATCAGGCCGCCGCGTCGCAGGAAGGCCTCGATGGCCGTCCCGACGCGGGCGTTGTTGATGACGGATGCGATGAACTTGCCGCTGCCGTCGGGCTCGTCGCCGGACGAGAAGCCGCCGCAGAAGGCCAGGATATGGCTCTCATCAATGCGGGCGGCGAGTTCGTTGATGGACGCGTTGACTTCATCTCCGGTCAGGTTGCGGAAGACGAAAGGACGCACCTCGGCCCCCGCCTTGCGAAACGCCTTGGCCGTATCGTAGTCGCAGTTGGTGCCCGGGAAGACCGGCAGACAGACGACGGGATGCGCCACCGGCTCGCCGGGATAGACGAGATTCGCGGAGTCGAAAGCTTTCTCCTCCACGGCTGGTACCGGTTCGTCGAAGGCCGGCGCGACTTCCTCGGGATAGAGGCGCGCGTAGCGGCGCGTCCAGGCCCGTTTCAGGGACGAGAGGTCCATCTCCACGCCGTTGAGGCGCACCTGACCGTCCGTCACCGTGCCCAGTTCAAAAGCCTGGGGATACGTCAGCGGCCCGTCAGACTCGACCAGGATAGAGCCGTAAGAAAGGGTGAACAGTTCGTCTTCTGAGAGATAGACATCGAAGCCCAGGCCGTTGCCGAAGGCCATCTTTGAGAGGCCCTCGGCGACACCGCCGAAGCCCAGCGACCAGGCGGCGACGATCTTGCCTTCCCCGATCTGTTCGTGGATGAAATTCCAGTTGGCGGCGAGCATCCGGGTGTCCGGCATTCGGGTGACCAACGGGTCGTGCTTGACCAGATAGATCCGGTGACCGGCCTGCTTGAAGTCGGTGGAAATCACGCGGCGTGCGTCGACCGTGGTGATGCCGAAGGCGATCAGGGTCGGAGGCACGTTGAGATGCTCGAAGGTGCCGCTCATCGAATCCTTGCCGCCGATGGACGGCAGACCGAGGTCGAGCTGCATCTTCAAGGCGCCGAGCAGGGCGGCGAGCGGCTTGCCCCAACTGTGCGGCTCGAGGCTCATCCGCTCAAAGTATTCCTGGTAGGAGAAACGCATCTTCGACCAGTCTCCGCCCGCGGCGACCACCTTGGAGCAGGCCTCCACGACGGCGTAAGCCGCCCCGTGGTAGGGGCTCCAGGATGCCAGGGAAGGGTTGTAGCCGAAAGCCATCATGCTGGCGGTTTCGGTGAATCCGGCCGCCGGCAGTTTCTGGACCGACACTTGCGTCTCGGACGCTTGGAACTTGCCACCGTAGGGCATCAGGACCGTAGAACGGCCGATGGTGGAGTCGAACATTTCCACGAGGCCCTTTTGCGAAGCGACGTTTTTGGAAGACAGCAGCGCCTCCATGCGCTCCGGCAGGGTCTCCCCCTCTGGCGTGACGTCGAAGGGAGGATTATCCTCCACGCGTCCGATGGTCGCCTGGGCGTAGTGTCTGGCACCGGCGCTGTCGATGAACTCGCGGGTCAGGTCGCAGACCTTGACCCCGTCCTTGAACATCCGCATCCGGCCCGTATCGGTCACGTCCGCGACGTAGGTCACTTCGACATTGTCGAGGGCACAGTATTTCTCGAATTCAGCGCGGTCCTTCGCTTCCACGACCACGGCCATGCGCTCCTGGGACTCGCTGATGGCCAGTTCCGTGGCATTGAGGCCCGCATATTTGACGGGTACGCGGTCCAGCCGGATGTCCAGGCCGCCGGCCAGTTCGCCGATCGCGACGCTGACGCCGCCGGCGCCGAAGTCGTTGGATTTCTTGATCAGGCGCGTCACTTCCGGGCGCCGGAACAGGCGCTGGAGCTGGCGTTCCTCGGGCGCATTACCCTTCTGCACCTCGCTGCCGCAGGTTTCAAGCGAAGCCTCCGTATGCTCCTTGGAAGAACCGGTGGCGCCGCCGATGCCGTCCCGGCCGGTGCGGCCGCCCAGCAGCAGGATTACGTCGCCGGGGGCCGGGCTCTCGCGCCGCACGTCGGACGCCTTGACAGCCCCGACCACCGCGCCGACTTCCAGGCGTTTCGCGACATAGCCGTCGTCGAAGATTTCGCGCACCTGGGTGGTTGCGAGGCCGATCTGGTTGCCGTAGCTGGAATAGCCTGCAGCGGCCTTGCGGCTGATCATGCGCTGCGGGAGCTTGCCCGCGAGGGTGTCCCTCACGGAGGCGGTGATGTCGCCCGCACCCGTCACACGCATCGCCTGATAGACGTATGCGCGCCCGGAAAGCGGGTCGCGGATGGCGCCGCCCAGGCAGGTTGCTGCACCACCGAAAGGCTCGATCTCCGTCGGATGGTTGTGGGTCTCGTTCTTGAACTGCAGGAGCCATTTCTCCCGCTTCCCGTCCACATCCACGTCCACGAAGATGCTGCAGGCGTTGTTCTCCTCGCTCTGCTCCAGGTCGTCCAGCTTGCCGACCGAGCGCAGGTAGCGCGCTCCGATCGTCGCCAGCTCCATCAGGCAGAGGCTCTTTCCTTCGCGGCCAAGGGCCTTCCGTATGTCGTGGAAGCGTCCGAGGGTCGATTCAATCTCCTCCTTGACGAAGGAGTCGTCCACCTTGATCTCCGTCAGTTCGGAGGTGAAGGTCGTATGGCGGCAGTGGTCGCTCCAATAGGTATCCAGGATGCGCAGCTCCGTCTCGGACGGATCGCGGCCCTCTTTCTTGAAATAGTTCACCACCTCACGCAGGTCGTCGGTGTTCATCGCCAGCCCGTGGGACTTGCAGAAGGCTTTGTACGCACTTTCCGGCATGGCCGTGAATCCGGACAGGTCCTCGAGTGGCTTGACGTCCGCCTTGCCCGCCAGGGAAAGGACACCGAGGTCCTTGGGACGGCACTCCACGGGATTGATGAAATAGTGGCGCAGTTTCGCGAGCGTCTCTTCCGTCGTATCGTCGTCGAAGATCAGCAGGCGGCTGCTCTTGATCTCCACCTCCGCGCCCGGTTCGATCAGATGGACGCAGTCGACCGCGGACGAAGCCCGCTGGTCGAACTGGCCGGGGATATATTCCACGGCGATATATTTCTTGCCATTCAGGTCGCAGGAGTCGGTGACCAGATCCGTCACCGTTTCCCCGAAGACGCTGTAACGGCACTTCTCGACCAGTTCCTCGGAAAAGCCGAAGAGGTCGTAGACGTTGATGAGCCGCAGCGTGCGCAGCGACAGGGAAAGGTTTTCGTTGAACTCGCCCAGCAGGCTCTGCGCCTCCACCCGGAAGGCGGGCCGTTTCTCGACAAAGATCCGTTTGCTGTTCATAGTTTTTCAAATGATGCGCCCACCCGGTCTGGGGGTGGGCGTAGTATTATATCTGTGCTTGCAGTACTTTCTCACTCTGGCGGACGCGGAACGCTTCCAGTTTGCGCTTGAGTCCCTGATCCTGCAAAGCCAGGATGGCCACGGCGTAGAGGGCGGCATTGCGGGCGCCGTCTATCGCCATCGTGGCGACCGGGATTCCGGAAGGCATCTGGACGATCGAGAGGAGGGAATCCAACCCGTTCAGCGCCTTGCTCTTGACCGGCACCCCGATCACGGGGAGGGTCGTCAGCGCGGCGATGACGCCAGGCAGGTGGGCGGCTCCCCCGGCGCCGGCGATGATAATGTCGAATCCGTTGTCGCGGGCTGCCCGCACATAATCGGCCAGAGGGCCGGGATTGCGGTGGGCGCTGAGGACTTTTTTCTCGTAGGGAATGCCGAACTCTTCGAGCGTGGCGCAGGCGGGAGACATCACCTCCCAGTCACTGGCGCTGCCCATGATCACTGCTACCTTCATCGTGCGAAAATTACAAACCAACTTTACCTTTAACAGGAGATACAAATTTACGGCGAATTATCGGCCCCGGCAAAAACTTTTGCCTTTTTTATCAACAACGCGAATGTTGATAATTCCCTTAAAAAAATTTGTTGGAAATAAGGAGATGGAGTAATTTTGACCCGAATGGGGAATGACCTTATATTGAAAGGAGGCCTGATCGCGACGGCTCGGTCCGTTCGCGAGGGGGATGTCCTCATTCGCGATGGGCGCATCGCCGGGCTTGGCCCCGGCCTGGAGTCTGAAGGCGCCCGGATCCTGGACTGCACCGGCAAGCTCGTCAGCGCCGGATTCACCGATATCCACGTACATTTCCGGGAGCCCGGATTCTCCGCCAAGGAGACCATCCGAACGGGCTCGCAGGCTGCGGCGGCGGGCGGCTATACCACCGTCTGCGCCATGCCCAATCTCGACCCGGTCCCGGACTGTCCTGAAAGCCTCGCCGTCGAGCAGGCCCTCATCGACCGGGACGCCGTCATCCGGGTGCTCCCCTACTGCGCCATCACCCGGGGCCGCAAGGGTCTCGAACTGGTGGACATGGCTGCGCTCAAGGGCGGCTGCTGCGCCTTCTCCGACGACGGGAGCGGAGTCCAGCGGGAGGCGATGATGCGGGAAGCGATGACCCTGGCGGCGCGCGAAGACTGCATCCTGGCCGCCCACTGCGAAGACGAAAGCCTGCTGAAGGGCGGCTACATCCACGAGGGGCGCTACGCTCGGGCGCACGGGCACAAAGGCATCTGCTCCGAGAGCGAATGGGGCCAGATCAAGCGCGACCTGGAACTCTGCGCCGAGACCGGCTGCCGCTACCACGTCTGCCATATTTCCACGGCCGAAAGCGTTGACCTGATCCGCGGGGCCAAGGCGGCGGGCGTGCGCGTGACCTGCGAGACCGCACCGCACTATCTGGTGCTCTGCGAAGACGACCTGCAGGAGGATGGACGCTTCAAGATGAATCCGCCCCTGCGCAGCGCCGCGGACCGGGAAGCCCTGATCGAGGGTCTCCGGGACGGGACGATCGATGCGGTCGCGACCGACCACGCCCCCCATACGGCGGAAGAAAAAACTCGCGGCCTGGCCGGCAGCGCCATGGGCATCGTAGGCCTGGAAACGGCTTTCCCTGTGCTCTACACCGCCCTGGTCCGCACGGGCCGCCTCCGGCTCGAAAGGCTGGTGGAAGCCCTGACTGACGGCCCCCGGCGCGCATTCCGCCTGGGCGGCGGGCTCCGAATCGGAACGGCGGCCGACCTGACGGTCATAGACCTGGGCCAGGAATATGTCGTCGACCCTTCTCGTTTTCTCTCCAAAGGACACTCGACGCCCTTCGCCGGGATGAAGGTCCGCGGACGCATCCTACTGACGCTCTGTGAAGGGCGTGTCGTTTACGAATACAAGGACTGATGGAAAGGCAACTATACACGATCCTGCGCAACGAACCCGTAGCGGCCCGGACCTGGCGGCTCGAACTCGCGTCCGACGACCCTTCCTTTGTCGCCGGCGGCGAATTCGTCCAGGTCGCGTTGGACGGCTTCTACCTGCGCCGTCCGTTCTCCATCTGCGAGCGTTCGAAAGGACGCATCGTGCTGATATACAAGGTCGTAGGAGAAGGGACGGCCGCGCTTTCCGGCTTGCGCCCGGGCGCCCGGCTGGATGTCCTGACGGGCCTGGGCCGAGGCTTCGATCCCGACGCCTGCTCCAGCAGCGCTCTGCTGGTCGGCGGCGGTGTCGGTGCGCCTCCGCTCCTGCCTCTGTGCCGGGAGCTGGTCGCCCGGGGAAAGCGGGTCAGCGTCGTGCTGGGCTTCAATTCCGCCTCAGAAATCATCCTGGAGTCCGAATTCCGGGCGCTGACGCCGGACGTGACGATGGCGACCGTGGACGGATCCGCGGGCCTGAAGGGCTTCGTTACGGACGCCATCTCGGCGGTGAAACCGACATTCGATTATTTCTATACCTGCGGCCCGCTCGTGATGATGCGGCGGGTCTGCGACATGCTGAAGACCGGAGGTGAAGTCTGCCTGGAGGAAAGGATGGGCTGCGGCGCCGGTTACTGCGCCGGCTGCAGCATCCAGACCCGACAGGGCGTACGGCGCGTCTGCAAGGACGGACCGGTCTTCAAGAAGGAGGACATACTATGGTAAATGACCTGTCCGTTACCCTTTGTGGGCTGCATCTGAGGAATCCCGTCATTCCGGCCAGCGGCACATTCGGTTTCGGGGTGGAACTCTCGGACTGCTTCGACTTGAACCGGCTGGGAGGCATTTCCCTGAAGGGCACCACGCGTGAAGCGCGATACGGCAACCCCACGCCCCGCATCGCGGAGGCCCCGGCCGGCATGCTCAATGCCGTGGGACTCGAGAACCCCGGGATCGACGTCCTGGTACGGGAGAAAGCGCCTGCCCTTCGAAAATGCTACGGCGGCTGCATCATCGCCAACATCAGCGGTTTCTCCCTGGAGGAATATGCGGAATGTTGCGCCAAGGCGTCGGATTGCCCGGAAATCGACCTGATCGAGGTCAACGTCTCCTGTCCCAACGTCCATGCCGGCGGAATGACCTTCGGCA
Organism: Bacteroidales bacterium; assembly: GCA_017400135.1. Taxonomy (GTDB): domain Bacteria; phylum Bacteroidota; class Bacteroidia; order Bacteroidales; family UBA932; genus Cryptobacteroides. Next base: position 156,978 of record JAFPVJ010000021.1, read on the forward strand.
CGGACCCGCATTCTGCTGCAGCCGTCACGCGCGCCGTCAAGGCGGTCTGCCGCAAGCCGGTATTCATCAAGCTGAGCCCCAACGTGACCGACATCGTTGCGATCGCCCGCGCCTGCGAGGATGCCGGAGCGGACGGCCTGACCCTGGTCAACACCTTCCTCGGCATGCGCATCGACATTCGCCGGCGCCAGCCGGTACTGGCCAACAAGACCGGTGGTTTTTCGGGACCCGCGATCTTCCCCATCGCCCTGCGCATGGTCTGGCAGGTCGCCCACGCCTGCTCCATCCCCGTGATGGGCTGCGGCGGGGTCGCGACCGCCCGGGATGTCGTCGAAATGATGATGGCCGGCGCCACGGCCGTGGAGGTGGGTGCAGAGAACCTGCGCAATCCCCTCGCCTGTCCGGAGATCCTGGATGCCCTCCCGGAGCTGATGGACGAACTGAATATCAACCGTTTGCAAGATATCATCGGAACCGTATAGACCATGGCAAAAGACGTCATCATCGCTTGTGATTTCAGCAGCCGCGCTGCGGTGCTGGACTTCCTGGACCGATTCCCGGAGGGAGAGAAACCCTTCGTCAAGATTGGCATGGAACTCTTCTACGCCGAAGGGCCCGGAATCGTGCGGGAGATCAAGGCGCGCGGCCACCGCATCTTCCTGGACTTGAAACTCCACGACATCCCCAACACCGTGCGCAAGGCGATGGCCGTCCTTTCCGGACTGGATGTGGACCTGGTCAACGTCCACGCCGCCGGGACCATCGAGATGATGCGGGCCGCCCTGGAAGGGCTGACCCGCCCGGACGGCACGCGGCCGCTGCTGATTGCCGTGACCCAGCTGACCTCGACCGACGAGGACCGCATGAAGCGGGAACTGCTGATCCGCAGGGGCCTCGGCCGCGCCATCGTCCATTATGCCCGGAATGCGCGCGAGGCGGGCCTCGACGGCGTCGTCTGCAGCCCGCTGGAATCGAAAATGATCAAGGAAGCCTGCGGCTCCGACTTCCTCACCGTCACGCCGGGCATCCGTTTCGCAGACGCGGCAGCTGACGACCAGCGCCGCATCACGACGCCTGCCCAGGCCCGCGAACTGGGTTCCGACTACATCGTCGTGGGCCGTCCCATCACCGCCGCCCCCGATCCGGTGGCCGCCTACCGGCGCTGCGTAGCCGAATTCCTACATCCGCAAATTGACTCCTATGAAAGATAGCATTGCCCGCGACCTGCTCTCGATCGGCGCCGTATTCCTGCGGCCCGAGCAGCCCTTCACCTGGGCCAGCGGCATCCAGAGCCCCATCTATTGCGACAACCGTCTTACCCTGTCGGCTCCGATCGTCCGCGACCGCGTCGAGCACGCCCTCGCCGACACCGTTCGCCGGTATCATCCCGACTGCGAGATGCTGATGGGCACCTCGACGGCCGGTATCGCCCACGCCGCCATCACGGCCACCCTGCTGAACCTGCCGATGGGCTATGTACGCGGCGAGGCGAAGTCCCACGGGCGCACCAACCGCATCGAAGGGCGCCTGGAGCCCGGGACCAGGGTCGTCGTGATCGAGGACCTGATTTCCACGGGCGGAAGCGCCGTGGAAGTCGTGGAAGCCCTGCGCGAAGCGGGTGCCGAAGTGCTTGGCATCGTCAGCATCTTCACCTACGGGATGCGGCGCGGCCTGGAGCGGCTTGCCGCCGCGGGGGTGGTCGACCATTCCCTGAGCGATCTGGACGCCCTCGTCGAAGTGGCTGCTTCGGAAGGTTACATCGCCCCGGAGTGGAAGGAAAGGATCCTTCGCTTCCGCGACAACCCTTCGGACACAAGTTGGATTAAATAAATTACAGTATATGAAGCACCTGATCGACCCGATGGATCTCTCCAAGCAGGAGACTGACGAAATCATTTCCCTGGCACAGGACATCATTGCCCACCGCGAGCGTTACCAGGGCAGCATGTCGCACCGCAAGCTGGCGACACTCTTCTATGAGCCAAGCACCCGCACGCGACTTTCGTTCACCTCAGCCATGATGGAGCTGGGCGGCAACGTGCTCGGTTTCTCCGACGCCCGCAGTTCTTCCGTGAGCAAGGGCGAGACGGTACAGGACACGGTGCGCGTGGTCGGCTGCTTCGCCGAATTCATCGCGATGCGTCACTACATCGAAGGCGCGCAGCTCTATGCCTCCGAAGTGTCTCCCGTCCCCATCATCAACGCCGGCGACGGCAGCCACAGCCACCCGACGCAGACCCTGACCGACCTGCTGACCATCCAGCGCGAACTGGGACACATCGACGGGATCACGATCGGTTTCTGCGGCGACCTGCGCTTCGGTCGCACCGTCCATTCCCTGATCAAGGCCCTGTCCCGCTACAAGGACATCAAGGTCGTGCTGATCGCGCCCCAGGAGCTCAAGCTTCCCGACTACATCAAGCACGACGTCTGCGAACGCACCGGCATCCCCTACCGCGAGGTGGAGACGATGGAAGAGGTCATGTCCGAACTGGACGTGCTCTACATGACGCGCGTGCAGAAGGAGCGTTTCCTGGACGAGGACGAATTCGACCGGGTCAAGGACAGTTTTGTGCTGGATGCGGCCCGGATGGCGCTGGCCAAGGAAAAGATGGCCGTCCTGCATCCCCTGCCCCGGGTCAACGAGATCCTGACCGAAGTCGACGCCGACCCGCGGGCGGCCTATTTCCGCCAGGTGGAGAACGGCAAGTTCGTGCGTGAGGCGCTGATCGTCAAGCTCCACGAATGGAAGAACGATCCCGACCACGGGATGCCGGAGCACGACAAGCCCGTTTACGACGAGACGCTCCACTGCGGCAACCTCAAATGCATCTGCAACCAGGAGAAGGCGCCGTACAAGTTCCGGCGCAGCGAGGACGGCACGCTGAGGTGCTGGTACTGCGATGCGAAAGTCCGATAATAATAGAGTATTTGAGATATGAAGAATCAGGAAAGAAAAGTCGGGACCGTGTCCCGCGGCATCCGTTGCCCCATCATCCGTCAGGGCGACGACCTGGCAGCCATTGTCACCACGAGCGTCCTCGAAGCCGCTGAGAGCGAGGGATTTGCGCTGCGCAACCGTGATGTGGTCTGCGTGACGGAGTCCGTCGTGGCCCGTTCCCAGGGCAATTACGCGTCCGTCGCCGCCATCGCGAAGGACGTGCGCACCAAGACCGGCGGCGGCACCGTCGGCGTGATCTTCCCCATCCTGAGCCGCAACCGTTTCGCCATTTGCCTGCGGGGCATCGCATCGGGCTGCAAGAAAGTGGTCCTGATGCTCTCCTATCCTTCGGACGAGGTGGGCAACGCCCTTGTGAGCATCGACAAGGTGGATGAGGCGGGCGTCAACCCCTATTCCGACGTCCTGACGCTCGAGCGCTACCGGGAGTTGTTCGGCTACGGCGTGCACGAATTCACCGGCGTGGATTATGTGGAATACTATGCCACCCTGATCCGGGAGTGCGGCGCCGAGGTGGAGATTATCTTCGCCAACCGCCCCAAGACCATCCTGGAGTATACCGATACCGTCATTGCCTGCGACATCCATACGCGGGCCCGTACCAAGCGGATCCTGCGCGAAGCCGGCGCCCGGGTGGTGCTGGGAATGGACGACATTCTGAATGCGCCGGTGGACGGCAGCGGCTGCAACGAGAAGTACGGCCTGCTGGGTTCCAACAAGGCGACGGAGGATATGGTCAAGCTGTTCCCGCGCGACTGCCAGGGGCTGGTGGAGGATATCCAGCGGCGGCTTTTTGATGCGACGGGCAAGTATGTGGAGGTGATGATCTACGGCGACGGGGCCTTCAAGGATCCCCAGGGCAAGATCTGGGAACTGGCCGATCCGGTCGTCTCCCCCGCTTTCACGGAAGGGTTGCGCGGCACGCCCAACGAGCTGAAGCTCAAGTATCTGGCAGACAATGATTTCGCTGCGCTCAGCGGCGAGGCGCTGCGGGATGCGATCAAGGAGAGTATCCGGGCGAAGGACGCCGACCTGAAGGGCAAGATGGCGTCCGAGGGCACGACGCCGCGCCAGCTGACGGACCTGATCGGTTCCCTCTGCGACCTGACTTCCGGCTCCGGCGACAAAGGAACGCCCGTAGTCCTAATTCAAGGTTATTTCGATAATTATACGACGGCCTGACTGTCGCCAAAGAAGACCGCCGTCGCAATTTTTGGGAGCA
>JAFPVJ010000022.1 GCA_017400135.1 Bacteroidales bacterium
GAGCCAGGATCAAACTCTTCTTTGTATATTCTTAATATCACTAAGCTTGTCCTGACGCCTTCATTTCCAAAGAAATCAACGCTCTCGATCTATTAGTCCCCGAGGCATCGCTGCCCCAGGGCGTTCGGTACTTGCTTGTACTTTCCTTCAGTCTTTTCAATGAGCTTGATCCAACTTCACGCTCCATTTTGGCGTAAAAAAATTTTGCAACATTTCTGCAGCAAAAAGTCCCCGTTCGGATCAAGCGGGATTGCAAAGGTACGGAAAAATTCCGGACCTCCAAATTTTTTTCGAATTTTTTTACAAAAAAAAACGATTTTTTTTATCGGTCGCTCCGATTGAGCGCAATCCGGGCCTCCAATTCCCAGGTACGGATGCGGTCCTTGTAGAAATTGTTGGCGTTGACGCGCTCCACATCCAGGGCGGCGTCGGAGTTCCCGTCCCAGCGCCGGCAGTTGTACATCACCTCGTAGATGCGGCCGATCCGGTACTCGCGGCTGACGCGCAGGCCGACCGCATAATCCTCCCCGTACTTCGTCGTCGGGAAGTTGAGCTCGCGCAGCAGCGGCGTCCAGAAACCGCGGGGCGCGCCGAGGCCGTTGACGCGCAGGGCATTGTTGCGCCCGTTGTCCGGCGTCCATTCCCGGTGGTCGATGACGCCCGGGGGCAGTGGATTGCCTTCGAAGTCCGTCATCTGGTAGGTACCCACGACCATCGCACAACCCTGCTCCCGGAACGCATCGACGAAACGCTGCACGGTATGCGTGTCGCTGTAGGTGTCGTCGGAGTCGAGCTGCAGGGCGAAACGCCCGCATTTCGGGTGGTGGAGCGCCGCATTCCAGTTGCCGCCGATTGCATGCCAGGACGGGTCCTGTGCGATATAGACTAGCCTGGGATCGTCCAGGAAGCTGCGGATCACATCCACCGTCCCATCCGTCGAATTGTCGTCGACGACAAATACATTATATGGAAAGTCCGTCTCCTGCGAAAGTGCGGAACGGATGGCGTCGCCGACGGTGAGAACTCGGTTGCGGCACGGGATCACGACGGACGCCTCATATTCGAAGTCGCCCAGGCTCAGGTCCACCTCCTTGAATCGGGGGGCCAGCCAGCCTCCGATCTCCTTCAGATGCGCCGTGCAGGCCTGCTCCATTTCGATCTGGACCGCCCGGTTCTTCGGGTCCACGTAGTCAAATAGCTTCTCCCCAGACTGGCGCGTGTCGGTCTCGACCTCGTAGTAGAGGAATTCGGCGACGTGCTCCAGGCGTCCCGTGGCCTGCACCTTGAGACGCAGGTCGTAGAGACCCGCATACTGGTAGACTTCCGTCATCCGGGAGACAGCGCGCCGCAGCGCGGAGGTCCGGTATAGCAGCAGCGAACCGAAGTCAAAATCATCCCGCAGACTCCCCTTCTGGCAGTCGATGACCGGCAGGGGCGTCTCCACGCCATTGACGACGGCGAAATGGTCCGCGTACAGCAGGTCGGCCCCGGTGTCGTCGGCGATCTGCAGCATGCGCTCCAGCGCGAAGGCGACCAGGCGCAAGGCGGTCGGTTTCGTGCAGATCAGGGTAAATGCCGCATCCGTCAGCGAAGCGATCCGCCGGATGGCGGCCGTGGAACGGAGCGTGGCGAAATCGACGTCAAAGCTGGCGCGGACTTCCGGCTCGCGAAGCAACTTCGCGGCGGAGTCGGCATCGGGAATGAAACAGTCTATGCGGTTCATGGTAAACTGGCTGGTTGGAAACGTACAAATTTAACAAAAATTGATATATTTGTAAACTAAAGCTAATGACCGCACACCATGGACAGAAAAGTCATCATCATCCCGACCTACAACGAAAAGGAGAACATCGAAGCGATCATCCGGAAAGTGTTTTCCCTGGAAGGAGAATACCACATTCTGGTCATCGAGGACGGGTCTCCCGACGGCACGGCCGCCATCGTCAAGGGGCTCCAGACGGAGTTCCCCGAGCGCCTGTTCATGGTGGAGCGGAGCGGGAAGCAGGGCCTCGGCACGGCCTACATCGCCGGATTCAAGTGGTCCCTGGCCCACGGCTATGACTACATCTTCGAGATGGACGCCGACTTCTCCCACAATCCCGACGACCTTCCCCGCCTCTACGCCGCCTGCGTGGAAGGGGGCGCCTCGGTCGCCATCGGCTCCCGCTACAGCAACGGCATCAGCGTCGTCAACTGGCCCATCGGCCGCATCCTGATGTCCTATTTCGCCTCCGTCTACGTCCGCACCGTGCTCGGCGTCAAGATCTACGACAACACCGCCGGCTTCATGTGCTACAAGGCGGAAGTCCTGCGGGCCATGGACCTGGATGACATCCGGATGAAAGGCTACGGCTTCCAGATCGAGACGAAATACACCGCCCACAAGCTGGGCTTCAAGATCACGGAAGTGCCCGTCATCTTCGTCAACCGCCAGCTCGGCACCTCCAAGATGTCCAGCAGCATCTTCGGCGAAGCTTTCTGGGGGGTCATCAAGCTCCGCTTCCGGAAATTCAACCGCAAATAAGTCCTATCGGACGAGTCTGAGAGAAATACGGTTCCTGTCGAGATCCACCGACAGGACCGTTACTTTTATATGCTGGTGCAACTTCAAGATCTTGGAGGGATCCGCCATGCCGCGGACACCCATCTGGGACGCGTGGATCAGGCCGTTCTCGTGCAGGCCGATGTCCACGAACGCGCCGAAATTGGTGATGTTCGTCACGATGCCGGGCAGTTCCATCCCGGGGACCAGGTCTTCAATGCTGCGGATGTCCTGGGCGAACTCGAAGGCCGACGCCGCTTCCCGCGGGTCGCGCCCGGGCTTGACCAGCTCCTTCAGGATGTCCTGCACCGTCGGCAGACCGAAGTCGGGCTCCACGAAGTCTTCCGCGCGCAGCCGGCCGCAGAGCTCCGCATTGCCGACCAATTCCCCTACGGGAACGCCCAGAGAGCGCGCCATCCGGTCCACGATGTGGTACGACTCGGGATGGACGGCGCTGTTGTCCAGCGGATTGGCGGCACCCGGGATACGCAGGAATCCGGCGCACTGCCGGAAGGCCTTGTCGCCCAGGCGGGGCACCTTCCGAAAATCGCTGCGCGAACGGAAATCGCCCTCGGACTTGCGGTACGCTACGATATTGTCGGCCAGGACCGGACCGATGCCTGCCACGTAGCGCAGCAGCCAGGGGCTGGCGGTGTTGACATTGACGCCGACGCTGTTGACGCAGGACTCGACGGTATTATCCAGTTTCTCCTTGAGCAGGCCCTGGTCCACGTCGTGCTGATATTGTCCGACGCCGAGCGACTTGGGGTCGATCTTGACCAGTTCGGACAACGGGTCCATCAGGCGGCGGCCGATGGAAACGGCCCCGCGCACGGTCACGTCCTCGTCCGGGAATTCGGCCCGGGCCACTTCGGAGGCGGAATAAATCGAAGCGCCGTCCTCGCTGACCGTCCAGACGCGGCAGCCTTCGGGGAGCGCCACCTTTTTCATGAAATCCTCGGTCTCGCGGGAGGCGGTCCCATTACCGATCGCCACGGCCTCGACCTTGTATTTCTCCAGCAGGTCCGAAAGGGCGACGATGGACTTGACTTTCTCGTTCTGAGGCGGATGGGGATAGATAATCGTATGGTAGAGCAGGTCGCCCCGCTCGTCCAGCACGGCCAGCTTGCAGCCGTTGCGGAAACCGGGGTCGATCGCCAGGGTCCGCTTCTGCCCCACGGGGCTGGCCAGCAGCAGCTGGCGCAGGTTTTCCCCGAAGACGCGGATGGACTCCACGTCGGCCTTCTGCTTGGCTTCCTTCAGGACTTCGTTGCTGATGGAGGGCTCCAGCAGTCGCTTGTAGGCGTCCGAGACGGCCTCGCGGATCTGTTCCCCGAGGGCCGGGGACGGATAGCGCCGCTCCTGGCAGAAGTCATAGTACATCTTTTTGGCGCAGCGCTCGGGATCGGCGTCGATGGACACGGACAGGAAGCCTTCGTTCTGCGCCCGCAGCATCGCGAGCAGGTTGTGGGACGGGATGCGCTCCAGGGGCATGGAGAAGTTGAAATACGAGCGGTATTTCGCAGCCTCGGGCGTGTCGGCCGCCTTGGTCGCCTTGGACACGACCCGGCGCGTGCGGAAGATGCCGCGCAACGTCTCGCGGACGGAGGCCGTCTCGCTCAGGCGCTCAGCGATGATGTCGCGGGCGCCGGCGAGCGCATCTTCAATGGAAGCCACCTTGTCGGACAGGTATTTGCGCGCCTCCACGCCGGGATCAGCGACGGCGACGGCGTACATCTTGTCCGCCAGGGGCTCCAGGCCCGCTTCCTTCGCGACGGTCGCCCGGGTCCGGCGCTTGGGCCGGTACGGCAGGTACAGGTCCTCCAGGACCGCGGCATTGACGCAGCCTTCGATCTGGGCACGCAGTTCCCCCGTCAGTTTCCCCTGCCCTTCGATGGTCTCCAAGATGGTCGCCTTGCGTTTCTCCATTTCGGCGAACACGTCCACCCAGTGCTTGATCTCGGCGACGGACGCGTCGTCCAGGCCGCCGGTCCGCTCCTTGCGGTAACGGCTGATGAAGGGAATGGTGTCCCCGTCCTCGAACATCTGGGCACAGTTCTCGACCTGCCAGTCCTGCACGGACAGCAACTGTGCGATATGCTTGATATAGAGCTCTTTCATAAATATCAGTCCTGAGAGATGAGTTTCAGCTCCTCGCGATAGGCAGAGAGCATGCGGGACTTGGAGATGAAGCCCAGGTAACGTCCCTCCTGCGTGACGACGGGCAGACGCCAGGCCTCGGTCACTTCGAACTTGCGCATCACGCTGTCCATCGGTTCGTTCTGGTAGATGAAGGCGCGCGGCTGCTCCATCAGATGACGCACGAGCGTCGTGTCATATAATTCGGTGCGGAAGATATCCTTCCGGATGTTGTCCATGTCCAGCAGGCCCAGGAAGCGGTCTTCCGCGTCCACGACCGGGAATACGGCGGCCGCACTGCCGGAAATCACGGGAAGGATTTCGCGGAGTGTCGCATCAGCCTGCACGCGCGGGTATTTGTCGCGCACGAGGTCGGCCGTCTTCATCAGGGTCAGGACGGCCTGGTCGTTGTCGTGGGTCAGCAGTTCGCCGGTCTTGGCGATGCGTTTCGAATAGATGGAATACTTCTCGAAAAGGCGCGTCGTGCCGAATGAAATCGTGGCCGCGATGATCAGGGGAAGGAACAGGTCGTAGCCGCCGGAGACTTCCGCGATGAGGAAGATCGCCGTCAGGGGCGCCTGCATCACGCCGGCCATCAGGGCCGCCATACCCACCAGCACGAAATTCTGCTCCGGTACGGAAATGCCGCTGTTCACGAGAATCAGATTGAGGGTGCGGGCCAGGAGGAAGCCGGCGATGGCGCCGACGAAAAGGGTCGGGCCGAAGGTACCTCCGACTCCCCCGCCGGCGTTGGTCAGCGCCATGGCGAAGACCTTCAGCAGCATGACCAGCAGGAAGAAGAGCGGGACGCCCCATGGGGTCCGGAGCAGGAAGGCCAGCACGGTGCGGCTGTCCGAAGCGATGTCGCCGCCGTTGAGCAGCACGCCCAGGGAGGCGTATCCTTCCCCATAGAACTGCGGGAAGAGGAAGATCAGCAGGCCCAGGCCCAGCGCACAGCAGATCCAGCGCACGGAGGAATGCTTCACCGCCGCCACCCGGTCCTCCAGCCAGAGCGTGGTCCGCAGGAAGTAGACGGAAGCCAGACCGCCGAACAGTCCCAGCAGGATGTAGAAGGGAATGTTGGCCATTGAGAAAGGCGTCAGCGTACACTGAAACGGGAACGAGTGCCCCAGGAAGATGTACGACATCACCGTGGCCGACACGCTGGAGAGAAGGAGCGGTACCATCGAAGACATCGACAGATTGAAAAGCAGCACCTCCATCGTGAACAGCACGCCCGCCAAGGGGGCCTTGAAGATGCCGGCGATGGCGCCCGCCGCACCGCAGCCCAGCAGGACGGTCATGTTCTTGTAGGACATCCCGAAGGCCCGGCCGAAATTGGAACCGATGGCCGCGCCCGTGTAGACGATGGGGGCCTCGGCACCCACCGATCCGCCCATTCCGATCGTGATGGAGGAGGCGACGAGGGACGACCACATGTTGTGCGGCTTGATCCGGGATTCGTTCTTGGAGATGGCGACCAGTACCTTGGTCACCCCGTGGCTGATGTTGTCTCGGACGATGTAGCGGACGAAAAGCAGCGAAAGCAGCATGCCGATGCCGGGCGTGACCAGGTTCTGCCAGTCATACGCCGACCCGCCGGAAAGCAGTCCGACCAGGTAACGGATCCCGTCGATCAGTTTCAACAGGAGCACGGCGGCCAGGCCGGAGCAGATCCCGACCGCCAGGGACAGGATCAGCAGCCGGTTCCCCTCGGACAGGGAGCCGAGCGGCGCTTTCAACCATTTTTCGAGTTTTCCGGACATCTGGGACAAAGGTACAAAAAAAAGGTCAGGATATACCCGACCTTTTCCTGTTCTTGAAGTATCCGCTAGGCATCGGCACCCTCGTCATCTCCGCCATACTGGGAAATATTGTCGTCCGGCAGGGTGTTGTCGCCGGCGTCGGCGCCGCCGTTCGTTCCGGCGACCTGCTCGTTCTCGGCGTCCTCTTCGCCTTCCAGCCATTTCTCGACATCATCGAGATCATCGGTCTTGACCTGGATCTTCACGAGATAGATATCTTCTCCGAGCTCGATGGTCACGGCATAGAAGGGTGTGCCGTCCGGCTTGGTATACCGGGTCAGATCAGGGAGATAATCATTGAAACCGTTGGGATATTTGGCGGCGAACTCGGCCGCGACTTCCTCCGACATTTTCTCGAAGCTGACGACGTGTCTTTTGGTGCGATGTTCCATTGTAGAGTATAGGTTTTGTGCCGCAATATTAAACCATTTTTTCGGATTGTGAAATAGCTGCGGACTTTTTTTTAAAAAACTTTCACCGTCGCGCCGAAATGCGCCCTCAAACCATCGAGTTCCGCCTCGTCCGCGACCATCGCGGCCGTGCTGAGCACTTCCGCCTCCAGGGGGTCTTCCGACACGACGGTCACGATGCGCCGGGCCTCGACCGGACGGCCGCTGCGGGGATCCACGATGTGGCCGCTGTAGCCGGGACGGTTGCCGGAAGTAGACAGCGCGCAGTCCACCAGGTCCACGTCCTGCAGCACGGCGCCCGTGTAGGGATGCGTCACCCGCACCCGCCAGCTGTCACCGAAGGGATGGTGACCGAGACCAAGGATCGTGCTGCCGCCGAAGTCGACGTACGCCGTCCCGATGCCGACCGCCTCCAGGCGTTCCTTACAGTAACGGAGGAACCAGCCCTTGGCGAAACCGCCGAAATCCAGGGAACCCCCGTTCAGGGAGAGACTCCCGTCGGGCTCAAACTGAAGGCCCTCGCCGCAGGTGCCGCGCGTGATGTCGAACAGGCCTCCGGTCTTGATCCTGTATTCTTCGCAGAGGCGGATCAGGGAAAGCAGTTCCGCGCCGGGAAAGACCGGGCCCGCATCGGCGCCCGCGTTGAGCCGCGACAGTTCGCTGGACGGATCGAAACGGTTGAGCATCGCATCCAGCCGCGAGACCTCGGCGCACAGGTCTTCCCAGACCTGCAGGGCCTGCGCCCGTTCCGGGCCAACCAGCAACGCATCCAGCTTCGTCCCCATCACGAAGGGAACGAAGCCGTGGAAGATTTTCCGGTCGGAAAAATATTCGTGCTGCGGGGAGAAAGCCATCTACATGCGGTCCGGGAGCTCGATGCCGAGGATGCCCGTCGCCTTCCGCAGGACGGAAGCGAGGGTGTCGATCAGCACGAGGCGGGTCTTCAGCAGCACGGCGTCCTCCTCCTTGAGGATGGGCGTGTCGTGGTAGTACTGGTTGAACTCCTTGGCCAGGTCGTAGGCGTAGTTGGCGATGATGGCCGGGGACAGGGCGTCCGCGGCTTCCTGCACCTTCTGAGGATACGCGGAAAGGAGCTTGACCAGGCGCACTTCCTTGGGGCTCAGCACCACGTCGTCCGGGATTTCAGCCACCGCAAAGCCGATCCCCTGCTCCGCCGCCTTGCGGAGGATGGAGCAGATGCGGGCGTGCGTGTACTGGATGAAAGGACCGGTGTTGCCGTTGAAGTCGATGGACTCCTTCGGGTCGAAGAGCATGGTCTTCTTGGGATCCACCTTGATGATGAAATACTTCAGTGCGCCCAGGCCGATGATATGGTAGAGATGCTCTTTTTCCTCTTCCGGCAGGCCTTCCAGCTTGCCGGACTCGTTGGAGGTGGCCTTCGCTTCCTCGTACATCTTCCGGATCAGGTCATCCGCATCGACGACCGTCCCCTCGCGGGATTTCATCTTGCCTTCGGGGAGCTCCACCATGCCGTAGGAAAGGTGGTAGATCTGATCCGCCCAGGCGAAACCGAGCTTGGCAAGGATGAGCTTGAGCACCTGGAAGTGGTAGTTCTGCTCGTTGCCGACCACATAGATCAGCGAATCCAGCTTGTGCTCGGCGAAACGCCGCTCCGCCGTCCCCAGGTCCTGGGTGATGTAGACGGAAGTGCCGTCGCTGCGGAGGAGGATCTTGCGGTCCAGGCCGTCGGCGGTCAGGTCGCACCAGACGCTCCCGTCGGGGTCGCGCACCAGCACGCCCATGTCCAGGCCCTTCTGCACGAGTTCCTTGCCCAGGAGGTAGGTGTCGTGCTCATAGTCCACCTTGTCGAAGGAGATGCCGAGGGCCTTGTAGGTCTCGTCGAAGCCGGCGAACACCCAGCCGTTCATCTTCTCCCAAAGCGCGCGGACTTCGGGGTCGCCCTGCTCCCATTTGACGAGCATGTCGTGGACCTTGTCCAGGACGGAAGGGTCTTCCTTCTCCATCTTGGCGAATTCCACATAGCAGTCGCCCACGAGGTGATCGCCCTTCTTGCCGGTGCTCTCCGGCGTGGCGCCGTCGAAGCGCTCCTGCCAGGCATACATGGACTTGCAGATGTGGACGCCGCGGTCGTTGACCAGCGTGGCCTTGATCACCTTGTTGCCGGCCGCCTTGAGCAGCTCGGACACGGAAGCGCCGAGGAGGTTGTTGCGGATGTGGCCCAGGTGCAGGGGCTTGTTGGTGTTGGGCGACGAGAATTCCACCATGACGTTGCGCCCCGTCGGGGGTAGCTGGCCGTAGGCGGGATCCGCCGCGACAGCGACGAACTGCTCCTTCCAGTACAGCGGGGACAGCAGGAGGTTCAGGAAGCCCTTCACCACGTTGAAGCCGCTGATCTCGGGGACGTTGTCCACCAGCCAGGCGCCGATCGCGTTGCCGGTGTTTTCAGGGGTGGAACGGGAGACGCGCAGCAAAGGGAACACGACGAGGGTGAAGTCGCCCTCGAACTCCTTGCGGGTAACCTGAACCTGCAGAGTGGAGGCTTGCACCTCCACTCCGTATAAAGCTTGCAGGGCCTCGGCGGCCTTCTGCGCAATGAAAATTTCAGCAGTCATGTCCTATCCGAGATAAGTCTTCAACAACTTGCTGGCGCTGGGTTTCTTCAGCTTGCGGATGGCCTTTTCCTTTATCTGACGCACACGCTCGCGGGTGAGGTCCAGGCGCTCCCCGATCTCCTCGAGAGTCATCTCCTGGCAGCCGATGCCGAAGAAGGATTTGATGATCTCCCGCTCGCGGGGAGTCAGGATCTGCAGCGCACGCTCGATCTCGGTGCTCAGAGACTCGTTGACCAAGCCCTTGTCCGCCGACGGGGAATCGTCGTTGGGGAGAACATCCAGCAGGGAGTTGTCCTCACCCTCGACGAAGGGGGCGTCCACGGAGACGTGGCGGCCCGAAACCCGCAAGGTGTCGGCGATCTTGTCCCGGGGAACCTCGATCATCTCGGCGAGCTCGTCGTTGGAGGGAAGACGCTCGTTCTCCTGCTCGAACTTGCCGAGGGCCTTGTTGATCTTGTTGAGGGAGCCGACCTGGTTGAGCGGCAGGCGCACGATGCGGGACTGCTCGGCCAGCGCCTGCAGGATGGACTGTCGGATCCACCACACGGCGTAGGAGATGAACTTGAATCCACGCGTCTCGTCAAACTTCTCGGCGGCCTTGATCAGGCCCAGGTTGCCCTCATTGATGAGGTCCGGCAGGCTGAGGCCCTGGTTCTGGTACTGTTTCGCAACGGATACCACGAAACGCAGGTTGGCGCGCGTCAGCTTGTCCAGGGCGACCTGGTCACCCTTGCGGATGCGCTGCGCCAGTTCCACTTCCTCTTCCGGGGACACCAATTCTTCGCGGCCGATCTCCTGGAGGTACTTGTCCAGGGATGCGCTCTCGCGGTTGGTGATCGACTTGGTTATCTTTAACTGTCTCATATTGGGTTGTTATTCCTTTCCGAATCCGAAGTACCCGGAACGGCCGCCCGCGGTCACGCCCTCGATGAAGATGGCACGCTTGCTCTTCTTCGCGAGGTCGATCACGTCCTGAGGCTTGGAGACAGGCTGGTCATTCACATACTGGATGATGAAACCTTCCTGCGCTCCGGCGTCCTGCATCTTGCCGGAACCGACCGACACGATCTCGACACCGCTCTTCAGCCCCAGTCTGGCGAGCTTCTCGGCGGAGGGAGTCGCCAGCGACGCGCCATAGAACGCCACGCTGCCGTCTTCCGCCACTTCCCCGTTGCGCTCCGCCTGCTCTTGGAACAGGATGTCGACTTCCTGACGCTTGCCGTCACGGATGACGACCGCCTTCGCCGTATCGCCGGGGTGGAAGCTGTTCACCTTCTCCTGGAGGCTCGCGACGCTCGGAGTGTCGCTGCCGCCCAGGGAAACGATGACATCGCCTTTCTTGATGCCCGCCTTGTCGGCGGTGCCTCCCTTGGTAACTTCATTAACATATACGCCCAATTGGGAAGAAAGTTTCAACTCTTTTGCGATTTCGTCAGTGATGGGGCTGATCGTGATGTCCAGCTTCACGCGCTTGACGGAACCGAAGTCGATCAGGTCGCTTACGATCTTGGAAACGATGTTGGAGGGGACGGCGAAGGAATAGCCCATGAACGACTGGCTCATATTGGTCGAAATGATCGCCGTGTTGATGCCGACGAGCTTGCCGGCCTTGTTGACCAGGGCGCCGCCGGAGTTGCCCGGATTGACGGCCGCATCGGTCTGGATGAAAGATTCGATCTTGAATTTGCCGTCATAATTGGGCATCGAGCGGCCCTTGGCGCTGACGATGCCGGCGGTGATGGTCGAGCGGAGTTCCTCGCCCAGCGGTGAACCGATGGCCAGCACCCATTCGCCGAGGCGCAACTGGTCGGAATCGGCGAATTCGAGGGCCGGCAGGCCCTGGGCGTCAATCTTGATCAGGGCGACGTCGGTCGCGGGATCGGTGCCGATGACGGTCGCCTCGTAGGTCTTGTTGTTGTTGAGCGTTACCTCCACCTTGGAGGCGGACTCGACGACGTGGTTGTTGGTCACGATATAGCCGTCGGGACGGATGATGACGCCCGAACCGCTGCTCTGGCGTTCCCGCTGCTGCGGCTGGTATTGGTCACCGAAGAAGAAGCGGAAGAACTCATCGCCCAGGTATTGCTGGGTCTGGGCCTTGATGGTCACCTTGACGAAGACGACGGCATCCACCGCGGACTCTGCCGCATAGGTAAAGTCGGGATAGTCATCGAGTGACAGATTGACAGTACGGTACTGGGAACCTTGGATTGCGGGATCGGCCGCCTGGGCCGGATCGGCGTTGGAAACGGTGGATTTGCCGACGCCGTACGCCACCAGTCCGCTCAGCAGGACTGACAGCAGGATCGTAAAAATATTCTTTTTCATAAAACTGAGGTTTGATTTTCCATTTGGCAGAGATTATTTTGTCAAAATGTGTGCCATTTTTCACCAAGGAATTATTATATTTGTGGAGATTTGACATAAATAAGTACGACCATATGAAATTCAACGTTTCCAGCGCAGAGCTCCTCAAGGCGATCATGGATGTGTCCAAGGCCATCCCGGCGAAGTCCCCGCTCCCCATTTTGGAGAACTTCCTCTTTTCCCTCACCGGCAACCTCCTCGAAATCACGGCGTCCGACTCCGAGTTGACGCTCCGTACGACCATCGAGGTGGAGAGCACCCAGGAAGAGGGTCGCATCGCGGTGCCCGCCAAGCACATGACCGAGCTCCTGAAGGCGCTCCCCGACCAGCCCGTCAGCATCCGCACCGTCAGCGACAGCTCCTTCGAGTGCGGCTGGTCCAGCGGTAACTCCACGCTCCCCTATTTTCCGGCGGAGGACTACCCCGAGATCAAGGGCGTCGGCGAGGACGCGGAAACGGTGGTTTTCCCGGCCCAGACCCTGCTGGACGGCATTAGCGGCACCATCTATGCCACGGCCGACGACGAGATGCGGCCCGCGATGAACGGTTTCTTCTTCGATATCGACACCGCCTCCACGACGCTCGTCGCCTCCGACTCGCACAAGCTGATCTGCTACACGACCGACGACGTGCAGGCCGCCGCCAAGAGCTCCTTCATCCTGCACAAGAAGCCGGCCGCCGTGCTGAAATCCATCGTCGCCAAGGATGACGACCACGTCGACATCAAGTTCGACACCAACAACGTCGTCTTCACCTTCGGTTCGACCCTGATGATCTGCCGCCTGATCGTCGGCAAGTTCCCGAAATATCGCGACGTCATCCCGCAGAACAACTCCAACGTCCTCAAGATCGACCGCCTGCAGCTCCTCAACACGGTCCGCCGCGTGTCCGTCTGCGCCAACAAGGCCTCCAACCATATCAAGTTCGACCTCAAGCCCGGACAGCTGGAAGTCTCGGCCCAGGATCTCGGCTTCGCGATCGCGGCCTACGAAAAGACGGAGTGCGACTACAACGGCGAGGACCTGACGATCGGATTCAAGTCGTCCTTCCTGACCGACATCCTCGGCAACATGACCTGCGAGTCCATCGTGATGAAGTTCGCCGACGCGCGCAGAGCCGTACTCATCGTTCCTTCCGAGGAAGAAACCGAAAGCGAGAAAATCTGCGGCATCCTGATGCCGATCATGATCTAATCCCGAAAAGAATGGAATTGAACCTCCAAAGACCCCTGCTCTTCTTCGACATCGAGAGCACGGGGCTGAACATTGCGACCGACGGCATCATCGAAATCAGTTTCGTCAAAGCCCTGCCCGGTGTCGCCGAGCCGCAGGTCAAGACCTGGAAGATCAAGCCCTGGGACTATAGCCAGCGCAAGCAGATCCCCATCACGCCCGGCGCAGCCGCCGTCAACGGCGTCAAGGACGAGGACCTGAAGGACTGCCCCCGTTTCATCGAGGTGCTGCCCGAGATCGCGGAGTGGCTGAAAGACAGCGACCTGGCCGGATTCAATTCCGCCAAGTTCGACCTGCCCCTGCTCGCTGAAGAGATCGAGCGGGCGCGGGCGTATTGCGAGGAGCGCGCCTTCCGTCCCGAGTCGCGGGAGAAGGCCCAGGCGATGCTCGCCTGCATCGAGGGCATCGACCTGCACGAGAAGAAAATGGTGGATGTCCAGAGCATCTATCACCATCTGGAGCCCCGCAACCTGCGCGCCGCCTACCGTTTCTACTGCGGCGGCAAGGACTTCGAGAACGCCCATACCGCCGAGGCCGATACGATGGCGACCTACGAGGTCCTGAAGGCCCAGCTGGACCGCTACGCCGAGCCCGACGAATATCGCGAGGAAGTCCTCAAGAACGACGTCGGCGCCCTCTCCAAGATCGGCGCACGTTCCCAGGCCGTCGACTATGCAGGACGCCTGTTTTACAACGATGCCGGTGAAGCTGTGATCAGTTTCGGCAAGCACAAGGGCAAGACGGCGCGGGAAGTCTACCTCACGGAACCGTCTTACTTCTCCTGGATCGCGAACGGCGAATTCACCCTGGACACCAAGCGCCAGTTCGCCAGACTCAAGGAGCAGTTCGACCGGGAAAAGGCAGAAAGGCGCAAGGCCCCGGCCAGCGAAGAAGCGCTGCGGGACCTTGCGGACAAATGGAACGGACGCCTGTTCTAGGCCCGTTTATTTCACGGTAATATAGGTTACGACCTTCTCCACGACGGAGCTGCTGATCGCAGGAGCGACTTCAGCTTCGATCTTGTACTTTCCGGTCTGCGTCAGGCGGAATTCCCGGTCGGGCTGGAGATAACTGGCCTTGCTGCCGTCCGGGGCCGTGACGTTCCAGACGGTGCCGGCGTAACGGTCCTTGTTGTTCTTCAGCCGGAACTCGAAATAGTCTCCCACCGCGTAGGAGGACTCGGTCCGGATGAAGGTCGCCGGCATCAAGGGCAGTTCGCCCACGACGTTTCCGTCCGACGGATAAACGACCCGTTCCCACTCAGTAGCGGCATCATTCGTTGAGAAATAAGCCACAACCCGGTCTCCAAAAGAAATGGAAGGGACCTTGAAAGATCGGGACATCCAAGTAAAATAACCCGGTTGAAGGGAGAGATTGACCGAATTGATCGTTTCGCCCTTCACCTCCCCGGCGGCATCCTCAACTACAAATTTTACGGTTCCGGAATAATTGCCAGCCCCCTGGTTCCTCAAGGGACCAATATTGACACTGAAGTAACTGCCGGCCACAATATCTTGAGTGGTATACAGGCCATAGTATTCCGTCCCGTTGTATGTATAAGAGTTGAAGCCTATTTTCTGCGCATAGGTTGAATTGGCGTCCGGATAGAAATCGAAGACGCCATCCAGGTCTCTGGAATAATCCCGGCGACCGTTCTGTTCGATGTTGGAATCCAGGCAGATGTGACGATAGTAGCCGTTGCAGCTGCCTCCCCAGCCGAAATTGACGTGAAACACGGTCTCGCCGCCATACGTCCCGTAACCGTCGAAAATGAACTGGTGGCCTGCGTATGCGGGACTGCCGTCCGAATACTGCCCGATCGGAGCCACGCTGTGTCCGCTGATGAGGATCGGACGCTGGTCTATTTCAGCCGTCAGCATTTCCACCCAGCGGCGATCGGAATAGTCAGACTGGTATTCCACATGCGCCCGCTTGTTGATGTCGAAATGCTCGACCAGGCGGCTGAGGTTGACGTTTGCCGAAGTGGCACTTGTCCCATAACTGGCGTGTACGATCGCCCCCAGATCCGCCAGCAGCTGCGCAAGATTGGTCAGGAGCTCCGTCTTGCCGGCGGAAAGCGCCGACTTGATCGCCTGAATGTCGACCAGCGTGCGTAAGCCTTCCCAGTCATACGTCGTCCCCAATTGATACGGGAACGCAGGCGTAGTATAATTGGTGCCGACCGTATAACCCTCCACCGTCCCGTTCGCAGCGGAAGGCATCTCGACGCCGGCCTGCCCGCTTTCCCAGGTCAGGATCTCGCCCAGTGCCGCAGGAACGCAGCCCGTCAAAGTATACGACGAACCGATCTTAGGACATTTCGCATTGAATACGTTCTGTCCGAAATAATAGCCGTCATTGTTGCCCTGGTCCCAGGTCGGAGTCAGACGCTCCACCTTGTTCGTGACGCCGCTTTCGGGCAAAGCCGCCGTCGAGCGTGTCTTCAGCGACCAGGCCTCCACGGCCCGTTCCTCGGGAGCCTGTACTGAACGCACATACGCCTTCATCCGCTCCATCCACCAGCGCACGTTGTCGGGCATGCCGTCCACTTTGAACGTGCCCGAATCGGAGATGGCCAGCACGGGATACACCCGGTCGTCGCCGGCGACGATGACAAAGCCGCCGCCTTCGCGTCCGATGACATAAAGCGCGGGGACTTCCTGGCTGTCCGCCGCTTCCCCGTTCCAGATCACCTGGAGGGCCGGGGCGCCGGTACGCGTCTTCACATCCGAGGGAAGCGCCCTTCCGGCCAGACTGAGCGCGCGGTCCGCGGAAACGGGACCGGCCCAGAGATTCCACCCGCCCAGCAGGAGGCACAAAACCGATACAATCGAAATCTTCTTCATCGCTTAGTCCTCCTCATTGATCATCAACATGATATAACCGTTTCCGGACTGCGTGTCACAGAGCCAGACGCGCTCGCCGAACTGCTTGACCACGCGCATCGTGACGTTGCTCTGGTTGGAGACGCCGGTGTTGCCCAGCGACACAAGGGAGATCTTGCTGTCCCGCCCGGGCGTCAGTTCGTAGGGCGTCGAGAAAGACAGGGCGAAACCGTCCTCCCAGTCCTCGAGCCGCAGATAACGGGTGCCCGTTTCCCCGGGGGCGTTTTGCCAGGCGTACTGACTCTTCCCTTCCACATAACGGCACAGGGTTCCGAACGCCCCGGAAGAAGCGGCCGAAGCCTTCGAGAAGGCGCCGGCCCCCGTTTCCGTCAGGAACGCATCCTTATACTTGGCCGTATAGGCAAGGACCGGCATCGGGCGGACCTGGCTGCGGACGATGGCCGGCGTGGCACCTGCAAGCGAATGGCGCACCAGGGCGTTGCCCTCCGTGTCTACCGCCTCGATGAAGAAACCGCCGGCGAGCGTGCCGACCGGCAATACGATATGGAACGCTTTTTCCTGCGAAGACAGCTGTACGCCCGCCGATCCGCAGGAAAGGGTCACCTGTGCGAATTCTTCGCCGGTCTGTCCAGCGTCAAACTGCAGGGTCGGAGCTTCAGCATCCCAGCCACTGACGACCGCCGTGCCGTGAAGGGTCTCTCCGACCGGCACGAAGATGCGGACCGCGGAGAGTTTCTTGCTCCCCGTAAACTTGAGGGCCAGCGTTCCGGCCAGGTTGCGAAGGCGCAGGGCTTCCAGGGATTCGCCCTTCCCCGCCGCCAGATTGGCACCCGCGCCGAAACTGCCTTCGGCCCAGGTCTGGGTGGCCGGCACCGTCACGTGGAGCGACGTTCCTTCCAGGGAGACGCCGGCATCCGCCGGATAGACGGCATAATAGGGGCCGTCTCCCGGATCCGGGCCGGTGAAAGTTCCGGTCGAGCTCCCGGCTCCGCCGGTCAGCTCATACTCCGCGCCCGCGGGACGGGCTGCCGTAAACACCCGGATCTTGTCGCCGTCGTTCCAGAGCACCTGCATCTGCGCGTCCAGCGAGGTCCGCGTCCCGTCCTGCTCCAGAATGGCTGTAAAACTGATCAGGTCCCCTTCGGGAACCGTGATTTCCGATTCGGCCGGGAGCGGCTCCTGGACGCAGGAGAGAACCAGCGCTCCGACACACAGGGCCGCCATTCGGAGGATGATCGATCTTTTCATGGTTTTATTTCCGTTTGACACCCTTTAATCTTCATCGTCGAACCAGTCGCCCTCGTCTCCCTCCCCGTAGGATTCCTGGGAAGTGCACAAAGGCAAAAGTCCGTCCAGGTCGACATATTCCATCGACGGACTTTCATAATAATCTGTGTAACACATGGATGCTGTTTGTTTCACCGTTCACAAAAATACGAAAAAAAAGCGGACGTTGACAAACCTGTTTGAAAATGCGGCAAAATGCGCTACCTTTGCGGCCCGAAAAACTTCATCTGGAAGATGAAACTGATACCTATCTATACCTGGAACAAGGAGGTCCTGAAGTTCAACCGGCGCAGCGACCGCCTTACCAAACAGCCCTGGTTCCAGGGCGTTCTGCTGATGGCCTGCGTGCTCGTCGCGATGCTCCTGGCCAATCTCCCCTTCACGAAGGAACTGTACCGCAGTTTCCTCGAGACCCGGATGCAACTCCACTTCTACAGCGAGGACGGAGCGGTCAACTGGCTGTTCCCGAGGGACATGACGATCGAGAAGTTCATCAATGACATCCTCATGGTGATCTTCTTCTTCACCGTCGGGCTGGAGATCCGGCGCGAGGTGGCCTACGGCGAGCTTTCCTCGCCCAAGAAGGCTCTGCTGCCCGTCATCGCGGCCTTCGGCGGCGTCATCGCGCCGGCCGTCATCTATACGCTGATCAACCACGGCACGGAGGCCGCTTCCGGCTGGGGCATCCCGACCGCCACGGACATCGCATTCGCCGTCTGCATCCTTTCCATCCTGGGCGACAAGGTGCCCGTCTCGCTCAAGGTATTCCTGACCGCGCTGGCCATCGCCGACGACCTGATCGCCATCCTGGTAGTAGCGATTTTCTACGGTGGATCCGTCAACCTGCCGCTTCTGGGCGGAGGCATCCTGGTCATCCTCTTCACCCTGGCGCTCCGCAAGCTCGGGGAGAAGCACCTTTTCCCTTATCTGTTCCTGGCCGTGGTGGTCTGGATCATCTTCTATTATTCCGGCATCCACGCCACGATGTCGGGCGTCGTGATGGCTTTCCTCATCCCAGCCAAGGCCCGTTACAACCGTTCCCAGTACTTCCACAAGCGCAACCGCTACATCGCCCTGCTGGACAAATACGACAACATCGACGACGACCGAGAGTTCCCCAACGGGCCCCAGAAGCACTGCCTGCGCCAGCTGGACAAGATCGCGACCGGATCCATGGACATGAGCTACCGCGTCGAGCACGCCCTCGCGCCTTGGGTGAATTATCTGATCATGCCCGTCTTCGCCCTGGCCAACGCCGGCGTGGAGATCAGCGATCCTTCCTATTTCAACGTGTTCCATTATGATCCGGCGCTCGGCAGCGTCAGCATGGGAGTTTTCCTCGGACTGTTGCTCGGCAAGCCCGTCGGCATCACGCTCTTCAGCTGGCTGGCCATCAAGTGCAAGGTTGGCCAGATGCCCGCCAAGGCGTCCTGGCCAATGTTCTTCGCCGTGGCCTGCCTGGGCGGCATCGGGTTTACGATGTCAATCTTCGTGGACACCCTGTCCTTCGGCCACTTGACGCCGGGGACGACGGCGCATCTGCGCGACGCCGGCAAGATCGCCGTCCTGCTGGGATCCGTTTGCGCCGGGCTCCTGGGTTCCCTCCTGGTGTCCATCGTCCACAGGGCGGGGCGCCGGGCGGAGCAAAAATGACGGGGGGATTTGGGAATTCAAAAATAATTTCTACCTTTGCACCCACAAGCCACTTTAGCTCAGTCGGTAGAGCAGCGCATTCGTAACGCGCAGGTCAACAGTCCGAGTCTGTTAAGTGGCTCTTTCGAGAGGCTGGCCCGATGGCCGGCCTCTTTTTGCAGACAGCGCGTATGAAAACGGACATTCTCGTGATCGGAGGCGGCGCTTCCGGACTGATGGCGGCCTTTGCGGCGGCCCGAACGCTGACGGACGCCGGCCGGGCGGACCAGGTGACCATCCTGGAAAAGATGTCCCGCCCCGGGCGGAAGATCATGATCACCGGCAAGGGCCGGTGCAATTTCACGAATGTCAAGGCCTGGAATGAGTTCTCCCAGCACGTGCAGGCGGGTTCCGCTTTCGTCAAGTCTTCCTTCTATAATCTGAATCCCGAGAAGCTGGTGGATTGGTTCGAAGCGCACGGGATGCATACAGTCGTCGAGCGCGGGGACCGGGCTTATCCTGCCTCCCATCGCTCTTCGGAGGTCGTCGACACGCTGTTGAACGCCTGCCTGGGCCTGGGGGTCAAGGTGCAGACGGGGACGAGTGTCACAGGCGTCTCGGCCCTTCCCGGCGGAGGTTTCGAGCTGCAGGCGGAGGGTCCCGACGGACCGCAGAAGTGGCTCTGCCGGCGCCTGATCCTCGCCACCGGCGGCCTCTCCTATCCAGCCACCGGTTCCACCGGAGACGGCTACGCCTGGGCGAGGGCGCTCGGTCACAGCATCAAACCCTTGTTTCCCTCCCTCACTGCCCTGGTCCCCCGCGGCTACAAAATCGAAGAGGTCATTTCCGGAGACGGGCCGAAGCACATCGACCGGTCCACGCCCTTGAGTGAGGCGGGTCAGCTGCTGCTGGGCGTCCAGCTCAAAAATGTCGGCGTGACGCTGCAGGTGGAAGGTTCGGTCGCGGATGAAGAGTTCGGAGACCTGGACTTCACCGACGGCGGCATCGAAGGCCCTGTCGGCTTTCAGCTGAGCCGCAAGGCGGTCAAATCCCTGGTCAACGGTTCCCGTGTCCGGCTGGTCCTGGACCTCAAGCCCGGCGTGTCCCTGACGGAAGTCACGGAACGCGTGAAGGCGCTCTGGAAGGAAGTGGACGGCGACCCGCGCAGCCGACGCCTGCATGAGAAAGGGAAATGCAAGGTCGTGCTGGAAAAGCTGATGCCGCGCGAGCTGGTCCCGGGCTTCATGGCCTGGCAGCCGAATATCCTGACGCTGGAGCGCCGGGGCCGGACCGACACCAAGGTCTGGGTCAACCTGCCGACCATCGCCAAGGCGCTGAAAGAGTGGAACTTCGACATCGCCGGCTATGTCGGTTACGAGCGCTGCGTGGTGACCGCCGGCGGCGTAGCGACCGACGAAGTCTCCCCCAAGACGCTGGAATCAAAAAAATGTCCGGGGCTCTATCTCTGCGGCGAGCTCCTGGACATAGACTGTGATACGGGGGGATATAATCTACAAGCGGCTTTCTGCACCGGCTTCCTGGCCGGCCAGAGCGCAGGGAAATAAAAAAAGGGAAAGCTTAGCACATCGCACCGCTACAACCTCCTACCCTTGCTACCTTCCGGTCCTGGGGGAGTTCAGAGGGAGCTGGTCGTGTACGACTTTCCCGTCGGCAAAGTTAGCAATTATTTCTGAAAATCAAATGCTGTCGAAGATCAGCGGCAGGATATCGTCCACCCGCTCGAACTTCCATACCTTATGGGCGCCGACCATGATGACCGACATCGGCTTGCCGGCCTTGGTCTGATATTGCGCCATCACCTGGCGGCAGGCGCCGCAAGGCGTGGCCGGCTGCTCCGTCAGGCGCGCGTAGACGCCGCCTGCCAGCGCGATGCTGCGCATATCCTTGTCCGGATAGCGGGCGCCCGCCGCGAACATCGCCGTCCGCTCCGCGCAGAGCCCGGAAGGGAACGCCGCATTCTCCTGATTGGCACCGCGCACGATCTGCCCGTTGGACATCCGCACCGCAGCCCCGACGTGGAAATGGGAATAAGGGGCATACGCACCCTGCATCGCCTGGATGGCCTCTCCCGCC
This sequence comes from Bacteroidales bacterium, assembly GCA_017400135.1. GTDB lineage: Bacteria > Bacteroidota > Bacteroidia > Bacteroidales > UBA932 > Cryptobacteroides. The sequence goes on from JAFPVJ010000022.1 coordinate 20,949, forward strand.
AGTTCGCGGTCCTCGGCATTCAGTTCATCGATGGAAGCGTATTCCTCAAACGTGCACTTGATTTCTTTTTGCGTCATCTTTTCGAAAGTATGTGTACAAATGTAATAATTATTCCAATAAATCGTTATTTTTGTCTCTACAATCAATCCTACAAACGATTATGACTATCTTAATTATCGTCGCCATCCTGGCGCTTCTGATCATCTGGGGTATTTCCGTACAGCGCACGCTCGTCAGCCAGGACGAGAAGTGCAAGAACGCCATGAGCCAGATCGGCGTACAGCAGACCAGCCGCTGGGATGCCCTCACGGCCCTCGCCGAGCTCGTCAAGTCTTACAACGAGCACGAGTACAACACCATCAAGGACGTCATCGCCCAGCGTGCGATCATCAATTCCGGCAGTTCGGCCGCCGATGCCGATGCGCAGGAGAACATGATCACCCAGGCCCTCGGCAGGATCATCGCCGTCGCCGAGCAGTATCCGGACCTCAAGGCCAACGAGAACTACGCCAAGACCATGGAAAGCGTCAACCTGTATGAGAATCAGGTCCGTATGAGCCGCATGGTCTACAACGACACCGTCACCGTCTTCAACCGGGAGGTGCGCCAGTTCCCGACCAACCTCATCGCCAAGCTCCTGGGCTTCGCCGAGAAGGAGTACCTCAAGGTCGAGGCCGCCAAGACCGAGATGCCTTCAATGAAGATCTAGATGAAACGTCTGGCCCTATTCCTGTTGTCGGCCTTTGCCGCCGTCGCCGCTTCGGCGGCTTCCCCGGCGGTAAAGAACATCGCCGTCACCCTGGATCTCAAGGCCGACGGCAGCGCCTTCGTCACCGAAGTCTGGGATGTCACCGTGACGTCCGGCACCGAGTGGTACCTCGTCAAGGAGAATCTCGACCAGATCCGCATCTACGACCTGGCCGTCACGGACGAGACGGGACGCGCGTTCACCAATGTCGGAGCCTGGGACATCCATCGCACCATTCAGCAGAAAGCCTACCAGTGCGGCATCGTTCAGAAGCGCGACGGCTGCGAGCTCTGCTGGGGCATTGGCAGCTACGGCGACCACCGCTTCACCGCGACCTATACGATGACGGACGTGATCGACGGCTACAGCGACTATGACGCCCTGCACCTGCAGCTGGTGTCACCCGAACTGTCGTCTTCGCCGCAGCACGTCGACGTGACCGTCCGTTCGGAGACGACGCCGTTCAGCACCATCAACACGCGCCTGTGGGGCTTCGGTTTCCCCGGAACGGCGGAATTCCGCGACGGGGAGCTGGTGATGGAGTCAACCAAGGCCCTCGGCAAGAAGAACTCCGTCGTCATCCTGCTCCGGCTCAACAAGGGCATCTACACCCCTGGCGTCAACCACTCCGAGGAATTCGCCACCCATCTCGAGAAAGCGATGGAAGGCGCGTCCTACGACGATGACGAGAAGGAGCCTTCTTTCTGGCAGAAACTGCTTTCCATCCTGATGATGCTCATCACCACCGTCGGATGGATTCTTTTCCCGCTTCTCGCCATCATCGGCAGCCGCCTCCACAACCGTAAGAAGGTCCTCGGCTGCAAGATGGCTGACGTCAGCTGGTGCCGGGACATCCCGTTCGGCGGCAACATCCTCGAGGCCGACTATGTCCTCGGGGAGCTCGGCGAAGACAAGCAGAAGAATACGATCGCGGGTGCCATGATCCTGCGCATGATCTGGAACGGCAACCTCCTGGTCGGCAAGGACGCGAAGGACCGCATCGAGATCTCCTTCAACGACGCCAAGAGCCAGGACCACTTCTCGGAAAGCGAGAAGGACCTCTATCAGATGATGAAGGAGGCCAGCGGTTCCGACTCCATCCTCCAATACAACGAGTTCTCGAAATGGTCCTCCAAGAACGTCACCAAAGTCAACAACTGGGTTACCAAGGTCAAGTCGGAGGGCAAGTCGGAACTGGGCGCCAACGGCTATCTGAAGGCTTCCAAGTTTACCGAGAGCGGCCAGGCGGAGGCCCGCAAGGTCGTGGGATTCCGCAAGTTCCTCGAGGACTTCACCATCATCGGTGAGCGCGCCTCCCAGGAAGTCGCCCTCTGGAACGACTATCTCGTCTTCGCCTCCCTGTACGGCATCGCCGACAAGGTGGCCAAGGAACTGAAGGACATCAACCCGCAGGCCTTCGAGCAGATGATGGTCTACGACTATCCGACCATGAACGACGTCGTGCGCATGACCCGCAACATGGGCAACTCCATTACCAACGCCCGTGCCCAGAGTCTCAGCAGCGGCAGTTTCAGCCCGTCCCGCGGCGGATTCGGCGGCTTCACCTCCATCGGAGGCGGAGGCGGCTTCCACGGCGGCGGATTCGGCGGCGGCAGCCGTTAATATTTCCATGAAAGTTTGCGTCGGCCTCTCCGGAGGCGTGGATTCCAGCGTCGCGGCCCTGTTGCTCAAACAGCAGGGCTACGACGTTCTTGCGATGTTCATGCAGAACTGGCACGACGCAGACGCCACCCTCCACGGGGACTGCGAGTGGGAAGAGGACCGCTTCGTCGCGGAAATGGTCGCCCGCAAGATCGGCATCCCCTTCTATTTCATCGACTTGAGCAAGGAGTACCGCCGGCGGGTCGTGGACTATATGTTCGACGAATACGCCCACGGCCGTACGCCCAACCCGGACGTGCTCTGCAACCGGGAGATCAAGTTCGACGCCTTCCTGGAGGCGGCCCGCAAGCTCGGTGCCGACTGCGTCGCGACCGGGCATTACTGCCGGAAGGAAATGTTGGAAGGGCCGGACGGGCAGCCCGTGTACCGCCTGCTGGCCGGCGAGGATTCCAACAAGGACCAGAGCTATTTCCTCTGTCAGCTGACGCAGGAGCAACTCGCCCACACCCTTTTCCCCATCGGGGATCTGGACAAGGCGGAAGTGCGGCGCCTGGCCGCCGAGGCGGACCTGCCGTCCGCGGCCAAGAAGGATTCGCAGGGCATCTGCTTCGTGGGCAAGGTGGATCTGCCGACCTTCCTGAAGCAGAAGTTGCAGAGCGTGGAAGGAGACGTCATCGAGGTCTTCGACGCCTGGTACCAGGACAGCCCGGAATACCGCTGGAAATGCGCATGCCTGGAGGGCCTGACCGCCGACGGGGCCGCGCTCCGGATGGTCACGGATTACATCGGCGACAACGACGTCGTGCGTTCCGTCCACGGCGAGCCTGACCATGAGCGGGGCTGCGACCGGGCCGCGTCCGTCTATGATTTCGACAAGGTCCGGGCGCTGTCGGACGAAGAATTGCTGCGGCTTTCCACGCCCTTGAAGTATGACTTGCAGTTTGAGACGGAGACTTACCGCAGCGGCAAGCATCACGTAAAGAAAACCCGCTGGAAGGCGAATCCGTACGGGGTCATCGCCGGCCGGCACGAAGGGGCGCAGTTCTATACCGTGGGCCAGCGCAAGGGCTTGAACATCGGCGGACATGCCCTGCCCATTTTCGTCATCGCCACGGACGTGGAGCGCAACCTCATCTTTGTCGGCGAAGGTCATTCCCACAAGGGTCTCTCCCGCCACTGCGCCCGCATCGCTCCGGACGAGATTCACTGGATCCGGGAGGACCTTCGGATGGCCCCCGGAGAGATCCGCCGCTACCGCGTGCGCATCCGTTACCGCCAGCCCCTGCAGGATGCCCTGCTGATCTGTCGGGAGGGCGGTTTGTTCATTCTGTTCGAGGAGCCGCAGCGCGGCATCACCCCCGGCCAGTTCGCCGCCTGGTACGACCGCGACGAACTCATCGGCAGCGGAGTTATCTGATTCTTTCTTTTATTTTTCCCGCGCAGCGTATGCCATCTATCGCCGACGAAACGATACCGCCGGCATATCCGGCGCCTTCCCCGCAGGGATAGAGCCCGGGGACGGACAGCGATTCCAAAGTCTCTGGGTCCCGCGGGATGCGGATCGGCGAAGAAGTGCGCGACTCCACGCCCAGCAGCAAAGCATCGTTGGTATAATAGCCGTGGATCTTCCGGTCCACCGCAGGGAAGGCGAGCCGCATCCTCCGGTAGACGAAGTCCGGCAGCAACTCGTGCAACGGTGCTGACAGGGCACCCGGGAAATAAGAGGTCGCCGGCAGACTGGCGGACACGACGCCCCGGCAGAAATCCTTCATCCGCTGCGCCGGCGCCGCCAGAGGATGCGAAGCCCCGTGGGACGAAGCCCAGGCGTACATCCGTCGCTCCACGTCCCGCTGGAAATCCATCACGGAGAACACCCCCGAAACGGCATACTCCGAAGGAATATCTTCCGGCTCGATCTGCACCACCACGCCGGCATTGGCCCATTTGGAATTGCGCGACGAATTGGACATGCCGTTCAGCACCACGGTCTGGGGTTCCGTCGAGGAAGGCACCAGGATGCCGCCCGGACACATGCAGAAGGAAAAGACACCCCGGCCGTCCACCTGCTCCACGAAACTGTATTCAGCTGCCGGCATCCCCGGCCACTGACGGCCGTGGTAGCGGGCGCTGTTGATCAGGTGCTGCGGATGCTCCACCCGCACGCCCAGCGCAAAGCCCTTCGGCTGCAGGTCCCAGCCGCGACGCGCAAACAATTCGTAAATATCCCTCGCCGAATGGCCGGTCGCCAGGATGACACTGCGGCCCCGGAATTGGGTTCCGGACTGCGCCGTAACGATGAAACCGCCGTCTTCCGACCGCTCGATATCCGTCACCCGCGTGTCGAAATGGTACTCTCCCCCGTGGGCCACGATGCATTCCCGGATCCGCTCCACCACCACCGGCAATTTGTCGGAACCGATGTGCGGATGGGCGTCGGTGAGGATTTCCTCCGACGCGCCGAATGCGACCAGCTGATACAGGACCTCACGGATATCTCCCCGCTTGGAAGAGCGGGTGAACAGTTTCCCGTCGGAAAAGGCCCCGGCTCCCCCTTCGCCATAGCAATAGTTCGAGTCCGGATCCACGGCGCCCGTCCGGGACAGCGACGCCATGTCCGTCTTGCGGCGGTGGACGTCCTTGCCCCTTTCGAGGATCACCGGCTTCAGTCCGAGCGTCAGCAGTTTCAGCGCGGCAAAAAGGCCCGCCGGACCCGCGCCCACGACGATAACCGCCGGCGCCTCGCCGACTTCCCGATAGGGCTCCAGGCGATAGGGTTCAAATGATTCGGAAGGGCCGTAGGCCTCGATCCGGTAACGCCAGACCACATCCTTGCGCGCATCCAGCGAACGCTTCACGACCACGCAGCGCACCTCGGCCGTCCTGGGCAGGCCCAGTTGCCGACGGGCTTCGGCGCCCATCTGCTCTTCGGTCAGCGCCCGGCCGACCGGCACGACGATCTCGATCTCTTTCATGGCAGGTATCAGCTAAAACTCGGAAACCCGGGATACCGGAGCGACGTCCAGCGGGCAGCGCTCCCCGGCCAGATAGTGGAAATAGCCGGCGATGGCGATCATCGCCGCATTGTCGGTCGTGAATTTGAACGCGGGCAGATAAGTGTTCCAGCCCCGCTTCTTTCCCTCAGAGAGGATGCGCGAACGCAGGCCGCTGTTGGCCGACACGCCGCCGCCGACCGCGATCTCCTTGATGCCCGTCTGCTTCGAGGCCTTGACAAGCTTGTCCATCAGGATGTCGATCAGGGTCTTCTGGAAAGAGGCGCAGAGGTCTTCCTTGTTGTTCTCCAGGAAGCCGGGATCCTTCGCCATCTCGTCCCGGACGAAGTACAGCAGCGAAGTCTTGATCCCGCTGAAACTGTAGTCCAGGCCCGGAATGTGCGGCTTGGCGAACTTGAAACGGAGCGGGTCGCCGGACTGCGCCAGCCGGTCGATGACCGGGCCGCCGGGATAGCCCAGGCCGAGCATCTTGGAGCATTTGTCGAAGGCCTCCCCCACCGCATCGTCGATGGTCTGACCCAGAATCTCAAACTCCAGCGGACTGTCCACCCGGACGATCTGGGAGTTGCCGCCGGAGACCAGCAGGCAGAGGAACGGGAAGGAAGGCTGGCGGTTTTCCTGCCCCTCTTCTTTCACGAAGCCGGCCAGAATGTGGCCCTGCAGGTGGTTGACCATCACCAACGGGATGCCTAAAGACAAAGACAGCGACTTGGCGAACGAAGTCCCCACCAGGAGCGAACCGAGCAGGCCCGGGCCCCGGGTGAAGGCGATGGCCGTCAGTTCTTCCTTGGATACGCCGGCCTGCTTCAGGGCCTCGCTGACCACGGGGACGATGTTGAGCTCGTGGGCCCGGGAAGCGAGTTCCGGCACGACGCCGCCGAAACGGCGGTGTACGTCCTGGCTGGCAATCACGTTGGACAGCAGCCACCCGTCTCGGATGACGGCCGCGGAAGTGTCGTCGCAGGAGGATTCGATTCCCAAAATGATATCTGCCATGGTGCGGTCGAAAAATGCCTTTTCGCCCGCAAAGATAGCAATAATTGGCATAATATTTATTATCTTTGTATAATGCATCAATAGGTCCTGAGCCATCGCAAAGTCCAAACATATCGTCCCGCGCATCCTGGCCGCGCTGCTGCTCCTGCTCCTGGCGGGAGGAGTGTTGCTGCAGTCTCCGCGGGTCCAGACCGCCCTGGCCCGGAACCTGGCCGCCCGGCTCAACGAAGGCATCGACGGCGAACTGACCATCGGCCGCGTGCAGGTCCTCCCTTTCAAGACCCTGATCCTGCGGGATGTGGTCCTGACCGACAACGACCCGCTCTCCACCTCCTTCTTCGAGCCCCGGGACACCATCGCCCGCATCGGGATCGCGACCGTTTCCTTCTCGCTCAAGGGCCTGACCGGCAAGAAACCCGTCACCCTGGACAAGGTCGTCGTCCGCGACGGCAAGCTCAACCTCGTCACGGAAGACCATCACAAGACCAATCTCAAACGCGTCTTCCATCTGTCGGAGCCCAAGCCGCTGGAGGACAAGGGCGATGTCCTGCGGATCAAGCGGATCGAGGCCCGCAACTTCAATTTCACCCTTTCCAACGCCCTTGGCAAAAAAAAGCCCAAGGGGCATCCCGGAATCAACTGGGCAGACCTGGATCTGAAGGCGGACGCCAAGGCGCACGACTTCCACATCACCGGCGGCAAGATCGGGGGCATCCTGGATGACGCCCGGGCCAAGGAAAAGTCCGGGTATTCCTTCCGCAACACCAAGGGAAAGGTGGAAGTCAGCCGCGGAAAGGTCCAGATCAACGATTTCGAACTGACCGACGCCGAGAGCCATCTGAACGTCCCCCTCTTCAGGATGACGTTCGATGACTATCGTTCCTGGGACCATTTCGTCGATGATGTGACGTTGGAAGCCCAATTGAGGAATTCCCATCTCGGCAGCGGCACGCTGACCGGATTCACGGGCGCACGCATGCCCAAGCTGGAGGCCGACATCAGCAAGGCCCACTTCCTCGGCACGGTCAACGATTTCGACCTCAGTTCGTTCTCTTTCCGCGAAAAGAGCGGCATCTCCGGCGGTCTCAACGGCAAGGTCAGCGGCATCACGCATCCCGCCGACAGCTACATCGACGCCCGCATCCAAGACTTGCAGTTCACCACCGCCGCCCTGGGTAAAATCATCGAATCGGTCGCTCCCGGCAAGGGATCGGCCATCAGCAAATATGCCCCGGGCGAGCCGTTCGTCCTCGACGGCAAACTCTCCGGTCCAGCCAGGGATCTCTCGCTCACCTGCGACCTGTCCTCCCCTTCCGGCGGCCTCAGCGGCTCGGTCAAGGCCCGCGACCTGCTGGAAAAAGATCTTCCCTCCCGTCTCAGCGGCTCGATCGCCGTAAACAATTTCGACATCGGCGGCCTGCTGGGCACGGACGAGGTGAAGGAATGCACCCTGCGGACGTGGATGGACGCCAGCCTGGGCAAGGGCGGAGTCAAGCTGGGCATCGACTCCCTCCACATCGACAAGGCCGTCATCCACGGCTACGAATACAGCAACATCGCGGGCGCCGGCACCTACAAGGACGACACGTTCAACGGGCGCGTCGTGTGCTCCGATCCCAACCTTAATTTCCTGTTCCAGGGCCTGGTCAACCTCTCCCCCAAGAACCGCAACGCCCTGTACAAGTTCTATTTCAATCTGGGATACGCTGACCTCAACGCCCTGGGGCTGGACAAGCGCGGGCCGTCCAAGGCGTCCCTGGCCGTCAATGCCAATTTCACCAAGACCGGCAAGGACAACATTCTCGGCGACGTCGACATCCGGAACGTCAGGCTCGAGAACCAGGAAGGGCCGCACGACATCGGGGACATATCCATCCGGTCCTTCGATTCCAATGAAAAGCAGCGGCTGACGCTCAATTCCGCCTTCGCGGATGCGAGTTACACCGGCACGCTGCCCGTCACCCGCTTTATCAAGGCCCTGGCTGACGCCACCCTCGGGCGCGAGCTGCCCGCCCTGAGCGGGAAAGGCACATCGGACACCCCGAGTTCCGAAGAGGGCCGCATCACGCTCAAGACCTACGATACGCGCGACCTGCTCTCCTTCGTGCTGCCTGGTCTGTATATCGCCGACGGCACGACGATGAACCTCCGTCTCAAAGAAGACGGGACGCTTTCATCTGACCTCAAGTCGCAGCGTATCGCCTTCAAGGACAAGTACATCAAGAACCTCGGCCTCCGGGCGACGGATGACGGAGAACAGCTGCTCTGCGACCTTACGGGCGAAGAATTGAGCGCGGCTGTCAAACTGCTGGGCAATGCCCTGCAGATCCGTGCGGACGACAACCGCGTCGACCTGTCGTTCGGATTTGACAATCCAGGAGAACAGGAGAGCAACGGCACGATCCGGCTCGCCTGCGATCTCGACCGGGATGCGGACCGGCAGCTGACCTACGACATCCACGTCCTTCCCTCCGAAGTGGTTATCGGCGGCGAGAGATGGGGCGTCGACTCCACGGACATCAGCGTCCGCCAGACCGGCGTGAAGGTCCCCGAGTTCGTCCTTCGCAACGGCGATCAGCGCATGGAAGTCCGGGGCGGGGTCTCCCAGAAAGGACGGGACACCCTTTCCGTGGATCTCAACCGCTTCAACCTGGAGCCCCTGAAAGCCCTCCTGCCTTCCCTACCGGACCTCAGCGGCTTCGTCAGCGGCCGGGCCCGGCTCGTCTCCCCGGTCACCAAAGACCGGCTCGACCTAGATGCCGACCTCACGGCCACGGAGACGACGGTCAGCGGCTATGACGCAGGGACCCTGCATCTGCTGGGACTCTGGAGCAACGAAAACAAGGAGATGACCTTCTCCCTCCAGGATGAGATCGGAGACCAGACCACGCTGTTTGCCAACGGAAGTTACCGTCCTTCCAACCGCCAGCTCAAGGCGAGGGCCCGTCTCGACAGCCTGCAGGCGGGTTATGCCAGCGGATTCCTGAAGACTGTTTTCAGCAAGATGGAGGGCAAGCTCAGCGGCGACTTCTCCGTCATCGGCCCGCTGGACCGCCTGTCCCTTTCCAGCCGGGGCGCCCGCCTGGACGACGCCGTCCTTCAGATCGCCTTCACCAATGTAGCTTACTACCTCAACGGTCCTTTCCATATCGACGACTACGGCATCACCTTCGACGACATTTCCCTCCGGGACCGTTACCGGGGTACGGGCACCGTCAGCGGCGGCATCCAATACGACCATCTCAAGGATTTCCGCATGGCGACCGCCATCCGGGTCAACGGGGTGGAAGCTTTCAACACGCAGGACGACGGGGAATCTCCCGTCTACGGCAACGTGTCGGCATCCGGCACGGTCAATCTTTCCGGGCCCTTCTCTGCCCTGTGGATGGATATCAATGCCCGCACGGACGGGGCCGGCACCTTCCACATTCCCCTGCGCAGCAGGGCCGGCGCCTACGGGACCGAACTGCTGACCTTCAAGAAACCCGTGAGCGACGAATGGGTGGATCCCTACGAGGAAATGCTCAAGGGTCTGGAAAAGAAAGAAAAGGGCAAAGGCAAGCTGGCGCTGAAGATGCGGGTCAGCGTGCGGCCCGAGGTCCAGTGTGACCTCGAGCTCGACAAGGAGAGCGGAAATGTCCTCTCCGGCCGCGGCAACGGCACCATCAACCTGGACGTTGGCGGCGAGAAGGCGTTCAACATCACCGGCGACTATACGCTCAGCGCGGGTGACTTCCATCTCAACGTGATGAACATCGCCTCCAAGAACTTCCAGATCGACGGCGGCAGTTCCATCAAGTTCAACGGCGACATCATGGACAGCGACCTGGACATCGACGCCCGCTACCAGACCAAGACCTCCCTGGCGAACCTCATCGCAGACAGTACCGCCACCTCCTACCGGAGAAACGTGGAGTGCCGGCTGAAGGTCTACGACAAGTTGCGGAACCCGCAGTTGTCCTTCTACATCGACATCCCCGACCTCGACCCTTCGACCAAGTCTCAGGTGGAGAGCGCGCTCAACACCACGGACAAGGTCCAGAAGCAGTTTGTCGCCCTGCTGGTCACCAACAGTTTCCTGCCCAGCGACCAGTCGGGCATCTTCAACAACAGCAACATGTTGATGTCCAATATGATGGAAGTCATGTCCGGGCAGCTTAGCAACATCCTCCAGCGCCTGCAGATCCCGCTGGATCTCGGCCTGAAGTATGCGGAAGGAGAAGGCGGCACCGACCTCTTCGACGTGGCCGTGTCGACCAAGCTCTTCAATGACCGCGTCTCGGTCAACGGCGTGATCGGCAACCGCCAGTACGCCGCTGATGGCGGCAACCAGGACGTCGTGGGCGACCTGGACGTGGAAATCAAGCTGGACAAGGCGGGAGAGATCCGGCTGAACCTCTTCTCCCATTCGGCCGACAAGTATTCCAACTACCTGGACTACAGCCAGCGCAACGGCGTTGGTATCGGCTACCAGCGGGAGTTCAACACTTTCCGCGGCCTGGTCCGCAGCATCTTCACCAGCAAGAAGAAGCGGCAGGAACTGCAGTCCCAGCCCCGTCCCGAAGAAAAGAAGTCAAGCTTGAAGATCGAAAAAGATGAGTGAGAAAGACAAACTGTACCTGATCCCCTCCCCCTTGGGAGAGAACGATCCCGCGGAGGTGATCCCGGCTCCGGTCCTGGAGAAACTCCGGGACATCCGGGTATTCGTCGTCGAGGAGTTGCGCACGGCGCGGCGCTACCTGTCCCGGGCCGGACTGAAGGGGCATATCGAGGAGTTGGAATTCCATGTCCTCAACGAGCATACCCCGGCGTCCGAGGTCGAAGCGATGGCCACCCTTTTCGAGGACGGCCGCGACGTGGGCCTGATCACGGAAGCGGGACTTCCCGCCGTGGCGGATCCCGGGTCGGCCCTGGTGGCCCTGTGCCACCGGCGCGGCATCCGCGTCGTCCCCTTCGTCGGTCCCTCCTCCCTGATGATGGCCCTGATGGCATCCGGGCTCAACGGGCAGTCTTTCGCCTTCCAGGGGTACCTGCCGGCGAAGACCGACGAGCGCCGCAGCGCCATCAAGGCCTTGGAAAAGCAATCGGCCGCCCATCACCAAACCCAGATCTTCATCGAAACCCCTTACCGCAACGACGCGATGATGGAGGACCTGCTGCGCATCTGCGCCCCGGGCACGCGTCTTTGCATCGCGGCCAACATCACGATGCCCGACGAGACCATCCTGACCCGTACTGTCGCCGAGTGGCGCAAAAACCCCATAACCTTAGGAAAAAGACCATGCGTATTTCTGATTTTGGCATAATGGAACTCTCCGGCATGGAGTTCCACGCCTTCCACGGCTGTCTTGAAAGCGAAAAGAAGGAGGGCAACCTCTTCGTCGTGGACTTCAAGGCGCGGTATCACCTGGGCGCGGCCGCCCGGAGCGACAGTCTGGAAGATGCGGCCGACTATGCCCGCATTTATGAGATTGTCGCCCGGGAAATGGCGATTCCATCCGACCTGCTGGAGCACGTGGCGGCACGCATCGCGAAGGCGATCAAGGAAGCGTTCCCCAATGTCTTTACGCGAGTCAGGGTCAGCGTGGCGAAGCGAAATCCGCCCGTGGGCGGCCCCTGCGCCTGGTCCCGCATCACGGTGCGTATATGAACAGCGTCGCGTTCGTCACCCTGGGCTGCAAGCTCAATTACGCCGAGACGGCGACCTACGCCCGCGCCTTCAAGGCTGCGGGGTTCGAGGTTGTGCCGTGGAGCCGGGGGGCGGACCTGTTCGTGGTCAATACCTGCAGCGTCACGGCGACTTCGGACAGCAAGTCGCGGAGCGCCATCCGCAAACTCCACCGCATCCGCCCGGACGCGCCCATCGTGGTGACGGGCTGCTACGCGGAGTTGCGTCGCGAGGAGGTGGCAGCCATCGAGGGCGTCGCGCTGGTCTTCGGCGCCGCCGAGAAAGCGCGCCTCGTCCCCGATACGCTCGCACATTTTAGCGCCATCTCAGGGCCGTCCCGGGCGGGGGCTGCACCTGGAAACGCCTCACTGCGTTCGGCCCCACCGTTCGCTAAGCTCACGGTCCCCCCTCTTATGTTGCCGAGGGTGGCACAGTTTCCTGGCACAGCCCCCGCCCAGGACAGCCAGCCAACGTCCGACGTTTTCGGGGCCTACAGCATTGGCGGGCGCACCCGCTCCTTCCTGAAAGTCCAGGACGGCTGCGACAACTTCTGCGCCTACTGCACCGTCCCCTACGCCCGTGGCCGCAGCCGTAACCTCCCCATCTGCGAAGTCGTCCGCGCCGCCCGCGAAATCGCCGCATCCGGCGCCCGCGAAATCGTCCTCACCGGCGTCAACACCGGCGACTTCGGCCGCAGCACCGGCGAAAGCTTCCTCGACCTCCTCAAGGCCCTCAATGAGGTCGAAGGCATCGAGCGCTACCGCATCTCCTCCATCGAGCCCAACCTCATCACCGAAGAGATCGTCGACTGGATCGCCTCCGGCACCAAGTTCCTCCCCCACTTCCACATTCCCCTGCAGACCGGATCCGACGTCCAGCTGAAGCGCATGGGCCGCAAATACACCACCGCCTTCTTCCGCGAGCGCATCGAATACATCCGCGCCCGCATGGAAGGCCCCGGACGCCCGAAAGTATTCTTCGGCATTGACGTGATGGTCGGCCTGCCCGGCGAAACGCCCGAACTGTTCGAGGAAACGCGTGCCTTCATCGAATCCGTCCGGCCCTCCTTCATCCACATATTCCCCTATTCCCGCCGGCCCGGCACGCGTGCGGCCCAGTGGCCCGACCAGGTCCCGGAGGCCGTCAAGGACGAGCGCGTCAAGGTCCTGGAGGCCCTCTGCGACCGCCTGCACGCCGAGTTCGTCGAAGCGAACCGCGGGATCTGCGAGAGAGTACTCTGGGAATCAAAAGAGAAAGACAGCACCATGTCCGGTTTCACCGGCAACTACATCAAGGTATCCCGTCCCTACGATCCCGCCCTCAGCGGCACCGTCACGGAAGTTATCCTTTAGAAGAAACCCGATCCAGGATTTCAGCGATGTCCTGCACCGCCCGGTCGGCATAGCGGCTGAAAGTCGCCAGGCACAGCGGACATGCTGTTGCAATGGCGTCCGGCCCGCCTTCGGTCAGATGTTTCAAGGCATTGCGCGTCATGTCCTCCCGCTGCGCGAAACCCAGGGTCAGCGAACCCAGGGAACCGCCGCAGCAGATGCTCTCGGCACGGTTGGGTTCCGACTCCACGAGGTATCCGGCCCGGCCGAGGATGCGGCGCGGCTGCTCATAGATGCCCGAGCCGCGGCCCAACTCGCAAGGGTCGTGGAAGACATAGCGGATGTCACCCTTCTCCACGTGAAGCGCCCCCGTCTGGATGAGTTCCTCGAAGAATTCCGCGGTATGGACCACCCGCACGCCTTCGAGCTTGTAGCGCTCCTTGAATATCTTATAGCAGATGGGACAGGAAAGCAGCAGGGTGTCGCAGCCGCTCGCGCGAATCAGCTCGCTGTTCTGCCGGATCAGCTGTTTGGCCTGCACGAAACGGCCAGCCGTCATCAGGGGACGTCCGCAGCAGAGGCCGCCGTCCTTATCCATTATCTCCCAGTCCAGACCCGCCTTGTCCAGCACGGAACCGACCGCCTTGGAGATGCGCGGCGTCAGTTGGGTCATGCAGCCGGCGAAATAGAGCAACTTGTGCCCGGCGGGCGCCGGCGCGGGACGGAAGGAGGTATAGTCCTGATTCAGGCCGTATGAGCGCATGGCGCGCTGGGCAATGCGGATCGAAGGACCGTCCAGACCGATCTGGCAGACTTCGCGGCACTTGCCGCACAGCAGGCACTTGTCGGAGATCTGCTCGATGCGTTCCTCGTTGCCCCGGCGGATGTTGCGGTTGAGATAGACGGTCGTGTCCTTGAGATTGATCTTCTTGACGCTCATCGGGCAGGCGTCGATGCAGACGCCGCAGTTCGGGCAGGACCAGACCATCGCCCGCGTGAAGCCGCGCCGCGCATGCTTGATCTTGAGTCCTGCGTTGCGCATCGGGATCAGCATCATTTCCGCAGGAATGTGCATGTAGCGGGTGAACGGGAGCACGCACATGAAGATGCACAGGGCGATCGAATACGCCCACCAGGTCGGCAGCATGTGGAGCTGATCGCCCAGGAACTGGCGGAACACCCAGTTGAGCGGCGTGATCAGGAAGCCGCCGCCGCTGATGTGGGCGGTGAAGCCCTCGGCCAGCAGGCGCAGCGGGAAAATGGCCCAGAGGGAATAGAGTCCCACCCGGTCCAGGAAGGATGGACGGGTCGTGCGGCGCATGCCGAAGATGCGCGAGCGCACGCGTTTGATCATGGCCAGGGCGATACCGCTCAACACGACCAGGAGGAAGAAATCCATCAGGGTGAATAGCAGCGCACCTTGCACCGTCGCCGGACCAGGCCCCTCGGCCACGAAATAGTTGAAGAAGATCGGGTACCAGACCTGCCGCATCCGGTGCGGCACGAACAGCATGACCTCGATGTGGCCCAGCACGATCAGCATGAACCAGCCGAAGGCAATGCTGGAGTGCATGTAACCCAGCACGGGATTGCGTTTCCAGAGCTTGACGTGCAGCAGACAGTTTAGGAAGATGTCCTTAATGTTCTTCCAGGCCGTGACGGGATTGATCAGCGAAAGCAGGAAACGCCGCCGGTCCTCGTGCGAAAGCTGGAGCAGGATCTTGACGATACCGTACAGGCAGTAGCCCAGCACGAAGATCATGCCGAAGAGGAACGGCAGCACGAAAGGATGGAATCCAGAGGCGACGCGATCGATCATTTCCCTTCCTCCTTCGCTTTAGTGCCGTAGATCCTGCACAGGGACAGGATCAGATGGCGGGTGTTGATGCCCCGGGGGCAGACCATCGTGCATTTGCCGCAGAGCATGCAGCCGGAGAGCATTTTCGCAGCCTCCTTCTCTTTCCCCCGCTGCAGGTCGAGGATGACCTTCCGCACGCTCATGCCCGTGAAGGGAGCGGCCGTGCAGGTGGCGCTGCAGCTTCCGCAGGCCATGCAGATGCGCAGGTCCGGCTCGATGGCGGCGAGACGCTCGTACAGGCTCAGGTCGACCTGGTCCAGGTTGACCGCAGAAGAGGGAGAAAGCTTGAAACCGAATTCCATCACTTGCCTTCCGTCAGATAAAGATGAATGTCCAGGGCGGCCGAATTGGCCTCCGCGATCGTTTCCGGGACGGTCTTGGTCCCGGTGCAGGCGCCGGCCAGGAAAAGACCCTTGCGCCCGGAGGAAACGATGTGGGAAATGTTGTCCTTGCTGCGCAGGAAGCCGTCGGAGTCCAGGTCGATGCCCAGGGAGGTGGCGATGGGGTTGATCGTGGCATTGCAGACCATTCCGGACATCAGCACGAGTAGGTCGAGCGTGACCTTGACCGGCTTGCCGGAGAGCGTATCCTCCGCCTTGACGATCACCCTTCCGTCCAGACCCTCGCTCACTTCGGAGACGCGGCCGCGGATGAAATGGATGCCGTAATCCTTTTGGGCATTGATGTAGAAGTCTTCGTATTTCTTGCCGAAGAGGCGCAGGTCCATGTAGAAGCACCAGATTTCGGCATCCGGGAATTTCTCCTTCAACTCGATCGCCTGCTTGATGGCGGTGACGCAGCAGACCTTGGAGCACTGCGTGTTGCCAGCCTTGACGTCGCGCGAACCGACGCAATGCACGAAGCCCGCCCGTTTGACTTCGTGACCGTTCAGGCGGGGATCGTCGCCCGTGGTGAACCAGCGCTCCAAGTCGCGGTTGGTCAGGACCTGGTCGTAGATGCCGTAGCCGTATTCTTCCTTCTTGGTGGCGTCGAAGAGATTGAAGCCCGTCGCAATCAGCACGGCCTGGGCCTGGATGCTCACGCCGTTGTTCAGCATCACGATGTATGTATCGTGCAGGCGGTTGATGAAGAGGACGCGCGTGCTAAGGAAGATATTGGCGGCGCTGACCTCTTCGGCGAGCCGCTGGACGATGTCCTGGGCAGGGGCCATGTCCGGGAAGAGCTTGTGCCATTCCGCGACATGTCCGCCAAGGTGGTCGGACTCCTCCACGATAATGGGCGTGTAGCCGAGACGAAGCAGCCGGGAGGCCGCCGTCATGCCGGCGATACCGCCGCCGATGATTACGATATTGTCCTTGCTCATCTGTGTCTAGAAGCATTTGAGGTTCTGCGGCAGGCCCGGACGCAGGATGTCCTTCTTGTCCAGGCCCTTGTATTTTGCTGACGGGTCGTATTCGATGCCGATCTTGTCCAGGAAGGGCTCCACGGCCACCTGATGCAACTGAAGTCCCAGGTCCCAGGGATCGTAGCCCAGCACCAGGCCCGCCAGTTCCTCGTAGGTGAAGACGGGTATTCCAAAGCCGTCCCGCCCGTAGGTCTTGCCGGTCTGCTCGGCAATCACGTACTGCCAGCGGTCCAGGAAGTAGGGACAGCCCGGGCAGTTGGTGATGATGGCATCGGGATGGTAGGGCTCCATCGACTCGAACTTCTTGTGCGTATTGGACAGGGAATAGCCCCGGTTGGCCTGGACGTGGTACTGGCGGAAACCATAGCCGCAGCAGTGGCGGCGTTCGGGATAGTCAATCACCTGGCCTCCCCAGGCCTCGATCATGCCGCTCAGCACGCAGGGATATTCGGCGCCGCCGACGCCCTTGTGCGGGAACATCTTGGCATAGTGGCAGCCGATGTGCTCGACGATGCGCAGGGGCTCGCCGGTCTCCTTGTCCACCAGGCGGAAACGGCCCTTGGCCGCAATCTCGCCCCGGAACTTATAGATCAGGTCGCTGGAGTGCGCGAGGTATTTGGGCTTCTTGAATTCCTTTTTGCAGGCCTTCCAGAGCAACTCGCGGATCTTCGTTTCCAGTTCGGGGAACTCGTGCCAGGTCTCCAGGATCTCGGCATAGTTGCCGAAAGAAGTGATGCAGGAGGCGACATAGTTCTCGTAGCCGGCCTCCGTCATCAATGCGAACTGTCGGGCCACGATGGTCATCACGGTCTCCTGCGGAATGGTGTCGCAATGATAGGCGATGCCGCCGCAGGTCGTATGACTGGGGGTCTCGTAAATGTCTTTGCCGAGGACGTTTCGGGTAATTTCGGTGAACATCCGCTCGGAAGCCGGGAAGAAGTTCTGCCGGATACAGCTGCGCACGTAATACCAGTGATCGTCGGGGATCTCCTTCTGGTACTCGGACCAAATCTTTTGTTTTCCCTGGTAGATCATGACGCGTCAGTCTTCGTTGTTGAAATGGCCTTCCGAGCAATGCTTGAAGGTGTACGTCGTATACTCGTCCATCGACATCCCCATCTCATCGGCCTTGGCCCTGGAATACTTCTCCACGGTCTCGATCCGTTCCGTGCCGCCGGTAACGTCGAAGATGGCCTTGAGTTCGTCCAGGGACTCCTGCGGAATCTTGCGCAGGATGCCCGGACCTTTACCCTGATAGTTGGCGCCGAGGCGCTCCATGTTGTCCCGCAGGTGCTGCGTATGCCACTCCCAGACCGGCCCCGCCTCCGGATGGTCCTCCATCTTGAAGGTCTCCGGATAGACGCAATAGCCGTATTTAAGGATATTACCCGTCATAATCTTGGTCAGCGGATAGAGCTGGCGCCCCTTTTCGGAATAAGTGAAATAACCCAGTCTGGCAGAGAGATTTCGCAGGGCCATAATGACCAGACCCGCCCCGTTCTTGCGGGGGCAGCGGGTCATGCAGGACATGCATTCGCCGCAGTACCAGATCGTATCGCTTTTCAGCAGGGCCTCGATTTCCGCGTCATCCTTGCGCTGGACGGTGTCCACGATCTTGCGCGGGTCGTATTTATAAAACTCAGCCGCCGGACAGATGGCCGTACAGGTCCCGCAGTTGATGCAGGTCTTCAGGCCCTCCTTGAGGCGGTAGTCCTTGGCTAATTCATCGTAAAGTTTCCCCATTTAAGGAACAGGTTTGCGTTTTGTACAGAGTACAAAGATAGAAAAAACTCCGGAAAGAGCACGTCTTTCCCATTTTTCCCTATCTTTGTCCCATAAACGAACGCAATATGAGCCTCTTCATCCCCCAAGGCTACCGCAACCTGCTGGGAAGCATGGAAGCGACCGAGAAAGCCATCAAGACCGTCAAGGACATGTTCCAGAACAACCTTTCGGCCCAGCTCGCGCTGCTGCGCGTGACGGCGCCGATGGTGGTGCTGACCGGCACGGGTATCACCGACGACCACACCGGCGTCGAGCGGCCGGTCCGATTCCCCGTCAAGGGAATGGATGAGCGCCAGGCCGAGGTCGTGCATTCACTGGCGAAGTGGAAACGCCTGAAACTCGGTGAGATGGGCGTCGCTCCGGGACGGGGCATCTACACGGACATGAACGCCCTGCGGCCCGACGAAGAGCTGGACAACTTGCATTCGATCTATGTGGACCAATGGGACTGGGAGGCGGTCATCCGCCGCGAGGACCGCAACCTGGATTTCCTGAAAAAGACGGTCCGGCGCATCTACGAGGCGATCAAGGTCACGGAGAACAAGATCTACGTCGAGTTCCCTCAGATCCAGCCCGCCCTGCCGGATGATATCTTCTTCATCCATTCGGAGGAACTGCTGCGCCTCTACCCCGGCATGACGCCGAAGGAGCGGGAAGACGCCATCGTGCGTGAGCACAAGGCGGTCTTTATCATCGGTATCGGCGGAAAGCTGTCAGACGGCAGCATCCATGACGGCCGCGCCGCGGACTATGACGACTGGAGCACGCCCAACAGCGACGGGTTCGAAGGCCTGAATGGCGACATACTGTTATGGAATCCGGTGCTCGGGCATGCCTTCGAGGTGTCCAGCATGGGCATCCGCGTCGATGAGGCGGCGATGGAGCGCCAGTTGAAAGTGCGTGGGCAGGAATGGAAGAAGGAGCTGTATTTCCACAAGAGGTTGCTTGCCGGCGAACTGCCTTGCACGATCGGCGGAGGTGTCGGACAGTCGCGCCTGTGTATGTATCTGCTAAGGAAGGCGCACATCGGTGAGATCCAGAGCAGCATCTGGCCCGATGACATGCGCGCAGCATGCGCCGCCGCCGGCATCGAACTGGTATAACGCTCATTCCGGAGCCGGGGCGCCCTGGACTTCAAAGAGCAGAAAAGAACCCTGTCGGGGAATGCTCTTTGAAGTCCAGGGCGCCCCGGCTTTGCGACTGCCCATACCGGGCCTGAGCAGCCGCCGGCGATGACGCCGACGGGTGTCTTGCGTTAAGATTCCGGCACGCATATGCAATGCCGGGAGCGGTCAAGGAAAAAACGAAAGCATAATACCCGATGAAACAATAATACAAGTTTTCGGGACGATTGTGCACAGTTCCTTGTCTTGCTTCCGGTACTTTTGTATCGTAAAAAACTGATAACCTCAATCCATTATATCAACAACCATGAAAATGAGAAAAGCGTTGTCGTTCGGACTTCTCCTTGCAGCACTTTCCGGCTGTACGCCAAAGCCCGCGGCCTGGGTGCCCGTCGGAGAAAACATCCGCACATCCTGGGCCGAGACCCTCGATCCCACCTCTGTCCACCCGGAGTATCCGAGACCTCAGATGATCCGCCAAGAGTGGCAGTCCTTGAACGGACTATGGGACTATGCCGTCACCCCTGCCGGCGCAAACCATTTTGCTGCTGCCGATGGACAGATCCTGGTCCCCTTCTGTCTGGAATCTTCCCTCTCCGGAGTAGGGAGGAAACTCGGGCCAGACGAGGCACTCTGGTACAGAAAGAGCATCTCGATCCCCCGTACATGGAAAAAGAAGAACGTCATCCTGCACTTTGACGCCGTAGATTGGTCAGCTGAAGTATTTGTCAATGGGCAACGGGTCGGAAGCCACACAGGCGGCTACACGGCTTTCGCCTTCGACATTACTCCGTATTTGAAAAATGGAAAACAAGATGTTACCGTCAAAGTGCTGGATGCTACGGACAATGATTTCCAGCCCCGCGGAAAACAAGTTTCTCATCCGGAAGGCATCTGGTACACGGCCGTCAGCGGCATCTGGCAGAGCGTCTGGATGGAGCCTGTCCAATCCGGACACATCGAAAGCTACGACTGTCTGTCGGATATAGACAACGGGACGCTGACCTTGACGGTCGGCACGCAGGGCACGGCCGACGGCGATTGCATTGAAGCCACCCTCGTCGGCGACGGGAAAGAGATGCAGGCCACGCTCCGTCCGGGAGAAGCTGCCGTCATACCCGTCGAGAATCCCAGGCTTTGGTCACCGGAGGATCCTTTCCTCTATGATATACGGATGATATTGACCCGCGAAGGAAAAGTCCTGGACGAAGTGAAAGGTTACACCGCCTTCCGTAAGATTTCCGTCAAGGAAGATGCTGACGGACACAAGCGGATGGCGCTCAACAACCGTATCCTTTTCCAATACGGCCCCCTGGACCAGGGATGGTGGCCGGACGGCCTGTACACCGCCCCGTCCGACGCGGCGATGCGCTACGACCTCGAGATCACCAAGGAGTTCGGATTCAACATGATACGCAAACATATCAAAGTCGAGCCGGCGACCTGGTACCGCGCCTGTGACGAAATGGGCATCCTGGTCTGGCAAGACATGCCTTGCTTTGCCGACAACCGAAAAAACCACTGGGCGAACGGTCCGGGCGAATTCGACAAAGGGAGCGACTGGCCTGCACCCGCCGAGACCAAAGCCAATTATTATAAAGAGTGGACGGAGATCATCTCCCAGCTCAAGAACTTTCCATGCATCGTCACCTGGGTTCCTTTTAATGAAGCCTGGGGTCAGTTTGAGACCAAGATCATGGCCGAGTTTACCAAACGTCAGGACCCCACCCGCCTGGTCAATTATGCTTCCGGCGGTAACTGGGAGCGCGACTGCCCGGGCGACATCCTGGACTGCCATCACTACCCGCACCCGAAACTGAACGTGACAGAAGAAAGCAAGGTCAACGTCCTCGGTGAATATGGCGGCATTGGAATGCCGGTGGAAGGCCACATTTGGGAAATCGACCGGAAATGGGGCTATATCAAGATGGAAGACAGCCAGGCCGTTACCGACAAGTACGTCGCCTATGCCGAAATGCTCGAGAAAATCGTCCGGGAAGAAGGCTGCGCCGCTGCCGTCTATACGCAGACGACCGATGTGGAAGGCGAAATCAACGGATTGCTTACCTACGACCGCAAGGTGGTCAAACTGGATGCGGCCCGCGTGAGCGAGGCCAACCGGAAGGTGATCGACCTGACCCGCGAATAAACACAGAATCACATATAATCATAACCTTATTTCCCATGGAAAAAACAAAACATTTCCTCATCCGGACCGGAATGACGGTCCTGTGCCTCCTGATGTTCGCCATCGGGCTGAAAGCGCAGAACCGGACGGTCACCGGAAAGGTCGTCGACCAGGTCGGTAATCCGCTGGTCGGCGTCAACGTCATTGAAAAAGGGACGATGAACGGCACCATGACCGATTTGGACGGACTGTTTACCATCACGGTCGCCCCGTCTTCCCTCCTTCAGTTCTCCTGTATCAGCTACATCAGCGAGGAATTGCTCCCCGGTGAGGGCCCCGTCAACGTGACCCTGCGGGACGACACCACCCAGCTGGACGATGTCGTCGTGATCGGTTATGGTACCGCACGACGGAAAGACTTGACAGGATCCGTCATCCAGATCCGTCCGGACAACATGGTTGCCGACAATCCCAAGACCGTCCAAGACGTCCTGCGCAATGCTGCGGGCCTGAATGTCGGTTATGACGCATCCGCCAAGGGTGGCGGCTCTCTCAGTGTCCGCGGACAGCGTTCCGTCTATACGGATGGCGGGCACAACGATCCCCTGCTCATCCTGGACGGCATGATGTTCTACGGTGAACTCTCCGAGATCAATCCAGACGACATCGAACAGATAGACGTTTTGAAGGACGCCTCCTCGGCGGCCATCTTCGGTGCCAAGGCAGCTAACGGCGTCATCCTGATCACCACCAAGAAAGGTAAGGTCGGCAAGCCCGTCATCAACCTCAGCGCCACGGTCGGAGCCATGACCCTGGCAGACTTCTGGCACCGCTGGGACACTCAAGACGAGTACCTCACCCACTACAAGGATTGGAAAGAAGTCTACACCAACGGATACAACGCTGAGACAGGCCAGTGGGAAGCCTACCAGAGCGGCACCATGGTATCCCAGCCGGGGTACTACTCCAATCCCGAGCAGCTCCCTTCCGGCGTTTCGCTGGACCAGTGGAGAGGCTATACCGCCAACGAGTCCGATGAGTCCGACCTGAGCATCTGGGCCCGTCGTCTGGGCTTCAACCCGGGCAGCAATACGCTGGTGAACCTCCTGGCCGGGAAGATCACGAACTGGGAGGACATCAGCCTGAGGACCGGTCTTACACAAGACTACAACGCCAGTGTGAGCGGAGCTTCCGAGAACATGAACTATTACCTCTCCTTCGGTTACATGAATAACCACGGAGTCCGCAAGTTCGATGACTACCAGACCTACCGGGCGAACATGAAACTGCACACGAACGTCACGAAATGGCTGGAGCTGGGCGCAAATGTCAATTTCCAGCAGCGCACGGACGGTGAGATCGGTTTTAACGACGACGACCAGATGCGCCAAAGCATTTTCGCGGACTACAAGGACGAGGACGGTAATTTCGTCCAGTATCCGCTCGACGGCAGCTACAGCCAGCGTGGATACAACTATGATTTTGAGCGTCAGTACCTGGATCTCGAGAAAGGATATACTGTATTCAACACGATTTTCGACGCCAAGGTCAAGTTGCCTTTCAACATCACCTATACCTTCAACATCTCTCCCCGCTACCAGTTCTTCTACGACCGCTATTTCATGTCGGCCGACCGTCCCGGATCGGTCGCGACGGACCGGGGTGTCAACCGTGAGCAGGCCAAGCGTTTTGACTGGTCGCTCAACAACACGCTCGCCTGGGACTATTTCTTTGCCAGCAAGCATCATGTCACCCTCACCCTCGGACAGGAAGCGGAAGACCGTCGTTACTGGTCCGACCGGATCGAGGCCCGCAACATCCTGCCTTCGGACGCCCTCGGATTCCATAATACCCAGAACGGTTCAAAGGATGCCAGCACATTTAAGACCAACGACACGCACCAGTCTGCCGATGCCCTGTTCGCCCGTGCATTCTATTCCTACGATGACCGGTACATGATCACGGGCACCATCCGTCGGGACGGTTACTCCGCCTTCGGTTATTCAAATCCTTATGCCATTTTCCCGTCCTTCGGTGTAGCTTGGACCTTTACCAACGAGTCTTTCTGGAACTGGGACACCATGGATTACGGTAAGATCCGTTTCTCCTATGGTAAAAACGGCAACCGCTCCCTCGCCAATCCGTATGTGGCCCTCGCCAACCTCTATCCGGGCGGCGGCAAAACCAACGGATACATCCAGAGCAACGGCAGCATGGAGGAGGTCAAATACCTGATGATCGAGCGCCTGGCCAACCCGGGCCTCCAGTGGGAAAAGACGACATCCATGAACCTGGGTCTCGACTTCAGTTTCTTCCAGGGACGCATCAATGGTTCCATCGAAGGCTACCTGATGCAGACCCATGACATGATCATGAACAAGAAAATCCCCTCCATCACCGGATTCGACTCTATCACGACCAACCTCGGACAGGTGGACAACAACGGTTTCGAGATCACGCTCAATACGGTAAATGTCCGCAATCCGAACTTCACCTGGGAAAGCTCCTTCTCGTTCTCTTACAATAAGAATATGATCAAGCATCTCTATTACGAGTATGAGGACATCCTGGACGAGAACGGAAATGTGACCGGACAGAAGGAAACGGACGACACCACCAACGGTTGGTTCATCGGACAGCCGATCGACGTTATCTGGAATTACGAGGTGACCGGCATCTGGCAAAAGGAAGAATGGGAAGAAGCCGCCAAGTTCGGCCAGGTTCCCGGCGATCCCAAGGTGGCCAACCATTACACGGCTGACGACGTAGTCAACGCCGACGGCACTGTCACCCCGCAGTTCAACAACAACGATAAGGTGTTCCAGGGCACCGGGGTCGCTCCGGTCCGCTGGAGCCTGCGCAATGATTTCACCCTCTTCAAAGACCTGACTCTTACGGTGAATATGTACTCAAAAATGGGGCAGAAGAAGACCACGACCCGCTATCTCAACATCGATGATGATGGCGGACACATGGCTTACCAGCTCGCGACCCTGCGCAAGAAGACTTACTGGACGGTGGATCATCCGACCGACTGGCAGGGCAGGATCGATGCCATGGGCCCGACCGGTGCCCAGCGTCCGGCAGCCCTCATCGACGGCAGCTTCATCCGCATCAGCAACATCTCGTTGGCATACACGCTTCCTTCCAAGTTCGTCAAGGCGCTGGACATGAGCAGGATCAAGGTCTTCGCTACCGTCGGCAATCCTTGCATGATCAAGTTCGACAAACATTGGCAGTATGGTGATATCGAGGCGGAAGGCCTCTCTGTCCGGACCTACCAGATGGGTGTCAACCTTACGTTCTAACCCTAAAAATGCATCGAAATGAAAACAATGATCAAGCATATCCCCTTCATCCCCTGCCTTTGCGCCGTCGTACTGATGTCCGGCCTCTCCGCATGCAGCCGGGAATTTTTGGACGCGGATCCGCTCTCCATTTATGAGCCTACCACGACCTTCAGCACCGAATCCGGGTTGAAAGCCGCCATGGCTATCTGCGACCGTACGTTGAAACTCAATTATGCGCACGATTACAACGAAATGCTGTCTCTGGCGACAGAATACATGTTCAGCGAACTGGGTGCAGCCGCCGCGACTGACAAATCCCAGTTGCTGGTCGATGTCGCCCATGACCTGACACCTACCAGCGACCAGTCTACGGAAGACAACCTCAGTCGTGGAAACAGCATCTGGTACTTCTGGAGACAGGGTTGGCAAGGCATCATGTATTCCAACACCATCATCCAGTATGCGCCACGGGTAGAGGGACTGGATGAGAGTATCAAAAACGCATATCTAGGCCGAGCGTATTTCCACCGCGCCTGGCGTTATTACAACATCTACATGCAATTCGGCGACGTCCCCCTCCTGACCAAGGTGACCGATGTCCCCAAGCAGAGCTACTACTCCTGCAAACGCGACGCCGCGTTCCAGATGTTCATCCAGGATCTGGAGTTTGCCGTGAAATGGGTCCCCGAACAGTCCGAGATGGATGAGGTCGGTATGATCAATAAAGGCGCCTGCAAAGTCTTGCTTATCAAATATTATCTGGCCGTCGGTGAATATCAGAAAGCGAAAGATCTATGCGACGACCTGATCAACGGTGGACGCTATGCTCTGATCACGGGCAATAGCTTCGGAACCTTCTATCCGGGCGGCGAACCTCAAACCTGGCCTATCACCCGCAACGTCATCTGGGACATGCACCGGGCGGAGAACAAACTCATCGCGGCCAACACGGAGGTGATCCAGGGTGTCGTGAACCGCGGTTCCGATAAGGAATCCTTCGTCAAGATGCTGACGATGCGTATCCTCTATCCGTTCTATTTCAACGGACAGGTCCAGGATGTAGACGGCGTTCAGGCGCTCCAGAACTACAAGCGGAACAACTCCAACTATGATCCCAAGTACGATTACATGCGCGCCCTCGGACGCGGCATCGCGACCTGGCGGACCACCTGGTGGTATACGCACCGGCTTTGGGAAGTCAATGGAGTACTGGACGAGGGAGACCTGCGTCATTCCTCAAAGGTCGGCAACTGGGTCCGGATGGAAGACCTCAAGGTCAACAACCGCAATTCCAAGCACTATGGCGAAAACCTCCGCCTGTTCAACGACGAGGGTAAGTTGCTCTGCACCGATACCATCCGCCGTTGGTTCGATGTCCCCCACTACAAACTGTGGCTGGACGACCCGGTGGCTGAAGCCAACATCTCAGGTTCCGACGGACATCGTGGCGCCCAGACGGGCGGCAATTCCGACTGGTACCTGTACCGTCTAGCGGAAGTATACCTCCTCCGCGCTGAGGCAAAGTACTATATGAATCCCTCAGATCCCACCATTGCTGAAGACATCAATATCATCCGTCGCAGGGCGGGCTGCCAGCAGCTCTACTCCGGTCCTTGCACCATCGGTGACATCGTCAACGAGCGTGCCCGTGAACTGTATTTCGAGGAATTCCGCAATGTCGAACTGACCCGTATTTCGCTCTGCCTTGCCCGCAGCGGCAAACCCGACGAATGGGGCAATGTCTACAAACTGGACACCTTCGACAAGCAGTCCGGGACAGATGCTGAAGGCGGAAGTTACTGGTATCAGCGCATCAACCATTACGGCCAATATAACAAGGGCGTCATCAACGTAAATGCTTCCTTGTCCCGTATCAACTACACGATGGACAAAAAGAACATCTACTGGCCGATCCCCGAGAAGGCCATCACCTCCAACACGAAGGGCCAACTGCATCAGAACTACGGTTACGCAGGATATGACCCCAACGTCAAGGAGTGGGAAACCTGGGAAGAAGCAGTTGCCGACCAGGACGTCGAATAAAGGCTGACTACAAATTACGGTTATGAAAAGAATTATCTGCGTATTCGCGTCTGTCTGCCTGTTGTGCACGAACCTGTCGGCTCAGAAAGGCCTCAGTTTCGAAGGGAAGTATGATCCCACCGTCGTCGGAGAAAAACTTGCCGGACACTTCTATGAAACACTCCGCGAGCCGGGAAGCATCCGTAGCGTAGTCGGATATCCGACGGTCTGCGCATGGCTGGGTTCCCTCCGTTTCGCGCAAGTTTCCGGGAACGAAGCCTTGGCCCACCGTCTGCAGGACCGTTTCAATATCCTGCTGGCTAAGGAATTCGAATTCCTTCCTCACCTGCATCATGTGGACCACAACATGTTCGGTTCACTTCCTTTCGAGCTCTATCTTCAGACCCGCCAGATCCCTTACCTCGAGTGTGGTCTGCGCTATGCGGACACCCAATGGACGCTTCCCTATTACGCCAACGCCGGAGAGAAGGCCTGGGCTGAGAAGGGTTATTCCTGGCAGACACGGCTCTGGATTGATGACATGTATATGATCACCATCGTCCAGACCCAGGCTTACCGGGCCACCGGCGACACAGAGTATCGAAACCGCGCCGCCAGGGAGATGGTCCTCTATCTGGACACTTTACAACTGGAGAACGGGCTGTTCTATCACGCTCCTGACGTTCCTTATTTTTGGTCGCGCGGCAACGGATGGATGGCAGCCGGGATGGCCGAGCTGCTCAGCGTCCTTCCTACGGACGACCCATGCTACGAACGGATCCTGGAAGGCTACCGGCTGATGATGAAGACCTTGAAAGGATATCAACGCAAAAGTGGGCTCTGGAACCAGCTGATTGACAAAGAAGACTTTTGGAACGAGACTTCCGGGAGCGCGATGTTCACCTACGCCATGATCGCCGGAATCAAGGCAGGATGGCTGGACGCCGACACTTACACCCCCGTCGTGCGCAAAGCCTGGACGGCCCTCGTAGACCATATCAACGGAAACGGCGAAATCGACTCTGTCTGCGAAGGGACCAACAAAAAGAACGACCTGCAGTACTACTACGACCGCAAGCGGAACACAGGCGACAACCACGGTCAGGCCCCTGTCTTATGGTGCTCCGTCGCCCTGTTGAAGTAGTTTCTCCTATGATTCTGCCGTCGAAGCAGAATAATCAGTCGGCGTGACACCGAACTGTTTCAGGAAGCACTTCGAGAAATAGGAGGGCGAGCTGAAGCCCGTCATATAACATACCTCGCTGACGCGGAGTCGGCCGGTTTTCAACAAGGCCGCTGCGTGCTTGAGCCGCTCCAGTCGGAGCAGATCATTCGGCGTCATATCAAGGACGCCCTGGATCTTGCGATAAAACTGGGTGCGGCTCATGTGCAGTTCGCTGGCCATGTCATCCATGCGGAACTCCGTATTGCTATAATTCTGTGCGATGATACGGTAGATATCCTCAATGAAAGATTTATCCGTATCCGTCACTGCTATCGAGGAAACCGGGATGACAGGCGAACGGGAGAGCGCTTTCCGGACGTTGTCCCGATTGACCAGGAGGCTGGAGATACTCGCACGCAGATAATCCATGGAGAAAGGTTTCTCCACATAAGCGTCCGCCCCCAGCTCCATGCCCTGGATCTTGGATCCGTCGTCTGTCTTGGCCGTCATGAGGATGACGGGGATATGACTGAAGCGGATATCCGACTTGATCGTCCTGCACAATTCAAAGCCGTCCATGAGCGGCATCATCACATCACTGACAACCAGGTCCACATCCTGCTGAGAAAGGACCTCCAGAGCGGCAGCCCCATTCCCAGCCTCCAGTACGCGGAATTGTCGTGACAGAATCTTGCGGATGAAACCACGCATATCTTCGTGATCCTCCACCACCAGCACGGTCCTAAAGCCGGCAGCCCGCCCGGCGGCAGGAAGGCTATCTTCGGAAGAAGGGCTCACGCTCGCCTGGTGGAGCGGAAGACGGAGAATGAACACATTGCAGTCTGTCTGAGGCCCCATACGGAGAGACCCTCCATGCGCCTGAGAAAGCGAGCGTGCATAGACCAGCCCGATACCGGTCCCTTGCACAGCCCTATCCCCGCCGGCACTGTAACGGACAAAGGGTTTGAAGATGTCATCCCGGCTTTCCGGAGGTACTACATCGCCGTCATTCCGGGTTTCCAGGACCAGGGTATCTTCTTCCTCACGGAGGGTCAGTTCCAAGGAACGATCCGCATATTTCACCGCATTGCTGAAAAGATTGGAGACGATATGGACGAAGGCTTCCGGGGAGACGTCCGCATATAAGTCAGTTTCCGGTAGGTGACGGATGAAAGAGAGAGATCTCTCTTCGACCTGATACATCTGCTCTGCCATCACTTCCCGTACCATCGCGGAAACGTTGCAGGAGCGGAACTCCAACTGTGCTCCAACGCTTTCCATCTTGCGGAAATCCAGCAACTGGTTGGTCAGGGAGAACAGTCTGTCTGAATTCTTCTTCATCATATCCAGGTCCTCACGTATATCCTCGTCGAAGCCACCTTCCTGAATGATATGGTCCAACGGTCCCCGGATCATCGTCACCGGGGTACGGATCTCATGGGCTATGTGGGTAAAAAACTGGATTTTGCTCTCGTACAGATCTTTCTCCGTCTTTCTCTCCAGTTCCTTGATCCTTTCCCTGAGATTCATTTCATTCCGAAGATGAACAGCATGGAACACAAGGTAAAAGAACAATGAAAGCAACAGGGCATACAACACTTTGGCAAGCACCGAGCCGTACCAGGGCTGCCGTATCCGGATGGAGAGAGAGGCCAGTTCATCTTCGGCACGCCCCTGGTCCGACACACTGACGACAAAGCGATATCTTCCGGGGGGCAGATGCGGATAGCGGATGAGCCGGGTTCCCTCCGCAAAAAGCCACTCATCCTCAAGTCCCACCATCCGATACATGACCGGGGCCGAATGGGAATGAGACAGCGGTGTCGACAGTTTCAGCGCGATGGAGTTCTGGTTGAAGCGCAGGTTCAACCGATCCGTATAAGAGATACTTTTCCCTAAAGGGGAACCGGGTAAAGAAGGCCGGACGGCCTTGCCGTTAATCTGGAGTTCAGTCAGGACGGCATTAGGAGTAGCCGCCTCGTGCCGGAGCAAGGAAGGATTGAAACGGACGAAACCCTTGATTCCTCCGAAATAGAGTGTCCCATCATCATCCTTGAAACTCGACCTGTAGTTGTACTGATCGCAAAGAAAACCGTCTTCGACCGTCCAGACCCGCATTTCTTCCGAGTCTGGCTGAAAAGACACCAGACCCTGGTCGGTCGAGAGCCAGAGCGTGCCGTCTTCCGCTTCCTCCATCTGGTAGACGACATCGTTCGGTAGTCCGTTGGACATGTCAAAGACCTTGAAAGTAGCGGTCTCGGGAAGGTAGCGGGCGAAGCCCCCACCCTGCGTCGTAATCCAGATCCTCCCGGAAGAATCTTCGAAGCATCCTGTCGGACGGTTGTGTGGCAAACTGGAAGCGTCACCGACGACATGGAGGAAATGCCTCCACTTTCCGTCCGAGGCCATCCGCAGGAAAATACCCTCATCATAAGTGACCGCCCACAGGTTTCCCTCCCGGTCAAACTTCACGGCATAGATGAAGTGATCCAGGGACTCCGGGATCGGATCGAAACGGCCCGTCGCATCATTAAAACGCTGAATGCCGGAATAAGTCCCGACATAGATCTCACCCAACGGGGAAAGAGCGATCGTGAAGATGCTGTTATCTTCCAGGCTCTCGCAATTGACGCCCTTGATGAAGCTCCGCTTGATCCGTTTCGAGTCCAGGTCAACGACATAGAGTCCCTTTGAATAGGTCCCTACCCACAATTCGTTGCCCCGTACGCACAGGCCATGCACATTGGAAAAATCCCGGCTCGGCTCGAAGAACTGGAAACGATCCGTGACCGGGTCGAACAAGTTCAACCCGCCATCTTCCGTCCCGACCCATATCCGGCCGTCGGGTCCCTTGCAAAACTCCCGGATGTGATTGCCATGCAAGCCTCCGGGGGAAACGGTCGGATAATACTTGCGGACCGGGGAATGCGGTTCCCGGCAATAATCAGCTCCGCCGAACCAACTCCCAGCCCAGACGCCTCCGTCATGATCCTCGAAAAGGGAATAAATAGCGTTGTCCGATAGTCCGAAAGGGTCGAACCAGGAACAACGAAGATTGGATAGGCTTCCCTGGATCGGGTCATATACATACAAGCCGGATTCGGTCCCTGCAAGCAGTTTGCCATCTGATCGCAGAAGCAGGCAACGGGCCTGAATAGGCTTACCTTCTCCATCTGTACGGAAAAGGTTACGGACGGTATAAGTGGAAACATCCAATTCCCAGACGCCGCCGAAAGAAGCCACATACAGGCGATTCCCTGTTCCTGGAATCATATCGTTCACATAATCTCCTTTGAAAACTACCCGGCCGCTCCCGGAATCCCGGAAAGGAACGATGGACTTCATATCCGGTGAGACCGTGAACAGGCCCTCTCCGAAATCCCCGAGCCAAATCCGCCCACCCTCATCGATTAACAGTTTTTGGACCGAATAGGAGTCTTCCAGACCCAGTTCCCCATACGGATACCAATCCAGCCGGTCAGTCCCGGGGTCATAGCAGAAAAACGCATCCGTGTATTCAGATACCCAGATACGGCCCTTCGCGTCCATCTGGATAGAAGATATCCCCCGGGTCAGACGCAGTACCTCGCGACTTTCTCTCAGAAACGGCTCGAAACGTTCCTCGTCCGGATGATAGACATACAGACCGACATCCGTCCCCACCCATATCCGATCCCGCTCATCCACGCACAGGGCTGAGACGAAATTGCAGCCCAAGGACCGGGAATCTCCAGGGAGGTGGCGATAAACCTTCACCTCTTTCCCATCAAAGCGGTTCAATCCATCCTTCGTCCCAATCCAAATGAACCCTCTGCTATCCTGGGCGATGGCCGTCACACTATTCTGAGAAAGGCCCTCACTTACACTCAGATGGTCGAAATACATCCTGTCCCCGCCCGGAGCAGCAGGAAGAGATATACAAAAAAACAGGCAAGAGCAAATCTGCAGAAGCCTTTTCATAATCTGTTGTTTAAAGTGAATAGTATATCAGCGAAAACCAAAGCCGCCTGCGGCCGGAGAAAAAGCGCGCTGACAGGCAGGCGCTACTTCTCGAAGTCGCGGATACGCTGCTCCTCGGAAAGGGGGCAGATCAGCAGGCGGCCGCTCTTTTCAGCTACGATATAGCCGTCCAGGCCGGCGATGACCGCGCCTTTCAGGTCCGAGATATGGACCACCGTCCCCTGGCAGTCGTACAGGTGGACGCCCTCCCCTACGACGGCATTGCTGCCTTCGTCTTTGCCCAGGTTGGCGTGCAGGGAGCCCCAGGTGCCGAGGTCGGACCAGCCGAATTCGGCGGGAATCGTGTAGATGCGTTCCGCCTTTTCCATCACGGCATAGTCGATGCTGATCTTCTCGCAGGACGGGAAGAGTGTGCGGACGACCGTCTCTTCCGCACCGGTATAGAAACTCGGCGCGATCCGGTCCATCACGGTCGCAATCTGCGGCGCATGCTCACGCAGGGCGGAGGTAATCGTGTTGACATTCCAGACGAATATGCCGGCGTTCCAGAAATAATTGCCTGCCGAAAGATAGGCCTGAGCCACTTCCAGCGAAGGTTTTTCCTTGAAGGCGGCCACCTCCAGCAGTTCGGAGGGATGCGCGACACCGGCCTCGTCCAGCTCGGGCATCGTGTCCTGACGGGCGCAGATGTAACCGTAACCGGTCTCCGGGCGGGTGGGCGTGATGCCGATCGTGACGATGGCGTCATTCTCCGCCGTGAAGGACAGGGCCTCCGAGAGCACGCGGCGGTACCCCGGCACATCCAGCACCAGCGCGTCCGCCGGCGTCACGACGACGTTCGCCTCCGGATGCCGGACCTTGATCTTCCAGCATGCGTATGCGATGCAGGGGGCCGTATTGCGGGCGCAGGGCTCGGGGAGGATATTCTCCGCGGGAATCTCGGGGAGCTGCTCCCGCACGATGCCCACGTAAGCGGCGGAAGTCACGACCCAGACATTCTCCGGAGGGCAGAGGGTGCGGAAACGGTCGGCCGTCAGCTGGATCAGAGTCCGGCCGCAGCCCAGCACGTCGATGAACTGTTTCGGCAGTTCCGGCGTGGACATCGGCCAAAAGCGGGAGCCTATGCCTCCCGCCATGATGACGACATGGGTTTCCATTATTCTTCGTCGAACATCCCCTTATAGCCGGGGATGGTGATGCCGAGGCCCCGGTGGAGCTTCTTGGGATCCTGGACCAGGCTGAGCACCTCACCGGCGGGGCTGATGGCCGCATACCAGTCCTTGGCTTCCAGCTTGCTGTCCTTAACCTTGCCCACGGCGGAGAACTTGTAATCGCGATAGGCAATCTCGTTCAGCTTGTCGCCCAGGGTGTTGCGAATCGAATCCAGCTGGGTCAGGTGCAACTGGTCGCGCTCGATGGCGTCCCTCTTTTGGGAAGCCTTGCCGAGCACGCCGCCGGCGGTATACATGTCATAGAACTTCTGGTCCTGCTCAAGCTTGGTCTTGAAGAGATCGATCCTCATCTCGACCTCCTGGCCGATAGTCGTCTCGCCGATCTGCTCGAAAGTGTTGAAGGTCAGGTTCTGTACGTCGCCCATCGTCTCGGCGATCTTGGCGGCGACAGCAGCTTTTTCGTCGCTGTACTTACTGGCGCAGGAAGAAAGGATCAGGGCCACCGCAGCCATCAGGAAGGCTGCCAGGAAAGAAAAACGATGTTTCATTTTGTCCGGTTTTTCAAACTCAAATGCGAATATAGGAAAAAAGCCAATAATTCGTAACTTAGTAGGGTAATTACGACCTTCAAGAATATGCAAAAATTGATCCTTTCCGTATTGCTTGCATCATCCGTTGCGATGACGACCTTCGCCTCGGACGGGCGGCTCCTCAGATTCCCCACCACCAACGGCACCGACGTGGTGTTTTCCTACGCCGGCGACCTGTATAAGGCACCCCTTGCCGGTGGCCAGGCCATGCGCCTGACCTCGCACGAAGGGTACGAGATGTTCGCCAAATTCTCCCCCGACGGGAAGACCATCGCCTTCACGGGCCAGTACGACGGTAACACGGAGGTTTACTCCATCCCCGCCGAGGGCGGAGAACCGGTCCGACTGACCTGGACTTCCACCAACGGCCGCGACGACCTGGGCGACCGGATGGGTCCCAACAACATCGTGATGGGCTGGAGCCCCGACGGCAAGACCGTCATCTACCGCAACCGCATCGGCGACGGCTTCGAGGGCAATCTCTGGACTGTCCCCGCGCAGGGCGGAATGAGCGACAAGTTGCCGCTGCCGGAAGGCGGATTCTGCTGCTGGAGTCCGGACGGCAAGCGCCTGGCTTACAACCGGACCTTTCGGGAATTCCGCACCTGGAAATACTATCGTGGCGGACAGGCGGACGACATCTGGATCTGGGACGGAAAGAAAGTCGAAAACATCACGTCCAACGAGGCCCAGGACATCATGCCCATGTGGATCGGAACCGAGATCTACTTCATCTCCGACCGGGACCACTGGATGAATGTCTTCGTCTATGACACGAAGGCGGGGACCACCCGGAACGTCACTGATTTCAAGGAATATGACGTCAAATTCCCCAGCACGAACGGGAAATGGATCGTCTTTGAGAACGGGGGCTGGATCTACAAACTCGATCCTGCGACCAAACGGTATGAGAAGGTGGAGATAACCCTCGACGCAGAAGCCATCCAGGCCCGCGCCGAACGCAAGGACGTCTCCTACCGCCGGACCGGCACCAGCCTGTCCCCGAACGGTGACCGCCTGGCCGTGACGGCCCGCGGCGAAGTCTTCACCGTACCGGTCAAGCCTGGCGTGAAACGCAATATCACCCACACTCCCGGCGCCAACGAACGGGATGCCGAATACAGCCCGGACGGCAAGTGGATCGCCTACATCTCCGACCGTACCGGCGAGACCGAGATCTGGCTCTATGACACGGAGAAGGAGACCACGGCCCAGCTTACCACGGGCAGTGACACCTATATCCGGAACCTGGAATGGGCGCCCGACGCCAAGAGCCTGCTCTACACCGACCGGAAAAACCGTATCGTGACGGTCTCCGTGCCAGATGGAGCCAAGAATGTCGTAACGACCTGCCCCGAAGCCGAATTCCGCGGCGTGAACTGGTCGCCGGATGGCAAATGGATCACCTATACCCGGCCTGCCCCCAACGAACTGTCCGTCGTCTATGTCTACAACCTGGCGTCCCGGCAGGAAATCCCCGTTACCGAGAAATGGTATGACTCTTCCTCACCCTTGTTTAGCGCCGATGGAAAGTATTTGATATTCAATGCGACGCAGGACCTCAACCCGACCTACAGCCAGGTCGAGTGGAACTACGCCTACACCAACATGGGCGCCCTCTACATCGCCCTGTTGACAAAGGACGGCGTATCTCCTTTCCTGCCCGCGGACGGCGAAGCGCCCAAGGCTGACAAACCTGCCCCGGAGAAGGCTCCCCAGGGCAAAGACACGGCCGAAAAAGACAAGAAAACCGCGACTGTCGAGGTAAAGGTGGACGCCGAGGGCATCACGGACCGCATCCTCAAAATTCCGGCCGGCACGGGCTGGATGCGCCCGATTTACGGTGACGATAAGGGTTTCTGGTTCGCGGGACGTGGCGGCGTCCAGTATTTCGACTTCGCCAAGAAGGAAGCTTCCCCCGTCGTGGACGGCATGATGGGCGTCTTCGGAAAGAAGGCCCTCCTTACCTCCGGAGGCAAGACTTTTGTCTCCGACCTGCCCCGCAACAAGGCCGCCGCTCCGAAAGAAGGGATCGACCTGAAGGGCCTCTACGCCGACATCGACTGGCACCAGGAATGGGCTCAGATCTTCGACGAAGCCTGGCGTGCTTTCCGTGACGGTTTTTACCTTGAGAACATGCACGGCATCGACTGGCCGGCCATGAAAGCCAAGTACGAAGTGCTGCTGCCCTACGTACAGTGCCGCCTGGACCTGAACTACGTCATCGGAGAAATGATCGGTGAACTGACCGTCGGCCATTCATACGTTTCCCCCGGCGAATACAAGAAGCCGGAGCGCGTCCAGATGGGCCTGCTGGGCGCAGAAATCGTTCCCGCCAAGAATGGTACCTATCAGATCAAGCACATCCTGAAAGGTGCCAATTATTCCGCTTCGCTACGCTCCCCGCTGACCGAGCCGGGAATGGATGTCAAGGAAGGTGACTACATCGTGGCCGTGGACGGCGTCCCTACTTCCGGCGTGTCGAGTTTCTACGCCCTGATGACGGGCAAGGCCGACGTATTGACGGAACTGAGTGTCAACGGCAAACCCTCCGCGGAGGGCGCAAGGAAGGTGGTCGTCAAACCCATCGCCGACGAGTATCCGCTCTACCATTACGAATGGGTCCAGAAAAACATCGCATACGTCGAGAAAGCCTCCAAGGGCCGCATCGGCTACATCTACATTCCCGACATGGGTCCGGAAGGGCTGAACGAGTTCGTCCGTTATTATTATCCCCAGCTGGACAAAGAGGCCCTGATCGTGGACGACCGGGCCAACGGTGGCGGCAACGTCTCGCCGATGATTATCGAGCGTCTGCTGCGTACCCCCTACCGGATGACGATGTATCGCGGCTCCACGCGGACGGGCAAGGTCCCGGAGGGCACCTTCTACGGACCAAAGGTCTGCCTGATCAACAAATATTCCGCTTCGGACGGCGACCTGTTCCCCTGGAGTTTCCGGGCCAATGGCCTCGGCGAACTGATCGGCATGCGCACCTGGGGCGGCATCGTGGGCATCAGCGGTTCCCTGCAGTATATGGACGGCACGGACATCCGCGTCCCCTTCTTCACGAATTATGACGCCAAGACCGGCGAATGGATCATCGAGAACCACGGCGTGGATCCCGATATCGTGATCGACAACGATCCCGTAAAGGAAGCGGCCGGCATCGACCAGCAGCTCGACAAGGCGATCGAGGTGTTGCTCAAGAAACTGGAAGAGCGCAAGCCTCTGCCCGGTGTACCCGCCCCCCGCGACTGGTCCTGGAAAGAATAAATACCTAATCAATATGACACGAAGAGAATTCCTGGAAAAGAGCGCCGCTCTCGGCGCCGGCCTCACGCTGAGTCCCCTCATGGTCCGCATGGTCGCCAAGCCCGTGGAAGCCAACGACAAGATCCATCTGGGCCTGATCGGCTGCCGGAGTCAGGGTTTTGCCAACCTGCAGGCTTTCCTGCGTAATCCGGAGGTGGACTGCATCGCCCTCTGCGACGTTGACAGGAACATCCTGGAACAGCGGGCGGCCGACACGGAAAAGATACAGGGGAAGAAAGTAGCCCATCTTTACAAGGACTGGCGGAAACTACTCGACAACAGACAGGTCGACGTGGTCATCATCGGCACCCCCGATCATTGGCACTGCCTCCAGTTGGTGGCCGCCTGCCAGGCCGGAAAGGATGTCTATTGCGAAAAACCGCTGGGCAACAGCATCGAGGAGTGCAATGTCATGGTGCGCGCCGCCGAGAAATACAACCGCATCGTCCAGGTGGGACAGTGGCAGCGCAGCACCCCCCACTGGCAGGATGCGATGGATTTCGTGCACAGCGGGAAACTGGGCAAGATCCGCACCGTGCGCGTCTTCTCCTATCAGGGATGGTGCCCTTCCATCCCCGTCCAGCCCGACCAGCCCGTGCCCGAAGGCGTGGATTATGACATGTGGCTGGGCCCCGCGCCCCTGCGTCCCTTCAACCCGAACCGCTTCCACTTCACCTTCCGCTGGTTCTGGGACTATGCGGGCGGCCTGATGACCGACTGGGGCGTCCATCTGCTGGATTACGCCCTCTTCGGCATGAATGTGACCGCCCCCGACAGCATCATGGCTTCGGGAGGCAAGTTCGGATATCCGGACGATGCCTGCGAGACGCCCGATACCCTCCAGACCATCTATACGTTCAAGGACTTCACCATATTATGGGACCATGCCATCGGGATCAACGACGGCGCGTACGGCCGCACGCACGGCCTCGGATTCGTGGGCGAGAACGGTACGCTGGTCCTCGACCGCGGCGGCTGGGAAGTCATCCCCGAGAAGGTGGGCGGCGGCGAGCGCATGGAGGCCGTGCCTCTGCAGAAGAAATATGGTGAAGGAGGGCTCAATCTCCATGTGAAGAACCATCTGGACTGCATCAAGAGCCGCAACCCCCATTGCAATGCCAGCATCCAGATCGGCGCCCATATCGCCAAATTCGCCCACCTGGGCAACATCGCATACCGGACGGGCAAGAAACTGTCCTGGGACGGCACGACGTTCCACGACGCCGAGGCCGATGCCTTCCTGTGCAAGCCCTATCGCGCGCCCTGGAAGCTACCCGAGGTCTGATAGGCAATAGTCGTAGACCGGGAGCACAAAAAAAAGCAGCGCCTGTGCGCGACCCGGAGCGAAGCGACAAAGGGGGTTTGGGGGATTCGTCCCCCAATAGTCGTAGACCGGGAGCACAAAAAAAAGCAGCGCCTGTGCGCTGCTTTTTTGGTGCTCCCTTAGGGGCTCGAACCCTAGACACCCTGATTAAGAGTCAGGTGCTCTACCAACTGAGCTAAGGAAGCAATATTTCAAATCGTGACCCGTTCGGGGCTCGAACCCGAGACCCCCACATTAAAAGTGTGATGCTCTACCAACTGAGCTAACGAGTCCCCTAAAGGGTTTGCAAAGGTAGATGTTCCGTTTGAATTATGCAAGGATATTTTGAAAAATTTTGTAAAATATCCTATATTTGTAAACACCCTAAAGCACGCTAACCATGAAGATCGGGATCATCGTCGCGATGGACAGCGAATACGAACGCCTGTCCGAACTGATCGGCAAATCCGGCCGCATCGGCCGCAATACCGTCATCCTTTCCAAGTCTGGTATCGGCAAGGTCAATTCGGCCGTCGGCACCTATCAGATGATCCAGGAGCACCATCCGGACTGCATCATATCGACCGGCGTCGCAGGAGGCCTGGGAGAGGGCGTGGACGTGATGGACGTCGTGGCCGGCACCCAGATGGTCTACCATGATACCTGGTGCGGCGAAGGGAACACCTACGGCCAGGTGCAGGGGCTGCCCCTTTTCTTCGAGGCTCATCCGTCCCTGGTCGCCAGGGTGGAGGCGCTTCGCGATACGCCGGGCGCCCCCTGGATCCACTGCGGACTGATCTGCAGCGGCGACCGTTTCATTTCCGACCCGGCCGAGGAAGAAGCCATCCTGTGGCATTTCCCGGAGGCCATCGCCGTCGACATGGAGTCCTGCTCCATCGCCCAGGTTTGCTACCTGAATCAGGTCCCGTTCATCAGCCTGCGGGTGATCAGCGATTCCTTGAAGGGCGACCGGGGTGAGGCGTACGCCGATTTCTGGGCCACGGTCGGCACCACTTCCTTCTCCGTCGTCCGCCAGTTCCTGGAATCCCTGCCCGCCAAACTGTAGCGAAATCCACTCCTTTATGAGACATATCTTCCTTTGGGCCGTACCGGTGGCAGTGAGCCTTGTCCTCTCCTGCTCCCGGCCCACGAACCCTGCCCGCGTGGTGACCAATCCAATAGACTTGGACTATGCCTTCACCCTCAACCAGGGCGAGCAGTTCAATGGAATGCGGGAGGCGGCGGATCCGGTCGTAGAGGTCTACCGGGGACGCTATTATCTTTTTCCGTCGATGTCTTTCGGCTACTGGAGTTCGGACGACATGCAGCACTGGGACTTCCACACCAACGACTTCATGCCCTTCCGCAACTATGCACCGACGCTGATGGTCTATCGGGATGAGTTGTACTGGTTCGTGTCAGGGCACAATACGCTGTACAAGACCGCCACGCCGGAGGACGCCGCGTCCTGGAAAGCAGTGGCGACGGTCCAGCCCTTCATCGACCAGCCGGGACGGACCGTGCACGACCCCTATCTCTTCAACGACGAAGACGGATGCATCTATCTCTACTGGGGCTGCAGCCAGACCGACCCGATCATGGGCGTCGAACTGGACCCGGAGGACGGGTTCAAGGCCAAGACGGAGCCCACGGTCCTGATCGGCCACAACGAAAAGGAATACGGCTGGGAGTGCCGCGGCGACAAGAATCAGATCGACTCCCCCAGCTCCAACGAAGGCGCCGCCCTCCTCAAATACAATGGCCGCTACTATCTGCAATACGCGGGACCGGGCACGGAATTCGACTCCTACGGGGACGGGCTCTACATCAGCGACGCGCCCTTGGGCCCCTTCGAGCATTGCGATTACTCCCCTTTCAGCATCAAGCCCGGCGGCTGGATGACCGGCGCCGGCCACGGTGACACCTTCCAGGACAAGTATGGCAACTGGTGGCACACCGCCTCCACCGTCATCTGCCAGCGCTTCATCTTTGAACGCCGGATCGGCTTCTATCCCGTCTTCTTCACGCCGGAAGGCCGGATGCACGCTCTGACGGAATGGTCCGACTATCCCTGGATCCTTCCCGATCGCCAGGTGGACTGGACGAAGGAGACGCCCTGGACGGGATGGATGAACCTGACCCTGGGCAAGACGGCGACCGCTTCCTCGGCACTCCCGTATCATCCGGCGGCCCTCGCCTGCGACAATACGGTCAAGACCTGGTGGAGCGCGGAGACCGGAGATCCCGGCGAATGGCTCTGCATCGACCTGGGCGCGCCCAAGACCGTCCATGCCGTCCAAACCAATTTCGCCGACCAGGACTTCGGCATCGGGCCCGAGCCCAAGAGCGCCTATAGTTATACGCTGGAGTATTCCCGCGACGGGAAGCGCTGGACCGTGCTGAAACGCGAATCCGGCACGCACCGGCCCCACCAGCTCATCGTTCCGAAACGGGCGGTGAAAGCCCGTTACGTGCGCCTGCGCAACGAGGCCCCGCTCACCGGAAAGCTCTCCGTCTTCGACCTGCGGGTCTTCGGTTTCGGACCGGCGCCCAAACCCGAAGCCGTGAAGGGAATGACCGTCGAACGGGCAGCGGATCCCCGCCGGATCACCGTCCGATGGAATCCCTCCGAAAACGCGGACGGCTATGTCCTGCACTGGGGCGTCCGGGAAGACGAACTGTACAGCAGTTGCGAGGTCTATGACAGCGAAGTCGAGCTGGGTCTCTTCTCCGTCGGGGAAGATTACTGGTTCCGCGTCGATGCCTTCAACGAAGGCGGCGTCACGCCAGGGCAAGAGACCATCCGGACGACAAGCCGCTGACGCAGCGTCGGATTTGGATGTTTTTTCTTATCTTTGTATGTTTGAATGATAAATAAACCGAATATGAAACGAATCATACTAGGCGCCCTGGCGCTGCTTTGCCTGGCATCCTGTTCCTACAGGGTCTACCCTGTCAACACGCTGGCAGACAATTACACACTGGCAATGCAGACGCCCGAAGAGATCGCGGCGAAAGAGAGTGTCGAGATCTTCCTGTCCGAGCAGGAGGTTCCCGGTCCGTACAAGCTGATCGCCTTCGTGGAGAACCGTCCCGTTTTCCCGGTCGCCATCGCCGACCAGCAACTCAAGAATTTCTACAAGCAGGCCGTGTTGAAAGCGTACGAGATGGGCGGTAACGCCATCATCGTCAATTCGATCCGCAGCTTCAAGGTCATCCAACTGACTGGAAAGCAGGTCAGGAAGGCTGCCCCGCCCCGCGGGGTGCAGCCGCAACCGGAGACCCGGGTTCAGAATGAGCCCCGCGTGCAGCGTGAACCCCGGGTTCAGAATGAGTCCCGTGTGCAGAGAGAGCCTCGCGTGCAAAGGGAGCCCCGGGATCAGAAGGAGCAATCGGAAGTCGGAAAAATAGTCGACAAGGTAAAGAACGCAGCTATCTTCCAGAAGAGGGAGAAGCCGGCGTCGGAAGAACCGGCAAAGACGGTCGAGACAAAGACAGTCGAGACCAAGCCAGTCACGACCCGCGTCGCCGAGGCAACGCCCGCCGACAGCCCCGTCTTTGACGACAGCACCCTGCAGTGGTTTACCAGTGGCTATGTTTACCGGGCCAAGGAGCAGGAGCAGACTGAGATCATCGAAGCGATGAACGACGAGATCCGCAACGACCTCAAGGTCTGCAAAACCAAAGCGGAGGCAGACTTCATCACGAAGAAAATCGACCAGTTGGAGAAATACAACAACACCCTGCCCATCCCTTCCGGCACGCAGGCCAGCAAGATCAAGGGCTACAGGAATCTGCTCAAGAAACTTGCCGCCAAGTTCTAGCGGCTACATCCCCGGACGACGGGCGACGATGCGGATGGCTTCCGGATGCTCTGCGAGGAAGCCATCCGTTTCGTTTACCACCAGCAGCAGATAGCCGCCACCGCCGGCGCCGGTCATCTTCCAGGCCAGCACATCCCCGTCCCCGGCATAGCGGTCAATGAAGTCCTGCACTCCCGGCTGCATCATCGCCGGGAACATGGCCACCTGCGCCTCGAAGGAAGCAGCGTATGCCGCGGCGAAGGCCTCCAGGTCCAAGGCCATGATGGCCGTCCAGCAGCGATCCGCAGCGGCAGCCAGCGCCTGGGCCCCTTCCGCCGTCACCCGCTTGCCCTCGACGACGGAGCAATGCTCCTTGCGCGGAAACATCGGCACCAGGCAGAGATGGCCCTCCAGCCAGGAAAGCACCTTCTCGTCCGTGCAGGACTCGATGCGTTCCGGCCAGAAATGGCAGTCATAGAAATGGCGGGTCAGGCCCGGCATGCAGATGCCGATCGCATCCTGCGCCCCGCTGATGAAGCCGTTGGAGCGTTCCGGGTCGTTCTCAAAGCAGAACACGAGCTTGGCCAGCATCTCAGGCTCCATGTGGGGCAACTGGTAGGGCCAGATCTTGCGGATGTTGTTGCGGGTGGAAGTGGCCAGTCCGCAACGGTTCTGAATCTCGAAGGTCGGTTCGATGCTGAGCGTGAGGGCCCAGCCGGAGGCATACTTGCTGACGTAGGGCTGGTCGATCCAGGTACCCGCGATATCCACCCGGGTCGGGATCTGGCAGGGACTCTTTTTCAGGTCGGTCGAACTGCGGGCCTTGAGTCCCGGCTCCGGCGTGCGTTCCAGCACGACATACTCGATGCCGCGAGACTCGCACAGGGCGCGTTTTTCCTCGTTGCCGCCGTCGCTGTTGACGACGAAGATATCGGGTTTGACAATGTCCAGCGTCGGCACGAAGTCCATGATGCCGTGGCCGGCGTTGATGTACGCATCCTTGACATAGCGGATCGCCTTGACCATGAAGAGACGCTCCTGCTCGGAATAGACGGTCTTGTGGTGTTTGTAGTCCAGGATCGTCGCATCGCTGCCGATCCCCACATACAGGTCGCCGTAGGCAGCCGCCTGCTTGAAAAACTCCACGTGACCGCTATGCAGCAGGTCATAACATCCGGATACGAATACTTTCTTCGCCATATCTGTTATTTCTTATTTACCAATGAATAACGAACGCCCAGGGTTGCGCCGAACTGATGGGGCAGGACCTGCCCGTAATCGGCGAAAAGCCCGTACAGACCGCTGAGGCCCCGGACGCCGAACAAGCCGTCGACGGTGCCGGTCCAGGCTGCGCTGAACTGAAGCAGCGGCGTCTCCCGCACGCTGCCCCAGGGCCGCTGCCA
Organism: Bacteroidales bacterium; assembly: GCA_017400135.1. GTDB lineage: Bacteria > Bacteroidota > Bacteroidia > Bacteroidales > UBA932 > Cryptobacteroides. The sequence continues at coordinate 64,610 of JAFPVJ010000022.1, forward strand.
GGCGGAATCGCCGGCGTAGGGTGTCTCGTAGGTGCCGTAATTGCGGCTGTAACTCAGCATCAGCCGGTAAGGGTGCCGGCGCCACAGTTTTCCGGACAAACCCAAATGGTGGGCCCGGAGCCGGTTGTTCTCCACGCCCAGGGTCACCAAGCCCGACGACCAGGTGCCCGCATGGGTCCCGGCCGGGAAGAACAGGGGCTCCCCTATCGTCCGGCCGAAATGAGTCCAGCCGGAACAGTAATCGCCATTGTTGAAATAATTGTCCAGCCCCGTCGTCTTGTGGACACCGGGTGCATACGGGCTGTCCTCTCCCCCGAACCATTCGACATTGACCGGTCCGGACTGGTAGCGTGTGTAGTGGTACTCGAAGACGATGTCCGAGACCCAGCGGTCCTTGTCCTCCCAGCCGAAATGCAGGGTGTTGACTCCGTCAGGGAAATTCTGCAGCCCCATACCCGAGCCGTCATCGTAGGGAATGTCGTGCTGGGCGGTCAGGCGCCAGCCGTCGACCCGGTATTCGACCCGGATCAGCTCGCTGCCGCGCTGGTCGCCAATGACGTTGGCCTGGTCCATCTGGGCGCCGGACGCATTGGCCGGACGGCCAAAAATCATGCGCAGGTAGTTCTCCAAGTTGACCGGCATGGACGCGTGTTCGGGATGAATCCCGCCCCACATCGCATAATGATCCAGGGCAGCATACAAGCGCAAGCGGTCTCCTATGTCCCCCCGCAGCCCCACCTGCGTGCGGTGGACCAGCGCTCCCTGCACGTAACGGAGATCCTGTGTCTTGTAGTCTCCGAAGGCGCCGAAAAGCCACAGATGCCGTCCGGTCCAGGGAATGGCGACCGGGTCCAGGCTCAGCAGCCAGCCCGGCATCGTCCTGGCGTTGCCGCTCTCCATGAGATGGCCTCCCGTGACCGAAAGGGATCCGAGCGAAGGGTCCGCGGCCAGGAAATCCAGCCCGCGGCGCTTCTGTCCCAGATCCAGCGTAAAGGCCTTCCAGCGCGCACTGAGATACAGTTCGTCCACCATCCCGTGCAAGGGAGACGAGCCGGGATCGAGCGAATCGTTGTACAGGTTGGCAGCCAGGGATGCGCCCCAGCGCCACTGGAAAGTCTTGCTCTCGTCGAACTGCGTCCCCGCCTGCACCCAGGCCAGTGAGCCGGAGGACTCCGGCATCAGCCCGTACTGCCCCGCCGTCGCCCAATAGGGAAGGTTCCCGGACGAGGAGAGCGCGCCGAGCAGCAGCAGGGAGACGAAGAAATCATTCATGGGGCGAAGCGTTTAAAGGTAGCCCTTGCATTTGCGCCATACCAGGTGCCAGGTTTTCCAGAGCGGACTCCAGAGCACTTCGGATGGATAATCGAAGAGGAAACGGAAGAAACGGGCGGCGAGTCCGCCCTTACGCCGATCCGCGTGGCCAAAGTTGCCGGACAGCAACATGTCCTTCATCAGACGGCCGCCCCGGCCGGTTTCCGGAGAGAACAGAGCGGGACAGCCCGGACTGCCGAACAGTTCCTGCTCGACAAATGCCAGGGCGGATCCCAGCCGGGTCAGCCCCAGCTGTTTCGCCAGGCCCCGCACTTCTTCCCGTTCCGTCTCCGAAAGGGCTTTCATTATGTAGTGATGGTCCATGACCTGCCGCAGGCCGACGCCCTCGTTGATGATGTGCTTGCTGATATGCAGCAGCGAGAAAAGGGCGGCGAAGGCCGGCTTCGGATAGCGGAAGCCATCATCTCCGGCCATGTCCCAGGCCTGCGCCTGGGCCTCGAACCAGCGCTGGAGCCAGCGGTTGCGGAAAGGATTGTAGAGGAATGCAGGCAGGAAATGGATCTCCGTCTCCACATCCTCGAAGAATTTCGCTTCCACGTGGTGATACACCGGTCGCCGGAGCGGATAACGGCCTTTAAGCCAAGCGAGTACTTTTTCCCGTCCGCCCGGGACCCAGAGGTCGATGTCCCCGCTCTGACGCAGGGTCGGGTCCGGATAGAGACGCGCCACGCCCTGTCCCTTCAGCACAGCGGAACGGAATCCGGCTGCGGAGAAGATCTCCGTCAACTCCCGGGCCCGCTGGTCCACGAGGGCATTGCGACGAACGGCTTTGGTCCGGTCCATCATCCAGCGACGGCACTGGTCACGGGAGGGCATCTGCTCTTCCGGCAGGACGTCCAGCGCCCGGAACAGGATTCCAGTCACCGACTGCTCCCCCGCCGTCTTATGCAGACCGTCCCACTCCGCCTCGGAAGGGGCGGCGTCAAACGACGCCCGCGCCCCCGTGGCGATCTGGACCAGTTGGAAGAACAGCGGATCGGACATCACGTTGCAGGTTTACAGGCCCCAGTCGGAGGCCTTGTAGCTGTCTTTGGGCGCATCCGGGACATTGGGGAAGAAGGTCAGTCCCGTCAGGCTCTCGATGTAGCTGACAGAATACATATCCTGTGAGGATGGCTTGTGACCGGCATTGCTGCGATGCGTCAAGATGAAGCCAACACATTTCAACTCATCGGAGGTACACTCGTCCACCCGTTTGCCCGTACTGCCGTTCTTGGTCCGGAGTAGGACTTTGTACCAGGCTGTCGGGACCTGGAAGGTGCCGGCACTGCCCGAACCGGTTTTCTTGGCAACGGTTGTACCGTAGCGGTCGGTGAAAGTCTCAAAGATACAGCCGATCACCTGATACAGCGTATCGGCACACCACTGCTCGTCCACCAAGGATTCCAGATTGTTCCAAGCCCCTCCTCCGGTATTGAAACCGCTCTGGAGTTGGGCTCCGATGTTGGAATAGTAGAACACCTGCCGGTTCGTCGGCTTCGAAACAGTCCGGTCGGACGAACCGAGCATATGCCCACGCGTATAGCCGTCGAACTTGCCGGTCTGCTCGCAGGAGATGGCCGGGTCATTCTTATAGGAATCGTTCCTGCCGGAACTGCCGGTATAGGAAGTATGCATCGGAGCTGCCACCCAGACCGGATGCTTCATGCTCTTGGAATAGCAGGCCGAGAAATTGCGGATCGACGAGGCGTCGGCGCGCATGGTCCAGGAATAATAATAGTCTGGATTGTCGTCGTCGATGCCGTTGTGGTCCACATCCTTCTGAGCGGGCAGTTCGAACCAGCCGCGTCCGCCGCTGCCGGGACTTTCGCTTGCCGTACGGAAATTCTTCAGCGTTCCGACATAGGTGATCCCATCAACGACAATATAAGGCTGGTAGTAGTAGAGCGTGCCCTCTTCCAATCCTGTCAGTTCGGCGGTGAAGGTACCGCTCTGGGCCAGGGCGTCCGTCGTACGTACCGTGGAGCCGAGGGATTCGGTCTTGCCATATTTGAATCCCGCCTGCGAAGGCGTCGAAGTGATGCTCTGGTAGGAGGCCGTCAAGCGGGCGGATGTCGTATTGCGGGACAGGACATTGGAGGATGTGATGGCAGTTTCCTCCTGCTGGCCGTCGCCGGACGGGCCGCGGAAGAGGGTCGCCTGGGAGCCCGTTTCGCCCGTATACGTCCTGAATCCATTGGTACCGTTCAGTCTCAGGATACGGGAAGGATACTGGGCCAGTTTGATCTTGACCAGTTTTCCATCCGTATCATACTCGAAGGTCCACAGGAAATCCGCACTGGAAGATGTAGGCGCCGAAGTCGCCGTCTTGATGCCGTCATTAGAGTTCGTCGATCCCAGATAGTTGCCATTGGCGAACTTCAGGGAATAGTACTCCGTACCGGAAACCTTGGCAACGGTGACCTCATACTCCTTGGTCGTGGACGTCCGTGCGATCTTGCCGTTGGAAACCGAGACCGGCACATTGCCCAGCCACTTGCTGGTCACCGTCCCGTTCGCCGCGTATGCATCACCCGCCACAATCAGGTAACGGCCGGACCAATCGTCATATTCCTGGTTCACCTTGACATACTCGTCGGCTTCCTGTGTCCGCCATTTGCTCTCCGGAATGGAGAACGACCCGAGACTGATGTTTTCGTTGCGGTCCAGGTAGAGGGAAATGGGATTGGAATAGGAAGCCGTGGCGCCGTTCTTGTCGGTGAACACGATCTTCAGTCCGCTGAAAGACCCGGGCAGCACGACGGCATAATAGGTCTGGCCTGAACTGAATGTTCCGGACAGGGTCACGGAATTGTAGGCATCGTCCGCGTAGGCCTCCACGGAAGGAGCTCCTTCCGCGTCCATCATCAGGGCCGCCCGGCCGCTCATCGCATCGCCGGATGCGCTGATCTTCACGCTCTTGACCGTATGCGACGTGCTGAAGGTGAAGGACAGCAAGCCGCCGATATTGCGGAAAAACAGGTCTCCGCCCATCTCCGTATATGCGACGGCCGGATTGGCTCCAGGTCCGAAGGAACCGGCCACCGCCGTCTGCTCCGACGGGAGCGTGGCCACCAGGGTCTCCCCTTCATCTTCAAGGACCGCTTCCGCCTGGTAGGGATACAGAGCGAGATAATACTGGTCCGCCGGCGCCATGCCGGAGAAAGTGGCCGTCGCACCTGCAGCCGCCGTGTTGGAAAAACGGTTGTTGGATGCAGAAGATTTATCAAAAACACTGATTTCGTCGGAAGAACTCCATAGTATGGACCGGTGGTCGCTCCCCAGGGAAGTCCGCGTCAGGGCATCCGTTTCGGTATAGGCACGGAATTGCATCTCGCGGACCGTACCTACAGGCTCGGTTTGCGAACAGGATCCAAAGACCGACAGCACGGTCAGCAGGGATAACATCAATCTTTTCATAGCCGTCCTCCTCATTCCCAATCATCCTGACCTTCAAACTCGCCACCCTCCGAGAAGGATTCGCCCGACCCGCTCGTACACAGGGTGAGCTGCTCCTCCACTTCAAGGACGGACAAGTCCGGCTGCATGTAAGGGTATTTCATGGTTGCAGTGAAAACCGGATCAGATATACATATTGACGATAGTCTCAAGCAGCTCCTGCTTGCCGGAGGTCTGCTTCGGCTCGCCCTTGCCCTTGGCGTAGGCGACGGCATCCTCGAGGGTCAGTTTTCCCTCCTCAAAATCCTTGCCGATGCCGCTGTCGTAGGAGGCATAGCGCTCCTTGAGCATCGCGGGCAGCTCGGACTTCTCCAGGATGTCGGCGGCGGCGATCAGGGCCCGCGCCATGCTGTCCATGCCGCTGATATGGGCGATCAGGATGTCCTCCAGGTCGGTGGAGTTGCGGCGGGTCTTGGCGTCGAAGTTGGATCCGCCCACCAGACCGCCGGCGCGGATGATGACCATCATCGCCTGGGTCAGCTCATAAATGTCGATCGGGAACTGGTCGGTGTCCCAGCCGTTCTGGTAATCGCCGCGGTTAGCGTCGATCGAGCCCAGCAGGCCCGCGTCGGCGGCGCACTGCAGTTCGTGCTCGAAGGTGTGGCCCGCCAGGGTGGCGTGGTTAACCTCGATGTTGATCTTGAAATCCTTGTCCAGGCCGTGAGCGCGGAGGAAACCGATCACGGTCTCCGTGTCCGTGTCGTACTGGTGCTTGGTCGGCTCCATCGGCTTCGGCTCGATCAGGAAGGTGCCCTTGAAGCCCTTGCTGCGGGCGTAGTCGCGCGCCATGCGCAACATCGTGGCCAGATGCTCCTTTTCCCGCTTCATGTCGGTGTTGAGCAGGCTCATGTAGCCCTCGCGGCCGCCCCAGAAGACATAGCACTCGCCCCCGAGCGCGATCGTGGCGTCCAGCGCGTTCTTGATCTGCACCATCGCGCGCGCCGCGACATCGAAGTCGGGGTTGGTGGCGGCGCCGTTCATGTAGCGCTTGTGGCCGAAGACGTTGGCCGTGCCCCAGAGCAGCTTGATGCCGGTCGCAGCCTGCTTCTCCTTGAGGTAGGCGACCACTTCCTTGAGATTCGCCTCATATTCTTCTATGGTCGCGGCTTCGTCCACCAGGTCCACGTCGTGGAAGCAATAGTAGCCGATGCCCAGCTTCTGCATGATCTCGAAACCCGCGTCCACCTTGTGCTTGGCGCGCTCGATGGCCGTCGCCCCCTCGTTCCAGGGGAATTGCTTGGTGCCGGGACCGAACTGGTCGCTGCCTTCGGCGCAGAGCGTGTGCCACCAGCACATCGCGAACTTGAACCAATCCTTCATGGGACGGCCGGCGACGATGCGCTCGGGCTCGTAATAATGGAACGCCCTGGGGTTCTTGGATTCCTTGCCCTCAAAGGGGATCTTTCCGAAATCGGGGAAATATTCTTTCATAGTGTCTATAGATTTTTATTCAACAATTCTTTCCAGTTCTCGTAGGCTTCCTCGAGCGGAGCTTTCCACTCGGCGCGAGGCAGGACTTCCTCCACCCGTTCCAGCGTGGCGAAGGCATCGGCTGGTGAGGCGTAGAATCCGGCGCCCAGCGCACCGCCACGGGCCGCACCCAGCGAACCGTCAGTGTCGTACAGCTGGATGTCAGCGTCGCACAGGGTCGCGAGGGTCTCGCGGAAGAGCGGGCTGAGGAAGAGATTCGCCTTGCCGGCGCGGATGACCTGCAGGTCCAGGCCGAGGTCGCGCATGATGTCGATGCCGTAGCGGAAGGAGAACGCGATGCCCTCCTGTGTGGCACGCAGCAGATGCTGACTGCCGTGGCGGACCAGGTCCAGGCCGGACAGGGCCGCCCCGATGTTGCGGTTGCCCAGTACGCGCTCCGCGCCGTTGCCGAACGGGAGAATCAGCAACCCGTCGCAACCGGCAGGTGCCTTCTCGGCCAGTTCGTCCATCTCGGCATAGCTCATGCCGGACGCCACCTCGCGGTGCATCCAGCTGTTGAGGATGCCGGTGCCGTTGATGCAGAGCAGCACGCCGTAGCGGTGCGCATCCGGGCGGTCATTGACATGCAGGAAGGTGTTGACGCGGCTCTGCGCGTCGGCCTTGGGCACGTCGGTTACGCCGTATACGACCCCGCTGGTACCGCCCGTGGCTGCGACTTCGCCGGGCTCCAGGACATTGAGGGAGAAGGCGTTGTTGGGCTGGTCTCCGGCCCGGTACGCGATCGGGGTGCCCGCAGGAATCCCCAGCATGGCTTCGACCGCCTCATTGGTATAGGCCGCGACCCCGATCGAAGGGACCGTCTCCGGTATGAGGGCCGGATCGATGCCGTAGTATTCGGCGACGAAATCGGCCCTCCGGGCCTCCTTGAAGTCCCAGAGAATCTGCTCCGACAGGCCGGTCGCCGTCGTGGCGACCTCTCCGCTGAGCTTGTAGACGATGTAATCGCCCGGCAGCATGAACTTCCACACCTTGGCATACTTCTCCGGCTCGTTGCGTTTCACCCAGGCCAGTTTGCTGGCGGTGAAGTTGCCGGGGGAATTGAGCAGGTGCTCCATGCACTTTTCATATCCGATGCCCGCGAGGGCCTCGGCGCCGATCTCCACGGCCCGGCTGTCACACCAGATGATGGAATCCCGAATGGGACGGACCTTCCGGTCCACGGCGACGAGACCGTGCATCTGGTAGGTAATGCCGATGCAGGCGACGTCTCCCATCTTGTAATCGCCGGACATCTCCAGGATGCCGTCGCGGATATATCCCCACCACATCTCGGGATCCTGCTCCGCCCAGCCCTTCTGCGGGGAGCGGATCGGAGCCTCGGTCCGGGGGTTCGTGACGGATTTGACGCATTTGCCGGAGGCGATGTCCAGCAGGGAAACTTTGACGGATGAAGATCCGATATCGATACCGAGAGAATACATATCTGTTAGGTTTGACATATCTTGACAAATTTACGAAAACAATCCGTCATTACAAGCGAAAAAACACTACCTTTGTACACCTAAAAAATGACGATCATGATCGGAAAACAGTCCATTATGGCGGCAATGGCCGCCGCACTTGTCTTAGCCGCCGCAGCGGCCGTCCCCGTATCCGCCCGGAAAGGCGATCCCGTCTTCAGCGCCGCATCCTCCCGTCTGAGCAAGACGGCCCCGCAGGACCGCGACTATGAGCAGGTTCTTTCCTCCGTCAAGGAGCACGGCGGTCCCTGCGTCTGGAAGATGCAGCAGATCGGAAAAGTAACCGACGCACCCGAGAAGGTCTCGGCACCCGGCTACGACGTCTCCGGCTGGATGGACGCCATCGTCCCCGGCACGGTCCTCCACTCGCTGGTCGAGAACGGCGTCTATCCCGATCCGTACCACGGCGATAACAACCGGCTGGACAAGGGACTGATTCCGGATCTTGCGAAGGCGGGACGCGATTTCTACGCCTACTGGTTCCGCACGACGCTCTCCTTCCCCGGTGAGAAAGATCCCGGCAAGTTCACCTGGCTGCAGTTCGACGGCGTCAACTACCACACCGAAGTCTGGATCAACGGCCGCCTCGTGACCACCTGGTCCGGCATGTTCTGGCAGGAGAAAGTGGACATTTCCGAATTCATCCGTCCCGGTGAGGAGAACGTCCTTGCCGTCAAGGTGCTGCCCATCGATTCCCCCGGTACGCTGATGAGCCGCAGCTGGGGCCCCCGCAACGAGTTCCACAACGGCGGCGACGGCTGGATCGGCCGCAACGTCTGCATGCTGATGACCGCGGGCTGGGACTTCACCTTCTACGACGGCGTCCGCGACCGCAACACCGGCATCTGGAAGGATGTCAAGGTCTATACGACCCGCGAAGCGGCGCTCGAATCCCCCTTCGTGCGTTCGGAGCTGAGCCACCCCGGCTATGACACGGCCCGGGAGACCGTTTCCTTGGAGGTGCGCAACAACACCATGGGCAACCTGGACCTCACGGTCGAGGGCGAGATCGAGGGCACCGGCATCAAGTTCTCCAAGGAGGTCTCGCTCGTCCGCAAGGAAAAGCAGGAGATCGTCTTCACGCCGGAGGACTTTCCCCAGCTCGTGATCCGCAACCCCAAGCTCTGGTGGCCAGTCAACAAGGGGCCTCAGAACCTGTACAACCTGACCGTGCGCGCCGTCATCCGCGGCACCACCGTGGACCAGGTCAAACTGCGTTTCGGCATCCGTGAAGTGCGGGCCGACCGCAACACGCCGGACCAGTCCAAGACCTTCTATGTCAACGGGAAGCAGGTATTCATCCAGGGCACCAACTGGATTCCGGAGGCCATGTGCCGCAGCAACGACAAGCGCATGTACGCCGAGCTGCGCTACACGGCCCAGACCGGCATCAACATGCTGCGCCTCTGGGGCGGCGGCATCACCGAGTCCGACTATTTCTATTCGCTCTGCGACGAACTGGGCATCCTCGTATGGGAGGAATTCTGGATGACCGGAGACACCCAGCACCCCGTCGACCAGGGCCTCTACCTGAAGAACGTCGCCTCGGCCGTCAAGCGCACGCGTACGCACCCCTGCCTGGCTTTCTATGTCTCCTCCAACGAGTCCACCTACACCCAGGGTGCCCCGGAGCTCATCCAGGCCCTGGACGGGACGCTCCCCTACCAGATGCAGAGCGAATGCGACGGCATCCACGACGGCAGCCCCTACAAGCAGGTCAACCCGATGTCCTATTATGAGAACACCGCTTCCGAGCGCGGCAGCCGCATCGACGGTTTCAATCCCGAATACGGCGCCCCCTGCCTCCCGACCGCCGAATGCCTGAAGGAGATGATGGATGCGAAGGATCTCTGGCCCATCAACAAGGAAGTCTGGGATTATATGGACGGCAACGGATTCGACAAGATGACCACGCTCTACAAGGAGCTCACCGACCAGTACGGCCGTTCCAACGACATCGACGAGTACGCCGAGCGCGGCCAGATGGTCGGCGCCGTCAACTACAAGGGCATCGCCGAGGTCTGGCGCTACAACAAGCTGGGCTGGGGCGACCGCTTCACTTCCGGCTATCTGTTCTGGTATCACAACAGCCCGAACCCGCAGGTCCAGGGCCGCATGTGGGACTGGACGCTGGAGCCGACCGCGGCCCTGTTCGCCCTGGCCAACGCTACCGAACCCGTTCATCCGCAGTTCGATTTCATCAAGAACACGGTGTCTGTCTCCAATGAGACCTTCCGGTCCTACACTGGCTGCAAACTGACGGTCGAGGTCATCGACGTGCTCGGGCGCAAGCTCTGGAACGCCGAGGAGCGCGTCAACGTGCCCGAGGATGCGACGGTCTGCGACATCCTGAAGGTCAAGTTCCCGCTGGACGTCTATCCCGTCCACTTCATCAAGCTCCGCCTGTTCGACGTCGCCGGACAGCAGATCGGCAGCAACTTCTACTGGCGTTCCACCGACAAGTACCGCGGTGCCAACACGGTCAGCGGGCCCTGCGCGGCCAGTTTCAACGCCATCAACCAGTTGCCCTGGATCAAGCTCGGCGCCTCGGTTTCTACCGGCAAGGATGCGGTGGGAGAGCATGTGGTCACGGTCAAGCTCCAGAACAAGACCAAGGGCGTCGCCTTCTTCACCCGCCTGCAGTGGCTGGGACCGGACGGCAAGCCCGTGCGCCCGTCCTTCTACAGCGACAATTTCTTCAGCCTGATGCCCGGAGAGAGCCGGACGGTCAACATCAACAACGACTGCGCCGACCTGCCCTCCGGGACCTACACCCTGGTCGTCGGCGGTTTCCATCAGAAGGAGCAGCGCTTCACGGTCAAGATTTGATCCGAAGTCTTTGTAATTCGGATATTTATCCCTATATTTGCAGCCCTTTGCGGAAAGTCCGCGGAGGGCTTAATTATTAATTTATTATCAATCAAAATGTTAAAGCAGTACGAAACCGTTTTCATTGCTACTCCCGTTTTGTCTGATTCCCAGATGAAGGAAGCGGTTGCCAAGTACACGCAGCTGATCAAAGACAACGGCGGCGAAGTCGTGTACGAAGAGGATTGGGGGCTCAAGCAGCTCGCGTACCCGATCCAGCACAAGACCTCAGGTTTTTATTACCTGATTGAATTCAAGGCGGACCCTCAGTTCGTCAATGTTCTCGAGACCCAGTATCACCGTGACGAGCGGATCATCCGTTTCCTCACCGTTGCCCTGGACAAGGACGCCGCGGCTTACGCCGAGAAGAGAAGGGCCGGCAAGACCGCCAAGGCCGCTGAAACCGTAGAAAACAAGGAGGACTAAACCATGGCAGACAATCAGAACAGCGAGATCCGTTATCTCAACCCTCCGACCGTCGAAGTCAGGAAGAAGAAATACTGCCGCTTCAAGAAAGCGGGCATCAAGTATGTCGATTACAAGGACCCTGAGTTCCTCAAGAAGTTCCTCAACGAGCAGGGCAAGATCCTTCCCCGCCGTATCACCGGTACTTCCCTGAAGTTCCAGCGCAAGGTCGCGCAGGCCATCAAGCGCGCGCGTTCCCTCGCTCTCCTTCCCTATGTTACTGACCTTCTTAAATAATTGAGCGTTATGAAAATCATCCTGAAGAAAGATGTCGCTAACCTCGGCGACGCCGGAGACATCGTAGAGGTCAAGACCGGTTACGCACTCAATTATCTGGTCCCCCAGGGATTCGCCTCCATCGGCACCCCTTCCGCCATCAAGCAGCACGAAGAGACCATCCGCCAGCGCGCCCACAAGGAGGCCCGCAACATCGCGGAGGCCGAGGCCCGCGCCGCCAAGATCGCCGCGACTCCGGTCGAGGTGAAGGTCAAGGTGAGCGAGAGCGGCAAGCTGTACGGCTCCGTGACCGCCATCCAGGTCGCCGAGGCCCTGCAGGCCGCCGGCATCGAGGCTGAGAAGAAGGACATCACCGTTCCCGAGATCAAGGAATGCGGTGAGTTCGAAGCCAAGGTGAAGTGCTATAAGGGCGTTTTCGCCGACGTCAAGATCAACGTCGTCGCCGAGTAATCCCTTTCCTTACCGACAACGAAACCGACCCTTCCGAGGGCCGGTTTTTTTGTCATCGCCAGTCGCGGGGGCGGAGGGACAGGGTGCGGGGCCGGGAGTAGTCGCCGGCGGGACAGATGGTGGCCGTGCGGCGGGTAAGGTTGTAGACGACGGACCACTGGGTGCGGACATCGCCTTTCCGTTCCGCTTTCTGGGCCAGGGACTGCAGCAGGGCCATCGCCTCGGCTTCCGTCAGGATACCCTCTTTCGAAGTGAGGGTGTCCCGCATCCGGGCATAGCGGTCGTCGGGACGGATCACGGCCCGCCAGCCGTCTGACAAATAGAAATTGGTCACGAAGCGCTGCTCAATCACGTTCAGGACCCAGGGACCTTTTCCGTGCAGCCCCCCTTCTTTCACATACTCCAGCACGACGGTGCGGCCGGAGGCGTCGGAGAGCAGGAAATGATAATTGTCCTTGTCGGCAGGCGGAACGTTCCGCTGCTCGCCGTCGGCGAAGAAATTGTATTCCCGGCAGAGCGCCACCGCCTCATCAACGGTCGCGGCGCGGTCCAGCATCAGGCGCATCAGGACGGTCGTCATCACGGTGTGTTTTCCTTCCCCATACTGGCAGGCACACCCACCGCCGGTCAGAGCCAGGACGCTGACGGCCAGGCCCTTCTCATTCATCCCGTCCATCATTGCGTAGGGAGCGGCGACCAGCATCGACAGGTCCGTCTCCCCATCCGTCAGCTGCGGCCCGGACAGGCCCACGTGGTCCATCGAGACCAGACTCACAGACTTGTAGCTGCCCCGCGACCGGGTGCGCATCACGATGGCCGAGCCCTCCTCGAAATCATAGTCGAAGTTACGACCGTAAAGGACCTCTCCCTCCGGCGTGACTGCCTGGAAAGCGGAACAGGCGGGCCTCCAAGCCAGGGAAGAGGCAGGCATGGAAGAGAAGTTCAGCAGCATTTCCGCGACGCCTCCCTGAACGGCCTCCTTGGAATTCAAGTCTGCCTCGATGAAATCCTGCAGCCGGTAATCGGCCCGGTAGTCCAGCCGGAAAAGCCGCCCTTCTTCCAGCTCCGTCAGGCTTTCCACTGTCCGGACCTGCTGACGGTTACGCAGCAGCTGCGCCGGCTGACCGGCCAAAAGGGAAATGAGGGTAAGAAAAAGAATGAATTTCATCACCAGTATGATTTCTCTCGTGTAAATGTACCCTTTTTTTGCCATCTTTGTATCTCTAAAAGAAGGAAAAGTGTCAAGGAAACGGTCGATCCTCTGCATCCTGCTGCCCGTCATCCTCTGCGCCGGAACCGTCCGGGCGCAGGAAAGGGACGACTTCGGCATCTGGTCGCAGATCGACCTCGGCGCAAAGATCAGCGACAAATGGGCCCTCCGCACCCGCGGCAAGGTCGCATACGCCATCCCGGAGACGCGTTTCAAGCCCTACGTGAGCTGCGAACTCTTCACCACCGACAAATGGGAAAAGACCCGCTACTACCTGGGTACGACCTGCAAGCTGGGCGAACACTCCACCCTCGACCTCTTTTATCTTTACTATGTGATGGCCGGCGTGCCCAACCAAGAGCGCCACGTCCTCGGCCTCGGTTATGCATTCAAAATCTAAGACCATGAATAAGACACTCCGCCTCATCGCCTTTGCGGCAGCGTTCCTGACTACCGCCCTGACGGGCCTTCAAGCGCAAGATCTACCCGACGACGGGCTGGACTGCACCAGCATCGCGGCCGGACGGCTCGCCACCACCGACGGTTCGGTCCTCACCTCCCATACCTGCGACGGCAAGTCGCGCACCTGGGCCACGATGGAGCCCGGCGGCAAGCACAAGAAGGGCGAAGTCGTCGAAATCTGGAAGGGCACGCGCAAGACGGCCTTCCCCGGTGACACGACCGGCCTGCGCCTGGCGGGCACCATTCCCCAGGCGAAAAGGACCTACGCCTACTTCAACACGGCCTACCCCTGCCTCAACGAGAAGCAGGTCGCCATCGGCGAAACCACCTTCAGCGGCCCCGACACATTAAGAAGCAGCAAGGGCATGTTCCTCGTCGAAGAACTCTGCCGCATCGCGCTCCAACGCTGTGACAACGCGCGCGACGCCATCCGCCTCATGGGCGACCTGGTCAAGGAATACGGCTATGCCGACGGCGGCGAATGCCTGACGGTTGCGGACAAGAACGAAGTCTGGTTCTTCGAAGTCGTGGGCCCCGGCAAAGGCGAAATCGGCGGTGCCTGGGCGGCCCAGCGCGTCCCGGACGGCGAGATCGGCATCTCGGCCAACATCCCGCGCATCAATTTCATAGACCGAGGCGACCCGGACCATTTCATGGCCTCCGACAACGTGGAGGAAATCGCCCTGCGGTACGGCCTCTGGGACGGACAGAGCCGTTTCTCTTTCTACAAGGCCTACCACGCGGCCTACGGCGGCGGCAAGAATTTCCGCGAACGCGAATACTTCATCCTCAACGCCCTGGCCCCTTCGTTGGGCTTGAGCATGGATATGGATGAACTTCCTTTCAGCGTCAAGCCGGAAAAGAAGGTCAGCGTACGCGACGTGATGGAACTGCTGCGCTCCACCTACGAAGGCACGGAACTGGACATGTGCCAGAACATAAAGATGAAGTCCAAAGCTCCCGGAGACACGGTTGAAACGACAAAGATCAGTCCCCTGGCCAATCCCTGGATGACCACCCAGATGCAAAACACCCTCAACACCATCGCCCCCGGCACGGTCACCTTCCGACGGACGGTCGCCGTGGCCTGGTGCGCCTATTCGACCGTCATCCAGCTTCGCAACTTCCTGCCCGACAATGTCGGCGGCATCTGCTGGCTGGCGGTGGACAATCCGGCGCAGAGCCCACACCTCCCGGTCTTTGCCGGCTGCACGGTCCTTCCCAAGGCCTTCGACCGCTGCGGACAGAACAACTACGACCCCGACTGTTTCGTCTGGCAGTTCCGCCGCGCCAACAAGCTCGCCACCCTGAGCTGGCAGACCACCAAGAAGGAATTCCACGACACGCTCATCGGCGTGGAGGACAAGATTTTCGAAGGCCTTCCGACCGGCAAGGTCAAGTCCGAAGATCTGAACGCCTACCTGCAAAAGAGTTACGACGATGCGGCCAAGGTTTGGAACGGCCTGGAGAAGAAGTACTGGGTCCAGTTCGGACGCGGTTTCTAATTTGCGAATGCAGCGTCCTTTTGTTACATTTGTAGGATAGAAAACAAACAACAAAACATAATTATGATCAAGATCAAACTGGAAGGCTGCAACAGCTTCGTCAAACCCGGCGAATATGCGGCATACATGAAGAAAGCCTTCGATGCTTTCGACGTTCTCCGTGACGAAAACGGCGCGGGGAACGATTTCCTCGGATGGAAAGCCCTCCCTTCGGAGACGCCCGAATCTCTCATCAGTGACTGTGAAGCTATCCGTGACGCCTGGAAGGCCAAGGGCGTGGATCTCGTCGTCGTCATCGGTATCGGCGGCTCCTACCTTGGCGCCAAGTGCGCGGTCGAGGCCCTCAGCCACGCCTTCGTGCGTCCCGCCGGAAGGCCCCAGGTCGTCTTCGCCGGCAACAACCTTTCCGAAGAATACCTCGCCGAACTCATGGATCTCGCCAAGATGCGCAACACCGCGGTCATCGTGATCTCCAAGTCCGGCACCACGACGGAGCCCGCCGTCGCCTTCCGCATCTTCAAGGAATACATCGAGCAGACCTACGGCAAGGCCGAGGCTGCGGAGCGCATCGTCGCCATTACTGACGCGAAAAAGGGCGCCCTCAAGACCCTCTCCACCCAGGAAGGATACAAGACCTTCGTCGTGCCCGACAACGTCGGCGGACGCTTCTCCGTCCTGACTCCGGTCGGCCTGCTGCCGATCGCCGTGGCCGGTTTCGACATCCGCGCGATGCTCAAGGGCGCAGCCGAAGAGCGCGAGGCCCTGCTGGTCAAGTCCGAAGACAACGCGGCCATCCGCTATGCCGCCATGCGCAACCTCCTCCACACGGAGGGCGGAAAAGCCGTCGAGATCCTCGTGACCTACAATCCCAAGCTCACCTACCTCGCCGAATGGTGGAAGCAGCTCTACGGCGAGTCGGAAGGCAAGGACGGCAAGGGTATCTTCCCCGCTTCCGTCGCCAACACCGCCGACCTGCATTCCATGGGCCAGTTCATCCAGGAAGGCAGTCGCGTGATGTTCGAGACCGTCGTGAGCGTCGGAAAGAGCCAGCGCGAGGTCGTCATCGGCTCCGACGCCCAGAACCTGGACCAGCTCAACTACCTGGCCGGGCAGCACGTGGAGCACTGCAACGCGATGGCCCAGCTCGGCACCCAGCTCGCCCACATCGACGGCGGAGTGCCCCAGATGGAAGTCGCCATCGAAAAGATCGACGAGGCCAACCTCGGTGCCATCTTCTATTTCTTCGAGTTCGCCTGTGGCATCAGCGCCTACGTGCTGGGGGTCAACCCTTTCAACCAGCCCGGCGTCGAAGCCTACAAGAAGAACATGTTCGCCCTGCTGCGCAAGCCCGGCTACGAGGCTCAGACGGAAGCCATCCTCAAACGCATCTAAATCCCCTGATTATGAGACACATACTTTCCACCCTGCTGTGCGCCGCGCTCGTGCTGAGCGGCTGCGCCGGCGCCAAGTTCGTCCCCGGTACCGCCACTTCCTTCCCTAAGGCGAACCAGAAGGGCAAGACCGCCATCGTGGCCCATCGCGGATTCTGGAACTGCGAGGCCGCCGGCTATATGGAGAACACCATCGCCTCCCTCAAAGCCGCCCAGGACAACGGGCTCTGGGGCAGTGAGTTCGACATCCACATCACCAGCGACGATGTTGTCCTGGTCAACCACAACGACAACATCCAGGGCGTCAAGATCGCCGAGAATCCCCTCTCCGTCTTCAAGGCGATGACCCACAAGAACGGCGAGCATCCCTCCACGCTGGACGAGTATCTGACCCAGGGCGAGAAATGCGCGACCACCGTGCTCGTCATCGAGCTCAAGCCCCAAAAGGCCCAGGAACGCGAAGACCTTCTCTGGCAGAAGACCGTCGAGGCGCTCAAGGCCCACAACCTGTATGACCCCCGGCGCGTCGCTTTCATCTCCTTCAGCCACCACATCTGCCAGAAGATCGCAGCGGAAGCGCCCCAGTTCATCAATCAGTACCTGGAGGGTGACATCGCCCCGGACGTGCTGGCCGGAGAAGGCATCAACGGCATCGACTACGAGCAGAAGGTGCTGATTGACAACCCCGACTATGTTCAGGCGGCCCACGACAAGGGAATGACCGTCAACGCATGGACGGTCAACCGCGACCATAACATGCGCTCGCTGATCTACCTGGGCATCGATGCTCTGACGACCAACGAGCCACTCCTGGCACGCAAAGTTTTGGGCGACAGGGAGTTCAAACTGGCAAAATAGAGATTATTCCTCTTCCCGAAGGGTAAAGAGACGGGAAGGTGTACGCCGCGGCAGCGGCTGCATCACGACGCTGTCCCCCTCCTCCGAAGCATAATACGAGGATCGCTCGTAAGAAGGCAGCAGTCCGATGTCCGCAAGGGCGTCGGACGTTGCTTTTATGGCCAGTTCCGGCGTGTTGTTGTTCTCGCTCAGGTGGCAGAGGAAGAGGTGGGTCAGGTCCTTGTGGTAAAAGCGCCGGACTGCTTCGGCACACTCGTCATTGCTCAGATGACCGTTCCCCCGGCTGATCCGCATCTTGAGGTCATAGGGATAGGAGCCGTTCATCAGCATCTCCCGGTCATAGTTGGACTCGATAACCACGACATCGGCATGGGCCGCGAAAGCCATCGCCTCCGGAGTCATCCGGCCTAAGTCAGTCATGATCACAAAGTTGAGGCCCGCAAGGCGGATACCGTAACCGACGGTCTGCGAGGCGTCGTGGGGCACGACGAAATAGCGCGCGGACAGCATGCCGGGAACAATCTCATTCCAAGTATCTTGCGCCAAGGGGCGCCGGACCGCCGCGAGATGCTCCAGGGTGTAGCTGTGGTACGACATCGCTTCCAGCAACTCCGGAGTGGCCCAGACGGGCAGTTTAAGATATTTGCAATAGGAACCGAGGCTGCGGATGTGGTCGAAGTGGTCATGCGTCACCAGCATGGCCTTGATGCAGTTGAGAGGGATATGTTCATTCTGCAATTCCCGCTTGACGGCGCGCAGGCTGACGCCGGCATCCACGAGCACGGCATCCGTGTAAACCCCATCTTCTTCTACACCCAGGAAATAACAATTGCCGCAGCTGCCGCTGGAAAAGGACTTGAACTTAACGCTTCTCATCCTCGCAGTACTTGGAAATCACGCCATAGGCATCCGCAACGCCGAGTTCACCGGCCTTGGACAGGTCGATGCAGCCTTTTTCCTTATCTTTCAGATAGATCAGGACGAGACCGCGGTTGAAATAGGCGTCGCCCATCTGCGGCCAGGCCTGAATGGCCTTGTCGTAGTTCTCGATGGAGCGCACCAACTGGGACGACAGGCAGTAGAGATTGCCCAGGTTGTAGTAGAAATACGGGAAGTCCGGGACCAGAGCCGCCGCCTCTTCCATATCGGCGATGGCGTCGGAATAGTCGTAGGTATGGGTGACCTGGTCGCTCACGCGGGCCCGGATGGTGCCCTTGTCATCCATCGTCAGGGTCTGCACGTTGTTCTGGATCGAGGCGATGAAATCGATCATCTCGGCCCGGAGCACCCCGCGGTTCATGTTGTAGAAAGCCCGGTAGAAATCGGCATAACGGGCGCGCGAAACATCGTCCGGCGCCTGCTCGACGGCCTTGTCGAACTGGTGGAGCGCCTGCGTGTACTGCTTGTTTTGCAACTCGTACAGGCCCTTGATGAAACTGATTTCGGACTCGGGCAGGTTGGAGCGTCCCGCGCCGAAGGCGCTGTCACCCTTGAGGATGATCTCCAGCTTGCCGGACGGTACATAGCCGGGGATGGAATCGGTGTTGGAAATGATCATCGGGACCGACGAATCCTGGATGAAGCGGGCCATCAGCGTATTCTCGTAGCGGGATTGGAGGGCATAGTTCGCGCTCTCCCGCTGGGCGGCCAGGCGAAACTTGTAGAGCGGCTTGAGCCGGATGTCCACATCGCGGTGCTGCAGCAGTTCGTTGTCGAAGTCCTTCTTGGCGAAATCCGCATCCAGGTCCAGCAGGGCGCTGTATTTGCGGGTCGTGTCGGCGAAGGATCCCTCGGACTGCGCGTTCTTGGCCCGGTACTCGGCGACCTTCCGCTGGGCGGTCTGCCAGTCCGACTTGGACTCTCGCAGCATGCCCAGCATGTTCTTCACGTAGGACCGGTTCATATAGGCCTTGGCAAAGTCGGGATAGAGTTCGATCGCCTTGTCATAGTCCTCCAGCGCGTCCTGCCAGCGCCCCATCTCGATGAAGTAGGATGCCCGGTTGTAATAGGCCAGGACGTTTTTGGGGTTGATGTTGATCACGCGGTCCATGTCGTGCAGCGCCAGCTCGAACTCGCCCACCTGCGCATAGATGAGACTCCGGTTGTAGAGCGTGAGAGCATTGCCGGGCTCGTCGGCCAGTACGCGGTTGAGATCGCGCATCGCCGCGTTGTAGTCCTGTTGCTCGTACTGCATGATCGCCCGGTTGAAATAGGCGAAGGTGTTGGTTGTGTCCAGCGCAATCGCCTGGTCCATGTCGGCGATCGCCTTCTCATAGCGGCCCTGCGTGGCATAGAGCCGTCCGCGCCGCATATAGCCTTCCGGCTCGAAGCGGTCCAGGCGGATGGCCTTGTTGTAGTCGTTGAATGCCTTGGTCGTGTCCCCCAGGAAGAGATAGCTCGCGCCCCGGTTCAGGTAGGCGGCCGGATCTTTCGGCTCCTTGCGGATGTAGCGGTCGAAGTCCGCGACGGCATCCTCGAATCGCTGGGCGAGGAAGTAGGTCACGCCCCGGCTGAAATACAAACCGATGAAGCCCGGCCGGAGCCCGATCGCCTTCTCCAGGTCTTCGAGCGCCTCGTCATACTTGCCGAAACGGCTCCGGGTGATAGCGCGATAGTGATAACCGTTTGTGAATACCGGATCCAGGCGCACGGAGGTGTCGAAATCCTGCTGGGCGCCCCGAATGTCCCCCAGGTTGTACTTGGCGATGCCCCGGAAGAAAAAGTTCCAGTAATCAGTGGTGTCCAGACGGGCGACGACATTGAAATTCTCGATCGCCTTGGCATACTTGCCGTCCTGCAGGGCCGCCCTCCCCCGGAAAGAGAAGACATCCTTGTCATACTGCGCGAAGCAGACCTGTAAGGAGAGCAAAAGAATCCCAATTATTGTGAGCGCGCGCCGCATTAAATTTCCGATTCTGCGATGAAATTGCTAATTTTGAGGCTTGATCGTACAAATATAATCATAAATCAAGCCAACTGTGACTTTCCACGGAAAATTGTTGCTCCTTTTGCTGCTCACGGGCCTTGCGTCCGTCGGGGCCTCCGCCCAGAGCCAGGGGTACAAGTCGCTCGCCGACCGCGCCGTGGAGAAGTTCATTTCGCAGGATGCGCTCCGGAGCGACATCCAGTTCCTCTCCGGAGAGTTCTGCCAGGGGCGCGGCGCCTCGCAGGCCGGACTGGGAGAAGCCGGGATGTGGCAGCTGCGGCAGTTCAACGCGCAGAAACTGCTCCCTATGGACGGCACGATGTGCCAGACCTTCGTGGCCGGCGGCCATGTCTGCCACAACATCGTCGGTATGATACCCGCCCGCATACCCTCCTATCTGTCTGAAGGGCGTTATGTCATCGTCATGGCACACTATGACAACCTTGGCGTCCTGGAAGGGAAGAGCTATCCCGGCGCGGACTCCAACGCGTCCGGCGTCGCCGTGATGAACCGGCTGGTCCGTGCTTTCCGCTATCTGGGCGATCTGGGCACCGGGCTACCGCAAAACATCATCTTCGCGGCCCTGGACGGAAAACAGCTGAGCCTCGCCGGCGCCCAGGACCTGTGCAGCCGCATCGCCCTGGGCCGCCTCCACGACCCCGTCACGGGCAAGGCGATCCGGCCCCGGAACATTTCCGCGGTCATCAACCTGGACATCCTCGGTGGAGTCTCCTCCCCCCTGACCAAAGGCCGGAAAGACTATCTCATCCTGCTGGGCGGCGACCGGCAGAACGCGCTTCTCCAGAACCTCAACCGCCGCGATGGCCTGCGCCTCGAGATCGGCCTGGACTACTACGGCAGCAAGGGATTCACCGACCTCTTCCTCAACCGCGTTTCGGATCAGCGGCCCTTCCGCGAGCGGGGCATCTACGCCGTGATGTTCACCTCCGGCATCACGATGGACACCAACCGGGAGTCCGACGTCGAAAGCAAGATCGACTACGACGTGCTGCGAAAACGTGCGGAACTGATTTTCCGATGGACCGAACAGATCATTCACCTCTAACGAACGATATATGAAAGAGTTCATGGCCATGCTGCGACGCTATGTCGCCCCGTACCGGAAGTATCTCGGCGGATCCGTCCTGCTGAACATCCTTTCGGCCGTCCTGAACATATTCTCCTTCACGCTGATCATACCCATCCTCAAGATACTCTTCAACGTCGACGGCAAGGTCTACGAATTCATCCCCTGGGAGACGGCGGACGTCAGCACCAAGGCCAAGCTCCTCAACAACGGCTACTACTATGTCGGCCAGTTCATGGACGTGCACGGCGTGTCCGTGACCCTGCTGCTGCTCTGCCTTTTCCTCAGTTTCATGACCGTCCTCAAGACCGCCAGCTATTTCGGCAGCAGCGCCGTGATGGTCCCGATCCGCACGGGCATCGTCAAAGACCTGCGGATGGAGATCTATCGCAAGATTCTGAGCCTGCCCCTGGGCTTTTTCTCCGAAGAAAGGAAAGGTGACATCATCGCCCGCATCAGCGGCGACGTCCAGGAAGTGGAGACCTCCATCACCGCTTCCCTCGACATGCTGATCAAGAATCCGATCCTGATCATCTTCTATTTCACGACGCTGATCCTGATTTCCTGGAAGATGACCCTCTTCACCATTCTCTTCGCTCCCCTGATGCTCTGGATCATGGGTCTGATCGGCCGCCGGCTCAAGGCGCAGTCCCTGGAGGCCCAACAGCTCTGGAGTGACACGATGTCCCAGGTCGAAGAGACGCTGGGCGGCCTGCGGGTCGTCAAGGCTTTCCTCGCGGAGGACAAGATGGAGCGCCGCTTCGAAGGCATTACCGGCGAAATGCGGGACAAGACAGCCCGCGTTTCCACGCGGCAGGTCCTCGCCCATCCCGTCAGCGAATGCCTGGGCACCATCATGATCGCCGTCATCCTCTGGTTCGGCGGCACCCTGATCCTCAACGACCGTTCGCCCATCGACGCCCCGACCTTCATCTTCTACATGACCATCCTCTACAGCGTCATACAGCCGATCAAAGAGCTCTCCCGCGCCGCTTACGGCATCCCGAAAGGACTGGCCTCGATGGAACGCATCTCCAAGATCCTGGACAGCCGCAACGACATCACCGAGGCCGCCGATCCCGTCCGGCTGGACGCCTTCAGGGACAGCATCCGTTTCGAGAACGTCAGCTTCCGTTACGCGGAGGAAGGCAAGGAGGTGCTGAGGGACGTCGACCTGACCATCCCCAAGGGCAAAACCATCGCCATCGTGGGCGCCTCCGGGGCCGGCAAGACTACGCTGGTGGACCTGATCCCGCGTTTCTATGATACGACCGAAGGACGCATCCTCATCGACGGCGTGGACATCCGGGATGCCAGCATCCACGACCTCCGCGCCCTGATGGGCAACGTCAACCAGGACCCCATCCTTTTCAACGACACCATCTTCAACAACATTGCCTTTGGCGTGGAAGGAGCCACGGAGGAAGAGGTCATCGCCGCCGCCAAGATCGCCAACGCCCACGAATTCATCATGGAGAAGGAAGAAGGCTACCAGACCAACATCGGCGACCGGGGCAGCAAGCTCAGCGGCGGACAGCGCCAGCGTATCAGCATCGCCCGCGCCATCCTCAAGAAC
>JAFPVJ010000023.1 GCA_017400135.1 Bacteroidales bacterium
CGCCGTGCCTTCCATCACGAGCGCGGGGCGCTGGTAGCACAGGGACTTGCCGGCCCCCGTGGGCATCAGTACAAAGGCGTCACCTCCTTCGATCAGATGGGTGATGATGCTCTGCTGGTCGCCTTTGAAGGAATCGTATCCGAAGAATTCCTTCAGTTTGGAACGGATGAGGGCGGGATCGTGCACGGGGAAAGGTTTTTCAGGTTAGTCCAGGGTGTGGATGGTCAGGCCCGAACGCAGCTTGGGTTCGAACCAGGTCGTCTTGGGGGGCATGATGTTGCCGCTGTCGGCAATGGCCATCAACTGCTCCATCGAGACCGGATACAAGGCGAAAGCGACGGCCATTTCGCCGCTGTCCACCCGTTTCTTGAGCTCTCCCAGGCCGCGGATGCCGCCGACGAAGTCGATGCGCCTGTCGGTGCGGAGGTCCTTGATGCCCAGAATCTTGTCCAGGACCAGCCGGGACAGGATCGTCACGTCGAGCACCCCGATCGGGTCGCTGTCGTCATAGCGGCCCGGCCGAGCCGTCAGCGAATACCACTTGCCGTCGAGATACATCGAGAAGTTGTGCAGGGCCTCCGGATGGTAAATCTCCGTCCCCATGCACATAATGTCGAAATCCTCGCCGAGCCGGCCGATGACCTGGCTCACGGTCAGGCCGTTCAGGTCGGCGACGACGCGGTTGTAGTCGATGATCTTGAGCTGGCTCTGGGGGAAACAGACTGCCATGAAGTAATTGTACTCCTCCTCACCCGTATGGGAGGGATTCTGCGCTCGCTTCTCGGCGCCCACCCGGGCCGCCGCGGCCGTCCGGTGGTGGCCGTCCGCCACATAGAAGGCATCGACCTGGGTCGTGAAGAGCATGGTGACGCGGGCGATCATCTCATCGTCGTCGATCACCCAGAGTTCGTGGCCGAAGCCGTTCTCGTCGGTAAAACGGTACTCGGACGGGCCGGCGGTCACGCGGAAGACGATGTCGTCCAGCTCGGGGTTGTCGCGGAAAGCGAAGAAGACGGGCTCGATGTTGGCGTTCTGGATGCGGACGTGGACCATGCGGTCATCTTCCTTGTCCTTGCGGGTGAGCTCGTGTTTCTTGATCTTGCCGGTCGCGTAATCGTCGGTGTGCGCGCAGAGGACCAGTCCGTATTGCGTCCGGCCGTCCATGGTCTGCGCATAGACATAATAGCAGGGCTTGCCGTCGCGGACCAGCCAGCCTTTCTCCTGCCAGGCCTTGAAATTCTGCACGGCGCGGTCATAGACCCGCGGATCGTGGTCGGGCAGGATGGGATCGAAGTCAATCTCGGGCTTGGTGATGTGCAGCAGGGACTTCTCCCCGGCCATCTTCAGGGCTTCGACGGAATTGAGGACGTCGTAGGGCGGAGCGGCCACCTCGGTGACCAGCTCTTTCGGCGGGCGAATCGCCGCAAAAGGCTTTACTCTGACCATGATGACTACCTGTTGACCTGGAACTTCGTGCAACCGCTCTCGAAGAAGGCGACGATCTGGCGGGCGGCGGCCAGACCGGCGTTCACATTGGCCTCAGCGCTCTGGGCGCCCATCTTCTTGGGCGTGGCGAACACGCGCAGGCCAAATTTCTCCTTCAGCACGGGAAGGTTGTCCGGAGCGACGTCGGTGACGTATTTCAGGTCCGGACGGTCCTCCAGGGCTTTCTCCAGGCCAGCCTCGTCGATGACCTCCTTGCGGGCGGTGTTGACCAGGGTCGCGCCCTTCGGCATCTTCGTGATGAGATCATAGCCGATGGAGCCGATGGTCTCGGGCGTGGCGGGAATGTGGATGGACACATAGTCGCTGGTCGCATAGAGATCCTCCAGGGAGGCGGCCGGCTCGGCGCCGCCCTCGACGATCTTCTCATCGGGGAGGAAGGGGTCGATGGCCTTGACTTTCATCCCGAGCGCCGCGGCCTTGCGGCCGACGAGGCGTCCGACGTTGCCGAAGGCCTGGATGCCCAGGGTCTTGCCCTGGATCTCGGAGCCCGTGGTCGGGGTGAACTGGGTGCGCGCCATGAAAATCATCATGGCGATGGCCAGTTCGGCGACGGCGTTGGAGTTCTGGCCGGGCGTATTCTCCACGACGACGCCGTGGGCCGTGGCGGCCGCCAGGTCCACATTGTCATAGCCGGCGCCGGCGCGCACGACGATCCTGAGCTTTTTGGCGGCGTCCAGGACCTCGGCGGTGACCTTGTCGGAACGGATGATCATCGCATCGGCGTCCGCGACGGCGGCGACCAGGTCGGACTGCTCCGCATATTTCTCGAAGGCTACCAGCTCGTGTCCGGCGGCTTCGACGATTTCCCTGATACCGGCGACTGCGGCCGCGGCAAAGGGTTTCTGGGTAGCGAGAAGTATCTTCATAGCTTGTTATGCTTTAAGCGCTTCGAATTCCTTCATGCAGGCGACCAGCGCATCCACATCTTCCTGCGTGCAGGCGTTGTAGACGGAAGCGCGGAAGCCGCCGACACTGCGGTGGCCCTTGATGCCGACCATGCCGCGCTCCTTGGCGAAAGCGAAGAATTCGTCTGCCAGATCCTCCTTGCCGGGCGCCATCACGAAACAGATGTTCATGATGGAACGGTCTTCCTTTGCAGCGGTGCCGGTGAAGAGGGAGTTGCGGTCGATTTCGGCGTAGAGGGTCTCGGCCTTTTTGACGTTGCGTGCATGGATCGCATCGATGCCGCCCTGGGCCTTGAGCCACTTGAGGGTCTCGTTCATCACGAAGATGGAGAAGACCGGCGGGGTGTTGAACATCGATTCCTTGTCGATATGCGTACGATAATCCAGCATCGTCGGGAGATAGCGGGACACCTTGCCGAGGGCATCTTTCTTGATGATGGCGACGGCGACGCCGGCAGGGCCGGCATTCTTCTGGGCACCGGCATAGATGACCGTGTACTTGCTGACGTCGACCCGGCGGCTGAGGATGTCCGAAGACATGTCGGCGATGAGCGGGACGGGGCTGTCCAGGTCCACCTTGAGCTCCGTGCCGTAGATGGTGTTGTTGGTCGTGACGTGAAGATAGTCCAGGTCCGCGGGGATCTCGAAGCCTTTCGGGATGTAGGTATAGTTCTTATCCTTGGAACTGGCGATCGCGTACGCCTCTCCGAGGCCCTTGGCTTCCTTGAGCGCCTTGCTGGCCCAGACGCCCGTGTCGAGGTAGGCGGCCTTGTGCTCCAGGAAGTTCATCGCCACGTAGAGGAACTGGAGGCTGGCGCCGCCGCCGAGGAAGACGACCTCGTAGCCCTCGGGGATGTCCAGCAACTCGCGCCAGAGGGCGCGGCACTCATTCATCACGCTCTCCCACTCTTTCGTACGGTGTGATATGCAGATAACGGGGACGCCTGTGCCCTTGAAATCCTTCAACGCCGCAATGGCGGCATCAATGGCGGCCTGGGGGAGGACACAGGGCCCGGCCGTGAAATTATGGACTTTACTCATGTTTGATTTATAAGTTTAAGATTACTAGTTAAATTTAGCTATCCTTTTCAGATTTTGCAAATCTCGCAGCCATTAATGTCTGACATTCTTGCGAAAAAGTCTTCCTTCGACGAGAGGCGGACCCGGACCTCCATCGAACAACGCTCTCCGAACTGCTGGTCCTTCTGCGGAAGAGACAGGTCCTTGACGACCTTCATGACGGCATTCATCGACAGGTAGTCGAAGTCCAGGCGCCAGTTCTCCCCCGCCACCTTTTCGATCACCTGCGCCTGCGCAAGCGCGTCGGCCGTGGAAGTCTTGTAGGCCCGGATGAGGCCGGGGATGCCGAGCTTGATGCCGCCGAACCAACGGACCACCACGACCAGCACGTCGCTCATGCCCGCGGAATCGATCTGGCCGAGGATCGGCCGCCCCGCCGATCCGGAGGGCTCGCCGTCGTCGTTGGCGCGGAAACGATCCCCCTCCAGCCCCAGGCGGTAGGCGTAACAGTGATGACGGGCGTCATGGTATTTCTTTTTCAGGGAATCGACGATCGCCTTCACTTCCTCCTCTGTCTCCACCGGCCAGGCCAAGGCAAGAAAACGGCTTCCGAGGTCCTTGAAAAGACCCTCGGAAGGGGCAGAAATGCTTTTGTATGTGTCCTGGATGGGGGTCATGCGGCATGCGTCCTTTTTCAAATTTAGCGATTTTGGGGATTATTTGCAACGGGATTGAAATATTTTGTATTTTTGTATTGCGAATAGCTATTCAACCTTCAGAAACCTATGGCCTATAAGTATAGAGTCACATTGAGCGGCATCAAGGGATTCTACCGCGTATACCGCATGAGCGCCACCAGCACGCTCTACGCTTTCCACAAGCAGATGAGGGCGGACATGGAGTTTCCCGCCGACCAGCTGATCCTTTTCAAGGGGCTGGATGCCGAAGGCAATGTGGTCGCCCGCTACGGTCTCTTCGATCTCGGCGACGGTGCCGCCGACCAGGTCAGCATGGCGCAGACCCTTCAGAAGGGGATCGTGTCGTTCGTGTATTTCTATGATGTGACCAACCGCAAGAGCGTCAACGTCAGCTTCGAGGAAGAGACGCCTGAGAAGGCCGACGCCCCGGTGCTGATCGACAGCAAGGGCCCGGATCCGATCGATTTCGAGAATGGCTATGTCGCCTTCGAAGACCTGCCCGCGGACCAGCGGCACCTTCCCTCCGAAAGTGACAAAAAGAAACGCAATCCCCTGGAGGACATTCTGGGTGCCCTGGACGACCTGGATGATGAGGATGACGAGGACGAAGAGGATGAGGAGGAAGACGAGGATGAAAGGGATGACGACGAGGCCATCGAAGTCTATGACGGCACCGAAGAGCTCACCCTGTAATCCGTGGGCCGCAAACTACTCATCCTGCTCGGACCGACGGCTGTAGGCAAGACGGACTACAGCCTCTCCCTGGCGCAGCAATACGGTTCCCCCATCATTTCCTGCGATTCGCGGCAAATCTACCGCGAGATGCGCATCGGCACGGCCGTCCCCTCGGACGCCCAACTTGCCGCCGTACGCCACTATTTCATACAGACGGTTTCCGTAAAAGACTATTATACCGCCGGCATCTACGAGACAGAAGCGCTCGCATTGATCCGCCGGCTTTTCGATGAAGGTCATGAGACCCTGGTGATGACCGGCGGATCGATGTTCTATATCGACGCCGTCTGCAACGGCCTGTCCGGCGTTCCGACCGCCGACCTGGGTTTCCGCGAGGAACTCAGGCGCCGGGCTGAAGCGGAAGATCCCGGATGGCTCGCCCGGGAGCTGGAGAGGCTGGATCCGGAAGCGTACCGCACCATGGACCTGAGCAACCGGCAGCGGCTGTTCCGGGCTGTGGAGATCTGTCTATGGACGGGACAGCCTTATTCTTCCTTCAAGCCGGAGATGCCGGCCGTGCGCGATTTCGAGATCGAGAAGATCGGTCTGATGCGGCCGAGGGAGGAAATATATGCCCGCATCGACCGGCGCGTCCTGCAGATGATGGATGACGGCCTCCTTGAGGAGGTCCGTTCCCTGCTCCCCTACCGCGACTGCACCGCCCTGCAGACCGTCGGCTACACCGAGCTGTTCGACTATCTCGACGGCAAAACCTCCCTCGACGAAGCGGTCCGCCTCATCCAGCGCAACACCCGTCACTATGCCAAACGCCAGCTCTCCTGGTGGCGCCGCGACCCCTCCATCCGCTGGATAGAAGCCACGGAGGCAGAGACCTTCGCGGGCGTGTCCACCCCCGGACACTGACATGACCCCCAAAAGTTAGACAAAAACTTTTGGAGGTCATTATTATGAGTAAACACAGTATTGAGGAAAGACTATCCGCCGTTAAGAGATATCTAAACGGCGAAGCATCCACTTTTA
>JAFPVJ010000003.1 GCA_017400135.1 Bacteroidales bacterium
CGTTATCTTTCTCAAGACATATACTGCGGTGGCTATAGCGGCGGGGAACCACCTCTACCCATTCCGAACAGAGAAGTTAAGCCCGCCATCGCCGATGGTACTGCCCCACCAGGTGGGAGAGTAGGCAGCTGCCGTTCTTTGACGTCCCGGACCAGGAAACTGGCCCGGGACGTTTCGTTTATGCCCGTTCCCACGGGCATAAACCAAAGAACGGCAGCGCCTACTGGCTACCATCCATTGGGGAGCGAACTCCCAAAACCCCTCCCCGTCGCTGCGCACCAAATACAAACCAAAGAACGGCAGCTACCTACGGCTATTTGACTTTTACAAGTATTATTGTAAATTTGCTCTTTGCGAACCATTATTCCGGATCAGTATGAAAACGAACCGCATCCTATATATTCTCTCGCTGTGCCTGGCTTTGGGTGCATTCCCTCAGCCGGTGGAGGCTCAGAACAATGCGGGAGAGTCCGTCAAGAAGTTCGGACGCCGCTTCCGCGATGCCATCGCAGACACTTATCACGATGCTGTCTCCGCCATCAAGGGCGAGCCCGCCGCCGACCGTTCGTCCCGCGGATCGGACCGCACGGCCCGCACGACAGGCATCCCCTCCGGCGAGGTCTATTATGTCAGCATCGCTGATGGATCCAACCGTGCGGAAGGCACGAAGGAAGCTCCTTTCAAGAATATCCAAAAAGCCCTGGACGTCGCTCCGGAAGGATCCGTCATCCTGGTTTCCGAAGGCAATTACTTCGGCACCCTTCGCAGCGGCAACATCAATATCGAGAAACCGGTCACCATCCTGGGCGGTTACAATGCAGATTTCACGGAGCGTGACGTCCTGAAATACCGGACGACGGTATGTCCTTCCGTCGAGTCCAACGAGACTCAGAGCGGCAAGGGGACCATGCAGATCCGTGTCCGCCGCGCCGGGACCAAGGTCATCGTGGACGGATTGCTCTTCGACCGGGGCCATTCCATCGCATACGATCCGACCGGCGAAGGGAAGCCGGATGGCGTCGGCTCCCCGCGCATGCAGACGCTCGGTGAAGTGGGCAAGGGCGGAGAGAAACTCGACCAGGAGACCAAAACGGCCCAGACGGCCATCCTCTTCCTGGACAACTGTCAGAGTGAGGTGGAGATCCGCAACTGCTCCTTTGTCAATGCCCCCGACTGCGCCATCAAAGGCACTGCCGGCGCCGGCGTGATCATCGAGAACAACGTCTTTGCCTGTATCCGCAAGGCGGCCGTCGAGATATCCGGCTCCATGATCGCCCGCAATTCCGACATCCGTTTCTCCAACAATACGGTGCTCTTCGTCTGGCCCTCGGATCCGGAAGAGGGCGACCTGGGTTTTGCCTATCGCTTCATGAACGGGGCCAATAGTTATCTGGACCACAATATCCTCGGCTGCTGCACCCTGGCCGCGCTCGACCGCTGCCGCGTGGAGACCATCAAGGAAAAAGAAACGCTGAAGGTCACTTCTGCCGAATATAACCTCTTCTTCCAGAACCCCTTGGGTGACATCGCCCTTCCGGGCGGGGACCGTCCGCTCCTGGTCCAGGTCAAGGAATTCGAGGACGTGGAGCAACTGACCGGCGTGAGGGGCAACCGCGACACGGAAGATCCCGCCATCTTTGAAGGCGCGCTGGACGAGGCCTACCTGGCGGGTTTCCAGACCTCCGAGACGATGTACATGAACCGTTATGACTTCGAGAAAGCCCTCGCTCTCTTCGGAGCGGTGGAGGAATACGGCGCCCAGGCGATCCGTCCCGAAGAAGTCACGGCTCCGGCTCGCCGGGAGGGAAGAAAAAGCAGATAATAAACAGAATCGATAGAATGGCAAATATTGTCGGACACATTTCCCAGATCATCGGACCGGTCGTGGACGTCCACTTCAAGCTCGATCCCGGGACGGAACTGCCCCGGATCCACGACGCCCTGACTGTCACGCGGAAAAACGGCGGCCGCCTGGTCATCGAGGTCCAGCAGCACATCGGCGAAGACACGGTCCGCTGCGTCGCCATGGATTCCACCGACGGACTCCGGCGCGGCATGGAAGCGCTTGATACACAGGCCCCTATCTCGATGCCCGTCGGCACCCAGATCCGCGGACGCGTGATGAATGTCACCGGTGACGCGATCGACGGCATCGGCCCCCTGGACCGGACCAAAACCCTGCCCATTCACCGCGAGCCTCCGAAATTCGACGAACTCACCACCTCCCAGGAAGTCCTCTTCACCGGCATCAAGGTCATCGACCTGCTGGAGCCTTACCTGAAAGGCGGAAAGATCGGCCTCTTCGGCGGTGCGGGTGTCGGCAAGACGGTGCTGATCAAGGAGTTGATCAACAACATTGCCAAGAAACACAACGGCTTTTCCATCTTTGCCGGCGTCGGCGAACGGACCCGCGAGGGCAACGATCTGCTCCGCGAAATGATTGAGTCTGACGTCATCAAGTACGGCGACGCCTTCAACAAGGGAATGGAGGAAGGCAACTGGGACCTCTCCCAGCTCGACAAGGAGCAACTGGCGAAATCCCAGGTCGCCATGGTCTTCGGCCAGATGAACGAACCCCCGGGCGCCCGTAGCTCCGTGGCGCTGAGCGGCCTGACGCTCGCGGAATCCTTCCGTGATAGTCTCGATCCCAATGACCCGAAGGACATCCTCTTCTTCGTGGACAACATCTTCCGATTCACCCAGGCCGGTTCGGAAGTCTCCGCCCTGCTCGGGCGTATGCCTTCCGCAGTGGGTTATCAGCCCACCCTGGCGACGGAAATGGGCCAGATGCAGGAGCGCATCACTTCGACCAAGAACGGATCCATCACCTCGGTCCAGGCCGTCTACGTGCCGGCCGACGACCTGACGGACCCGGCCCCGGCCACGACATTCTCCCACCTGGATGCAACCACGGTGCTGAGCCGCAAGATCGCCTCCCTGGGTATCTATCCGGCCGTCGATCCGCTGGAATCCACCTCCCGCATCCTGGATCCGAACATCGTCGGCCAGGCCCATTACGACTGCGCCCAGCGGGTGAAGCAGATCCTCCAAAAATACCAGGAACTCCAGGATATCATCGCCATCCTCGGCATGGACGAACTCTCCGACGAGGATAAGCTGACGGTGAACCGCGCCCGCAAGGTCCAGCGTTTCCTGTCCCAGCCACTCCACGTCTCGGCTGTCTTCAACGGCTGCCCGGGCTTGATGGTGGATATCGATGATACGATCAAGGGATTCAACGCCATCCTGGACGGCGAAGTCGACGACTTGCCCGAGCAGGCTTTCCTGCTCGTCGGCACGATCGAGGATGCCCGCAAGAAAGCCGAAGAACTGCTTGCGGCCAGCAAGGAATAGAATATGCCCATCGAACTGAGGATCCTTTCTCCCGAACGGGAATTGCTCTCATGCCACGTCGAGCAGGTCGAACTGCCCGGCATGAAGGGCCGTTTCGTCGTGCTGAAAGACCATGCACCCATCCTCTCCGCCCTGGACCGGGGCGTGATTCGCTACCGGAGCGGCGGGGAAGACAAGGAAATGCCCGTTTCCTCCGGATTCGTGAAAGTGAAAGACAATGTCGTGACCGCCTGCGTCGAAGTATGAAGCGCCTGAGATACATACTGGTCCTGCTGCTCGCCGTCCTGCCCCTGTACGCCGGGGCGCAGGAGAGCGACGAGGTGGATCTGGATATCCAGGAGTATCTTTTCGGGCACGTGGGCGATGCTTACGAATGGCATATCACCACCGTTAACGGCAAGCCCGTCAGCATCCCGCTGCCGGTGATTGTCCGCAGCAAGACCACGGGCTGGCACTGCTTCAGTTCGAAGCATCTGGAAGAGGGCGCCCACGAGGGCTTCTACATTTCCACTTCAGAAAAATACAACGGCAAGATCGTCGAGCAAAACGCCGCCGGCGAGGAGATCCGCCCCTTGGACCTGTCCATCACCAAGAACGTCCTGGCCCTGATGATCAACAGCCTGATCCTGATCCTCCTGGTCCTCTCCACCGCCCGCTGGTACCGTAAGCACGATGCCGTGGAAGAAGCCCCCAAGGGCTTCCCGGGCCTGATGGAAATGATGGTCACGATGGTCGAGGACGACATCATCAAGGAGTGTGTCGGCAAGGATTACAAGCGCTATTCGCCCTACCTGCTGACAGCCTTCTTCTTCATCTTCATCAACAACCTGATGGGCATCGTGCCCTTCTTCCCGGGCGGAGCCAACGTGACCGGCAACATCGCCGTCACCCTCGTCCTGGCCGTCTGCACCTTCATCGCCGTCAACGTGTTCGGCAACAAGCATTACTGGAAGGACATCCTCTGGCCGGACGTGCCGACCTGGCTCAAGGTCCCGGTGCCCCTGATGCCCGCCATCGAGATCATCGGCATGTTCACCAAGCCTTTCTCCCTGATGGTCCGACTCTTCGCCAACATCTTTGCCGGGCACTGCATGATCCTGGGCGTTGTGGCCGTGATCTTCCTGACGGCCAAGATGGGCGTGGCGATGAATGCCGGTCTGAGCGCGGTCGCCATCTTCCTGGGCGTGTTCATGGATGTGCTGGAACTCCTGGTGGCCTTCATCCAGGCGTATGTGTTCACCATGCTGTCGGCCGTCTTCATCGGGATGTCCCGGCAGGAAGCGGAAACGGAATGACATATTAACTTCAAACATTTGATATTATGATGCTTTCAATGATTCTTCAGGCCGTTGCCGGAGCCGCCCTCGGAAGGGTGGGCGCCGCCTTCGGAGCCGCACTCGCCGCCTTCGCCGGCGCATTCGGTATTTCCAAGATCGGTAAGGCCGCCCTCGAAGCGGGCGCCCGTCAGCCCGAGCAGGCCGGTCACTACCGCCTGACCGCCATCATCGTCGCGGCGCTCGTCGAAGGCGCCTGCCTCTTCGCCATCGCCGTCTGTCTGATCGCCAAGTAAGTTATGTCCCTCATTACTCCTGACTTCGGCCTGCTGGTGTGGATGACGCTGATTTTCGGCATCGTCTTCTTCGTGCTGGCCAAGTGGGGCTTCCCGCTGATCACGGGGATGGTGGACAAGCGCAGCGACCGGATCAACAAGAGCATCGCCGAGGCTCATGAGGCTGAGAAAATGCTTTCCGACCTGGCCGGCCGCCAGGAAAGGATGATCGAAGAGACACGCCGGGAGCAGGCCAGGATCCTGAAAGAGGCCGCCGACGCCCGTGACAAACTGATCGCAGATGCCAAGGAGCAGGCCCGGGACGAGGCCTCCAAGCTAATCGAGGAGGCCCGGACCCGGATCGCCGCCGAGAAGGAGAGCGCCTTGCGCGATATCCGCACCGAAGTGGCGGGTCTGTCCGTCGACGTGGCGGAGAAGGTCCTGCGCGAAAAACTGTCCACCGACGAAGCGCAACTGGCGCTGATCGACAAGATGATCGGAGAGGTCACCGCCTCGAAGCCGAATTAAAGATGAACATCGGAGTCATTTCCCGACGCTATGCGACGGCCCTGCTGAAATATGTGACCGAATCCGGGCACGGGGAGCAGGTGTACGCGCAGGTGAAGGCCCTTCTGGCGGATCCCGATACGGCACCCAAGCCCTTGTGCGAGGATTTGCAGAAGTTTACCGCCCTGCTTGTCAAGAACGACCGGATGCCGATGGTGAAGCTGGTTTTCAGCAGTTTCCTTCAGCAGTATGAGGCCCAGGCTGGCATCCACGTCGCCCGTCTCAAGACGGCGGTAGACAGTCCGGCCCTGCAGGAAAAGTTACAGGCCTTCGTTCGGGAAAAGATAGGCGGCACGGTGGAATTCAAGACGGAAGTCGACCCCGACCTGATCGGAGGCTTCGTCCTCGATGTGGATGGCTGCCGGATGGATGCGAGCGTGGCCCGTCAGTTGGACGACATCCGGAAGCAATGGATTGAAAAGAACAAAAGAATTGTCTAGCAAATGGCAGAAAACTTGAAAGCCAGCGAGATTTCCGAGATCCTGCTGAACCAGCTCAAGGATATACGCGAAACCGTCGGTCTGGAAGAGATCGGCAAGGTCCTCCAGGTCAGCGACGGCGTGGTGCGTATCTATGGTCTCACCGATGCGGAGGCCGGCGAGCTGCTGGAGTGTGAAACCGGCGTGATGGCCGTGGTGATGAACCTGGAGGAAGACAATGTCGGTGCGATCCTGATGGGCCCCACTGACCTGGTCAAGGAAGGGATGACGGTCCGCAGGACGGGCCGCATCGCCTCGATCCGCGTCAGCGACGAGATGCTCGGCCGCGTCGTGGATCCCCTCGGCAATCCCCTGGACGGCCTGGGCGCCATCGAAGGCGATCTCTGCGAGATGCCGCTGGAGCGCAAGGCTCCGGGTGTCATCTATCGCCAGCCTGTCTGCAATCCGCTCCAGACCGGTCTCAAGGCCATCGACGCGATGATCCCGATCGGCCGCGGACAGCGCGAGCTGATCATCGGCGACCGTCAGACCGGCAAGACCGCCATCGCGATCGACACGATCATCAACCAGCGGGATAACTATAAGGCCGGCAAGCCTGTCTACTGCATCTATGTCGCCGTGGGCCAGAAAGGCTCGACCGTCGCCTCGATCGTCGAGACCCTGAGGCGCCAGGGCGCGATGGACTACACGATCGTCGTGGCCGCCACCGCCGCGGATCCCGCCGCCCTGCGCTATTACGCCCCCTTTGCCGGCGCAGCCGTGGGTGAATATTTCCGCGACACCGGCCGCCACGCGCTGGTGGTCTATGACGACTTGTCCAAACAGGCCGTGGCTTACCGCGAGGTGTCGCTGATCCTGCGCCGCCCCTCGGGCCGCGAGGCCTACCCGGGCGACGTGTTCTACCTCCATTCGCGTCTGCTGGAGCGTGCCGCGAAGATCATCGCCCAGCAGGAAGTCGCCGAACAGATGAATGACCTGCCACCTTCCCTCAAGGGCAAGGTCAAGGCCGGCGGTTCGCTGACCGCCCTGCCCATCATCGAGACGCAGGCGGGCGACGTGTCTGCCTACATTCCGACCAACGTGATCTCCATCACCGACGGTCAGATCTACCTCGAGTCGGCGCTCTTCAACCAGGGCCAGCGCCCGGCCATCAACGTCGGCATCTCCGTGTCGCGTGTCGGCGGCAGCGCCCAGGTCAAGAGCATGAAGAAGGTCGCGGGCCGTCTCAAGATCGACCAGGCCCAGTACGAGGAACTGGAATCCTTCTCCAAGTTCAGCAGCGACATGGACGCCATTACGGCGATGACCCTCGACAAGGGCCGCAAGAACAACCAGCTGCTGATCCAGCCGCAGTACAGCCCGATGCCCGTGGGCGACCAGGTCGCGATTCTATACTGCGGTACGCACGCGCTGATGAAGGACATCGCGATCGATCGTGTCCGCGAATTCCAGAGCCTCTTCCTGGACCGCATGCACGCTTCCCATCAGGACGTCCTCGATGCCCTGGCCGCCGGCAAGCTGGACGACAACCTGACGGATACCATCGAATCTACGGCCGCGGCCGTCATCGCTTCCATGCAGTAAGGCCATGGCGACGCTCAAGGAAATCAAGGGGCGGATCAATTCCGTCAAGAGTACCCTCAAGATCACCTCTGCGATGAAGATGGTCGCTTCGGCCAAGCTTCACAAGGCGCAGACGGCGATAGAGGGGATGCTGCCCTACGAACAATCCTTGAAGCATACGCTGGACGAACTGCTCAGGCAGGCCCGGCTGGAAGCCGATATCATGGAGCAGCGCCCGTTGAAACGGGTGACGCTGGTTTGCATCTCCTCCAATTCCTCCCTTTGCGGCGGCTTCAATGCCAACGTGATCCGGGAGGCCCGCTCCCGTCTGAAAGCCTTGCAGAAGGCGGAAGTGGAAGAAATCACCGTCCTGTCCGTCGGGCGAAAGATGGCGGAATCCATGCGCAAGGCCGGTTTTCCCTCACCCGAAGACTTTACGGAACTCTCCGCCAAACCGTCCTATGAAGCGGCGGCGGAGTTGTCCGACCGGCTTGTCGAAGATTTCCGGGAGAGCCGTACCGACCGGGTCGAACTGATCTACAACCATTTCGTCAGCACGGCGGTCCACAAGAGCGTCTGCGAAACTTATCTCCCGATGGAGACCCCGGTTCCGGCGGAAGGGGAGCCCTCCGAAGACGAATACATCATCGAGCCGGACAAGGAGGAACTGCTCTCCGTCCTGCTTCCCAAGACCCTCAAGCTCAAACTCTTTACCGTCCTGCTGGATGCTTCCGCCGCCGAGCATGCCGCCCGTACCGTGGCGATGCAGATAGCTACCGACAACGCCGAAGACCTCCTGCAGGAGCTTTCCCTCGAATACAACAAGTCCCGCCAGGCCAAGATTACGGCCGAAATCCTCGACCTCGCCGGGGGAATGCAGGAATAAAAAACATACAGGCCGGTCCCTGAGGGCCGGCCTGTATTTCTATTGGGGTATCAGGATTCTAATAACCCGGATTCTGCTGAAGGACGCTACCGCACACATCCAGTTCTTCCTTCGGAATCGGAAGGACGTTGCGGTTGTCCGTCGGAGGGCAGGTGAAAGCACCGCTGACGACGGTTTTGCCGTTGCGCCAGTAGTCGAACGCAATCTGACCTTCGGCGAAGAGTTCCTTGCGGCGCTCGTTGATGATGTCGTCGATGTCGGTAGTGGTCGCATCCGTGTAACCCGAAATACGGTTCTGGCGAAGCGTATTGAGGTAAGGGACGGCTGCGGCGGCACCGCTGGACTTCAGGGAAGCCTCGGCAGCAATGAGATACACCTCGGCGAGGCGGATGACCTTGATGCTGTTGGCGTAGAGCGGAACATTGGAACCGGTCTTGCCGGGATACTTCATCGGGAAATAACCGGGCGTACCCTTTCCGGTCTCTGACTCACGCCATGCGACCATGTTGGAACGGACGTCGTTCGGATCAGCCTGCATGAAGTCATAGAAAGCCTTGGGGACCAGATACTCGGTGTAGCCGTCCGGGTGCGTATAGTAACCCGGGTTGTAACGCTGGGCGTTCCAGTCATCATTCTGGATATACTCCAGGATCGTCTCGCTCGCATTGTCCACAGACCAGGAAGCGACATAGTTCTCGGGAGTGAGAAGCTTGTAGGGAGACTGGCTGATCACGGTCTTCGCATCCGCCAGGGCGAGATCGTTCTTGCCCCAGTACAGATAGGCACGGGCGCGCAGCGCAAGGGCGGCCCAGTAGTTGACGTGACCGTCGTTGACAGCCTTGTTCTGACCACTGTTGATGCAGGTGGTCAGGTCATCCACGATCTGCTGGTAGGTCTCATCCAGAGAGGCGCGGGGGCCCTTGTAATCGAGGGGATAAACCTCAGTGGCGAGGACGATACCCAGCTTGTTGGAGCTGCCCGACGTGGGGATGGGAGCGAAGAATGTGGCAAGATGGAAGTGGAACAAGCCACGCATGCCATAAAGCTCGGCGATGTAGGGTGCGGCAGCCGCCTGGTCCTCCAGGGTGGCCGCGACCTCCAGGGCCCGGTTGATGTTGGCAATGGCCTTGTACAGATAGGCGTATGCGGCATAGGAATCATTGCTGGAAATGGCACGGGTGTGGATCATCTCAGCAAATTGGCCGGAACCTTTGTTTACCTCGGAATCAGGACCCAACTCGTCCGCATAGATGGCCAGTTCGGAAGCCATCGTGAACTGATCGCCGTAGGTTGCCAGATAATAGGCGCCGTTGACGGCATAGGACAGGTCTTCGATCGACTGGATGGCAGTAGACGTGGAAACGGAAGTGGACGGCTCCTGGTCAAGACCCTGGCAGGCGCAGAACGCCGCCGCGGCAAGGATGGAGTAAAATATCTTTTTCATATTACTTATTTTCTGAGAGCCTTGAATTATTTAACGATGCAGACAGCCACGCGGTTGGACTCGGGAGATGCGGAAGCATCCTTGTCCGTACCCGCGGCGGCGGAAGTGATGCGGCTGGCGGCGATGCCGGCCTTCTTCAGCATATCGGCCACGACGGCGGCACGCTGCTGGGAGAGGGTCATGTTGATCTCATCGTTGCCGGTGCCGCTGTCGGCGTAACCGGTGATGGCAATCTTGGTGTCGGGATTGTCCTTCAGGATCTGGCTGATCTGACCCAGCTTGAAGGCCTCGTCCGGACGGAGCTCGGCTTTGCCGATCAAGAAGAGGACTTCATCCTCATATTCGCCGTCCAGCGCATTGGCAGCACCCTTGACGGGGACTTCCTTGACGACTTCCTTGACGACCTCCACGGGGACTTCCTTGACAACCTCACGGATGATCTCACGGATTTCCGGAGTCATGACAGCCTTGGCGGCAGCCGGAGCGACGCGGGCACCCAGCGTGAGGCTGAGACCTCCCACGAAGGAACGGGTCACAGGCACGTCGACGGTGCGGTAACCGTTGATCGGGACATCAGGATCGACGTCCGGCGTCGCGGACCAGATCATCAGAGGATTGTTGGCCCGGAAGAAGATACGGAGGCTCTCCAGAGTCTTGTTGATCGGGAAAGTATAACCGAGAGTCACTTCGCGGAGACGGATGTTGTCGGTGGACTTGATGTGACGGCTGGACCAGCGGTCGGAACGGTAGGGGTTGCCATAGATGACGCGGGGCCACTTGGCATCCTTGTTCTCGGGGGTCCAGTAATCAGCCGCCTTGGCCAGCTGGTTGAAGCTGCCCATACGCATACCGTCACTGACGGTGAAGTACTCCATGTAGTCGAAGAGGACACCGCCGAACTGGTAGGAAATCAGGAAGGACAGATCGAGGTTCTTCCAGGTGATGGTATTGGTCATACCGCCGATGAAATCAGGGATGGCTTTACCGACAACCGTCGAACCGGCATCTTCGTACTTATTGACCACGCCCTTGCTCTCATCCTCGGGATCCACCCAGAATTCGGCCAGACCGGTCTCGCGGTTGACACCCTTCATGACGGGCAGATAGAAGGTGTACATGGACAGTCCCTCACGCATCAGGTAGAGGTTACCGTCGCCGTAAGCCACATCTTCATGGTCAGGCAGGCTGACGATCTTGTTCTTCTGCCAGGTGAAGTTGAAGTCGGTCGTCCAGGAGAAATCTTCAGTCTGGACATTCTTCGTGCTGAGCTCCACTTCGATACCGTAGTTGGAGAGGTTGCCGATGTTGGCGGTGTAGCTGCCGAAACCGGAAACGATCGAAGCGGGACGGCTGAAGAGGAGGGAACTCGTAAACTTATTATAGTATTCCACTCCCAACTGAACGCGGTTGAACATGTTCCATTCGAAGCCGACGTTGAAGTTGCGGGACTTTTCCCAGCCAAGATCTTCGTTACCGGCCGTGGACCAGTAGATACCGGCATTGCCGCCGTACTGGTAACCGAGAGAATACAGACCCTTGTGGGAATAGTAGCCACCCGGGAGGTTACCGTTGGTACCATAGGACGCCTTGACCTTGAAATCGGTGAAGAGCGGATTGCCCATCATGAAGTCTTCCTTGCTCAGACGCCAGGCGGCGGAAACGGACCAGAAGTTGGCCCAGCGGTTGTTGGCACCCAGACGGGAGGAACCGTCCCTACGGAACGATCCGGACAGATAGTACTTGTCGGCGAAGTTGTAATTGACGCCGGCCAGGATACTCTTCATCACGGAACGGGAATAGGAGCCGCCGACATCCTTGTGCGTTGCCACGCTGAGGGCGGTCAGTTTCGGGGTAGGATAGTTGCTCGCAGCGGCATAGATGTAGTCGGTATAGTGGTCGGAATACTCATAGCCGGCCAGAGCGGAGATGTTGTGCTGTCCGAAACTGTTGTTGAAGTGCAAGATGGTGGAGTTGCTGAGGGTCTTGGACTGGAGGTCGAACTCGTCCTTCAAGCCGTTATACGAACCACCGTCCACGGAGGTCGGACCCCACCACATATACTGGCGGCTGTCCGCCCAGTCATAACCAAAGGTGTTGACCAGGTAGAGCCAGGGGGTGAAGTTCAACGTAACGTCCACATTGGAGAGGCTGCGGGTAGTATTGGTGTTGTAATACTCGTAGCTGTTGTCCTCAAAGGCCAGGTGGGGGTTGTCCACGCTGCGGGACCACGAAGTACCGTTGAGCCATTCACCGTTCTCATCCTTCGGAGGAGCGGTAGGATCCTGCTGGAAAATGGAGGAGGTCGGAGTAGAAGTGCCCCAGCCCTGCTCCTGGTCGCTCTGGTCGTTGTAACCGTTGGTGGTGTTGAAGGAGATCATCTGGCGGAAGGAGGCCTTGAGCCAGCTGGTCAGCTTGTGATCCACGTTCACACGGCCGGAGAAACGCTGATAATTGGAACCGAGGACGATACCCTGGTTCTTGGTGAAACCGAGACCGGCATAGATCTGCGTGATCTCGTTACCGCCGCTGACGCCCACCTGGTGATTGGTAGTCAGTGCATTGCGGAACATTTCCTTCTGCCACTTGGTGCTGGTGTTGCCCGAAGGATCATAGAACCAGCCGTCCTCCTTGAGGTCATCCACCGTAATGGTTCCGAAGTCGTAACCGCCGTATTCGTGATAATAGCCGTCATAAGCGTCAGCCACCCACTGCATGAAGGTCGGGCCGTCCATGATGTCGAAGGCCTTGAAGTTGGCCAGCTGGGTGATACCCGCCTCACCGGTATAGGTGACGGTGGTCTTGCCGACCTGGCCCTTCTTGGTGGTGATGATGATGACGCCGTTCGCAGCGCGGCTTCCGTACAGGGAAGCGGCAGCGGCATCTTTCAGGACGGTCATCGACTCGATGTCATCCGGATTGATGCTGTTCAG
Organism: Bacteroidales bacterium; assembly: GCA_017400135.1. Taxonomy (GTDB): domain Bacteria; phylum Bacteroidota; class Bacteroidia; order Bacteroidales; family UBA932; genus Cryptobacteroides. The sequence continues at coordinate 12,734 of JAFPVJ010000003.1, forward strand.
CATGGCGGTACTCTTGTAACCGACGGAGATGTCTCCGGTCGTCGCGGGATCCATGATCACACCGTCGATGACATACAACGGGGTCGTGCTTCCGGAGATGGAACCGACGCCACGGATCTGGACCGTACCGGCGGAACCCGGGTCACCGTTGTCGGATGCGACGCGGACACCGGAAACCTTACCCATAAGGCCCTTGTCGAGTGACTCCTTGGAGACCTTGGCGATCTCGTCACCCTTGACCTGGACGGCCGAACCGGTGAAAGCAGCCTTGGAAGCCGTACCGTAAGCGACGACGAGGACGTCATCCAGGAATTCGGTATCAGGCTCCAGAGCAACGCCGATCAGCGCCCTTCCGTTGACGGGCACCTCTTGGGTCTTGTAGCTCATGTTGCTGACCACGAGGACATCCTGTGCCCCGGCGGTGATGGAATAAACGCCTTCGGCATCCGTCAACGCGTAGGCCGTGGCATTCCCTTTGACGACGACTGCAGCGCCGACCAGCGGTTCTCCGTTGGAGGCATCGGTGACAACACCCTTGATCGAGATGCTCTGTGCGAACACGCTCGCGGATGCAATCATCAGCAGACACGCCATGAACAGTTTTACTTTTTTCATAAGCATGAAAAGGTTAATGGTTAAACATAATTGTCAATTAATGTCTTATTGGTGTCAGTAATGCAGCGATTACTGATAAACGGTCATTTTTGGCCAAATATAATTTTATGTGCAAAAATGAGAAACTAATTTCGGAAATGCAAATATGTAATCTTGCTGAAATTGTGACACTTGGCCCCTCAAAAGCACTACTTTTGTTATCGAGACTCATCAAATCCGCGAGAAACGATAACAATTATTAAAAAATCTAGGCCTCATTCTTGCGAAATGAAACTTAAAAAATTTTTAATAAATTTTATTTAATTCCGTTCCGTAAGGATTCGTTTCCCGAAGGCGGGCTTGACGATTTGGCGGGGGAGCCGGTCCGGCGCCGGGGCTTCCGCAGCGCGGGTAGAGGCGGCCTTGAGGTCCGTGCGGCCTGCAAGGATCAAAGCCTGGCGGAGCATGGGATCCTGCTCGTCTCCAAAGGCGTAACCCAGGTCGGGCCGGTCTTTTGCCTCGTAAACGGGCTTGAGGCCGTCCGGCATGGCGGGGCAGTTGCCGTTGCAGTCGCCGTAACGGCCGATCATCACGTACAGGCCCCAGTTGGAGACATCTTTTTTATAGGAATAGAGCGATGTATTCATGTCTGCCTTATAGTCATCGTACCATTCCTCTGCCCCGTACATGATGCCGGTGCAGAACTTTCCGTGGCTCTGCTCTCCGATCAGGGTGATGTCCATGTAGGGCATCAGACCGACGAGAAGGCTTTCGGAAGCGGAAGCGGTCCCGGAGTCGATGATGGCGTAAAGCCTGTTCAGGTCTACATGGCTCGAACGGGTGTCACAGGTGTAAGTGAAACCATCATCCTTCCAGGTGAAATCGGTTTGGAAATAAGTCTTGAGGGCATCTTTCCCGTATTCCTTGAGATAATAATCCGTCAGGGCCTTGTTGTAGATTTCCTGCTCGAAGAGGTCGCCTGCCTGGACGTTGGCTTTCGGGGCCAGCATGGAGGCCAGCACCTCTTCGGTCTTTACATAACCGCCGCCATTGTACCGAAGGTCCAGGATGAGTTCCGAGATGCCGGCGTTCCGAAACTGCTCAAAGACGGTGAGCAAATCGTCGATGGCCTTCAGCGTGAAGCTGGTGAAAACCAGATAGCCTACCTTCTTCCCTTCGATGTCGAAAACGGAATGGAAGACGACAGGGTTTTCATACATCTTGACGGCGGTCATGGAAACCTTGCGCCCGAGGTCGCCGGTCTCGGTGTCCAACAGGGTAAGTTCGCAACTGCTGCTATAGAGGAAACCCTCCGTGATCAATTTATAGTAGTCGATGGTCGTCATGGGTATGCCGTTGATCCGCACGATGACATCCCCCCGCTTCAAACCGGCTTTTTCGGCCGGACTGTCCTTGTAGACGACCGTTACGACCGCGCAGACATACGTCTGGTCCAGCATCATCAAGATGATGTCGCAGCCGTAGGTGGTGGAGACGCCCTCCACGCTGGAAGAAAAGGCGTCATAGTCGTCCGTCACTTCCGTCCAGCGGTCATAATCCTTGCCATTCTGTTTGTAACGAATCTCCTGGACTTTTTCGATCGGGTTGGCATCCATCTCCTTGGTAAGCCAGCGGGTCAGTTGCCCGTTGATCTCGTCGGTCCAAAGATAATAGAGCGACATGCAGTTGGCGGCGAAATAATTGACACCGGTATAGGTACGGTTTTCGTCCTCCTTCTCCTCCGGATCGTCGGGACGGGTGGGTTGAACGCAGGCGATGAAGCCAAATAAACTCAATCCCAGCAGCAGCGTGGGTATCAGATGCAGTTTTTTCATCATTTGGAAGTTTCGGTTATACCCAGTTTTTCAAGCAGCGCCCCGGGCTCCGGGTCATGGCCGCGGAAACGCCGGTACAGGACGGCCTCGTCCTCCCGGCTGCCCATGGACAGGATGTTCTCGCGGAAAGAAGACGCCACCTCGCGGTTGAAGATGCCTTTCTCCTTGAAAAGGCTGAAGGCGTCGGCCTCGAGGACCTCCGCCCATTTGTAGGAATAGTAGCCGGCGCTGTAGCCGCCGGAGAAAATGTGGCCGAAGGCCGGGGAAATGCAGCATTCCGGTACGTCCGGCATGACGGCGGTCGGAGCGAGGACCTTTTTCTCGAAATCCCTCGTCCCTTCTTCCGGGAGCTCCGTCAGGCCATGCCAGGCCATGTCCAGGATACCGAACTGCAGCTGCCGCACCTGATAATAGGCCGCCAGGTAGTTGCGGGTGGCCTTGACCTTATCGATCAGATCGGCGGGCAGGGTTTCACCCGTCTGGTAATGCTTGGCGAAAGTATCGAGGAACGCCGGCTCGAATCCCCAGTTCTCCATGATCTGCGAGGGCAGCTCGACGAAGTCGCGGGCCACGTTGGTGCCGGTCTGGGATCCGTAACGTCCCTCCGCCATCATCCCGTGCAGGGAATGGCCGAATTCGTGCAGGAGTGTGGTCAGCTCGTCGTGCGTCAGCAGAGACGGGCTCTGCGCCGTGGGCTTGGTGAAATTGGTCACCAGGCTGATGAGGGGGCGTTTCTCGGTCCCGTCCACAATGCGCTGGCCGCGGAATTCCGTCATCCAGGCGCCGCCCCGCTTGCTTTCGCGCGGGAAGAAATCGGCATAGAACAGGGCCAGGTGGCGGCCGTCCGCATCCTTGACGTCATAGACTTTGACGTCCTTGTGATAGCCGGGGATGTCGCTGCGCTCCTCGAAACGCAGGCCGTACAGTTTTCCGGCCAGGTCAAAGACGGCCTGGATGCAATCTTCCAACTGGAAGTATGGTTTGAGCAGGGCGTCGTTGAGGGCGTAGTTGGCGTCCTTGTAGCGCTCCGTCCAGTAGCTGAAATCCCAGGGTTGCAGGACTTGTTCCTCAAATCCGTTTTCCCGGGCGAAGGCCAGGATGGCGGCAACCTCCTTCCGGGCGACGGGCAGGGAAGGTTCGAGCAGCCGGGAAATGAAGGCATTGACCGTCCCCGGCGTCTTGGCCATCCGGTCCTCGATGGCATAATCCGCGTAGGTCGGATAGCCCAGAAGTTGGGCGATTCTGATGCGCAATTCGGCGATTCGGCGGACATTTTCGAGGTTGTCGTTTTCTCCGCCGACAGCCTTTGTATTATAGGCCAGGTAGAGCTGCTTCTTGAGATCCCGGTCCGTGCTGTATTTCATGAATGCGGAATAGCTGGGGTAGCTCAGGTCAAAGCTCCAGCCTTCCTGTCCCTTCTCCTTCGCGGTCTCGGAGGCGGCTTCCCTGACGAAATCGGGCAGTTCGGCGATGCGTGCCTCGTCGGTGACGTTCAGCGTATAGGCATTGGTCGCCGCCAGGACGTTCTTGCCGTACTGCAGGCCCAGCAGGGCGAGTTCCTTTTCATACTGACCGTAGGTCTCCTTGTCGGAAGGGGAGAGCCGGGCGCCGCTACGCACGAATCCCTTATAGGTATCCTCGAGGAGTTTGTATTGCTCTTTGTCCAGGCCGAGGGAATCCCGCCGGTCGTAGACGGACTCGATGCGCCGGAAGAGCGGCTCGTTGAGGGAGACGTACATGTGATACTCGGTCATCCTGGGAGAGATCTCTTCCGCGATCCGCTGCATCTCATCGTCGGTGTCAGCCTCGAGCAGATTGTAGAAGATGCCCGAAACGCGGCTGAGGGTCTCGCCGGCGTTTTCCAGGGCCTCGATGGTGTTGGCGAAGTCGGGCGTGTCGGGATTGGCGACGATCGCGTCGATATCTGCCTTGGCCTCGGCGATGCCCCGCTCGAAGGCGGGCAGGTAGTGCTCGTTGCGGATTATATCGAAGGGTGGCGCTCCGTAGGGGAGGGAGGATTCGGTCAAAAGCGGATTTTCCATAGTGCAAGAAAGGACTGCAAGCATTATACCTGCCAGAAGGAGGATATGTCTCATTGTCAGTTTAAAGGGTTTCTCGTTTCAGTTTTTCGACATAGCTGTCGATGCGGGCCAGTTCGCGTGGGATGCGGATGTGCTGGGGACAGTGGGACTGGCAGGTACCGCAGTTGATGCAGTGGTCGGCCTGACGGATGGTCTCCACGGACTGGTCGTAGAGGGCCAGATAGCGGCGTTTCAGTTTCTTGAAATCCGACTGCTGTGCGCTCTCAGCCACGAGACCGGCGTTGACCGCCTTGTTGTAACTCAGGAAGATACCGGGGATGTCAATGCCGTACGGGCAGGGCATACAGTAGTTGCAGGCCGTGCAGTCCACCAGGGGGAAGTCGCGTATCATCTGCGCCATTTCCTCGAGCAGGGCGAGGTCTTCTTCGCCGAGAGGCTGGAAGTGGCAGTAGGTGTCGCAGTTGTCCGTGAGATGCTCCATATAGGTCATGCCGCTCAGGGCGGTCAGCACGCCGGGATAGGTCCCGCAGAAACGGAAGGCCCAGGAGGCGATGGACCGGGCGGGTTCGCGCTCCTTGAGCCGTACGGCGACGGGATCCGGCACGGCGCTGAGGCGTCCGCCGAGCAGGGGCTCCATGATGACGACGGGGATGCCCCGCTTCTGCAGTTCGTCATAGAGGTAGCTGGCGTTGACGTTGCGCCCCGAGGCGTGGTTCCAGTCCACATAGTTCATCTGGATCTGGACGAAATCCCAGTGGTATTGCTCGTGGAGGGACACCATGTAGTCGAAGCCGGTGACCGGACCGTGGAAGGAGAAGCCCAGGTTGCGGATACGGCCGGCTTCGCGCTCTTTGACGAGGAAGTCGATCATCCCGTTGTCCAGGAAACGGCGCTTGAAGTCCGCTTCGCCGCTCAGGGAATGCAGGAGATAGTAGTCCATCCGGTCGGTCTGGAAGATCTCGAAAGAGCGGTGGTACATCCGGAGGGAGGCTTCGGCACTGTGCCCCTGGAAGTTGGACATCTTGGTCGCGATGAGATACTTCTCGCGCGGGTGGCGCAGGAGGGCCTTGGCCGTCGCTTCCTCGCTCTGTCCCTGGAGGTATACGGGCGACGTGTCGAAGTAGTTGACGCCATGGGCGATGGCGTAGTCGACCAGTTCGTTGACACTGTCCTGATCCACGATGTCCTGACCATTCTCATCCTTTTTCATCTGCCAGCGCATGCAGCCGTAGCCGAGGATGGAAACGCGGTCCCCGCTGTTGGGATTGGTCCGCATTTCCATGGCACCGGGGCCCTGGTCGGCCTTGGTGGTGCCGATGCCGGCCTTGGAGGCCGTTTCCTTGCAGGCGGCGATGCCCAGCGTGGCAGCCCCTGCGCCGGTCGCTTTCAAAAACGCTCTTCTATCCATGGATGTGTACTTTTAAACCGTTGACGTGGATCGCGCTGTAGGGGCGCGAAGGGCAGAGATATTCGCAGGCGCCGCAGCCGATGCACTTGTCCTCGATGACGGCGGGCGTGCGCAGTGAGTACGGGTCGTCCGGATTCTTGGGCACCATCGTGATGGCTTCCGCGGGGCAGTGTCGGGCGCAGTTGCCGCAGGAGACGCCGTCGCGGTTGACCACGCACAGGTCATAGTCGACCGTCGCCGTGCCGATCTTGATGGCGGTCTTTTCTTCGGGCGTGATGGGGAGGATGGCGCCGGCGGGGCAGACTTCGGAGCATTTGACGCATTCCGGGCGGCAGTAACCGTTTTCGTAGGAGGATTCGGGCTGCATCAGGTGGTCCAGGTCGGTGCTGGGGCGCAGGACGTGGTTAGGACAGTTCGCGACGCAGAGCTGGCAGGCGGTGCAGCGGCCGTAGAAATGCTTGAGGCTTTGGGCGCCGGCGGGAATGATGCGTTCGGTTCGCTCGGGTTTGCGTTTGGCCTCGAGGGCGGCGAGACCGCCGTCCAACTTTTGTTCTTGGGCTTTCAAGGTCACTGCGCCGAGCGTTATGCCGGAAGCAGCGAGGAAAGCGCGCTTGGAGGTATCGACTTCCTCCTTCTTTTCATCGGCCTCCTTCTGCGCCGCCAGTTCGCGGTTGCGGCGGGCGGCTTTCCAGGTGTTGCCCAGGCGGATTGCGCCGAACTTGCAGTCCTCGATACAGTCGAAGCAGTCCACGCAGCGGCTGTAGTCGATCTTCTGGTTTTCGCTGTCGATGCAGGAGGCCTTGCATTGCTTCTCGCAGCCGTGGCAGTGCGTACATTTGTCCGCGTCGATGACCGGACCGAAGACGGTGAAACTGGAGAACAGCCCCAGCGTCGTGCCCACGGGACAGATCGTGTTGCAATAGGTCCGCCCGCCGAACCAGGCCAGCAGGCCCGTCGCGACCAGCGTCACGGCGGCGACGATGACGACAGCCCAACCCATACCCAGCGGATGAAGGATGCTTTGTACGATCCTTCCCCAGGCGCTGTACGGAGCCAGGAGGGCAATGAGGACCTGCACGTCACAGATCATGGCTGCAATGAACAAGGTCAGGATACCCGTGCGCCAGCGGTTGTCTTTCTTATAATGGAAACGACGCTTCTTGCCTTTGCGTCGGCTGCTGATCCAGTTGACGATGTCCTGCCAAATGCCCAGCGGGCAGATGACCGAGCAGTAGATGCGTCCCAGCAGCAGCGCCAGCGCGACGAGGCCCGTCAGGATGGCGATGTTGAGGAGCGTTGCGCTACCGATGACCCGCATCACGGAAGGCAGGAACTGGACGTCAGCCATCCATCCCCACCACCCCGCGCCGATTCCGGCCAGCAGCAAGGTCACCCCTGTGAAAAATATCGCCGCCAGGGCAATCCGTATCTTCCTAAGCATAAACCAACTTGTATTTATGTCGCAATATAATCAAATCCTTTGAATAAACACTACCCCAGGATGACGAGTACGGGGGCGGGGTGGGAGAGGGTGAGGGTGATGCGGTCGGCGATGGCGCGGTTGAGGGAGGCCTTCCACCAGTTGTCGAAGACGACGCCGTCCGTAGGCCACTGCAGGCCCTCTGAATGGATCTGCAGAGTTGGATCCGGGGTGAACAAAGAGACCGGGCGGCCTTCTCCGACGTCGAGCGTCGCGCTGTCGCCCAGTGCCAAGGCGGTCGTGTAGTCAGAAACCAGGTCGACCATAACCCCCTTTGCAGAAAGGTCGAATTCCTTCTCGTATTCCATCAGCAGCGACAGGTTGCCGAGGGTATGGTCTTCGCGGCGGCCGGTGGCGGCCAGGATATGGATCTCGGAAACCTCCGGGACCTGCTCCATCACATAACGGAAGGCCTTGGTCAGGTCGTTGCTTTCCTGCTCTTCAACCCGGACTACCGTCCCGGAGAAACGCTTCAGCGCCCGGCCGCAGACAGAATCCATGTCGCCGATGACGACATCCGGCACCACCCCCCGTTTCTCCAGGGCCTGCAGGGCCCCGTCGCAGCAGACCACGATGTCCGCGCTCCGCAGCAGATACAGGGGATACTCCGTCCGGGGGAAGGATCCGTTGCAGACGATGGCGACCGATTTCATATAAACTCAGGATTGAGACGTCGCGACACGTGTCTTGGCGATCTCCGCCTTCGACGTGCCCGGGGTGCAATGGTATTTCGAAGCTTCGCGGAAGCCCAGCAGGAAGGCGCCCACGTCCATCCGCTTCTTGCCGGCGAGCTGGATGCTCTTCAGGGAGATGGCTCCGTCGACGGTACGCACCGCCAGGTAGCTCTTGCCGTCGGTCAGCAGGGTGCCCGGCGTCTCGGGACCGTCCCAGGCCATCTTCTCTGCCTCGAACACCTTCAGCTGCACGGGAGCGGAAGTGCCGTCCGTCAGCTCCGTGTAGGCCGTCGGATACGGGCTCAGGCCGCGGATTAGGTTGTAGATGTGGCGGGTCGTGTCGTTCCAGTCGATGTGGCAGAGCGCCCGGGTCAGCTTGGGAGCCGGACGGAGCGTCTCGGCGCCCTGGATGAAACTGCGCTGGATGCGCGTCTCCGCCGTACCGTCCAGGATGCCCTTGACGGTCTCCAGGACCAGGTCGGAACCCATTTCCATCAAAGCGTCGTGTACGTCGCCGGCCGTGTCGGTCTCGGCGATCTTGTGCTCCTGGCGCAGGATGATGCCGCCCGTGTCGATGTCCTTGTCGATCATGAAGGTCGTCACGCCGGTCATCGATTCGCCGTTGATGACGGCCCAGTTGATCGGAGCGGCGCCGCGGTACTGCGGCAGCAGGGCGGCGTGCAGGTTGAAGGTGCCCAGTTTGGGCATTTGCCAGACTTCCTCCGGCAGCATGCGGAAAGCAACGACTACGAACAGGTCGGCCTTCCAGGCTTTCAGTTGCTCGAGGAATTCGGGATCCTTCAGTTTCAGCGGCTGGAGGACGGGGATGCCGTGCTCGACCGCATATTTCTTGACGGCGGACTCGTTGACGCTCAAGCCCCGGCCGCTGGGCTTGTCGGCCACCGTGACGACTCCGACCACCTTGTGCCCGGTCTGGATGAGCTTGTCCAGGGGAGCGACGGCGAATTCGGGCGTGCCCATGTAGACGATGCGGCTCTTGCGGAACAGGCCCGCGACCTTGCGTTTGAACTTCCGCCACTGGTTCTTGAGCGTGTCGTTGCTGGAAAGGGACGCGTCGTTGACCGCCTTCCAGGTCAGATAAATGCCGATGGGCACCAGGACCGCCGTGGCGATGAACGCACCCTCGGCACCGGTGATGGCGCCGTCCTTGGCCAGTTTGGAGCCGATCGTATCGACGATGTAGTACAGGACGAAGAAGAGGACGGAAATGATGGCCGGCACACCCAGGCCACCCCGTCTGACCAGCGCGCCGATCGGGGCGCCGATGAAGAACATGATGAAGCAGGCCAGCGCTTCGGCAAACTTCCGCAGGAACTCCAGGTCCGCCCGCCGGAGGTAGAACATGTATTCGTAGGACTCCCGGCTGAAGGCGGTGATTTCCGAAACCATCTGGTTGGCGTTGTCGGATGCGTTGCGGTAGGCACGGGCCTCCCGGGTGATGTTGTCCCATTTCAGCATCCGGTCGGAGCGGTAATCCGTCTTCACCCGGTTGACGAAGGAGGTGTCCAGCTGCTGGTACTTGGAGAGGATGCCGTTGCTCATCAGGCGGTTGAACTGCTGCTCGCGGGTCTCCTGTTCGATCTGGCGGAGCGAATCCTTCTCGTGCTTGAGCTGAACCACGTTCATGCACTTGATCTGGTCGCTGTACTTGGTGGAGTCGGTCTTCTCGAAGGCGTAGTTCTCCAGGGAGATCAGCATCTCCTGCTTCTCGAATTTGACCTTCTGCAGCTCCAGGGACGTATCCCTGTATTTCATGGAGTTGGTCTCCTGGTAATTGGAGCCGTTGTAGAGCGTGAAGGTGAGATACTCCTTGGTGTCGGACATCTTCAGCCGGGCGGAATCCGCCAGCATCAGGCCGACGTTGCCGCGGCCGCGGCTGTGGTCATAGACCATGATGCCGTGCATCATTCCCGTCTTGTCGTCCGTGGACTCCGTGCGCAGGACATAGCCCTCGATGCCGTCGTAGAAGGTGCCGGCCGGGATCTTGATCTCATCCTTGGTCTTGAGGATGTCGTCGTGGAGGGTGTAAATCTTGTTGTAGGAGTAGGGGACGAGGTTGTTGGACGAGAAGAAGGCGCCGACGGTGATCAGGGCCGAGGCGAAGATGATCGGCATCATCACCCGCGTGACCGAGACGCCGGCGGCCTTGAGGGCCGTGAGTTCGCTGTGCTCGGCCAGCTGGCCCATCACCATCATAGAGGAGAGGAGGGTGGCGAGCGGCAGGGCGAGCGGCAGGATCAGGAAACTGCCCCACATCAGGAACTCCGCGACGACCTTCAGGCTCAGGCCCTTGCCGACGAGCTCGTCGATGTATAGCCAGAGCGACTGCATCATCAGGATGAACAAGACGATCAGCAGGATCGCGAAGAACGGTCCTATGAACGACTTGAGTATGAAGCGGTCGATCCTTTTCATCGGCGGGCGGGGTCGGGAGATTTAGCAGGTGGCGGCGGCCATGAGCGCTTCCATCGCCTGGCGAAGGCCGTTTACGTCCTTGCCGCCGGCAGAGGCGAGGCCCGGCTGGCCGCCACCGCCGCCCTGGATGCACTTGGCGGCTTCGCGGATGTCCTTGCCGGCGTTCTTGCCCGCGGCGACGAGGTCCTGGGAATACATCAGCAGCAGCTGGGGCTTGCCTTCATATTCGAAGGCGGCGCAGACGGCCAGGTTTTGGGCCTGGGTCTGAACCTGCGCGGCGGAGGCCCGCAGCATGGCGGGCTCGACGCTCATCGTCAGGACGGCGATCCGCCGGCCGCCGATCTCCTGGGCGCCTTCTTCGATACGGCGCGCCATTTCGGCAGCTTTCTGCCTGGCCAGCTCTTCCGCCTGCTTCTTGTACGTGGAATTCTCGGAAACCATCTTCTGGATGGCGCCAGCGAGGTCGGGGACGTTGTTGAAGAAGCTGCGGGCGGTCTTGAGCATCTCGGCCATTCCGTTCACCAGGGCTTCTGCCTCCTCGCCGGTCACGGCCTCGATGCGCCGGATGCCGGCCGCGATGGCCGCCTCGCTGACGATGCGGAAGTAACCGATGTTGCCGGTCGCGCCGGTGTGGCAGCCGCCGCAGAGCTCGACGCTGTCGCCGAACTTGACGACGCGGACGACATCACCGTATTTCTCGCCGAACAGGGCCATCGCTCCCATGGCGCGGGCCTCGTCCATCGAGGCGTCGCGTTTCTCGCGCAGCGGATGGTTCGCCCGGATCAGGGCGTTGACCCGGCGCTCGACCTGGGCGATCTGCTCGTCGGAGAGCTTCTCGAAGTGGGAGAAGTCGAAACGGAAGTATTTGTCGCAGACGAAGGAACCCTTCTGCTCCACGTGGGTGCCGAGGATCTCGCGCAGGGCCTGGTGAAGCAGGTGGGTGCAGCTGTGGTTGTTGGCGATCTTCTGGCGGCGCGCGGCGTCGACGACCAGGGTGAAACGCCCGGTGCAGTCGGCGGGAATGCGCTCGGCCAGGTGGATAGTCAGGTCGTTCTCCTTGATGGTGTTGAGGATGGCGATCTTCTCGCCGTCCTCGGCGACGATGTAGCCGGTATCGCCGACTTCGCCGCCCATTTCGCCGTAGAACGGGGTGCGGTCGAAGACCAGCTGGAGCATCTCCTTGTTCTTCTGCTTGACGGTCCGCTGCTTGAGCAGGACCGCGCCTTCGACGGTCGTGGTGTCGTAGCCTGCGAACTCCACTTCGCCCGCGTGGTACTCGGTCCAGTCGCCGAATTCGTTGGCGGTGGCGTTGCGGGCGCGCTCCTTCTGCTTCTGCAGTTCGACGTTGAAGCCGTCCAGGTCCACGGTGAAGCCGTGCTCGGCGGCGATCAGCTGCGTCAGGTCGATGGGGAAGCCGTAGGTGTCATAGAGTTTGAAGGCATCTTCGCCCGCGATGACCTTGGTGGCCTTGGACTTCTCCATGTATTCGTCCATCAGGGAGATGCCGCGGTCGAGGGTCTTGAGGAAAGCCATTTCTTCCTCGCGGATGACGCTTTCGATGAGGCGCTGCTGGGCGACGAGCTCGGGATAGGCTTCGCCCATGTCGCTGATCAGCTGAGGGACCAGCCGGCAGAGGAAAGGCTCGCTGAAACCGAGGAAGGTGTAGCCGTAGCGTACGGCACGGCGCAGGATCCGGCGGATGACGTATCCGGCCTTGACGTTGCTGGGCAGCTGTCCGTCGGCGATGGAGAAGGAGATGGTGCGGACGTGGTCGGCGATGACGCGCATCGCGACGTCGGTGTCGGCGCTCTCGCGGTACTTGTGGCCGGAAAGCTCCTCGATCCGGGCGATCATGCCCGTGAAGACGTCGGAATCATAATTGGAATTCTTGCCCTGCAGGACGGCGCAAAGGCGCTCGAAACCCATACCGGTGTCGATGTTCTTGGCCGGAAGCGGCTCCAGGTGGCCGTCCGCCTTGCGGTTGAACTGCATGAAGACGAGGTTCCAGATCTCGATGACGTGGGGGTCGCTCTGGTTGACCAGGTCGCGTCCCGGGATGCCGCTGGCCGCCTTTTCCTCGGCGGTGCGGATGTCGATGTGGATCTCGGAGCTCGGGCCGCAGGGACCGGTGTCACCCATTTCCCAGAAGTTGTCGTGCTTGTTGCCGAGGATGACGCGGTCGGCGGGCAGGTGCTTCAGCCAGGCGTCGCGCGCTTCGGTGTCCAGGGAGGTGCCATCCTCCTCGCTGCCCTCGAAAACGGTCGCGTAGAGGAGGCTGGGATCGATGCCGTAGACCTCGGTCAGGAGTTCCCAGGCCCAGTCGATGGCTTCCTTCTTGAAATAGTCTCCGAAGCTCCAGTTGCCGAGCATCTCGAACATCGTATGGTGGTAGGTGTCGTGTCCGACTTCCTCGAGATCGTTGTGCTTTCCGCTGACGCGCAGGCATTTCTGCGAATCGGTCGCCCGCTTGAACTTCGGCGCGGCGTTGCCCAGGAAAATGTCCTTGAACTGGTTCATGCCGGCGTTGGTAAACATGAGCGTGGGGTCGTTCTTGACCACCATGGGCGCAGAGGGCACGACCGTGTGTCCCTTGGAAGCGAAGAAATCCAGGAATTTCTGTCTTATTTCTTTTGATGTCATAGTCATCGTATGTTAATGCAAAATGCAAAATTAGCTAAAAAAATAAAAAAAGAGGTATATTTGCGTTCTGCAGGCATTCAAATCCCATGTCCGAGCCCAAGAAATTCGATCTCAATCCCGAGACTCTTCTGTACGACCTCTCGTCGGAGCCCATCCTCCGGCGCCTGGCCCGTTACGGCCTGCTTTTCCTGGCCAGCCTGCTGCTGGCGGTGCTGTATTTCTGGATCCTTTTCGGCGTCCTGGGCCTGGATACGCCCAAGACCGCCATCCTGAAGAACCGGAACGACCGCTGGGCGGCCCGGATGGCCGTGATGAACCGTGACCTGGATCGCAGCGAGGAGACGCTCCGGGACCTGGAGATGCGGGGCGGTGACGTCTACCGCTCCGTCTTCGGCATGTCGCGGCTGCCCGCCGGCATCCTCGGCGAGGACCTGGCGGTGAGCGGGGACGAGGAAGTGCTGGAGGAGATCGGACACAACAGCCTGCTGCGGAACACCTATCTCCGGCTGGACCGGCTGACGAAACGGACCTATCTGCAGAGTAAATCCTTCGATGAAGTGGCTGCCTTGTCCAAACGGGCCGGCGACATGGCCTCCTGCATCCCGGCCATTCCGCCGATCGATCCGGATCCGCGCCATTTCAACATTTCCAGCCCCTTCGGCGTGCGGGTGGACCCGATTTTCGGCGACGCCCGGATGCACACGGGCGTGGATTTCTCCACGAAGAGGGGGACTCCGATCTATGCGACGGGGGACGGGACGGTCGAGTCCGCCCAGTTCCTTTTCACCGGCTACGGCAACGTCGTGACGATCAACCACGGCTTCGGTTACAAGACGATGTACGCCCACATGAACGAGGTTTTCGTCGTGGAGGGGATGCCCATCAAGCGCGGGCAGTGCATCGGCACGGTCGGGCGCAGCGGCAAGGCGACGGGCGACCATCTCCACTACGAAGTCCTGTACCGGGACAACAAGGTCAACCCGGCCAATTTCTATGACCTTTCGATGAGCAAGACGGAATATGCCACGATGGTGCAGAAACGCGAGGAGGAATCTCCCGCGGTGCTGCGCTCGGGCTTCCGTGTCAGAAGCAGATAAGACGATGGCAGCGGAAAAGATCAGGGAAACGTTGAGGAGATTCAAGGAGGCGCACCGCACCTTCTGGCGCATCCTTGTCGGCGTGGTCAAATACGCCCTGCTGTCCGTCCTGATGGCGGCTGTTTACTATGCGATTTTCGCCGCCTTCGTCAGCACCGATACGGAGAAGCGTCTCCACAGGGAGAACAAGCTGTATGAGAAGCTCTATCCCGGGATGCAGGAACGGGAGGCGCTGGTCTACGACGTGATCGACCACCTCCAGTTCCGGGACGCCCGGATCTACAAGGATGTCTTCTATGCTCCGGCGCCCAGCCTGGATCCCGTCGCGACCACGGAATTCTTCTCCGGGAGCGATACGATTCCGGATCGCAACATTCTGAAATACACGGCTTTGAAGGCTGATGCCCTGCTCTCCGTCGCGGATCGCGTGGAGGCGGCGATGCAGGAGGTTGCCGCGCATTATGGCCAGGCGCTGCCGCCGCTTTCGCTGCCGCTGTCCGGCATTTCATACGTGCAGGTGGGCGCTTCGACGGGAGAGCGGATGAACCCCTTCTACAAGGTGAACGCCCGGCACAACGGCCTGGACATCATCGCCTCCCAGGGCGATCCGGTGTTCGCCGCGGCGAAGGGTCGGGTCTCTTCCGTCGTCCGTTCCTTCAAGGGCGAGGGCAATGTCGTGGAAATCAACCACGGGGACGGCTACGTGACCCGCTACTGCCACCTGGGCGACATCTACGTGTCCCAGGGTCAGACGGTGCCCGTCGGCAAGAAGATCGCGGCGATCGGCCTTTCCGGCAACTCCTTCGTCCCGCACCTGCATTTCGAAGTCCTCAAGGATGGAGAATACCGGGACCCCGTCCACTATTTCTTCGCCTCGGTCTCCCCGTCCGACTATGCGAACATGTTGTACATGTCGGTGAATACCGGCCAATCGATGGATTAAACCTTTCCTACAAAATGGAGAAACTATACTATACGATCAGCGAGACCGCTGAAATCCTGGGGGAGAGCACCTCTCTCGTCCGTTTCTGGTCCAACTCCTTCCCGAAGTACATCAAGCCCTACCGCAACGCCAAGGGCAACCGTCTGTTCACCGCGGAGGACATCGAGACCCTCAAGCAGATCCACTACCTGGTCAAGACCAAGGGCCTGACCCTCGACGGGGCCGCCATGCAGCTCGCCTCCGGTCGCAGCAACGTGGACAAACGGGTCCGCGCCCTGGATTCGCTCAAGGAAATCCGCGCGCAGCTCGTGGAAGTGCGCAAATCGCTATGACGGTCCGGGACATCACGGCGGTGCTGGAGGGCTTCGCACCGCTCTCCATCCAGGAGAAATGGGACAACAGCGGCCTCTGCATCGGGTCGCCGGACCAGGAAGTGCACGGCATCCTGCTGGGCTTCGACTGCACGCCGGCCTTGATCGACGAGGCTGTCGCCGTCGGGGCGGATCTGGTCGTGACCCATCATCCCCTGATTTTCGGGGGGCTGAAACGGATTGTCCCGGAAGATCCCGTCGGGCTGGCGGTCATCAAGGCTGTCCGCGCCGGGATCGCCGTCTATGCGGCCCACACGACGGCCGACAAAGTGCCGTCCGGCGTGAGCGGGGCGATGGCCCGCCGGCTGGGTTTGGAGAACGTTTCCATCCTGGAACCCGACGGGACGCGTTTCCTGGACGGAACGGAGGAAACCGTGGGACTGGGCGTGGTCGGGGACTGGCCCGAACCGCTTTCCTGCGAGGAGGCCCTCGCCCGCGTCAAGGAGGCCTTCGGCTTGAAGAACGTGCGCTGCTCGCGCTTCATTCCGGAGAAAATCCGTCGCGTGGCGATGTGCGGCGGGTCCGGATCCTCCCTGATCGAGGCGGCCCGCGCGTCCGGAGCGCAGCTTTACCTGTGCGGAGACGTCTCCTACCACCATTTCTTCACGCCGCCGGGATTCGTCCTGATGGACATCGGCCATTTCGAGAGCGAAGTGGAGATTGTGGACATATTATTTTCTTTGTTAAGGAAAAAATTTCCTACCTTTGCAGTTCGCGTCAGTAATGCGCTGAAAGACAGTAACCCGATTCAATATTTATAGTTTTTATATGGCGACAACGAAAATCAAGAAAGTCGAAACCCCCATCGATGAGCGGGAAACCTTCGTATCCCTCCAGAAGTCCTTCGCCGACTCCGAGGCCAATATCCAGGAGAAGCTCAAGACCCTCTATGCCCTGCAGGAAGCGGACAATGAGATCGAGAAGATCGTCCAGCTGCGCGGTGAGCTGCCGGCCGAAGTCGCGGCGCTCGAGGGTGACGTGGCGACGATCGAAGGAAAGATCGCGCATGTCAACGAGCTCATAGAGGAATACCTCCGCTCCATCGAACTCAACAAGCAGAATATCGTCGATTACGACGCCCAGATCGAGAAGTACAAGGCTCAGCTGGACAACATCAGCAACAGCCGCGAGTACGACTCCATCAACAAGGAGCTTGAGAATCAGGACCTGCTCCGCCAGATCGCCGTCAAGAACATCGGCGAGACCCGCATGGCCATCGAGGAAAAGAAGGAGTTGCTCGAGGAGCTCGGCCGCCGGCTCGAGATCCGCAACGAAGACCTGGCCGCCAAGCGCGAGGAGCTCTCTGTCATCAAAGAGTCCACGGCTGCCGAGGAGGAGAAACTCCAGGCCCGCCGCGAAGCCCTGGCCGCCAAGATCGACGCCCGTACGATGAGCGCATATACCCGCATCCGCCAGAGCGTCCATAACCACCTCGCGGTGGTGCCCGTGTTCAACGGCGACTCTTGCGGAGGCTGCTTCAACACCGTCACCCCCCAGCGTCTCATCGAGATCGCGGGCGGCAAGAAACTGGTCATTTGCGAACACTGCGGACGTATCATCGTCAATCCGACTGCCGAATAGGAGTCACGATACCACATTTTTATGCCTGAAACCAACCAAAGGTCTTCTTCCCGCAAGAAGAATCAGGCAGTAGATTTGGACACCATAGGGCTTGAGATGGGCAATAAACCCCCTCAGGCTCTTGATGTTGAAGAAGCTGTCCTGGGAGCGATGCTCATCGAGCCCGCCGCCGTCGACGAGGCGATGGAGGAGCTCTCCGCGTCCTGTTTCTACGACAAGCGCCACCAGATGATCTTCGAGGCGATGTCGTCCCTCGTCCTGGAGCATACGCCCATCGACATCATCACGGTCAGCGCCAAGCTTAAGGAGAAGGGTACGCTCGAAGATGTGGGCGGTCCCGTCTATCTGGCGGGGCTCTCGCAGAAAGTCGGTGCGGCTGCCCACATGGAGTATTACATCAAGATCCTCAAGCAGAAAACCATCCAGCGGGATCTGATCACGGCTTCCCACGAGATCCTCAAGAAATCCTACGACGATTCCGTCAAGGTGGACGACCTGATCGACATCGCCCAGACCCGGGTGTACAATGCGATCCAGAACAACGTCAAGAAAGAAGTCCAGGATATCGGCTCCATCATCAACACCGCGATGGAGGACATCCAGGAGAGGCAGGGTCAGACGGGGTACAACGGCGTCCCGTCCGGTTTCCCTTCCATCGACCGCGTCACTCAGGGCTGGCAGAAGTCCGACCTCATCATCCTGGCGGCCCGTCCGTCCGTGGGTAAGACGGCGTTTTCGCTCAACCTGGCGCGCAACGCCGCCGTGGACCACCACATGCCGGTCGCTTTCTTCTCCCTGGAAATGTCCGCCATCCAGCTGGCCAAGCGCCTGATGACCTCCGAGTCCGGCCTGAGCGCCGACAAGATCAAGGGCGGTGCCAAGTTGGAGAACTACGAGTGGGAGCAGTTGGAGATGAAGCTGCGCAACCTGATCAAGGCACCTCTCTACATCGACGACACCCCGGGCATCCCCGTCATGGAGTTCCGCACCAAGGCCAAGACCCTCGTGAAGAACAAGGGCGTGCGCCTGATCGTCGTGGACTACCTCCAGCTGATGCAGGGCCCCGCCGAGCTCCGCGGCATGCGCGAGCAGGAAGTGGCGGCGATTTCCCGTACCCTCAAGGCCACGGCCAAGGAGCTGGACGTGCCGATCATCGCCCTGTCCCAGCTGTCCCGTAATGCGGTGCAGCGCGGCGGCGGCAGCGGCAAGCCCGTCCTGAGCGACCTGCGTGAATCCGGCTCCATCGAGCAGGATGCGGATATGGTCATCTTCATCCACCGTCCCGATGCCATCGGCCTTTCGGAGAATCCGGAAGACAAGGAAGTGACCCAGATCATCATCGCCAAGCACCGTAACGGCGAGACGGGCGAGATTCAGATGCTCTTCAAGAGCGAGCAGGTGCGGTTCGTCGAGATGGACGAGGCCCTGGCGGCCCAGGCGATGAGCATTCCGTCCAGCATGAACAACGCTTCGCAGGATGCCGAGGGCGGCTATGATCCTTTCTCCGGCTACGCTCCCTTCCAGGGTGGATTCGACAACAAAGGCTTTTAGTCCATGGCACAGGAAACGGTATCCCATTCCGGGAAGATCCTCTCGGTCGACCCGCAGTTCATCCAGGTGGAGATCGTCTCCGAGTCCGCCTGCGGCGCCTGTCACGCCAAGGGTCTGTGCGGCGTCGGGGATCAGAAAGTCAAGCAGGTCACGGTTCCTACTCCCGTTTCCCCTTTCTATGAGGTCGGGGAAGAGGTTTTCGTGGACCTGAAGGCTTCGATGGGGCACAAGGCGGTCTGGATCGCCTACGCCCTGCCCCTGGTCGTGCTGCTCACCGTCATCGGCATCCTGCTGAAGGCGGGCGCGGGCGAGCTGGTCGCCGGCCTGGCCGGCATCGGCGCCGTGGCAGTCTATTATTTCTGCATCTGGTTGCTGCGGGATCGCCTTCGCGACCAGTACATCTTCACGATACGGAAAAAACAATAAAACATATTCTATGACGACAACATTTCTTTGGACCATCGGAATCCTCGCCGGCCTCGGTCTGCTGCTCTCCCTCGTCCTCTTCTTCATCGCGAAGAAGTTCCGGGTCGAGGAAGATCCGCGGATCGATGAGATCGAGAAGGTGATGCCGGGCGCCAACTGCGGCGGCTGCGGTTTCGCCGGCTGCCGGGCGTTTGCGGATGCCGCGGTCAAGGCGCCCAACCTGGACAACCATTACTGTCCGGTCGGCGGCGACGAGGTGATGAAGAAAGTGGCCGGGATCCTGGGTTTCGAGGCGCAGGCGAAGGCCCCGATGGTGGCGGTCGTCCGCTGCAACGGCAGCTGCGAAAAGCGTCCGACGACCAACATCTATGACGGCGTGCAGTCCTGCAAGGTCAAGGCGGCCCTTTATGCCGGCGACACCGGCTGTTCCTTCGGCTGCCTGGGTTGCGGCGACTGCGTGGCGGCCTGCCAGTTCGGAGCGATCTCGATGGATCCCGCCACCGGCCTTCCGGTCGTGGACGAGAGCAAGTGCACCGCCTGCGGCGCCTGCGTCAAGGCATGCCCGAAGAGTGTCATCGAGCTTCGCAACAAGGGCCCGCGCGGCATGCGCGTCTATGTCTCCTGCATCAACAAGGACAAGGGCGCCGTTGCCCGCAAGGCCTGCAAGGCGGCCTGCATCGGCTGTCTCAAGTGCACCAAGGTCTGCCCGCACGAGGCGATCGTGGTCGAGAACAACCTGGCTTACATCGATTTCGCGAAGTGCAAGCTCTGCCGCAAATGCGTCCTGGAATGCCCCACCGGCGCCATCCACGACGTCAATTTCCCGAAGCCCCTGCCGCCGAAAGCGGCTCCGGCGCCCAAACCGGCCGCAGCGCCGGCCGTTGAAGTAAAAAAGGAGGAAAGCAATGGCTAAACTGACGACATTCTCCATCGGCGGCGTCCATCCGGACGACAGTAAGATCGCCCGCGACTGCGCCATTGAGGTGCTCCCGCTGCCCCCGACCGTTTATGTTTCCATGGCCCAGCACCTGGGCGCTCCGGCCAAGCCCGTGGTCGCCGTCGGCGACACCGTCAAGGTCGGCACCGTCCTCGCCGAGCCGGGCGGCTTCATCTCCGCCTTCGTCCACAGCCCCGTGTCCGGCACGGTCAAGTCCATCGGTCCCCGCAAGGACATCGCCGGTAACCCTGTCACCCATATCGAGATCGCCGTCGAAGGCGACGAGTGGGAGGAGAGCATCAACCGGAGCGACAAGCTCGACACGGAGATTCCCGAGGATACGGCCGCGATCCTGGACCGCATCCGGGCCTGCGGCGTCGTGGGTCTGGGCGGTGCGACTTTCCCCACTCACGTCAAGCTCAATCCTGCGGGCGGTGCCACGGCCGAGTGCCTGATCATCAACGGCGCGGAGTGTGAGCCCTACCTGACCAGCGACTACCGCATCATGCTGGAGCGGAGCAAGGAGATCGTCGTCGGCGTCGCCATCATGAAGAAGGTGCTCGGCGATCCCCGTACCGTCATCGGCATCGAGGAGAACAAGCCCGAGGCCATCACCGCGATGGATGCGGCCGTCTACGACCTTGGTTATCACGGGATCGAGGTGCTGCCCCTGAAGAAGAAATATCCGCAGGGCGGTGAGAAACAGCTCATCGACGCCGTGATGCACCGCCAGGTGGGATCCGGCGCCCTGCCGATCAGCGTCGGCGCTGTCGTGCAGAACGTGGCGACCGCCCTGGCCGTGTATGAGGCCGTCCAGAAGAACAAGCCTTTGATCAGCAATACCCTGACCATCACGGGCGACTGCCTGCCGGAAGAGAAGCAGCACAACTACCTCTTCCGCATCGGCATGCCCCTGTCCTTCATCGCGGAATACGCCGGCGGCGTGCCGGCCGAAGCCGCGAAGCTGATCAGCGGCGGTCCGATGATGGGCAAGGCCATCGCCAATCTGGATGCCGCGACCGTCAAGGGTTCCTCCTCCATCCTGTACCTCTCCGAGGCTGCGACCAAGCGCGGCAAGGAGAGCTACTGCATCCGCTGCGGACGCTGCGCGGACGCCTGCCCGATGGGCCTGGAACCGTTCCTCCTGCGCCGCCTGTACAAGGCCGGCGACCTGGAAGGCCTCGAGAAGGAAGCCGCCCAGGATTGCATCGAATGCGGCTGCTGCCTTTACAGTTGTCCTGCCAACATCCCGCTCCTGGACCAGATCCGCATGGCGAAGGGCCAGGTGATGGGCGTCATCCGGGCCCGCGCCGCGGCCGCCAAGGCCGCTGCGGAAGCCGCGAAAGAACAAGCTAAATAGTCACGCGTTATGGATAAACATCTGGTTTCACCCAATCCACATATCCACTCGGCGGTCTCGACGGCCTCCCTCATGCGGGATGTAATCATTGCGCTGGTGCCGGCGATTGTGGTTTCGGTCCTGTTCTATGGCTGGGCCGAACTGCTGGTACTCGCCGTCAGCGCTGTTTCCTGCGTGCTGATCGAGTGGGCGATCGCCAAGTTCCTTTTCAAGGACATGAACCTCTTCTGTCCCTCCGCGGCGACGGTGACGGGTCTACTGCTGGCGATGAACCTGCCGGTCACCACCCCCTGGTGGATCGTGCTGATCGGCGCCCTCTTCGCCATCGGCGTCGTCAAGATGTCCTTCGGCGGCATCGGACAGAACGTGTTCAATCCTGCCATCGCGGCCCGTGTCTTCCTGCTGGTCTCGTTCCCGCAGCAGATGACCAACTGGGCGGCCCCCGCCGGCTTCATCTCCAGCGTGGACGCCTTCTCCGGCGCGACCCTGCTGGGGCAGGTGCATGCGCTGGGCGCCCTGCAGGCCGACAAGCTCGTGTCGCTGCAGACGCTGTTCTACAACATCGGCGGTTCCGCCGGTGAGATTTCTGCGCTGGCGCTGCTGGTCGGCTGGGTCTATTTGCTGGTGCGCCGGGTCATCAAGCCCTGGATCACCCTCAGCATCTTCGCGACGGTGGCGCTGGTCGCCCTTGTTTTCCACCTGGTCGATCCTTCGATGTACACCGGCCCGCTCTTCAACCTGCTCAGCGGCGGTCTGATCCTCGGCGCCTGCTTCATGGCGACGGATTACGTGACTTCGCCGATGAGCGACTGGGGCGGCGTCATCTACGGCGTCGGCATCGGCTTCCTGGCGATGATGATCCGCTACTTCGGCTCCTATCCGGAGGGCGTTTCTTTCGCCATCCTGCTGATGAACATGACCGTGCCCCTGCTCAACCGCTGGTTCCACGGCAAAAAGTACGGGAGGGCATAGCGTATGGCGGCAAAATCGACTTTGACCAACATGGTCCTTTGCCTGACAGGCGTCTGCCTGGTCTGCGCTGCGATTCTCGGCGGCATCTATGCGCTCACCTTCGAGCCCATCCGGAAGGCCAATGAGAATATCCTGAAGGCGTCCATCGGTGCCGTCCTGCCCGAAGGCGTCGAGATTTCCGAGCCGCAGACCCACGAGTGGGAAGGCGTGTCTTATGAGTACTATCCGGCCGTCAAGGACGGGAACGAGGTCGCTTACGCAGTCAAGTCTACGACGGTCGGTTTCGGCGGTCCGCTGAGCCTGATGGTCGGTGTCCTGAAAGACGGGACGGTCTTCAACACCTCGGTGCTCGCTTGTACCGAGACGCCGGGCCTGGGTGCCAAGTGCCAGGAGTCCGGCTCTCACTTCCGGACCCAGTTCCAGGGCTTCGGTCCCGACAAGAAGTTGAAAGTGACCAAGGACGGCGGCGACGTGGACGCCATCACGGCTTCCACCATAACTTCCCGCGCTTATGCGCTGGCGGTGAGCAACGCCGTGGCCGTCGTCAAGTACCTGGGCGGTGAAGATGTGTCCGTGGATTCTGCCACGGGAGCCTCTTCTCCGGTCGTAATCAAAGAGGGGGAATAGTCTATGGGAAAGAAACTTTCATTGATCCTGGACGGATTCGTCAAGAACAATCCGACCTTCGTGCTGGTATTGGGTATGTGCCCGACGCTGGCCACCACCACCTCGGCCTTGAACGGCCTGGAAATGGGCCTCGCCACGCTTTTCGTGCTGGTATTGAGCAACATCGCCATCTCGCTGCTGGCACCCATCGTGCCGGATAAGGTGCACATCCCCGTCTATATCGTCGTGATCGCGACCTTCGTGACGGTCCTGCAGTTGATCATGCAGGCCTATACGCCGGGCGCCTACACGACCCTGGGCCTCTTCATTCCCCTGATCGTGGTCAACTGCATCGTGCTGGGCCGCGCCGAGGCTTTCGCCAACAAGAACGGCGTGCTGGACAGTGCGCTGGACGGCATCGGGGTGGGCCTGGGCTTCACCCTGTCGCTGACGGTCATCGGCATCGTCCGCGAGATCTTGGGCAGCGGTTCCGTCTTCGGTTGGAAATTCATCCCCGGCGACGGCATCCTCGCTTTCGTGATGGCGCCGGGCGCCTTCCTGGTCCTGGGCTATCTGATGGTCCTCTTCAACAAATACCTTAAGAAATAGCGCCTTATGGAATATTTTGCCATTATCATTTCCGCGATATTCGTCAATAACATCCTGCTGGCGCAGTTCCTGGGTATCTGCCCCTTCCTGGGTGTTTCCAACAAGATCAGCACCGCCACGGGCATGTCCGGAGCCGTCTGCTTCGTGATTACGCTCGCGACGCTGGTGACCTATCTGATCAACCAATACCTGCTGGTGCCCTTCGGCCTGGAGTTCCTCCAGACGATCGCCTTTATCCTGGTGATCGCATCCCTGGTGCAGGTCGTCGAGATTGTCCTGAAGAAGATCAGCCCCTCCCTTTATCAGGCCCTGGGCATCTTCCTGCCCCTGATTACCACCAACTGCGCCGTGCTCGGCGTGGCGATTACCGTCGTGACCAAGGAGTTCACCTATGGCGGCACGTCCCACATGATGAACCTCGGTCAGGCGATGGTCTATGCCTTCGCGACCGCCATCGGCTACGGCATCGCGATGATCCTCTTCGCCGGCCTTCGCGAGCATTTGGAGGGCAACGAAGTCCCCAAAGCCTTCAAAGGCCTGCCTATTGCCATGATTACCGTCGGTATCATGGCGATGGCCTTCCTCGGTTTCTCGGGGATGGTCTAGACATGCGCATTTGCGCCAAAGCCAGGGTGCGGTTGGGAAAGCGGAAACTCTAACCCCTTCGGGGGAATGCTTTCCCAACC
>JAFPVJ010000004.1 GCA_017400135.1 Bacteroidales bacterium
AGCAATACGTTCGGGAACAGTTGCTACAGCAATACGTTCGGGAACTACTTCCAGAGCAACACGTTCAGGAACGACTGCTACAACAACACGTTCGGGAACGATTGTGGCGGCAACACATTCGGGAACAGTTGCTACAGCAATACGTTCGGGAACTACTTCCAGAACAATACGTTCGGGAACAACTTCCAGTATGGGACTGTGTTTGAGGGAGTTACCTATGTCAATGTCCCTGGGTCCAATTCTCCCACAAAATACTGCACCATCCTCGCCGGTACCAGCGGAACGAATGGCAATAACAAGCTGACAATCAGCTTTGTTGTAAACAAGAGTTATCCGCAGTTTGCCGGCAAGAATACCGCCGGAACGCTCAAGATCTGGAACCCCGCAGACCTGGCCGAATAGCACCCCCTGTTCTCCTATTGCTGCACGATATATGCAGCAATAGGAGAATAATTCCACCCATCTCCCGACCAATGGATTTTGAAACGAGTTGAAAATCATTGATGTAATGCGGTATTTCGATACGACGCGCAAAAGTTGTTCCCGAATTAATCCGTATATCTATGAATGAAAGACTCACTTGCAAAATCCGCTATCGTCTGGTCTTGAACCGGAGCGGGAGGCTGAATGCCAGGGGCGAGGGCCTCGTCCAAATCGAATGTGAGCAGTATGGCCGGAAGATCTATTTCTCCACCCGAACCTATGTGCGCCCGGATCAATGGCACCGTGGGCTTGTCGTGGGCAATGAGCTCGCCGACGGCTTGAATTACTGCCTGTACAAACAGATCCAGGAAGTGGAGAGGATAGAACTTGAATACATCAAAAGGGGCGTGTCCGTCACGCTGCCAATGATGAAAGAGGCAGTCCGATCCCATCTTTCGCCTGGGGCGAGACTTTCAGAATTCGGTTCCGAGGTGGTCCAGCAGAGCGACCGGAAGAGCCTGACCAAGCTCAATTACAAGACGCTCCTGAATAACCTGGAAAAGTTCCGAAAAGGCACACTGGTAACAGATATCGACTATCAGTTTGTGGTCTCCTATGACCGGTGGTTGCGGGAAAGCGGTATCGCCCATAATACCCGGATCAGCAGGCTCCGGTTGCTGCGTGCCCTGTTGAACGAGGCGAAGAAAAGGGATATTATCCTTTCTAATCCGTTCGACCGGTTCAAGATCCAGGGAATGGTCTCAAAGAAGGGCTACGTCAATCCGTCGCAGCTGAGGAAACTGGAGAACCTTAAACTGAGCGGAAAGGAGGACATCGTCCGGGACGCTTTCCTTTTAGGATGTTATACAGGTCTTCGCTTTTCGGACATTACGACCCTACGCTCGGAGCACATCACTGGGGACGGGTGGATTCACAAAAAGATGGTTAAGACCGGCTTCATTGTGGATATACCCATCATCCAGCTATTTGAAGGGAAAGCCGAGGCAATGATCCGGAAGTACAAAGGGGATATCGGACGCTTGACAAAGGAGATTGGGGACAATGCAAGTGTCAACAAAACGCTGAAACCCCTTCTCGAGAAGGTCGGTGCGGAGTCGAAAATCACCTTTCACTCCAGCCGCCATACATTCGCGACTCTCCTGACCCAACAGGGCGTAGATTTACCTACTATCCAAAAGCTGTTGGGCCACCAGAAACTCCAGACGACGCAGATCTATTCAGAAACAGACAAAGCGACTATTGCCAAGAACCTACACATCAAGAAAAAGCCCAGGAAGAACGCCGACTAAACTCCACGGGAGGGCATAAAAAACTCCCGGCCAAATTAGAAATAGTTCCACCCATCTCTAACGCAGTACGGCGCACCGCAGCAGCCGGGAGTAAATCCCTTGCTGAGGTGCGCTTTTCTGCGCGTAGTATGGGTGGAACACTGCAAAGGTAACAATTATTTTGAAGAGTGCGATGTATGTTCATCAAGAAGTATATGAAAAAACGCATGGCGGGGGGTATCCTGAAACCTCCATAAACGGGCCTCAGATGCCCTACAACGAACTATCTTTCGGAATAAGTATAATCCCTCAAACGATATCACACCATGAACAAATACCACGAAATATTAAACCATATCATACTGGATGGGAAGAGCCAGAAGAACAAGAAAGGCAACATCCGATACCTCCTTAACCAGCAGTTATCAATGACTCCCGGGGATCTCCTGGACATTTTCGAGGGGCACAACCTTGCCCGCAAGAAACTAAAGAATGAACTGGATCTGTTTACCCACGGAATCCGGGACGTGGAGAAATACAGGGAAGCGGGCATCTCCTGGTGGGACTATGTGGGCCCCATCCTCGTGAATAGCTACCCGACCTATTTTGAGAAGCTGCCTCCCCTGGTCGCACGGATTAATCGAGAGAAGAGGAACAGCAAGAACTATGTGCTGTTTTTGGGCGCGACTGATGCCGAAAGCAATCAGGCGCCATGCTTGAGCCTGATTCAGTTTCAGATTGATTGTGGAGAACTGGTCTTGACCGCTTACCAGCGAAGCTCCGACGCCAGTCTGGGGCTCCCTGCCGACATCTACCACCTGTACCTCATCTCCAGGCAGATTGACTTGCCCTTGAAATCAATTACTCTATTCCTGGGGAACGTGCACATTTATGAGAATAACCTATCCAACACCGAACGTCTCTTGAACGGTGAGGATGTACGCTTTGAGCTAAACGTTTAAGCCCGAGGGCGCTCAAATGTCATTCAAACGGCGGCTGGGCGCTTTTCGTTCGGCATACTGCAAGTCAATAGAGAACAGACAACGAGGCTGCGTAATGTAGACCCGTTGCTGGCTATATCGATTATACCTCCAGTACGTGTATAGCGTTTCAGGCCCATCCTGCAATGTCCCGACAAAGTGGCACTTCTTCCCGAATAAGTAGAATACGGTCCCGGGCTGGAGTGCCTCAGGTGTAAAAGACTCAGCTGTGGCCTTCGTGCACATACCACAAAGGTACTGAGAAAAGCATAAAAAAAGCCCCCTTTTGAGAGGGGCGGGAGGAAAGCGAAATAACCACCTTTTTTGTGCACGTGTCGTTTTGACCGGTTAGCTCCTGGGGGATGCGCATTTCGATTTGACTTTAGACACGCTTCGTTTTGCCGATTATATCTTTCTCCCTGAAGGAATGGGGCGTCGAGACTTTCTGGGTATCGTTCTTCTATGGCGTCTGTATCAACCTCCAGAACTATGGCATCGACCAGAGTTTCACGCAGCGCTACATCGCTGCGAAGGATGACAAGTCGGCGGCAAAATCGGCTTTTTCCGGAGCGATGATGTATATCCCGGGGACGTTCCTGTTCGTGATGGTCGGCTCGCTGCTGTGGATGTTCAGCGCCACGCATCCGGGCCTGATTCCCGCGGAGGTGAGTTCCCAGTCCGATGCCGTCTTCCCCTGGTACATCGTCAACCGTCTGCCGCACGGCATCAGCGGCCTGCTGGTCGCGGCGATCATTGCAGCGGCGATGAGCACGGTGGCTGCGACGCTCAATTCCGGATCGACGGTCTTGCTGGAGGATTATTTCAAACGCTTTTTCCCGGGGAAGGCTTCTGAGGGGCGCAACATC
Source organism: Bacteroidales bacterium (assembly GCA_017400135.1). Lineage (GTDB taxonomy): Bacteria > Bacteroidota > Bacteroidia > Bacteroidales > UBA932 > Cryptobacteroides. The sequence continues at coordinate 3,559 of JAFPVJ010000004.1, forward strand.
CGTTTCCTGCGCTCGATGACGGTTCTCCTGACGGTCGCTTCCATCTGCGTGGCGGTGGCCGTGATGAACGTGAAGAGCGCCTTGACCGCATGGTGGGGGATGCAGAGCGTCCTGTCGGGTGGCATGCTGGGTCTCTTCCTGCTGGGAGCCTATTCGAGGCGCACCACCTCGACGCAGGCCATCATCGCGACCGTGCTGGGCCTGCTGGTCGTGGTGTACATTACCTTCGGTCAGAAGATCCTGCCCCTGCCGGGCTGGATCCACCTCAACCTTTCCATCGCCCTCGGTACCCTGACCCTTTTCTTTGTCGGCTGGCTCCTGGCCACGCTGAAACGGCGGTAGTCAATCCTGGGCGAGGGAGGCTGCGAGGGTATAGCCGGATCAGAAAAAGCCCCGGGATGACCCCGGGGCTTTTCGTGTTCTGAAGCGGATCGAATCTATTTCACCCGCTGGCCGTAGCTGCGGTCGGTGGTGTTGACCGTAATCATCTCGCCCGTCTCGATGAAGAGCGGGACCATAATCTTGGCGCCAGTCTCGAGGGTAACCTCCTTGAGGGCGCTGGAAGAAGCGGTGTTGCCTTTGACGGCCGGCTCGGAATACGTCACCTGGAGGGTCACGTAGGTCGGCAGTTCACAGGTCAGGCAACGCTCCTCGGGCTCCGTGAGGAACATCATCTCCACGTGCTGGCCTTCCTTCATCAGGTCGGCGTTCTCGACGACCTCGTGGGGCAGGGTGATCTGCTCGTAGGTCTCTTCGTGCATGAAGTTGAAGGCCTCTCCGTCATCATAGAGGAACTGGTAGGGACGGCGCTCGACGGAAATGACGTCGATCTTGGCGCCGGCGGTGAAGGTGTTCTCCAGGATGCGGCCGTTCTCGAGGTTGCGGAGCTTGGTCTTGACGAAAGCGGGGCCTTTGCCCGGCTTGACGTGCTGGAAATATACGACGACGCAGGGCTTGCCGTTGTAGTCGATGTAAAGTCCGTTCTTGAAATCAGCTGTTGTTGCCATAAAAACTATAAATTATTGTTAATCGCATTTTTGAACTCGCAAAAGTAATACTTTGCAGCAAATTATGCAAGATTACCTTAGAATCACTGCGTCGCGGTCGGGACTGACGGAAATGATCGTGACGGGGCAGCCGGTGCCGGTCTCGATGAAACGGACATAGTCCCGGAAGGCCGCGGGCAGGGCGTCGTAGGAGCGGAATCCGCTGAGATCCGTTTTCCAGCCCGGGAATTCCTTGTACACAGGCGTGATTCCGGCCGTGTCGTAGGGGATGGTGTCGCTCTCCTGCCCGCCGGACCGGTAGGCGACGGCCGCCTTGACGGTGTCAAATCCGTCCAGGACGTCGGACTTCATCATGATCAGGTCGGTCACGCCGTTCATCATGACCGAATACTTGAGGGTCGGGAGGTCCAGCCAGCCGGTGCGGCGGGGACGACCGGTCGTGGCGCCGAACTCGTGCCCGACCTGGCGCAGGCGTTCGCCGTCCTCGTCGAAAAGTTCGGTCGGGAACGGCCCGCTGCCGACCCGTGTGCAGTAGGCTTTGAAGATGCCCCAGACGCGGCCGATCCGGCTGGGTGCGACGCCGAGTCCCGTGCAGACGCCGGCGGCCATCGTGTTGGAGGAGGTGACGAAGGGATAGGAGCCGAAATCAATGTCGAGAAGCGACCCCTGGGCCCCTTCGGCCAGGATGGGGATGCCTTCGTCGAGGGCCTGGTTGATGTACCATTCGCTATCGATGAACTTTAGTCCCTTCATGGCTTCGACGGCGTCGAACCAGGCCTGCTCAGCGCTTTCGAGATCGAAGTCAGGCTGGGGGAGGCCGGACAGCTGACGCAGGTGCCGCTCTTTGAGCGCATTGTATTTCACCTTGAAATCGGGAAGGAGAAGGTCGCCGGCGCGAAGGCCGTAGCGGCCGGTCTTGTCCGCGTAAGCGGGCCCGATGCCCCGGAGCGTGGATCCGATCTTGCCCTTGCCCAGCGCGCTTTCGCTGGCGGCGTCCAGCATGCGGTGCGTCGGCAGGATGAGGTGCGCCCGTTTCGAGACGAGCAGCCGTTCCGGCACGGAAACGCCCATGGCTTCGATCGCACGGATTTCTTCCATCAGGACCGTCGGGTCGATCACGACACCGTTGCCGATGACATTGGCGGTATCTTCCCGGAAAATGCCGGAAGGAACCGTGTGCAGGACAAAGGATTCGTTGCCGAAGACCAGCGAGTGGCCGGCGTTCGGTCCTCCCTGGAAACGGGCGACGATCTTGTAGCCGGGGGTGAGCACGTCCACCATTTTCCCTTTTCCTTCGTCTCCCCATTGGAGACCGAGTACGACGTCAATTTTGTTCATGTTTATAGATTTTTATCAGGTTCTTGCAAGTGTCCGTACAGGTCTGTCGGATAGTCTCCATCGAAACAGGCCGCACAAAGTCCCCGTCCTCCGGCCGCTTCGGAAAGGGCCTGCCGGGAAAGGTAGTGGAGGGAATCCGCGCCGATGAAGCGACGGATCTCTTCCACGGAAAGCCGGGCGGCGATCAATTGGTCGCGCGTCCCGGTATCGATGCCATAGAAGCAGGGGCAGGAGTAAGGCGGGCTGGCGATTGCCAGATGAACCTCCTTCGCCCCGGCATCCCGCAGCAGCGTGACGATCTTCCGGGAAGTGGTCCCCCGGACGATGGAATCGTCAATGACCACGATGCGCTTGCCGGCGATGACGCCTTCCATAGGACTGAGTTTCATCCGAACGCCCAAGTCGCGCATGTGCTGGGCCGGCTGGATGAAGGTCCGGGCCACGTACATGTTTTTCAGCAGGCCCATCTCGTATGGGATGCCGCTCGCTTCCGAATAGCCGAGCGCAGCGGCATAACCCGATTCCGGGACGGCCGTGACCAGGTCGGCCTCTACCGGATGCTCGCGCCAGAGTAGATGGCCGGTCTTCTTGCGGAAGGAATACACGCTTTGCCCGTCGATGACGCTGTCGGGACGGGCGAAATAGATGAATTCCATGGCGCAACTGCGGTCTTTCGTTTCCTGGGCGAACCGGGAGGAATGCAGACCTTCTCGGTCGATGCGGAGGATTTCCCCGGGCGCGATGTCCCGCAGGAAACGGGCGCCGATGCCCCGGAAGGCGCAAGTCTCGCTCGCGACGACGTAACTGTCGCCCAGGGCCCCCAAAGACAGGGGGTGGAAGCCGTAGGGATCCCGGAAGGCATAGAGGGCTTCCGGCGTCAGGACGACGGCGCAGTAGGCTCCGTCCAGCAACAGGGTGGCGGAAAGGATGCCGGCCTCCCGGCCTCCCTGTCCGTGATGACGGCCGATGAGGTGCCCCAGCAGTTCGCTGTCCGAGGTCGAGACCATCAGCTGCCCCTCGCTCTCCAGAAGGGATTTCAGTTCGTCGGAATTGACCAGGTTGCCGTTGTGGGCGACGGCGAATTCGCCTTTCGCGTCACTCATCCGGAAGGGCTGGATGTTCTCCCGGCCCCCGACATCCGTGGTCGGATAGCGGACGTGTCCGATGCAGGAATCGCCGGGCAATTCCTTCAATATGCTGTCGGTGAAGACGTTGCGGACCAGCCCCGGCTCCTTGTGCAGCCGTATCTTCCCATCTGGGCCGTATGCAGCGATGCCGCAGCCCTGCTGCCCCCGGTGCTGGAGGTGCTGCAGGGCGATGCAGGCCGCCCGTGCCGCATTTCCGACGCCGAAGGCCGCAAACACGCCACACTCTTCGTGAATCTCCGACAGTGAACTACAATCCATCGACAAAGCGTTTCAGTCTTTCCATAGCCTGGGCCGTGCGTCCGGGGTCGCCGAAGGAAGTGATGCGGAAATGGCCCTTCCCTTCGGCGCCGAAGCCGGATCCGGGTGTGACGACGATGCCCGTCGCGGTCAGGAGCCGGTCGAAAAACTCCCAGTCATCCATACCTTCGGGCGTCCGTGTCCAGACATACGGCGCGTTTTCCCCGCCGGAAGCCGACAGGCCGGCGCTCCGCAGCCCTTCCCGGATGATGCCGGCCGTACGGAGATAGCCGTCCGTGATTTCCCGCGTCTGCTTCCGTCCGTCCGCGGTATAAATGGCCGCCGCTCCGCGCTGGGCGACGTAGGAGGCACCATTGAACTTGCAGCCCTGGCGGAATTCCCACAGGGGCCCCAGTCCCATTCTCTGCCCCGAGGAGGTGCAAACGGAGAGTGCCTTCGGAATGACGGTATAGCCGCAGCGTACGCCGGTGAATCCGGCGGTCTTTGAGAAACTGCGGAACTCGATGGCGCATTCGTCCGCGCCCGCTATTTCGTAAATCGACCGGGGATAAGTCTCGTCCCGGATGAAGGTCTCGTAGGCGGAATCGAAGAGGATCAGGCTGTCGTGCTCCCGGGCGTAACGGACCCATTCCGAGAGGTGCTCGCGGGTGATGACGGCTCCGGTCGGGTTGTTGGGAAAACAGAGATAGATGATGTCCAGCCACCCTTGGGGGATCTCTCCGGCATAATGGTTTTCCTCGGTGCAGGGGATGAAGCGGACCTGCCGGCTGTCGAGCAGGTTCGCGTCGACGTAAGCCGGATAGACGGGATCGGGTATGCCGACGATGTTTTCTCCGGCGAAGAGGTCCAGGATGTTGCCCAGGTCGCTCTTGGCGCCGTCGTTCACGAAGATTTCATCGGCGTCGACCGCGATGCCCCGGGATCGGTAGTCGCCTTCTGCGATGGCCTCCCGCAGCCAGTCGTAGCCGTTTTCCGGCCCGTATCCGTGGAAAGATTCCGCTTGCGACAGATCGTCGACGGCCCGGTGCATGGCCTGGATGACGGCCGGCGCAAGCGGCTGGGTGACATCGCCGATGCCCAGGGGGATCACGTCGGCATCGGGGTGTGATGCCCGGAAAGCGGCTACCCTTCGGGCCACTTCCTGAAAAAGATAACGGTGCCGGACTTGCAGGAATCCGGAGTTGATGCGTGCAGGCATAACGTTCAGTTGTTCAGTCGTTCAGTATCGTTCCTTCGAAGACGGTCTCGGCGGGCCCCTTCATCCAAACTTCCTTCGTTTCGGGGTCCCAGCGGACGAAAAGATTGCCGCCGTCCATGCGGACGGAGCAGCCTTCGGGCCGGGTGAGTCCGGCCATCGCCATGGCGACGGCAGAAGCACAGGCGCCCGTGCCGCAGGCCGCCGTGATGCCGCTGCCCCGCTCCCAGACCCGCATGCGGATGAGGGTGGGGGACAGGACCCGGACGAATTCGACATTGACCCGGTCGGGAAACATGGGGTCATGCTCCAGGACGGGCCCGATCTCCGGAAGGTTGAGGGCATCGGGATCCGGCACGGACAGGACCAGATGGGGGTTGCCCATGTCGATGGCGGTACCGGTCCAGGTATGGCCGAGGGCGCTGACCGGACGCTGTATCAGCGTGCCGCAGCCGCCGTCCGGCAGGCATACTTCCAGCGGAACGCCGGGGCCCATCCCGACGGTGACGGCTCTGACGGCCCCGCCCTCATCCAGGTCCAGCTCCAGGGTCTTGATGCCGGAGAGCGTCTCCAGGGTCAGCGTGGTCTTGGGGGAGAGTCCCTTGTCGTGGATATAACGTCCGACGCAGCGAGCTCCGTTGCCGCACATCCGGCCTTCGGAACCGTCCGCGTTGAAGATACGCATGCTGAAATCGGCCACGTCCGACCCGCCGATCAGGATAAGGCCGTCGGAGCCGATACCCTTCCGCCGGTCACTCCAGCGGCGGGAAAACGCAGCGGGATCCGGGATGGGGTGCTGCAAGACATTGACATAAATATAGTCGTTGCCCAGCCCCTCCATCTTGGTGAAAGGGATTGTGCGCATCGGTCTAGTTGATGAAGAGCAACTCACGGTATTTCGGCAGGGGCCAGAGGTCGTCGTCGACGATCTCTTCCAGCTTGTCGAGAGGTTTGCGGATGGCGGCGAGGCTTTCCGCGATCTCGTGGTAAGCCCGGGCCTTCTCGTATTCGCTTTCCAGGACATTCGCTTTCTTCCGGGCTGCGACCATGGCCTCCACCCGCTCCCGGATGACAGACACGAGATCGGAGATCTTGTCGACCAGATCCAGCGAGACCGCCGCCTTTTCCAGATAGGTGTCGGGATAGACATCCTTCATCAGGGAAACGTTCTTGAGCAGGCGGTTCTGATAGGAAAGCGCAGCAGGGACGATGTGGTTGGCGGCCATGCGGCCCATCACGCGGGATTCGATCTGGATTTTCTTGGAATAGATCTCCCACTTGACCTCATTGCGGGCCTCCAGCTCTTTCTGCGTGTGGATGCCGAGGGAGGTGAACAGGCGGATGGATGCGGGGGTCGTGAAAGCCTTGATCATTTCAGGGACGCTGGTTTCCGTATCCAGCCCGCGCCGCTTCGCTTCGGCCTGCCACTCGTCGGAGTACCCGTTCCCCTCGAAGCAGATGACATCGAGAATGCTCCGGATGATGGGCTTGAGGGTGTCCATGACGGCGACATTGAGTTCCTTGCCTGCAGCGAGTTCCCGGTCCAGATCCTGTTTGAAAAGGAGCAACTGTTCGGCCACGGCGGCGCTCAGCACGGTCATCGCGCCCGCGCAATTGGCGCTGGAGCCGACGGCGCGGAACTCGAAACGGTTGCCCGTGAAGGCGAAGGGGGAAGTACGGTTGCGGTCCGTGTTGTCCATGAAGATCTGAGGGATCTCGACGATGCCGACGGAAGTGCCTTTCTTGCCGGCAATCTCGATGGGCGTTCCGGACGGGCATTCCAGCAGCTTGTGCAGGGCGTCGGTCATGGCCCGGCCGAGGAAGGCGGATACGATGGCCGGCGGCGCTTCATTGGCGCCGAGACGGTGGGCGTTGGTCGCGGAAGCGATGGAAGCCTTCAGGAGGGCATTGTGACGCTGGACGGCCGCAAGAACGTTGACAAAGAAGGTGACAAACTGGAGGTTGCCTTTCGCATCCTTTCCCGGAGCGAGCAGCGAAACGCCGGTGTCCGTCCCCAGGGACCAGTTGTTGTGCTTGCCGGATCCGTTGATGCCGGCGAAAGGCTTTTCGTGCAGCAGGACGACGAATCCGTGCCGGCGGGCCACCTTGTACATCACCGTCATGATCATCTGGTTCTGGTCGTTGGCCAGGTTGACCTCGCCGAAAATGGGCGCGAACTCGAACTGGTTGGGCGCCACCTCGTTGTGGCGGGTCTTCAGCGGGATGCCGAGTTTGTATCCCTCGATCTCCAGGTCGCGCATGAAGGCGGCGACACGGGAAGGGATGGCCGCGAAATAATGGTCATCCAGCTGCTGGTTTTTGGAAGAAGCGTGTCCCATCAGGGTGCGCCCGGTGAGCATCAGGTCCGGCCGGGCGGCGTACAGATCCTCGTCGATGAGGAAATACTCCTGCTCCCAGCCGAGATACGAATGCACTTTCCTGACCGCCGGGTCGAACAGGCGGCAGACGGGCAAGGCAGCGTCACTGACGGCCTTGAGGGCCTTGCGGAGCGGGGCCTTGTAGTCCAGGGATTCGCCCGTGTAGGCGATGAACACCGTCGGGATGCAGAGGGTGTCCTCCTGGATAAAAACGGGAGAGGTCGGATCCCAGGCCGTATAGCCGCGGGCTTCGAAGGTGGCGCGCAGGCCGCCGCTGGGGAAGGAGGAAGCGTCCGGTTCCTGCTGGATCAGGGATTTCCCGTCGAAGGCTTCGATCATGCCTCCCTTCCGGTCGTATTCCAGCAGGGAGTCGTGCTTTTCCGCCGTCAGATCGTTCAGGGGCTGGAACCAGTGGGTGATGTGGGTCACCCCGTGCTCCAGGGCCCAGGTCTTCATCCCGTCGGCGACCTTGTCGGCCGTGTCCATATCCAGCGGTTTCCCGTTGTCAATGCAGTCGATCAGGGCATCGTAGGTCCTGATGTCCAGGTATTTCCGCATCTTGTCGCGGTTGAAGGCAAGCTCTCCGAAATAGGAGGACGGCCGCTCGGCGGGGGCTTCGACTTCGACGGCCTTTTTCTTGAAGGCGTCTTGGACGACGTTGAATCTCAGTTTGCTCATAATGACGATGCTTCTTTTAGGATACTAACAACTTTGTAAGATAAGAAAAAATTCACAATAACCGATAAAATGAATCACTGTTTTTTCGTCCGTGCATCGAGAGCGGCTCGGACCAGGCCCAGGAACAGGGGATGGGGACGCTCCGGCGTGCTCTTGTACTCCGGATGGAACTGGACGCCGATGAAAAAAGGATGGGATGGCAACTCGACGACCTCGACCAGCCCGCTGTCGGGATTGCGGCCGCTGGCTTTCAGCCCGCTGGCCTCGAAGGCTTCCAGATAGTCCGGATTGAACTCATAGCGGTGACGGTGCCTTTCCTTGATGTCGGTCTGCCCGTAGAGGGATGCCGCCAGGGAACCCTCCTGCAGGCGGCAGGCGTATGCGCCCAGGCGCATCGTTCCTCCCTTGAGGGTCGTTTTCTTCTGCTCTTCCATCAGGCAGATGACGGGGTGCGTGGTGTCGGGCTTGACTTCCGTTGACGCGGCATCCGCAAATCCCAGGACATGACGGGCGTATTCCACGACGCACATCTGCATGCCCAGGCAGATGCCCAGGAACGGAATCCCGTTCTCCCGGGCGTGGCGGATGGCACAGACCTTACCCTCCAGGCCCCTTTCGCCGAATCCAGGGGCGACGAGAATGCCGTCGGCGCCCTCCAGCAGCTGCGCGACATTGTCGTCCGTGATCCGTTCGCTCTGGATCTCGCGGACCTGCACCTTGCAGCGATAGGCGGCTCCCGCGTGGACGAATGCCTCCAGGATGGACTTGTAGGCGTCCTGCAATTCGACGTATTTGCCGACGAGCACGATGTCGACTTCGGAAGAAGGATTGCGGAGCCGGTCCAGAAAGGAACGCCATACGTTGAGATCCGGGCTGTTGAAGTTCTCGATCTGCAGCTTGCGCACAGCCAGTTCGTCCAGGTGCTCCTCGTGCATGTTGAGCGGGACCTGGTAGATGCTCCAGGCATCGATACTTTGGATGACGTGGCCGGGTCTGACGTTGCAGAACAGGGCGATCTTTTTCCGGAGCTCCGGCGACAGGGGATGCTCCGTCCGGCATACGATGACGTCGGGCTTCACGCCGCTCTGCTGCAGCGTCTGGACCGAATGCTGGGTGGGCTTGGTCTTCAGTTCCTTGGCGGCGCTCAGATAGGGGATCAGCGTGAGGTGGATGGACATGCAGTCCTCTTCCGGGAGTTCCCACTGGAGCTGGCGGACGGCCTCGACGAAGGGCTGGGACTCCATGTCTCCCACGGTCCCGCCGATCTCGGTCAGGATGACGTCGTACTCGCCGCTCTGCCCCAGCAGCAGCATCCGGCGCTTGATCTCGTCGGTGATGTGGGGCACGATCTGGACGGTCTTGCCGAGGTAGGCGCCTTCCCGTTCCTTCGTGATCACGGTGTGGTAGATGCGGCCCGTCGTGACATTGTTGGCCTGGGAGGTGTAGACGCCCAGGAAACGCTCGTAATGGCCCAGATCGAGATCCGTCTCCGCCCCGTCCTCCGTGACATAGCATTCCCCGTGCTCGTAGGGATTGAGCGTCCCCGGGTCGATGTTGATGTACGGGTCAAACTTCTGGATGGTCACGCGCAGGCCCCGGGCCTGGAGGAGCTTGGCCAGGGAGGACGCGATAATGCCTTTCCCGAGGGAGGATGCAACGCCTCCCGTGATGAAGATGTATTTCGTATTCATAAAAATGAATGTATTAATCAGGCGAATTCGTCCCAGCTGCGGATGGGAATGTCTTCGACGCGGACCGTGCAGAACGCCGTGATGAAGGCGGCCGCCAGGCGGGCGTTGGTGATCAGGGGAATGTTGAGATCGATGGCGGCGCGCCGGATCTTGTATCCGTTGGACAACTCCCGGGGGGTGAGGTCCTTGGGAATGTTGACGACCAGGTCGATCTCGCGTTTGTGGAGCAAGTCGAGCGCCTGGGGCTGCTTGTCCGGTTCGCTGGGCCAGTGGACCAGGGTGTTGGGGATGCCGTTGTCGCTCAGGTAGCGGGAGGTGCCGCCGGTGGCGAAGAGACGGTATCCGTGCTTGTGCAGCATACGGGCGGCGTCCAGCATGCCGGCTTTCTGCTGCGCCGTACCGGTGGAGAGCAGGACATTCTTCTCCGGGATCCGGTAGCCGACGGAAAGCATCGATTCCAGGATGGCGCAGGGCACGTCGTCGCCGATGCAGCCCACCTCGCCGGTCGAAGCCATGTCCACGCCCAGGACCGGATCGGCTTTCTGGAGCCGGTTGAAGGAGAACTGGGACGCCTTGATGCCGACGTAATCCAGGTCGAAGAGATCCTTGGACGGGGGCGCGGGCGACTCGCCGAGCATCACCTCCGTCGCCAATTCGATCAGGTTGATCTTGAGCACCTTGCTGACGAAGGGGAAACTGCGGCTTGCGCGCAGGTTACATTCGATGACCTTGACGTCGTTGTCCTTGGCCAGGTACTGGATGTTGAAGGGACCGGAGATATGGAGGCCCGCGGCGATCTTGCGGCTGATGCGCTTGATCCGCCGGACGGTCTCCACATAGAGTTTCTGGGGCGGGAACTGGATGGTCGCGTCGCCGGAGTGGACGCCGGCGAACTCGACGTGCTCGCTGATGGCATAGGCGAGGACTTCGCCGTTCCGGGCGACTGCGTCGAATTCGATCTCCTTGGCATTCTCGATGAAACGGCTGACCACGACGGGATGCTCCTGGGAGACTTCGGCGGCCATCTGGAGGTAGCGTTCGAGTTCTTCTTCGTTGGAGCAGATGTTCATCGCGGCGCCGGACAGCACGTAGGACGGGCGCACCAGGACCGGGAAGCCAACCTTGCCGATGAATCGGTCGATGTCGTCCCGGGAGCAGAGTTCGCCCCATTCCGGCTGGTCCACGCCGAGGGAGTCCAGCAGAGCCGAGAACTTCTTGCGGTCTTCCGCATGGTCGATGTCTTCCGCGGACGTGCCGAGGATGCGGACGCCGCTCCGGGCGAGCTTGAGTGCCAGGTTGTTGGGGATCTGGCCGCCGGTGGAGACGATGACGCCTTCGGGCTGCTCCATTTCCACGATGTCCAGTACGCGCTCGAAGGTCAGTTCGTCGAAATACAGGCGGTCGCAGATGTCGTAGTCCGTGGAGACGGTCTCGGGGTTGTAGTTGATGATGACGCTCGCCAAACCCTTCTTGCGCAGCGTATGGAGGGCTTGGACGCAGCACCAGTCGAACTCCACGGAAGATCCGATGCGGTAGGCGCCCGAACCGAGGACGATGACGCCCTTGCGCGTGTCGGCGGGGTCGCGGACCGGGTCGCTGACCGAGCCCTGGTAGGTCAGGTACAGATAATTGGTGCGGGCCGGGAATTCTCCGGCCAGGGTGTCGATCTGCTTGACGACGGGCGTGACGCCCAGGCGCCTGCGTTTCTCGCGGATGTCCAGGAGTCCGACTTCAGCCCCGGGGCGTGACACGGCCCGGGCGATCTGGAAGTCGGAGAAACCGAAGACCTTGGCCCGGCGCAGGAGTTCCGGCTGAAGTTCGGGGCCGCAGCGCTTCAGGTCGCGCGCAACCTCCACGATGTTCTTGAGTTTCCGCAGGAACCAGCGGTCGATCCGGGTCAGACGATGGATCTCTCCAATCCCGTAACCGGCCTCCAGGGCCTGTCCGATGGCGAAAATTCGGGTGTCAGTAGGCTCGCGGAGGGCCTTGTCCAGGTCGGGCAGGGGGAGGGGACGGTTCAGCACGAATCCGTGCATGCCCTGTCCGATCATCCGCAGGCCCTTCTGGATGGCCTCTTCAAAGGTCCGGCCGATGGCCATCACTTCGCCGACGGACTTCATGCTGGAGCCGATCTCCCGGTCCACGCCGTGGAATTTTCCCAGGTCCCAGCGCGGGATCTTGCAAACGATGTAGTCGAGCGCAGGCTCGAAGAAGGCGGAAGTGGTCTGCGTGACGCTGTTGCGCAGTTCGAACAAACCCTTGCCCAGGCCGAGCTTGGCGGCGACGAAGGCGAGGGGATAACCGGTCGCCTTGGAGGCCAGGGCCGAGGAACGGCTGAGCCGTGCGTTCACTTCGATGACCCGGTAATCTTCGGAATCCGGGTCGAAGGCGTACTGCACGTTGCACTCGCCGACGATGCCCAGGTGACGGACGATGCGGATGGCGCGCTCCCGCAGGAAATGGTATTCGCTGTTGGTCAGGGTCTGGGACGGAGCCACGACGATGCTCTCCCCGGTATGGATGCCGAGCGGATCGAAGTTCTCCATGTTGCAGACCGTGATGCAGTTGTCGTAGCGGTCACGGACGACCTCGTATTCGATTTCCTTCCAGCCCTTGAGGCTCTTTTCGACGAGGACCTGGGGGGAGAAGGAGAAGGATTTTTCGGCCAGGGCGAGGAGCTGCTCCTCGTTGTCGCAGAAGCCGGACCCGAGGCCGCCGAGGGCGTAGGCGGAGCGCAGGATTACGGGGTATCCGAGCCGTCCCGCCGCCGTCCGGGCAGCTTCTATGGAGGCGCAGGCTTCGCTGCGGATGGTGCTGACGCCGATTTCGTCCAGGCGCTCGACGAAACGTTCCCGGTCCTCGGTGTCGATGATGGTCTGCACGGGAGTGCCGAGCACACGGACGCCGTAACGGTCCAGGACGCCGCTCTCATACAGGCGCACGCCGCAGTTGAGGGCGGTCTGGCCGCCGAAGGACAGAAAAATGCCGTCGGGTCTTTCTTTTTCGATGACTCGTTCGACGAAGTCGGGGGTGACGGGCAGGAAATAGATCTTGTCGGCGACACCTTCGCTGGTCTGGACCGTGGCGATATTGGGGTTGATCAAGACGGTATAGATACCCTCCTCGCGCAGGGCCTTGAGGGCCTGGGAACCGGAGTAATCGAATTCGCCGGCCTCGCCGATCTTCAGGGCGCCGGAGCCCAGCACAAGGACCTTCCGGACGGGGGCTTCCGGCTGCGTGGCGGTTTCGGGGGCGATGTGTCCGCTGATGGGTGGCACGCCCGCGTGCGCATCAGCGTCCATCAGGGCGACGAAGCGGTCGAAAAGGAATTCCGTATCGAGCGGGCCGCCGCTGGCTTCCGGGTGGAACTGCACCGAGAACCAGGGCATGGTCGCGTGCTCCAACCCTTCGTTGGAGCCGTCGTTCATGTTGACGAGCAGGGAGTGCCAGCCTTCCGGCAGCGTGTCACCGTCCAAGGCATATCCGTGGTTCTGGCTGGTGATGAAGCAGCGGGTGGTGCCTTCGAGGCGCACCGGCTGGTTGTGGCCGCGGTGTCCGTATTTCAGTTTCCGGACGCGGGCGCCGGCCGCAATGCCGAGCAGCTGGTTGCCCAGGCAGATGCCCATGATGGGGCGTACGTGCCGGCCTGCGCGTGCTGCTTCCAGGCCGCGGTCCATTTCCTTGCGGAGAATGGCGACGGTTTCCGGACATTCTTCCGGGTTGCCGGGGCCGTTGCTGAGAAAAACGCCGTCATATTCCAGTCCCGAGTAGTCGTAGTCCCAGGGAACGCGCACGACTTCCAGGCCGCGCCCCAGCAGGCAGCGGATGATGTTGTATTTGACGCCGCAGTCCACGAGAATCACCCTGCGGGGATGGTCGGAACCAGTGTGGGCGGGTTTGTATAGAATGGGCTCGCGGCAGGATACGTCCGCGACGAAGTTGTGGCTGCCATAGTCGGGCTCGTCGTCCTGAGGAACTTCCGCTCCCTCCGGTACGATGCGGCCGCGCATCACGCCCCGCTCGCGCAGAAGTTGGGTGAGCCGCCGGGTGTCGATGCCGGTGATGGCGGGAATGCCCTCCCTCCGGAGCCATTCGTCGAGGCTTTCTTCCGCGTCCCAGTGGCTGTAGGCCTTGCTGTAGTCCGCCACGACCAGTCCGCGGGCATAAATGTGGCTGCCTTCGAAATGTTCTTCCAGCCCGTCTCCTTCACGCCGGTGAGAGGGGACGCCATAGTTGCCGATGAGGGGGAAAGTGGTGACCAGGATCTGGCCTGCGTAGGAAGGGTCCGTCAGACTTTCGGGATAGCCGGTCATCGCCGTGTTGAACACTACTTCGCCGGACGTACTCCCGATGTGGCCGAAGGCTTCGCCCTGGAAGAGGGTTCCGTCTTCGAGTATCAAGTTCGCTTTCATATAAAACAAAAATCCGGTCCTTGGGGTAGGACCGGGTTACAAATATAAAAACAGGATTTATTTTGCGCAAGATTTTTTTAAGGCATCGGCTCGATTTTGATGTGCTGGATCTTGTAGCCGGGGCCGTCGATGTTGACGAAAAGGGTGACCAGAAAGGTCTCGCCGCCCGTCTTGAGCGAGCCGATAGCGTATTTCTTATTGCCTTTGCCGGCGGTGTGGGAAATGGTGAAAGAGCGGGGTACGTTGTTGTCGAAGAAGCTCTTCACGATCTGGCGCGCCTGGTTCTTGCTGCAGTTGTTGGACTCGGAACCGATGCTGACGTCGAGGTTGTCCGCGAACCAGGCCGACAGGCTTTCCCCGTCGCCCAGAGATATATATTTGGAAATCGGTACGAATACGTCGTATTCTCCGCTTTGCGCCCGCGATACGCCGGACAGGGCCAGCAGCAACCCGACGGCGAGGACAAGTATTTTAGTTGTTCTTTCCATACTGCGTAAGGAATTGATTGCAAATATCAAGCCACCTGCTTATCTTTGCTAGGAAGTATGAAGATAAGTTTGATCACCGTCGGAAAAACCGATGTGAAATGGGTGCGGGAAGGTCTGGACCTTTATGTGTCCCGTCTTTCCCACTATGTCCCATTCACCTTGGATGAGATCCCCGAGCTGAAGAACGTCTCTTCCCTGACCCAGGACCAGATCAAGGAGAAGGAAGGGGAACTCGTCCTGAAGCGGATCAAGGATGCCGACGAAGTAATCCTGCTGGACGAGCGGGGAAAGGAGCTGCGTTCCGTGGAGCTGGCGGCCTTCCTGGAGGACAAGCTGGCCCGTGGCGGCCGGGACCTCGTCTTCGTCATCGGGGGTGCCTACGGCTTCTCCGGCAGGATGTATGACCGGGCCGATGCGAAACTGTCCCTGTCCCGCATGACTTTTTCGCACCAGATGGTTAGAACGATTTTTGCAGAGCAGTTATACCGCGCATTTACGATTATCAAGGGAGAACCCTATCATCACGAATGAGTTCCATTCTGAAAAAGATACGTTTCAAGGACTGGGTGGCGCTGGCATTGCTTTTTGTCAGCCTGGTTTTCCTGGTTCTCTCGCTGCCGTTTGACTCCGGCAGCGTGGATACGGGAGGCGAAGCCCGTAAAGTGGGCCGCCAGCTGTCCCGGAGGATGATCAGGCTGGAGGCCTACATGCAGGAGACGTTGCACGAGAAGGATGAGAGCTGGCTGGAGCTGACTCCTCTGCCCGAGGATATGGTCATCTATAAATATGTCGATGACACGCTCCGGGCCTGGGGCAACCAGTTCTCCCTCAAGAACGACGACATCTCGCACCGGATGGTGTATCCGATGTTCTCCAATCCCAAGGCGCAGTTCGAGTCCCCGCTGACGGCCGTGACCGCGGAGCCGTCCCTGATCTGCATGGGCCCGAAATGGTACCTGGTCAGGAATCTGGTCCAGGACGAGGTGGAAATCATCGGCGGGCTCGAGGTCGTCGACGAGTATGACGCCAGCCTGCCCAACAAGGTGAACCGCCGCCTGCGTCTGCCGGCCAAATACAATGTCCGTCCCCTGTCCCACAGCGGCGGGTCCACGGTCGAACTGGACGGCCGTCCCGTATTCAAGGTGGTGTCGGAATCCCTGCAGCGGGACCCGCAGCGCCATTCCGCCTTCGTGTGGCTTTCCTTCGCCTTTTTCGCGGCGGCGGCCCTGCTGTTCCTCCACAACAGGAAAACACTCCGGCGCTATGCGGTCGTGTTGCCCGCTTTGATGGCGGTGACGGCGGCCCTGTATTTCTGGGGGCGGGGCGCCAACATTCTCAGCAGTCTCTTTTCTCCGGCGGTCTATGCGGACGGCAACGTCCTCTATTCGCTGGGCGCCGTGTTCATCCTCAACATCGGCCTCATCCTGCTGGTCCTTTGTACCTATTTCGTCCGTCTGGACCTGTACGGCAGGGTGAAGGGAAGCATCCGGCTGGACCTGCTGTCCGTCCTGGGCGTCCTGCTGATTCTGGGAATCTGGGTGTATTCCATTTTCGTGGTCCGCAGCATCGCGCTCAATTCGAGCATCTCCCTGGAACTGTACAAATTGAATGAACTGTCACCCTGGTCGGGACTGGTGTATCTGTTCTTCATAGCGCTGCTGATGGTGATCTCGCTCCTGCTGCAGATGCTTCGCCCGGCGTTCCGGAAGTGGCTCGGCATCCGCTATGATGCCTTTTCCGCTTCCTCGCGCGTCATCCTGGCCCTCCTGTTCTCCATCACGCTGGTCCTTGTGACGGCCCTGGCCGGATTCCGGAAGGAAGAGAGCCGCCAGGCCGTGTGGGCAAACCGCCTGTCCATCGACCGCGACATCGTGGCGGAGTTGAACCTGCGCTCGCTGGAACGGCCCATCGACCGGGACGGCGTCATCGCCGCCATCGCGGGCATGCCCAACAGCGCCGGCATCATCCTGAACCGCATCACGGACAACTACATGTCCCGCTTCACGCAGGATTATGACATCTCCGTCTACCTCCTGAACGAGTCTGAAGCGACGCAGGAAGGAGCCGACTTCCTACGCCGCAAGATGGAAGGGGGCGAGCCGGTGGCGAAAGGGTCCCGTTTCCTCTATTCCTATCCCGTCGGCGTCCATGCCGTCTACACCGGCGTGTTCCGTTATTACAACGCATATACGGGCGTGACGGACATGCTGATAGAGCTGGAGCCGAAGGCCAACAAGCAGGACAAGGGTTATTCCACCTTGCTCGGCGTTTCTGCGCCGGGACGGGTGCTCATTCCCTCGAGCTACGACTATGCCAAATACAACGGGCGGGAACTGGTCGCCCTGCGGGGCAACTATGCCTACCCGACGGTATTGAACGACAAGCAGGAACACATCATCTATCAGACGGATCAGTCCCGTTTTGTCGAGGACGGCTACCTCCATTTCGTCAACCGGATTTCCGACGAGGATGTCATCGTGATTTCCCGGCCGAAGGTCAAGGCGAGCCGCTTTGTGACCGGCGGCGTATTCCTGGCCCTGATGGCGTTCTTTGCGCTGACCCTGTTGCTGCTTACGCGCCGGCACCGTTCGGCGACCGTTTTCGAGAAGAACTATTTCCGTTCCCGCGTTTCCAGCGTGCTGGTCCTGTCCCTGGTGCTCACCCTGGTCGTCCTGGCCGCCGTGAGTGTGTATTTCGTCTATGACCGTAGCGCCGAGAACCTCTCTTCGATGATGTCGGACAAGGTCAATTCCATCCAGGCGCTGCTGGAGGCGGCCTGCCGGGATGCGAAGTCGGTCGACGACTTGGGGAGCAAGGAGTTCAAGGATGCTTTCGAGTCCGCGAGCAACACCCTGAAATCCGACATTACCTTATACGGTACGGACGGCAAGGTGTTCGATTCCACGACGCCGGAGATTTTCGACCGCCTGCTGCTGGGCTGCCGCGTAAACCAGGTCGCCTTCCATGCGATCACACACGAGAACAAGCGTTACTTCATCCAGCGCGAGAAGATCAGCGGCAAGCCCTACAGCGCCCTTTATGCCCCGATCCGGAATGCGGAAGGAAAGATCCTTGCCCTGATGAGTTCCCCTTACACGGGGGAGAACTATGACCTGATGATGGATGCCGTGATGCATTTCGTCACGATCCTCACCGTATTCCTCATCCTGCTGATCATCGCTCGTTTCATGATCCGCGCGATCGTGGGCAAGATGTTCAAGCCGCTGGAACTGATGGGCAAGAAGATGAGCGCCGCGGATGTCGAGAGCCTGGAGCATATCCGTTACGACAACGACGACGAGATCACTTCGCTGGTGCGCTCGTACAACCGCATGGTCGACGACCTGACCCGGAGTACCCGGGAGCTGGCACAGGCAGAACGCGACAAGGCCTGGAGTGCGATGGCCCGTCAGGTCGCCCACGAAATCAAGAACCCGCTGACGCCGATGAAGCTCCAGATCCAGCGCCTGATCCGGCTCAAGGAGCGGAATGCGCCGGGCTGGGAGGACCGTTTCGATGAAATGTCTGCGATCGTCCTGGACCATATCGACATCCTGACGGAGACGGCCAACGAATTCTCCACCTTCGCCAAACTGTACAGCGAGGAACCCACGCGCATCGACCTGGACCGCCTGATTCGGGAGGAACTGTCGATGTTCGACAACAAGGAGGGGATCAGCTTCGAGTACCTGGGCCTCGAGGGCGTGACGGTGATGGGACCGAAACCGCAGCTGACGCGGGTGATCGTCAACCTGGTCGCCAATGCGGTGCAGGCCGTGGAGGGCCGTCAACAGGATGAATTGGAACACGGGGAAGAGCCGGCGCCGGGCCGTGTTCTGGTCCAGCTGCGCCAGTCGTCGGAGGACGGATTCTATGACATCGTCGTGGAGGATAACGGACGCGGCGTGTCGGAGGAGAACCGTCCCAAGCTGTTTACCCCCAACTTTACGACCAAGACCGGTGGCACGGGCCTGGGTCTGGCGATCAGCCGCAGCATCCTGGAGAAATGCGGTGCCACGATCGAGTATTCCACTTCTTTCGCCTTGGGCGGGGCCTGTTTCACCGTCCGTTACCCGAAACAATTAAAAGGATAAGTATATGAAAAAGTTATTTGTTGTGATGATGGCGGTCCTGCTGTTCGCATCCTGTGCGAAACAGGCGCGCATACCGGTTTACGTGTGGGGTTCCCCTGCCGCGGACGAGAACGCCCTTCGGGAGCAATATGCCTTATTCAGGCAGCACGGGGTCACGGGTGTCTGCTTCAATTGCGGATGGGACCTGGAAATGATGGCGAAAGCCTCCGCCCTGGCCCACGAATACGGCCTGGAATACCATGCGTGGATTCCGACGATGATCGACGGCGGGCAGGATCCTTCCTGGTACACGGTCAACCGCCTGGGCGAGTCGTCTTACGACCGTCCCGCGTATGTGCCGTATTACAAGACCTTGGATCCGCACAATCCGGAGGTCATCGAATACCTGGTCAACCGCTATTCGGAAGCCGCCGCCATCCCGACGGTGGATTACGTGCAGCTCGACTATATCCGCTATGCCGACGTGATCTTGTCGCGCGGCCTGTGGGACAAGTACGGCCTCGAGATGAACGAGGAATATCCGGAGGCGGACTATTGCTATTGCGACGACTGCGTGGAGGACTTCAAGTCCAAGACGGGGATCGACATCCGGGCGATGGAGGATCCTTCGAAGTGCGAGGAATGGGCCGAGTTCCGCTGCAACGTGGTGACGGCCCTGGTCAACCGGATCGCGGCAGCGGTCCACACGCAGGGCAAGAAGATCAGCGCGGACGTTTTCCCGGGACCGGACAGCTATGCGCGCTGGATGGTCCGCCAGCAATGGAACGACTGGGCGGTCGACGCCTTCTTCCCGATGAATTACAACGACTTCTACCTTGAGCCGGCCTCCTGGGTCGGTGACGTCACGCGGGAGGAAGTCGTCAGTGTCGCCGAGCGGGACATCCCGGTCTACAGCGGCCTGTTCATCTGCAAGGATTGGCAGAACAAGGACCAGATTGAGGATCCCGAAGGCCACGGCCTCCTCCCCTCCGAACTGGAAGAAGCCGTCCTCGGCGCCATGGACGCCGGAGCCGCCGGCATCTGCCTCTTCAGCGCCGGTTCCATGACCCCCGACCACTGGGCCGTCCTCGACCGCCTGATCAGGTAGACATTCGAGCCGGAGAAGGCAGTGTGCTGCAGGAAGCATTCCCCGAAGGGTTCAATTCTGCTTCCTGCAGCACACTGCCTTCTCTGGCTGGGAAAATCTATTTCTGCCGGATAAAGATCTGGATCGGGCAGCCGCAGAAGTTGAAGAACGACCGCAACTGGTTCTCCAGGAAACGCTTGTACGGGTCCTTGACATACTGCGGGAGATTGCAGAAGAACGCGAAGGACGGGAAACGCGTAGGGAGCTGGGTGATGTACTTGATCTTCACATACTTCCCCTTCCAGGCCGGCGGCGGAGTCTCCTCGATGACCGGCAGCAGCGCCTCGTTCAGCCGCGCCGTCGGGATTTTCTGCGCATAATTGGCCGACACGTCGGCGATGGCGTCCAGGACATTCAGGATCCGCTGCTTCTCCGTCACGGAAGTGAAGATGATCGGCACGTCGTCGAAAGGCGCGATCCGGCGCCGGAGCGCCTCGGTATAATCCCGCATCGTGTTGCTCTCCTTCTCGAAGAGATCCCACTTGTTGACCACGATCACGCAGCCCTTGCGGTTGCGCACAATCAGGTTGAACACATTCATGTCCTGCGCCTCCATGCCCTGTGTGGCATCGATCATCAGCACGCACACATTCGCATTCTCGATCGCCCGGATGGACCGCATCACGGAATAGAACTCCAGGTCCTCGTGGACCTTGGACTTGCGCCGCATGCCGGCCGTATCCACCAGCATGAATTCGTGGCCGAACTTGTTGAAATAAGTCGCGATCGAATCGCGCGTTGTGCCGGCGACGGGCGTGACGATATTCCGCTCCTCGCCCAGCAGGGCGTTGGTCAGCGACGACTTGCCCACATTCGGCTTGCCCACGATCGCCACGTGCGGCAGGTCGGGCCGGTCCTGTGGATCGGGCCCCTCATCCGGAGGCAGCACCCGCACGATCTCGTCCAGCAGGTCCCCGGTCCCGCTGCCGTTGGCCGCGGAAATGCTCCAGATCTCACCCAACCCAAGTCCGTAGAAATCGTACGCGTCGTACATCTTGGCGCCGGAATCCACCTTGTTGACACAAAGGATCACCGGCTTCTTGGACCGCCGCAGCACGTCGGCGATTTCGGCGTCGTAGTCCGTGATGCCCGTCGCGGCTTCCACCATGAAAAGAACCACATCCGACTCGTCGATCGCAATCTGCACCTGCTGGCGGATCGCCGACTCGAAGACGTCGTCGGAGTTGGTGGTATAGCCGCCGGTATCGACGACGCTGAACTCCCGGCCGCACCACTCGCAGCGGCCGTAATGGCGGTCGCGGGTCACGCCCGCGGTGTCGTCGACGATGGCTTTGCGCATGCCGACAAGGCGGTTGAAGAGGGTGGACTTTCCGACATTCGGCCGGCCGACGATGGATACGAGTGACATAGACGTTACGCTTTTTTATACAGGCTGCAGCCTTCGCAGGAGGGATCCGTGCTCCCCGTGCAGGCTGCGTGCAGGGGGCGCTCCTTGCGGTCCAGTTCCTCCATTTCTTCCTTCATGCAACGGATGCCCAGGCGCCGCATCTCCTTGTTGGAACCGACCTCGTACTCGGGGAAACGCCCGTCTTTCCGGAAGAGTATGTTGAAACACATTCCGAAGACGCCGAGCCCGACGAGGACCAGTGTGACAAGGAATAGGGTCATGCCTGGGGACTAATGGATGAATTCCGAACTGATCGGCTCGTAATTGTAGATCTTGCGGATGATGCGGGCGAAGACGCCGGTCATCGAAATGACCTTGATCTTGCTGGTATCGACCGCGGGATCCGTCGTGAGCGGGATGGTGTCGGTGATATAGACCGCCTTGAGGGCCGAGTTGTTGATATTCTCGAAAGCCTTGCCGGAAAGGATGCCGTGGGAAGCGCAGGCCATCACGCTGGCGGCTCCTTTGGACATCAGCACGTCGGCTGCCTTGCTCAGGGTGCCGGCCGTGTCGATCATGTCGTCGACGATGATGATGTTCTTGCCTTCCACTTCGCCGATGGCCGTGATTGAAGAGACGACGTTGGCCCGCTCGCGGGACTTGTGGCAGATCACCACCGGGCAGCCCAGCTCACGGGCGTAGGTGTTGGCCCGCTTGGCACCGCCCATGTCCGGCGCGGCGATCGCGAGGTTGTCGATGCCCAGGGACTTGATGAACGGGATGAACACCTTGCTGGCATATATGTGGTCCACGGGGAAGTCGAAGAACCCCTGGATCTGGTCGGCATGGAGGTCGCAGGTCATCACCCGGTCTGCGCCCGCAGCCTTCAGGAGGTTGGCGACGAGCTTGGCTCCGATCGACACGCGGGGGCGGTCCTTACGGTCCTGGCGTGCCCAGCCGAAGTAGGGGATCACGGCGATCACCTTGTCGGCGGAAGCCCGCTTGGCGGCATCGATGGTGAGCAGAAGCTCCATCAGGTTGTCGGTCGGAGGGAAGGTGGACTGGATGAGGAAGACGGTCGCACCACGCACGCTCTCAGTAAAAGCGGGCTGAAACTCGCCGTCGCTGAACGGGGTCACAACCAAGTCTCCGAGCCGGTAGGGTCCTTCCCCTTCTTCGCGGGAAGCGTTCAGCTCGTCAACGACTTTGGCAGCAAAATCTTTGGATGCCCGGCAGGCAAACAATTCGATGCGGTGTTCTTTGATCATGACTATGTTGCAGATAAAATGGATTCAATGAAGGAAAGGATCTCTTCCTTGCCCTTGCCGGTCTCGGCGGAACTGAGGAAACAGGGGGGCAGTTCCTCCCAGGACTCGAGCAGCCGCTCCCGGTCCCGGGCGATCTGGTTCTCCAGGGCGACCGGGCCCAGTTTGTCACACTTGGTGAAAATAATGGCGAAGGGAATGCCGTTCTCCCCGAGGTCGCAGAGGAAATCCCAGTCGGCGGCCCCGATATCGTGGCGTGCGTCGATCAGGACGAAAAGGATCTGCATCTCGGCGGAATTGAAAACGTAATCCCGGACGATGGTCCGGAGTTCGTCGCGGCCCTTCTGCGAAAGCTTGGCGTAGCCGTAGCCCGGCAGGTCCACCAGATACCAGCGGTCGTTGATGAGGAAATGGTTGACCAGTTTGGTCTTTCCGGGGGTGGAAGAGGTCATCGCAAGCTTGTGGTTGCCTGCGAGCATGTTGATCAGGGAGGATTTGCCCACGTTGGATCGGCCGATGAAGGCGAACTCAGGCAGGGCCGGCGACGGTTTCCTGTCGGTCCGGGTGCTGCTTCCGGCGAATCGGGCTGAAACAATCTTCATATCCTTTCTTCAAATGCAATGCAAAGATAGGAAAAAAAGCCTTTATTTTTTGCTAAATTTGCAACAGTTGCTGATGCTTTGAGATGGAAAATGATTTTGTGGATTTACTGACCCTCCAGAGGGGCTTGCAAGAGGGGATAGAGGACCTGTTCCCGGACCGGATCCGGGTGCGGGCGGAGGTCAGCTCGGTGGGTGTGAAGGGGGGGCATTGCTATCTCGAGCTCTGCCAGACTGAAAAGGGCAGGGTGGTGGCCAAGGTCCGGGCCGTCATCTGGCGCGACCGCTATTTCCTCCTTTCCGCCATGTTCCGGGAAGAAACCGGTTCCGACCTGCAGGCCGGGATGACCATCCTCGCCGGGGTTCGGGTCTCCTACCATGAAGTTTTCGGCTTGACGCTCGTCGTCGAAGAACTGGATCCGGGGATGACTCTCGGCGAGCAAGAGCGGATCCGGCGCGAGACCATCGCCAAACTGGAGGAGGAAGGCCTGATCGACCGGCAGAAGTCCCTCACGCTGCCGGACCTGCCCTACCGCCTGGCGGTCATCTCGACCGATACCGCCGCCGGCTGGGGCGATTTCCGCCACCACCTGACGGAGAATGAATACGGCTTCCGTTTTCAGGTGGACCTGTTCGAAGCGACGATGCAGGGCGAGTCGGCGCCGGCCTCCATTTCGGATGCCATCGACGCCGCCGTGGCCTCGAAAGAACCTTACGACGCCATCCTGATCCTGCGCGGCGGCGGGTCCAATTTCGACCTGGCCTGCTTTGACGATTACGGCCTGTGTTTCAACATCGCGAGCTGCGACATCCCGATCCTGACGGCTATCGGGCACGAGCGGGACCGCCACGTGGCGGACCTTGTCGCCTATCAGGATGTCAAGACGCCGACGGCCCTGGCGGACCTGTTCCTGGATCTCTACATCGGGGAGGACGAAACTATTTCGAGCTATGTCACCCGCCTGCGCCTGGCCTTCGTGAATAAGCTGAACGCGATGTCCTCCCGCATCGAACTACTCGCCTCGCGCATCAAGGCGGCGGACCCCCGCGGCATCCTGTCCCGGGGCTATGCCCTCGCGACCGACGCGAAGGGGGTGATTCTGAAAAGTGCGGCCGCCGTCCAGCCCGGAGACCGGGTGGACGTGCTGTTCGCCGACGGCAAACTGAATTGTACGGTAGATGGAAAAGTTTGATTACAAGGAAGCGGTCGCGACCCTGGAGAAGATCCTTGCCAAGGTGGAGGATCCCGCGACCGGCATCGATGACATCGACAAATATGTGCGGCAGGCGGAAGAGTTGACTTCCCGTTGCCGGGAATATCTGCGCAGCGTGCGCGAAAAAGTGGACGCGATATGAACATTTACGACACAGACCCGTATCTGATGCCCTTCAAGGAGGCCATCGATGCCCGTCACAGCCGTATCCAGGCCTGCCGGGACCGTTTTGCCAAGGATGGTTCGCTCAGCGCCGGGATCAACAACCATCTGTACTACGGCTTGCACCGGGAAAAGGATGGATCCTGGATCTTCCGCGAATGGGCGCCCAACGCCACGCGGATCTGGATGGTCGGCGAATTCAACAACTGGCACCGGACCGAAGGCTGGGCGCTCAAGCCCATCGGGGACGGGAGCTGGGAACTGCGCGTTCCCGGGATGCTGCTGCACCACGGCGCGCTGTACAAGCTTTTCATCGAATGGCCCGGAGGCGGCGCCGAACGTCTGCCTTCCTACGCCACCCGCTGCGTCCAGGACCCGGAGACGAAGGTCTTCTGCGCGCAGGTCTGGGATCCGACTCCCTACCGGTGGAAACACGGCCGTGCCGGCAAGCGCCCCCATCCCCTGATCTACGAGTGTCATATCGGAATGAGCGGCGAGGAGGAGAAGGTGTCTTCCTTTGAAGATTTCCGCCGGAACGTCCTCCCGAAGGTGGCGGACCTGGGCTACAACGTCCTGCAGATCATGGCCTTGCAGGAGCATCCCTACTATGGCTCCTTCGGCTATCAGGTGTCCAATTTCTATGCCCTCAGTTCGCGTTTCGGCACGCCCGAGGAATTCAAGGCGCTGGTGGATGACGCCCACGGGAAAGGGATCGCCGTCGTGATGGACCTGGTCCATTCGCACAGCGTCAGCAACGAGGCGGAAGGCCTGAGCCGCTTCGACGGCCGCGAGGACCTGTATTTCTACAATGGTCCGCAGGGACACCATCCCGCCTGGGATTCCCGCTGCTTTGACTATGGCAAGGACGAGACCAAGTACTTCCTGCTCTCCAACTGCAAGTTCTGGATGGAGGAATACCGCCTGGACGGGTTCCGTTTCGACGGCGTGACCAGCATGCTGTACTGGGACCACGGCCTGGGCAAGGATTTTGGCGATTACGCCCTCTATTTCGACCAGGGCGTGGACGAGAACGCCGTGACCTACCTCGCCCTTGCGAACATGCTGGTTCATGAGATCGCTCCCAACGCCTTCACCATCGCGGAGGACGTCAGCGGCATGGCCGGCCTGGCCGCGCCATTCCGCAAGGGAGGCATCGGTTTCGACTTTCGCATGTCGATGGGCGTGGCGGACCACTGGATCAAGTGGATCAAGGAGCGCCGCGACGAGGACTGGTCGCCCGGAGAAATCTGGTGGGAGCTGACCAACAAGCGAGAGGATGAGAAGACCATCAGTTACGCCGAGTGCCACGACCAGGCGCTCGTGGGTGACAAGACCCTGATATTCAGGCTGATGGACAAGGAGATGTATTTCTCGATGGCGAAGGACTCGCAGAGCCTGGTCGTGGACCGGGGGATCGCCCTGCACAAGATGATACGCCTCATTACCGCCGCGACGGCGGGGGACGGCTATCTCAACTTCATGGGCAACGAGTTCGGGCATCCCGAGTGGATCGACTTCCCCCGGGAGGGGAACGGCTGGTCCTACGCCCACGCTCGCCGGCAGTGGTCGCTCGCGGAGCCGGACTACCTGCGCTACAAATACCTGCGCGACTTCGACAAGGCGATGGTGCGCTATATCAAGAAGAATCATATCCTCTCGGCGCGCCCGGTGCTGCTGGTCGCGGACGAGGAGAAGAAAATATTGATATTCAGCAGAAATAACAGTATCTTTGCATTCAATTTCCATCCGACCGGCTCTTTTGCCGATTATGGATTTTCGGCTCCGGCCGGCACGTACAGGCTCGTAGGGAGCACGGATGACAAGGCATTCGACGGTTTCGGCCGCCTCAAGGCGGGGGAGACCCACGTGTCCATCCATGAGAAATCACCGAACGGAAACCCTTCCTTCGATGATACGCTTTACCTATACCTGCCCGGCCGCTGTGCGGCGGTATATGAAAAACTGTAAGATTTGATATGGCTTTTTTGAGATTCAACAAGTCCGAACTGGTCAACCTGTCCTATTCGCTCAAGCGTGAGATCATCTCGGCCAGCAAGACGGGAGCGTATTGCAACACCTCCATCCTGACTTGCAACACCCGGCGCTACCACGGCCTGCTCGCCGTGACGCTGGACCGTTTCGGCGGAGACAAGTTCCTGCTGCTGTCCTCCCTGGACGAGAGCCTGATCGTGAACGGCAAGCAGTTCAACCTGGGCATTCACTGCTACGGAGAATTGTATGAACCCCGCGGTCACAAGTATGTCGTCGATTTCGAGGGCGATCCCGTGCCGCAGATCACCTACAAGGTGGGGGACATCCTGTTCCGCAAGAGCATCCTGCTCGTCCCCGACCAGGACCAGGTCCTGATCAAGTTCGAGTTGCTGGAAGCGCCCGCCAAGGCCACGCTGCAGCTGCGGCCTTTCCTGGCCTTCCGCAACATCCACGCGCTGACGAGCCAGAACGCCGAGGCCCGCACGAGCTACGAGAGCGTCGCGAACGGCGTGTCGTTCCGGATGTACCCCAACTTCCCGGACCTCAACCTGCAGGTCAGCGACTCGAAGGCGAAGTTCGTGTCCGCGCCCTACTGGTACAACGGCATCACCTATTCCGACGAATACCGCCGCGGCTTCGACTGCAAGGAGGACCTGTTTGTCCCGGGTTGGTTCGAAATGACCCTTGCGCCCGGATCGGAGGTGGTATTCTCCGCCTCGATGAAGGAGGAGGCGCCCGCCGGTTTCAAGCGCAAGTTCAACGACCGCCTGCGCGTCACGCCGCCGGTCACCGACAGCCGCGACCAGCTGGTGCGCTGCGCCGACACGCTGGTCTGCAACCACAATTACCGCAAGAAGGTCACCGCCGGTTTCTCCTGGCTCTATACCGGCTTGCTTCGTGAGACTTTGCAGGCGCTCGCGGGCCTGACCCTGTACGCCAAGGGCGATGCCGCCGAGTTCGAGGAGATCCTGGACAACATCGTCGCCGACGAGCAGGAGCGGCTTTTCTGCCGCACTACCCAGGTCGAGGCGCCCCTTTACATGACCTGCACCCTGCAGGCTTACCTGGACTTCGGCGCCGATCCGGCCCGGGTCTGGAAGAAATATGGCACCGTGATGCGCGGCATCGTGGAAAGCTATGTGCCGGGCGAACGCAAGGAAGTCGCGATGCAGCCCGACGGCCTGCTCTGGGCCCAGATGGACGGAGTCGCCCTGTCCTGGATGAACGCCTATATCGACGGCCGCGCGGTGACCGAACGGGCCGGCTACCAGGTCGAGACCAACGCCCTGTGGTACAACGCCATCTGCTTCGCTCTGGAGATGGAGCGCCGCTACGGTTCCGGCAACGGGGATTTCGTCACCCGCTGGTCCCGCGTCCGCGACCTGATCAAGGACAACTACCAGAAGACCTTCTGGAACGACTATATCGGCTGCCTGGCCGACTATGTGGACAACGATGGCCAGCATCTGGAGATCCGTCCCAACCAGCTGTACGCTGCCTGGGTCAAGTATTCGCCGATCGAGGAGGAGATCATTCCCCAGATCATCCGCGTCGTGGACCGCGAGCTGCTGACCCCGCGCGGCATCCGTACCCTCAGCCCCCGCGACGTCCTCTACAAGGGCGTTTACGACGGGTCCCAGATCGAGCGTGACCGCGCTTATCATAACGGCAGCGCCTTCCCCTTCCTGCTCGAGCCATACGCAGACGTGTGTTTCCGTGTCAAGGGCGAGTCCTTCACGGCGAAGGCCCGTGCCCTTGTGGACGGCTTCTACGAGGACTTGGGCAAGCATGGCGTCGGCGCCTTCTCCGAGCTGTATGACGGCGATCCGCCCCAGGAGCCGCACGGCGCCATTTCTTCGGCGCTCAGCACCGCGGCCCTGCTTGCGATCGAATATAAGTTGAACCAAAACCGCCTTGAGAGATGAGAGTGCTTATGTTCGGCTGGGAGTTTCCTCCCCATATCGCCGGCGGTCTGGGCACCGCCTGCGAAGGCATTGTGAAGGGTCTCGCCCACAACGGCGTGGAGACGCTCTTCGTGATGCCCTCCGCCTCCGGAGACGAGGACCAGAGCGCGACGACCATCCTCAATGCGAGCGACGTGGAAGTGCGCAACGTCAGTAGCACGGTCGAGGAGTTCATCAACAAGACCAAATACGTATATGTGGATTCCAGCCTCGTGCCTTACGTGGATCCGGAGGAGTATTTCTCCGCCATCGAGGAGATGAAGCGCGAGGGTCGGCTGGAGACGACGGTGGGCTTCGGCCAGAAGTTCAAGTTCTCCGGCAAATACGGCGCGACCCTGATGGAAGAGGTCGCCCGCTATGCGCAGGTCGGCGGTACGATCGCGATGCAGTATGTCGACCGCTTCGACGTCATCCACGCCCACGACTGGCTGACCTATCTCGCCGGCATCGCCGCCAAGGAACTGACGGGCAAGCCCCTCGTGGTCCACGTCCACGCCACTTCATACGACCGCGGCGACGAGAAACATATCGACACCCGCGTCCTGGACATCGAGACCCGCGGCATGCAGGCGGCGGACCGCGTGGTCACCGTCAGCGACCTGACGCGCAACATCGTCATCAACCGCTACCATATCGATCCCGCCAAGGTCGTCACGGTCCACAACGCCGTGGACTTCAGCGGCCGGGAGAATCTCCAGGTGGAGCGCGGCGTCCGGGACAAGGTCGTAACCTTCCTGGGCCGCATCACCTTCCAGAAGGGCCCCGAATACTTCATCGAAGCCGCGGCCAAGGTCCTGAAACGGACCAAGGGCGTGCGTTTTGTGATGGCCGGCAGCGGCGACATGATGAACCGGGCCATCCGCCAGGTAGCGCGCCTGGGCATCTCCGACCGCTTCCATTTCACGGGCTTCCTTCGCGGCGCGGACGTCCAGAAGATGTTCGCCCTCTCCGACGTCTACATCATGCCGTCGGTCTCCGAGCCCTTCGGCATCTCCCCGCTCGAAGCGATGCGGACCGGGGTGCCTTCCATCATTTCCCATCAGTCCGGTGCCGCCGAGGTCCTGAAATACGCCTTCAAGGTGGATTTCTGGGACGTGGACGCGATGGCTGACGACATCTATGCGCTGCTCCAGTACCCCGTCCTTTCGCAGTTCGCCGCCAAGAAGGGTTTCGACGAAGTGAATGAGCTGAAATGGAACAACGCCACCGCCAAGTTGAAAAAAGTTTACGAATCGCTGATATGAACAAGAAGAGCATTTGCCTGTACTTCCAGGTGCACCAGCCTACCCGGCTCCGCCTCTACCGTTTTTTCGATATCGGGAAAGACTCCCACTACTATGACGACTTCGGCAACCGGACCAACATCCGGCGGGCCATCCAGGAATGCTATCTTCCGATGAACGCCATCCTGCTCGAGCAGCTGAAGGCGAAGAAGGGCGCGTACAAGGTGGCGTTCTCCATTGCGGGATCCACGCTCGAGATGTTCGAGCGCTATGCTCCCGAGGTGATCGACAGCTTCCGGGCCCTCGCTGACACGGGTCAGGTCGAGTTCCTCTGCGAGACGTATTACCATTCCCTGGCCTCCCTGGCTTCCCAGGCCGAGTTCAAGCACCAGGTCGTCAAGCAGCGGGACAAGATCGAGGAGCTCTTCGGCGTCAAGCCGGTGACCTTCCGCAACACCGAGCTGATCTATTCCGACAGCATCGGCGCCGCCGTGTATGACATGGGCTTCAAGACGATGCTGACCGAAGGCGCCAAGCACATCCTGGGCTGGAAGAGCCCCGACTACGTGTATTCCTGCGCGGCGCAGCCCAAGCTGAACGTGCTGATGCGCAACTGGTCGCTCAGCAACGACATCGCCGTGCGTTTCTCCCACACGGACTGGGATGTGTGGCCGCTGACGGCCGAAAAGTATGTGGAGTGGCTCCGCGGGGCCGAGGGCGACATCGTCAACCTTTTCCTGGATTACGAGGCCTTCGGGATCTTCCATCCGGCGTCGAGCGGCATCTTCGACTTCATGCGGGCTCTGCCTGACGCGGTGCTCGCTGACGGCACGATGCAGTTCGTGACGCCCGCCGAGGCCGTGAAGAATCACAAGAGCGTCGGCCCCGTCGAGGTGGAGGACGCGATCTCCTGGTCCAACGTGGAGAGCGACATGACCGTCTATCTGGGCAACGAGCTCCAGCAAGACGCCTTCAACAAGCTCTACGGACTGACCGAGAAACTGTCCATCCTGGGCGATCCCGTGCTCTGGGCGGACTTCGGGCATCTCCAGGAGAGTGCGAACTTCTACTATATGGGCACGCAGTTCTTCTCGGACGGCATGCCGCGGAAATTCGCCAATCAGTACGAGACGCCCTACGAAGCCTTCATCAACTACATGAACATCCTGAGCGATTTTATCATCCGGGTGAACGACGCAATGGCAGTGAGAAATGAGCGATAGCGTGAAGATCAACCCCGACTATCTGTTCGAGGTAAGCTGGGAAGTTTGCAACAAGGTCGGCGGCATCTATACCGTGGTTTCCACCAAGGCTCTTTACCTCAAGGCGCAGCTGAAGCGGCACCACATTCTGATCGGTCCGGACGTTTGGATGGACGTTGAGGCCAATCCCGATTTCATCGAAGATCCGTCCCTGTACGCCCGCTGGAAGACGCAGGCGGCCAAGGAAGGCTTGCGCGTGCGTATCGGCCGCTGGAACGTGCCGGGCCGTCCGACCGCGATCCTGATCGATTACAAGAGCCTGCTCGACCGCCAGGACCGGATCCTCGGCCAGCTATGGGAGAGTTTCGGCGTGGATTCGATCACCGGCAACTGGGACTACAAGGAGTCCGCGCTGTTCGGCTATGCCGCCGGTTGCGCGATCGAGAGTTTCTACAAGCACAACCTCTTTTCCTCCGACAAGGTTGTGGCGCAGTTCCACGAATGGCAGACCGGCGCCGGTTTGCTGTACCTGAAAGAGCACTGCCCCGCCGTCGGTACGGTCTTCACGACCCACGCCACCATCGTCGGCCGTTGCATCTGCGGCAACAATTATCCGCTCTACGGCCGTTTCAACGAGTACAACGCGGACGAGATGGCGTCCCGGCTGGGCGTTAAGGCGCGTTACAGCCTGGAGTCCAAGTCCGCGCAGAACGCCGACGTCTTCACGACGGTGAGCGACATCACGGCGCGCGAATGCGAGCATTTCGACGGGCGTCCCGTCGATATCGTGACTCCGAACGGTTTCGAAGACAGCATCACGCCGTCTTCCAAGGAGGCGTTCTTCGAGAAGCGGGCGAAGGCCCGGGCGAAGATGGTCGAGGTCGCTTCCGCGATGTGCGGGACCCCGGTCGGCAAGGACGCGCTCCTCGTGGGCATCGGCGGCCGGTACGAGTTCCGCAACAAGGGCATCGACATCTTCATCGACGCCCTGGCGGCGCTGGACCGCGAAGGCTGCAAGGACCGCCAGGTCTGCGCCTTCATCATGATTCCCTCCGGCCACAACGGACCGGACCGCAACCTGCTCCGGAAGCTATCCGGCGAGGGTTGCGCCGACTATACGACCCAGGTCACGCACCAGCTGATGAACCCGGAATGGGATACCGTCACGCGCCGTTTCGCGGAGCAGGGCCTTTACAACCATCCGGAGAGCGACGTCAAGGTCTTCTTCGTGCCGTCATATCTCAACGGCTCGGACGGCATCTTCGACATGAAGTACTATGACCTGATGTCGGGCCTGGACCTGACGCTCTTCCCGTCCTATTACGAGCCCTGGGGGTATACCCCGCTGGAGAGCGTGGCCTTCGGCGTCCCGACGCTGACGACCAGCCTGGCCGGCTTCGGTCTCTGGGTGCGCAACCACTATGGCAAGCCGCATCCGGGCATCACGGTCGTGGACCGGGACGACGACAACTATGACGCGGTCGTCGACGCGGTCAAGTCCCGCATCCGGGAACTGGCCTCCATCGACCAGGATACCCGCCTGAAATATATGGAAAATGCCAGGGAGCTGTCACGTATCGCACTCTGGCAGAATCAAATAGAATATTACAAGCAAGCCTATTCGCTTGCCCTCGAAAAAGTAGTGTCCAGGATGGGAGAGTACCCGTCCCTAAAAGAAGAAAGATTAATGAAAGAGAACGAAACACAGATCAGCGCCCCGACCTGGAGAAGCGTGATGGTGACCCGGCATCTGCCCGATGCCCTGGCCGGACTGGAGAAACTGAGCGAGAACCTCTGGTGGTGCTGGAATGATTCCGCCAAGGCCCTGTTCAAGACCGTGGATCCGGTCATCTGGCACAATTCCGGTCACAATCCCCGCGAGGTGCTGGATACCGTGAGCCTCAAGCGCTTCAAGCAGCTGGCCCAGGATCCCGAGTTCCTGGCCCGGATGAACGAGGTGCTCGCGGAGTTTGACGCCTACATGGCCGCCAAGGCCGAGAGGACCGATCCTTCCATCGCTTATTTCAGCATGGAATACGGTCTGGATACTTCCCTGAAGATTTATTCCGGTGGCCTGGGCATCCTGGCCGGCGACTATCTCAAGGAGACCAGCGACATGAACGTCAACCTCGTTGCGGTCGGCCTGCTGTATCGCTACGGCTATTTCACCCAGAAGATAACGGCCTACGGCGACCAGGTCGCCGAATACGACGCCCAGGACTTCCTGCGCATTCCGGCGAAGCCGGTCTTCGACGAGGCGGGCAACTGGCTCACGACGAAGGTCGCTTTCCCGGGTCGGACGCTCAATGCGCGTGTCTGGAAGGTGGCGGTTGGCCGCACTGACCTCTATCTGCTGGACACCGACTATGAGGCCAACCTGCCCGAGGACCGTCAGGTGACCTACCATCTCTACGGCGGCGACTGGGAGAACCGGCTCAAGCAGGAGTTGCTCCTCGGCGTGGGCGGCATCCGCGCCCTGCGCGCCCTGGGTATCGACACACAGGTCTACCACTGCAACGAGGGCCATGCGGCCTTCATCGGCCTGGAGCGCCTGCGCGAATACATCCAGGACAAGAACCTGGACTTCGCGGAAGCGATGGAAGTGGTCAAGGCTTCCTCCTTGTTCACGACCCACACGCCCGTGCCCGCCGGCCACGACGCCTTCGACGAAGGTCTGCTGCGCAAGTACATCGGCCATCTCCCGGAGCAGTTGAAGATCAGCTGGGAGACGATGATGGGCCTCGGCAAGGTGCGCGCCACCGATCCGGGCGAGAAGTTCTCCATGAGCATCCTGGCCGCCAACGTGTCCCAGAATGTCAACGGCGTCTCGATGCTGCACGGCAAGGTCAGCCGTGACATCTTCGCGAACATGTATCCCGGCTATCTCCCGGAGGAACTGCACATCAGCTATGTGACCAACGGCGTGCACTATCCGACCTGGGCTTCCAAGGAATGGAAGGCCCTCCACGCCACGGTCTTCGGCGAGGAGTTCAAGACCCATCACTATGACAAGGCCTGCTTCGAGGGGATCTATAATCTGACCGACGCCCAGGTCTGGGACGTCCGCAAGATCCTGAAAAAGGAACTGGTTCGCATCATCAATGACCGCCTGGGCAACCAGGCGCTGAGCAGCCACTATTCTCCGAAACAGATCGTCAAGATCAAGGACACGCTCAATCCGGACGTGCTCACGATCGGTTTCGCCCGCCGTTTCGCGACCTACAAGCGCGCAACCCTGCTCTTCACGGACTTGGACCGGCTCGATGCGATCGTCAACAACCCCGCGCGTCCCGTCCAGTTCATCTTTGCCGGCAAGGCCCATCCCGCCGACAAGGCCGGCCAGGACCTGATCCGTCAGATCATCGAGATCTCCAAGCAGGACCGTTTCATCGGCAAGATCGTCTTCGTGCCCGGTTATGACATTTCGCTGGCCAAGCGCCTGGTCCAGGGCGTCGACGTCTGGATGAACAATCCCACGCGTCCCCAGGAGGCTTCCGGCACATCCGGCGAGAAGGCTGCGATGAACGGCGTGATGCATTTCTCCGTCCTCGACGGATGGTGGGTCGAAGGCTACAAGCCGGGCGCCGGCTGGGCCCTCCCGCAGGAGCGCACCTACGACGACCAGAGCTACCAGAACGAGCTCGACGCCGCGACGATCTACAACATCATCGAGAACGAGATCGCGCCGGCCTATTACGACAAGGATGCCAAGACCGGGATGTCCGCCGAGTGGATCAGCTACATCAAGAACACCGTCGCGCAGGTGGCGTGCAACTTCACGACCAACCGCATGCTGACGGATTACTGCAACCAGTACTACCTCCCGCAGGCGGAGCGTTCCGCCAGCATCTGCGCCGACGATTTCGAGAAGGCACGCCGGATCGCCCTCTGGAAGAAGGAGGTGCGCCGGGGCTGGGAGAACCTGTCCGTCGTGTCGTACACGCAGCCGGCTGCCTCCTATTCGCTGTCCCCGGACAACGAACTGAAGGCGGAGGTGGTGCTCAACATCGGCGACCTCAAGCCCGAGGATATCGGCGTGGAGATGCTCTTTACGACCTCCGATCGGAAGGGACGCCTGCACCTGAACAATCTCTTCGAATTCACCCTGGTGGAATTCAACGACGGGGTGGCGACCTTCCAGGCTTCCATCCTTCCGGAGGTGACGGGCCTGTACCAGGTGGCGACGCGTGTCTATCCCAAGAACGCGGATCTGCCGCATCGGCAGGATTTCCCGCTGGTCAAATGGCTGTAATTCTCTGAGATGGTCGTAGCCACCGGCTTTTTCGACGGCGTCCACCGGGGTCACCGGATCGTGATCGAGGCGCTGGTCCGTGCCGCGCGGGAGCGGGGCACGGAGAGCGTCGTCGTCACGTTTTGGCCCCATCCCCGCAATGTCCTGCAGAACGACGCGCGGGGTCTGCGGCTGTTGTCATCCTTCGCCGAGAAGGAGGCGATGCTGCGGGGGCTGGGCGTGGACCGGATGGAGACGATTCCGTTTACCCGGGAGTTCAGCCGCCTGACGACGGAGGAATATCTGCGCTCGCTGGTGATGGAGCGTTTCGGGGCGGACGCCATCGTGCTGGGCCCCGACAACCGCATCGGCTACAAGTCCGGGACGACGGACGAGATCGCGGCGATCGCGCAGGGAATGGGCTTGGAAGTGATCCGCACCGAGCCGTTCATCCTGGATGGGGTGACGGTTAGTTCGACCAAGATTCGGGCTGCGCTGGGTTCCGGGGATGTTTCCCTGGCCCGGGAAATGCTGGGCTATGCCTATCCCTTGTCCGGCATCGTCGTGGAAGGAGACCGGATTGGACGTACCATCGGTTTCCCGACGGCCAACATGCAGCCGACGGATCCGCTGAAGGTGGTTCCCTCGAACGGCGTGTACCTTTGCCGGGTGCATACCCTGGGCCGGGACTTCCATGGGATGACCAACATCGGCACGCGGCCCACGGTGACCGGCGTGACGGCGGGGGAGGCCCTGTCCAGCAAGGTCCGTACGGTCGAGACGCACATCTTCGACTTCGACGAGGAAATCTACGGCCTCGACATCCGCGTGGAATTCCTGCAGCGCATCCGCTCCGAGCAGCGTTTCGCCTCCCTGTCCGAGTTGCGGAATCAGCTCGTCCGCGACCGCGCCCTCTGCCAGTCCCTGCTATAGGATAATTAAAAATTATTCGTATATTTGCAGTCGCAAAAGGGGTTCTGCCGTCCAGGCAGGACTCTCTTTTGATTACTTTGTTTGACAGATAACCAACAGTAATATGCCACAATTCCACTACATGACGGCGGAAGGCCTGGAGAAAGTCAAGGCCGACCTCGCCGAAGCTCTCGCCCAGCGTCCGGTGATCTCCGCGCAGATCGCGGAGGCCCGCGAGAAGGGCGATTTGTCCGAGAACGCCGAGTACGAGGCGGCCCGCGAAGCGCAGGGCCTGCTCGAAGTCAAGATCGCCAAGCTCCAGAACCTGGTTGCCAACGCCAAGATCATCGACGAGAGCCAGCTGAATACCGACGTCGTCCGGATGATGAACAAGGTCAAGGTCCAGAACCTGGCCAACAAGATGGTGATGGAGTTCACCATCGTCGGCGAGACCGAGGCCGACTTCGCCCACGGCAAGCTGGCTGCCACCACCCCCATCGGCAAGGCCCTCATCGGCCACGCCAAAGGAGAGGTCGTGGAGGCCCAGGTCCCTTCGGGCGTGATGAAGTTCCAGATTCTCGACATTTCAATCTAAAGCAGCATGGCCACGATCTTCACGCGTATCGCCAATGGCGAAATCCCTTCCTGGAAGGTTGCCGAGAGCGAGGATTTCTACGCTTTCCTCGACATCAGTCCCCTTGCCAAGGGTCACACCCTCGTGATCCCGAAGAAGGTGGAGGACGACTACATTTTCCACCTCGACGAGGAGACCTACGCCGGCCTCTGGGCTTTCGCCCGCAAGGTCGCCGTTGCCCTCAAGGCCGCCGTCCCGTGCCAGCGGGTCGGTGTCGCCGTGCTGGGCATGGAAGTGCCTCACACGCATATCCACCTCGTTCCGTTGCAGACGGAAGGGGACCTGGATTTCCGGAAGGAGCGTCCCGTGGTGACGCCCGAAGAACAGACGGCCATCGCCGCATCCATTCTGAAAGAGTATGAGAAACTGTAAGATGATCGCCCTGGGCCTGCTGGTCCTGGCAGCCGCCTCCTGCGGCAAGAATACTTCCATCAAGGGTACGCTCGCCGATGCGCCTGGCCGTCAGGTCGTCGTCAAGTATCTGGATGTCAATGCGCCCAAGGTGCTGGACACGGTCAAGACCGATGCTTCCGGCGCATTCAGGTATGGCTTGAATGTCAAGGAAGGGCAGCCTCAATTCGTGTACCTGTATTATGGCGACACCAAGATCGCGTCTCTCCTTCTCCAGAAGGGTGACAAGGTGACGGTTGCCGCCGACACGCTCGGCCGTTACAGCGTCGAGGGCTCCGAGGAGAGCGTCAAGTTGCAGCAGGTGGAGCAGGATTTCTCCGCTTTCCTGTCGGATTTGAGCGCTACGATTGAGGGCGCGCAGGAAGGGGATGTCGCGGTGAACCGCGAGATATCCAAGAAATATGTCGCGTATTATCGCAATGCCCTGAAGTACATCCTGTCCAACCCCCACTCCCTGACGGTCATTCCGGTCCTGTACCAGAAGATCAACGAGGACTTCCCGGTGTTCAAGGAGGACAGCGACGCCATCTATTTCCGGAGCGCCAGCGATTCGCTGAAGACGGTTTATCCTGAATCGGCCTACGTGAAGGCGCTGGACAAGGAGGCTGTCCGTCGGCTGAAACTGATGGATCTCGCACTCAAGTTGAAGGAGGTCCAGCCCATGAGTTATCCCGATCTCGAGATTGCGGACAGCAAGGGCGGGAAGGCGAAGCTTTCCGAGGTGGATGCCAAGGTCGTTCTCCTGTATTTCTGGGATGCTTCCGATGCGGCGCAGAAGATGTTCAACATCGATCAGCTCCTGCCGCTGTATAAGGAGTATCATCCGAAGGGTTTCGAGATCTATTCCGTCAACGTGGATCCGGACAAGACGCTCTGGGGCACGACGGTCAAGAACCAGCAACTGCCCTGGATCAACGTCTGTGACGGTTTCGGTGCCGCGAGCGTGGCGCTGCAGCGCTACAACGTGACGGCCCTGCCGGCTTTCTACCTGATTGCCGGCGGCGAGCTGGTCAGCGAGCCCGTGACGGGCATCGACGGCCTGAAGAGCTATCTGAAGAAGATTCTTTAGAAAAGTTTCTTTGCGCTGACGGTGGCGACAAATTGCTTGAGGTAGAACGGTTCGAAGTACGCTGTGTCTTCGAACCGTTTTTCTTTGTACGCCGCCATTGCTGGCCTTAGCATAACATCGGCTCTGGGGCAGCAACCAATGAAACGGGCGTTCGCGGCGGGCGACTGCGGGGCCGGCGACGGGTTGAGGGGAGCCACTGTGAGGGGGCTCTGCCCCCTACTATCCCCCGCGGCTCCCGGGCTACCGACATCGCCTTCGGCTCCGTCCCGCCCTCCGCCGGGCGCTCTGAGGAGCGCCTTTTTACCATCTGCGAATGCCTGGATGACGTCCTTGCATTTGAGGGCGCCGTCGCCGATGAAGAGGACGGGGCCTTCGGCGAGGCGGTCGGCAAAGGTGGTCTCGTCGACGATGACGGGGGCGGTCTCGGTCAGTTGGCGGCCGTCGGGAGTGAAGACTGCGGTATAGACCTCCATCCGGCGGGCGTCGATCATCGGAACGATGTATTTGCAGCCATCCGGGACGAGTCCGTCGTCGATGGCTTGGGCGACCAGGGTATCCAGCGTCCCGATCGCGATCAGGGGCAGGTCGGCGCCGAAGCATAGGCCCTTCGCCGTGGAGGAACCCACCCGCAGGCCGGTGTAGGAACCGGGGCCCTTGCTGACGCAGACGGCGTCGCAGTCGCGTGCGGTCAGCCCCTGCTCCCGCAGCATCTCATCCAGGAAAACGGCGGTCAGCGAAGCCTGGCTGCGGGGTACCTCGGTAGACTTGTACGCCACGATGCGCCCTTCTTCCGACAGGGCGACGGAAGTCAGGGAAGTGGACGTCTCGATATAGAGTATACGGTCCCGCATGGATTATTGCTTGAACAGCAGGGCTTTCAGATAAGGGAATACCTTATACGCCGCATCCCGCAGGGGAGCGTACAGGACCGACTGGTCGAGCGTCTCGGGCTTGACCAGGGAGAATTTCAGGTTGATCGTATCGAAAAGGATCAGGAACAGGCCGATGATCAACGCCCCCTTGAGCAGCGAGAAGATCATTCCCAGCATCCAGTTGAGCCAACCCAGGTCCACCGCCTTGAACAGCTTCAAGATCAGCTTGCCGACCAGGTGCAGCAGCAGGGATACAACGATCAGGATCAGCACGAATCCGGCGATGTTCAGGACCGTCTCCGATACGTTGGGGAAATACTGCCGCAGCCATTCGCAGGCCATTTCGGAGAAATGGAAGGCCAGCCAGATGCCCAGGATGACGGAAACGAGGGAGACGACTTGGGCGATGAAACCGTGCTGGATGCCGCGCACGATGGCGGGGACGAAACATACCAGCAATATGATGTCCAGGGTACTCATAATTTGTTGTAAAAAATCCTTGGATTGACTATATTTGTCGGTTACAAAATTAGCCAAAAAATAATGACATTCAAAGAATACAAGGGACTGGATCTGGTGGGCGTCGGAAACGACATCCTGGAGCGCTGGAAACGCAATTCCGCGTTCGAGAAGTCGCTCGCCTTGCGGGACGGCGCGCCGGAGTTCATCTTCTTCGAAGGACCTCCTTCGGCGAACGGCATGCCCGGCATCCACCACGTGATGGCGCGTTCCATCAAGGACGCCGTCTGCCGTTACAAGACCCAGACCGGATACCTGGTGCGCCGCCGCGCCGGCTGGGACACCCATGGACTGCCCGTGGAGCTCGGCGTCGAAAAGAAGCTCGGCATCACCAAGGAGGACATTGGCACGAAGATCAGTGTCGAGGAATACAACCGGGCCTGCCGCGAGGAGGTGATGAAGTACACCGCCGAGTGGCGCAACCTCACCGAGCGCATCGGCTACTGGGTGGACATGGACGACCCGTACATCACCTACGACAACCGCTATATCGAGACCCTCTGGTACCTGCTGAAGGACATCTACGGCAAGGGCTACCTCTACAAGGGCAAGTCCATCCAGCCCTACAGCCCCGCCGCCGGCACGGGCCTCAGCTCCCACGAGCTCAACCAGCCCGGCTGCTACCGCGACGTCAAGGACACGACGGTCTGCGCGCAGTTCAAGTCCCTCGACGAGGAAGGCTTGTACTTCCTCGCCTGGACCACGACGCCCTGGACCCTGCCGTCCAACACGGCGCTCTGCGTGGGCCCGAACATCGATTATGTCCGGGTGCGCAGCGCCAATCCCTATACCGGCATTCCCGCGACCTACATTCTGGCGAAGGACTTGGTCGGCGCCTGGTTCAATGAAAAGACCCCGTACGAGGTGCTTCCGGGCACGGTCAAGGGCACTGAGCTCGCCGGCATGCGCTACGAGCAGCTGATTCCCTGGTTCCGTCCCGACGAGGGTGCATTCAAAGTCATCCTGGGCGACTATGTCACGACCGAGGATGGTACCGGCATCGTCCACATCGCGCCGACTTTCGGTGCCGATGACGCAAAAGTCGCGAAGCTCGCCGGCGTCCCCGGCCTGTTCGTGGCCGATAAGGACGGCGCTCCGCAGGCCCAGGTGGACCCCCGCGGCCGTTTCTACCGCGTCGAAGACCTGGATCCGGCCTATGTGGCCGACCGGGTCGATCCGAACTACACGGAGTGGGCGGGCCGCTATGTCAAGAACGCCTATGACGACAGCCTTCCCGCGGACGCCCCGACCCTCGACATTGACATCTGCGTGATGCTCAAGGCCGAAAACAAGGCCTTCCGCATCGAAAAGCATACGCACAACTATCCCCACTGCTGGCGCACGGACAAGCCCGTCCTCTATTATCCGCTGAATTCCTGGTTCATCAAGGCCACGGCGGTACGCGAGGAGATGATGGCCCTCAACGACCAGATCGTCTGGAAACCCGAGGCCACCGGCACGGGCCGTTTCGGCAAGTGGCTGGAGAACATCCAGGACTGGAATCTCAGCCGCAGTCGCTACTGGGGCACGCCGCTCCCGATCTGGCGCACCGACGACGGCAAGGAAGAGATCTGCATCGGCAGCGCCGCCGAGCTCTATGCCGAGATCGAGAAGGCGGTCGCGGCCGGCATCATGGCCTCCAATCCGCTCAAGGACAAGGGCTTCGACCCGGCGGACATGTCCAAGGAGAACTACGACAGGATCGACCTGCACCGGCCGTACGTGGACGAGATTTTCCTCGTGAGCCCTTCCGGAAAGAAGATGACCCGCGAGACCGACCTGATCGACGTGTGGTTCGATTCCGGCTCGATGCCGTACGCCCAGACGGGCCTGCGCGGCAAGGATACGCCGGACTTCGGCTGCACGGCCGATTTCATCGCCGAAGGCGTCGACCAGACGCGCGGCTGGTTCTACACCCTGCACGCCATCCACACGATGGTCAGCGGTACGCCGGCCTTCAAGCGCGTGATTTCCAACGGGCTGGTCCTGGACAAGAAGGGCGAGAAGATGTCCAAGCGCCTGGGCAATGCGGTGGACCCGTTCCAGGCGATGGACACCTACGGCCCCGACCCGCTGCGCTGGTACATGCTGACCAACGCCCAGCCCTGGGACAACCTCAAGTTCGACGAGGCCGGCGTGGACGAGGTGCGCCGCAAGTTCTTCGGCACCCTCTACAACACCTATTCCTTCTTCGCGCTCTATGCGAACGTGGACGGCTTCGACCCGAAGGCGCCCGCCGTACCGTACGCCGACCGCCCGGAGATCGACCGCTGGATCATTTCCCTGCTCAACAGCCTCATCCGCGACGTGCGCGCCGCCTACGAGGACTATGATATCACCCTGGCCGGACGCCTGATCCAGGACTTCGTCTGCGACCACCTGTCCAACTGGTACGTGCGCCTCAACCGCAAGCGTTTCTGGGGTGGTGAACCCGGTACCGACAAGCAGGCCGCCTACCAGACGCTGTACGAGGTGCTGTGCGATGTCGCCGTCCTGGCGGCCCCGATCGCCCCGTTCTACATGGACCGGCTCTATCTGGACCTCGTTCCGGACGGGGAGGAGTCCGTGCATTACGTGACGATGCCCGAGCCCGAGACATCTCTGATCGACACCGATCTGGAAGAACGGATGGCCCTGGCCCAGAAGGCGACCTCGATGGTGCTCGCGCTCCGGCGCAAGGTCAACATCAAGGTGCGCCAGCCCCTGTCCAAGCTCGTGATTCCCGTCATCTCCGACAAGGTCCGCGCCCAGCTGGAGAAGGTGAAGGACATCCTCCTCGGGGAAGTCAACGTCAAGGAAGCCGAATTCATCGCCGACACCACCGGCATCATCACCAAGAAGATCAAGCCCAATTTCAAGACCCTGGGCAAGATCTACGGCAAGCAGATGAAGGAGATTGCCGCCGCGTTCTGCGCTTTCGACCAGCAGACCATCTCCGAGATCCAGGCCGCCGAGACCGAGGGACGCACCTATACGCTCGCCCTGCCTTCCGGTCCGGTCGAATTGAACCCTGGGGACTATCAGATTTCCTCCGAGGACATGCCGGGCTGGCTGGTCGGATCCGAGGGGGCGCTCACGATCGCCCTGGATATCGAGGTGACGGACGCCCTGCGCAACGAAGGTATCGCCCGCGAACTGGTCAACCGCATCCAGAACATCCGCAAGGACAGCGGATTCGAGGTGACGGACAAGGTCGCCGTGACGATTTATGCCGCCGGCGCCGACTATGACGAGATTTCCTACTCCCTCGCCTCCTACAAAGACTATCTCGCTTCCCAGACCCTCGCCGTGTCCGTGGATCTCGCGCCGCTCGCCGACGCCCCTGCGACCGCCGTAGAAGTCGAATGGAGCGAAACACCCATAAAGATCAACGTCGTAAAAGAAAAGAATATGGCAGAAGTAAAGAAAAAAGCCAAAGACGCGCAGCCGGTCGAGAAGACCCGCTATTCCGACGAGGAGCTCGCCGAGTTCCGCGTCATCATCGAGGACATGCTGGCCAAGGCCCGCTCGGAGTACAAC
Organism: Bacteroidales bacterium; assembly: GCA_017400135.1. Lineage (GTDB taxonomy): Bacteria > Bacteroidota > Bacteroidia > Bacteroidales > UBA932 > Cryptobacteroides. The sequence continues at coordinate 46,508 of JAFPVJ010000004.1, forward strand.
AAGCTCCGCCAGGTCGTGATGCACAACGGCAGCAACGACATCGAGGACACCTCCCCGTCTTTCAAGACGGTCGAGGACGACGGCGCCAACCAGCTTTCCAAGGAAGAGGCGAGTGCGCTCGCCCAGCGTCAGTACAAGTTCATCCAGAACCTCGAAGCTGCCATCGCGCGCATCGAGAACAAGACCTACGGCGTCTGCCGCGTCACCGGCAAGCTGATCCCCAAGGAGCGGCTGCGCCTCGTGCCGCACGCCACGCTGACGGTTGAAGCCAAGGAGATGCTGGCCAAATCCGGAAAGAACTGATCCGGTATGGCGCTCTCCAAAGGGAAGAAACTGCTGATCCTGGGAGCCACCCTCGTCATCGTCGATCAGGTCATCAAGGTCCTGGTCAAGACGAATATGTCGATCGGGGAGCATTTCAGCGTCATCGGCAACTGGTTCCAGATCCTCTTCATCGAAAACGAGGGGATGGCCTTCGGCATGAAGTTCGGAGGAGCGCTCGGGAAATATCTCCTGACCTTCTTCCGGATCTGCCTCTTCGCCGCGCTGTCCTGGTGGATTTCGAGCCTGATCAGGAAGGACAAGGCCCCGATGGGCGTGCTGGTCGGCCTGACGCTGATCGCCGCCGGCGCCCTGGGCAACATTATCGACTGCCTTTTCTACGGGCTGATCTTCGAGCCCCACGTCCCCTTCATGCAGGGCCGGGTGGTCGATATGCTCTATTTCCCGATCATCGATACGACCTGGCCGAAATGGCTGCCCTGGATCGGAGGCAAACCCTTCACTTTCTTCGACCCGGTCTTCAATTTCGCGGACAGCTGCGTAACGGTCGGCGCCTTCTACCTGATCCTTTTCCAGTGGAAGTTTTTCTCCAAAGAGGAAAAGAAGGAAGAGTAATCCTTTGTCAATCAGAGATTCTGTCATGTACCCTCTTTTCGGAGAGGGTATTTTTTTGTATATTTGGAAACGGACAAGAAGGCTTTCTCCATGGCTCTGAACGGATTCTCCATACTGGACTGGCTGGTCATCGCCGCTTTCCTGGCGCTGATGGTCGCGATCGGTTTCCACGTCTCGCGCCGCAACAGGAACGAGACCGATTATGCGCTGGGCGGCCGGAACATGAATCCGTCCATGGTGGGACTATCCCTTTTCGCCACCCTGATGAGCACGCTCAGCTACCTGTCCTATCCCGGCGAAATGATACGCTACGGCCCTGTGCTCTTCTTCGGCATCCTGGCTTATCCGCTGGCCTATTTCGCCGTGAAGCGTTTCCTGATCCCCCGTTTCATGGAGAGTAACGTGACGAGCGCGTATGAGATCCTGGAGATCAAGCTGGGGAAGGGGACCCGGCTGCTGGCGACCGTCTTTTTCCTGCTCCTGCGTTTCCTGTGGATGTCCACGGTCATCTATGCGACGGTCTCCGCCGCGCTGATTCCCATTTTCGGGATCGATCCGTCCTACACGCCGCTGATCACCATCCTGCTGGTCCTCATCACGCTGCTGTATACTACGATGGGCGGCCTGCGGGCCGTGGTGCTGACGGACGTACTCCAGTCGGGAATCATGTTCCTGGGAGCGATTCTCGTGATCGGAATCATTGCTTTTCGGATCGGGGATGTGCATCGGATCTTCAATCCCTCGCTGATTGGCCACTGGGAGCCGATAGACTGGGGTTTCGATGCGACCAAACGGATGACGGTCGGCAATATCCTGATCATGCGTTTCGTCTGGCAGATCTGCACCTCCGGCTCCGACCAGATGGCCATCCAGCGTTATCTGGCGACGAAAGACGTCCGGAGCGCTTCGCATTCATACAAGATTTCGCTGATCGCCAACGCCGGCATCGAACTGCTGCTGGCCGCTGCGGGATTCATGGTCCTGGCCTACTTCTCCTACCATCCCGGGATGATGGCTCCGGGGACGAATATAATCGACGATGCGGACACACTTTTCCCGCGCTTCATCCTGGTGGGGCTGCCGGCCGGGTTGACCGGCCTCATCGCGGCCGCCCTCATGGCGGCGGCGATGTCCAGCCTCTCATCGGGCCTGAATTCTTCGGCCACGGTGATCTTGGAGGATATCATCAAGCCCTACGCCCGTCGTCGGGTTCCGGATGAGAAAAAGGATCTCAGGAGCATCAAGCTCGTCTCGCTTCTGCTGGGCCTGGCCGTGACCGTATCCTGCTGGTTCGTCTCGCGTGTGACGGGCAACCTGCTGGATGTCGTGGTCAAGGTGGTCAACCTGGTCGTGGCGCCGCTCTTCGTCCTGTTCTTCATGGCCCTGTTCGTCAAGGGCGCGACCGACCGGGGAACGATCTTCGGCGGACTGCTATCCTTCGCCGTCGCCATCGCCATTTCTTTCTTCGAGATTTTTGGGATCAAACCCCTGTGGATCATGCCATTTGCCTTGATTGCGGGCATCCTGGGAGGTTTAATCGCCAGCTTTGTCGGGAACCGTATCAAGAGTTTGAAATAAATGTCGTATCTTGTATCGGAAATGACTGTTTCGATGAAAAAGATACTCCCTTTTATCTTCCTTGTATTGGTTTTCTGTTCTTCCTGCGATGTCCGGAAGAAGGTATTGGTGAGCGGTCAGATGACCGCGGAGCGGATCTATTCCGGGTTCGCGGATGCGCACGACACCTACAATGCGATTTCGCCGGCGAGCGACGGCCGGATCTATTATGTGTTGTCCTCTCAGCGCTTTGACGTGGGCGGGCAGTTCTACCGCTACGATCCCGCGACGGGGGAGAGCGAGTTTGTCGCCGACCTTTCCGAGGCCCTCGGGGAGAAACAGCAGAACTACATCGCCCAGGGCAAGAGCCACGTGGAGTTCACGGAGGCCGACGGCAAGCTCTGGTTCGCCACGCACGCCGGCTACTACCAGATCATCGACGGTGCCGAGCAGATGCCCGTGACGGCCCCGGAGGGCTGGAAACTCTATCCCGGCGGTCATTTCGTCAGCTACGACATGGCGACCGGGCAGATCGAGGACCTGGCCCTGGCGCCGGCGGGCGACGGCATCATCACGATGGCGATGGACCGCGAGCGCAAACATCTGTACGGTCTGACCTGGCCCCACGGGATTTTCATCGACTATGACATCACGGACAAGAGCCTGCGCGACCTCGGCCCCGTCACGAAGGCCGGCGAGATGGGTCTCGGCACGCCCGAATTCCGCGTCATCTGCCGCTCGATGTTCGTGGATCCGCGCGACGGCAATGTCTACTGGTCTACGGCCGACGGCGACATCTGGACCTACAACCCGTCCTTCGAGGCGCCCCGGATGGTCGAAGGCGTGGACCTGCGCATCGATTATTTCGGCCACTATGACCCCGCCGACGCCGGCAGCATGGGCTACAACTGGCGCAAGATCTGCTGGTATGCCCCCGAGGGCAAGGCCTACGGCGTCCACGGCAATTCGGGTTATCTTTTCTCCTTCGATCCCCGGGAGAAAAAGATCGAGATTATCGAGCGCATCACCTCCGAACCGTCCCGTAAATGCGGCATGGGCGACCAGTTCAGCTACGGCTACCTCGGATTCACCATCGACCCCCGGGGGACCATCTTCTACCTGACGGGCGCCCCCATCTACAAGGATGGCAAGCGCGTGGCGGGCCTGGACAAGATCAACATGGGCGCGGCCAAGGGCCTCGAGTACCTCCATGTCGTGACTTACAATATTCCTGAAAGGCGTTACCAGGACCTGGGACCCGTCTTCTATGAGGACGGCAGCTTCCCGACCTACGTCAATTCCATCGCCCTGGGCGCTGACGGCAACGTCTACACCCTGGCCCGTTTCCTTCACGAGGGCAAGGAAATCGAAGACCTGATCAAGATCAAACTGAATTACAGATAGACTATGAGCAAGAATATGACCCGCCGGGCCTTCATCACGGCCCTTTCCACCGGGGCGGCCGCCGCTGCCACGGCCAACGTGGTGCGTCCGATCGAGAGCGTCACGGCGCTCGCCTCCAAGCACAAGAAACTGGCCCTCTTCGGGGGCACCCCCGTGGCGCCTGACAAGCAGTGGCCCAAATGGCCCTACGTCGACGAGAAGATCGTCGCTAAGGTGGCGGATACGGTAAGGACCGGCAAATGGTGCCGCAAGGATGTCAAGGGCGGCAACGTGGACACTTTCGAGCAGGCTTACGCCGAACTGCTCGGCGCCCGCGGTTGCGTCTGCACCGGTTCCGGCACCCAGGCCCTCCACACGGTGGTCGAGGCCCTGGGCATCGGTCCCGGTGACGAGGTCATCACCTCGCCCTATACCGACATGGGCACCATTGCGAGCATCCTCAGCGCCCGCGCCCTGCCCGTGCTGGCCGACATCGACAAATACTCCTTCCAAATCGACCCTGAGGACGTCGAGCGCAAGATCACCCGCCACACCAAGGCCATCATGCCCATCCACATCATGGGACAGGCCTGCGAATTGGACAAGATCCTGGACATCGCCCGTCGCCACAACCTGAAAGTCATCGAGGATGCCTGCCAGGCCCACCTGGCCGAATACCGCGGGCAGAAATGCGGCACCATCGGCGATGCCGGCTGCTTCAGTTTCCAGTCCTCCAAGGTCTTGGCCTGCGGAGAAGGCGGCGGCATCGTGAGCAACAATCCCAAGCTCCTGGAAGACTGCTACACCGTCCAGAACCACGGCACGGACCGTCTCGGCCGTTCCGTGACCATCGGCCCCAAGTACCGGATGAACGAGCTCGAGGCGGCCATCCTGCTGGGTCATCTCGAACTCGCCCTGGAGCAGAATGAAAAACGAAACGAGAACGCCCGCTACCTGTATAAGAAGTTCGAGGGTTTCGAGCCCCTCGTGCCTCAGAAGCTTTATGAGGGCGGCGAACACGGCTCCTTCTACCTTTACACCTGGTCCTTCCGCGACGAGCACTGGGACGGCATTTCCCGTGAGGCCTTCCTGAAGGCGGTCGCCGCCGAGGGCATCAAGCTCAGTCCCTACATCAAGAACGGCCTGCACAAGGAGCCCTGGACGGACAATATCCTGGGACGTCGCGAGTATCGTGCGATGTACACGCCCGCCCGCCTGGAGCAGTTCAAGGACGAACTCTACCTGCCGGGCGTGGACTGGGTCTGCGACCACATGGTGATGCTCTGGGCCGGCGGTCCGCTGCTGGCTGGCAAGAAGGACATGGACGACCTCGTCAATGCCATCATGAAGGTCTATGAGAACCGGGAGCAGCTCCGCGGCCTTGAAATCTGACGCATTATGCACGGTTTTCTGATTGCAGCCCTGGTGGGGCTCAAGTTGTTGACCTTCGACGTGGATGCGACGCCGCCCGTAGGCAGTGAGCTGACCTACCAGCAGATGGAAGCCTCGTGGGACCTGTCACTGCGGGCGCGGGGCATCGTTCTGCTGGGCGCGGGCGATCCCATCGTCCTTTGCGCCGTGGACTGGATCGGCATAGCCAATGAGAGCCAGGATGCCTTCAAGGAGGCCCTGGCGGCGGCTGCCGGCACGACGCCGGACCGTGTCGAGGTACATACGCTTCACCAACACGACGCACCGATCTGCGATTTCACTTCGGAAAAGATTTGCCTCGAGAAGGGGATGGATCCCGGGCCGTTCGAGGGGACCTTTCAGCGGCAGGTGATTGCGACGCTGGCGTCCCGGATCGCTGCGACGCTGGATCAGGCCCGCCCGGTGACGGCGGTCGGATTCGGCAGCGCCAAGGTGCGCAAGGTCGCGTCGAGCCGCCCGGTTCGCCTGCGGGACGGGACGATCGGTACGCGCTATTCTTCGGAGAAACGCCCTGAATACCAGGGACTTCCGGAAGGGCTCATCGATCCAGAGCTCTCCATGGTCAGTTTTTGGGACGGGGATGAACCGCTGGCAGCGCTGAGCTTCTATGCGACGCATCCGCAGAGTTATTACCGGACGAAGACGGCCAATCCGGATTTCCCGGGCGTGGCCCGGATGATGATGGACCTGGCCGATCCGGATGTGCTGCACGTCCATTTCAACGGGGCTGGCGGCAACGTCGCGGCGGGGAAGTACAACGACGGTAGCCACAAGATGCGCCGCATCCTGGCCAAACGGCTCGAAAGGGCGATGCGCAAGGCCTGGCGGCGGACAAAGCGGGCGGACATCGAGTCTGTGGCTTGGGAAACCGAGCCGCTGCTGCTGCCCGCCAATGAGAAGATTGCCGAGCTGGAGGATTCCCTGGTTACGCTTGCCCGAGCGCCGCTGACCAACTGTGCCGGGACGTTGGGTTGGTACCGGCGCCGTGCCGAAGGACGCACGATCAATGCCGCCTGCCTGGCGGTCAATGACGTGCGCGTCCTGTTCATGCCGGGCGAACTGTTCGTCGAATACCAGTTGGCGGCCAAGAAGATGCGGCCTCGGCAACACGTGGCGATGGCGGCGTACGGGGATTACGGCCCGTTCTACATCGGCACGCGCGAGGCGTACGAGACGGATATCTATGAGGTGCGCTCGAGCCCGGTGACGGCGGAGTCCGAGGCTATCATCCTGGACAAATTGGAAGTTTTATTGAATAAATGTGATCGGAAATGACGAACCGGAGGGATTTCTTGAAACAGGCGGCGGCCGGAGTCGCTGCGCTTTCGATGGGGGATTTCGCTTTTGCGGCGCTCCCGCGGCAGGCCCGTGTGATCGGGGCCAACGATACCGTGCGCCTCGGCGTGGTCGGTGTCAATTCGCGCGGTCGCGCGCTGGCGCAGAATTTCGCCAAGATGCCGCTTTGCGAGGTGACCAGCCTGTGTGACTGTGACCTTAAGGCGCTCGAGAGCTGCCAGGCGGTGGTGGAGGAAGTGACGGGGAAGCGTCCCCGGGGCGTGCAGGACTACCGCAAGATGTTGGAGGACAAGGAGCTGGACGGCATCGTGATCGCGATGCCGGACCACTGGCATGCGACGGCGGCCATCATGGCGATGCGCGCCGGCAAGCACGTGTACCTGGAGAAGCCCACTTCCCACAATCCGGCGGAGAATGAGATGCTGCTGAAGGCGGAGCGCAAGTACAGCAAGTCCGTGGTGACGGTCGGGACGCAGCGGCGTTCGTGGCCGAACTGTGTGGCTGCGATAGAGGAGCTCAAGAGCGGCGCGATCGGCGAGGTGCATTATGCCAAGTCTTGGTACAGCGCCGCGCGCAAGTCCATCGGCGTGGGCAAGGTCGTTCCTGTCCCGGAGCATTTCAACTGGGATTTCTGGCAGGGACCGGCCAAGCGCGGGCCTGTCTATAAGGACAATCTGATCCATTACAACTGGCACTGGTTCTGGCACTGGGGCACGGGAGAAGCGCTCAACAACGGCACCCATTTCGTGGACCTGCTGCGTTGGGGCATGGACCTGCGTTATCCGACGAAGGTCACTTCCGTGGGCGGGCGTTACCATTACACCGACGATGACTGGGAGACGCCCGACACGCAGCTGATCTCGTTCCAGTTCGGGGACGAGGCGTACATTTCCTGGGAAGGCCGCAGCTGCAACAACACCATTGTGGACGGCAGTTCTTCCGGCGTGGCTTTCTATGGATCCAACGGGTTGTCGTTGTATATGGATGGCGGTAACTCCTACCAGATCCGGGACGTCAAGGGAAAGGTGGTGAAGGATGTGCAAAGCCAGCTGACCTTTACTGAGGGCGATCGCTTCAATCCGTCCGGCAAGCTGGATTCCTTCCACTTCCAGAACTGGCTGGACGTCATCCGCGGCAAGGCCTCCACGCTGAATGCACCCCTCGAGGAGGGTTGTATCAGTACGCAATTGATGCAGCTGGGCAATATCGCCCAGCGCGTCGGCCGCTCCCTGGACATCGATCCTGAGACCGGCCGCATCGTCGACGATCCGCTCGCCATGTCCTTCTGGGCCCGCGAATACGAGCCCGGCTGGGCACCGAAGATCTGAGTGCTGCTGATTGGGCCGGATGGCGGGGCGGTATGGGGCACAACGCTTCGGGCGGGCTCGGCTTTCCTCCTCCGTTGCTCGACGGCTGACATCCTCCCTTTTAGCCATCGCCTGCGGCGCCGTCTAACGGTCGTCGGACAGACGCCGTCGTGCTGCGGTCCCACCACCTCCTTACAGCTGCGCTGCAGGAGTCGGCGAGTCCGCGTCACCGCTTCCTCCGTCGGGCCTCGCTTTCCCGCCCTTGCTAGCGTGCCCCATACCGCCCCGCCATCCGGCCCTGCGTATCCTGGAAATTCCGCTGCAAAGTCACCCCCTGCGTCCGCTCTCATCGTGACCCCCTCGTCTGAGGTAACCCCAAAAAGTTTGACGGGTTTTTGGGGTCACCTCATTTATATGAATTATAGCTCCCGTTGTATTCTCTAGCATGGATCCAGGAACAATTCAAGAGGAGAGAATAATAGGGTTAAAACACGTTGAAACTGCGACAAAACTGCGACTAATAGAAAAAGAAAAAGCACTTACGTCTCCGTAAGTGCTTGATTTAAAGCCGTCTGGATGACTGGACTTGAACCAGCGACCTCCTGCTGGTTATTGGCCAGAAAGGTTTGGCTGGGGAGTTTACTACACGCGTATACCATATCGGGTGCATTTTTTCACCCAAGACCGGCGTTCGGTATCGGAAACGCGCTGAAGGACTTCCAAATAGATGATTTCCTCTCCTGTATGATCTACGCCATGCGTGCAAACGCAGACCATTGTATCCTTCGACAGGGAAATCAAGCGCCCATTTCCGTCCCAGGAGCTAAACCAAGAGGGCAATGTTATGGCATTGTTCGTGGCATCGTACGTGAAAGGATCCGTCTCGTATAGACCGGGTTCACTCTTCCACCAGTCTTCGTAGAAAGAAACCGATTGGCCGTCTGCAGAAAAAACAAGGCAGTTGGGATGGGTTTCATTCTTGGCTGATGAAATCGCAGCTCCGTCCACCAGTACAAACTCTTTAATCACATTCTTACCCATATTGATCTGATAGAGGGCTGTGGTTTTCCAGCCTTCACCGCATACCTTTTTGAGGACATCTTCTCTTGAAATGGTATTATGGACGACGGGGACCAGGTACTGATACTCAGGAAAGACAGACGACACCTTATATTCGAAATCAAAAGCCGAAGAATACAAATCCGGCTGACGTTCAGACTCCGGTTGAAGCGCCTTATCGCAGGAAGGCAGAACCATTAACGACAAGGAAAGCGCAAAAGAAAGAATAAAACGGGTGTTCATAACAAATGAGCCTTAGACAACACAAAAATACCAAATAGACCAAACAATCACAAACAATGGGCTGGGGAGTTTTTTTGGGGGGGGCACCACTGCTCGAAGAGCATTTACCTCGCTGTTCACCGCAAATGGCTCGGCGCACACTCAGAAACAATCTCGCCGTGAACAACCCCGCCTATTTGCCCCTGCTGTTCAAACCAAACGGCCACACAAGGGGCCAGGAAGACGACGAGCGTGAACAGCGAGTCAGCCCCCGAAAGCCCGGAGGGCTGGGGAGTTTGAGGGGCATGCCCCTCAATGGATATAATTGGTCACCAGACCAAAAAAGCAGGCACCAGATGCCTGCTTTTTTGTGTCTGGATGACTGGACTTGAACCAGCGACCTCCTGGTCCCTAACCAGGTGCGCTACCAACTGCGCTACATCCAGAAGATTGGGACTGCAAAGATACTACTTTTTTGACCCAAAGCAAATTCTTTTTCAAGAAAATGAGTTATCTTAGCTGTATGAAACGAATTGTGCTTTTTGTCACGCTGTGTGCGTGCCTGGCGCTGTCCTGCACCCGTCAGCGGCAGGACACTTTGCAGACCGGTGACTTGATTTTCGTCGGCATTCCGGCAGATTATACCTTGGATGACACTTCGATGGATGCCGCCATCACGGAAGCGACCGGCACTTCTGACAGCCTGACCCTGATCCATGTTGCCATCGCAGAGGTGGATTCGGACGGGCAGCCCTGGATCATTGATGCGACGACTAAATATGGCGTGGACCGTCATCCGATGGAGACCTTCCTGACGCAGTTCACGCTGAAGGATGGATCTCTGCCTATCTTCAAGGTGATGCGGCTGAAAGACGACCATGTCGCCGCGACAGCGGTCGAGCGGGCCAAGATCTTCCTGGGCACTCCCTACGACATAGAGTTCCTGCCGGACAACGGGGCCTTCTATTGCTCTGAACTGGTCCAGGTCAGCTACCTCACGGACGACGGGTCCCGCATCTTCCCTTCGGCTCCGATGAACTTCAAGAACGCGGAAGGGGAGTTCCCCGTCTATTGGACGCAACTGTTCGCCCTGATCGGCCAGGAGATTCCGCAGGACGTTCCCGGCACCAACCCCCAGGGCATGGCTCAGGATCCGAATCTGAAGCCGGTGAATGTTACCATTCATTGAACGAACCATCAACCAAACCGCTGAATGATGAAAAAACTGACTGTCGCCGTACTCGGCATGATCCTTTCCCTGAGCGCCTTCGCCCAGATGATGCCGGACTCGACCTTCCAGGTCGTTGCCTATTGGGACAAAGGGGACGCGATCTCATACAATTGTAAGTCCCGTAATGTCCGGATTATAACGGACGGCACCGAAAACGAACAGTTCTCGACTTCCGACGTCCGTACGTTTGAGGTCATCGACCAGACGGATACGTCGTATACGCTGAGGATGAGCTATTCGGATGCGTTTTCTTCCCAGTTGAGCGAGGGGCTGGATTCCGACATCTTCTCCACGCTCTGGTCAAAGGAAAAGATTGATTTCCAGACCGACCAGCTCGGGACGCTTCAAAGGTATCTGGACCTGGACCGGATGCTGGATAGCGTGGCAGAGAGCGTTCCGGGTGTGGTCGATGAGGTCAGCGCCCGCTACAAGAAAAAGGACCTGAAAGAGATGGGCTTTGACAGGGAAGCGTGGATCGAGCGTTTCTCCGCCACCTTCAGCAACCGTGAGATGCTGTACACGGCTTGCAACAAGGACATTGCCCCTTTCTTCTACTACCACGGCGTCCGTCTCGATCCCAAGCAAGAGTATGTGATTGAAAAGGAATACCCGAACGTTATCGGATCACAAAGCTTAAATGCAGACATGCATTTCTGGGTGGATGAGGAAAAGAGCGATTCCGTCGCCGTCGTCATCTTTTCCCATGCGGAAGCCGACGGGGAGAGCCTGATTCCTACGCTGCGGGATGCCGCCCTTTCCTTATTGAGAGCCAGCCTGTCACCGGAGGAATATGAGGAATCCGCCCCTGTGATCATGCTCCAGTTTGACAAGAGCCAGATGAGCATCACCTTCTCGGAGGACACCGGGACGCTCATCGATCTCGGGAGCGGCTGGCCTGTCCAGTATTTCTCTGAGGTCCGCATCACCATCAAAGCGGCGGACGGGACCTCCGAGGTGGTTACGACGGTCGATATTGAATATAAAGACCCGGAGGAGGAGGCTAGTCAATAGGTTCCGGGCCCATCGTGAAGACCAGCGAGCCGCCGGATTGGATGGCGGAGAGGGGGAGGGAGGTGCCGGTGAAGGGCTCGCCGTTCAGCGTCATACCCAAAATATAAATGTCTTCGGGGCCGATTTGGGCACCGTCGGCGGTCTGGGTCCGGATGCGGAATTCCCCGCCGCCGGGCAATGAAACCGTGGCGCTGCGCACCGAGGGACTTCCGATGTCCAGGAGGCCGCTGCAGGGCGCGACGGGGTAGAGCCCCAGGGCACTCCAGACGTACCAGGCCGACATCTGGCCGCAGTCGTCGTTGCCGCAGAGGCCGTCCAGGGCGTCGCTGTACATTTCCTTTTTGATCCGCGCAACCATCTCCTGGGTCTTCCAGGGCTGCCCGGCGTCGTTGTACAGATAGGCGACGTGGTGGCAGGGCTCGTTGCCGTGGGCGTACTGGCCGATCAGGCCGGTGATGTCCGGCACGACGATGTCATCCGCCGTCAGCTCAGTGGCGAACATTTCATCCAGCTTGGCGCCGAAGGCCGCGGGGCCGCCGTACAGCTCGACCATCCGCGCCCGGTCGTGAGGCACGTAGAAGGTGTACTGCCAGGCATTGCCTTCGATGAAATCCTGGTCGTGGGCCGCCGTCTGCAGGGGGTTGAACGGTTCCTTCCAGCTGCCGTCTTCGCGGCGGGCGCGCATGAAGCCCACCGAAGGATCGAAGACGTTGGCATAATTCCCCGCCCGCTTTTCGAAATACGCAGCCTCGTCATCTTTGCCTAGCTTGCGGGCCACCAGGGACAGGCACCAGTCGTCGTAGGCGTATTCCAGGGTCTTGGAAACGGAACTGTGGTCCAGGCCCGTGGGAATGTAGCCGTAGACCTTGTAGGGCCAGACGCCGCGGTCCGGGTCTTCCGCGATGGACTTCATCGCCGCCCAGGCTTCCTCGTAGTCGAAGCCGCCGAGGTCCTGCAGGATGGCGTCCGCAATCACCGGGACGCTGTGGTAACCGATCATGCAGAAGGTCTCGCAGGTGCCGTATTCGTTGATGGGCAGCATTCCGATCTGGCGGTAGCGCTCCAGCATGGAGCGGATGAACGCCACATTGCGATCCGGGCAGATGAGGTTGTAGAGCGGATGCACGGCGCGGTAGGTGTCCCACAAGGAATAGTTGGTGTAGAGCGCGCCTGCCGGCGAATGGTGCACTTCCTTGTCCCAGCCGCGGTAGCCGCCGTCCACGTCGGTGATGAGGTTGGGAACGACCATCGTGTGGTAGAGGGAGGTGTAAAAGATGCGTGCCTCTTTTTCCGTGGCGAAAGTGGCCTGGATGGGGGAGAGGGCAGCCTCCCATTGGGCGGCGGCCTCACGCGCGACCTCGCCGAAAGACTTGTCTCCCAGTTCGGCGAACAGATTGGCCCGAGCCGCTTCGCAACTGACGGTCGAGACTCCGATGCGCACGAGCAAGGGCTTCTCCGTGGGAACGGCGACGTGCAGCTTGGTCATGCGCTCGGCGGCCACGCCCGGTTCGAGGGCCTGCCCATCCGCATAGCCTGTCCAGAACGCCACCGGCTCCGACAGTTCGGCGCAGAAATACAGGACGTGGTTGCTGATGAATCCGTACGAGCGCCGGAATCCCTCGATGTGGCGCCCGTCCGTGCAGCGGACGTCGGCTTCATAGATGCCGCCGTCGTTGCCGTGGAGCATGTCGAAGAGCAGGCCGGGGCGCTGTTCGGGGCCCTGGAAGGTGAAGCGGTAGAAGGCGCAACGCTGCGTCGCGGTCATCTCGCAGCGGATCACGTTCTCATCGAGCGTGACGGCATAATAGCCGGGGCGCGCCGCTTCCGAATTGTGATCGAAATGCGCGCGATAACCCTCTCCCGGTCCGTTTCCGGGCTCGAAGACGGGGTCTCCGGTCACCGGCGTCAGCAGCAGGTCGCACATATCGGGCGCTCCCGTGCCGCTCATGTGCGTTTGGGAGAAGCCGAGCAGGGTGTTGTCGTCGTGGTGATAGCCCGCGCAGTGCTGCCAGTCGTTCAGTCCCGTGTCCGGGCTGGGAGAGACCATGCCGAACGGTACGGTGGCCCCGGGGAAGGTGTGCCCGTTGAAAGCCGTGCCGATCAGGGGATTGACGGCATCGACGAGTTTCGGTTTCGGCTGGCAGGCAGCCAGCAGAAAGAGAACAGGGAGCAGGACGCCCCATCGACGTGCAGCATGCATAGGAAGGCAGTTTAATCAAACCAAAGATATCGTTTTTCCGCCGACTATGCAACGATAGGTGCGGGAACGGCAAAAAATACTACCTTTGTCTCCGCAATGGAAGGCATGGACGGACATTACGGATACAGGCGCATCCTGCGGGAACTGTGGCCGATGGTGCTGACCATCATCGTGACCTCGGTCTACAGCATCGTGGACGGCTGGTTCATCTCGAACTATGCCGGCAGTACGGCGTTCGCGGCGATGAACATCATCTGGCCGGCTGTGGCGATCATTTCGGCCTTGGGGCTGATGGTCGGCGCCGGGGGCAGTGCGTTGGTGTCCAAGACCTTCGGCGAAGGGAACGTCGAGCGGGGCAACCATACTTTCACGATGCTGATCCGCCTGACTTTCGTCGCGGGTCTGGTCATCTCGGCGTTGTTCTTCCTGGTCATGCGTCCCGCGGCGATTGCCCTGCGGGCGGAAGGGGAGATGGTCCGCTATGCCGTCCTGTACGGGCGTATCCTCACGGCGGCCCTGCCTGTCTATATGCTGCAACTTGCCCTCCAGCCCTTCTGCATGGTGGCGGGGAAGCCGGGGATCGCGACGATGACCAGCATCGCCTGCGGACTGACCAATATCATCCTGGATGCGCTGTTCGTGGCGGTCTGCGGCTGGGGCCTCACCGGAGCGGCCATTGCTACGGCCATTTCCTTCGTGGTTGGCGGCGCGATTCCGACCGTGTTCTTCGCTTCGCGGCGCAATACCACGCCCCTGCGCTTCCTTCCGGACAGCCCGTCGGACTGGCCCGCCATCGGGCAGTCGCTGTCGAACGGCCTGTCCGAGTTCGTCGGGAATATTTCCTTCAACGTCGTGGGGATCTGCTACAACCTGCAGCTGATGAAATACATCGGTGAAAACGGTGTGTCGGCCTACGGGGTCCTGATGTACATCGGCTTCATCTTCGGCTCGGTCTTCATCGGCTACAACATGGGCATCTCGCAGGTCATTTCCTACAAATACGGGGCAGGGGACAAGGCGGAATTGCGCAGCCTGCTGCACAAGAGCTGCGTGCTCATCGCGCTGGCCGGCCTGGCGATCACGCTCGTCATCGAACTCTTCGCGCCCCGGCTGTCCGCCTTCTTCGTCGGATACTACCCGGCCTTGCGCGACCTGACGACCTACGCGATGCGTATCTACATGATTTCCTTCCTGCTCTGCGGCTTCAACATGTTCGCATCGGCCTGGTTCACAGCGCTCAACAACGGCCCTGTTTCGGCGCTGATTTCCTTCACCCGCACCCTGGTCTTCGAGCTGGGCTGCGTCTTCCTCCTGCCCGCCCTGCTGGGCATCGACGGCATCTGGCTGGCGGTGAATGTAGCCGAAGTCCTAGCTCTCGCCCTCTCCGCCGCCCTGGTCCTGGGCCTGCGGAAACGGTACGGCTACTGAGTGCCCGCCTCGGCGGCGGAATAATTCCTTCCTGTCAAGTATGGTTTTTCTGGCCTTTCTGAAAGAGGGGCTAGGTACTCTTCTGAATAAACAAACGGCTATCCAGAAACACAAACTGTAAAGGGCAGCGAGGAGGATGGTGAGCCAAATATAAATACAAGAATCGTCAGCAATAGAATCTGCTGCATGATGGAGGATGTATACATAAGCAAACCCGGCTATGGCAGTGAGGAGGAGTATGGGAAACCACCAACTGTGACTCGCGACCATCAATGCCCATCCCTTAGTGCGTACGATCCCATCTTTCAAATACCCGTTCAATTCAGGCTTGTTTTTACCCGGTTTCGCCTCCATTTCGAAGATTTTGAATGCCCCGGGCTCCAGATAATCGCCAAATGTAACTTTAGCGAATGAATCCTCACTTGGGCCGTTCTTCGGTTCTACCGGGAAACTCTGAATGACTTTAGGGGGCGTACCGGCTCGACGAGCTGGCATGACTTCATATCCTTCAAATAGATTCTGAAAGGATTATTAGGAGAGACATCGTCCTTCAGGATGATTTTTTTCGACCCATTGAACAAGCCGATCAAGCCTAACGACCAGTCAAGACATTGACTTAATGTTGTCACAAAGTCAGTGACGCCAGTAAAAATAGATAAAAGATAGTTATTCAGTAGTTACATAATAAACAAAAATAGTAAAAAATGTGGATTTTATGTAACTTTGCCATCCCGCCGGATGTCGGCGGAATTGGAGGTGTGGCCGAGTGGTCGATGGCGGCAGTCTTGAAAACTGTTGAACGGCAACGTTCCGGGGGTTCGAATCCCTCCGCCTCCGCGAAGTGGTAGCAAAAAATCGCGTCAAGCTTGCTTGAACGCGATTTTTTGATGGCAATTCGCAAGCCCCGCCGCCGGCGGGGAGGGATGTCGGAGGGCGTAAGCCCGACGACATCCCGGAGGCTGAGGGAGGCTAAGGGGGTACGGGGATAACTGCTGCCGAATAGTCCGAAACACCGCGATTTCGTACGCTTCGGGAACATCACTGTGTTTGAACCGTCCGAAACCCTGGGTTTTCGTTCGGTCCGGGAACGGTACTGCTTTGGCAATAGCTGCGAGGCCGGGAGATAACCGTTAGTGGGGGCAAGAAAGACCCGTTTTGCACCGCGAACCTGCAAATAATCGCCCTCCCGGTGCAAGGCGGGGCCTGTTTGCACCCCGAAGCATCAAAAACATGGTTTGAAGGTGCAAATCGGGGGTATTTTGCACCTCTATCGGCTGTTTGAATTAAAAGAAGGAGATTATCCCTTTTTGATTGCTTATCGCAAGCCCCGCGCCTACAATCGCTTCAACGTCGTGACCAGCGTCACGGCGCAGCCGGGCTCCAGGCGGGTTTCGTAGCCGCAGATCCAGGTGCCGGGATTGGGCGAATCGACTTCCTTCAGGGGCGAGTCGTAATCTTTCGGGTCGGATGACCAGATGCGGTATTCTACCGGGCCCCCTTCCGTGTGTAGCAGCATGCGGACGCCGTTCTTAGACAAGACAATGCCCTCCGAAGTCAGCGCCGGTTCAGCCTCCGACACCAAGGTCCATCGGACGGCAGCCGGGCGCTCCGCCGGGGCGGCGAGCCGGTCGCTCACTTCCAGATACCTTTCCTCACAAAGCACCACCGTTCGTTCCGCCAGTGCCAGGTCCCCCCAGAAAACGGGCGTCAGATCCATCCGCACACCGAGACGCGCCCCTTCGGAATAGAACTCCCGGACCGTCGCCGTCCCCGCGATCCGGTGGTCGCGGCCGTTGACGGTCAAGGTGTTGTGCTGCCGGTTGTTGTAGCGGAACAACTTCCAGCGCCAGGTCTCCTGGGTCTTGTCCCAGAAGTCCTGGTGGAAAGCTTCGAAGGCCTTCTCGGTCCGGGCATACAGTTCCGCTCCGTAATCCATCGCCCAGCGTACACCCCACGCGTCATAGACAAAGGATCCCGCGTCCATGTGCCCGTGGTTGCTGATGGCCTTGCCGCCCTTGACGGCCAGGTACTGGTCCTCCGGGCCGTCTTCCCAGCCGGTCCGCACCAGCACGACGGGCGTCTCTCCGCGTCCGGTGAACACCTTTTCCTGCGGCGCCCGGACTTGGGAGAAATCCAGTTTCGAGGCATACAGGACGAGCAGGGGCAGGAAGCGGTCGGGGAAACGGTGGTACGCTCCGTCGTGGAGCAGCCGCAACTCGTTGTACAGCAGGGAAGGATCATCCTGCCGGGCCGCGAAATACCACATCCCGGAATGCGGCGTCTCCGCCGCGGCGTTGTCATAGAAATTGAACATCCGGTGCGTGGTGCCGCAACTGTAAAGGACATAGTAGGGCGTCCGGGCGAATCCTTCCACCTCACTCAGGCCGTAGTCAGTTCCCAGGCAGCTTTCCATCAGGGTCAGCATGAAAGCCTCATAGACGGTGCCGTATTCCCAGTAACCCGGGCCTTCGGTGTAGTTGCCGTCCGGGCTGTAGCTGGAGACCATGGCCGGCAGGTTGGAGGACACGGCCTTCCGTATGAGTTCGCGGGAAGTCTCGGGATTGGACTCGAAGGTGGCGAGCGCCGCACAGACCAGACCGCCGTTGCAGACCTGGTTCCAGTTGTGCGTGCGCCTGTAGAACCAGGCGTCCGTGGTGTCCTTCGAAGGCTCGAAGGCAAATTCCCGCAAGGTCCGGACGACCGTGCGTCGCGTAGATGGCTTCAAGCCCCGGTAGAGCCAGTCGTAGCCCAGGCCCACGGCGGCTGCCATTTCGGCCACGTCCAGGAAATGGGACGGATTCCAGTCGGGGAAGGCGCAGACGTCCAGGATGTCCTGCTCGGCGTGCCGGAGATAGCGCTTGTCCCCCGTGAAGCGCCAGGCATAAGCGCAGCAGAAGATACGGCTCAGCGCCGAACGGGAAACGCCCAGGATGCGGCGCCCGCTGGCATCTTTCTGATATGTGAGAGGCTGGGCGCTCAAGGCGGCGTCGGCGGACGCCATGCAGGCCTCGTGCAGGAGGCTCAGCGGCTCGTTATCTCCTTGCAGGACGGCTTTCCGGACTTGGGAGAATTCGCGCCCGTCCATGATCAGCCGGGGATGCGAATGCCGGACCAGATCCTGGGCAAAGGCAGGAGCAGTCAGGACCAGGCCCAGCGTCAGGGAAAGGATCAATCGTCTCATTCGACGGTAATTTGTCTGTCACCGATGAGGAAGGCGTGCCGGCCGGAAGAGAGTTCGTAGACGGCGGTCAGGATGCCGTTGTGCATCTCCATTCCTCGGAACTGGGCCCACCCGTTGCTGCCATGGCCCCGTTCGCCTTCCCCGACGGGAAGATAGAGCGTCGCTGAACTGTTGGCCGGCACTTCGGCGGTGTAAGCGGTCATCCGGCCCGCGCCGTCTGCCATCCAGGCGCTGCAGATCCGGCCGTATTCCGACTCAAAACTGCCCTTGAGGGAGCGGAACTCCCCGCCCGCGACGGGCTGGAGGACGAAATGCTTGTAACCGGCATCCTCTCCGGGGCTGATGCCGAGCTGATACGCGTACATCCATTCTCCCACGGCTCCGAAGTCGTCACGGTCGACGGCATCCATCGTGGCAAATAGGTCGTACGCTTCCTTCCAGCGTCCGGCACGGCTCAAGGCCGGGAGGGCGTTAGTGACCAAAGCAGGCTCTTCGGCCGGATACATCCCGGAGAGGCGCTGCCGCAGCATGCGGGCGTAGTCGCTCCGGCCCACGGCCTCGGCCATCAGGGCGGTGGTTTCCATCCCTTCGATGAAACCGGCGTCGCCGACCGCGTCCGGGGAATGGAAGGACATCGCGTTCAGCCAGTTCATCATGGCTTCCAGGTTCTCCTCAACAATCCGGGTGTCGCCGTACTGCCTGTACATCTGCCAGGGCACCGTGCAGATCGCCCCGCTGCCCGGAAGATCCTCGGCAAGAATCTCAGACTGGCCGTCGCGCAGGGCGGTTACCCATTGGCGGAAGAGACACAGCACGTCGGCGTTGTAGCTGGCGGTGCGGCAGTAAGCCTGCACGTCGCTGTCCCAGCCTTTCCCAAGCCAGTCCGTCGGGAGAGCGAAAAGATTGCCCAGCTGGCTGCGCCGGATCTCGGCGAAGAGTTGGTTCGCCCATTCTCCGGTCTCTCCGTCCGCCGTCACGGCTTCGTAACTGCCGGTCGGAAGCGGGCAGGAGGACAGGACCAGGCCCAGGACATTCTTCAGGGGAAGCGGCCCTTCGTGCGAGGGCAGGGTAACCTGGATATAGCGGTAGCCGCGGCAGGTCGCCCGGGGGCGGATCACGGTTTCTCCTTCCCCAGCCGCGATGTATATGTCGGTGTCCAGGGCGTTGTGGGTGGTCTCGAAGGCCAGATGGCCGGCGAGGGCGGGATTCTCTTTTTCGGAACGGAGTTGCCCGGCATAGCGGATGATCACGACGTCCCCTTTCTTGATCCATCCGGCGGGGATATGGAGCTCCGGAACGCCGACCATGCCGGTGCCCATATCGTAGATGTGCGTATGATAGTTTTCGCTGTGGGCGGGCATGCGTTCTACGGCAGTGAGGGTCTCCCGGACCCGGGCCAGCTCGTCCGTCCGGGCGGTGAGATAGGGGGAGAACCGGCTGTCGGTGCGCACCGTCTCGGCCGGTTTCCAGCGGCTGTCGTCAAAACCGCGGTCGCTCCAGCCTCTGATGGCAGACTCGCGGTTGGCGTCGTACCGTTCGCCCTGGCTGAAGCTGGCGGCTCGCACGGGACCTCCGTCGAAACACTTCCAGGCTTCCGGACGGGAGACGATGCTCTCCGTCGTTCCATCTTCGTAGATGAGGTCGAGACGGCAGAGGAGGCCTTGGGTACGGCCCTCGTACCAGCCATTGAAAAGTTCGGCTCCCATCGCGTTGCGGCCACTGCGGATGAGGGGCGTGACGTCGTAGGCCTGGTAGGTTACCCGCTCGCGGTACTGGCTGACGCCCGGAGCAAACCAGTCCGCTCCGATTCTCCGTCCGTTGATGTAAAAATTGTAGACGCCGATGGCGGAAGCATACAGTTTGGCTTTCCGGATCTTCTTGCCGGCCGGCGTGGAGAATTCGCTGCGCAGCAGTTTGGCTCCGCCGTAGCTGGGATCGATGGTCTCGATGATTTCCTGCTCGCTCTTGTTGATCACGACGATGTCGTTCTCGTATGCATATTGGTTGCGGTAGCGGGGAAGCCGGATGCAGGACAGGACTTCAAAACGGCGATAAGACCCCGCGCCGGAAAACAGGGCCCCGCTCCCGCCTTCGATCCGGTAGCCCGTATAGGTCACGTCCGATTCGGCATCGGCGACGAATCCGATGGAGCAAAGGTGCGGGAAGGAGTTGGCTTCGGGGCCGGATCCGGCGGGAGAAACCGTGAACCGGGTTGGCTTCCCATCTCCTTTCGTACAAAGCGGCTGACCGTCGATTTCGAAGGCGAAGGTGCCGTCATCGACGATGAGCTTGAGCCGGTGGTCGTCCGCCGGGCCGCCTTTCAGGATGCGGTTCAGGTTACTGTCTTTGCCGATGGTCAGCAGGGGCGTGGAAGGACTGTCCTTCGGGGCGTAGCCGACCCGGTAGATGCGTATCTCGCAGCCGTCGGCCGTGCCGTAGCCGCTGAAGTCGAGGACAACCTTGAAATAGTTTTCACCGGCGAGGTTCCAGTTGTTTTGGAAGCTGTCTTTCAGCCGGAAGTCATCGGCACCCAGGATGAATCCGGCGGTCATGCCCTTGACGATGATGAAATCGGAACTGATGACAAAGCGGTGCAACGATGCCGCGTCCAGGCAGGGGCGACCGTCGCCGATCCACTCGGCGCCCTTCCAGGCCGACAGGCGCGGGTCCATCAGTCCGGTCTCGAAACGGGAGGAAGCACTGTGGCTCCGGCCGTCTTTGTCGGTCACGGCCAGGTCCCAGTCATAGCCCATGCCCGGCTGAAGCGCCACGCCCAGGTAGCGGATGCCCGTGGAAAGGGAATCCCTTACCTCACCGCTGTCCCAGACTTCCCGCCCGTCGCTTTGGCGCCGGACGCGGATGCGATAGGAAAGCTGTCTCTGCCCTTTCTCCGCGGATTCCATTTTCCAACTGAAGGCAGGGTGTGTCTCTTCAATGGCGTGCGGCTCGGCCTGATGGTCCACCCGGAGATCCTTGAGGACCGTGTCGCCGGCGGCCCGGGCGGGCAGGATTCCGGAGAGAAGGATGACCAGGAGGAAGTATATTCTGCGTCCTTTCATGGCGTGTCGGAGTTTGATCTTACCAAAGTTAGGCATTTTTGTATTATTGTTTGAAAAAATGATTATTTTAGAGGTCGAAAATCAAATTACATGCTATGAAACTTGACGGAAGAAGAGAAAGCACCAACGTGGACGACCGTCGCGGTCGTGCCGTTGCTACGGCTGGCGGAATCGGCCTGGGAGGCCTGATCCTCGTCGGATTGATTACGATGCTGCTCGGCGGCGACCCCACGGACGTCATCAAGATGGCCGGCAAGATGGGCCAGGGCCAGACCACGACCACGCAGGAATATACGCCTTCGGCAGAGGAGGAAGAACTCGCGACCTTCGCGAAGCGTATCCTCGCCGGTACCGAAGATGTCTGGACGAAGATTTTCGCCCAGTATGGCAAGACCTACGTTCCTCCGAAGCTGGTCCTTTTCACGGGCTCGGTCCAGTCCGCCTGCGGCGGTGCGACCTCGTCCAGCGGTCCTTTCTACTGCAGCGGCGACCAGAGCGTCTATCTGGACCTGTCCTTCTTCATGAATATGAAAAAGCAGATCGGGGCGGACGGTGATTTCGCATACGCCTACGTCATCGCGCACGAAGTGGGCCACCATGTCCAGAACCAGCTCGGCATCCTCGGACAGGCCCATCAGCAGATGTCGCGCATGAGCGAGAAGGAGAGCAATAAAGTCAGCGTGCGTCTCGAGCTGCAGGCCGACTATTTCGCCGGCGTCTGGGCGCACCACGACAACAAGCTCTTCGGTTCCCTCGAATCGGGTGACATTGACGAAGGCCTGGCCGTCGCGGCCAAGATCGGCGATGACTATCTCCAGAAGCAGGCCTACGGCTATACGGTCCCCGAATCCTTCAACCACGGTACTTCCGCCCAGCGTTCCCGCTGGCTCAAGAAGGGCATCCAGACCGGCGACATCAACCAGGGAGACACCTTCTCCGTCAAATACGAGAACCTATAAACCAATAACCAAAATACACTTACTATTATGGCATCGATTCAGGATCTTATCCTCAACGCAGTCAAGGGATCTATCGGCGGAGTCGAGATTCCTTCCAACATGACCAACCAGGTCATCAACGGCCTCTCCGAGTCCATTCTCGGCGGTCTGACCCAGACGGCTGTCAAGCCCGGCGGCCTTGAGATGGTCAAAGCCCTCCTTACCGGCAAGCAGGCAGCGGCCACGAGCCCTGTCACCGCGCTGATCGGCAAGATTTTCTCCGGCAATGCAGCCAAGAAGCTCGGCCTCGGCTCTGCCCTGACCACGGCGCTCGTCGGCCTGCTTCCCAAGATTCTCGGCAATCTCTCTGGTATCTTCAAGGACCAGGACGGTGACGGCGACGTGGATCTCAACGACATCCTCATCGCCCTCTCCGGCAAGAAGACGCAGACTGCCACCGCCACGGCCAGCTCCGGCGGCGGCCTCCTCGGCGCAGCCACCAGCATCCTGGGCGGTATTTTCAAGAAGAAATAAGATTATTTTTCAATCAGTCCCAATCCGGGACGGTCGGGAAGCACCATCCGGCCGTCCCGGATTGTCATTCCCTCGAACCGGTCGTTGCTGATCAGCAGATTGCCGTCCAAATCGGCGAAATCGACGGCGGGGGAGAGGTGGGCGGCGGCGGTGCAGGCGCACGAGGTCTCCGTCATGCATCCCAGCATCACCCTCATTCCTTCGGCACGAGCGTAGGTCAGCATCTTGCGGGCCTCCAGCAGGCCGGTGCACTTCATCAACTTGATATTGATCCCGCTGAACGCGCCCTTGATGGCCGGGATGTCCCGCAGGCGCTGGATGGACTCGTCGGCGAAGATGGGCACGGGACTGCGTTCCGTGATCCAGGCGATGTCGTCCAGCTGCTCTTTGGGCATGGGCTGCTCCACCATCACGACCCCTTTCTCTGCGAGCCAGAAGATCTCGTCGAGGGCCTTCTGCCGGTCTTTCCAGCCCTGGTTGGCATCGACGGCGAGGGGCAGGTCGGTCACGCTGCGGATGGTTTCGATCATTTCCGTGTCATTGTCCAGGCCTACCTTGACCTTCAGGATATTGAACTTCCCGGCGCATTCGAGCGTCTTTTCGCGCACGACCTCGGGCGTGTCGATGCCGATGGTGAAAGTCGTGGATGGCGCTTTGGCGGCATCCAGACCCCAGATGCGGAAAAGCGGCTGGCCCAGCAGCTGGCCGACCAGGTCGTGCAGGGCGATGTCCACGGCCGCCTTGGCCGGGGCGTCCCCTTCCGAAAGGGAATCCACGTAGGCGAGGATATCCTCGATCTGGAAAGGATCGGTGAATTGTCCCAGGTCCACCTTCTGCAGGAAGGCACAGACGCTTTCGACCGTGTGACCCAGGTAAGGCGGCATGGAGGCTTCCCCGTGGGCGGTAAAGCCGTCGTATTCGAGGCGGACCTGCACGTCCGGCGTAGTCTTGCGGGAATGGGTGGCGACCGTGAAGGTATGCTGCAACTGCAGCTCATACGGCTCCCAGCTCAACTTCATCCGCGGCGCCAGGCTCCCGGTTTTGAGCAGGTAGGGCCGGGGGGCTTTTTTGTCCGCGGCTGTATCTGTCCCGCAGCCGGTCAGTCCGGCAGCGGCGATGCCGGCACCCGCCGTCAGGCTTGTCCGGATGAAATCTCGTCTGTCCATAGATCCTTGTTTCCTGCAAAGATAGTAAAGTGTTTTTTCATTATATTTGTCTTACTATGAAGATATTCACTTTCCTCCTCAGTCTCCTGATGATTCAGCCCGCTCTTTCCGGGCAGGAACGGCACGATGCGCTTTGGTACAGGCAGCCTGCCGCGAACTGGAACGAGGCGCTGCCGGTCGGGAACGGCCGCATCGGTGCCATGGTCTATGGCCGGCCCTGGACCGAAACGATCCAGCTCAATGAAGAAAGTCTCTGGGCCGGGTGCCCGGAAGACGGCAACGCAGCCGCGGCGGACCGGATCCCAGAGATCCGCCGGTTGCTGCTGGACGGCCAGGTGGCGGCGGCGGATTCCCTGGCGAACGAGTGCCTGGGCGGTCACCCGCTTGTGATCCGTTCCTATCAGTCTTTCGGGGAATTGAAACTGCTTTTCTTCGAGAAAGAAAAGGACGCCTCCGTGTCGTACCCCGAGGGCGTTGGTGCATACGAGCGGCGGCTGGATCTGAACGACGGCGTCGCTTCTACCTCCTTTACGGCCGGCGGGATCCGCTTCGCCCGCGAGGTGTTCGCTTCGGCTCCGGACAATCTGCTGGTCGTCAGACTGACCGCGGACCGTCCCGGGGCATTGCGTTTCAAGATCGCTTATTCGCGTCCCAAGGATGCGGCTGCCGTGGCGGTCGCTCCGGATCTTCTGGCCGTTACGGGACAGATTGTCGACCTTCCTCATCCCACTGCCGGCAGGCCGGGGCCGCACATGCGCTTTGCCGGTCTGGTCCGGGCGCTGCCCAAAGGGGGAAACGTGACGGCAGCGGGATCCTCCCTGTACGTCGACGGAGTGGATGAAGTGGTCTTGCTCGTGGCGATGAATACGGATTATCGTTTCGAGGCGCTGGATTTCGATCCTTCGATCGATCCTGCCGCCCTGTGCCGCGAACAGATCCGAAAGGTCGCCGGGATGTCTTACGAGACGCTCAGGGACCGTCACGTGGCGGATCACCGCTCCCTGATGGACCGGGTCTCCCTACGCCTGGGAGATGCGGCCCGCTCGGAGATCTCGACCGATGAACGTCTGGCCGCGGTGAAGGAAGGCGCCTCCGATCCGGCCCTGGCCGCCCTGTATTTCCAGTACGGACGCTATCTGCTGATGGGCTCTTCCCGTCGTCCCGGCGTCCTTCCCGCCAACCTCCAGGGCATCTGGAACCAGGAGCTGCAGGCACCCTGGAATTCGGACTTCCATACGAATATCAACATTCAGATGAATTACTGGCCGGCCGAGGTTTGCAACCTTTCGGAGACCGTTATTCCCTTCTCCGACTGGATCAACGCCATCCGCGTTCCCGGGCGTGTCACGGCACGGAAAACCTTCGGCGCCGAGGGCTGGACGGTCAACCACGTGGCTGACCCGTTCGGGCACACCTCCATCACCGACGGTGTCGGCTGGGGGACTTTCCCCATTGCCGGTCCCTGGCTGACGCTTCACCTGTGGGAGCATTACAAGTTCACCGGAGACGAAGTCTACCTCAGGCAGGAAGCCTATCCGGCCATGAAGGAGGCCGCGGAGTTCCTCCTGTCCTTCATGGTCCGGGATCGGGAAGGACACCTGGTCACGGCGCCTTCCAATTCACCGGAGAACGCATACAGACTGCCGGATGGACGTCAATTCCAGCTGACATACGCAGCGACGATGGATGTCGAGATTGCGACCGAGCTCTTCCGGGCTTGTCTGAAAGCGGCCTCGCTGACCGGCGACAGCCCGGCTTTTTCGGCCCGGGTGCGGGAGGCCCTGTCCCAATTGCCGCCCATCCGGATCGGAAAGCGTTACGGCACGATCCAGGAATGGATCGAGGATTACGAGGAAGTGGAGCCCGGCCATCGTCACGTTTCCCATCTCTTCGGCCTCCATCCCGGCACGATCCTGACCGACAAGGATCCGGCGCTGTTCGAAGCCGCCCGGCGTACCATCGAGCGCCGGCGTCGCTACAACGAGGATCCGGAAACCCGTCAGGGCTCCTATACCGGCTGGAGCCGGGCCTGGATGATCAATTTCTATGCGCGCCTGATGGATGGGGAAGAGGCTGGCGCCAACGTGCAGGCCTTGCTGGCCAAGTCGACGCAGGACAACCTGTTCGACTCGCATCCGCCTTTCCAGATCGACGGCAATTTCGGGGGAACGGCGGGCATCGCGGAAATGCTGCTGCAGTCCCACGCGGGTGAAATCCATCTCCTGCCGGCCTTGCCCTCCGGCTGGTCCGAGGGAGAAGTGACGGGCTTGCGGGCACGTGGCGGGTATACCGTGTCCGCCCGTTGGTCGGACGGCAAGCTTCAGTTTGCCGTGATCACGGCAGACCGGGACGGCCGTTATCCGGTGCGCTACGGCTCCAGGACGCGCAAGGTCCGTTTCAAGGCCGGAGAGCCCGTGATATTGAATCGGTCGTTTTTCGCAAGTCGTTAAGTAACAGTGGAATAAAACAATCAGCCCTCCCGATTTTGGGAGGGCTGAAGTTTATAATGTGCTGATGTTAAGCACGTTGTGAATTACGGCTGCCTAGAAGATTTCTTCCTTGGGTTCGGAGAAATCATCGGCGGCGGGAGCGATCGGCTTGGGGCCGTTGACCTTCTGGCCGAACTGCTTCCGGGGACCGTCGTGACGCTCACCGCGATCGTTGCCGTGACGTTCGCCACGGTCGTTGCCGCGACGATCACCACGATCGCCACGAGGGCCACGGTCATTGCTGCGACGCTCGCCGCGATCACCACGGTCACCACCGCGAGGACCGCGGTCGCCACCGCGACGCTCGGGCTCCTTCCAGCCTTCCGGCTTCTCGGTGAGGGCGCGCATCGACAGGCGCATCTTGCCGGTCTTGGCATCGATCTCGAGGAGTTTGACATCCACCTCGTCACCGACCTTCAGGACATCCTCGACCTTCTCGGTCTTGGTCCAGGCGATCTCGGAGACGTGCAGGAGGCCTTCCTTGCCGGGAAGGATCTCGATGAACGCACCGAACTCGAGGATGCTGACGACCTTGCCGTGATAGACCTGTCCGGCCTCGGGAACCGCGCAGATACCCTTGATCCAGTCGAGGGCCTTCTGCATGGCCTCCTTGTCGGCGGAAGCGACGTCCACGACACCTTCGGTGAGGTTGGTGCCAGGGATGGGCTCTTCGGTGATGGTGATGACGGTGCCGGTCTCCTTCTGGATCTTCTGGATGGTCTCGCCGCCCTTGCCGATGACCGCGCCGATGAACTCGGCCGCGATGCGGATCTGCTCGATGCGGGGGACGAAGGGCTTGTAGTCCTCACGGGGCTCGCTGATGGTCTTCATCATCTCGCCCATGATGTGCATGCGGCCCTGGCGCGCCTGCTCGAGGGCTTTCTCCAGGACGTCGTAGCTGAGGCCGTCCACCTTGATATCCATCTGGGTGGCGGTGATGCCGTCGGCCGTACCGGTGACCTTGAAGTCCATGTCGCCGAGGTGATCCTCGTCGCCGAGGATGTCGGTCAGGATGGCATAGCGGTCATTGGGACGCTCGGCGTCGGTGATCAGACCCATCGCGACACCCGCGACCGGCTTCTTGATCTTGACACCCGCATCCATCAGGGCCAGGCAGCCGCCGCAGACGGAAGCCATCGAAGAGGAACCGTTGGACTCGAGGATATCGCTCACCACGCGCACGGCGTAGGGATTCTCCGGAGCGACCGGGACGACGGGCTTGAGGGCCCGCATCGCCAGGTTGCCGTGGCCGATCTCACGACGGCCGGGAGCTCGCATCGGTTTCGCTTCGCCGGTGGCGAAAGGCGGGAAGTTGTAGTGCAGGACGAACTGCTGGTCGCCCTGGACCAGGACGGAGTCGATCTCCTTCATATCCATCTTGGTGCCGAGGGTCACGCTCGCGAGAGACTGGGTCTCGCCGCGGGTGAAGATGGCGCTGCCGTGGGCGCAAGGCAGATAGTCGACCTCACACCAGATCGGGCGCACTTCGTCGCTCTTGCGGCCGTCCAGGCGGATGCCCTCATCCAGGACGAGGTTGCGCATCGCCTCTTTCTCGACGGCGTGGTAATATCTTTCGACGAGCGGAGTCTTCTCCTCAAGCTCCTCTTCGGGAATCGTGGCGAGGAACTCGTCCTTGATGGCGGTGAAGCCTTCCTCACGCTCCTGCTTGGGCTTGGCGGCCTTGGCGAGGGCGTAGCACTTGTCATAGCAGAAGGACTCGACGGCCTTCTTGAGCTCCTCGTCCTCCACGTCGTGGGGGTAGTCGCGCTTGGTCTCCTTGCCGAGCTCGGCGATGAGTTCCTTCTGGACGCGGCAGTGGCGCTTGATCTCCTCGTGGGCGAACTTGATGGCCTCGAGCATGTCGTGCTCGCTGACCTCGTTCATCTCACCTTCGACCATCATGATGTTCTCCTCGGTGGCGGCGACCATCAGCTCGAGGTCGCTGTGCTCCATCTGGGAGAAGCTGGGGTTGATGACGAACTCGCCGTTCACGCGGGCGACGCGCACTTCGGAAACGGGACCGCCGAAGGGCAGGTCGGAAGTGGCGAGGGCGGCGGAGGCGGCCAGACCGGCGAGGGCGTCGGGCTGGGTGTCCTTGTCCGCGGAAATGAGGGTGAGGTACACAAAGACCTCGAGATGGAAATCATCCGGCCACAGGGGACGGATGGGGCGGTCCACCAGACGGGCGACGAGGATCTCGTAGTCCGAAGGCTTGCTTTCGCGCTTCATGAAACCGCCGGGATAGCGGCCTGCGGCGAAATACTTCTCCCTGTAGTCCACGGTGAGGGGCATGAAGTCGGTCCCCTCCTTGACTTCCTTGGCCGCGCAGATGGTGGCGAGGATCATCGTGCCTCCCATCTTGACCACGGCCGCACCGTCCGCCTGCTTGGCGAGTTTTCCGGTCTCGATCTCAATCACGCGGCCATCCGCGAGTTCGATCTTTTTCGTGATAACGTTCATTACTGTTTTCTTTACGTCTTTATAACTGCTCGGGTGCGGACCGTCCGCACGCCGTTTTTTTCAATCAAAAAGGGGAAGGTCCGTCCTGGACCCTTCCCCTTGTCCTCCTTATCGTGATTATCGGCGGAGACCCAGCTCCTTGATAATGCTTCTGTATCTCTCGATGTCGGTCTTCTGGAGATAATCCAGCATCTGACGTCTTTTACCTACGAGACGGAGAAGACTGCGACGCGTCACCACGTCCTTCTTGTTCTTCTTCACGTGCTCCGTGAGGTGAGCGATACGGTAGGAGAATAAAGCAACCTGACTCTCAGGAGAACCGGTATCCTTATTGGACTTCCCGTACTTCGCGAAAATCTCTTGCTTCTTTTCAGGCATCAAATATTCAGCCATTGCGCAAAAAATTTTGGGTTAAATAAAACTTACACGCTTCTCCCAATGCGGAAAAAGCGTGCAAATTTAGACAAAAAATATTATATAACAAGTAATTCCGTCGCAAATAGGCGAAAGAATCCGTTTATTCGACCACGATCGGCTTGTACTTCGGCACGAGGCTCTTCATGATGACCCAGGCCAGCAGATACGCGATGCCGCAGAAGCAGAAGATGATGAAGTAGCCCGCGGGCTTGCCCTCGAAACCGAGGAAGTGGAAGGCCGATCCGGCGTTCTCCGCGTAGGTGAACAGGTTGCCTGCTACCTTCTGGATGATCATAGAACCCACGCCTCCGGCCATCGCGCCGATGCCGGTGATGGTCGCGATGGCGCCCTTCGGGAACATGTCGCCGATGGTCGAGAACAGGTTCGCCGACCAGGCCTGGTGTCCCGCGGCGGCCAGACCGATCAGGATCGCCGGCCACCAGGGGCTGTTGAAATGCATGCCCAGGGGCTGCGCCAGCAGGGAACAGATCGGGAAGAAGGCGAAGATCAGCATGGCACGCATACGGCCGGTGTAAGGGTGCATGCCCTTGTTCTCCACGAAGATCTTGGGCAGGTAGCCGCCGAAGATGGAAACCACCGTCACGATGGCGTAGAGCGTGAAGATGAGCGCCTGTCCGCGCGGCGAAGAGGCCGGTGCGTGGAACTGGTCGTGGAAGTAGGCCGGCGCCCAGAAGAGGAAGAACCACCACACGCCGTCGGTGAGGAACTTGCCGATGATGAACTGCCAGGTCTGCTTGTATCCGAAGCACTTGAGGAAAGGAATGGACTTCTCTTCCTTGGCGGCGGCCTTTTCGGCTGCTTCCGCCTCGTCATCCTGGTGGATGTAGGTCAGCTCGGCTTCGTTGACGTGCTTGCTCTTTTCCGGCTTGTCATACATGAAGGCCCAGAAGAACATCCAGATGAAGCCCAGGGCACCGATGATGATGAAGGCCATCTCCCAGCCGAAGTGCTTGGCGAGCGGCGGGATGCAGAGCGGCGCGGCCAGGGCGCCCACGGAGGCGCCGGCGTTGAAGATGGAGGTCGCGAAAGCGCGGTCCTTCTTCGGGAAGTATTCGGCCGTGACCTTGACCGCGGCCGGGAAGTTGCCTGCTTCACCGAGGGCCAGGATGCCCCGGCACAGCAGGAAGAGATAGACGGAAGTCGTCGAGATCGCCAGGGCGACGTTGCTGCCCGCTTCGACTGCCTTCAGGGCGGCCGCGTTGGAGACGCCGTCCACCAGACCCGCCGTGGCCCAGCCGCAGGCGGCGTGCAGGCACGCGCCGGCCGACCAGACACCGATGGCGATCAGGTAGCCCTTCTTGGTGCCCATCCAGTCCACGAACTTGCCCGCGAACAGGCAGGCGAGGGCGTAGAAGATGGAGAAGAAGGAAGTGATGGTGCCGTAGTTGGCATCCGTCCAGTGGAATTCGGGAGCGATGAACTCCTTGTAGGTCAGGGAGAGGACCTGGCGGTCGAGGTAGTTGACGGTCGTCGCCACGAAAAGCAGCGAGCACAGCCACCAGCGCCAGTTGGTCATCAGTTTTTTCTGGGTGGTACTCATTATTGCAGGTTATTGATTATCTGACTTCTTTGACAATGGCGAGGGCGTCGCGGCACAGACCTTCGATGCGGGCCCAGTCGCCGGCGGCGATGGCATCCTTCGGGAAAAGGTTGCTACCCATGCCGACGCAGGTGACGCCGGCCTTGAACCAGGCCTCGAGGTTCTCGCGCTCGGGCTTCACGCCGCCCGTCACCATCAGCTGGCTCCAGGGCATCGGGGCTTTCAGGCCCTTGATGAACTTGGGCCCCAGCACGTCGCCGGGGAAGACCTTGCACACGTCGCAGCCCGCTTCCTGGGCCATGCCGACCTCGGTCACGCTGCCGCAGCCAGGGCAGTAGGGGATGAGGCGCCGGTTGCAGACCGGGGCGATGGCGGGGTTGAAAAGGGGACCCACGACGAAGTTGGCGCCAAGCTGGATGTACATCGAGGCGGTACCCGGATCGACGACGCTGCCGATACCCAGGATCATGCCCGGAAGTTCGGCGTTGGCATATTTGACCAGTTCGCCGAATACCTCCTGTGCGAAGTCGCCGCGGTTGGCGAACTCGAAGGCGCGGATGCCGCCGTCATAGCAGGCTTTGAGGACGTTTTTGGCGACGGTGAGGTCGCCGTGGTAAAAGACCGGCACGATGCCGGTTTCCTGCATCGTCCGGAGGGTTTCCAATTTGCTGTATTTTGCCATTTTCGATGGATTTGCGTATGTGCTTGAACGTGCTAATATAGCATTTTTTGCCGAGAATCGGTATATTTGTACAAATCATCCCGTATGAAGAGGATTTCTTTTCTCCTGCCATCCGTCCTGTACCTTGTCTTTTGCCTGTCCGCCTGTTCCGTACCGATGGTCCGGGACATCCTGGTCTACCGGGAGACCGCTTCGGACAGTCTGCGGAACAGCTTCAACGCCAAATACCTGACGGTGCGCCCCGGGACCTCGCTGGTGGACAAGCCCCATATCCTCTTCCCGGACAGTACTTTCTACGGGGCCAACACGCTGGACGACAATATCTTGCCCCTGGCCTTCGGGCTGGTGCCCGATTCGGTGCGCGGCGCCGTGGTGTCCAATGTGATTGCGACGATCCGCCGGCAGCATTTCCGCCCGCAGGTGGGGCCGGAGGCCGAACCCTGGCTTTTGCCGGTCCTGGCGGAGAACGGCTGGAACAGCTGGGCCTATTTCATCTGCGACAAGCATCCCGAGATGGTGACGGACACCTGCATTGCGCCGGAGTACGTCAAGGCATGGCGGGAGCGTTATGTCGCCGGGATAGAGGCCCTTCCTGAGGGCGGACGTACGCAAATCCGGCTGCGGCCGGACTTCCGGATTCAGGAACTGGATTCGCTGGACTGCACCGTGCAGACGCCCTTGGGGCCCGTCCGGAGCCGTTTCACGAAGGATCTGATGCATGCCGAATGGTACTTTGAACTCCCTCAGGGCGTGCGGGCGGAGGTATGGACGCCGACCGTCGCCCGTTCGAAAGTGAAGCGCCGCTGCCTGGCGCGCAGGCTGAGGGTTGAGGACGGTTTCTCGGTTTGGCGCGTGCGTGGCGGCCGCCATCATTTCTCCGTCGA
Organism: Bacteroidales bacterium; assembly: GCA_017400135.1. GTDB lineage: Bacteria > Bacteroidota > Bacteroidia > Bacteroidales > UBA932 > Cryptobacteroides. The sequence goes on from JAFPVJ010000004.1 coordinate 78,901, forward strand.
TTTCGACCTGCCCGATCACGTGCTGGAGGCACAATTCGTCTATGAAAACGCCGATTTCCCGCAGTGCCATTCCGCGACGCTCTGTTTCGCGGAGAATGGTGACTTGCTCTGCGCCTTCAACGGAGGGACGGCCGAGCACGAACCGGACACCAAAGTGCGCCTGTGCCGCAAGCCGGCCGGCTCGGATACCTGGACCGCCCCGGAAGCCGTTGCCGTGCCGGACAAGGATCGGTATTGCCTGGACAACCCCGTGCTGTTCCGCATCCCGGAGCCGGGAGAGCCCCTGCTGCTCTGGTACAAGATCCGCCCGGGGTACAATATGAAGGAAGGCGAAATTGACCTTTCGACCATCGCTTTCTGGGAGGCCCGGCTCAAGAAATCCTACGACAACGGCCAGACCTGGAGTGACTTCGAAACCCTTCCCGAAGGTTTCCTGGGCCCGATCAAGGACAAGCCGGTCTGGCACGACGGGCGCCTGATCTGCGGCAGCAGCGTGCAGTCCAAATACGCCCACATTCCGCACCGCATCCACTTCGAATGGAGCGACGACCGCGGCGCGACCTGGCATTGGGCGGAGCCTGACAGCGTGCAGTTGAGCATCCCCTGCAAGCTGCGCAAGCTCGGGCGGGTAGGGGAGAACGTCGACGTCCCGGCCGATCCCGACCGCTATTACGGCAACTGGCTGCCAATCTCTTCGATCCAACCCACGATTCTGATCCACCAGGACGGATCGCTGCAGGCTTTGAGCCGTACCGGGAACGGCAAGATGTCCGTGACCTGGAGCCGCGACAACGGCGCGAGCTGGGGCCCCGAAACGCTGACCGACATCCCCCAGAACGGCTCGGGCATCGACGCCGTCACCCTCCCGGACGGCCGTTTCGCGCTGGTTTACAATGATTTCGAAACCCTGCCCGGCCGCTCCGGCGGTCCCCGCTCCCCGCTGAAAGTCGCCGTCTCCGAGGACGGATTGCACTGGATGGACGTCGTCACCCTCGAAGACGACGCCATCAAGGAATACTCCTACCCCGCCGTCATCTGCGACGCCGAAGGGTGTCTCCACATCGCCTATACCTGGCGCCGCTACCGCATCAAATATGTCAAGGTCAAGCTTTAGTTTTCTCCTCCTGCTGCTCTCTTGCTGGACCGCGGCGGCGGGACCGTCCGTGAAGGGAGTCAATATCCTGTCCGCAGACCGGGAGCAGGCGGAGCAGACGATCCTGCTGGCGGCTGCGAGCGGGTATAATCATTTGCAGCTGTCTCACCGGATCGTGATGAATCTCTGCGAGTTGCGGGATTCTTCCAAACGGGCGTTGGTACGGGACTTGGCCGCCCAGGCTCATGATTTGCCTGACGCCCACGGATTAGGGATTGCCGAAGTCTGTGTATGGGACCATGCGCTGTACGATACGGACTATTATCCTTCCGAGTTTTATGAGCCCGGGACGGGGCTGCTGGATCTGGACAAGCCGGGACTCTGGGACTGGATTGCCGACGACTACCGGCAGATGCTCTCGCTCTGTCCGGAGGTGGACGGGCTAGTGCTGACTTTTATCGAGTCCGGAGCGCGGGTGGAGAACCAGTTCTCGAAGATGAGCGTGCCCGAGCGCCTGGCAAAAGTGGTCAACACCGTTTCCACCGTGGTCTGCGGCGAATGTGGCAAAACGCTCTGGCTCAGGACTTTCGCCTACAATGAAGAGGAATACGCCAACCTTCGCGCCTGCCTTGACCTGGTCGACTGGCGCCCCGGGATGGGCGTGATGGTCAAGGATACGCCGCACGACTTTTTCCTGACGCATCCGGACAATCCGCTCATCGGCACCCTGGGGCATCCGACCCTGGTGGAGTTTGACGCCTGCGGTGAATACCACGGGCAGTCCGTGATCCTTAATACGATCCCGGAGTACTTTGCAGAGCGGTGGCGCTCTCTCTCTGCGCGTCCGGATGTGGTGGGATACGTCGCCCGCACGGACCGCTGTGGGAACAATACGGTTTCCGGCACGCCCGCACACATCAACTTGTATGCCCTGTGGCGGGTCAGTGAGGAACCTTCCGTATCGGTGGATGCGATTTGGGACGACTTTCTGACCGCCCGCTACGGCACCCCGGCGGTCCGGCACCTGAAACCCGCCTTGCAGCCCTCCCGCGCCATCCTGGACGGCACCTGCTATATCCTGGGCCTCAATACCACGCACCATTCCGACTTCCGCCTGGACGATCCTTCGACCTATTCCCGGCACGTCGCCGGGCGCTGGACGGATTCCGACAGCGTGTACTTGGCGCATGGGGTGAACCGCTCGTTCCACTGGTGGACGGAACTGGTCAGCACGCTGGCGCCGGAAAGCTGCAAGGCCCTGGATCCGGCGCGCGCGTCGGACATTGCCGGGGTGCTGGAGAAGGGCTGGATCCTGCCGGGGGAGCGGATGACGGAGGAATACCTGGACTGCATCATCGCCTGGGAGCGGGATTGCCTGCGGGAGGCACAGCAGGGATTCCGGCACCTTCGGAAGGCGCGTCGCTTCCTGACGCCGCGGGATTATGGGGAACTGTACGACCTGTATGAGCGTTCGCTGATGTGCCTGCGCCTGCGTTCCGCGGCCGCCGTGTGTTACTGGGGTGGCCGGATCGAGGCCCGGGGACCGGAATACCGGACACTCAGTCTGTGGCGGAAACTCGCCGTCGCCCGCCGCCGGCTCGCCCGCGAACGGCGTCGTTACGCCGCATACGGCAAGCCCTATCCCGTCGGCACCTGGGATTGGAAAAAAGATGCCGAATGATTATATTTGTTGATTGTAGTCAAAACGTTTGTATTTCGATATGAATTTCAGATCTTTTTGCGTATGCGCCGCTGCGGCTTGCCTGCTGGCGGCTTCCTGCGGCCCGAAAGAGCCGGTCGTCAAGTATCAATTGTTTTATGACTGGACGGAGGATCATCTCCCGGATTTTTCCCAGCTGGGCGAGCCTGATCTGCAGGGCGTGAAGACCAATCTTGACCTCGAAGGCCTCCCTGATACGGTCAACCATTTCGCCGTGCTTTTCGAGACCACCCTTCCCGTCAAGACGGAAGAGGAGTATACCTTCAAGATCTCGACCGACGACGGTTCCAAATTCTATGTCGACGGTGAACTCCTGATCGACAACGACGGCAAGCACGGCCCCATCCTCAAGACGGCCGCCAAGACCTTGTCGAAGGGCAAACACGACCTGCGTCTGGAATTCTTCGACTATGACAAGGGACAGTCGATCGATTTTACCTACTCGACGCCCACCATCCCCTGGCAGCAGCTCAACCCCCTCCGGGACGTGAGGGCCTATAAGAAAGCCTGCAACGACAAGTATGTCAAGCCTCAGGTAAAGGAGGCCCTGGCCCGTTACAAAGCTTGGAAAGGGGAGGAAGAGACGGTCTGTTACGTCATCCTGACCGACGTCCATACCGCCGGCCGCTATTCCTACAAGCACATCGGCTATGCCGCACAGGCGGCGGATGCCTTCGGCGCAGACTTCATGATCAACCTGGGCGACATCGGCCTGAACGCCTTTCCGGCCAACGTGGACGCGGCCTATGCCAAGACGGTCGTGGACAATACCGTCGCCGAGATGAAGAAATACGACGGCATCTGGCTCTATGCGGTCGGCAATCACGACTGGGATGCCGGCGAGGGCAATTTCCACAGCGAGCAGTTCCTATCCGACACCTTCCAGAAACCCTGGCAGGAGAAGGCGGGCGAGAACCTGCATCTCACGCCCGGCAAGGTCTATTGCTATTATGACATTCCGGAAAAGGGCCTGCGCGTGATCCTGCTCAACAGCACCGGCACCGGTACGCAGGGCGGGCAGTACTATGTCTTCGACGAGCCCCAGATGCAATGGCTGGAGGCTCTGCTCTCCGAGACGCCTTCCGATCTGGACGTCCTCGTGATGTGCCACTATATGCCCCACCCGCTGGGTCGCTGGACGACTTCCAATCCTCCGGATTATACCAATGAAGGCAATGCGCGCGTCATGGGTGTTCTCGCGGACTATGTCGCCAAGGGTGGACAGCTGGTCGGCCTCGTGACCGGCGACGCCCACGTCAACATGCACGCTGAGCAGGACGGTGTCAACTATTTCATTTCCCAAGGCTACGGCTGGGTAGTTCCCGACCTGATGCTGGAGGGCACGCGTCACGCTTTCTTCGATTACACAGAAACCCTCTGCATTGACGTGGTGGCGATCAAGCCCGCCACGAACGAAGTCCATACTTTCCGCATCGGCGCGGGCGGCGCGGACTATGATTACGTATTCAATTACTAAAACAGATACCCAATGAGTTTCATCAACGACGATTTCATGCTCTCCACCAAGACGGCTCGCGAGCTGTACCACGAGAGCGCCGAGAAGATGCCCATCATCGACTACCACTGCCACCTGGTGCCGCAGATGATTGCGGAGAACTACCAGTTCAAAGATTTGACCGAGGTGTGGCTGGGCGGTGACCATTACAAATGGCGCGCGATGCGCGGCAACGGCGTGCCGGAGGAATACATCACGGGCAACCGCAGTTCCTACGAGAAGTTCGAGAAATGGGCGGAGACGATGCCGTACGCGATGCGTAACCCGCTGTACCACTGGACGCATCTCGAACTCGCCCGCGTCTTCGGGGTGGACAAGATTCTCAAGCCCGAGACGGCCCGGGAGATCTATGACGAATGCACGGCGAAGCTCCAGACGCCCGAATTCCGCGGTCAGGAACTGATCAAGAAGTTCAATGTCGAGACCGTCTGCACGACGGACGACCCGGCCGACGACCTGCGCTATCACAAGCAGATCCTGGACATGCCGTTCGGTGTCAAGGTGATTCCCGCCTGGCGTCCCGACAAGGCGATGGCGATCGAGGCTCCCGAAGTGTATATTTCCTATATCGAGCGCCTCAGCAAGGCCGCCGAAATGGAGATCAGGACCTACGCCGACCTGCTGGAAGCCCTGCGCCGTCGCCATCTCTTCTTCGAGTCCATGGGCTGCAAGCTTTCCGACCACGGCCTGGAGACCTTCTATGCTGCCGACTACACCGACGACGAGATCGAGAAGATCTTCAAGAAGGTGATGAAGGGCAAGACTCCGACCGCCGAGGAACTCCTGAAGTTCCGCAGCGCGACCCTGCACGATTTCGCCGTGATGGACGCGGAGAGCGGCTGGGCGCAGCAGTTCCACATCGGCGCCATCCGCAACAACAACACCCGGATGTTCAACATCCTCGGCCCCGACACCGGTTACGACGCCATCCACGACCTGCCTTGCGCCGAGGCCGGACACCGTTTCCTCGACCGTCTCGCCCTCGAAGGCAAGCTGCCGAAGACCATCCTCTACTGCTTGAATCCCAAGGATAACGAGCTCCTGACCGTGATGGCATATACCTTCAACGACGGTTCCTATCCGGGCAAGATGCAGTTCGGTTCCGGCTGGTGGTTCCTGGATCAGGAGGACGGCATGCGCAAGCAGATCAACGCCCTAAGCGTCCTGGGCCTGCTGAGCCGTTTCGTCGGCATGCTGACCGACTCCCGCAGCTTCATCTCCTATCCGCGCCACGAGTATTTCCGTCGCATTCTGTGCGACGTACTGGGCAAGGATGTGGAAGACGGCAAGCTGCCCGCCAGCGAACTCCCGTTCATCCACCAGATGGTGAAGGACATCTCCTACAACAACGCCAAGAACTACTTCAACTTCTAGCAGAGCAGTCGCAAAGCCAGGATGGAGAGAGGAGTGGTG
>JAFPVJ010000024.1 GCA_017400135.1 Bacteroidales bacterium
GACCTCCGGCAATGCCGGGACGCAGGATCTCACGTTCACCTTTGTCCAGAACGACACCGACGCGCCGATCACCCGTACGGCGACTTTCACCGCTACTACTGACGGAGGTGAGACGATCACGGCGACCGCTGAGGTTATACAGAAGAGAGCTCCTAGACAGGCTACTAGGACTATCAATACCACGAATGGCACTTTCAATACTCAGTATGTGTATACTGGTCAATATGCTTCTGAATTAGGTATTACGTTCTCTGGTGGCAGTGGCAGAAATGGTAACTATCTAACACTAAATCGAAATAATAGTTCGATGACAATTACCACCGACACAATTACCAGGATCGTGATCACGTGGTCCAGCGGAAACATTATTAGTAATTACTATACGCCGAACAGTGTTTCTGTAACGAATGGCGGTGGCAATGTGTCAACGAGCGGCACAACCACTACCTGGACGAATACTGCTGGGTCAAACGAGGTCAGTTTGAGTTTTACAGGTAATAACAGTTTTAATACTAACTATCGTATTAGTTCCGTTGCCGTAACATACATGATTGATTAGCTTGTATAGTCAAACTCTTTATAATAATATCGGGAGATCCATCTGGGTCTCCCGATATTATATTATAAAACGAAAAATGAACAGTAAGCATCCGAAGAAAGGTGTGGACGAAGAGTTGTTCCCGGCCCTCACCCGCTAAGCGCAATCTCCCTTCGCCGGTTACTGCCTCTCGCGCACATATTCACTCAAATCATGCGCGGCGACCGTAAAACAAGGCCCCCGAAGCATAAAATCGCCCATTTCATGCGCTGAAGCCCCCGAAACGGGCACCGCCCCCATAAAAAACCGCCAAACTTCATAAAAAACGTAAAAATCTATTCGCCCACCCTTGTCTGGCCAAAGGATTCCCCGTAAGTTTGCGACGACTATGAACAACTTCAGGAATCAGGAATTTCGCTGCTCCATCACTTTTGAGAGCGCCGGTCCTTTCTGGCATCTTTGGACGCCCGAGGACCACACAATCCTCTTCACGAGCGAGGCGGAATTCAAAGCGGCCATGAATATCGTCGGCGTGTGCGCCCGCCTCTTCCCGCAGGTCCGCATCTACACCTTCGAATGGATGAGCAATCATCTGCATGTGATGCTTTCCGGGGCCGAGCCGGACATCCATGCCCTCTTCGACATCATCAAAGAGTGCCTCAAACGGCAGTTGAAATCTTGGGGGCGACCGAGCAATCTGCTAACCTTCGAGTGTAAATTAAGGGAGATCAATTCTCTTGAGGATGCGCGCAACGTCATTGTCTATGACAATCGCAATGGATTTCTCGTTACCCCTTCAACTTCTCCCTTCACTTACCCCTGGGGAGCCAACCGATATTATTTCAACTCGGACGCCCAAGAACGATACAAACAATGCCGGAAGAAAATGACTGTCAATGAGATACGCGACAGTATCAGAGGTCGATTCGCCGACAAGATCGAGCCATTGTACTCCCTGGACGGCTATGCCTGTCCCATGGATTTCTGCTACATCGACGCTGGCCAAAACCTATTCAGAGACGCGCGTCATTACTTCTTTGCGATTTCCCGAAATGTCGAGTCTCAAAAGAAGATCGCAGCAGAAATCGGGGAGCGCATCTTCTATACGGACGATGAATTGTTCGCGGCCGTCTCTGCGATTTCCAAGGCACGGTACGAAACGGGGGCACTGACATTACTCCCTGCCCAGGCTAAAATCGAAGTCGCAAAGCTGATGCATTACGAGTACAACGCCGGGAACAAGCAGATCCAGCGGATGCTCCGACTGGATGCCGGCACAATCGATTCGCTCTTTCCACCCCTCACTCGCTAGCTGGCGACATAGTCGATTCGCGTTTCCCTCCCCTCGCCCGCTAAGCGCAGACCCCCATCGCCAACTAACTGCCTCTCACGCATGAATCCGCCCATTTCATGCGCAAAAGCCCCCAAATCGGGCCTTGGAAGCACAAATCCCCCAAATTCGTGCGCGAAAACTCCCGAAACGGGCCTCGAAAGCATAAAATCGCCCAGATCATGCGCGGCGACCGGGAAAAAGGGCCGCCCGAGCATGAAAAACGCAAATCCATGCTTAGGCGGCGCTTAAAAGCCTGTGCAGGCGGCTCAGCGGCCCCCTTGCTTCAGCGGCCCCTCAGCTATCCCCTACTCCAGCGGCTCCACCTCAACAACCGGCACCCGCACGCCGACCTTGCGGCCGAAGACGAGATTCAGGCCGATCATCAGGTTGACGTTGAGGTTGTCGCGCGGCAGGGCGGTGACGTCACCCAGGAAATAATCCTTGAGCTTGTGCTGCGCGCGGGGCTCAGTGCTCACGAAATAGGGCGAGGAAAGTTCCCCAGCGAGGAAGAGCGCGAAGGGACCGAGACGCAGGTTCATCAAACTGCTGAATTTCGGGCCGAAGGTGCCGTAGGCGGCGCTCCCGGAAATGCCGAACCAGTGCGTAGGCTCGACATTCAGGGCACCGCGCACTTCCGCCCAGGAGTATTGCCCTTCGCGGCGAGCCGTGCCCAGGAGACCGGCGGAGAACCAGTCGCAGGGCTTGGCCTTGGCGCCCAGGTAGAAGGTCGCGGGCAGGAAATCGGCCGGGGCCTTCCCGCCGGAGGACGGGGAGAAGCGCAGCAACTCGTTGAGTTCCTCGAACTTGGCGTCCAGCTGCGCCTGGAGGTTGTCATTCCCCTCAAAGGAGATATTGTCGAAGCCCGTGTAGGTCCAGGAGCCCTGCGTCGTCCGGTTCGCATCCATCTTCCAGTGGATGAAGCCCAGGCCGGTGATGGAGGCGGAAAGCTGCAGCCAGGGCAGCACGTCCCAGGTCGTGCCCAGGTCAATCGCCGCGCCGAATCCGCTCGGGCGGAACTGACTCCAATCGATGTCTTCAAGCTGCTCGACGTCCAGAAGGTCGCGGACGCCGACGGATCCGGATGACTTCGTGACAGGGAGGTTGCTGGCCATCATGCGGCCATCGGTCTGGACGGCCCAGCGTTCCCCGCTCAGGGTCACGTCGATGCGGTCGAAGCGCACGTCCTCGTAGGCCAGTCCCACCAGCGCCTTGACCTTGCCGCCGATGCGAAGTTGATCCGTCACGGGGAATGAAATGCCGTACGCCATTTGTGCGTAAGCGCGTGCCCGTTCTCCGAATCCGGCGAGGGAATACTCGTTGCCGTCAGAGCTTCCGGTCTTGAGGAAACGGAACAGATCGTAAGGGACGCTGGCATTCTCGATGACGTGCGCCGACAGGCTGAACGAGTGGAACTGGTCCTTCTTGGTCCAGAAACCGAAGTTCAGCACATCCAGCTGGACGTTGGCGTTTTCGATATTGTTCTTCCGGAGCTTGCCGAGGAACTGCTCGGCGGAGACGCTCTCGCTCAGGAAGGAATTCACAGACCCGCTCCCAGTGGGATACAGGAAAGTGCTGACACCCATATTGGACTGGGTTTGCAAGTCGATGTGACCCAAGGCTAGCGAGGCATAGCCGCGGTTGGCCGTGAGGGCCGGGTTCATCGTATGCCCATAGAGGTAGGTGTCCATGAAATAGGCGCCGCGGAACGCATTCTGCGCCGGAGCGGACAGGGCGGCCAGGAAAAGGGCCGCGATCAGGAGCGTATATTTTCTCATGGCGTGCTCCCGTTAAAGATTCAGATACAGGCCTTCCGGCATCTTCAGCACGACCTTGGTCAGCGTGAGGCCCTGGTCCCCCTCGGGGGCATGGTCCTCATAACCGGCGCCCGTACGTCCGGTGAACTGCAGCCGAAGCGATTCGAGCGTCATATAGCGGTCCTGGCATTTAAAGGAAATGACCAGCGGGTTCTCGGAGGGCTTCGAAGGAAGACCGGACGAGATGAACGGAGTCTTGTCCGCCGTGACGCTTACGGTCACGTCGGTGCAGGGCTGTCCGTCGGCGTTCAGGGCCGTCACGCTGAAGCTCATGTCCAGCGGAATGGTGTTGATGACGACCGTATGCAGCTCGGCCTCCTTGAAATAAACCTGCTCGTCGAACTGAAAGTTGATGCCGGTGATCTCCGCACTGCCGGACAAGGCGTAGGTACCAGGCACCAGCGGGAGCATGGAGGCTCCCGGGGCATTCAGGATCGTGCTGAGCTTGATCTCTTCGAAATTGCCGATGGGGACTTCGAGGTTCTGGAAGGCCACGCTGGAGACCTTGATGTCTCCCAAGTTGAAATCGGGGTCGACGCAGCCGGTGCACAGGATGCCCAGCGAGAGGACCGTCATCAATAAATGTCTGATTTTCATTTGAATGGAAGTTTAGCGTGCAAAAATAGCTATTTTGGTCGAAAAAGCCGCCTGTGTCGGGTCAAAAAACACAGGCAACCGAGATGCCGTAAGGGGTCGGGAGGACGGCGAGGGCCTTCCCGGAGCCGGCACCGCGGCCAGGACCACCCCGCCGGGAGCCGTCGAGCCGGAACAATTTACGCTCGAGGGGCAGCAACCAGAAGCCGATGTCAGCGCTGAGGATGCCGATGGCCGCGCCGCCTAGCACATCGCTGGTCCAATGACGATTATTATAAATCCGCATCAGGGCCGTGGTCGTCGCGACGGCATAAGCGCCGGCGCCCCACCAGCCGCCGTATTCCCTTCGCACCAGTTCAGCGCCCATAAAAGCCGTGGCGGTATGCCCGGAGGGGAAAGCATTACGGGCCTCGGGCCTGTCCGGACGCGGCTCCCGGATCGTGTACTTGGCAGTATTGACCAGTATCCCCATCGCAGCATAGGAAGTCGCCGTGACACAGACCCTTTCGATGAAATCATGCTCGGAGGGCAGGACGAATCCCAGACCCAGGAATGAGGCGGAGGGAATGTATTGGATGTAGTCGTCGAAACGAAGCCGCTGTCCCCCGCTGAGCTCCTGAGCGTAATCTCGGACGGGGATGTTGACCTTCTCCATATACCAGGGACTGTAGGCCCCGAAAGCACCGATCCCCAGAATCGTGCCGGGGACGATCAGCTGCCGGGCGCGAAAACGTTCGCTTTCGTGAATGACAAGGGAATCCACGGGCTGGGTCTGGGCCCGGACCGTCAATGCCGAAATGGACTCGAGAATGAGCAGGAGTAGAAAAAAACGGTTCTTCATAGTATCAAGGTTGGAAATCAGGATGTTGAAGTCCGAACCATACGAGGCCGAAAAGCCCCGCGTTCCAGCCCTGGAGCTGGAAACCCAAGTTCTCGCCGGTCCGGCTGTTGAGATGCTCGTTGGCCGCCCAGTCTCCGGAGTCCTCCAGGTCCGCGCGGGCGACCGTCTTGATGAGTTCGACCGCTTCCCGGCGGCGGCCTAGCTTCAGCCGTCCCCAATCATCGACGAAACTCAGCCACGGCCACACTCCCCCATTATGGTAAGTGCCTGGTTCATAGCCGAATCCACTTTCATAATAAGGCCAGGTCTCAGCGATGCCCCAGGGTGTGCGGTTGCTGCGGTTCAGGGCCCGGACGATGCTGCGCGCGCGGTTCCTGGGAATGACGTCGAAGAGGATGCCGACGGTCTGGTCCTGCAGCAGGCGGTCGTCGCTGTGGCCGTCTTCCCAGAGCTGGCAATAGTACTTGCCATTCCACAGGCCACCCTGTTCGCGGGGAAGGTTGATGCGCCGATATGCCTTTTCCGCGGCCGCGGAGTAGCGGGCTTCGGCTTCCGCATAGGCTGCAACAGTGCCGGAGTCAGTGTCTTCGCCGCTGCTCGGCTGCATATCCGCATTCTCCCGAAGCATCCGGGCCATTTCAGCCATCCGCCGCATCGCGGCGGTATAGACGAGGCAGGCGAAGGGCGAATACTTGCGCCCCTCGACACCCGAGACGTCCTTCCAATCCGCCCAGGTCGAAGTCTGCATCGGCAGTCCGATGCCTTCCAGGTCACGGCTCAGGAGCCAGTCTGCCGCCTTTTCGATGGCATCCCAATGCGTCCGAAGCAGGTCGAGGTCACCGAAGTATTTGACATAACGATAGATACGAAGGAGAAAGAAGGCATTGATATCGATGTCGTCCTTGCGGTCGATCCGGGGCAGGATGCAGGTCGGAATCTTTCCGGACGGGCGCATTCCGCCGATACTTTCCTCGATCATCGTCCGCTCCGCCGTAGGCATCATTACAAGATGCATCCAGGAGGCCCAGTAACTGTCACGCTGGTTGAGTTCGCAGTAGCCGAGGGTCACGACCTGGCCCTTGGCGGTGCATTTGGTGAGCGCCACGCCGGGCACCATGTACCAGCGGAGGTAGTCGTCGAGTTCGCGGTCGCCCGTGCGGGGAATCTGTGCCTCGAAGGCCTCGGTGGCCTGTTTGAGTTCGGTCCAATGGTCAAATACATAGCTGCGGATGGCTTCCGCATCCTGGAATCGCCGCGCAGCATATTGTCTTTCGTCGTGAAGGGCCAGGGCGTATCTGAGCGTAACGCTACCCCCCGCAGGAACGGTGACCTGGTCAGCGGAACAAGATCGCGGACCTGACAACATATCGGGCGAATGCCAATCGTGCCAATGGGACGGCGACGGCGCCAGCGAATCAGGTGTCCAGCACAGTTCCAGCGTATCGGGCGCATCGGACGGGTTGGTGAGCGTCAGTTCCAGCTGCAGGACAGGCAGGGTCGCAACATCAAGATCATCAATGCCCAGAGGCGCCCAGACCTCATAATGGATGTCGCTGCGGAGGGTTTCGTGGCCGGACAAATCGGCGGTGACGAAGGGGAAAGAGCGCCGGACATCGCGGCGGGCGAAACTGCTGAGCGGATACTCTGTTCCGGTATCTCCACCCTTGATCTTCAGCCGCTGCCCGCCGAGGTCCGTCAGCCATTTACCAAGCTTGCCGCGGTTGTGCAGCACCCGGCCGAAGAGATCGCCGTCCGCCGACACATTCGCCGTCACGGCGAAATTGGCGACCGGATAGCCGTCGATGGGCCTAGGGTCATTGACGACGGCATTCGCAAGGTCATTGACGGCCACGTTTTCGGCCGTATTTGCGTCCTCCGATGTCTCCAAGGACGTCGAAGGGAACGTTTCCAGCCCATCCTGTGGCTGTCGATGTCCTTCAGCAAAATCGCGCCGATGTCCTTCGGCCAGATCGCAACCTTCCCCTGCCCGCAAAAAGAGCGGACTCTCCTGCCCCGGCCGATATACCGCGACACAGGACGCTCCCAACACGGTCAGGGAATCCCGCTCGACCAGCGCAGCCGTCGATTCATCGACACCGATGCCTATGTATCCGAGTGCAGCCTGGATGAAAGGAAGCAGGTCCGATTCCCGGTGACGGGCGAGGAGGTGCTGGTCGATGGCCGTACACTTCATGAAGCCCAGACCCTGGGTATGGTCGCCGATGGTGTATTCCGCGCCGCGGGTATCGCCCCGCCAGAGGAACGAGCCCTGGATGCTGGCACCGGCCGAAGTGCCGCCGATCACGCCGCCCCGCCCGAGCAGGGCGTTCATGGCCGCGTGGGCGCGGGTATTGAGATAGACTTCCGCGATGCGCCACTGGCGGCCGCCGGTAAAGAAAATGCCATCCGCCTCCAGCAAGGGGGCGATCCTTAAGGGGTCATTGGCCTCGTCGATATCGAGCAGATGGAGACAGGTCACGCTCCCGTCCGGAACGCGGCGGCCCAACTCCGCAAACGCCGGTCCCTGATAGTCGCCCGGCCCCCCGGAGGCATTGGTAATCACGACGATACGTGCACCGGAGCCCCCGGCGCACGCGACGAACGTATCCCAGATCTCATCCGGTACCACTCCCCCACCGATGATCAGCAGCCGGCCCCGGTCCGGCCCGTGAAGGGTCCCGGACGGAGCAGCCGCTGTCGGAAGGATGCGCGTCTGTGCCGGAGATAGGACCGACAGCAGACAAGCGAGCGCCGCGAGGAGGATTCCGTTCCGCTTCATCTACGCAAGGCGTCGGGATCAGAAGAATTTGACGACTTCGTCGAAGGGACGGCGCTCGGGGCGCTGGGGATCGTCCTTCCGATAGCCCAGGGCGATGACAGCCATCACGGTTTCATTCTCCGGAATGGGGAAGATCGCCCGCAGCGCGTCGGCATCGCGGCCGCCCATGATCAGGGTGTCAAAACCCATCGAGCGGGCCTTAAGGATGAGGAAGGCCACGCTGAGGCCGCAGTCGTGCGCACCCCACTGGTCTCCGATCGGGTCGACGATTTTGCCATCCACAAAGCCGGACTTACTCTGCTCGAAGGCACTGACTATCAATGCGGAAACGCCTTCCAGACGGTCCTTGTTGCGGCCGAGGGCCTCCTTGACGGCAGCGATCTTTTCGGGGCTCATCGCCACGTAATACTTCGCCGGCTCATAGTTGATCCAGGACGGAGCCTCCTGCGCAGCGGCCAGCACCTCGCGCACCTCAGCCTCCGAAATGGTCTTTGACGCATCATAGCCCCGCACACTCCGGCGCGAAGCGACGATCTCATCGAAAGCGGCGGCACGCGCCTTGGCCTGACAACATTCGGCATCCTGGCAACACTTGTCGTCCTTCCCGGACCGGCACTTCTGCCCACAATTGCAAGCAACAAAACCCAGGCAAATGACCAGGGCCGCAAAGATTTTGGTTATTCTTCCCATATTTCAATTATTATATCCAGACAAATCTACCGATTATTCCTATAATAACAAAAACGACGGTTCCTCCTAAAGCATTATTGTTTTTGAAGCGTACGGAAACCCAGGAAATCGTTCGCTCCGGGGACGCCATTGTCTTTGAAGCGTACGGAAACCCAGGAAATCGTTCGATTCGGGAACACTGGAGGCGCGAAGCGCCGACGGAAGGGGGACGGCAAAGCCGTGCGGGGGAATCCCTTCCCCTGGGGGTGCAGGGGGATGGTTGAACTGCGCCCGCAGGGCGCCGCATCGCAAACGAAAAGTCCGCCCAGCAGGGGCGGACCTTTTCGGGTGCTCGGACTATGTCTTCTCGAACTCGTTCTTGGAGGACTTGGAACGCCTCTGGGAACTGCGGAGTATCATTCCAGACCCTTGCAATCCAACCTCCGGGACTAATGACCTCAGATAAACAACTCTCATCATCTCACTGCGTCCAATAGTCTCTCTTTCGACCATGCTGAGGAGCCGGTGGGGAGACCGGCAAGGATTTCCCTATACGACGCCATCATCTTCGGAATACTTGTGCTGCGGGGGTTCCTGTACTGTCTGACCTTCGCCTCAACCTTTGCCAAGTCATAGTCACATGCTGCCAATACTGCGTACTTCTCAAAAGTCTTCCAGTTTGTGACGGTTTTACCCGACGGGTCTTCGGCGAGCACGTCACCCAAGAAGTCTCGAATAGGGTTCCCCTCGGAGTGGAGGACTTCTGCGAGTGTGTTCCCGGTCAGGCCAAGCGCTTCCCGAATCTGCTTCTTCGAGGTCAGGTTCAACTCGAACCTGCATACCCCGTCATATTTCCCTTCAAGGCCATTGTCAGACACGAATGGCCGCTCTCCCTGTAAGTTCATTTCATGCTCTTTGTCGTAGATTGTTATTCGTTTCTTCCTTTTGTGTGTGGTCACGCTCTTTTCAACCACGAGGTTCCCGTTACGGAACTTGGTACACGAGAATGCCTCATAATTCCGTACAGCACCCTTCACGTATCGGGTCAGGGCTGGAATGTCCTCGACGGGAACATCCTTCGTAATGTCACACTTGACTACTTCGGCACTCATCATCTTAGCTGGATCAACTTTACATACCCCGAGTTCGTTCAGCCGCTCAAAACACATCATGATTGTGTCCCTTGATATCAGTTGAGGGTAGTCTTTCCCCAGTATCTTCCCCGTAAACTCGACGACCAGCTCTTTCACATCTTGGTGTATTTCTATTGATAGCGAGAACGGCTCGGTCATTTTAAATTTCATTGTTTTGGTTCTGCCTCCCTCCTTGATAGCGGAGAACCTAGCAGGGTCAAATCCTTCCAAGCAATCGAGAGTGGCGACCAGCTTCACCTTGTCTAATGTAATCACGTCTCATCCTCATCTTTGACTGCATTATTTTACGTCCGCGTCCCCTTGACAAGTGGAGAAGTCACGCCCCGATAAGGTCTTTCATGGTTGTATGCCCGCTCTCGGCGTCTGGCCTGTGCGGAACCGTCTGCCAATAGTCCGTCATGGCTTGGCTGATATGCTTCCGGTGCTCGGCGCTTTTGGGCCTTCCTACCGTGGCTTGGCTAATCTTGTCCTTGTGTTCGTCGGAGAGTTCCCTCCATTGTCGTTTGTACTCTGTCATTGTCTTCCCGGCGTCTTCATGCCGGCCTCCACATGATAAATATGCTAAGCCCGACAAAAAAGAAAAGTGTAGTAGCCGATGAAAAAGCTGGTCTGGTAGGATGATGCCATGTTCGCAACGACCCGTATGGCTACTGAACTTGGCCTACGAGCCGGATTTCTTCTGGATTACGTTGCGGCGTTGAGGCCACAGGGGATGGGAGGGTGGCTGAGAGGTGGAATCGTTGCCGGACAAACGGGCAAATTTCAGCCCCGTAACAGCCTCAACTATCGATTTCAAAAAGGAGTTTCAGTGAGAAATATGTCCGGTTACCCGAGGTGGAGTAGGAGACCCTGTATCAGTTTTGAAATGTATCCAACTAATCTTGCCGGCAAGGCCAACGCTACCTAAAAACTGTATCACATTGACCTAAAAGATTGTAAGGGATGGCGTCTCTTGAAAATCCCCAAAAGAAATCCTACCTTTGTAGTGCCTAGCAATAGGCAGAAATATTAGCGAAAGTGTTTTCGCGTAGCCAAGTTCTGAAATCTGGAATTATATGAGAACGAACCTGATGCTCTTGACTGCCGCATTGCTGGTGGTTGGTTGTACATCCAAATCTTTTACCCTTACCTGTGACATGTCTCCCGTGCTTGCCATGTACCAGGAGGGCTCGACGGTTGACTCCGTCCTGGTTCAGTATATGCTGCCCGACGGCGAGTATGCAACCCTTGGCCGGGCTGAGGTAACGGAAAGCATTGTGCAGTATTCCGGAAAGATTGCCGAGCCTGTGTTCGGGAAATTAAAATTCTATCTTACGGTACCGGGGGGCACCGGCTCCTCAGAGTGCAATTTGATTATTGAACCAGGGAATATCTCCACGGACGAGAAGCTCTCTTTCTATGGTTCCAAGGAAAACGATGCCGTGAATGCTGCATTGGACAAACTTGCATTGTGCGCCGATGACCCGCTGGCTGTCCAAGCCCTGTTTGAAGATTTCCAAAGCAAGCACGGCGACGTGGCAACGACAGCCTGTTTTGCCAAGGCTATCTCGCAGTTGGGTATGGAGCGATGGGCCGGTATGCTGGGGTCGATGAGCGACGGTGTAAGGAATCACCCGTATATCAAGAACCTATCCAAGAATGTCAACAAGGAGCTGGCTGCCCAGCGTGCACGGGACGCTATGTCTCCGGGGGCACAATACAAGGATTTCCAGGGAACTTGGGAAGGGAAAGAGTATAAACTGTCTGATTTCGTAAGCCATGGCAAGTATGTCCTTGTTGACTTCTGGGCCTCCTGGTGCGAACCATGCCGCAAGGAAATTCCGAACATCATCCGCACATACAATAAGTATAAAGGCAAAGGTCTTGAAGTAATCGGTGTTGCCGTCTCCGACAAGCCGGAAGAAACAGCCAAGGCGGTTAAGAAACTGGGAATCAACTATACCGTTTTCAACGAAACGGACAATAGCGCGTCAACGGCGTATGGCATACAGTCAATACCGCAAATCCTCCTCATCGGCCCTGACGGCACAATCCTCAAGCAGGGCCTCCGAGGCGAGAGTATCGGTGAGGCTGTAAAGGAAGCGCTGGGGTTATAAAAACATCAGAACGGCAGTCCGCCGTCATCATCGCTGTCGTTTGACGTTGAGGTCCAATGGACTTCCATTTTGGGGCGGCTCTCCTTGACAACCCGCTCAAACTCTGCCCGGCTGTTGATACGGTGAAGTTTTCCCCGGACGGAAACGAAGCCTTCGATGGCGACAGGGTCCTCAAACAGGCTCTTGATGGAAACATCGAGGGCCTTTGCTATTTTCTCGATGGTGTCAATGCGGGGCAGGCCGTTGAGGGAACGAGACAGGCTCTCCGGCTTGACTCCCATCTTTCTCGCTAGGTGGAAGTGTTTCCAGCCCTTCTCATGGCATAGGCGGTCGACATTTGCGACCAGAATATCTCTCGCATCCATAATGTAAACGATCAAATCTGCTCAAATATACGCAAAATTAACTGATAGTATCAAGAATTTTTCACATATATTACCAACTTATCAATCCGACCTCTTGTTTATCAATTAACTATTTCGTATATTAGCCAGAGAAATAATTAACCGATATATCAATGTAATTTATCAAATATGAAAACGATCAACACCTGCATCTACGCTCGAGTGAGCACCTCTGGACAACAGTACGACCGTCAGCTGGCGGAATTGAGGGAGTACGCCGACAGGATGGGCTATGTGGTAGTCCGAGAGTTCTCCGAGAAGATAAGCGGAGCCAAGAAGGTTGAGGAACGGGAGGCGTTGATGGAACTGCTCTCCTATGTGGAGACACACCCCGTGGACAAGGTGCTCATCTACGAGTGCAGCCGCCTTTCCCGTCGCGCTGTGGACTTCCTTTCCGTCATTGAGACCCTGTCCGCCCAGAAGGTTAGCGTCTATATTCACCAGAATGGCCTTGAGACCCTACTTCCAAACGGCACGCCAAACCCGATTGCGCAGCTGGTGCTGGGAATCCTCGCACAATTTAACTCCATGGAGCGCTCTCTCATCCGTAGTCGCATGGAAAGCGGGTACAACCACTACCGCAACCTTGGCGGCCAGGTAGGGAGAAAAGAAGGCTGGCGTAAATCTGACGAGCAGATGAGGCTGGACTACCCCAACGAACTCAAACTCCTCAAAAAGGGCCTTTCTTTGCGAAATGTGCAGGCCATAACCGGGACCAGCCTCAACACCCTGCGGAAATTGAAGGCCATCATCCCATAAACCGACCGAAATCAAAAAACATTTGTATGTTTGGTTTGCCTTCGGGCTAATAAGGCCCCTGCGGGGGAGAAGATAAAAACAAACATGCTCGCATTAGAGAAATGCAAAGAAGTATTAAAAAGGAACGGATTGACGTTAGCAGATGATGTATTGAAGGAGTTGAGGGAGTACCTGTACTTCCTCGCCGGACTCCAAATCGAAGATGAGATGGCGAAGGAGGGCCAAGTGGTATGTGCAAGGTGATACTGTATTGTAGGGTCAGCACCGATGAGCAGTCGGAGGGCTGCAGCCTTGAAATGCAGGAGCGCTTCCTGCGAGCGTATTGCCTCAACCGGGGCGATGATGTAGTCGATGTATACCGTGAGGACTATTCCGCCAAAGGGCACGAACTGAACCGACCGGAGTTCAAGAAGGTCTATGACTACTGCCGCAAGCACCGCCATGATGTGGACAAGGTGCTATTTCTCCGCTGGGACCGATACTCTCGGAATGTCGAGTTTGCCTTCGCATATAAGCGTAAACTCATTGATGAACTTCACATTGAAATCAATGCGATGGAATCGCCCATTGACTTTAACAGCGGCGACTGGGCAACCCTCCTCGGCCTTTACTGCGGCACGGCGCACTCCGAGGACGTAAAGATATCAAAACGCACCAAGGACGGGATTCACGGCACGCTCCTCAAGGGGAAATGGCCACACCGTGCGCCCCTTGGCTACCTCAACGTCAGGCGTACCAAACACGACTGCTGGATAGAGGTTGACCCGGCTACAGGCCCGTTGGTACAACGCCTGTTTTCTGAGGTAGCGCAGGGCCTGGAGGTGCCGACTATAATAGGGCGGCGCATATTCCCGACACTCGCAAGCACCTCATTGTTTCACCTGCTTCGTAACCCCTTCTACGTAGGGCTGATTCATGTAAACGCCTACAACGGAGACCCAGAGCAGGATGTAAAAGGAATTCATGAGGCGCTGGTGGATAAACGTACCTTCGACGCAGTTCAGGAGGTCTTGGATGGGAAGAAGAAGGAGACACCCAAAATGGGCAAAACCGCCAATCCAGTTCTGTACCTGCGCCGTTATTTGACCTGTCCTGTATGCGGAACACCTCTCACGGGCGCAGTCAGCCGTGGCCGGGGAGGTCTATACGCCTACTACTTCTGCAACCGGGACCACAAGCACTTCAATGTACGTGCAGACGCGGTGAACGAGGGCTTTGTCAAGTATGTATCGAAACTCAAACCCAACAAGGCAGTCCTTGAACTCTACAACGAAATCCTTCAGGACATACGGGGTGAAAGAGTACGTAACAACCATGCACAGGCGGACAAGTTGGAGGCAGACGTGGTCTCGTTGGAGGAGAGGGTGAACCGGGTGAACGACCTGTATTTCGACGGGAAGCTCTCAACGGCTGACAGGGACAAAAACATAGCCCGTTATCAAGACCAAATCGATAAGTTGAAATACCAGATCGGCACCCTGCGTATGAGTGCTGACCTAAAGGTAAGGGAGAAACTCACGTACTCTTTAAACCTAATCTCGAACCTTGGAAAGTTCTTTCAATCAGCGACTTGCGAAGTTAAAAGTAAGCTCTTGGGTTCGATATTTCCTGAAAAACTGTTATTCGACGGAAAAAATTATCGAACCCACTCCTTCAACGGAATGCTAAACCTTATCTTCAAGGAAACCAAGCACTTACAAGGAAATAAAAAAGAGAGCGACTCAAAAAATCGCTCTCAGACCCACTTGGGGTGCGATGTGGGGCTCGAACCCACGACACCCAGAACCACAATCTGGTGCTCTACCAACTGAACTAATCGCACCGTTTCAGTAGGACTGCAAAGGTACGAAAATAATTCAAGCTTGCAAGACCAATCACAAAAAAATGTATATTTGTGAGAACGAACCAACCCCTGGGTCCGGTATGAAACGACATCTTCTCCTACTGCTTTTGCTGACCACCGCTTGGACCGCGCTGGGTCAGTCACCCGAGGCCTTTCTGACCGTCTACGGCAAGGTGCTCGACAACCGGACCGACCAGCCGGTCGCCTTCGCTTCCGTCAGCCTGACCGGAACTCCGATTTCCAATGTAACCAATGCCGACGGATTCTTCTCCCTGAAAATCCCGGCGGTGACCTCGGCCGATGCAACGGTCGCCATTCACCACCTCGGCTATGTCAACGCAGTGCGTGGCCTGGCCGATTTCCAGGGCTGCACGGCAGACAAGCCGCTGGCCATCCTCATGACCCCGATGTCCATCCAGTTGGACCCGTCCGTCATCCGTTCCATCGACCCCTGGGTGCTCCTCCAGACCGCCTATCGGCGGGTCCGGGACAACTATCCCATGCAGCACGAGCACCTCATCACCTTCTATCGGGAAATGATCCGCAAGGGCAATGTCAAATACCTTGCGCTCAACGAAGCCATCGTGGATGTCGACAAGGCACCCTACGGCGGTTTTTCCTCGGACCGGGCAGCCATCTACAAGGGACGCGGCAGCCGCAACTTCCAGGCATCCGACACGCTCTTCGTCCATTTCCAGGGCGGCATCGTCGGCACCCTGGCCGGTGACATCGTGAAGGATCCCTTCATCGGCTGCACCCTGGACCTCGTTCCGGAGTCCTACGACCTGTCCGTCGAAGGGTCGGCGGCCATCGACGGCCGCGATTGCATCATCCTGTCCTTCAAGGAGAAGCCCGGCCAGGAACCTATCCTCTTCAGCGGACGCGTCTATATCGACAGCGAGTCCTACGCCATCGCCAGGACGGAGTACTGGATGAACGTCGCCGGCCGGGAAGAACGGGCCGCCGCCCGCTTCGTCATCAAAAAGCCCGCCGACTTCCGCATCCGCGCCGAGAAAGCTCACTACATGATGAATTTCAAGCAGGCGGACGGCCGCTGGCACTTCGATTACAGCCGGCTGGAACTGGTCCTCAACGCCCGCCGCAAGCGCACGCTCTTCTCCCACAACTATACGATTGTCTCGGAAATGGCCGTCACCGACCGCAAGGTAGAGGTCTACAAGATTGCGAACCAGGACAAGGTGAAATTCAACGAGATCCTGTCCGACCGTGTCAACGACTTCGCCGATCCCGAATTCTGGGGCAACTACAACGTCATCGAACCGGACCAGAGCATAGAAACGGCGATTAAACGCATCATCCGCCAGCTGAAAGCTAGAAACTGATAACCAGCCATAAACATGAAAAAATACGTCATCGCCCTCGACCAGGGCACCAGCAGCAGCCGCGCCATCGTCTTCGATCACGAAGGCAACGCCCTGTCCGTCAGCCAGAAAGAATTCACGCAGCATTTCCCCCAGCCGGGATGGGTGGAGCACGATCCGATGGAGATCTGGGCCACCGAATCCGGCGTGATGATGGAAGCCGTCGCCACCCTGGGCGCCGAACCCGACGAGATCGCGGCCATCGGCATCACCAACCAGCGCGAGACCACCGTCGTCTGGGATGCGGAGACCGGCAAGCCCATCTGCAACGCCATCGTCTGGCAGGACCGGCGCACGTCCGAATTCTGCGACAGCCTGAAGGCGCAGGGCTGGACCGAGCGCATCCGGGAGAAGACGGGTCTGCTGATCGACGCCTATTTCAGCGGCACCAAGGTCCGCTGGATCCTGGAGAACGTCCCCGGCGCCCGGCAGCGGGCCGAAAGGGGCGAACTGCGCTTCGGCACGGTCGACAGTTGGCTGGTCTGGAACCTTACCGGCGGCCGCGTGCACGCCACGGACGTGTCCAACGCCTCCCGCACGATGCTGTTCAACATCCACACCCTGCAGTGGGACACCGAACTCCTGGACCTGCTGGGCGTCCCGGCGTCGATGATGCCCGAAGTGCGCTCTTCCAGCGAAGTCTACGGCACCACGGCCCTCCTGGGCGGCGAAATTCCCGTCGCAGGCATGGCGGGCGACCAGCAGGCCGCGCTCTTCGGCCAGATGTGCACGGAACCCGGCACGGTCAAGAACACCTACGGCACGGGCTGCTTCCTGCTGATGAACACCGGCACGGAACCCATCACCAGCCGCAACAACCTGCTGACCACCATCGCCTGGAAGATAGGCGACACCGTACATTACGCCCTCGAGGGCAGCATCTTCGTGGCCGGCAGCGTGGTCCAGTGGCTACGCGACGGCCTCGGCATCATCAAGTCTTCCTCCGAAGTGGAAGCCCTGGCCTCCCAGGTCCCGGACAACGGCGGCGTCCATTTCGTCCCCGCCCTGACCGGACTCGGTGCTCCATACTGGGACTCGTATGCGAAGGGAACAATCACCGGCATCACCCGGGGCACCACCGCGGCCCACATCGCCCGTGCGGCGCTGGAGGGCATCGCCTTCCAGACCATGGACATAGTCGCGGCGATGGGCAAGGACGCCGGCGTCCCGCTGAAAGAACTGAAAGTGGACGGCGGCGCCTCCCGCGACAACCTGCTGATGCAGTTCCAGGCAGACGTGATCGGCGCGAACGTGATCCGGCCGCAGGTGACCGAGACCACCGCCCTCGGTGCAGCCTACCTAGCCGGCATCGCCGTCGGCTTCTGGAACGGCATAGCCGAAGTCAAGCAGCAGTGGAAGGCGGAGCGCGTCTTCCAACCCACCGCCTCCCAGGAAAGCGTCGCAACCGCCAAGGCCGGCTGGGCCGATGCCATTGCAAGAACCTTAACCCGATAAAGATATGACACTCTTCATGAAATGCCTATTCGAGTGGCTCGGCACGCTGGTGCTGGTCCTGCTCGGTGACGGCGTCTGCGCCGGCAATTCCCTCAACAAGACCAAAGGACAAGGAGGCGGATGGGTCGTCATCACGCTGGCCTGGGGCTTCGCCGTGATGTGCGGCGTCTTCATCGCCGGTCCCTATTCCGGCGCCCACCTCAATCCGGCCGTGACCCTGGGACTCGCGATCGCCGGCAAGTTCGCCTGGAGCGACGTCCTCGGCTATGTCGTGGCCCAGATGCTCGGCGGCTTCTGCGGCGCGCTGCTGGTCTGGCTGTATTATAAGGACCATTATGACGCGACCCCGGATCCCGACACCAAGCTCGGCACCTTCTGCACGATGCCGGCCATCCCGAACCGCTGCCGCAACTTCTTCTGCGAGTTCCTGGGCACCTGGCTGCTGGTCTTCATCATCCTGATGTTCGCGACCAAAGAGAATTCGCCCACCGTCGGCTTGGGCAGCCTCGGCGCCTTCCCCGTGACGGCGCTCATCATGGCCATCGGCATGTCGCTGGGCGGCACGACGGGATATGCGATCAATCCGGCCCGAGACTTCGGCCCGCGCTGCGTACACGCCCTCGTGCCCATGAAGGACAAGCGCGACAGCGGCTGGGGCTACAGCTGGATCCCGGTCCTTGCCCCCCTCTGCGGCGCCGCCTTCGCCGCCCTGACCTTTATCCTGCTGTTCTAATGAACAACTACAACCAGACGCTCAGTGCGGCGCAGACCGAAGGACTGCGCCGCCTGCGCCACATCGCCCTCGACATGGACGGCACCATCTACCTGGGCAGCAACATCTTCCCATTCACCCTCGACTTCCTGCGCCGCCTGGACGCCCTCGGCATCGGCTACTCCTTCCTCACCAACAACCCGACCCGTTCGGTGGCCGATTATCTGAAGAAACTGGCCGGCATGGGCATCGAAGCCACCGAGGACAACATGTACACGACCTCGCTCGCCGCGATAGACTATATCAAGGAAACGCACCCGCACGCGAAGCGCCTCTTCATGCTGGGTACCCCGAGCATGGTGACCCAGTTCGAGAAAGCCGGCTTCGAAGCCTGCGCCGACGATCCGGACGACGTCCCGGACGTGCTGGTCGTCGCCTTCGATACCACGCTGGTGTATTCCCGGCTCTGCCGGGCCGCCTGGTGGGCCAGCCAGGGCATCCCCTACGTCGCGACCAATCCCGACCGTGTCTGCCCGACCGACCTGCCCACCGTCCTGGTGGACTGCGGATCCCTGCAGAAATGCATCGAGCACGCGACCGGTCGCCGGCCCGACATCGTCCTCGGAAAACCCGACCCGACGATGCTCCACGGCATCTGTCACCGCCACGGCCTGCAGCCGGACGAGATCGCCATGGTGGGTGACCGCATCTATACCGACACCGCCATGGCCCACAACGCCGGCGCTTTCGGCGTCCTGACCCTCTCGGGCGAAACGAAACTCGAAACCGCCCTCGCCGTCGCCGCCGACGCCGCCGTCAACCCCCATCCCGAGTTCTATCCCCCGGACCTCATCATCCGCGACATCGCCGAACTCGCCGATCTATTGGAATCGGCTCATCAATAACCACTTAACACAACTTAAACTATGAAAATTTCAGACTATTGCGCGAGCGAACGCCCGCGCGAAAAACTCCTCTCCCGCGGCCCCGCCGCCCTCGGCAACGCCGAACTCCTCGCCATCCTCCTCCGCGTCGGTCCCCCCGGCGAAAGCGTCCTCGACCTGGCCCAGAAACTCCTCGCCTCCGTGGACGGGAGCCTCCTGAAACTCTCCGGATCGACCGTGGACCAGCTCTGCCGGCATTCCGGCATCAAAAACGAGAAGGCTGCCACCCTCCTGGCCGCCTTCGAACTGGGCCGCCGTTTCCTCGCCGAAGCCTCCTGGCTGCCCTCGGAAAGCATCACGACCCCGGAACAGGTCTACCGGACCATGATTCCCCTGCTGAAGGGACTGGACCACGAGGAATGCTGGATCCTCCTGGTCAACAATGCCCAGAAAATCATCGGCAGGCGCCAGATGACCCGGGGCGGCAGCGCCTCGACGACCATCGATATCAAGGACATCCTCAAAGCCGCCCTCGACCAGGGCGCGCAGGGCATCATCCTGGTCCACAACCACCCTTCGGGCAACCCGGTTCCGGGCTCGGCCGACATCGCCGAGACCAAGGCCCTGCAAAAAGCTGCCCGGCCGATGGACCTGACGCTCCTCGACCATGTAATCGTGTGTGACAGTTGTTATTACAGCTTTACAGACGACCGGATGGCCCAGGCCCTATAGCTCTTTGCGCAGGCGCGCCTTGGCGATGCCGAGCTGGTCTCGGTATTTGGCGATGGTGCGCCGCGCAACCTTGAAGCCCTTGGCCTCCATCTCGGTCACGAGCTGATCGTCGGTCAGGGGCTTGGACTTGTCTTCGCCGTCCACCAGCTCCTGCAACGCCCGCTTGAGCCCACGGGTCGAGACCTCCTCGCCATCCTGGTTTTCCAGGCCTTCGGAGAAGAAATACTTGAGAGGGAAGATGCCGAAATGGGTCTCGATGTATTTGCTGCTTACGACGCGCGAAATCGTGGAGATATCGAAGCCCGTCAGGGCCGCTATGTCCTTGAGAACCATGGGCTTGAGCTTGGACTCGTCGCCATCGATGAAATAGTCGTGCTGGAAGTCGATGATGGTCTGCATCGTCGTCTGGAGGGTGTTGTGGCGCTGCTTGAGCGCCTCCACAAACCACTTAGCCGAATCGACCCGCTGCTTGACGAAGACGGCGGCCTCCTTGACCTTGGGATCGTTGGTCGTCTTGGCAGCATCCAGGATGTCGGAATATTTCTTCTTGACCTTGACTTCCGGCAGGGGGAAACGGGGCATCGACAGGTTCAGGCTGCCGTCCGGTCCGAGATCCAGCACGAAATCGGGGACGACTTGCTGGGCCTGGTCCGAATAGGAATCGTCCACCTGGCCGCCCGGATTCGGATTGAGCTTGCTGATGCGGGTGACCGCCGCCCGGAGCTGCTCCTTATCGATGTTCATCCGGGACATAATCTTCTGGA
Source organism: Bacteroidales bacterium (assembly GCA_017400135.1). GTDB lineage: Bacteria > Bacteroidota > Bacteroidia > Bacteroidales > UBA932 > Cryptobacteroides. Next base: position 20,754 of record JAFPVJ010000024.1, read on the forward strand.
AATGCTTGCTCGCGAAGTCGGGGAAATAGTCCCTGAGGATGGTCTCCGCGTGGACGACATCTTCCGTACGCTCGCAGCCGCGCAGCTGGAGCAGGAGGCACTCGCGCAGGTCCCGCGCCCCGACGCCGACCGGTTCGAAATCCTGGATGATGCGCAGGATCCTTCCGATTTCCACCTCGTCCGTCTCAATGTTGAAACGGAAGGCCATGTCGTCGGCCAGCGAGGCGAAGTCGCGGCGCAGATAGCCGTCCTCATCCAGGCTGCCGATGAGGAACTTGCCGACCTCGTATTCGTGCGGGGTGAGCTGGCGGAAGCCGAGTTGGTCCGTCAGGCTCTGCGTGAAACTCTCCTTGACGGAGAAGGTGTTGTATTCGGGACGTTCGTCCTTGCCCCAGTTGTTGACCCTTAATTTGTAGGTAGGAATCTCGCCGTCGTCCTTGATCTCGTCGATCGAGACGTCTTTCGGCTGGTCGTCGTCTTCCTTGCGGTCCGAGGGGTGGTCATCATCCAGCACGGGATTGTTGTCCAGTTCGTTCCGGACAGCCTGGGCGAGCTCCACGATGGGGGTTTCGATCAGCCGGATCGTCTGGATCTGAAGCGGGGAAAGCTTCTGCTGCTGCTTGATTTCCAGTCCCTGTTTCAGCATGGCTGCAGGTTACTTGGACGCAGGCTTATAGACCTGTACGGTATCCGCGACGTAGGCGTTGCTGCGGTCTGCGGGCGGATAGTTGATCTGCTCCTTGACGATGAAGGCGCTGGGGAACATACCCTTCACCCGGTTGAGCAGGCGGAGCGCTTCGGACTTGGTCCGGAAGTCTCCGACCGTCACCTTGAAGTGGGGGCTGGTGAAACTGCGATAGGCCGAATAGCCCGGGAAAGCGCCGCGGAAGCGGTTCATCGCCGCCTCGGATGCGCCACGGGAATTCTGCTTGTTGTCAAAGAAGATGCGCACGCGATAGCCGTTCATCTTCTTGCGGCGGTTGTAGGAAATATGGGCGTTCATCGCCGTCACGATGCCGGGATCCTGGCTGACGGAAACACCCTTGGCGTCGCGGGCGAGAACGGAGAAAATGGACTTGCCTTCCAGGGCCGCATCGGAAGCGGCAGAGGGCCTGTAAACGATCGAATCGATCGCCACCATGCCTTCGGGGGCCTTGTTCTCCTGGGCGCGCAGGGCGGCGAAGGAGAGGAGGGACAACAGCAGGATGAGGGTCAGTTTCTTCATACGCATCATAATTTGAAGGTCTCGGCGGAGCGTCCTTTCTCCATCAGGTCCTTGACCGGAATGTCATTGTATACCAGTGTTTTCTTCAATCCGTTATTCAAGGTCACCAGGGCGGAGAGATCCACCACGCAGCCCTCGAAATCCATGTTCTTCAGCAGGCTCAGGATCTGGAAGAGAGACAGGTTCTCGCTCAGGGTGACGGTGCAGGGAAGCACGTATTCCTTGTCGGACTTCTTCTCGACGGTGACGGGAGCCCCCTCGAGGTACGCGATCTCATTTTCTCCGTCCCTGACCGTTCCCTTCAGGTCGGAAATCGTAAAGCCGACCGTCGGGTTATGGACGCCCACCAGCGCGACGGCGTCAACCGCGCGCATGCCGTTGGGTGAGAAGGACTCCACCTGGAAGGAGGTCACCTCGATCTCCTTGAATTTGCCGCAGCCGACCGCCAGGACGAGGATCGCCAGGCAGGTCAGCAGCCGGATCGGAAAAGTTCTTGAGGATGCTTGCATAAGTGCAAATATAGGGATATTCGCCGAAAAAAACTATCTTTGCCCCCACGCTATCGCAGAATACCATGTCAGACCCGCGCAAAATCTATATCGAGACCTACGGGTGCCAGATGAACGTCAATGACACCGAGGTCGTTTTCGCCATCCTGGCCCGTCACGGCTATGTCCGCACGGAAGAGATGGACGAAGCCGACGTCATCATGGCCAACACCTGCTCCGTCCGGGACAACGCGGAGCAGCGGATCTGGGGCCGGATCGAGGTGTTCAATCTGCAGAAAAGGGCCCGCCCCGGCGTTGTCGTCGGCATCCTGGGCTGCATGGCGGAGCGCCTGAAGGACAAACTGTTGGAAACGCGGAAGGTGGATCTCGTCGCCGGCCCGGACGCCTACCGCCGCCTGCCGGAGATGCTCGCCGCCGTACGTCCGGACAGCCCGCAAATCGACGTCGCCCTTTCCCGGGACGAGACGTACGCGGACATTTCTCCCGTCCGGACCGACCGCAACGGCGTGTCGGCCTTCATCTCCATCATGCGCGGCTGCAACAACGTCTGCTCCTATTGCGTGGTGCCCTACACCCGGGGCGTCGAGCGCAGCCGGGATCCCCGGACCATCGTGCGCGAAGCCTGCGAAGTGTTTTCCCAAGGCTACAAGGAAGTGACGCTGCTGGGGCAGAACGTGGATTCCTATTGCTGGAAAGAGGAAGGGCGGCCGGACGTCAGTTTCGCCGACCTGCTGGAGATGGTCTCGCAGGTCAGCCCGGAGCTGCGCGTGCGTTTCGCCACCTCCAACCCCCAGGACATCTCCGACGCCGTGCTGGAGACGATGGCGCGCCACGAAAACATCTGCAAGCACATCCACCTGCCGGTGCAGTCCGGCAGCAACCGCATGCTGGAGAAGATGCGGCGGCGCTATACCCGCGAATGGTATCTGGAGCGGGTCGCCCGGATCCGGGAGATCCTGCCCGGCTGCGGGCTGACGACCGACGTGATCGCGGGCTTCTGTTCGGAAACGGAGGAAGACCACCTGCTGACCCTTTCCCTATTCGAGAAAGTGGGGTTCGACACGGCGTTCATGTTCCAGTATTCCGAACGCCCGGGGACCATCGCGGCCCGCAAGTATCCCGACGACGTGGATCCGGCGACCAAGACGCGGCGCCTGAACGAGATCATTGCGCTCCAGAACCGCAAGAGCCTGGAGAGTTACCGGGCGGATATCGGCAAGCGTTTCAAGGTGCTGGTGGAAGGCCCGTCGAAGAAGAATCCGGACGAGCTCTGCGGCCGCGCCTCCAACAACAAGATGTGCGTCTTCCCCGGCCTGCCGTCGCTGAAGCCCGGCGACTATGTCGAAGTCGAAGTCACCGGCTGCACCTCCGCCACGCTCCTCTGCAAGCTGACCGATGCTTGAGCCGTTTTCCGTAAACAGCTGACCATCAATTAACAACCACGTAACTGACGGCCTCCCAGGCAGGGTGGCTGTGCAGTTTTGAGAGCATTCCCCGAAGGGTTCTTTCCTGCTCCCAAGACTGCACAGCTACCCTGCTTTTTAGGGTTGTTCAAAACTTTGTGGAAAAATTTGGAAAGGATTGGAAGAAAATGGAAAACTTTTTCTACCTTTGTAACCAATCGCGTGTAACACTAAGTTTCATTTTGGTATGGTCACCTTCTACGGCAAATACACCAGCAAATTGGACGACAAGGGAAGGCTCGTTCTTCCTGCGCCGCTCAAAGGTGTATTGCCGGAGGGGGGTGATATGAGATTCGTTGTCCGGAAGGACATTTTCGCCAGCTGCCTCGAGATGTATACCTACGAAGAGTGGGAAAAGCAGGCGGCCGAGGTGAGAGCCCGACTCAACTTCTTCAACGTGGAGCACGCGACGTTCTGGAGAGCCTACATGCGTGACTGCGTCATCGTCGAACCCGACGCCAAATTCGGCCGCATCACCATCTCGAAAGAACTGCTCGATGGCATCGGAGTGACAAAGGAAGTGGAGTTTGTCGGCAACGGATTCAAGATCGAAGTGTGGGCCAAGGAGCAATACGAGGCCTCCAAGATCTCCAATGACGAATTCGTAGCTATCGCCGGGAAACTGCCTGCAAACAGGTAGGAGGGCGATACGATGTCAGAGTACCACAATCCCGTTCTTCTCGAAAAGAGCGTTCGCGCACTGATTACAGACCCCTCGGGGGTCTACGTCGACGCTACCTTCGGTGGCGGCGGACACTCGCGCCATATCCTGGAGTCCCTCGGCCCCGACGGTCGCCTGCTCGCCTTCGACCGTGACGCGGACGCCAGCGCCAACATTCCCGAAGACAAGCGTTTTACGCTGATTCACAATAATTTCAGATTCGTCCACAATTATGTGCTCCTGGACGCCTGGCAACAGGCGACACGCGATTTCCGGGGGCACTCTGTGGACGGCATCCTGGCCGATCTGGGCGTTTCCTCCCATCAGTTCGACACCGCGGAGCGGGGGTTCTCCTTCCGCTTCGACGCGCCGCTCGACATGCGGATGAACGTGGAATCGCCCCTGACGGCCGCCTCGGTGGTCAACGAATACCCGCAGGAGGACCTGCGGCGCATCTTCGCCCTGTACGGCGAACTCGCTGAAGCCGACCGGCTCGCCCGCCTCGTCGCGGCGGCCCGGGAAAAAGAAGCCATCGAGACGACGACCGCCCTCAACGCGGCCCTCGCCCCGGCCCTGCCCCCCTTCGCGGAGCACAAATACCTCGCGAAGGTCTACCAGGCCCTCCGCATCGAAGTCAACGCCGAGATGCGCTCCCTGGAGAAATTCCTCGACGGCGCCGCCGCCAGCCTCAAAAAGGGCGGACGGCTCGTCGTCATCACCTACCACTCGCTCGAAGACCGCATGGTCAAGAACTTCATCAAGACGGGCAACGTGGCCGGTGAGAACGAGAAAGACCTGTACGGCAACAACCTGGCGCCCTTCGTGGCGGTGAACCGCAAGCCCATTCTCCCGGAAGAGGAGGAGATCGCGGCCAACACCCGGGCCCGGAGCGCCAAGCTCAGAATCGCGGAAAAGGTATGAAAGGCCAGGAGAAAGAACGCAAATGGAGAGTGTCCGACATCGGGCGCGCGATCGTCAACAGCCTGGTCGCCATCGCGAAGGGACAGTTCATCCTGCGCCTCAAGGTGGACAAATACTTCCTCCAGGTCGTGTGGACCTTCTTCCTTTTCGCGATGTTCATCCTCTTCGGACTGGGCGTAGACGTCACGCTCTCGAAGGTTGAAAACAACAAGCAGCGCCTGCAGGAGCTGGAAATCCTGCATACGCAGAAACGATACGAACTGATATCCCTCAGCCGCAGGAGCACGGTGGGCCGTCTCCTGAAGGAAAACGGATCCCAGGTGACCGAGCCCCAGAAGCCCGCCGCCACCCTGCAAGAGTAAACGGACCATGGCACAGGAGAGTGAAAACAAACCCAGGAAGAAGGTAGATCCCGTCGGACGCGGCCTCTACTGGCTCTACGTGCTGTTCCTGATCGGCTCCATCCTGCTGGTCGGGCGCCTGATCCATATCCAGCTCTTCTGGCAGCCGAATCCGAAAGTGACCCAGGCCCTGACCCCCACCTCCGTCAAGAAAACCATCACTCCCGCCCGAGGCGCCATCCTTTCCGACGACGGCCGCCTGCTCGCCATGTCGCTGCCCATATACGACATCAACATGGACTGCTCCGTGATGAAGGACAGCTATGCCAAGGTCCGGGCCACTGACAAGGCGAAGGGCGATTCCCTCGAGAACGCCTGGATGAAAAAGGCCCGGGGCCTCGCCGACGGACTCGCCGCCATCCTTAAGGAGAAATCCGCCGACGAGTATTACAACCTCATCAAGCGGGGACGCGAGCAGAACCGCCGGTATGTCCGGATCGCCCAGGGCGTGGAACGCCGCGAATACAACAAGTTGCTCACCCTCCCCCTCTTCAACGAGGACCAGTTCCACGGCGGCCTGATCGTCAGCGAGGAAAGCATACGGAAATATCCCTACGGCAAGCTCGCCCGCCGAACCATCGGCTTCGTGCGCAACAACAAGAGCGACGTCGGCAACACGCATGTCGGCATCGAGGGCAAGTTCGACTATGTCCTGCACGGCAAGGACGGCGTGGAGTACCTGCGCCTGATCGACAACAAGGAGCGGGTCCACGACTCGGACAGCAGCTATGCGCGCGCCGAGGACGGCATGGACGTGCGGACCACGATCAACATCGACTACCAGGACATCGCCGACAAGGCACTCCGGGAGCAGATGGGCGACAAGGCCGACGTGGAAGGCGGCTGCCTGATCCTGATGGAAGCCGCGACCGGTGCCATCAAGGCGATGGTCAACCTGACCCGCGACTCCCTGACCAACCAGCTCGAGGAAATCCAGAATTTCGCCATCGGACGGCGTTACGAGCCCGGTTCCGTCTTCAAGACGGTCACGCTCCTGTCCGTCCTCTCCGACGGCCACGTCAAGTCCCTGGACGAAACGATGCCGACCAATCACGGCGTCATTCCCAAATCCGGCCTGAAGCCCGACCACCATATCCCGGAATACGAGGGCCGGTACCACACCGACCGGATTTCCATCCTGGACGGTTTCAAGATGTCGTCCAACTACGTGTTCGCCAAGCTGGCGATCGATTACTACGGCCGCAAGCCCCAGCGCTACATCGACAACGTCTATCTCTACAAGCTGGGAGAGGCGTTCGACCTCGACATCGACGGCCTGCGCGCGCCGGTCATCCCTTCGACCAAGAGCCCGGGATGGGCGATGAGCGTGCTGGGCAACATGGGATTCGGCTATGCCACGATGGAGACCCCGCTCCACATCCTCAACTTCTACAACGCCATCGCCAACAAGGGCAAGATGATGAAGCCCTACCTGGTCGAGAGCATCGAGAAATACGGGACCGTCGTAGAGAAACGGGGACCGTCCATCCTCAATGGTTCAATCTGCACCAAGGCCGTGGCCGACACGATCACCCGCGCCCTGGCCGCCGTGACGGAAGAAGGAACGGCCCGCAAGCTGAAGAATGCAAAATGCACCATCGCCGGCAAGACCGGCACCTCCTTCGGCATCCTGAGTCCCGGCACCGATACGCCCTACAAGGACAAATATGGAAGGCAGGTCTACCAGGCCTCCTTCGTCGGCTTCTTCCCCGCGGAAGCCCCGAAATACAGCATCATGTGCATGATCTTCACCCATCCCACGCACACCAGCTTCCAGGGCGCCGGCATCCCGGCCCTGGCCATCAAGACCGTGGTGGATGAAATGTACGTGCTGGATCCCGAATGGGGTGAGGTCCTTCACAAGACCGGCACCATCCCCGTGATGCGGGACACGACTGCGACAACGGATAAAAAGAAACGGAAATGATACTCAGAGACATAGTACAGGACACCGGCGCCGTCATCCTGCACGGCACGCCCGAAACCGAGATCACGGCGATCACCAGCGACTCCCGCAAGGCCGCTCCCGGTTCGCTTTTCATCGCCGTCAAGGGGGTGGACCGCGACGGACACGACTACATCGATTCCGCTCTGGAGAAAGGTGCCTCGGCCGTGGTTTCCGCCACCCGGCTGGGTCTCGCGCTCTGCGCCGACAATTTCTACGGCCATCCGTCCCGTTCCCTGGAGCTCGTCGGCATCACCGGCACCAACGGCAAGACGACGACCGTCACCCTGCTGTATCATCTCTTCCGCAAGCTCGGGTACGAGTGCGGCCTGCTCAGCACCATCGCCAACTATGTGGGCGACCGTCGCATGGAGACGACCAACACCACTTCCGACCCGATCACGATCAACTCCCTGCTCGCCGAGATGGTGGACGCGGGCTGCGCCTTCTGCTTCATGGAGGTCAGTTCGATCGGAATGGAACAGGAGCGGGTCGCGGGCCTGAAGTTCAAGGCCGGCATCTTCTCCAACCTGACCCACGACCACCTCGACTACCACAAGACTTTCGCGGAGTACCTCCGCTGCAAGAAACTGTTCTTCGACAGCCTTCCCGCGGACGCGTACGCCATTATCAATATAGATGACAAGAACGGTCCCGTCATGGTGCAGAACTGCGCCGCGCAACTCATCACCTATTCCTGCAAGCGCATCGCAGACCGGACCTGCCGCATCCTGGAAGAGAGTTTCGAGGGCATGCTGCTCAAGCTGGACGGAGCCGAGACCTGGACCAAACTGATCGGCGAGCACAACGCCTACAACATCCTGGCTATCTACTCGACCGCCCTGGCCCTGGGCGCCGACCGGATGGAGACGCTGGTCGCCCTGAGTACCCTGGAGTCCGCTCCCGGCCGCCTGGAGAACCACCACGGTCCCCGCGGCATTTCCGTCATCATCGACTACGCCCATACGCCCGACGCGATGGAGAACGTGCTGAAGACCCTGCGGGACATCGCGCCCGAGCAGCAGCTCGTCTGCCTCTTCGGCTGCGGCGGCGACCGGGACAAGACCAAGCGCCCCGAGATGGCCGCGGTCGCGGAGAAGATGGCGGACCGCATCATCGTGACCTCCGACAATTCCCGCACGGAAAAGACCGAGGACATCCTTGCGGACATCCGCGCCGGCTTCAGCCCCAAGGGACTGGCGAAGGCCCTGTTCATCGCCGACCGGCGTGAGGCGATCCGCACCGCCATCGTGACTTCCCAGGACAATGCCGCCATCCTGCTGGCGGGCAAGGGACACGAGACCTACCAGATCATCGGAAAGGAATACCACCACTTCGACGAGCGCGAGGTGGTCGACGAAATATTCAAAGACCTGACGAACTAAAACCGAACCATGCTTTACCACCTTTTCCAGCTTCTGCAAGATTATGATATTCCCGGACAGCGCCTGATGGGCTACCTGTCCTTCCGGGCGATGCTCGCCACCATATTCAGCATGCTGATCGCCTTCTTTGCCGGGAAACGCATCATCCGCTGGCTGCAGCGCAAGCAGATCGGCGAGACCATCCGCGACCTGGGCCTCGAAGGACAGTTGCAGAAAAAGGGAACGCCGACGATGGGCGGAGTCATCATCCTGCTGGCCCTCGTCGTCTCAGTCCTGCTGGTCTGCGACCTGACCAACATCTATGTGCTGCTGCTTCTGCTGACCACCCTGTGGTGCGGCGCGATCGGCTTTACCGACGACTACATCAAGGTCTTTAAGCACAACAAGGAAGGACTCAGCGAGCGAGCCAAGCTCCTCGCCCAGATCGCCCTCGGCTTCGCCATCGGCCTGACGGTCTGCTTCAACCCCAACATCGTCGTCCGCGAGAACATCCAGGAGGCCCAGGACATCGTCACTGCGGACCGGAGCGAGCTCAACGTGGACTCCGAGCGCCTCGTCACCACGACGACCTGGCACAAGGAGGACGTGGTCAAGAGCACCAAGACCACCATCCCCTTCGTCAAGGACCACGAATTCGATTACAAGGTCCTCTCTCCCTTCAAAGGAAAATGGGGCTGGTACTGCAAATGGGCCATCTACGTGCTGATGATCGTACTTGTCATCACCGCCTGCTCCAACGGCACCAACCTCACCGACGGGATGGACGGACTGGCGGCCGGCACCTCTGCCATCGTGGGCGTCGTGATCGGTATCCTGGCCTGGCTGGGCGGCAACGTCATCGACGCCGGCTACCTCAACATCATGTACATGCCGGGGACCGGTGAAATCGCGATCTTCATGTCCGCCTTCGTCGGCGCGCTCATCGGCTTCCTCTGGTACAATTCCTACCCGGCCCAGGTATTCATGGGCGACACGGGCAGCCTGACAATCGGCGGCATCATCGGCGTGAGCGCCATCCTGATCCGCAAGGAGCTTCTGCTGCCCCTGCTGTGCGGCATCTTCCTCGTCGAGAGCCTTTCGGTGCTGGTCCAGCGGAGTTATTTCAAGTATACGAAGAAAAAATACGGTGCGGGCCGGCGGGTCTGGAAAATGACTCCCCTTCACCACCACTACCAGAAAGAGGGCATCCCGGCGCTGGTCACCAAACCCGAGAAAGCGCTCCCGGAAGCGAAGATCGTCACGCGCTTCTGGATCATCGGCCTCATCCTGGCGGTGGCGACACTGGCTATTTTGAAGATAAGATAAACGATATATATGTCAAGATTGGTTGTTTTGGGCGGAGCGGAAAGCGGCGTGGGAGCCGCGGTGCTCGCCAAAGTGAAGGGATTCGACGTGTTTCTTTCCGATTTCGGACAGATCAAGGAGGAGTATGCAGCCCAGCTGCGCAAATGGGACATCCCCTTCGAGCAGGGGCACCATACCGAAGAGCTGGTGCTCAATGCCGACGAAGTGGTCAAGAGTCCCGGCATCCCCTCGACCGCCCCAATCGTGCGTAAGCTCACCGAGCAGGGCACGCACATCATTTCCGAGATCGAATTCGCAGGACGATATGACAATGCCAAGAAGATCTGCATCACCGGCAGCAACGGCAAGACGACGACCACCTCGCTGATCTATTACCTCTTGCAGCAGGCGGGCCTCAACGTGGGCCTCGGCGGCAACATCGGCAAGAGCTACGCATACCAGGTGGCGACCGAAAACCATGATTATTATGTCCTGGAAATCAGCAGCTTCCAGCTGGACAACGTCTATGATTTCCGGCCGGATATCGCCATCATCACCAACATCACGCCCGACCACCTGGACCGCTACGACTACAAGATGGAGAACTACATCAACGCCAAGTTCCGCATCACCCGGAACCTGCGTCCCGAGGATTGCTTCATCTTCGACTCCGACGACGAGATCACGATCGGCCATCTGGACAAGATCATCCTCAAGGCCAAGATGCTCCCCTTCACCCAGAAGAAGGAAGTGGAGCAGGGTGCCTTCGTCCGCGACGAGAAGATCGTCGTCCGGTACGAGGAGAGCGAAAGCGAGATCTACATCAAGGAACTGGCCCTGGGCGGCAAGCACAACATTTACAATTCGATGGCGGCGGCCCTCGCGGCCAAGGCGGTGGATATCGAGGATGAGGTCATCCGCGAGAGCCTGTCTTCGTTCAAGGCCATCGAGCACCGTCTGGAGCCCGTCCTGAGCATCAAGGACGTGCTGTACATCAACGACTCCAAGGCGACCAACGTGGATTCCGCCTGGTATGCGCTGGAGTGCCAGACCAAGCCGGTGGTGTGGATCGCCGGCGGCACCGACAAGGGCAACGACTACAGCGTGCTCGAGGAACTGGTCCGGACCAAGGTCAGGGCCATCGTGTGCCTGGGCGTGGACAACCGCAAGCTGCACGCATCCTTCGAAGGGATCGTCGGCGCCGACAAGATGGTGGACGCCCTCTCCGCCGAGGAGGCGGTCCAGGCCGCAAGCCGTTTCGCCAAGGCGGGCGACGTCGTGCTCCTGAGCCCCTGCTGCGCCAGCTTTGACCTGTTCAAGAATTTCGAGGACCGGGGAGAAAAATTCAAGGAGGCCGTAAGGAACCTGTAAGATGGACTGGAAGAAAGTAGAAGAGCGTGTCAACTTCATGGACCGCCTTGCCGGAGACAAGGTGGTCTGGATCATCGTGCTCTCCCTCTGCCTGATCTCGATGGTCGCCATATTCTCTTCCACTTCCCAGCTCGCGACGGAGACCACCACCCGCATCGACATCGTCCGCACCCAGTTCTTCACGATCCTGGGCGGCCTGGCCGTGATCTTCTGTCTCTACAAGATCAACAACATCAAGGTATTCAAGTGGCTGTCCCAGTGGGGCTTCCTGCTCTCGCTGGTCATGCTGCTAGTCCTGGATCTCAAACTCCACATCGGTCCGATCGAGTCCGCTTCCATCAACGGCGCGCGCCGTATCCTGAAGGTAGGCGGATTCCAGATTCACGTCTTCGAGATCATCAAGGTGGCGATGGTGATGTATCTGGCTTGGGCGGTCGAGACATACCGGAAAGGTGAATTCAAATTGCTGGAGAAACTCTCGGAAATTGACCGGCTTCATTTCCTGGGCACCGACCTGGCCCAAAAGATCATCTACATCTACGCCCCCATTCTGATCGTCTGCGTCGCTTCTCTGCCTGGCGGCAACTCCAACGCACTCTTCATCGCGGCGCTGATGTTCCTGACCATCATGCTGGCTGGAATGCCTTTCAAGGATATCCTGGTCATCGGGGCGCTGGGCGTCCTGCTCCTTGCCGGCTGTATCGGCATCTATTTCGCCTCCGGCGGGCAGAAGTTCGAGCGTATCGGCACCATGGTCAGCGGCTCGCGTTTCGGCAACGGCAACGAGGAGATCTTCATCCAGTCACAACGGGGCACCCAGGAGTACCAGAAAGCCCTGGACAAGATACGCCAGCCCATCGGCGCCAAACTCGCCATCAAGCGCGGCGGTTTCTTCGGCAAGGGTCCGGGCGGCAGCGCCCAGAAATACGTGGTCCCCGTCATCTACGAGGACTACATCTTCAGTTTCATCATCGAGGAATACGGCCTCATCGGCGGCATCCTGGTCATCATCCTGTACATCAGCCTGCTCGCCAGGGCCTCGATCATCGTGCGCAACTGCGATGACAAGTTCGCCAAATACACCATCGCAGGCCTTTCGGTGATGATTTCCGCCCAGGCGATGATGCACATCCTCGTCAACTGCGACGTGGGCCTGCTGACGGGACAGACGCTTCCGCTGATCAGCTACGGCACCTCGGCCTTCCTCTGCATCAGCATCGCCTTCGGCGTGATCCTGAGCATCAGCCGGATGGCGACCCGGAAGGTCGAGCGCGAAGCCGCCAAGGCCGATCCGATCGTCAGTTTCAAGGAAGACGACGTCAAGGACCGGCTCGACCTGCTCAACGAATACGAATCGGTGGACGACATCGAAGAAATAGAACTATAGCGACATGGATTATAAAGCGATCAGAGTCATCATCAGCGGCGGAGGCACGGGAGGGCACATCTTCCCGGCGGTCTCCATCGCGTCCAAGCTGCGGGAACTCAATCCCGACAGCGAGATTCTTTTTGTCGGGGCGGAAGGCAAAATGGAGATGGAAAAGGTCCCGGCGACCGGATTCAAGATCGTCGGACTGCCCATCGTCGGACTGCAGCGCCAGTTTACCTGGGCCAACGTCAAGAACGACTTGCAGGTCCCGTTCAAGCTGGCCGCGAGCCTCGTCAAGGCGCGCCGCATCCTGAAGGAATTCAAGCCGGACATCGCCATCGGCGTGGGCGGCTATGCCAGCGCTCCCCTGCTGCGGGCAGCGACCCGTCTGGGCATCCCGACCCTCATCCAGGAGCAGAACGGATTCGCCGGCCTGACCAACAAGATCCTCGGCAAGAAAGTCGGCCGGATCTGCGTCGCCTACGAGGGAATGGATCGGTTCTTCCCCGCGGACAAGGTCGTCCTCACAGGCAACCCGATCCGACCGGACATCCAGCCCGCCACGCCCGAAACGAAGGCGGAAGGCATCCATTTCTACGGCCTGGATCCGGATAAGAAGCACATCCTCGTCATCGGCGGAAGCCTTGGCAGCGGCACCCTCAACCAGGCCATGAAGCAATGGATATCCGACGGCTGTCCCGGCGGAGAGGGCGTGGAAGTGCTCTGGCAGTGCGGACGCTATTACAAGAAAGGCGTGGACGCCTTCATGGCGGAACATACGGACGCGGCGAATGTGCATTGGAGCGATTTCATTGGCCGGATGGATCTTGCGTACGCGATGGCGGACGTGATCATTTCCCGGTCCGGGGCCAGCAGCGTGTCGGAAATCTGTGCGGCCCGCAAGGCGGCCGTGTTCGTGCCTTCGCCCAACGTGGCGGAGGACCACCAGACGCACAACGCCATGGCCCTGGTACGCAAGGGAGCCGCCCTGATCGTCAAAGATGCCGAGGCGAAGGAAAAACTGCTCCCGACCGCCCTGGAGCTGCTCGCCGACCCGGAGCGCATCGCTTCCGTCGAAGCGGCGGCCGGCGCCCTGGCCAAGACAGCCGCGGCGCAGGAGATTGCGGACGAAGTCTATAAACTGTTGGAAAAGAATGTATAACGATATCTATTTCATCGGCATCGGAGGCATCGGCATGAGCGCCATCGCCCGCTATTACAAGCGGAAAGGCTATGCCGTGGCCGGCTATGACCGCACGCCCTCCGACCTGACGCACGAACTGGAAGCGGAAGGGATCTCCGTCCACTATGAGGACCGTCCGGACCTGATTCCCACGGACGTGGAAACCACGCTGGTCGTCTATACGCCCGCCATCCCCGACACGCTGGAGGAACTGCGTTTCGTCCGGGAACGGGGTTACCGCATCATCAAGCGATCCCGGATGCTCGGCGAAATCACGCAAGGGCAGCGCTGCCTGGCCGTCGCGGGCACGCACGGCAAGACCACCACGTCGACCCTGGTCGCGCATATCCTGACCGAGAGCGGAGCGGGCTGCAGCGCCTTCCTGGGCGGCATTTCCAAGAATTACGACACCAACATGCTGGTCAGCCCGACCCCGACCGTCGTGGCCGAGGCGGACGAGTACGACCGTTCCTTCCTCCAGCTGCATCCCGCCATCGCGGCCATCACCGCGATGGACGCCGACCACCTGGACATCTACGGCGACCTGGCGCACGTCCAGGAAGCGTTCCGTACCTTCGCGTCCCAGGTCAGCGAAGTCCTGATCCTGAAATACGGCCTGCCCGTTTCTTCCGAAGACACGCCCGCCCGCATCCTGAGCTACAGCTTCGACGACGTGCGCGCGGACTTTCACGCTGAGAACCTTCGGCTCGGTCCGCTGGGACATTTCACCTACGACCTGGTGTATCCGGAAGGGGTCCTGAAGGACATCTTCGTCGGCACGCTCGGCTGGGTCAATGTGGAGAACAGCGTCGCCGCGGCGGCCATCTGCCTGAGCGACGGCATCGCTCCCGAGGCGGTCCGCCATGCCATCGGCACCTACCAGGGCGCCCGGCGCCGGCTGGACGTACACGTCAACACGCCCTCCCTGACCTACATCGACGATTACGCCCATCACCCGCAGGAGCTTGCGACGGCCATTTCGTCGCTGAAGAGCATCTTCCCGGGCCGGACACTCACGGCGGTCTTCCAACCGCACCTCTACACCCGTACCCGCGACTTCGCGCCCGGATTCGCAGAGGCGTTGAGCGCGGTGGACAAACTGATCCTGCTGGGTATCTATCCCGCGCGGGAAGAGCCCATCCCAGGGGTTACCTCGGAAATCATCTTCAAGGATGTCACAGCGCCCGAGAAAATCCTGATCGACAAGTCCGAACTGATGGCGCTCCTGGAAAAGGAGCCCCTCGACGTGCTGGTCACTTTCGGCGCGGGCGACATCGACCGATTCATCCAACCCATCACTGAACTGCTGGAAAAGAGAATATGAAACCCGTCGTCCGAAAGATATTCCTCATCCTGCTTTGCGCGGCCCTGGCCGCCGGACTGTGCGTCCTGCTCATGAAAAGCCGGGCGCACCGGCAGCTCATTACCTGCGAAGGGCTGAAGGTGGAATACGCCGACGCGCACCGTTTCGTCACCGAAGATGACGTCAAGGCCTGGCTGGAACGGGAATACGGGAGTTATATCGGACAGCGGCTGGACAGCGTGGGCCTGGACCGGATCGAGCATATCCTGAACGAGCAGAGCGCCATCGCCAAGAGTGAAGCCTTCACGACGGAAGACGGCCTGCTCCACGTGCGCCTGACCCAGCGGGAGCCCGTCCTGCGTTTCCAGAAGGGTACGGAAGGGTTCTATGTGGACGACCGGGGATACATTTTCCCGCTCCAGGAGCATTTCTCAGCCCCCGTCCCGGTCGTGGACGGTGCGATCCCGGTGCAATGCGCCCCCGGTTACAAAGGGCCCGCGCAGACCGAGAAGGAGCGGCGGTGGATCGAGGACATGATCGCGATGATGGACTGGCTCCGGAAGAGCAAGACCTGGAAGGAAGCCTTCGTCAAGATCAGCGTCGTGGAAGGGGGCAACCTGGTGCTGACGCCCCGCGAGGGCGGCGAGCGTTTCCTCTTCGGTCTTCCGGAGGAGGTCGCTGACAAATTCGACCGGATCGGGAAGTATTACGAATACATCCGGCCCGCCCGCGAGGAAGGGTACTACAAGACCGTCAACGTAAAATACGACAGACAGATTATATGCAGACAAAAATAAAAGACATGGACGAGAGATACATTGCAGCCGTCGATCTCGGAACGTCGAAGATCGCCCTCTCCGTGGCCAAGGTGGAAGGGAACGACGTCCAGATCATCTATTATGACGAGGAGCCGTCTGACGGTATCCGCTACAGCTACGTGTACAATCCGGCGAAGGTATCCGTACCGCTTACACGGAGCCTCCGGAAGGCCGAGAAGGAACTGGGCATCAAGATCCTGCAGGTGGTCGTCGGCCTGCCGCGCTATTTCGTGCGCCAGGAGACGGCTACGGGAGAAATCCCCCGGACTGACGTGAACAGCAACATCACGCGGGAAGAGATCGACAATCTCAAGAACATCGCCCTCGACGGCTATCCCCTTCCCGATCCCGAGCGGGACTTCATCTACGGCGCCGTCGCGCAGTCCTTCACGACCGACGATTTCTACCAGATCGTGGAAGACGACGTGGAAGGGATGGTCAGCGAGAAGTTCGAAGGCAACTTCAAGGTCTTCGTGGGCAGCCGGAAGAATGTCAGCAACATCGACAAGATCTTCAACGAAGCGGGCGTGGCCATCGCCAACAAATACTTCGTCCCGAGCGCCATGGCGAAGGTCGTGCTCTTCGGCGAGGAGATGGACAACGGTGTCGCCCTGATCGATCTGGGCGGCGGCGTGACCTCCGTTTCCGTCTATAAGAACGGCATCCTGCGCCATTACGCGGCCATTCCCTTCGGCGGCAACAGCGTCACGACCGACATCAAGACCGAGGGCGGCTTCTCGATGCGTCTGGCGGAAAACATCAAGCTCGCATTCGGTGCCTGCCTGCCGGACAAGCTCGCCAACATGAGCGAGAAGGTCCTGCGCATCCTCAACAACGACAGCGGCTCGGAGAAGCAGCTGCCGGTCCGATATCTCTCCGAAGTCATTACGGCCCGGATGGAGGAAATCATCAACGCCATCCTGTACGAGATCGAGCAGAGCGGTTTCGCAGACGAAATCCGCAGCGGCATCGTCATCACGGGCGGCGGAGCCGAACTGACCAACGTCGCCGCCCTGATCAAGGAATTGTCCGGTTACACCGTACGTATCGGATATCCCATCCGCAAATTCTCCTCCGATGGCTGCACCGGCCTCGGCGAGACTGCCGCGACGGGCGTGCTCGGCATGCTGCTCGCCGCCAAAGACGACAACCGCATGCTGAACTGCCTGGAAGCCCCGCCTAAACCCAAGGTCGAAGAAGATGAACCGGAAGCAGAAGAAGCAGAAGAAGCGGCGGCCGAAGAGGAGACCGTTCCCGAGGACAACGTCTTCAACGTGGAGGCTTGGGACAAGGTCAAGCCTCCCAAGAAAGCGAGAGGGCCCAAGCCGCCCAGACCGCCGAAACCGCCCAAGACTCCTTCCCCCATCTGGACCAAGATCGGCTCCGTTTTCGAGCCTCTGGTCAAGGGACTGGACGACCTCTATGAAAAAATCGAGGAATAAAGGACGCAAAAGAACAGGATTACCATGAGCGAAATCAACGAAATCCTTCCTCCCGACTGGAATGAGGAAAAAGAACTGATCAAAGTCATCGGCGTAGGCGGCGGAGGCTGCAATGCCGTCACCTATATGTACAACCAGCACATCGAGGGCTGCAGTTTCATCGTCTGCAACACCGATGCGGCCGCCCTGCGCAGCAGCAACGTCCCCGTCCAGATCAAGATCGGGACGCTGGGAGCCGGTACGGATCCCGCCGAAGGACGGAAAGCCGCGCTCGAGCACCAGGATGAGATCGCCGAGATCGCACTGGATTCAGGGACCAAGATGCTCTTCATCACGGCCGGCATGGGCAACGGCACCGGCACCGGCGCCTCTCCCGTCATCGCCAAGATGGCGAAGGACCGGGGCATCCTGACCGTGGCCGTCGTCACGGTACCCTTTGACAACGAGGGACCCGAGGCCCTGTCCAGGGCCATCGACGGCATCCGGGAGCTGGAGAAGAACGTGGACAGCCTGCTGATCATCAAGAACCAGAACATCCTCAAGTTCTACGGGGACCTGCTCCTCCAGGATGCTTTCCCGAAGTCCAACGAAGTGCTTTCCACCGCCGTGAAGAGCATCATCGAGGTCATCGGCAAAGCCGGCTACATGAACGTGGACTTCCACGACATCCGGAAGATGATGAAGAACAGCGGCTGCGCCCTGATGGGCAGCGGCAGCGGCACCGGCGAGCACCGCATCGAGGATGCGGTCCGCGAGGCGTTCAACTCTCCCCTGCTCAACGACTACGACCTCAAGTCGGCCCGTAACCTCCTGCTCAACGTCACGGTCGGACTGAATGAGAAAGGCATCAGCGCCAGCCAGTACGAGGCGATCAACGAAGAGAGAAAGAAATATACGGGCAACGTCAACCTCTTCAAGCAAGGTTTGATCTACGAGACCGATCCGGAATTCGGGGACAGGATCAACATCACGGCCATTGTGACCGGGCTCAAGTTCGTGGACATCATGGGGCCGAACGAGGATATGGGCAACTATATCATCATCGACAACGACTTCACCTACTCCAAGAGCGTGGTCGAGGATGACGGGGAGGGCATTTCCCTGCCCGAGGTCCAGGGCCCGCGCACCAAGATCGGCTTCAACACCCAGGACAACCGCCGGACCTTCCATTTCGATGCGGACCGCAAACCCGCGCTCTGCGTCCTTCCCGGAGAAGACCGCAGCCGCCTCGAACAGATCCCGTCCATCCGCCGGACCGCCATGCCGGAAGACAAGAACAGCACAAGATAAACACTATGGAAAGAAGAACCCGCGTCCGCTTCGCTCCGTCCCCGACGGGTCCCCTGCACATGGGAGGCGTCCGGACGGCATTGTATAACTACTTATTTGCCAAACAGCGCGGCGGCGACTTCATCCTCCGCATCGAGGATACCGACTCCAACCGGTTCGTACCCGGTGCCGAAGCATACATCATTGAAGCGCTCCGCTGGTGCGGCATCCTGCCCGACGAGGGCGTGGACGCCGACGGGAATATCGTTGAGACTGCTTCGGAACGTCATCCGCATGCACCCTACCGCCAGTCGCAGCGACGCGCCATCTACCGGCAGTACGCCGAGCAACTGATTGCCAACGGCTATGCCTACTACGCTTTCGATACGGCGGAGGAACTGAATGTGGCCCGTGCGGCCGCCGAGGCGCAGGGACAGACTTTCATCTATAACCAGACGACCCGCAAGGGTTTGCGCAATTCCTTGACGCTGAGCGCTTCCGAGACCGCGCGCCTGCTGGAAGAGACGGATACCTGGACGATCCGTTTCAAGATGCCGGAGAACACCGTCGTGGCAATGGACGACCTGATCCGCGGCCACATCGAGGTCAATACCGACACTCTGGACGACAAGGTGCTGTGGAAGCGGGCCGACGAACTGCCGACCTACCATCTGGCCAATATCGTGGACGACCATCTCATGGAGATTTCCGAAGTGATCCGCGGCGAAGAATGGCTGCCTTCCCTGCCCCTGCACTATATGCTTTACAGGGCTTTCGGCTGGGAGGATACGATGCCCCGCTTCGCCCACCTGTCCCTGCTGCTGAAGCCGGTCGGTAACGGCAAGCTGAGCAAGCGCGACGGCGACAAACTGGGCTTCCCGGTGTTCCCGCTACAATGGACCAACGCTGAGGGCGAGACGTCCCACGGTTACCGGGAGGACGGGTATTTCCCGGAGGCTTTCGTCAACCTGCTCGCGATGCTGGGCTGGAATCCGGGCGACGACCGGGAGCTGTTCACGCTTCCTGAGTTGATCCAGGCTTTCTCGCTGGACAAGGTCCAGAAGGCGGGGGCCAAGTTCAATCCGGACAAGGCGAAATGGTACAACCGGGAGTATCTGCGTCTCAAGAGCGACGCGGAGCTGACGGATCTGTTCGTGCCGGTCCTGCAGGAGCACGGCGTCACGGTGACGGGCGGTCCCGGCGATCCGGTGGCTTTCGATTTCGGAACGCACACGTTCTCCTGGACATACGTGCGGGATGTGGTGACGCTGATCAAGGAGCGGGCGACCTTCGTGAAGGATTTCTGGACGGTGGCCTCGTATCTGTTCGTCGCGCCGACCGAGTATGTCCAGAAGGATGTGGACAAGTTCTGGAAGCCGGAGATCAGCGCCTGCGTGCGGGAGGCGGCCGACTATCTGTTGGCTTCGGGCGTTTCCTTTGAGAAGGAGGCGGTCGGGCCGGCGCTGGAGGACTTTATCCGCGCCAAGGAGTGGCCGATGGGGAAGGTGATGAACGCGCTCAGGCTGGCGCTTTCGGGCGCAGCGAGCGGCCTGGGCATTGCCGACATCTTATCCTTTATTGGCAAGGACGAGCTGAAGAATCGTTTACAGCATCTTGCCGAATAAATAGAACTTCATGTCTCCGAACCAGAGGATCGGGACGCCGTTCAGAGCCGTGGAGCTGGTATAGAAGGAATTGCCGGTGTCGCGGGGCGAGAAGAGCTCGGGGCCGTCGAACCAGATGGGCTGGTGGGCGCCGGGGACATATCGACCGTTGTGGCGGTAGACCGGGCCCCGGTTCTGGTAGGAAGCCATTCCGTTGAAATCGAAACTGTCGTGGACGAAGAGGGCATAGCGGCCGCTGTGCGCCTCCGGGCCTTCCACGTCATAGATCGGGCAGGGTGAGCGGGGCTGCAGGAACGAAGGGCCGCCGTCGCGCTCGCGAAGGACCTCGGGATGGCTCCAGTGCTTGCCGTGGTCTTCGCTGACCGACCAGATCGGATGGCCGATGGAGGTGCGCATCACGGCAAAAAGCCGGCCGTCGGGCAGGCCCACGATGCAGGCTTCCTCGACTGAGGGAATCTCACGGCCGGAGAAATGCTCCTCCGTTTCGACGGTGGCGGCATCGAAGGATTCGTCTTCGGTGTTGAAGAAGGAAATCCTGATATCCTCTATCTCCGGATCGTCGTCAATGTTGTCGTATTGCCAGAATTCGACCTTGCTGGACTCACGGCCCTGCACTTTATAGCTGTAACGGGAGCAGCCGGCCAGGTAGCGTCCGTCCTCGCCGAAGCGCAGGGGACGCTGCCACATGCACCAGGAAGGCGGGACCGTTGGATCATCGGGATCGGAGGAAAAACGGATGGGAAATGGAACGGTCCCGATATCGCTCCAGGTCTCTCCCGCATCATCGGAATAACGGCCCTGCATGATGCCGCAGAGGTGTTTCTTGACGGTCGTTTCCTGGTTCCAGAGGCAGTAGAGGCGGCCGCTCCGGGTCAGCATCGGCTGCTGCCAGGCAGCCACGGGCTTCGGATCGGCCAGGGTTTCAGAACCCGCGATACTGACGGGTTCGGTCCAGGTCTTGCCGCCGTCCGCGCTCTTGGAGAAGACCACGTGCTCGTCATTGGCGGCTTCCCAGGAACCCTGGGTCCAGAAGGCGTAGAGCAAGCCACGGGCAGGGTCCTCCAGGACGTGGAAGTGGTCGTTGAAGGTATCGCCCCTTTTCGTGATGTCCCGGTCCTCCTGGATGCGCGGCTGCTTCGGGACATAGACGGTGAAGTCGTGAGGGATGACGTCCTGGTTGATCGACGGATCGGTGTAGTGCCAATAGAAGTGGTCGGGCCAGCGCTCGCGGTAGTTGCCGACATCCGTGAAGTGCTTTTCCATCGCCTCCTCGGCGGTGGCATAGCGGTGGCAGGATTCCGGGACACGGGTATGGACCGTCCACTGGCTCTGGTCCGCGGCCGACTGGCCGGGATAACCCACCCAGATGACGGTTCCCCTCTGGGGCGGGAAGGCCGGATTCATCGTAAAGATATTGGTCAGGACGGTGCGGTCGGTACGGATGGGCGGCGCGGTCAGGAGCTGGCTGAGGTGGCGGCGGTGGAAGGGATGGATGGGCTTGCGGGAGAAGGGGGCGTCGGGGCCGAGGATGGCGTCGCCGAAGAAAGTCTCCTGCGCCAGTCGATGCCGCTCGAGGTTGTGGGGATGCTCCAAAGACTCCGGCGTACCGTAGGCCAGGCGGAAGTTGAAGGCGCCGTCGCGGTGCGGCCGGTACCATCCGCGCTTTCTGGCATACTTGATCAAATCCTTGCTGCCCAGGAAGTTGACCGTATCAGCGAGGTCCACTTCCCCGATGACATAGTAGTTGGGAATGGTCATGATCTCGTCGTCCGGGACGCGTTGCGCCACCCAATGGCGGCCCCGCACCACGGCGCAGACCCAGCCTTCGTTCCGGTCGGCGACCAGATAGCTGCGACCGTCGTCGGCATAGCCGTATTTTTCGACCATTTCGCCGATGATCTTGACACCCTCGCGAGCGCTGCGGGCCTTCTGGGCAACGGCTGTCCGTACTTCGTAGAGGATGCTTCCCTGGGCCTTCGTCTCCCGCGACGGACAATGGTCCGAGGTGACGGCCACGCCCCATTCATTGACGAAACTGTCGCCCGCTTTCTGCCCAGGAAATTCGAACCAGAGGTACGAGAGGCGGTCCGGGGTCGCCGGGACATTGTAGATGTTGAGCATCTGCTCTCCACTCTGGTCCTCATTGTGGCCCAGATAGACATAGCCGTCGGTCGACGCCTTCCCGCCCACGATGATGCCGAAACAGTCCATGCCCGGCTCCTGCGCCCTCAGCGGAACTGACATTGCCAGAATGGCTCCCAGAGCCGCCAGAAAGCCGAGAACGGTCTTATTCTTTTTCGCAAGTCGCATATTACGATTGTTTTTCCATTTATTCGGATCTCAACTGTTCCCTCCGTCCCATTTTCCAGGACGGAGGGCGCATTTTACCCCCTTTTTCGCTCCCTCTGTCCGTCCATTCAGGACGGAGGGAGCACCCTAGCTCAAGGCGGAGAGGGCATCGGAGAGGGTGAGGGCGTCTTCGACGTGGAATCCGCCCGTGCGGGTGCGCCGCAGCGAGCCCAGGAAAGCGCCGCTCCCCAGCGCTTCACCCAGATCCCGGGCCAGCGCCCGGATGTAGGTCCCCTTGGTGCAGGAGACCCGGACCAGCGCGCACGGCAGGTCCAGCCCCTCCAGCGGAATCACGTTGATCCGGGGGTTGACCCGCGCCTCGATGCCCTCGACGGTCGATTCCTGGAAGGCCGGAGTGCCAGGAGAGTTCGGGATGCATTCCCCCGAAGGGGTCAAAGTTTCTGCATCCCGAACTCTCCTGGGGCTCCGGGCCCCATCGCAAGCACCCCGACCGTCACAAAGCCCGCAACCTCCGAACTCGACCAGCTCGATCTCCGGGATGCAGATGCGCTGCCGCGTCAACAACTCCGTCGCGCTGTGGTCGAAAACCCCCTCGCCCCGCTGCGCCGCCTTGTACGCCTTCCGCGCCATCTCATACGCCCGCACGCCATCCACCGACTTCGCCGAAAAGAGTGGAGCCACCTGCTCCTGCTCCCCGACAAACGACGGCAGGACGGCCTGCAGCGCCTCCTCATTCACCCCCTCCAGCGGCCAGCGCCGGTCAATCTCCTTCTCCCGGTCGTAGGAAGGCGTCGTCGCGCCCAGCACCACGCCGGCGAGATATTCCTTCTCGTGCCGCTGCAACTCGTCCGCCAGCTTGGTCGCCTTGCCGACGCATACCAGCAGCACGCCGGTCGCCAGCGGGTCCAGCGTCCCCGCGTGACCGACTTTCAGTTTCTTCTGGTGGAAATGTTTCCCAGCCGCCCACTTCACCTTGCGGATCACGTCGGCGGAAGTCCAACGCCAGGGCTTGTCGATGGGAATGATGATTCCCGACGGATAATCTTCGATCTTATCCGTCAGGGTCATGCCCTTGCGCAGGATCAGCGGGTCCATGGGTCAGACCGGAATCTTGTCGATGCGCCTCTGATGCCGGCCTCCGGCAAATTCCGTGGTGAGCCAGACCCGCACGATGCTGACCGCCATCCGGTAAGAGATGAACCGGGCCGGCATCACGAGGACGTTGGCGTTGTTGTGCTCTTTTACCAGCTTGCCGATGGCCGTGTTCCACGCCAGGCCGGCGCGGATGCCCTTGTGATGATTGAGGGTCATGGCCATCCCGTTGCCGGTGCCGCAGAGGGCGATGCCCAGGTCGGCCTCCCCCGCCTCGACGGCGGCAGCCATCGGATGGGCTACATCCGTATAATCCATACTTTCAGTGCTGTCCGTTCCGAAATTCAGCACCTCATATCCCTTGCCCAGCAGGTAGGAAATCAACTTGGCCTTGTACTCCACGCCCGCGTGGTCCGAGCAGATTGCGATAGTCATAGAAATGTGTTTTAGTGCCTTAAAGATAACGTTATTTCCTGGAATAGCGAAGCAGGAGGCTTGAGCGGCGGTCAGGCAGGGTCAGGAGGAGACCGTCGGCAAGGGCGCGGCCGGTCATTTCAAACGTCGGGCCTGCGGGCTGGGTCCAAACACCTTCGTCTGGTATCAGCAAGGCCGGATCAGGCTTGTGGCCAAGGCGGATCTGCGTCCGGCCGGGAGTGGCGACATCGGGATCGTAGCTCAGCCGATAGGTCGCATCCGGATCCAGTCCGAGCAACTGTACCGTGTAAGTCGAGTCCGGAGACTCTTTCCGGCGGAAAGCGACGACGATGCCTGTCCCGTCGGACGGACGGTCCAGCTGATAGGCCATCCATTGGTCGGCGCCCGTGATATCCCCATACCCGCTCAGCGGGTAGAAATCCTCCAGGAAATAATCTTTCAGGCCCCGAAACTGGCGGATCAGGGCCTTTTCCCCTTCGATCGAAGGACTGCTGTAGCCGCCCAAAGCACCCCAGGTGAAGTTCACTCCGGCAGCCAGGATCGAACGGTAATCATAGGGGTTCATGCTGGCGCCGCAGGTGCAGTTGACCGGCAGCCACTGATTGAGGTAATAGCCGTGGCACTGCTTCCCGTCGATATAGTTGGAATAGTCCGAACGCCAAAGCGTGATGGCCCGGGAGATCATTTCAAAATCCAGTCGCCGTCCGCCGCCGGCGCAGTTGTCCATGATCAGGTGCGGCAACTGTTCGTGCAGGAAGTCCAGGTACCGGTACAGGCCGGCGATGTATTTGACCTCCGTCATTCCCCGGCGTCCGGGCTCGTCGTTATTGAGCCAGAAGGGCTCCGGCATGATGTTGAAGTCCTGGCGATAGACGTCTACCTTATTATCCGTTATACTCTGCAGGATCTCGTTGCACACCCATTCCAGTGCGGCCGGGTTGCCCAGGTTGACGATGAAGGCCGAATCCACGGGTTCGTCCAGGGGCACGGCCGGCGCGCCCGATGCGGCGAGCATCCATTCCGGGTGGGCGTGGGCCCAGTCCGAGTCCACATTCGCCCGTTCGGGCTCGTACCAGAGCAGAAGTTTGCTCCCGGCCTCATGCGCGGCATCGGCGACGGGCGCGATACCGTCGGGGAAACGCTGCCGGTCAGGCGTCCAGTTGCCAACGGCGTTGTGCCACCAGTACCCGTTCTTATAGTCTCCTGCCCGGTCGAACCAGCCCGCATCGATCCAAAACACGTCGGCATTGGTGCCCAGGCGTGCCTGCTGGCGGATGGAGGCGATGGCAAGGTAGTCTGTCAGACAGACGAATTCGTCGCAGGGCCAGGGCCCGTGGTGGTCCAAGCCGGAAAAGATCGGCACTTCGACCGGGCGCCCGGATGCTTCCGGATGGTGATGGGCAAGGATGAATCGGCGCAGGCGGTTCTGCCCGTCCATGCGGTCCTCCCCTTCCCAGGGAACGAGGAAGACCGCTGCTACCCTAATCTCCTCGCCGGGACGCAGATAGGCGTCGAAGTCACGCAGGCCCGCTTTGATCTGGAATCCTCCCCCGCGGCGGGAAACGTCCGTCCGCGTGATATCGGCCGTCCAGCTGCCGGTCCAACCGATACCATACACGATGCCGCCGGCGGGAGTCCGGACGTTGAAATAGGGCATCGTATGGCTGGAGGAGCGCCCGCCGTCAGGCTCAAGGTGCAAGGTCTGGCCGGAGGTCAGCAGCGTATCGCGGGAGCAGAAGTCGGCGGCGCTGAAATAAGGCCCGTCGGCGTAGAAGACGGTTCCGCCCGCCGGCTGCACCAAGTCCAGCGTGCGCACTTCGGCGAGCGGCGGGGTGTCGGCGCCAGAGGTATTGCGGAAACTCAGGACCCATTCGGCGGCGTTCCAGTCGCTGAAACGCTTGACCCGGCACTCGACCTGGAGCCCGGTTCCGGGGTCCGTCCAGGTGTAGGCGGTCAGCGTCTCATTCGGGTGTTTCGACTGCGCGCAGGCTGCCTTGCTGAAACGCCAGCGCGGCAGCAGTTTCGCAGAGGGGACGCCCCCGTAGGTGAAGGAGAACGGCGGCACCTTCCCACGCGCGAATGCGCTTTCGGCCCAGCGCCCGCAATCCCATTCGTCCGTATCCTGCCGGAGCACGGCCTGTGCCCCCAGCGTCTGTGCAAAGAATAAACCGGCCAGCAGGCAGCCCAGCACGGCCGTCATCTTTTTCCTCATAATCCCTTTGTTTTCCGTAAAGATACAAAACTTCCGGGATCAAGAAAAAAACTAAAAAAATTAGTTGTATCATTAAATTAATTCGTTATATTTGTGGAAAACAAAGAGAAATGAAAGCTTTAACACGGAAAGAGGAACGGATCATGGATTATTTCTGGAGAGAAGGCGCCTTGTTTGTCCGGGAGTTACGTGAGTTGTATCCTGACCCCAAGCCTCATTTCAACACGCTTTCCACCCAGGTCCGAACCCTGGAAAGCGAAGGATTCCTGAGCCACGAGGTCTTCGGACCGACCTATCGGTACAGACCGGCAGTGAGCAGGGAAGATTACAGCAGGTCCTCCCTGTCTGTCTTGATTGACAAATGCTTCGACAGGTCTTATCTGCTTGCCGTTTCCACGCTGGTCCAGGACGAGAAAATCAGCGTGGATGAATTGAAAGCATTGATCGACCGGATTGAAAAAGGAAAGGACGCATGATCGATTACTTGGTTTATTCCGGCAAAGTTGCCCTGTGTCTGGTCGCCTTTTTCGGCTTTTACCGCCTGTTCATGGGCAAAGAGACCTTCCATGGATGGAACCGCATCCTCCTGGTCGGGACTTCCTTTCTCTCTTTTGTCCTTCCCTTGATCCATGTGCCCATCCGCAAGGTGGTTCCCGCCCTGAATCCGTCTCCCTTCCCTGACGGAGGGTCGGTCTCCCCCGGGGAAAATATCCTTGCATCCGCCGCAGAACCCATGTTTGAGCCTATGCCGGGAAGCAATCCTCCTTCCTGGCTGGCCTCACTCACCTGGCAGGATGCCCTGGGAATCCTCTTGATTGCCGGATCTGCGTTCTTCCTGCTGCGGATGCTTGTATCCCTGACAGGTGTGTTCCGGATCCTCCGTTCCGGAAAAGCAATCTCCAGAACGGAAAAATTCACCGTTCTCCTTACCGACCGCAATTTCCAACCCTTCAGCTGGATGCGATACATCGTCCTTCCCCGGGAGGAAAATGACACATACAGGGAACTGATCCTTCGCCATGAGAAAGCACATGTCACCCTCCGTCATTCCTATGACCGGCTGGCTATGGACCTTATGTGCGTCCTTCAGTGGTTCAATCCCGTCATCTGGCTGATCCGGGATGAACTGAATGCCCTTCACGAATGCGAAGCCGACCAGATGGTCCTGAGCCAGGGGACCGACATCAGGGATTATCAATACCTGCTCGTTCTCAAAGCCACTGAAGGGAAGGCCTTTTCCGTTACCAACAGCTTGAATCACAAGAACTTAAAAAGAAGGATCGATATGATGCTGAAAGAGGAATCCCGCCCTTCGGACCGCTGGAAATCACTCTTTGTCCTTCCCGTCACTGCACTGGTCCTGGCTCTCGGTTGCAAGACCGTACCTGTCCAGGAGCGCTTCGTTCCGGATCCGCTTCCCCCGACGCAGGATACGCTTGTCGTGCAGTATGACAGTGGAGCGGACCGGTGGTATATCGAGGATGGGGCTGCCGGATTCGACCTGCGGCCGCGCTACAATGATTTGGATTGGGAGGGGCTGGCCCGTTCTGTCGATGCAGCCTTGTTGGCCGGCCCGTCCGTCAGGAAACGGCATACGGCCTGGGTTTCATTCATCGTCGGAGCTGACAGGAAAATGTCCCACGCCAACCTGTACCGCAGTTCCGGCCGTCGGGAGATGGATGACATGGCACTGCGCGCCCTCGACGGACTCCGCTACAAAGGATGGCAGCCGGCCCGGAAGAACGGAAAACCGACGGACGTGACAGTAGTCTTTCCTGTCTATTTCACGCCCCGGATCAGTCCGGCTCCCCGCCTGCTGAAGGATAAGTACAAGCATCCGCTGGATACGATACGCTATGTCTGGAATGACGATCCGACCCACAGGCCCTATCAGTTGAAAGGCTATCTGGTCGACGGCGTGTTCCATTCCGATTTCAAGCCGGACAAGAACGGTCTCGGCTTCAAGGGTTTAGACCTGGGCTCAGCCTGGCTCATCACGGATCCGCAGGTCAAGGCTCAATACGGCCTGGGGCCGGAAGACGGCTTGATGGGCATTACCACCAAGGCCTACGACGCAGCACACGGACGCCCCAGGGAGGTCATCGAAGAAGAAAAAGCCCGGTCTGCTCCCCGTGATCCCAGGCCGGCACGCAACGTCTTCCTGTGGGTTGCGCAAGGGGGTGAAAGGCTGGACAGCCTGCCCGGATTCAAAGGACAGGGATTTGACAGATTCGAGCGCTGGGCACATGAAAACGGCCAGCGCGTCCGCAATGCCGATCCCAGGGAGTCCGGCACGGTACACGTCACTTTCCTGGTAGATAAGGATGGCCGTGTCCGCTCTCCCCACATCGTAAAGGGACTCAGCGAGGCTTATGACAACGCCGTCCTGGAGTTCCTTCTCAACTGCCCGACCTGGGAGCCCGCCGTCAAGGACGGGAAACCTGTCCCCGTGGTCATCTCGTGCGCCATCTGTTTCAATCCGATGATCCGGTAAGGGACCCTCGGCAGCGAAGCGTCAGCGCCGGGACCGGGCCAGGTCGAAAAGGGCGGGATTCAGGTGGCAATAGCCGTTCGGGTGTTTGTCCAGGTAGTCCTGGTGGTATTCGTCCGCGGGATAGAAACTGGCGAGGGGCAGGAGTTCCACCGGCATCTCTTCCACACCCAGCGCCCTCCTAACCCGGAGGAATTCCTGTTCCAGGATGGGCCGGTCTGCCTCCTCCTCATAATAGACGCCCGTGCGGTAGCGCGTGCCTTCATCGCCGCCCTGCTTGTTGAGGCTGAGCGGGTCGATGATGCAGAAATACAGGCGGACCAGCTCCTCCAGGGTCACGATCTCGGGATTGTATCGCACGTGGACGCATTCTGCGTGCCCGGTCCGGTCCGTGTAGACCTGTTCGTAGGTCGGATTCTCGGTCCAGCCGTTGCAGAAGCCCACTTCCGTGAATTCCACGCCTTCGATCAGCTTGAAGTATTTCTGCGCGCCCCAGAAGCAGCCGGCGGCGAACCAGATCTCCCGCTGCGGCCCGTAGACCAGGGCGGCCATCTTCTCCAGCCAGTGCCAGTCCACTTCGTCGAAGGTGCCTGTTTCCCGGCTGTCGATGTCCAGGACGCCGGTCACTTCATGGCGCTGCCAGAGCGGGACGACGATCTCGCTGCGGGATACGGAGGAGCAGGCGATATGCCCGGGGAATTGCTCCACGTCCGGGACGACGACCGTGCGCCGCTCTTTCCACGCCGTCCCGCAGACGCCGCGCCCGAAGGCGATGCGTGTGCAGGCCACCGGCCCTTGGAAGGGCCCCAATACGAGTTCTTCGCTTTGGACGCGGTAGAACCCCGTCCACCAGAAGCCCATCTCCTGATGCAGCAGGGCGGCCATATTCGCCATCCGTGCAACCGGATCCGGCTCCCCGGCAAGCAGCGCCGCCACCTTCGGCATCAGCGCCCGGTATTTCTCTTCCTTCGTCATGTTCATCTGTTTTATCTGGGACGCCTGGCACCCGTGATTTTCTCCACCCTACGGCCTTCGGCCTCCGCCTTCCCAGCCTGCGGCTGGGCCCCTCCCTCTACAAGCGAGGGTGCTTATGGTTCCGAAAATCAGATGCCAGGCGTCCTATCAAGCGTCCGTCAAAGCACGGAGGCGACGGCGGCGCGCATGCCGGAGGCCTGGATCAGGGCCAGGTCGGCGGTCAGCAGGTCCGTCAGGCCGGGAATCGCGTTCAGGTCCTCGCCCCAGATGAATCCGTCGGCGAGCACGCCCTCCGCGACCTTCCGCACGTCTCCGATCGCCCAGAGGTCCTTCAGCGTCTGCATGATCTTCGGATCGTCGTTCGGAACAATCTCATCCTCGCCCCGCTTGCCACCCTTGTAATAGGTGCAGATGGCCGCCAGGCCCAGCACGATACCCTTCGGCAACTCTCCCTTGCGAGCCAGATAAGTCTTCAGACCCGGCAGGTCGCGCGTCTTGAACTTCGGGAACGAATTGAGCATGATCGAAGTGACGAAATGCTTCACGAAGGGATTGCGGAAACGCTCCATCACGTCAGAGCCGAACTTCTCGAGCTCCTCGACGGGCAGGTTGAGCGTCGGCAGCAGTTCCTCGAACATCACCTTCCGGACGAATGCGCCCACCTCCGGATCCTCGCAGCACTCCTTCACGGTGTTGAGCCCGCTCAGGTAGCCCACCGGAGAAAGCACGGTGTGAGGGCCGTTCAGGAGCGTCACCTTGCGCTCGTGGTACGGGGCCTCGGAAGGCACGAAGAGCACGTTCAGGCCGGCCTTGTCGGCCGGGAATTCGGCAGCGACGGACTGCGGCGCCTCGATCACCCAGAGGTGGAAGATCTCAGCCTTGTCCAGCAGGCGGTCCTCATAGCCGACCCGCTCGCAGAGCTGGGCGGCGGTGTCGCGCGGATAACCCGGAACGATGCGGTCCACCAGCGTGGAATACACGCCGCAGGCCGTCTCGAACCAGTCGCGGAAGCCTTCGCCGAGCTGCCAGAGCTCGATGTACTGGCGGATACACTCCTTCAGATGCTTACCGTTCTCGAAGATCAGCTCGCAGGGGAAGAGAATGAAACCCTTGCTCTTGTCGCCCTTGAAAAACTCGTAGCGGTGGTACAGGAGCTGGGTCAACTTGCCCGGATATGACGACGCGGGTGCGTCCTCGAACTTGCAGGCGGGGTCGAAAGCGATGCCCGCCTCCGTGGTATTGGAGATGATGAAACGCATCTCGGGCTGCTCCGCCAGCTTCAGGTAAGCCTGGAAATCCGCATAAGGATTGAGGCCGCGGCTCACGACATCGATCAGGTCGACGCTGTCGATGGCCTCGCCGTTCAGGAGGCCTTGGAGATTGAGATGATACAGGCCGTCCTGCTCGTTGAGCCATTCGACCATGCCCTTTTCGATGGGCTGGACAACCACGACCGAAGCGTTGAAATCGGTCTTTTGGTTGGTCTTCCAGATGATCCACTCGATAAAGGCGCGGAGGAAATTGCCTTCTCCGAACTGAATAACCTTTTCGGTATACTGTTTGGCCTGGGGGGCCGTGGTACGATTAAGTCTTTCCATAATTCTTCTAGTTTTACAAAGTGACGCCGGACTTGAAGATCGCGATTTCGCGGATGCCGTTCTTTTCATTATTCACCTCTTCGCCGGAAGCGACGGAGAGCACCGTTTCGATGAAGCGTGCGGACACGCTCTCCATCGTTTCTTCCTCCGCCAGCACCCCGGCGTTGAAGTCGATCCAGCCGGGTTTGAGCGCCGCGAGGGCGGAATTGGTGGAGATCTTCATCGTCGGCACGAAACTGCCGAACGGAGTGCCGCGGCCCGTCGTGAAGAGCACGATCTGGCAGCCGGAAGCCGCCAGGGCCGTCGAAGCGACCAGGTCGTTGCCCGGGGCGCTCAGCAGGTTCAGGCCTTTCACGCGCAGGCGTTCGCCGTAGCGCAGCACGCCCCGCACGATGCTCTTACCGCATTTCTGCGTGCAGCCGAGGGACTTTTCCTCCAGCGTGGAGATGCCGCCGGCCTTGTTGCCCGGCGAGGGGTTCTCGTAAACCGGCATCCCCTGGCGCATGAAGTATTCCTTGAAATCGTTGATCAGGGAGACGGTCTGATCGAAGGTCTCCCGGTCCTGGCAGCGGTTCATCAAGATCGTTTCGGCGCCGAACATCTCCGGCACCTCGGTCAGTACGGTCGTGCCGCCCTGGGCGACGATCCAGTCGGAGAATACGCCCAGCAGGGGGTTGGCCGTAATGCCGCTGAGCCCGTCCGAGCCGCCGCATTTCAGGCCCACCCGCAGTTCGCTGACGGGCACATCCTCGCGCTCGTCCTGCGAACAGACGGCGTAGATCTCCCGCAGCTGCTGCAGCCCATACTCGACCTCATCCTCCACCTGCTGGCAGACGAACATCCGCACGCGGCTTTCGTCCACCGGCCCCACCAGGGCCCGGAACGCATCCAGCTGGTTGTTCTCGCAACCCAGGCTGACCACCAGCACGCCCCCCGCATTCGGGTGATGCACCATATCAGCCAGCACCGTCCGCGTATTCTCGTGATCCGCGCCCAGCTGCGAGCATCCGTAGTTGTGCGGGAACACAACTACGGTGAGGGGGCTCTGCCCCCTTACCCGCTCACTGCGCAAGGCTCCGTTCGCTACCCCCGCGGCTCCCGGCCTACCGACATCGCCTTCGGCTCCGTCCCGGCCTCCGCCGGGCGCGTTGGGACGCGCCTTCGCCTGCTGCGCAGACTCCAAACCCGCCGCACCACCACTTGCGCAAGCCAGTTCAGCCTGGAAGCGGCGCACGATCTCCTGGCAGATGCCATTCACGCAACCGACCGTCGGGATCACCCAGATCTCGTTGCGGATGCCCACCTGCCCGTCCGCACGCCGATACCCGCGGAACGTCCGCTGCACCGACGCCGGCGCGATCTCCACCAGCGAAGGCTCGTAAGAATAGTCCAGCAAGCCCTCCAGGTTGGTCTTGACACACGAATGATCCACCACCGTACCGGCAGGCGCATCCGCCGTCACGTGTCCGATGGGGAACCCGTACTTGATCACATCCTCCCCCGCCCGGAGGTCCCTCAGGACCACCTTGTGGCCCCGGGGGACATCCTTGAGGAGGGTTACGCCTTCCACCTTCTCGCCGGCGCCCAGATCGGTCAGGGCCACGGCGACATTGTCGGAAGGATTGATCTTGATGAAACGCATTGCAGAATTTACTTTCTAGACTTCGTATAAGAAGGAGAAGACGAATTCCAGCGGGGATCACCCACGTCGGCCGCCTTCAGATCCGCATTCGTCAGGCGGAAGTTGAATTCCGCGGACGACGTGCAGGGATCGGACTCAAGGACGGCGCCGCCCGTCGTGGCGACCTCCTGGCTGATGGCGCCGCCCCAGAAGGCGGGACCCACGTTGAAGAAGTAGTTGGACGACATCGTCGGGACGGTGGCTCCGCTCTTCGCCAGGATCGTCTTTTCACCGGTCAGGTTCAGGAAGAGGTTCTTCGTCACGTTGTACTTGGACGGATCGGCCGCGCAGGAACGCACCCAAAGGAGACCATTGCCCGCATCGATGGAGCAGGCCGCGAAGGTGTTGTTGCTGATCGCGATACTGCCGGCGATTTCCTTGTCGCAACGGATGAAGTCGCGGCCGCCGTCGTAGAACGTGTTCTTGGACACGTTGATGGCGGTGTAGGCACCCTTGCGGATGTCGATCATGCCCTGGCCCGTGCCGAAGCCATGCACCAGGTTCTTCTCGAAGTCGAAGACGGCGATCTTGGAATCCGCGCCGTTGCCGTAGAACAGGCTCTTATTGTAGGCGAAGATATCACAGCCGACGATCTTGATCTGGCTCATCTCCACCGCCTCGGCGATTTCGAATGCGTTGCCCATCGCTTTCTCCGCACCATTGAACTTGATATTCTCAGCGACGAAGGAAGTGGTACCCGCACCGAACTTGAAGCCGCCGATGATCTCGACGCTGCCGCTGCCGCTGAGGGACAGCGGGGCGGTCAGGGTGATGATGCCGCCCTCGGAGAGCTCGCGCAGGTCGTAGGTACCCGCCTTCAGGGTGAGGGCGGTCTTGCCCGCGTCAAGGGCGTTGGACAGCTCGGTCACGGAAGCGACGGTCAGTTCGGAAGAGGTCTGGCCGGCATTCGGGTTCCAGCGGGCGGCGCCCACGTTGGAGGCCATGCAGAGGGCGTCCACGAGCGTGTAGTCGCCGTTCGCGGCATCCTTGACCGGATCGCCGGAAAGGATGACACCGCCGTTGGCGAGGGCCACTTCCTGGTTGATCATGCCGGTCCAGAACTTCTCGGCCGTGCAGTTGTAGAAGAAATTGCCCGCCACGGCCGTCGGTACGGTGATACCGCTGGCCTTGGAAAGCATATTGTTCTCGCCGTTCTCATTGAGGAACAGGTTGTTCTTGAACACATAGCTCTCCGGCGTGGAACGGACATAGAGGATACCGTTGCCGTTGTTGAGCGTGACACCGTCGAAGGTGTTGTTCACGATGTTGACGGCTCCGGTCACCTTGCCCGCGTCGGCGCGGATGAAGTCACGACCGCCCACGACGGTGCAGTTCTCGACCGTCACCACGCTATAGGCACCCTTGCGGATGTCGATCGTGCCCTGTCCGCCGCCGAGTGCGCTCATCATTACGTTGCTGAGCACCACGGCCTGGAAGGAAGAGCCGTCGCCATTGCCGTACAGCAGGCTCTTCTTCACGTGGCTGACGTCGCAGTTCCGGACGGTGAGGTTGTTCACCACGGAGGCGGCGCCCACGTTGATCAGGTTGTTGGTGTCATCACCGACGATCGTGAGGTTCTCGATGAGGATGTTGCCCAACTCGCCTTCGGCCAGGTCGAACTGGCTGACCTTGATGGAGGCGCCGGGCTCGCCGCTCAGGTGCATGCCGGCCGTCAGCGTGACGTTCGCAGCGCTGAGG
The DNA here is from genome assembly GCA_017400135.1 of Bacteroidales bacterium. GTDB lineage: Bacteria > Bacteroidota > Bacteroidia > Bacteroidales > UBA932 > Cryptobacteroides. The sequence goes on from JAFPVJ010000024.1 coordinate 55,420, forward strand.
TCGTATTCGCCGGCGGCGAACTTGATGTCGGTCTTGCCGGCATCGACCGCGGCCTGGAACTCATCGACGGAAGCGACGGTCATCGCGGCGCCGTCCGACGGAGGAACCACGGAAGGATTCCACTTCGGGGCGCCCACGCCGGCGCTCATCACCACCGCGTTCACGAGGGTGAAGTCATTCTCCGCGGCGTTCTTGACGGGATTGACGGTGAGCAGGACACCCTGTCCGCCCAGCGCCTCTTCCTTGTCCATGATGCCGGTGAAGAAGACGTCGTCGTTGCAGTCATAATAGTAGTTGCGGACCATCTTCGGGACCTTGGCGCCGGACTTGCCGATCACGGTGCCGGAGGTCATGCCGAGCAGCAGGTTCTTTTCGACCTTGTAGTCGGAGACATTGGCACGCACGTAGAAGATACCGTTGCCGTTCTTCGAGGTATTGAGGTTGTACATGGTATTGTTGCCCACATACACCGTCGGGATCGTGCAAGGTGCGTCGATGCGCAGGAAGTCGCGGCCCTTCGTCAGGGTGGATTCGATCAGGCGGAAGCTGCCGTAGCTGCCGTTGCGCAGGTCGAACATGCCCTGGCCGGTGCCGTGGTCATACACCTCGATGCCCTGGAAGAGGATATCACCGATGTTGAACTTGTCGGCCGTGTTGGAAGCGTAGATGACGCTCTTGGCGAAGCCCGTGATGACCGTGTTCTTCACGGTGACGCTGCTGGCCGTCACACCTTCGGCATTGTCCAGGTCGATGAACACGCCCTGGCCGGCCGCGTCGACGGTGAGGCCCTCGAGACTGAAGTCGCCCACTTCGGCGCCGCTCAGCTTGAAGGCACCCTTGACGACGGCACCGTTCTGGCCCTTGAGGGCGAGCGGGGCGGTGACCGTCAGCACGCCGCCGAGGTCGTATTCACCCGGAGCGAGGGTGATAGCGCTCTTGCCCGCCGCGATGGCGGACATCAACTGGTCGATGTTGGTGACGATCAGTTCCTCGCCTTCGTCACCGCCGCCCTTCGGCAGCACCGCGAAGGCGGCCACGCCGGCCGCGGATTCGGTGTTGTAGATATCGCCGGAGGCAGGGTTGGCGTACACCTCGACGGTGTAGCTGCCCGCGTCGAGCATACCGGTGGTCGTGCCGCCGATCACATACTCGGTACCTTCGGACACCGTGTTGGACTTGCCCTTGAAGACGACGGAATAGCTTCCGGCACCCTCGACGGGATCCCAGGAAACCACGATATCAGCCGCTTCGCCAGCCGTGATGGAGGAAGGATCCGCCTTCGGAGCCGGGGTCGGGAGAGCCGTGTTGACCGGCGTCACATCCGTGGACCAGGCCAGCTTCTCGAGACTGACAGGGCCGGACGGGAAGATGTAGACCAGGGATTCCCCAACGATGGAAGTGATGAGGATCTTCTGGGCGTTGTCCATGTCGGAGAGTGCGGAGACACCGCCCTTGAGGGCGATCTCGCTGCCGTCGACAGGGCCGACACCGATCACAAGATGATTGCCCAGGGACTCGGGATCCGCCGCCTTGATCAGGAGCGAACCGGGACCGTCGACCTTGAAGGCCAGATATCCGGCCGCAGGCACGCCCGCACGATTGGTGACGGCGGGAGCCTGGAAGTTGAGCATACCGTCCTTGCAGACGATGGGAGTGGTCTCGGAACCGCTGATGAACAGGTCGTCGCGGACCATTTCTTTCTTGATGGTGCCGGAGAAGTACTTGGCGTTGCCGAGATTCCAGGTCTTGTTGCCCTCGATCAAAGCGAGCGTCAGGTCCTCAGGCTCTTCGACGAACGGAGTCCACCACTTGGGAGCGCCAACCTTCTTGTCCGCAATCTCGCTGTCGGGAAGCAGGTTGAAGAAACCGCCCGGAGCGTTGTAGCAAGGATCTGCGCCGAGGATGGTCCCGGCCGCGTTCGCCTGCGTGAAGTTGGCGGTGAAGTAGGTCAGGCTGCCGTCATCGGCAACAGGCAGGTTGTAGAACCAGTTGTTGGCCGCGGCCACGCCCATGTCGGACGCAGGAACGTATTTGACGTTCGCGCCGGCGAGGACGGCCTTGCCGGTCATGTTGAGGAACAGGTTGTTCTTGAAGGAGAAGGAACCCGGGGTGATCTGCAGGCCGAACACACCGGCATTGTTGGCGTTGTCGACGAAGTTCAGGTTCTGCAGGGTGTTGTTCTCGAACACGAGGGCCCCCAGGGAACCGGCATCGAAGCGGATGAAGGTACGCATGCCCTGCCAGATCGTATTGCCGATGAACTTCAGGCTCTCGACCGTCGTAGCCTGGCGGATGTCGAACACGTCGCCGCCCACGGTGCCGTCGGTGTTGATGTCATGGATGTCGCAGCTGTCGTACAGGACGTTGCCCAGCACCATGTTGTTGCCCCATTCGTAGATGAGACCCTTGGTGTAGTTGGCGATGACGCAGTTCTTGTAGGTGATGTTGCCGATGTTCTTGTCCTTGACGGTACCGCCGTTCTTGTTCTGGATGGCGAAGCCGAAGCCGGACGGAGAAGTGGCGGTGGGACCGCCGTCGAACTCGACGCCCTCGAAATACAGGTCGGCGCCCGGCGTCCAGGCGTCGGTGAAGTGGAATTCACCCTGCACGACGGGCTTGGAACCGTCTGCGGCACCCTCACCGAGGAGGGTGAAGCCGTTGGAGATGTCCAGCGCCTCGATGTCGTACGGAGAACCTTCCATCTTGAGGAGGATCTTCGCACCGGGGGTCTTGACCGCATTCAGGAGAGCATCCAGGGAGGACACTTCCGTGGTACCGTTGACGTCGGGCGTGGTCCAGGCATCCACCTGGCCGCGGGCGGCGCTCAGATAGTAGAGCGTGAAGACATATTCGGTCGAAGGGTTCAGGCCGTCGATGACAGCCGCAGCCCCTGCGATCTCATCGGCGCTCAGCGTGTGGCTGCCGAGGGCGTCCTCGCCGGGAAGGGCATATTCGATACGGTCCACTTCGGCGAAGTCGGCCACGTCCCTGGACCAGGCCAGGGCGACGGAAGCCGCGCTGCGGTCCGTCACTTTCAGGAACAGGTTGTCCTTGACGGCGAAGGTCTTGAAGGACTTCTCATATACCGCAATCTTGGAAGGCTGTTTCGTGTCGGAGAAGGCTTGAACCGTGAAATAGTAGGTTTTGTCCGCATCCAGTTTCTTCTGGAGCGGAACGGACGAAGGAGCGACCGTCTCGCTGAGATACTCGGAGGTCATGGCTGCGTCCGTATAGACGACGAGCTGGTAGCTGTCCGCGTCCTTGGTGACATCCCAGATAAAGGTGACGACGTCGCCGAGGGAAGAGTTCACGCGGGCGTTCAGGCCCATCGGCTGCAGGCAGCGGGCCAGATCCATCTCGGTGATCTCCTCGAAGGCGTCCTGCTTGCAGGAAGCCAGCGAGACAAGGGTCAGTAAAGCCAGGACGGCATATTTGATCTTTCTCATAACTGTCGGTGTATTAAATGCTGTCATAGCCGTAGTCATTCTTGATGTGACCCTGGCTGTTGGTCATCGTATCGTTGAAGATCGGCCAGAACATGTGCTGCTCGGGATCGCTGACATAGATGCCGCGGATCCGGTCCGTATAGAAACCCGTCTTCTTGGCATCGTCAAACTTGGTGACGTAGGCGGTGGACACCTCGGCACCCTTCGGGACTTCGTCTCCGGAAGCGACGAAATGGATGTCGATGGACTTCGCATCCTCCGCTTCCGTGTAATAGATGTCACCGGTCAGGGAAGCATAGTCGCCCTGCAGGTCGCGGAGGGCAAGCATGTCCTCGACGGCCGCATCCAGCTTGGTCCTCAGGAGGTTCCAGCGGATAAGGTCGGCCTTGCGGAGGAATTCGCCGCAGAACTCGAGTGCGCGCTCGTCCACGATGGCGTTGAACATGTCCTCCTGGCTGGTGATACCGGCCAGATAGGCTGCCGCCTCATTCTCACCGCAGGCGCGGGCCCGGACCGGCTCGAAGTAACGCTTCGCCTTGGCCAGGTCGTTGCCGCCCTCGGCGGCGTTGGCCAGTTCGGCGGCCATCAGAAGGATGTCGGCATAACGCATCACGACCGGCTTGATGCCGTCGTCATTGCCACCCGTATAAGGCTGCGCGTCCATCCATTCGAAACGGTATTTGCCGAAGAACCACTTGCCAATTCCGGCAGGCTCGATGGTGTTGTCCTTGTTCCACTTGTAGTTCACACAAGTGATATCCCGGCGCTGGTCGCCCGCACCGTACTTGAAGTACATCGTCGGGAGCGGACCCGCATCGCCGCCGCGGCTGACGCCGTTGGAAATGCTGGCGCCCTCGGAAGAGATGGCGAAAGTGAAGTTCCAGCGGCCGCGGCCGGCGCCGAACGGAATCACGAAGAGCGTCTCCTCGCCCGGACCGGCAGTCAGGTTGTTCATGTTGTTGAACTTGTACCAGTAGTCACGCAGGTTGCTTTCCAGCGAGGCGTGGCCTATGGCATCCTCCAGGTAACGGAGGGCCTTGGGATACAGGACGGACTTCTGGAGCTCGGGATCGTTGGTAAGACGGATGGTGCCCAGGTCGCCGGTTCCCACCTTGCCGTCATCGGGACGGATGGCATAACCGGAGGCGGCCATCGCAATGCGGGCGTACAGGCCTTCGGCGAACACCTTGTTGATGCGGTCCGTGCGGGAAGTGGCGGCGGTGGCTCCCGGATAAGGGAGATAAGGGATCGCCTCTTCCAGGTCGCTCAGGATCTGCTTGTAGATGACATCCCGGCTTTCCTTGTCCGCATAGATGGTCTCGGAAGTAAGGGACTCGAAACGGGCGGGGACGTCACCCCAGGCCTTGGTCAGGTCATAGTAAATCATCGCCCGGAGCGTGAGCGCTTCGCCGAGGAGATAGGCCATGTCCGCCTCTTCGGTCACCTTGCCGTATTCGCGAAGGCCTTCGATGACCAGATTGGCACGCTCGATGCCCATGTACATCAGCGGGAAGGGCCCGTTGGAAAGATTCAGCTGACTGTTGTTGGGCTGGCAGTCATACGCTGCGATATCGGATTTCCCGTCACCGGGCTTATAGGTATTGTACCATTCGACATCCGTATTGAAACCGTACCAGGGCAGGAAACGACCGCGGTAGGAGTTCACTTCGCAGAAGGCCTCGGTGATGCCGAAAATCGTTCCTTCCGCCAGCGCATAGTTGGAATACACGGTGGACGCATCGAAGGCAGACGAAGATTCGGAATCCAGGAATTTGTCGCAGGAAACCACGCCCGACAGAAGCATTGCAGCAGCAATAAGGTAGAATATCTTTTTCATATATGCTTTCATTTCTGTGGGTCAACGATTATTGGATGATGCAGACGGCCACGCGGTTGGACTCGGGAGATGCGGAGGCATCCTTGTCCGTGCCCGCAGCGGCGGAAGTGATGCGGCTGGCGGCGATGCCGGCCTTCTTCAGCATGTCAGCCACGACGGCGGCACGCTGCTGGGAGAGCGTCATGTTGATGTCGCTGTTGCCGGTGCCGCTGTCGGCGTAACCGGTGATGGCGATCCTGGCGTCGGGATTGTCCTTCAGGATCTGGCAGATCCGGCCCAGCTTGAAGGCCTCGTCCGGACGGAGTTCGGACTTGCCGATGAGGAAGAACAGGTCATCCTGGTAGCTGCCGTCGAGGGTCGTTCCCACGGGGACCTTGACCTCCTTGACGACTTCCTTGACAACGGGCTTCTCGACGACCTTCTCCTTGATGACCTCCTTGATGATCTCCTTCACCTCGGCCTTGGAAGAGGCGGCGGGAGCGGCGGCGCTGCGCTTGCCGAACACGAGGTTCAGACCGGCGACGAAGCCGATGCTCTTCGGATAGGCGGAATAGTCGACGCCGGGGGTCAGCGGAGTGGCACGGCGGGTGTCCACCTCAGGATCGTAGCCCGAATACTTGGTCAGGCAGAAGAGGTTGGTGCCGGTCACATAGAAACGGACCTTCGTCAGGTTGATCTTCTCCGTCAGACTGACGGGCAGGGTGTAACCGACGGTCGCGCTCTGCAGGCGCAGGAAGGAAGCGTCCTCCACGGCCCAGTCGCTGAAGATGGCCTGGCCCACGAAGGGAGACCACATCGTCTTGCCGGCGTTGACCTGCTTCAAAGTCGAGGGATCGGTGATCAGTTCACCGGTCGTCCAGTCAATATTGGTCCAGCGCTTGTCCACATCCATCGCGTTGACGAGGTTGCGGTTGTTGAACTTGCGGGAAGAGGTGAACTCGACCTTGTTGGCGTTGTACACCTGATTGCCGATCATGAAGTTGAAGTTGGCGCTGAAGTCGAAGCCATAGACATAGCCGCTGAAGTTGAAACCGCCGGTGAAGTCAGGCGTCGCATTGCCGATGATGGTACGGTCCGCGACGGTCACCTTATTGTCGCCTCCGGCGATGTCCTTGAACTTGGGAGCACCCGGGAGCAGATACGTGGCGCCGAGGATGGAGGAGCAGTCCACCACGCCCTCGTTGAGCACCCACTTGCTGCCGTTCCAGGTGAAATCATCCGCCGTATAATAGCCGTCCATCTTGTAGCCGTACATGTTGCCGAGCGGCTGGCCCACTTCGACGATGTAGTCGTCGCCGATTTCCGTGGAGGCCCAATAGGACTGGGCGGTGATGGATTTCAGGCCGCCGAGGTCCGTGACGCGGTTGATGTTGTAAGCGATGTTGCCGCCGACGTTGAGGGAGAAGTCCTTCTTGGAGATGATCGGGGCGTTGAGGGTCAGCTCGATACCGCGGTTGCGGGTGGAACCCACGTTACGGTACTGGCTGTCATAGCCGGAACCGGTGATCGGGAAGTTGATGAGCAGATCCTTGGTATCGTTCTGGTAGACCTCGATGCTGCCGCTCAGGGCACTGCGGAACAGGCTGAAATCCAGACCGATGTTGTGCGTGTAGGTGGTCTCCCAGGTCAGGTCGGGATTGTTCATGATTTTGCCGGCCATCCAGTAGGATGCGGCCTGGCTCAGCCAGGCGGTCGTGGTGGCGGCATACTGCTTCATGATCTGGCCGGAAGGGATGTTGTTGTTACCGGCCGTACCGAAGGAATAGCGGAGTTTCAACTGATCCAGCCAGCTATGGGTATTGTCCATCCAGGACTCGTTGCTGATCGTCCAGGACACCGCCGCCGAAGGGAAGAAACCCCAGCGGTTGCCGCGGGAGAACTTGGAAGATCCGTCGGCGCGGAGCGTGGCTCCGAACGAGTAGCGATGCTTGTAATCGTAGTTGACGCGACCGAAGAAGGAGAGCAGCTTGTCATCCGGATCATAGTAGTTGCTGGTGGAAGCGGGCGTACCGGAAGACAGGAAATGCCACGCCATCTCGGATCCGTAGAAATCGGGCAGGCCGTCCACCATCAGGGTGAGCAGGTTGCTCTTGGCGATGGTCAATTCCTCACCGAGGAGGAGGGTCAGCTCGTGGTCGTCGTTGCCGATCAGGTGCTTGAAGTCGTAGTTCAGGGTGTTGGTGTTGCGGTATTTGTTCCGGAACAGCTCCTTGTGCTGGTTGGAAGGACCGGTCTTGACCGTGGAATTGTTGGCCACATAGTAGGTCGTCATTCCGTAGAAGCGGTCGTCGGTCTGGTTGAAATTCTCGTAACCGCCCTCGATCTTGAGACGCAAGCCGTCGATGATCTTCCAGTTGAAGGCCGCGTTGACGTTCCAGGTATTGCGGATGCGGCGGGAATCGTTGTCAGCCACGGAAAGGAGCGGCGGCGCGTTGTCGCCATAGTCCTGCTCCTCGTCCACGCCTTCGATGGTGGACACGAGCGGAATCGGGCTGTAGGAGACCGCGTGCTTGAGACGGCCGTTACCGGAAGTGGTACCGGTATCGTTGATGCCGTTGGCTCCGGAGCCGCGCACGTTGACGCGGGCGTAACGGACGTTGGCGTCGATGCTGGTACGCTCGGAAGTCTTGAAGTTGGCCTTCATGTTGAGGTTGTCACGGTAATAGTTGGAACCGGTCATGATGGCCTCGTCACCCATGTGGGCGTAACCGACGGTCCAGTTGACGTTGTCGGTCGCGCCGGACACCGAGAAGTCGGTGGAGAAGGTGCTGCCGATGTTGCCGAAAACTGCGTCGACCCAGTTGTTCCCCTTGAGATTCCGGTACAGGTCAATGTCGTTGAAGGTGCCGAAGAAAGGCTCGTAGTAAGAGCTGAGGTTGTCGCGGATGACGCCGAGCTCATACTGGAACTTCACGAAGTTGTCCGGTTCCATCGCGACGATGGCGTCGGGATTGGCCATCTTCTTGCGGCCGTAGTAGCTGTTGAAGTTGACCGTGAGCTTGTTGGCCTTGTCGGCGCTCTTGGTCGTCACGATGACGACGCCGTTCGCACCGCGGCTACCGTAGATGGCCGTGGAGAAGGCATCCTTCAGGACGTCGATGGACTGGATCTCGGACGAAGAGATGTCGTTGATGGATTCCACCGGGAAACCGTCCACGATGTAGAGCGGGCTGTTGTCCTGGGTGATGGAACCGCCGCCGCGGACCCGGATCTTGATGTCAGCGTCCGGATCGCCTTCGGTGGTGACCACGGAGACACCGGCCATCTTTCCGGAGAGAGCCTGGCTGACGGTCGTGACCGGCTGTTCGGTCAGTTTGTCGCTGCCGACCGAGGAGACGGAACCGAGGAGGTCACGCCGCTTGACGGTCTGGTAACCGACGACCACGACCTCATCGAGGAAGGTCGAGTCCTCGCTCAGGACGACATCGATCTGCGTCCGGCCGTCGATGGCGACGGTCTGGTCGCTCAATCCGATGAAGGAGAACACGAGGTTCTTTGCGTCAGCCGGCACCGTCAGGACGTAGTCTCCGTCAAGGCCGGTCACCACGCCGATCGTGGTCCCCTCGACGAAAACTCCGGCTCCCATCAACGGCTCGCCGCTTTCGTCCGTCACGACGCCCTTGATGGTCGTCTGGGCGGACAGGGCGAAGGCCGCTGTCAGGCCGAGCAGCGCAAGAACGAGTTTCTTTGCTGGATTTTTCATAAAGACTTTAATTGGTTGATAATTAGTTATATAGTATTATAGTTTCGTATATTTTGCGCCTTCGTTTCCTCCGGCGACGATGTCCTTCACGAGATAGTGGAGATAGAGTTCCAGGTTGGTATAGCGTCCATGCTTGTCCAGGGTCTTGGTCGCAGCGTCAGAGGCGCTGCTCTTGTCCAGGCCGAAATCGTCTTCGAAAGCATCGCTCATCCCGTCTCCGTCACTGTCCTTCACGGCAGCCTTTTCAGCATCGGAAGCCGTATACTCCGGCCAGCCGCCCACATCGGTCTGCGTGTCGATGAAACCGTTGGTGGAGCCGTTGGAACCCGTATAGGTATAGTTCCCGTTTTTGGTCTCCCGGGCCACCCGCTTGTCCACGGCATCCTGCTTCAGGGAAGCGCCGGCAAATGAAAGCACGCGCTCGAAGGCGGTCGCGGCCTCGTGGAGCGAAAGGGAACTTTCTTTTTCGGTATAACTGAATTTCGAAGCGGAGCGGATCGTGGCGATGGTGGCCTCCGAGGCCGTCGTGCCCGTCCAGTTGTCCGCCGTCTTGCCCTCATCGCCGTGCATCACGTTCCCGCTCATATAGAAATGGCCCGGTACGATAGTGGAGCAGCCGGTGGCCTTCGTACAGTTGTCACAGGGCTTGGTCCAGGGATCGATGAAACGCACCTTACCGGAGGCCGTCGCCGGTCCCGGCTTGTAATAGTTGTTGAGGATGTTGTACTGCTTGTAGGTGTTGCTGTCGTTGGCGCTCTCGCCACCGTAGGTACTGTTGTCACCCCAGTTGTAGATCACGTTGTCCACCAGGCTGACGGGGCCCTTGAGCGTGGAGACGTAGTCGTGGTCCAGGCGGGGATTGCGGCTGTCGTGATGGGCCAGCAGATTGTGGTGGTAGGTGGCGTTGGTTCCGCCCCAGATGCCGCCGTAACCGTGAGTTTTCTTCGTGTGGACCGAGTTGCGGAGACTCTCCGACAGGATGCACCACTGGAGGGAGAAGTTGGTCATCCCATAGAAGGTGCCGCACTCGTCGGTGCTCCAGCTCAGGGAACAGTGGTCGATGATGACGTCCCGAAGGTCGTTGCTCCCCGTGTAGAGGTTCATCGCATCGTCCTCGGTCTTTTTCTCGTCGCCCATGCGGCAGCGGATGAAACGCACGATCACGTTGCTGGCATGGATGCGGAAGTTGAAATTCTTCAGGCAGATACCATCGCCGGGCGCCGTCTGGCCCGCGATGGTCACGTCGCCTTCCGTGACCTTGAGCGCAGACTGGAGTTCGATGGTGCCGGCCACGTCGAAGACGATGGTGCGAGGGCCTTTTTCGGCGATTGCGGCCCGCAGCGAGCCGGTGCCGCTGTCGGCGAGGGTCGTGACGTGGATTACCTTGCCGCCCCGGCCGCCGGTCACATACATGCCGCCGCCCTCGGCGCCCGGGAAAGCGCGCGCGACACCGTCTTCTTCCACTGCAGGAATCTGCAGGTCCTCGTATGTCTTGGTCGGTTCCGGATCCGGTCCGGGCGGAGGATCTATGGTCCCTTCCGTCCGTGCGTCGATCAGCGTCTCCCGAGAGACATAGCGCTGGCCGTTTTCATCCGCCGCGCCAAGGCTGCAGACGCCGAAACGGTAGTCCGTCGCCTTGGTGAGGTCGTCCACACGAACGTTACGGGCCGTCACACTCCCTTCCTTCAATATGCTTCCGCCCTGATACAAAGCCCATTGATAGCCCGTGGCATGATCCATCGCATCCCACTGGAAGGTCAGCGAGGTCTCGGTGGCCCCGTGCTGGCAGAGGCCCGTCGGAGCGTCCGGATTCTTGGGCGTCTCCGGCTGCGGTTTCGGATCTCCGCAGCAGGGAAGCAGTGCCAGAATGCCCGTCAGAGCCAGGATATTCGTTATTCTTCTCATTTCATCTCATATTCCAAAGCCGCCCAGATCAGCGGTCCGATTCCCTTCGGATCGTTGCTGACGACGGGCTCGCCAATGTAATAGTCATAGTCGCCGCGGCGCATCTCTTTGCCGCCCAGACCGGCCACGGAGCAGCAGCTGTCCAGGTTGAGCAGGCCTTCCACGTCCGTGCGAACGAAACATTTTAGCACGGCCTCGAAGATGCGGCGCGCGTCAGAGCGGGTGATGTCTTCCAGCAGGCCCAGGCGCGTGCCCTTGAGCAGCGCGTAGGCAAACATCGTGCTGGCGGTCGCCTCCAGGTAGTTGCCGTCCGCACCCGGACGGTCCAGCACCTGGTACCACATACCTGTCGCCGGATCGGCGAACAGGGGCAGCGCCGTGAAGACGCGATTCAGCAGGCGCTCCAGGGATTCCCGTCCCTCCCCTTCCGGCAGCATCGGGATCACGTCCACCAGCGCCATCGCATACCAGCCCATCGCCCGTCCCCAGGCGTGCTCGGACTGTCCGGTCTCGGGGTCGCACCAGAACATGCTGTGCGACGAATCCCAGGCATGCCGCAGGAGACCCGTGGCGGGATCGAAGGTATGGTCGTAGATCAGGCAGAACTGGTGTACGATGTCGGCATAGTTCGCCGCCCGCTGCTCCTCAGGCACGAATTGCGCAGTGTAGAGTGCGTAGAAAGGCTGCGCCATGTACAGGCCGTCCAGCCACATCTGCTGCGGATAGATCTTCTTGTGCCAGAAGCCGCCTTCCGGCGTGCGGGGCTGCTCCTGGATCTGGACATACAGGCTGTCCATCACCTTGCGGTATTTCTCCTTTCCGGTCAGCTCATAAAGCCGGAAGAGCGTGCGCCCCGGGCAGATGTGGTCGACCGTATAGTTGGTCCGCTTGTAATTGGGAATGCAGCCGTCCTCGTCGATGATGGCGTCGTACCAGGCATCCACGTAATCGAAGATCTTTCGATCCCCGTAAGTATCATACACGTCCAGGAAAGCCTTTAGCTCCAGGCCCGTGGTGTAGTTCCACTTGAGCGTCCCCTCGCGGCCGTCCAGCCAGGATCCTTCCGGGCAGCGGACCATCTCGGAACGCACGACCTCCACGGAAAGCGGAACCCGGGCCGTGCAGGCGGCCAGGGTCAGCAAAGTCAAAAGTATGTTGATCCGTCTCATCATCGGTTATCATAAGGGTTCCAGACGATCCCGTCTTCTTTCTGGTACATCACCTTCTCAAAGGTATAATCCTTCAACTGCCGGGGCTTCAGGACGTGCGCCCATTTCACCCGCGGCCCGCGGGCGCCGGGCCCCGTCGAGCCGTATTCGGCATAGTACGAATTCTTCTTCGTGTCCGGCTTGCCGGGTTTCTCCCAGTCGTGCCAGCCCTCGGGCAGGATGTGGGCGCCGAGCTCGCAGTCGATGAAGACGGTCTTGGCATACGCGCCCCAGGGGCGGCCTAGGTAGCACTTTTCGATGCCGGGCGCGGCGGTCAGCTTGCAGTTCTTGAAAACATATCCATATTTCTGGCCTTCCAGGGTAGAGGCGGCAGTCACATAGCTGTTCTTCTTGCTGTGGATGTGGCAGCCTTCGAAATAGGCGATCGAGGGACCGAAGATGAAATCGGTCGTACCCTCGATGTAACAGTCAAGGAAGTAGTTGCGCTTGATGCCGCCGTTCTTGCCATAACGTCCGTAGGTGTAGAGCGTGTCCTGGTTGGCGAGGAAACGGCAGTTCTTGAAGAAGAGGAAGTCGCCGTCGGTGAATACCGCCACGGCCTGGCCGATCTCCTTTCCTTCGCCCGCGGTGTTTTCGAAAGTCAGGTTCTCGAAGGTAATATAGCTGGCGTGGATGTAGACCGTGGCGCTGCCGGAGGTGCCCACCTTGAAATCGCGGCCAGGCCAGAGCTGCTCGGCGTATTTTTCATAAGTGATCACCGTTTTTTCGGCGTCCTCACCCACGATATGCAGGCGGAACTTGGTATGCGGGATGGTGACTTCCTCCTTATAGACACCCTTGCGGATGAAGATGGTCGTAATCGCGGTGTGGGAATAGTCGGGGCAGGCGTTGATGGCTTCCTGGACCGTCGCATAGTCGCCGCTTCCGTCCTGCGCGACGACGATGTTGAAGTCACGGGCGCTGAGGGGGACGCAGGTGAGCCACGCAAGGAGGATGAAGAATGCTTTTCTCATAAGGCTTTGCCGTTGACGGTTACGTCGCTGAAGCGGATATCTTCCGCATACTGGATCTTAGTATCTTTCTTAGAGGTAAAGGTGCAGCGGGTGAAATCGATCCCGCGTACGGGCATCTCAGGCAAGCCATTGATGTAGATGGCCTGGTCCGCCTCGTTGCAGACGATGTCGCTGAAATGCATGTCCCTGAATTCCGGCGTCGTCTCATCCACCGGCTGCAGATCGGCCTGGCCGCCGTCTTTCATTTCAGTGGCGGCCACGCCTTGATAATAGAGGTTGAACGTGACCGCGTAGGTCACGATGTCCTTCATATAGATATGGTCACACCAGATGTCCCTGACCACGCCCCCGCGGCCGCGGGTACTCTTAAAGCGCAAGCCGGTGTCGGTACCTATGAAGCGGCAGTCGGAGACCTTGATGTTCTCGACGCCACCGGACATCTCGCTGCCTACGACGAAGCCGCCGTGACCGTGATAGACGGTGCAGTCGGAGATGATGAGGTTGCGGCAGGTCCTGGCATGGCGGCGGCCGTCGGCGTCCTTGCCGGACTTGATGCAGATCGCGTCGTCGCCGACGTCGAAACTGGAGCCGACCACAATCACGCCCTCGCAGCCATCGATGTCGATGCCGTCCCCGTTGGTCGAATAGTGCGGATTGCGCACCGTTACATCCTTGACAATCAGGTCCTTGCACCAGAGTGGATGGAGATTCCAGCAGGGGGAATTCTGGAAGGTGACGCCCTCCAGCAGGACCCGTTCACATTCGCGCAGCGAAAGGAGCACCGGGCGGAGGAAGGACTTGATCTCGTTCTCATCCAGGGAGGGGTCAGGCAGGTTGAGCGAACCGGCGCTGAGGCGCGCCTTCATGTATCCTTCATCGGGGTACCAGGCCCAGCCGTCTTCCGCGACCACGCCGCCCCGGGCCAGGGTGGACTTCCAGAGTTTGTCACCCACCTTGGCACGCTTGAGCTCCCGCCAGTATTCCCCGCAGCCGTCGAATATGCCGCTGCCGGTGATGGCGATGTCCGTCGCACCCTCCGCATGGATGGGAGAGGTGCAGCGACGCACGTCGAGGCCTTCGAAATTGGTGTCGATGATGGGATACAGATCGCGGTCGGGATCGAAGACGACGATCGCATCCGCCTCCAGATACAGTTCGATCCGGCTCTGCAGGGCGATGGGGCCCGTGCGCCAGATGCCGGCGGGCACGACCAGGCGGCCGCCGCCTTTCTGCACCAGAGCATCGATCGCCTGTGCGAAAGCCTCCGTGTTGAGCGCCACGCCGTCCCCCACGCCGCCGAAATCCGTCAGCGTCACGCTGCGTTTCGGGATGTCGGGCAACGCGACCTTCGGCATCTCGAAAGGCAGGTCTTCATAGAGGGAATCCAAACGTTTGCACTCTTTGTCGCAGGAACAAAGGGTCAGCAGGCTCAAAGCCAGGGCAGCCAGGGGGCTAAGGTATTTCATGGGTTATCAGTTCGTGTGCAAGTGGTTCTTTCAGAGGATCAGCGGGATACGCGGCCAGAGCCGCCGCCGTTCATCAGGGCCTCGACCTCGGCGACCGTCACGCGGTTGTAATCGCCGATGATGGTATGCTTCAGGCAGGACGCCGCAGCAGCGAACTCGATCGCCTGCTGGTCGGTCGGGTAGGTCAGCAAGCCGTAGAGCAGGCCGCCCATGAAGGAGTCGCCGCCGCCCACACGGTCCACGATGTGCGTGATGTCGTAGCGACGGGACTGCCAGAGCGTCTTGCCATCGTATAGCACGCCGCCCCAGGTGTTATGATTCGCATTGATCGAGCCGCGCAGGGTCACCGCCACCTTCTTGCAGCGGGGGAAGCGCGCCATCAGCTGGCGGCATACGCTCTCGAAACGGGTCTGATCGATCTCTCCCCCGGTCTTCTCGGCGTCGAAGCCTTCCGGCTTGATGCCGAACTCCTTCTCGGCGTCCTCCTCGTTGCCGAGGATCAGGTCGCAACCCTCCACCAGGGCGGGCATCACTTCGGCAGCCGTCTTGCCGTATTTCCACAGTTTCTTGCGGTAATTCAGGTCGCAAGACACCTTCACACCCATCTCATTCGCCACCCGGATGGCTTCCAGGCAGGCGTCCGCGGCTCCCTGGCTCAGGGCCGGGGTGATGCCGGTCCAGTGGAACCAGTCCGCACCTTCGAGCGCCTTGCGCCAGTCCACCATCCCGGGCCCTATCTCCGCAATGGCGGAATTCGCCCGGTCGTAGATGACCTTGCTCCCACGCGCGACCGCACCCGTCTCCAAATAATAAATACCCACGCGCTCACCCCCGCGTACGATGCAGGAGGTGTCGACACCCAGGCCGCGAAGCTCGGCGATGCACATCTCAGCGATGTCGTTCTGGGGCAGACGGGTCACGAACGCGGCGTCCACGCCATAGTTGGCGAGGGAAACGGCGACATTGGCTTCACCGCCGCCGAAGGTGACGTCAAACTGGCGGGCCTGTCCGAAACGCAGGTAGCCCGGCGTGGAGAGGCGAAGCATCACTTCGCCGAAGGTTACTACTCTTGACATATACTTTTTCTACTTGATGATTCACGGATATGGAGCTCCATCGAGATGAGCGTCGTGGCCTGGGAGCCGAAAAGGAAGGCCTTGGCAGCCGCCTGTCCCATTTCGTAGGCGTGCTGGTCCAGGGTCGTGAGGGACGGGGACATCATCTCGGTAAAGATCTCGTTGGAGGTACCGACGACGCCGATGTCTTCCGGGAGGCGCAGGCCTTTCTCCTTGAGTGCCTCGATGGCGCCCAGGGCGGAAAAGGCACCAGCGCTGTAGATGGCGTCGCAACCCAGGTCCAGCGCCCGGAGCGCCGCCTCGCGGCCCGTTTCCCGTACGATCGTATCCTTGAAGACGATCGATTCGTCCACGGCCATGCCGCAGTCTTCCAGGGCCTTGCAGTAACCCCGGTAACGGTCCACAAACAGTTCGCAGGTCTCATAACCGGCAAAATGGCCGATGCGCCGGTAACCGTTCGCGATCAGATGGCGCGTCGCCGCGTAGGCGCTCTCGAAATTGTCGTTGACCACCTTGGCGCCCGGCAGGGAGCGGAAGACACGGTCGAACTGGACCAGCGGAATACCCTCGCCCAGGGCCTCCGCGATAGGGGCCGGGTCGTCCGACTCGAAAGAATGGGACATCAGCACGCCGGCCACCTGGTTCTTGCGCAGGGTCCGGAGCGCCCGGATCTCGGCATCCTTCTTTTCGTGGGTCTGGCAGATCAGGACGCTGTAGCCCGCCGCATTGAGAATGGACTCCGCACCGCCGATCACTTTCGAGAAGAACTCGCGGTAGATGCGCGGCACGATGATGCCGACGATGTCGGAACGGCCCCGGCGCAGGTTGGACGCCAGCACGTTCCGCTCGTATCCCATCTCCCGGGCGGCCTGCTGGACCGCCTTGCGGGTTTCTTCCTTGACCCGAGGGCTGCCCGACAAGGCCCGCGACACCGTCGAAGGCGTCACGCCAAGCGCTTTGGCTATGTCGGTAATCGTTACCATTCCGACGACAAATATAGAATAAATTTGGAATTTGTGCAAACGTTTGTATTTTTGTGATAAATTAATGATTGTTCGTATATTTGTAAACATTTAATGTATTCTGCGTCATGACAAACCTATTCTCTCTCGAGGGCAAGAATGCCTGGATCACGGGTGCTTCCTACGGCATTGGTTTCAACATCGCGAAAGCCTTCGTCGCGGCCGGTATCAACCACATCATTTTCAACGACATCAATGAGGCCGCGCTGGAACGGGGCCTGGCCAATTATAAGGAAGCCGGCATCACCAACGTCACGGGCTATGTCTGCGACGTGACCAAAGAGGATGATGTCAAGGCCCTGGTGGAGCGCATCCACGCGGAAGTGGGCCAGATTGACATCCTGGTCAACAACGCCGGCATCATCAAGCGCATTCCGATGCACGAGATGAAGCGCAGCGAGTTCCAGGCCGTCATCGACGTAGACCTGGTCGCCCCCTACATCGTTTCCGCGGCCGTCCTTCCCGAGATGATGGAGCGCCGCGAGGGCAAGATCATCAACATCTGCTCGATGATGTCCGAGCTGGGACGCGAGACCGTCAGCGCATACGCCGCCGCGAAGGGTGGCCTGAAGATGCTGACCCGCAACATCTGCTCCGAGTATGGTGAATACAACATCCAGTGCAACGGCATCGGCCCCGGCTATATCGCCACGCCCCAGACCGCTCCCCTGCGCGAACGCCAGCCGGACGGCAGCCGCCATCCTTTCGACAGCTTCATCTGCGCCAAGACCCCCGCGGGACGCTGGCTCGATCCTTCCGAGCTGGGCGGACCGGCGGTCTTCCTCGCTTCCCACGCCTCCGACGCGGTCAACGGCCACATCCTCTATGTCGACGGCGGCATCCTCGCCTACATCGGCAAGCAACCGAAATAGTTACCTGAATCATTAACCCACCGATCTATATGAGAAACCATCCTTTCGGCACACTGCTGACCCTGTGCCTTTCCATCCTGGCTTTTTCCTGTGTAAACAAAGTTGATGAACCGGATGTGGCAACCCTTTCCGAAGGGGATGAAATCTTTGCCGGCATCCAAGTGGAAACTCCTGCGACCAGAACCTCCGTCGCGGACTTGAATGTCCTATGGAGCGAAGGAGACCTGCTTTCGGTCTTCCCCAAGATGGCCAGCAACAGCAAATACATTCTCAAAAGCGGTGCCGGCGAGGCTTTCGGCGTATTTACGAGAGTCCAGGGCCCGCTGACCGGGAAATCCCTCCCCGGTTACGCCGCCGTGTATCCTTACGGAGAGACGGTCACCGTAGAACGTGACGGCACGGTTTCGTTGGTATTCCCTTCCGTTCAGACGTATGCTGAAGACAGTTTCGGCCCCGAAGCCAATCCGATGGTGGCCTGGTCGCAGGACACCCATCTTTCCTTCTATAACGTGGGCGCATACCTGCTGCTGCCCTTGAAGGGAAATGCGCGGGTCAGTGCCGTCGAGGTGACGGCCCTGGATGGTGAAACCCTGTCCGGCCAGGCCGAGGTCAAGCCCGGAGAGGACGGACCCGCCATGGATTTCCCCGAAGGGGCGGAAGGCTCCGATGCGATCACGCTCCTTTGCAACGAACCGGTCTGGCTCGATGAGGAAGAGGAAACGCCCTTCTGGATCGTCGTCCCTCCCGTCACCCTGGAAAAGGGTTTCAATGTGACCGTCACCTGTCTGGACGGCACGGTCATCGAGCAAGCTTACGCCAAGAAAGCCGTTTTCGAGCGCAACCATATCTTCCGCATGGATCCGCTGGAAGTCGCCGTGGAGAAGACCTGTCTCGACTATGTGAAGGAAGGCTACCGTACCCTGGCCGCCAACTTCCCCAATGCCAAGGACCATTTCGTGGAAGCCCGTTTCGTCCTCAACGACATCATCGCCGACACGGATCCTGAAGAGTTGAAGGCTGAGTCGGTTACCGTTTATTGCTATACCTGGGTTGAAGGCTATAGCGAAATCGACGTCCTGGAGCGGGATTTCAACACCGGAGAGACTCAGATGTACCAATACTTCTCCGATTCTCCCTGGGTGGGTGACAAATTCATTCCGGAGTCCGAGTTGAAAACCCTCCGGTTCTCCCTGGAAGAGGCTCTCCTCAACGCGAAGAACGACGCGGATGCGGCAGCGGGTGACGGGCTGGATACCCGTTATGTCACCCTCCGCAAGCCTCTGTGGCCCGTGTGGGACAATCCCCAGTACGTGGTCGGCGGCTCGGCCTCACGCAGCAGCCATGTCTTCGTAGATGCCCTCGACGGGAAGGTTCTGACCCTGGCAGGCGGTTCCGCAGGAGGAGAAGGTTCCCTGGTATACCTGGTCGAGGACCAGAATATCATCCGGGACATGTATTGGATGGACGAGATTCTGGGATTCCCGCTTGAGATCCGGGACTGCTTCCGGGAAGTGCATTATGTCTTGAACAAACCGATGAATGCCGGCCAGCTCCTCGAACTCTTTGCCAAGGATGCCATCTATGTCTATTATGTGCCTGCCCGTGACGGCGTTACCGACAATTACCTGATCCGCGGTATACGCGACCTGACCAAGGGATTTGCCGGCAAGATTGAGACGGAAGCCGAAGTAGTCACCGAACCGTGGACGGGAGGCGACATCCTCACTCCTGATCCGTTGGATGCCATCATCAGCCTGGAGGATGCAATGTATGTGGTGAAACTGGGCAACGTGACGGATCCGGATACGGCTGACGTGACATTGTGCCAGCCTGTCGGAAGTCCCAATCCCCTGTACATCTTCCGCGGAGTTGACACGCCCTCCGTTGTCGTCGATGCCATCACCGGCGAGATTGTCACAGACTGAATGATCCAATCACTCACAAAACCAGCATTCCCATGATACTGAACTGCCAAGTGAGACAGGCGTCGAGCAACGTGGACGCCAAGCACTATGACACATTGAGACTCCGTCAGGAGTACCTGGTCAAGAACCTGATGGTTCCGGACGAGATCAATATGGTCTATTCGATGTTCGACCGCATCATCACAGGAGGCGCCGTCCCTGTCAAGGAAGCCTTGCGGCTGGACGCCCCCGAAGTCTTGCGGGCCGATTATTTCACCCAGCGCAGGGAGCTGGGTGTCATCAACGTAGGCGGCACCGGCATCGTGCAGGTGGGAGAGGAGGAATTCACCATTCCCTTCAAGGAAGCCATCTACATCGGCCGCGGCGACCGGCACGTCACGTTCAAGAGCGTGGACCCGGAGCATCCGGCGCATTTTTATTTCTGCTCTGCGACCGCACACCGGGAGACCGGCATCAAGCAGGTCAGCAAGAAGGACGCGGTCGTGATGCATCTCGGTTCGCTGGAAGAGTCAAACGAGCGCACGATCAACCGCCTGCTGGTCAAGGAAGTGGTTCCCTGCTGCCAGTTGCAGATGGGCATGACCGAGCTCGCGCCCGGCAGCACCTGGAACACGATGCCCGCCCATACGCACGACCGGCGGATGGAGGTTTATTTCTACTTCGAACTTCCGGAAGATGCAGCGGTCTGTCATTTCATGGGCGAACCCCAGGAGACCCGCCACATCTGGATGCACAACGAGGAGGCCGTCATCAGCCCCCAGTGGAGCATCCACAGCGCCTGCGCGACCCGCAACTACACCTTCATCTGGGCGATGTGCGGCGAAAACGACGACTACAACGACATGGACTGGTGTGCAACGAAAGATCTGAAATAGCTTTATGAAACGCATCGTTTTGTTATGTGCGCTGGTCGCGCTGATCGCCGGCTGTGCGCCCAAGGCCAAGGAGCAGAAAGTCATGGCCCGGGCCGTCCCGGAGCGGGCCGACGATTTCGTATTCGAGAACAATCTGATCGCCGGCCGTTTCTACGGAAAGGCCCTGGAGGGCAATCCCACTTCCCCGGGTCTGGACATCTGGGTTAAGCTGCCGGGCAAACTGGTCGCCGACGAATGGTACAAGAACGCCATCGAGGGTGACGACCCCGGCTACTATCATAAGGACCACGGCGGCAAGGACTGCTACAAGGTGGCTGTCAGCCTGGGAGGTGGCGCTTCGGCTCCGTATATCAACGAGACGATTTGCTACCCGGCGACCAACTACCGTTCGTATGAGGTGCTGACGCAGAAGCCGGATGAGGTGTCCTTTGTCCTGCATTATCCCGAATGGGAGGCCGCCGAGGGCATCCGCGTCGCGCTGGACAAGAAGATCACGGTCACGGCCGACAGCTATTTCGTCCGCGTGGATGACAGCTATACTTTCTCCGGCTCGGATACCCTGGATGTCGTCGCGGGCATCAAGCTGCACGGCAACGCCGTCACCGACGAAGAGAAAAAGGTCACCGAGTTCCATGATGCCTGGACCATCCGCGATGACCGTATCGCCATCTGGGAGCCGGCCTCCGACACGTCCGTCGAGCCCGAGGACAGCCGGATCGGCGTGGCCGTCGTGATGCCGGGCGCCGACCAGCCGCTCGCGCGCATCGACCTCGACCACCTGATGCTGCGCAAGACCGTCCGTTCCGGAGATACGCTGACCTACTGGTTCGGCAACTGCTGGTCAAAGGGCGACATCCAGACCGCGCAGGACTGGTTCGATCTCGTGTGGAATCTTTAGACTATTTTCTTTGATTATGACAAAACATACTTTTCTTTCTTTGCTGGCGGGCGTCACGCTGAGCCTGACCGCTTTCGCCCAGGCCCAGGAGCCGCTTCCTTACCAGAACCCCAAGCTTTCCCCCGAAGAGCGGGCGGACGACCTGCTCGGCAGGCTGGACATCGACCAGAAAGCGAAACTGATGACCAACTACAGCTTCGCTATTCCGGAGCTGGGCATCCGCACCTACAACTGGTGGAGCGAGGCCCTGCACGGTGCTGCGCGCGCCGGACTCGCGACTTCCTTCCCCCAGGCCATCGGCATGGCCGCGAGCTGGGACGTCGATCTCCTGCAGGAGGTGTTTGACATCGCCAGCACCGAGCAGCGGATCATTTTCGTCAAGGGACGCAAGAACGACCTGGACCCGCTCTACCACGGCCTGACGGTCTGGACGCCCAACATCAACATCTTCCGCGACCCACGCTGGGGACGCGGCCAGGAGACCTACGGCGAGGATCCGTACCTGACGGCCAAGATGGGCGCCGCAGTGGTCCGGGGCCTGCAGGGCGAGCCGAAGGACGGCTATGACAAGCTGCACGCCTGCCTGAAGCACTATGCGGTCCACAGCGGCCTGGAGTATGAGCGACACCATTTCGACGTGTCGGACATCCCGATGCGCGACTTCCGCGAGACCTATCTCTATGCCTTCGAAGACATCATCAAGAACACCGACGTCCAGGAAGTGATGTGCGCCTACAACAGCGTCTTCGGCAAGCCCTGCTGCAACAACGACCAGCTCCTCACCCGCATCCTGCGGGAGGAATGGGGTTACAAGGGCCTCGTCGTCAGCGACTGCTCCGCCATCCGCGACCTGTATGCGCCCCCGGGCCATCAGCCCTTCCCCGGCGACCCGACAGCGGCCATCTCCAGCGCCGTGCGCAGCGGTACCGACCTGGAATGCGGCAAGACCTACCGCCAGATGGCCGATGCCATCCGCGAGGGCAAGATCGACGAGAAGGAAGTCGATGTCTCCCTGCGCCGCCTGCTGATTGCACGTTTCCGCCTCGGCGAAATGGATCCCGAGGAGAGCGTGTGCTGGAACCAGGTGGACACCGCCCTGCTCGACTGCCCCGCACACCAGGCCAAGGCCCTGGAGATGGCGCACGAGTCGCTGGTGCTGCTGCACAACACGGGCATCCTGCCGCTGGCCAAGGAGGGTGTGAAGTATGCCGTCATCGGCGTGAACGCCAAGAATGAGGAATACCCCCTGGGCAACTATGAGGGCACGCCCGCGCATGTTATTTCCGCCTTCGAGGGCATCTGCAACGCGATTGGAGCCGACAACGTCACGGAGAATCCGGACGAAGCGGACATCGTCATCTATGTGGGCGGCATCAATCCCCGCATCGAGGGCGAGGAGATGCCGGTCGAGATGGAGGGCTTCTTTCACGGCGACCGCACCTCCATCGAGCTGCCCAAGGAGCAGCGGGAGGAGATCGCCGCGCTGAAAGCCGCCGGCAAACGGGTGGTTTATGTGAACTATTCCGGCAGCGCGATGGCGCTTGTCCCGGAGACGCAGAACTGCGAGGCCATCCTGCAGGCCTGGTATGCCGGCGAGATGTGCGGTGCAGCCATTGCCGACGTGCTCTTCGGAGACTACAACCCGTCCGGCCGCCTGCCCGTCACCTTCTACGCTTCCGACGCCGACCTGCCCGAGGTGCGCGACTACCACATGGAGAATCGCACCTACCGCTATTTCTACGGCAAGCCGCTGTGGTATTTCGGTTATGGTCAGAGTTACACGAGCTTCAAGTTCGGCCGGCCCCGGATCAAGGACGGGGAACTGGTCGTGAAGGTGCGCAATACCGGCCGCCGCGACGGCGACGAGGTGGTGCAGATGTACGTTTCCAAGAAAGAGGATGTGGACGGACCTCGTTATGCGCTGCGCGGTTTCAAACGGGTCTCGATTCCCGCCGGGAAGAGCGTCGTGGTGCGGATTCCCCTGTGCGACGAGACCTGGGCCACTTACGACGAGACGGCGGGCAAGATGACCACGACGCCCGGTCATTTCACCGTCTACGCCGGCCCAAGCGCCGATCCCAAAGACCTGAAGAAGACCCGCTTCCGCCTGAGGTAGCGCATTCTACTGATGCCAGGACGGAGAGAGGAGTTTGGAGTGCAGAAAAGAACCCTTCGGGGAATGCACTCCAA
>JAFPVJ010000025.1 GCA_017400135.1 Bacteroidales bacterium
TAAACGGACTAAGTCCGGTGCAATACCGGACTCAGCACATGTAAATATCTATTATTAACCGTCCAACTTTTGGGGTGCACATCACACGGGAAGGGGGAGGGGCCCGCAACCGTCAGGTTGTGGGAGGGGCCGGAGTGAGCGAAGCGAACGGAGTCCCGCGAAGGTCTGCTGCCTCCGTGGCTTCCACCGCCTAAAAAAGGCCGCTCCCGGAAGGAAACGGCCTTAAATGATTGCGTATCAGCGACTACTCGGCGGGAGTCTCCTCCTCCACCTTCGGGATGAACTTGTGGACCTCCACGACATCCACGTCGAACAGCAGCGCGGAATTCGGCTCGATGCCCTGCGTGCCACGCTCGCCATAACCCAGATCCGAAGGGATCACAAGCTGGATCTTGCCGCCCTCACCCACGAGCTGCAGGCCTTCCTGCCAGCCCTTGATGACGCGGTCCAGCGTCAGCCGGACGGGATCGGCATCCTCCTTGGTCTCGTCGAACACGGTGCCATCCAGCAGAGTGCCCTTGTAGCGCACCAGCACGGTATCGGTCGGGCCGGCCTTCAGGTCGGGATTGCCCGGCTCGATGATCTTGTACTGGAGACCGCTCTCGGTTACCTCGACGCCAGCCTTTTTCTTGTTGGCAGCCATGTACTTCTCACCCTTCTCCTTGTTCTGGAGGCCCATGTAGGCCTGCCTCTTCTCAAGGTAGTTGTTGAACAGGTTGTTCATCTCCTCGGGATTGACCTTGAACTGCTTGACGAAATCGGGATCACGCTGATTGCCCTTGGAGTTGATGAAATCCATCATACCCTTCTTGATCTGGGCCATGTTGAGATCGCCGAAATTGTAACCCTTGATGAAGCTGCCGAACTGGATGCCGACCAGGTAGCTGACAGAGTCGATCTGACCCTTGGTAGGGGTGACATCCTTCAGCGTCTGGGGGGCCGGAGCGGCCTGAGCCTCGACGGCGGCATTCTCTTCACCCTCGGCGACGGCCTCGGCGGGTTTCTGGTTGCAAGCCGCGAACATCACGCCCGCGGCGACAGTGATAAAAACAAAAATCTTTTTCATAATATGTTGGTTTTAAAGTTCCCATGCAAGCGCGGACGCGCCGAGGATGGCGGCATCCGACTCCTTGAGCGACGAGAAGAGGATCTTCACCTTGCCTTTCCAGATCGGAAGGAGGTTCTCATTCATCGCATTCATGATCGGGTCATACAGGAATTCCTTCGCCCGGGCGAGACCGCCGAAGAGGACGATGGCTTCGGGGGCGCTGAACGCCACGAAATCCGCGAACTGGCGGCCCAGGAGGGTGCCGGTATACTCGAATACGCGGAGGGCGAGCGCATCCCCTTCCTTGGCGGCGTCATAGACGTCCTTGGAAGAAATGGTGTCGCATTCGCGGAGCTTGGAAGGCTCGTCACCGGCCTCCAGCCACTCGTGCGCCGTCTTGGCGACACCGATGGCGGAGCAATACGCCTCCAGGCAGCCCTGCTTGCCGCAGCCACAGGTACGGCCGTTGTTCCGGACAACGCAGGTGTGGCCCAGCTCGCCGGCGAAGCCGTCGTGTCCGTAGACCACCTGGCCGTTGATCACGATGCCGCTGCCGACGCCGGTGCCCAGGGTGATCATGATGAAATTCTTCATGCCGCGGGCGACACCATACGCCATCTCACCGACCGCCGCCGCGTTGGCATCGTTGGTCAGGGAAACGGGAATGCCGCCGAGCTTTTCGCTCAGCATCTTGGAGAACTCGATCGAACCGTTGGCCGCCCAGGCAAGATTCGGTGCAAAGGCGATGGTTCCCGTATAATAGTTGCCGTTCGGGGCTCCGACGCCCACGCCACGGATTTCATCCTTCTTGCCGGCCGCGTCGATCACCTTGATGATCGCATCGGCCAAGGCGGAAACGTATGCCTCAGCATCCGTCCCGTAGGTATCCGTACGGATGACGGACTGGGTCAACACTTCGCCGCGGGTGTCCACGACACCGATCTTGGTGGTCTGTCCGCCTACGTCGACTCCGACTACGAAATTCTTCTCTTCCATAATTCAGATGCTTACTCGACAGGGATGTCCTTGTTGACGTTCTTGCAGCCGACGAGCGCGTAGTACAGCAGATAGAGCAGCATCGCGATGACGAGCCAGTAGCTGTTCATGTAGCCGGAACCCTTGGCGATGAAGTCCTGGATGAACGGCATGATGCCGCCGCCGACCACGAGCATCATGAAGATGCCGGAAGCCGCCTCGGTGTACTTGCCGAGACCTTCGACCGCCAGGTTGAAGATGGCGCCCCACATCAGGGAAGTGCAGAGACCGCAGAGGACGAGGAACAGGCAGCTCAGAGGCACCTGGAACATCTTAAAGCCGTCCGCAGCGCTGTAGCCGGGCATGTTGATGGTAACGCTCTTAGGCGTGAAGATGGCGGCGAGAACCAGCGCGATAGCCACCGAGCAGACGGTGATCATTTGGGTGCGGGTGCTGACCTTGCCGGAAATGAGGGTGCTGCACAGACGGCCCACCATCATCAGCAGCCAGTAAATGGCCGCGATGGCTCCGCCGATGGCGGCGGCGCCGGCAAATCCTGCGGGATACGCGCCCTTGCCGGTCGCGTCAGCCAGGAAGAAGTTGACCTGCGAAGGGATGCCGATCTCGATACCTACATAGAAGAAGATGGCGATGGCGCCCAGCACAAAATGGCGGAAATTCCACGGGCTGTGCTCGTAAGTCAGAGCATTGCGCTCCTGTGCGGGCTCCGGGATCTTCACCAGGGAGATGATGATGAACGCGAGGGCAAACACCGCCATGGCGATGAAGAGCAGCGGAGTGACATCCGCCATGGAAGTATTGGCGGTCACCGTGCCGATCAGGGCGCCGACGAGCAGCGGAGTGAGCGTGCCGGTCAGGGAGTTCAGCGTGCCGCCGATCTGGATGTACTGGTTGCCCTTGTTGCCACCGCCGCCCAGGATGTTGAGCATCGGGTTGACGACCGTGTTGAGCATGCAGACGCAGAGACCGCAGACGAAAGCGCCAATCAGATAGACGACGATCGCGGAAGTGTCAGCGCCGATCTTGCTGGAGATCCACTGGATCACGATGCCGAAGAAACCGGTGGCGAGCGCCACGAGCGTGGTCTTCTTGTATCCGATCTTGACGAGCATCTTGCCGGCGGGGATACCCATGAAGAGGTAAGCGGCAAAGTTCATCAGGTTGCCGGCCATCTTGGACCACTCGAACTTGTTGCCCCAGATGTTGCCGAACGGTGCCGCCATGTTGGTGACGAAGGAGATCATCGCGAAAATGAAGCACATCGTCACGATGGCGACCATGTTGGTGTTTTTCTTTGTCATACTGAAAGTTTTATTGGTTATTATACACTTTCCAAAAAGTCTTGCTAATATACGAAAAAACTTCAATACTCCGTATTCTTTCGCGCGTACAAAAAAGAAGGATGCCTTTTCACAAAGACATCCTCCGCATATAAAACGAACTTAACAACTGAACACGAATAATAATTTCAATGTTCAAGGGCAAATTTATGAAGATTTCTTACAAAAACCAAATAATTTGATTTCATCTTTCAAGCATTTCTACATCTTCCGGTACTCACTCGGAATCATGCCCGTATGAAGCTTGAAGAACTTGTAGAAAGACGACTGGTCCGGGAAACGCATCTCATAGACGATCTCCTTGATGGCCATGTCGGAATACTTCAGCATGTTCTTGGCCTCCAGTACCAGGAATGAATCGATCCAGTCCGGCGCGGAGCGGCCGGTGACGTCACGGACCAGTTTCGAAAGGTACTTCGGCGTAATGCCCAGCTTCTCCGCATAGAAGGCCAGATAATGCTCCGTCATGTGATGTTCCGTGACCAGACGGATGAACTCGTCCACCTTTTCACGGGCCTTGGCGGAATGGTTCGGTACTTCCCCTTTCCGCGCCTCGCGTTTCACCATCCAGAAGGGCTGGAAGAAGAATATGACGGAAGCGACCAGGGAATGCAAGGCCTCCTTGCAGCCGAGCGAATCGGCATTTACCAGGCTTTCCGTCAATTCATAAAACTTGTTGACCGTCATGATATCCGGTCCGGAAAAAGTGAGGAAAGGATCCTCATGAACGGCAACGGAGGAAGTGTACAGGCGGGCGATATCCTTCTCCACCTCATGGATGAACTCCATCGAAATGGCAACTATGCGGAAACGGACCGGCTTGCCCGACGGTTTGTCCGGAAGATAAAAGCGGATGATGTTGCCCGGTTCGTAGATGAACAAAGTATCCTTCCCAACGTAAAAGGTCTTCAGGTTGAGGTCGACGCAGAAGGAACCTTCCGTACACCAAACCGTCAGATATCCGTCATAACGGCAAGGATGCTGGAACAGTCCGATCGGCCCGTCATATTCTACGTCAGCGACAGCGATGTCATCCGTCAAGGTTCCCGTCTTAAATACCGGATACTTCTTGATTAAATCCTCCAGCTTGATCTCCTTTGGAATGAAACTCATAGTTTTTCGATGGTTACCAGCAGTTTTTCAGAGTTATTAATTAAAGTAGAGTCCGATTTAACCCTTTTTTTCTATTTTTCCAAAGCACCCCCCTCCCCGTTTCCACTTATATGCCATTATTCATATTATTTGTCGACTTTTTTCAAACAAAAAAGGACCGCTCTCTGGCGGCCCTTTCCGATATTTCAACATCCTTCCTTTACAGGGAAGCGATGTTCTTCTCGTTCAGAAGATTCTTTCCTTCCGAGGTGTAAGCGTACGCCATCCGGTCAGCATAGTGCTCCTCGACCTTGCCGCGCACGATCTTCATCGTGGAGTTCATCATCTTGTTGGCGATGGTGAACGGCTCGTCGCAGACCACGACCGCCGCCGGCAGCCAGCGCTCGGGGAACAGGCCTTCATGAGCTCCGCCCTTGCGGTAGCTGTCGATTTCGGACTGGATCTTGCGCAGCATGGCGACCTTGCCCTCACGGGAAGCAGGATCGAGACCCTGCCCCTTGACGAATTCGGCAAGGGCCTCCTTCTCCGGCACGATCATCACGATGGTATACGGATCCTGGTTGTTGTGCAGGACGACCTGGGAAACGAACCGGGACACTTCGGGGAGACTGTCTTCAAAGCCTTCCGGCGAATACTTTTCACCGTCCGAGGAGATCAGCAGGGACTTGAAGCGGCCCACGACGAAGAGGAATTCGGGATCCCAGGGGCAGATGTAGCCCATGTCGCCCGTGTGCAGCCAGCCGTCGATGATCGTATCTTCGGTCGCCTTGGGGTTCTTCCAGTAGCCGGCCATCACGTTCTCGCCGCGGATGACGATCTCGCCCTTGGTGCCGTGAGGGACTTCGTTGCCCTGCTCGTCGCAGATCTTGCAGTCCATCGGCTTGACGAGGCGGCCCGAGGATCCGAAAATAGCGTGTCCGGCCGCGTTGGCGCAGATGATCGGCGTCGCTTCCGTCAGACCGTAGCCCTGGAACATCGGCATCCCGACGGCGCAGAAGAAACGCTGAAGCTCGATGTCCAGCAGGGCGCCGCCGCCCACGAAGAACTTCATCCGGCCGCCGAAACCCTCGCGCACGTTCTTGAAAATCAACTTGTCGAAAATCCACATCAGGGGCTTGCGCCACCAGTTCAGGAAACCGCCGGCGTTGTAGTATTCCTTGTTGTAGGCGATCGCATTCTTGACCGCGAAGTTGAACAGTTTCTCCACCTTGGGGCCCTTGGCCTTGATGCCGGACTCGATGTTCTTCTTGAAATTGCGCGCCAGGGCAGGAACGGACAGCATCGCGTGCGGACGCGTCTCCTTGATGGCCGTCGGCACATTCCGGAGCGTGGCGAGGGCATTCTTGCCGATCGGAACGAAGGCGATGCTGCCGCCGTACATCATCATCGTATACATGCCCGCCACATGGGCGAAGCAATGGTCCAGCGGAAGGATGATGAGCAGGACCTCATTCTCATCCAGGGAGATGACGGAACTGCCCTGCTCCACGTTGGCCGTATAGTTGCGGTGCGTCAGCAGGATGCCCTTGGGATCCGCCGTCGTGCCGGACGTGTAGCTGATATTGGCATAATCATCCGGACCGACCGAACTGTAGCGGTCCACGAAATCCCTGCGGTGCGTCGTCAGGAAACCATCTCCCATCTTCTGGATGTCCGACATCCGGATCTCCCGGTCCTGCAGGCCGTCCACGTAAAAGGCGGTGTCGTCGAAGACGATGACCCGCTTCACGTCCGGACACTCGCCGATGATGGCGCGGATCTTGGGAAGCTGGTTGGCGGAAACGAGGATCCACTTGGATTCGGAATGATGGATGCGGAACAGCAGGTCCTTCCCGTCTCCGAGGTTGACGGAGAGGGGCACGTCGGTCGCGCCGGCATACATGGCGCCGAGCTCGGCGAGCACCCACATCGCACGGCTCTCGCTCAGCAGGGCAATCTTGTCACCCTTCTCCACGCCCAGTGCCATCAGACCGGCACCGATACGGTAAGCCTCTTCGCGGGTCTGCTCCTGGGTGATCTCTTTCCACACGCCGTCCACCTTCTCCCGGATGTAGACATTCTTCGGGAACCGGTGGCTGTACTTCTCGACAAAGTCGATGATGGTAGGTCTGCTATTGTCCATAAATATCTTTGCTAGGTGAGAACAGTCCAAACATCTGCGCGTCGATCATGTCCGTGACCTTGGCGAAATCCTCCGGGTTGTTGCCGAACTTGATGTTGTCGGCATCGATGATCAGAAGATTGCCCTTGTAGTCCTTGATCCATTCCTCATAGCGCTCATTGAGCCCCGTGATGTAGTCGATCCGGATGCTCTTCTCATATTCGCGGCCCCGTTTCTGAATCTGGGAAATCAGGTTGGGGATGGTGGAACGGAGGTAGATCAGCAGGTCGGGCGGACTCACCAGAGACATCATCAGGTCGAAGAGGTCCGTATAGTTCTCGAAGTCCCGGGTGGACATCAGTCCCATCGCGTGGAGGTTGGGCGCGAAAATGCGCGCGTCTTCGAAAATGGTACGGTCCTGGATGACGACATCATCGCAGCGGGAGATCTCCACCACGTCCTTGAAACGTTTGTTGAGGAAATAGATCTGGAGGTTGAAGGACCAGCGCTCCATGTCCTCGTAGAAGTCGGACAGATAGGGGTTGAAGTCCACGGACTCGAACTTCGGCGTCCAGCCGTAATGGGCGGCGAGCATCTTGGTGAGCGTCGTCTTGCCGCTTCCGATGTTACCTGCTATTGCAACGTGCATATTGGTAGAAATTAAATATATACAAATGTAACGGAATTACTTGAAAAGCCCAAAGAGACGGGCGTCGATCTTGTCCGTCACGGATTCGAAATCCTCCGGCCGGTTCTGGAAATCCAGGTTGTCCGCATCCAGGATCAGCAATGGGCCCTTGTAGGATGCGATCCATTCCTCATAACGCTCGTTCAGGCCAGAAAGATACTCCAGGCTGATCCCCTGCTCGTAATCCCGGCCGCGCTTCTGGATCTGGGAGACCAGGTGTGGGACGGAAGACTTCAGGTAGATCAGCAGGTCCGGCAGTTTCACCATCGACATCATCAGCTCGAACAGCTGCATGTAGGTGTCAAAGTCCCTTTCGGAAAGGTTGCCAAGGGCCTTGTTGTTGGCCACGAAGATGTACACGCCCTCCAGGATGGTGCGGTCCTGGATGATGACGTCGTCGGACTTGGAGATCTCCAGCAGGTCCTTGAAACGCTGCGCCAGGAAATAGGTCTCCAGGTTGTAGGACCAGCGGGAAATGTCCTTGTAGTAATCTTCCAGGTACGGATTGTAGGTGACGGCTTCGTACTGGGGGGTCCAGCCGTAGTGCTCCGCGAGCATCCGCGTCAGCGTCGTCTTGCCGCTCCCGATGTTTCCTGCTACTCCGATGTGCATTGCGTGCGTAATTAGTCGTGATGTCCTACAAATTTAGCAAAGCTTTTTTAATTTTGCAGATGAAAAAGACGCTCCGATGATCAACATCCGACAATTCACCTGCAATCCTTTCGAGGAACACTGCTATCTCGTCAGCGACGAAGGCGGCGCGGCGGTTCTCATCGACCCCGGATTCCTCGGCGAAGGGGAGACCGGCGCCCTCGACGACTGCCTGACCCGGGAAGGCCTCCGCCTGCAGGCCATCCTGCTGACCCACGCCCATTTCGACCACATCTATGGCGTAAAGCATTGCGTAACGCGCTATGGAGTA
This sequence comes from Bacteroidales bacterium, assembly GCA_017400135.1. Classification (GTDB taxonomy): domain Bacteria; phylum Bacteroidota; class Bacteroidia; order Bacteroidales; family UBA932; genus Cryptobacteroides. The sequence goes on from JAFPVJ010000025.1 coordinate 8,209, forward strand.
ACCATTTATATCCATCCAGACGAGGCCCCGGTCCTCCGGGGAGATGCCGCATTCGCCGCAGGCTGCGGGATGCCAGTGCCCGACACGGACTGGGCCTGGACAGGCGTGAAGGACGGAGAGGTCCTTCGTTTCGGTGACATGACTTTCAAGGTCATTGCGACCCCGGGCCACTCCCCTGGCGGCGTCTGTTATCTTTGCGAAGAGGAAGGACAGCTTTTCAGCGGCGATACTCTTTTCGCCGGGACCATCGGCAACACCCAGCTGCCCTGGGCAGACTATGACTCCCTGATCGTTTCCGTGATGGAGAAGCTCATGGGCCTGGACGCGGACACGGAAGTCCATCCCGGCCACGGCGGCGGCACGACCATCGCCTACGAGCGCACGCACAATCCCTTCCTGCAGCCGTTCAACGAAAAGGACCCCGAGACCGGCTGGGTGGATGGCATAGAGATTTAGCCCCCGTTGAAAGACACGCTGCGGCTCTGCCCGTCCCCGTCGATCAGCGTCAGGCGGTGCGGGCCCGGGGCCGGAGACACCAGCATCTCATGGAAGCCGCGGGTCTCCCCCAGATATTCCCCGTCGAGGTGCCAGTACAGCACGGCGTCCGGATCGGAATGGGCCGCCCGCAGCACGGCGCCTTTCTTCGCTCCGTCCAGCCCGCGTGCCGGCACGACAGTCACCCCGCTCTGGGGATAAATGATCTCGATGGGATTGCGGCCCCCGGACACCGCGTCATACTGCGGATGCTTGGGCGGCAGCGGCCGGTAATCCAGATGACGGTGTCGGTAATACCATTCCTGCGCGGGCGGCAGGACGAAGCAGGTGTCCGTCACGATCTCCTCCACCGGGCAGCATTCGGCATTGACCTGCCAGCGCCGCTGCGCATCCAGATGCACCAGGCGATGATAGGGGCAGGGATCGGGGCGCTGAGCGATGTCCGGGGCCTGGATCGTATCCCTTTCCGGACACAGGGCGCCCGCAGGCAGGCCGCTGCGGCGGCATACTTCCACCGGCGCCATATCGTATAGCGGCATCTCGAACCAGCGGGAACTTGGCAGGGCGGCGAATACGTCGAACATCACGGGTGCGGCGTAGGACACGCCCGTCATCCCCGCCCGGCCCTCGCCGTCGCTGTTGCCCACCCAGACCGCCACGACATAGCGCCCGGATACGCCCACGCTCCAGGCATCCCGGTCTCCCCAGCTGGTCCCCGTCTTCCAGGCGATCTTGCGCGAGGATACGAAATCCAGCCAGGAGGCTTCTTCCTCAGGCCGATTGGCGTTGGAGAGGGCGTCGAAGGTCAGCCAGATGGCGGCAGGACTGAGCGGTATCGCATCGGCCGCCAGGCATTTCCGGTGGTTGTCAGACTCGTAGGAAAGCTCCCGGTAGACCGGCTGGTCCGACAGCTTGGCAGCCAGGTAATAATAGGCCCTTGCCAGCGTTTCCAGCGAGATTTCAGCTCCGCCCAGGATCAGGGACAGGCCGTAATGGTCCGCGCTCTTGTCTATGGTCGCAAAGCCGAGTTCCTGCAACAGTTTGAGGAAACGTTCGGCCCCGTACTGCTCCAGCATCCGCACGGAAGGCACGTTCAGCGAGCGCTCGATCACCTCGTGCGCCGGCACCGCGCCGTCATAGCCGAGGTTGAAATTCTTCGGAGAGAAATTATTGTAGTTGTAGGGGGTGTCCTTGATCAGCGTCCCGGGCAGGATCATTCCGTCCTGGAGCATCGCCGCGTAGAGCAGGGGCTTGAGCGTACTTCCGCTGGAACGGGCGGCCGGGACCATGTCCACGTCGGTCCCCCGCAAACCGGGCGCACAGCCCCGCGTGTTGCCGTAATACGCCAGGATCTCGCCGGTCGGGATCTCCGCGACCAGGATGCCCAGATTGTCCACGAGATTGGTATGGTATTCCTGGAAATGGCGCTCTGCGATGGCGTTCACCCGGCGCTGCAGGTCGGCGTCCAGGGTGGAACGGACTTCCCGTGAGCCACCCTCCCGGCGGGCGCGCTGCAGCAGGTGATAGGCCAGGTCGGGCATGGGACGCGGCTTGTCCGGCAGGGGTTCGTCCTTCGCGAGCAGGCATTCCGTTTCGTCGATCACGCCCTTGTGGCAGAGCTTGTCCAGCAGGGCGTCCCGCTTTTCCTGCAGCCGTGCCCGATTGCGGCCCGGATGGATCAGGGCCGGAGCGTTGGGCAGGACGGCGAGCGTTGCACTCTCGGCCCAGGAGAGTTCGTCCGCCGGACGGCCGAAATAGCGCCAGGCCGCAGCCTCCAGGCCGACCACATTGCCCCCGAACGGGGCGTGGGACGCATACAGGGCCAGGATCTCATCCTTGGAGCAACGCCACTCCAGACGCGTGGCCAGGACGGCCTCCCAGAGTTTCTCGGGCAGGCTGCGGGGCGCATCGGCTCGGCTCAGGCGGATGACCTGCATCGTCAGGGTACTCGCGCCGCTGACCACCCTTCCCTGGCCCAGGTTTTGCTTCAAAGCCCGGCAGACAGACAGCGGATCCACGCCCCCGTGGAGACGGAAACGCTTGTCTTCGTAACACACGATGCATTTTTCGAATTTATCCGGCACGGCGTCCTGCGCGCCGAAGTACCACTGCCCCTCCGGGGAGATCTGCGCACCGAGCAGCGTTCCGTCGCGGCTCAGGAGCGTAGCCGAACAAGGGGACGGGAACAGATTCCGGGGCAGGCAGAACGCATAACCCAGCAGCAAAACATACGCTACAATCAGAACTATTTTCGTACCTTTGTTCATCGGAGAACAAAAATACTAATTTTCCCGCGAATGAAAACCTTCAGATTCCTCCCGCTCGCATTGGCTTGCCTGCTCATCCTTGCAGGTTGCAACCAGCCCAAACAGTCCGGATCTTCCGCCGCTTCCGCCGGCGAAACCAGCACCGGAGCCCCGTCGGCCATCAGCGCCCAGCCGGCAGAAACAAGCCCTGCGGCTGCGGCCGTTCCGGCAACGCCTTCCGGGGTCAGTCCCCAGGCAGACCTTCTTTCCGACGAAGAGATCGTCCCCGATATCCGTTTCGTGGGCAAGGGTTCCATCCTGCCCTCTTCCGGGCGGCTGGACCTGCCTTTCGTCTCGACCGGCTACGCCAAGGCGCAGGTCCGGGTCCGGAAGGTTTTCGAAAGCAACGTCCTCCAATTCATGCAGAACAGCTATGACGCCCGTTACGAGCTGGACCGCGTCGCCAAGCTCGTCGCGGATACGCTGATCGTGCTGGGCAGCCCGGGCGCCGCGCACATCCGGACGCAGAAGACCTACGCCCTGGAGTTCGACGAGATGGTCCGGCCCGAACCGGGCGCCATCTATTATGTCGAAATCCGGGGACGCGAGCCCCTCGTCCAGGAGGATTTCTACGACAGCGATTACTCCTTCGGCAACTATGACAGCTACCGGCAGCGGAGCGTAAGCCTGCTTTGCAGCAATCTCGCCCTGGTCGCCAAGCGGGGTGACAAGGCGGTGGAAATCTTCGCCTTCGACATCCTCAGCGGACAGCCCGTCAGCGGCGCGCGCGTCAAGCTCTACGACTTCGTCCGGCAGGAACTCGGCAAGGGCGTGACTGACCGGGACGGCCACCTCTCCATCCCCGCCCGGGATGACGCCCGCTTCCTCGTCGCCACCGCCGGCAACAGCCGGTCCTACCTGGATCTGAAGAACGAAAAGGCTCTGTCCACCAGCAACTTCGACGTAGAGGGCACGACCCACAAGGATGGGATCAAGGCCTACATCTTCGGAGAACGGGGCGTCTGGCGCCCTGGCGACACCCTCCACATTGGCACCGTGGTTCTCTTCGACGACGGCACCCTGCCCACCGGATATCCCGTGACAGCCCGGCTTCGCAATGCGGACGGCCAGGAAGTCCAGGCCCAGACGCAGCGCTACGACGGGAAGCCCCTGTTCCATTTCCCCTTCACCACCCAGCCCGACGCCCAGACGGGACGCTGGACCGTCCAGGTCGAACTCGGCGGCCAGACCTTCACCAAGGGCGTCCGCATCGAGACCGTCAAGCCCAACAAGCTCGACATCGACCTCCGCTTCGCTTCTCCCGTAATACGCCTCGACGGCGACACCCGCGGTGACATCACCGTGGACTGGCTGTACGGCGCTCCCGGCAGCGGTCTCAAGGTGGAAGGCGAGATGGATCTGACGGCCGCCAAGACCGCCTTCAAGGGCTACGAGGAATACGACTTCAAGGATGACACCCGCGAGTTCGCCGACCAAACCTTCACCTACGCTCCCATGCAGACGGACACCAGCGGCCACTGCGCGATCAGCGCCGGCGTCAAGCTGGACAAGCGCGCCGTCCCCGGCCTGCTGAGCGCCGGATTCACCCTGCGCGCCTACGAGCCTTCCGGCGAATTCAGCACCGGCTATTCCGAATACCGGCTCTCCCCCTTCGACGTCTATGTCGGCATCAAGACGAAGCAGGACGTCAGCGAATGGAACGACAAATACCTGCGCCGGGGCGTGGAGCACCGCTTCGACGTGGCCACGGTCGATCCCGAAGGCAAGGGTGTGTCGGTCTCCGGCCTCCACGCCGAAATCTATCACGTGGACTGGAGCTGGTGGTGGAATTCCTCTTCCCTGATCGCCTCCTATATGGCCGGCAAGAGCAAGGAACTGGTCTTTGACGAGCGCTTCTCCACGACGGACGGACACGGCTCCTTCCGCTTCGACTGGGCCAAGTACCCGTCCGGGACTTATTTCGTCCGCGTCACCGATGAGAACGGCGGCCACGCGACCTCGATGCTCTGCGACGTCAATGAGTACTCGGGCGGCGAAGGCGTTTCCGACGCCGCGACCCGGCTGGCCATCCAGGCCGACAAGGAAAGCTACGCCGTCGGACAGACGGCCCAGTTGACCATTCCCTCCTCCAAGGGTTCTTCGGCCCTCGTTTCCGTCGAAAAGGGCGGCAAGGTCCTGCGTACCGAGCGGGTCGGCTGCTTCGAAGGCAGCACCCGGATCAGCGTGCCCGTGACGGCGGACATGCTGCCCAACGCCTACGTCTTCGTCACCCTGATCCAGCCTTATCAGAGCAGCCTCAACGACGCGCCCATCCGCCTCTACGGCGTCCAAAACCTGAATGTCGAGGATCCTTCCACGCACCTGCATCCCGAGATCGACATCGCCTCCGAGATCAAGCCCGAGAGCGAAGTCAGCTTCAAGGTCCGGGAGCAGAACGGCCGCGGGATGAGCTATGTCGTCGCCCTCGTGGACGAAGGCCTGCTTTCCCTGACCGGCTACAAGACTCCGGACGCCTGGCAGTCCTTCTATGCCAAGGAAGCCCTGCGCGTGCGTACTTGGGACCTCTATGATGATATTATCGGGGCCTACGGCGGCCACATCGAGCAGCTCTTCGCTATAGGCGGCGATGACGAGGCGGCCGGACCGCTCAAGCGGCGCAAGGCCGACCGTTTCACCCCCGTCGTCTCCTGGATCGGTCCTTTCGAGCTGAAACCCGGCAAGAGCGCCACGCACAAGGTCGCCATCCCGCAATACATCGGTTCGCTCCGCGCCATGGTCATCGCCTCCGACGGGAAGGCCCAGGGCAGCTGCCAGAAGAATGTCAACGTGACCCAGCCGGTGATGGTGCAGGCTTCCCTGCCGCGCACCGTCAGCGTGGGAGAGCGGATCAAAATCCCCGTCACGCTGTTTGCCCTCAAGGACGGCGTGGGCAAGGTCAAATTGTCCGTGGACACCGACAAAGCGTTCACCGTGGTCGGTCCCTCCACGCTGGAGGTCCGCAGCGACAAGGAAGGCCAGAGCGTGGAATACTTCGAGCTCCAGGCCGGTGACAAACCCGCGATCGGACACGTCAGCGTGAAAGCCGTGGCCGGTGGCGACAAGTCCCGCCACGACATCGAGATCGATGTTCTCAATCCCAACCCGGAGCAGACCCGGCTGCAGGCCGTCCTGATCGACGCCGGCAAGAGCGTCCCGATGGATGCGGATCTCTTCGGCATCGACGGTTCCAACGCACTGTCCGTCGAACTGTCCTCCATCCCGGCCATCGACCTCAAGGGCCGTCTGAAATACCTGATGGATTATCCTTACGGCTGCGTCGAGCAGACGGTGTCCGCCGTCTTCCCGCAGCTATATGTCGACGCCCTCGTGGATGGCGGCGAGAATGACGCGGCCCTCCACGAATTCAACGTCAAGGCCGCCATCCGCCGCCTGCAGAGTTTCCGCAGCAGCGACGGTTCGCTCACCTACTGGCCCGGCACGGCGGGTTCGTCCCCGTTCGGCAGCGCATACGCCCTTCACTTCCTCCAGGAGGCGGAGAACGCCGGCTATGCGGTGCCAGCCAACCTGAAGAATTCGCTCTCCGCATACGTGACCTCCATGGTCAAGGATAAGAAGGGCGATGCGTTCGTGCGTGCCTACGGCCTGTATGCCCTGGCCACCTGTGGCAAACCGCAGCGGAGCATCATGAACCTGATGCGCGCCGAGAAGGAGATGTCCAACAACGCCCGCTGGCTGCTGGCCGCGGCCTACGCCTGCGACGGGAAGAAAGATATCGCGAAGGACATGATCGCGGGACTGCCTTACACGGAGACCAAACGGCAGGACTACTATTCCTGGTACGGCAGCGAGGACCGCAATAAGGCCATCGCCCTCAAGGTCCATTCCCTGCTCGGGCAGAAGGAAGAAGCCTTCAAGGTGGCCGCTGACCTGGCTAAGTCGCTGGGCGATCCGAAGCACTACATGAGCACGCAGTCCACCGCCTGGTCGCTGTATGCGATGAGCACCTATGCCAAGGACATGGCCGGCAAGGGCATTGCGGGCCTGGTGGATCTCGGTGGGAAATCTTACCGTCTGGAGACCCCGAAGAGTCTTGTCAGCCGGGTCCTCCTGTCCGAGGCCGACGGCGGCAAGAAGTCGCTGAAAGTCACCAACAACGGCGCCTCGCCGGTCTATGCGGTCCTGTCCGTAACGGGCATCCCCGCAGCGGGTGAGGAAAAGGCCCAGCAGGCTGGCCTGTCCATGGAAATCCGCTATGTGGATGACAAGGGCGCGGCCGTGGATGTGGCCTCGCTGGAGCGCGGCCGGATCTTCAAGGCCGTGGCCGTCGTCTCCAACAAGAGTGGCGTCGCCGTGAAGGACATCGCCCTGGCCGAACGCTTCCCGTCCGGGTGGGAGATCAAGAATGAAAGGGTGTACAAGACGGGCTTCAGCTACCCTGCCGGCATCACCTACCAGGACTTCCGCGATGACAGGGTCTACAGCTTCTTCGACCTGGCTGCCGGCGAGAGCGTGTCCGTCCCCGTGACGCTGACCGCGACCTATCCGGGCCGCTTCTACCTGCCGGCCGTCAGCTGTTCGGCGATGTACGACGCCTCCGTCACCGCCGTCGTCCCGGGTAAGTGGGTCGAGGTGCTCTAGAGCGTCTGACCGCCGATAAATTCGCGCATGATCGAGGTCGGCGGGATGGCCGCGATCTCGGCCGGGCGCAGCGCGGTCACGTGCGTCAGGAAGGTGAGGAGCGCCTGCGCTTTGGGATAAGCGGGCGAGGACTCGGCGATGCCCTCCAGCAGCGGCTCGGCGTAATATTTCAGCAGCGGGACGTCATAGAGCGTCGAGGAATTGAATACCACGTTGGCATTCTCCTCGAAGGGGAAGATGTTCTTCTCCTCGCCCCGGCGCACGCTGGGCCAGCGAAGGATGTTGTCCTCCGGTGAAATGCCCCGCACGCGGTTGTCGCGGACGATGCGCCGCAACAGACGCTTGTCCGTCGTGGAATAATGGGCCTTCTCGCCGCCCGGCAGGGCCGAAAGGGCGGAAATGTAGATGCGGAAGATCGCGTCCTGGTCCACCGACGAAGTCAGGGCCGGATTGAGGGCGTGGATGCCTTCCATGCATAGGATGTCGTTCGGACCGAGCGTCATCGTCTTGCCGCTCTTGCGCTGCATCCCTTCCTTGAAGTCGAACTTCGGAAGTTCCACCTCCTTGCCGGCGAGCAAGTCGTTGAGTTGCTGGTCGAGCAGCTCGATGTCCATCGCGTACAGGGACTCGAAATCGAATTCCCCGTTCTCGTCCCGGGGCGTGCGGTCCCGGCTTACGAAATAGTTGTCCAGCTCGATCACCTTGGGATTGAGGCCCAGGACGCGGCACTGCTGGGCGATGCGCAGCGAAGACGAAGTCTTGCCGCTGGAAGACGGCCCCGACATCATCACGATGCGGGATTTCCGCCTCCGATAGTAGATCTGGTTGGCGATCCCGGCATACTTGCGCTCCTGACGGGCCTCGCAGAGGTTGATCAGTTCTATGCCCCGACCCTCGGCGAGGGTCTGGTTGACGGCATCCAGCGTCTCGATGCCGATGGCGCTGCACCAGTCCTTGTATTCCTGCCTTGCGGCTTCGATCTTGGTCATATCGTATTACTTTAACACTTCTTTCAAATAAAGGCCCGTGACGGAGGCCGGATCCTTGGCGATCTCCTCCGGCGTGCCCTGGGCGATGACGCGGCCGCCCTTTTCGCCGCCCTCGGGACCCATGTCGATGATCCAGTCCACGGACTTGAGGATGTCGAGGTTGTGCTCGATGATGAGGACCGTATTGCCCTGGTCCACCAGCTTCTGCAGCACACCCAGGAGCACCTGGATATCCTCGAAATGCAGGCCGGTCGTCGGCTCGTCGAGGATGTAGAGCGTGTTGCCCGTGGCCGTGCGGAACAGCTCCGCGGCCAGTTTCATGCGCTGGCTCTCGCCGCCCGACAGCGTGACCGCCGACTGGCCGAGATGCACATAACCCAGGCCCACGTCGACCAGCGCCTTCAGTTTCTGGGCGATCTTGGGAATGGGCTTGAAAAACTCGTAGGCCTCGCTGATGGGCATTTCGAGCACGTCGTTGATGTTCTTGCCCTTGTAACGCACAGCGAGCGTATCTTCCTTGTAACGCCGGCCCCGGCATTCGTCGCAGACGACGTGGACCGAGGGAAGGAAATTCATCTCGATCACCTTGATGCCGGCGCCCTTGCATTCCTCGCAGCGCCCGCCGGGCACGTTGAAGGAGAAACGGCCCGCCTTGAAACCGCGCACCTTGGCATCCGGCGTATCCTCGAAGAGGGCGCGGATGTCATTGAATACGCCCGTGAAGGTGGCCGGGTTGCTGCGGGGCGTGCGCCCGATGGGGCTCTGGTCGATCTCGATCAGCTTGTCGATGTTCCTCAGACCAATGACTTCCTTGTAAGGAAGGGGATGGAGCTGGGCCCGATGCAGCGTGTTCTTGACGACGGGCATCAGGGTCTCGTTGATCAGAGAAGACTTGCCGCTGCCGCTCACGCCGCTGACGCCGACGAAGCGCCCCAGCGGGATGTCCACGTCGAGGTCCTTGAGGTTGTTGCCGCTGGCGCCGCGGATTCCGAGGATTTTCCCGTTGCCCTTGCGCCGCATCGCCGGCACCGGGATGCTCTTCTGCCCATGCAGGTACTCGAGCGTCACGGAAGAATCGCAATGATCGGGAAGAGAGGAGGGACCGTTGTAGCAGATGCGGCCGCCCTCGGCGCCCGCGCCCGGCCCCACATCCACGATCCAATCCGCGCTCAACATCGTCTCCAGGTCGTGCTCCACCACGATGACGCTGTTCCCCTCGTCCCGCAACTTCTTCAGCGAAGCGATGAGCTTGCGGTTGTCCCGCTGATGCAGGCCGATGGAAGGCTCATCCAGGATATACAGCACGTTGACCAACTTCGAGCCGATCTGCGTCGCCAGCCGGATCCGCTGCCCCTCGCCGCCCGACAGCGAAGCCGTCGGCCGGTCCAGCGACAGGTAGTCCAGCCCCACGTCCAGCATGAAATCCACCCGGTCCGTCAGCTCCTTCAAGATGTCCCGGGCGATGGTCTTTTCTCTCGTATTCAACACTTCGGGGAGATGCCCCAGCCACTCACGCAGGTCGCTGATCTCCATTGCGGAGACCTCCGATATGGTCTTCCCGTCGATGCGGAAACATTTCGTATTCTCATTGAGCCTCGTCCCGTGGCAGACCGGGCACTCGATCTTCTCGTCGATGTCCTCCACGATGCCCGGGAAGGTCACCATCTCCGACAGGTTCCCGTCCCCGATGCGGAACAGGTCATCGGATCCGAAAACAAGCAGCGACAGCGCCTCGTCCGGAATATCCGCGATCGGCTCGTACAGCGAAAAGCCGTATTTGCGGGCGATGGCGCGCACGACCTCGAACTTCCGGGTCTCGCGCAACTTGCCCAGCGGCACGATGCCTCCGTCGGCGATGCTCACGGCGCGGTCCGGCACGATGCTGTCGATGTCCACGTTCACGATCCGCCCCAGGCCCTTGCAGTGCGGGCAATAGCCTTCCGGCGAATTGAAGGAGAAAGTATGGGGCGCCGGTTCCTGCAGTGACACGCCGCTCTCCGGATCCACCAGGTGCTTGGAGAAATGGTGCAGCTCGCCGCTCTCGTAGTCCAGGACGGCCAGCGAGCCCTTGCCCTGATTCAAGGCAGACACAACCGAACTCCGGATGCGTTTCTCGTCCCCGTCGCCGGGCTTGAGCTTGTCGATCACGAGTTCGATGAAATGGGCCTTGTAGCGGTCCACGGCTTCCAGGGGACCCAGGTCCTGGATCTCGCCGTCAATGCGTACCTGCGCGTACCCGCGCTTGCGGAGTTGCTCGAACAATTCCCGGTAATGGCCCTTGCGGCCACGCACCAGCGGACTGAGCAGCAGGCACTTGCGCCCCTTGAAGCGGGTCTGGATCAGGGTGACGATCTGCTCGTCGGTATAGCGTACCATCTCCCGGCCGCTGACCGGCGAATACGCCCGCGAGGCGCGGGCATACAGCAGGCGCAGGAAATCATAGATCTCGGTGATGGTGCCGACCGTGGAGCGCGGGTTGGAGCCCGTGGTCTTCTGCTCGATCGCGATGATCGGACTCAGGCCCTCGATGCTCTCCACCTCCGGCTTCTCCAGGATGCCCATAAAATGCTTGGCGTAGGGGGAAAGGGTGTTCATGTAGCGGCGCTGCCCCTCGGCATAGAGGGTGTCGAACGCCAGCGAGGACTTGCCGCTGCCGCTCAGGCCCGTCACGACGACGAATTCCCCACGGGGAATGTCCACATCGATGTTCTGCAGGTTGTGCGCCCGCGCACCCCGGATCTCGATGTTGTCCTTGTAGGCCTTCGCCTGTATGTCCTTCTTTCCGGCCATAGGAATACAAAGATAGCCAAACTTTGCCGATATCCGTGTTTTTCGCTTAACTTTGCAGTCCGATCAAAGCACAAAGAATATGTGGATATGGCTGGCCGTGGGCTCGGCATTCATGCTGGGCATTTATGATGTGGCGAAGAAACAGTCGCTCAAGCGTAACAGTTCGCTGGGCGTGCTGCTGCTCGCGACGGCGTTCTCGACCCTTTTCCTCAGCCCCTGGCTCTCCGCCGGACCGCTGCAGGACCACCTGCGCCTGTTGGTGAAGGCCGCGCTCGTCGCCCTTGCCTGGATCTCCGGAATGGAGGGCCTGCGCCTGCTCCCCATCACGATCGCCAGCCCCATCAAGGCTTCGCGACCTGTCTTCGTACTCCTGTTCTCCATCCTGCTCTTCGGCGAAAGGCTCAACGCCTGGCAGTGGGCGGGTACCGTCCTGGCCCTGGCGGCGCTTTACATCCTCAGCCTGTCCGGCCGGAAGGAAGGCATCCGCTTCCGCAGCAACAAGGGCATCGCCTGGATGGTGGTTTCCGTGGCGGCCGGTGTCGCCAGCGCCCTTTGGGACAAGCACATCATGGCTTCGATGCAGCCCCTCTTCGTCCAGAGCTGGTGCAACCTCTATGTCACCGTCCTCCTGGCCCTGATTACGGGCGTGACCTGGCTGCGGGACAAGGCGCATTTCCAGCCCATCCGCTGGGACTGGAACATCCTGCTGATCGCCGTATTCATCACGGCCTCCGACGCCCTCTATTTCTTCTCCCTGAAGGACTCCGACGCCCTGCTGTCCGTCATCTCGATGCTCCGCCGCAGCAGCGTCCTCGTCACCTTCGTCCTGGGCGCCATCCTCTTCAAGGAAACCAATATAAAGAACAAGGCCATCGCGCTGCTCGTTCTCCTCGCAGGGATGGCCTTGATCGTCTTCGGATCCTGCTAGCCTACAACTCCTTGATGCGGATGTTGCGGAAGTAGACCTTGTCCACATGGTCCTGAAGAAGGATGTGGCCGGTCTTGAAATTGCCGAAACCCTCGAACTTGCGGTACTTGCTGTACTGGACCAGCGCATCGAACTCCTGACTGTTCCGGTCGTACTCCACGACCTTCACGCCGTTGAGCCAATGCTCCACGTGATTGCCCTGGACGCGGAGCAGCGCCGTGTTCCAGTCATATAACTGGAAATTGGCATTCTCCTTATCAGCCCGGATCATGTCATACAGTGAACCGGCTGTGCGGTTGCCCGCCACGCCCAGTTTCGCATCCGGATGCAGGCTGTCGTCCAGCACCTGGAACTCGCAGCCGATCGAAGGATCCTTGTAGGTCCCGGGGTTGACGAAATACTTGATGCCGCTGTTGGCCGCCTCGGTCAGTTTGAACTCAAGGGAAAACATGAAATCCCCGTAGGCCTTGGCCGTCATGATATCGCCGCCGCGCTGTCCGGGCACCGGATTGACGACCAGCACGCCGTCCTCGACGGCCCAGCCCTGCTCCGGGACCTTGTCCTCCCTGACGCTGCGCCAGCCCTCGAGATCCTTGCCGTTGAACAGCGAGGTCCAGCCTTCGGTCAGCTCAGCCTCGGATAGCGTCGCCGCGGGCTTCTCCACGGGCTCGGTCGCAGGCAGCTCCTTGATCATCACGTTGCGGAAGAAGACCTCGTTGCCGTGCTCCTGCAGGAGGATGTGGCCCTTGCGGTGGTTGCCGAAATTCTCCCAGTTCTTGTACTTGCTGCACTGCACCAGAGCGTTGAACAGCTGGTTGTTGCGCTCATACTCGAGGATCTTGGACCCGTTGAGCCAGTGCTCGACGTGGTCGCCCTCGACCTTGACCCAGGCCGTATTCCACTGTCCGGGGTTGTACCAGGCGTCGCTCTTGTCGGCCTTGATCAGGTCGTACAGGGAGCCCAGGGTACGGTTGTCATTCACGCCCAGGTGGGCGTCCGGATGGTTCTTGTCGTCCAGCAGCTGGAACTCACAGCCGATCGCGGAAGCCTCGACCACATTGTAGAGGTCGGGACGCACGAAGTACTTGATGCCGCTGTTGGCACCCTTCGTGAGCTTGAAGTCCACGGAGAGCCAGAAATTCTCATACTGATCCACGGTGATGATGTCACCGCCGTGGGTGGATTCGGCGCCGCCGTTCTCCCAGACCTGCAGCATGCCGTCGCCGACGGTCCAGCCCTCGACGGGGAAATCAGGTGCCTTCGCGCTGCGCCAGCCATCGGAGGTCTTTCCATCCCAAAGGAGCTTCCAGCCGTCTGCCTTCTGCTGCTCGGTCAGGGTGTTGGGAATCCAGTTGACCTGGTGGATATCAGGATTTGCAGGGGTCAAATTCTTGTCAAGGTCTTCGGTCAGGATGCGGAGCTTGCGCCACCATACCTTCTTGCCGAAGCAGGAAGAATCACGGGTCGCATGGACCTGGAGGCCGAAGAAGCCGTCATCATAGATGTCGACCAGGATATTCGCGGTTTCGACGCCGTTGACAAAGGTCCGGAGCTGGTCGCCGACCGCCTCGATGCGGCCTTTGTTCCACTGCCCGGGATGATAGGCGTCACGGCCCGCTTCGTTGAAGGTCGGACGGTAGATCCATTCGACACCCTCGTGGTAGATGCCGCCGGTGAAACGGCGGTCGGTCTTGGGATCGAATTCATACTGGTAGCCCATCACGCGGCCGCGGTCCTCGTTGAAGAAACTGCGGAACTGCACGCCGCTGTTGCCGGCACCTTCGTCCATCTTGAATTCAAATTCCAGGATGAAGTCGCCGTAAGTGGCATCGGTTACCAGGAAAGAGTTGGGACCGCCGGCGACATGGGTCGTACCGGTGATGCAACCTTTCTCTACGGCATACTCCGCCTCACCGACGGCCTGATGCCAGCCGCTAAGGTCTTTCCCATTGAAAAGGGGCGTCCATTTCGGGCCGCAGCCCGTCAGGGTCAGGACCAGCAGGGACGTGAAAAGCAAAACTTTCTTCATGACACTAGACGGTATAATACTCTTCCCAACCCTTGCGCGGCGGGATGCCGGTCAGGAGGGCGTTTGCAAACTTGTTGTCGGTAATCTCGTTGGTGGCGCGGTCGAAGTGGAAGGTCGTGTTGAGCCGCTGGGCGATCACGCCGAGGTTCATGACCTGACAGAGCGGACCGGACACTTCGAAGCGGGAGTGCGCGATTTCCGTACCCTTGATCGCGTTGAAGAAGTTGATGTAGTGGTTGTAATGGTAATCCTCGGGGACGTGCGGGAGCAAGCCCTTGGCATCCATTTCCTTATGCAGGGCCTCGGGGATGACATCCAGCGTGGAGGAATGCGACCCGCCCTTGAAGATCAGGTCGTTGGTGTAGATCTCCTTGCCGGGGTTGAGCTTGGTCGGGACGTATGCCTGTCCGTTGACCGTCGGGACGTCGGAAGCCTGGCTCTTGCCATAACCGACCGGAAGCTCAGGGAAGTTGTTGACGCCGTCGTACCAAGTCATGTCGCAGGCCGGCTTGTTGCCGCGACGCGGGAACTTGAACTCGATCGTGGAAGCCATCGGGAAGAAATAGTCGTTGTGACCTTCGCACTTCAGCATGCCGACCTCATAAGGCAGGCCCAGCTCGAGGAACTCATGGCAAGTGTCGAAAATGTGCGCACCCCAGTCGCCCAGGGCGCCCATGCCGAAGTCATACCAGCAGCGCCAGTTGCCTTCGTCGAACTTCTTGCTGTAGTCATGGTACATCGTCTGCATCTGCCAGACATCCCAATCCATGTTCTCAGGCATCGGATCCGCATCCGGGAACTTCTTGATATTGACGTCATAGCCGTGCCAGCGGCGGGCGCCGTTCATGTGGGCCGTGATGTGGGTGACATCCTTGATGATGCCGGCCTCGACCCAGGCCTTGAACTGGAAATAGTTGGGGCCGGAGTGGCCCTGGTTGCCCATCTGGGTGACGACATTGGGATACTTTTTGGCCGCGTCGATCAGCAACTGGTTCTCGGCGAAAGTACGGCAGAGGGGCTTCTCCGTATAGACGTGGATGCCTTCCTTGATCGCACGCATCGTGATGGGGAAATGGGAGAAATCGGGCGTGCCGACGATGACAGCCTCGATCTTGCCGGCCATCTCGTCGAACATCTTCCGGAAGTCCTTGTACTGCGGGACGCCGGGACACATGCCGATGATCTGCTGGGTGTGGGGTGCGCCCATGTTGACGTCGCAAAGGGCCACGACATTGACCATTCCGGTCTCCAGGACGTGCCGGGCGTCTTCACCGCCCCGGTAGCCGATACCGATGAAGGCGACATTGATCTTCTCAGAGGCACCCTTGGCCTCCTTGCGGTTTTTCGCCGACGCGCTGAAGGCGCCCAGCGGATCGACGGCCATGGCAGCCGCCGAGGCGCCCGCCGTCTTGAGGAAATCTCTTCTGGAAATCATATTCTTAAACGTAATTGATTGCGTATCTTGACAAATATATACATTAGCTTTGAAAAATCCTTCGGATTCGTGCGAAAAAGCAGTATCTTTGCGCGACCTAAATCTGAGAAAAGATTCTATGTACCAAATTGTCAAGAAAGAAATGCTGACGCCGACCATCTGCCGGATGGAAGTGGAGGCTCCGCGCCTGGCCAAGGCAGCGGCTCCGGGGCAGTTCCTGATCGTCATCCCGGAGGAAAAAGGAGAGCGCATCCCGCTCACCATCAGCGACTATGACGCCGACAAGGGCACCGTCACCATCGTTACCCAGAAAATCGGCGCTTCCAGCGAAGAGATCATCGCCCTCGAGCCCGGGCAGGGCTTCCTGAGCGTGGTCGGCCCCCTGGGACAGGCGTCCGAATTCGTCAAGATGCCCCTGGAGGAACTGCGGAAGCAGCACTATATCTTCATCGCCGGAGGCGTCGGCACGGCGCCCGTCTATCCGCAGGCCAAATGGCTGCACGAGCATGGAGTCAAGGTGGACGTCATCATCGGCTCCAAGACCAAGGACCTGCTGATCTACAAGAAAGAAATGGCCTCTGTCTGCGATGCCCTGCACATCTGCACGGACGATGGCAGCGAAGGATTCCACGGCATGGTCACCGCCCTGCTGGAGAAGCTGGTCGGCGAAGGCCGGGGCTACACCCAGGCCGTGGCGATCGGCCCGATGATCATGATGAAATTCACCACCCTGACCTGCAAGAAGCTCGGCCTGCCCGTCGTCGTCAGCCTCAACACGCTGATGGTGGACGGCACCGGAATGTGCGGCGCCTGCCGCGTGACGGTCGGCGGCCAGACGCGCTTCGCGTGCGTCGACGGCCCCGAGTTCGACGGCTACGAGGTCGATTTCGACGAGGCGATGCGCCGTCAGGGCCAGTATCGTACGGAGGAGAAAGAGGCGCTGGAGCATCACGAATGTAAAATCGGGAGGGTATAGCCATGGCAGAAAGAATTCCCCGCGTTCCCGTCCGGGAACAGGACCCGAAGGTCCGCGCCCATAATTTCGAAGAGGTTTGTTACGGCTACAACGCCGAAGAGGCGAAGCTTGAGGCGTCCCGCTGCCTGCACTGCAAGAATCCGCACTGCGTGGGTGCCTGCCCCGTGGGCATCGACATCCCGGGCTTCATCGCCCAGGTGGCGGCCGGCGATTTCGGCGCAGCGGCCGAGGTCATCGCGAAGGATAGCTCCCTGCCGGCGGTCTGCGGACGCGTTTGCCCGCAGGAGACCCAGTGCGAGGGCAGCTGTATCCTCGGCATCAAGTTCGAGCCCGTGGCGATCGGCAAGCTGGAGCGTTTCGTGGCTGACTGGAGTCACGCGAATCCGGATCAGGCCCCGGCCGCTGCGGTCGCTCCGCGGAATGGTCGCAAGGTAGCGGTCATCGGTTCCGGCCCTGCGGGTCTCGCTTGTGCTTCCGACCTCGCAAAATGGGGCTACGACGTCACGATCTTCGAGGCCCTGCACAAGGCTGGCGGCGTGCTGGAGTACGGCATCCCTGAATTCCGTCTCCCGAAAGAGACCGTGCTGAAGAGCGAGATCGAGGCCGTGACCGCCCTGGGCGTCAAGATCGAGACCGACGTGATCGCGGGCCGCACCGTGACCATCGATTCCCTGATGGACAAGGAAGGCTTCGAGGCCGTCTTCGTGGGCACCGGCGCCGGACTGCCGAAGTTCATGGGCATCCCCGGCGAGAACCTCTGCGGCGTCTTTTCCGCCAATGAGTTCCTGACCCGAAACAATCTGATGATGGCATTCCGCGAGGACTACCTGACCCCGATCCACGCCGGCAAAAAGGTCTGCGTCGTGGGTGGCGGCAACGTTGCGATGGATGCGGCGCGCACGGCCCTGCGCCTGGGCGCCGAGGTCCACATCGTCTACCGCCGCACGGAGGCCGAACTTCCCGCTCGTCGGGAAGAGGTCCACCACGCGGTCGAGGAAGGTATCGTGTTCGATATGCTGACCAATCCGGTCGAGGTGCTGGGCGACGAGAAGGGCTGGGTCCGCGCGCTGAAGTGCATCCGCATGGAGCTGGGCGAGCCCGACGAGAGCGGCCGCCGCTCCCCCGTCCCGATCCCTGGCAGCGAGTTCGAGATCCCGACGGAAACAGTCATCATGGCGCTCGGCACTTCGCCGAATCCGCTGGTCGCCAAGACGACGGCCGGCCTGGAGACCACGCGCCGCGGCTGCCTGGTGGCCGATGAGAACGGCGCCACGACCCGCGAGGGTATCTTCGCCGGCGGCGACGCCGTCAGCGGCGCCGCGACGGTCATTCTGGCGATGGGCGCCGGCCGCAAGGCTGCGAAAGCCATCGACGAGTATTTGAAAGCGAAGGCTTAATTAGAGCTTCGGCTGGGGAAGGTGGATTTTTAAGGCCACCACCTTCACCGCCCAATATGCCCTGGAAGGCCTTGAATGCTATTATTGATGGGGAAGGTGTCGAGGTTTAATTTCCACCTTCCCCATATTGGTGATAAACGATGAAACGAATTCTGATCTTTCTGGCAACGGCCGCCGTCCTTACCGGCTGTGCAACGGTGCGGCCGGCGGCGGTTGGCAGCGCCACGGCGAACCGGCCCCTGATCGGCATCAGTTGCGGTGGGGACGAAACGAAGGCATCCCTCAAGACGACCTACATCGACGCCGTAAGGCTGGCAGGCGGCATCCCGGTGCTGATCCCGATCCTGCGGGACAGCGCGACGGTCTGGCAGCTGGTCGAGCGGCTCGACGGCGTGATCCTCAGCGGCGGCGAAGATATCGACCCGCAGTATTTCGGCGAAGAGCATCTCCCGGAACTGGGCACCGTCAACGCCCCGCGCGACACCTTCGACGTCCTGCTGATCCGCACGGCCCTCCGTCAGCGCAAACCCCTGCTGGGCATCTGCCGCGGCGAACAGGTACTCAACGTCGTCCTCGGCGGTACCCTCTGGCAGGACATCCCGTCCCAGATTCCTTCATCGGAACTGCACCATCGGCAGGAGGAACCCTCGACCGTAGCCACCCAAACCATTGCCATCGATCCCACTTCCCGCCTGGCTGAAATCCTCGGGGTGACGGAAATCGCCGTCAACTCCCATCACCATCAGGCCGTCAAGGACCTGGCCCCGGGCCTGGTCATCACCGCCCAAACCGAAGATGGTGTAGTGGAAGCCTACGAAGGAATTCCCTCGGCGAAAGACCCCTACGGCCAACCCTTCCGCAACCGGGTCCTGGCCGTCCAGTTCCACCCCGAAGCCTTCGCACAGGCCGGCGACCTCACCTTCCTGTGCATCTTCCAGGACCTCGTCCGCCGCGCCCGCCCGTAAATAACAAATCAGCAAAATATCATGTCACAGAACATTATCGTCCCCAAGAAAAGCTACAAGGGCCTCTCCATCACCCTTGCCATCCTCCTGGTGCTGATCATCGGCATCGCGAGCTGCACCAAGATGGTCGACAACTCCGAGATCGGTATCAAGTTCAAGAAATTCTCCCTGACCGAGCAGGGTGAACTTGTCTCCACGCAGGTCTCCGGTCTGACCTTCTACAACCCGATCACGACCAAGATATTCACCTACCCCGTGTTCATCCAGCGCGTGGACTATCATCCTTTCACCGTCACCACCAAAGACGCGGCCGTATTCTCGATGGACCCGCTCCTGGCCTACCAGCTCGACCGTACGAAGGCCTCGTACGTCTTCAACAAATACCGCCGTTCCCTGCCGGAGATCGAGCAGGGCTACATGCGCACCTGCATCTACGACGCCTACCGCATCTGCGCCAACAACTACACCTCCGACGAGTTGATGGGCAACCGCGCCAAGTTCGAGCAGGAGGTGCGCTCCATGCTGGAGAAAAGTCTCGGTGACGAGGGTTTCAAGGTCAGTGAATTCACCTCGCAGATCACTCCGCCGCAGTCCCTGTCCGCCGCCATCGAGGCGAAGAACCAGGCCATCCAGGAGGCCCTGAAGGCCGAGAACCTGGTCAAGCAGGCGGAAGCCAACGCCCAGATCGCCATCGCGAAAGCCCGCGGTGAGGCCGAAGCGACCAAGGTCAAAGCGGATGCAGAGGCCTATTACAACCGCACCATCGCCGCCTCCCTCAGCCCGATGATCGTCCAGGAAGACTGGATTGAGAAATGGGACGGCAAGCTCCCCACCGTCGCCAGCAACGGCAGCGGCATGATGTTCAACCTCAGTGACCTGAAGAAGTAGTCACACCTATCGCCAAAGCCAGGGTGCGGTTGTGTAA
>JAFPVJ010000026.1 GCA_017400135.1 Bacteroidales bacterium
CTCTTCTTAGGCTTTGCTTTTCTCATTGTTGTGATTGATTAAGAATTAAACCATCCTTCGGCAATTACTTCGGCCTCTTGGCGCCGTAGAGCGAACGGGACTGGGTCCGTCCTTCCACGCCGGCAGTATCCAAAGCACCGCGGAGGATGTGGTAACGTACACCAGGGAGGTCCTTGACACGGCCACCGCGCACGAGCACGATGGAGTGCTCCTGCAGGTTGTGTCCCTCACCCGGGATGTAGGCATTGACCTCTTTGGAATTCGTGAGACGTACACGCGCGACCTTACGCATAGCGGAGTTCGGCTTTTTCGGAGTAGTCGTGTAGACTCTCAGGCATACGCCACGCTTCTGAGGACAAGCATCCAACGCACGAGATTTCGATTTGACTTCGATCACCTCGCGTCCTTTGCGAACCAATTGTTGAATTGTTGGCATAAATGGTTGTTAATAAATAAATTATAAAAAGCCCCCGTTTTTTGGGGGCTGCAAATATACGCAAAAAGTTGCAAATCGCAAAATCTCAGTGCGATAACCTACCTGTATTTCGCGAATTCGATATCCCTGCGGGACTGCTCGTAGAGGCGCTGGTCCTTCTGGCGGACCGCATCCAGATGGGTGCTGACGCCCGCGGCGTCGCCCTTGCGGGCGGCGATGATGGCCCGCAGGTACTCGGCCTGCGCGCAGTTGCAGCGGATCGCAGCCTCCGCCTCATCAAGCCGGCCTGCCAGGATGGAAGCCACGGCTGCGTTGAGCCCCTCGGTATCCTTCAGCTGACGTGCCGCAGCATCGTATTTGCCGTCGAGCAGGTCCACCAGGCCGAGATTCGCCTTGGCCTCCGGAGTCCCCGCCTTGCGGAACCAGCCGGCAGCCGCCTGCCGGTCACCGCGCTGCAGCTCGACCACGCCCTCGGCATTCTGCCAGTCGGCATCCCGGTCCTTCACCGCATCCAGATAGCGGGCAGCCGCATCCGGGCGCTCGTCATTCAGCGCGAGCACCGCCAGGTTGAAACGGGCCCGGTCGGAGCCGAAACGCTCCACGGCTTTCTCATAGAGTTCGGCCTTGCGTTTGTCGTTGTCCGCGATGGAGGCCACGCGGAGCAGGCCCTCCTCATCCAGCACGTCCACCGCCTGGCGGGAAAGGGTCACCAGCTCCTCGTCCGTGAAATTCTGGTAGTCCACCTCCGTGATGAAGCGGGCGCGGCGGAGCTCCGGGAAGACGTTCTTGTTGATCTCGGTATAGACCTTGGACATGTTCTTGATCTCGTTTTCGCGCACGGCCGGGTCGCTGTACATGGACAGCACGCGCAGGATGAGGTCCTTGTCCTGGAGATCAGACTTCTCGATCGCCTCCTTGAAGCCTTCCCAGTCCTGGCCGATGCTACGCACTTCCAGGTCATCCGGAGCCTTCTCGCCGGTCACCTTGCTCCAGGCCTTCTGTGCGGACTCGGCCCGCTTGTCGGAAAGCTTGGCGTTGTACTCCTGCCCGCCTTCCGGGGACGCGTACGCGACCACGCGCGTACCCTTGACAGTATAGCGGGGATTGGAAGCGATCTCATTCAATGCTGCCTGCAGCTCCTTGATCGAAGAGGAGCGCAGTTCGCTGCCCTTGATGGAAGCGGAATTGTAGTCATACATCACCTGGCCCTCCGTCTGCTCGTGCAGGACAGCCTGGTAGTCGTCCTTCTTGAAGCTGAAGGAACCCGTCGGGCGGGCCATCAGCTGCGTCAGGATGGTGCCGTCGGCCACCTTGACCGCCGGCACGGGGATGGACTTGCCGTTGTAGCTGGCCACGCCGCGCAGCTCCAGGTAGGCCTGCTCCACGCCTTCTTCGAACTCAAAATCAAAATGTTCGCGGACGGTCCCGCCGTTGCTGGAGACCACTTTGAAATTGTCCATCACCTTCTCTCCCTGATAGGTAAAGGTGGGACCGGTCTGGCTGCCGTCCCCGTAGACGAGGACCGGGGTCAGCTCCAGCATCGCCTTGGGATGGAAGTACCCCTTGGGATACGTGACGGTGAGATCCACCGGGATCTTGTCCCCGACGAGGGCGAGGACCTCGGGCGTGCAGTCGATGCTGACCTTGTCGGCAAGCTTCATCTGCTCGGCGATGGATTTGGAACACGATACGGCCGCCAGGACGGCGGAGCAAAAGAAAACGATTTTAAGGGTATTTTTCATCATAGCGCGCTTTAATCTTGTTCAGAATACAAATATAAAAGAAAAATCCTTAACTTTGCTTGCTATGGATATGCAAGAGCTTCAGCGACTCAAAAACAAATACGACATCATCGGCAACGATGCCGGCCTCAACCGTGCCCTGGAAACCGCGGTCGCGGTGGCCCCCACGGACCTGACCGTCCTGATCACGGGCGAAAGCGGCGTCGGCAAAGAGAATATTCCGCAGATCATCCACCAGTACAGCCGCCGCAGGACCGGCAAATACCTTGCCGTCAACTGCGGGGCCATCCCGGAAGGCACCATCAACGCCGAACTGTTCGGCCACGAGAAGGGAGCCTTCACCGGCGCCATCGGCGAGCGCAAGGGCTACTTCGAAGAAGCCGACGGGGGCACCCTCTTCCTCGACGAGATCGGCGAGCTCCCCAAGGAGACGCAGGCCCTGCTGCTGCGCGTCCTGCAGAACGGCGAGTTCATGAAGGTCGGCTCCTCCAAGGTGGAGAAGACGGACGTGCGCGTGATCGCCGCCACCAACGTCAACCTGGCCTACGCCGTGGCGACGGGCCGTTTCCGCGAGGATCTCTACTACCGCCTCACCGGCATCCAGATCCAGATGCCCGCCCTGCGCG
Organism: Bacteroidales bacterium; assembly: GCA_017400135.1. Classification (GTDB taxonomy): domain Bacteria; phylum Bacteroidota; class Bacteroidia; order Bacteroidales; family UBA932; genus Cryptobacteroides. Next base: position 2,805 of record JAFPVJ010000026.1, read on the forward strand.
AGCGCAACAAGGACGACATCTACCTGCTCTTCCGCAAGTTCACCTCGGACTTCTCCGAGAAATACAATCTCTGCAAGGTCAGCCTCAACCACGACGCCATCTCCCTGCTCACGGGCTACCGCTGGCCGGGCAACATCCGCCAGCTCAAGAACATCGCCGAGACCGTGACCGCCCTCGAGTCCCGTCCCGTCACGCCCACCTCCGAACGCGTGGAGATCGGTCCCGCCGCCCTGATGCGCTACCTGCCGGACGAGAAGGACACGATGCTGCCCGCGACCACGGGTCCCGCCCCGGGCGGCTCCCTGCCGGACAGTGACAAGCAGATGATCATCAAGGCCATCCTCGACCTCAAGCAGGAAGTCGACCGGCTGAAGGCCGTCGTCGAATCCGGGGCGCCCCAGCAGCCCGCAGGGATCCCCGCAGGACTGCCCCACTACATGGAGATGCCCGACGACGAGCCCGAAGAGCAGTTGATCGAGCCCGAGAGCGGCACCATCCACGACGGCACCACCATCCGCAAGGCCGGAGATGAACTGATCGAGCGGAGCCTCGCCAGGCACGGCGGGAAAGTAAAGCCCGCAGCCGCGGAACTGGGCATCTCCGAACGCACCATCTACCGCAAACTCGCCGAATGGAAAAAAGGCAAGAAATGATGACAAGAACCCTCCTGCGTCCCCTTCTGCTGCTTGCCGCCACGCTGAGCCTCAGCGCGTGCGGGATCTATTCCTTCACCGGCACCTCAATCGAAAACGACGTCAACACGATCACGATCAACTACTTCGAATACAAGGCCCTGAAAGTCAACCCTTCGCTGAGCAACGACCTCACCGAAGCCCTGCGGACCCGATTCCGCCGCTCCACGCGGCTGGAGCAGGTGGACCAGGACGGCGACCTGGAGATCACCGGCCAGGTGACCGGCTACGATGTGGCGCCCACGGCCATCACCGCGGACGAAGTCGCGGCCCGCAACCGGCTCACCGTCACGGTGACGGTCAGTTTCGCCAACCGCAAACACTCCGAAGACGATTTCGACGAACAGCGCTTCTCCGCCTACGCGGACTACGACTCCACCAACTCGCTCGACGCCGTCGAGTCCTCTCTCTGCGAAGAGATCATCGACAAGATCATAGAAGACATCTTCAACGCAACCGTAGCCCAATGGTAAACCCGATCGACATTCACAAACTCACCCTCGAGGAGCTCTCCGGCGTCATCGCCCTCTACCCCTGGTACGGAGGTGCGCGGATGGAGTTCTGCCGCCGGATGTCCGGCCTCGGCGCCCTCTCCGATTCGCAGATCGCCGAGACCGCCCTGCACCTGGGCAGCCGCCAGATCCTCTCCCGCCTCGTGCGTGAAGGCCATGCCGTGGACTGCTCCGACAAGGACGCCCGCCGCATCGTGGCAGCCTTCATCCCCGAAGCCGCCAGGCCCGAAGCCCCGGCACGCCGCATCCATGTCGTCGGCGGCGACTATTTCTCGCAGGAGCAATACGAAGAGGCCCGGCACGACGGCGACGGCATCTTCTCCAAGTTCGCGGCGAAGGCCCGGGAAGAAGGTTACCGCGAGGAACCGCCGGCACACGATGCGGAAGGATTCTACACCGAGACCCTGGCGAAAATCTATCTCGAACAGGGCTATCCGGACGAAGCCCTTGACATTTATTCGAAACTAATTTTGCGATATCCGGAAAAAAGTGTTTACTTTGCAGCCCTTATTGAGGAAATAAATAAAAAAGATAATCAGTTATGAATACACTGTTTGTGATTTTGACCGTGCTCATCATCCTCGCCGCCATCCTGCTCATCGTCGTGGTGCTGCTCCAGAACGGCAAGGGAGAAGGTCTCGCCAGCAACTTCGTGGCAGGCAACCAGACTTTCGGCGTCCGCCAGACCGCCGACATCCTTGAGAAGATCACCTGGGGTCTTGTCGCTTTCATCCTCGTCGTGTCCATCATTTCTTCCTTCACGACCGGGACCAACGGTACCGCCATCGACGTGACCGACCAGATCGAGAACGTCGTGCCGGACGCCCAGCCGGAATTCCCTTCCGCTCCGATCCAGCAGGACGCGCCTACCGAGTAATGACAATTTGTCAGTGGCTCAACATTTGAGCGTAAAATCGTCGACCCCACAAAAGGGCCGACGATTTTATTATGGAAACCAGCAAGTACGAATTCTTAAGCAAGTACGCCGTGGACCTCAATGAGGCCGCGGCCAAAGGAAAGCTCGACACGGTCATCGGCCGCGACGAGGAAATCCGTCGCGTGCTGCAGATCCTGAGCCGTCGAACCAAGAACAACCCGATCCTGGTCGGAGAACCCGGTGTCGGCAAGACCGCCATCTCGGAAGGCATCGCCACCAAGATTGTCAACGGGCAAGTGCCCGAGAACCTCAAAAGCCGCAAGGTCTACTCCCTGGACATGGGCGCGCTGATCGCAGGCGCGAAATACCAGGGTGAATTCGAAGAGCGCCTCAAAGGCGTCGTCAAGGAAGTCGTCGACAGCGACGGCGAGATCATCCTCTTCATCGATGAGATCCACACCCTCGTAGGTGCGGGCCGCTCCTCGGGCGCCATGGACGCCTCCAACATCCTGAAGCCCGCCCTGGCCCGCGGCGAACTGCGCACCATCGGATCCACCACCCTGGACGAGTACCAGAAGTATTTCGAGCAGGACAAGGCCCTGGAGCGCCGCTTCCAGAAGGTGATGGTGGACGAACCTTCGCCCGCCGAGTCCATCGCCATCCTGCGCGGCCTGAAGGAGAAATACGAGAACCACCACCGCGTGAGCATCGAAGACGACGCCCTGATCGCCGCCGTCAACCTCAGCCACCGCTACATCAACAACCGTTTCCTCCCGGACAAGGCCATCGACCTCATCGACGAGGCGGCCTCCAAGCTGCGTCCGGAGATGAACTCCGTCCCGGAGCCGATCGACATACTGGACAGCCGGATCCGCCAGCTGGAGATCGAGAAGGAAGCCATCAAGCGCGAAGGTGTGAGCCTCAAATCCGAGAAGATCGAAGAAGAGCTCAAGGAAGCGAAAGCCGAGCGCGAGGGCCTCGCAAAGCGCTGGAGCGAAGAGAAGGGCATCGTGACCGAGCTCAACAACACCCGCCAGCAGATCGAGGACTACAAGCGCGAGGCGGCCATCGCCGAACGCTCCGGTGACTACGGCAAGGTGGCGGAGATCCGCTACGGCAAACTTGCCGCCGCCCAGAAGCGCATCGAGGAACTGACCGCCAGGCAGGCGGCCATCAAGGATCCGATCATCACGGAAGCCGTCACGCCGGAGGACATCGCCGAAGTCGTGGCCCGCTGGACCGGCATCCCCGTCAACCGGATGCTGGAGAGCGAGAAGGAGAAACTCCTGCGCATGGAGGCCGAACTGCACAAGCGCGTGGTCGGCCAGGACAAGGCCATCGCGGCCGTGTCCGACGCCGTGCGCCGCAGCCGCGCCGGACTGTCCAACGAACACCGGCCCATCGGTTCCTTCCTCTTTCTGGGCACCACGGGCGTGGGCAAGACCGAGCTCGC
>JAFPVJ010000027.1 GCA_017400135.1 Bacteroidales bacterium
CATTATCCTTACTTATCAAGATAACCTTCAATCTTTCCATGTCAGAGAATAACGGAGTAATTACTGAATCAGCAATCCAATCTTGCGGAACGTTGTCATGTGGTTTTCTTTTATAGACACAGAGCAAACCTGTCCTTGCATATCCGGGTCCTACCTCCACTTGATTATCTGTTACTCTTAATGAGCAAAAATACCCCCATTCTCTGGACATAAACCGGTATCTATCCGGCACGACTGCCTGATATTTCTCTGCCATTCGATTTAATCTTGCTATCGTTTTCCCTTCTTGAGATGGGTATGTTGAAAGTGGCCTTGCGAAAGACACCAGAAATAAGAATAAAACCGGTAAAACAATCAAGGCTGAGATTATGATGGCCTTAATGATAGGTCGTTTAATGAAAGCCATAACTTAAATGCTATAATAATGAAAATAGTTCAAACAAAAAAGGATGTGACGAAACACTATCGTCCTGGATGTTTAAATGAAGGATTTCGATATTGATTCTTTCTAGCATATCTTATTCCGAGGGTTATGGATAGTTGATCATCTGGCGAGTCTGGTTGATAATCGTAACCATTTCTTTTCCCACCCACACGACTATTGACATCCGCCCCGATTAATAAAACGTTCTCCGGATACTCAAGCGTATAACCCGTCGCTCCCCATAAAAAATTACCAAAATTCATTAGATTATGCGCCGTTTTCTCTCCATCTGGTAAGAATAATGCATTCGATTGAATATTACCTTCTGTGATTTTAAGGACGTTCTGAGCATAAACATTCTTTAGAAGAGAAAAGGAATAGTCAAATGCATCCCCCCTTGTGCTCTCAAAGGCCAAAGAATGAGGGCCATTTGAAAACGCACCTTGAGAAGACAACATGCTGAACACTTCTTCACTTGATACCCTTATAATTGTATTAATGTCAATATCTTCCGGGTCGTGAATAGGATCGGCAAAATTATAAAACTCGTAAGTAAGAACAGTGTTCCCTTGTTTATCTTTATAGTTGTTCGCGAATATAATTCGATGCTCTCCTTCTGCCTCTATTCTGTACATATAATCTCCATTTTCGTTAAAGAGATACCAGTCTAATCCAGACGGATCTATTAATACTATCGGATTATTAACGCAGTAGCAAAAGGGAGAATGTGTTGTACTGTTTATTGACGCAGGATCCACCGCCGTCCACCGTGCTGTGAACGGATCATACATCCGCGCCCCGAAGTTGAGCAGGCCGAGGTCGACCGAGCCGTTGCCAGATAAAGACGGCTGGTTGAATACCCCTCCCGGGGCGAAGCGCTGGGCTTCCTTGCCGGCATACTGCCAGCGGTTGTCCATCCAGCAGGTGAGTTCCGGATTCTGGATCCTCGTGCCGAAGGGCAGGTAGTCGTTCTGCTCCAGGACCTGCGGGGACCCCAGGTCTTCCGTGATGTCAATCACCACCCGGACGTTGCCCAGGTGGTCACCGGCGAACCAGCAGTCGCGTCGCTGAGCCAGGCATATTTCAAAGAGCTGCCGTGCATCGCTGCACTGTCGACTAAGTTAAGGACATTCCATGTCAATTCCAAACCTTTCCGCCCGTCGGAGGTCATATTTCCGTTGGTGTCATAGGTGACATGGTCCTGCACCGGGGAATGTAAAGGCTATTTTGGGGAAGGTGGAAATAAAGAGCTTTTACCTTCCCCGGCGAAATGGCCTCGCAGATGCCTATGTGGCACATTTGATGGGGAAGGTGTCGGAGTAAATAATCCACCTTCCCCAAAAGGGGGCGACACCTTCCCCAAATAAGGTCCTAAAATGGAAAAACGCCGGCAATAATGTGCCTAGAGGCTGATCCGCTGGACCTCGTCGACGCCGCGGATGGTGGCGATGCTGTTCATGGTGTCGTAGAGTTCGTCGGCGGAGTGGACCTGGAAGTCGATCAGGCAGTCGACGATCTGGTCCTGGGTGACGGTGCCGATCTTGTCCATCGACAAGTGGCGCTCCTCCACGAAGCAGTCGATGATGTCTCGCAGCAGGTGATAGCGGTCGATGGCCGTGATCTTGATGCGGACGGGATAGGTCCGCTCCGGATCGACCTGGAAGGATGCGGCCACGATCAGGTCGCCGTTCTCGGAAGCGAGCTTGATCGCCTCGGGGCAATGGCGGCTGTGAAGGGTCAGGGTCCCGTCGTGATCCTGGAAACCCACCACGTCGTCGCCAGGAAGGGGATGGCAGATCGGGCAGCGTATGAACTCCGGCTCGCCCTGGTGCTTCAGCAATTCATGGAGCCGGCGCCGGGTCTTGAAGGTCTTGGCGAATTCGAGCCATTCCGCCTTGGGCTTGATCGCGTCGCTGACACCAATCTCCACGCAGTCGCCGCGGTGCAGTTCGGTCCGCAGGGGACTGAGCTTGCCGTTGACGCGGGCATACTGGGCGTGATCGCCGATATCCGTGTGCACCTCGTAGGCGAAATCCAGGGCCGTTGCCCCCTTCGGCAGGATGATTCCCTTCCCCTTGGGGGTGAAAGCGATGATGTCTTCGTTGTAGAGGGAGGTGCTGACGCCTTCCATGAAGAGGAAGCTGTCGCTGTCGCCCGCCAGGTTCTGCAGGACGGTCTTGAAACGCTCCAGCCAGCTCTCGCCGCGCTCCACCACGCAACCCAGCTTGGCGTTGCGGTGCATGCGCTCGGAGCCGATGTGCAGTTCCTCCCAGGCGCCGGCCTGGTTGAGGAGCTTGACGTGGAAGCTCTGGTAACCGTTGTCCTTGGGATTGTCGATGTAGTTGTACAGGCTTCCGGGGCGCTCCTTGAAATACTTGGCCAGCACGGAATAGATGTACAGGGCCGTATCCTTCTCGACGGTGTCGTGGTTGATCCAGTTGTCCATCGGCTCGTAAATCACGCGCACGTAATGCTTGAAGGGAACGTGGGCGAAGTCACAGTTACCCTCCTTCATATCCCGCCAGATGCTGTACGGCTTGCGGTAGCGCACGTCGAGCCGGGCGGTCAGTCCCTTCTCCTTCAGGATCTCGAAGATCCGTTCCGTGAAGATCCGCACGGCTTCGGCCGTCCGTTCCTTGTCCTCCGCCAGCTGCTTTTCGATGAATTCGTAATCCCGCGGGCAGCGGAACTGGAAGGAGAGGTTCTCCAGCTCGGACTTGACCCGGTACAGGCCCAGCCGGCCCGCCAGAGGGGCATAGAAGAAGTCGGTCTCGCCGGCGATCTTCATCTGCTTGTCCGGCCGCATCCCTTCCAGGGTGCGCATGTTGTGCAGGCGGTCGCTGAGCTTGACAAGCAGGGCCCGGATGTCGTAGTGGACCGAATCCAGGATCTGCTTGTAATTGTCTACCTGCTTGGTATTCTGGTATTTCTCTTTCTTGCGCTTGGTGACCGCATCCACGAGGAAGGCCACGTCATCCCCGAAACGGGCGCGGATGTCCTCGACCGTGTAGGGCGTGTCTTCCACGACGTCGTGGAGGAAGGCGGCGATGACGGTGTTGGCATCGAGCTCCAGCTCCTCGGCCGCGATGTTGGCCACGGCGATGGGATGGATGATGTAGGGCTGGCCGGTCTTGCGCTTCTGGCCCTCGTGGGCCTGTTCGGCCAGGGCGAAGGCGTCCTTGATACGCTGCAGGTCTTCCGCGCTGACACGCGGAGCCATCACGTCGAAAACATGCTGGGCGGACGCCTGGATCTGTTCCTGAATAGTTTTTTCCATAATCGAGGCATAAATATAGTCTTTTTTAGTGTTTTTTGGCTAATTTTGTGTAATCAAACACTGAACCTATGAGCCAACTGCATGTAATCGACCATCCGATGATCCAGCACAAGCTGAGCATCTTGAGAAAAATCGGGACTGGATCCAAGGATTTCCGCGAACTTCTCACCGAAATCTCCCTCCTGATGGGTTATGAAATCACGCGGGACCTTCCCCTTGAAGAAGTTGAGATCGAGACTCCGATCTGTCCGATGACCGCAAAGCAGGTCTCCGGCCGTAAATTGGCCATCGTTCCCATCCTGCGGGCGGGACTCGGCATGGTAGACGGCCTGCTGAATCTGGTCCCGGTCGCCAGGGTGGGCCATATCGGCCTGTACCGTAACGAGGAAACCCACGAGCCGGTCGAGTATTACTGCAAGTTGCCGGAGGACATCCAGGACCGCCTGGTCATCGTGACCGACCCGATGCTGGCCACCGGCGGCAGCGCCGTCGACGCCCTCTCGATGCTCAAGGCGCGGGGCTGCACCCACATCAAGCTGATGTGCCTGGTGGGCGTGCCGGAAGGCATCGCCAAGGTCCAGGCGGCCCATCCTGACGTGGACATCTTCGTCGCCGCGGTGGATGACCATCTCAACGAGAATGCCTATATCGTCCCGGGTCTGGGAGACGCCGGCGACCGCATTTTCGGTACCAAGTAATTGAATATGAGAATCGGACGTATCCTCGTCCTCGCATCCGTAGCTGTCCTGCTGTTCGGGTGCGTCGGGCACAATGATTACCACAAGGCCGGGCTTTCCCCGGAAAAGAGGGCCGCGGACCTGCTGTCCCGGATGACGACGGAAGAGAAGATCGGGCAGTTGCTGTGCCCCTACGGCTGGCCCATGTTCGAAAAGACCTCTCCGACCGAGGCGACCTACAGCGATGCTTACGTGGATTTCATCCGGAACCAGCACGGCGGCATGCTCTGGGGTTTCTTCCGTGCCGATCCCTGGACGTGCAAGACCTTTGAGAACGGCCTGGACACCCCGGCCGCCATCTCGGCCATCAACGCCCTGCAGCGCTACGCCGTGGATTCGACGCGGCTCGGCATCCCCATCCTGCTGGCGGAAGAGGCGCCTCACGGCCACATGGCCCTGGGTACGACGGTTTTTCCCACGGGTATCGCCCTCGCTTCGACCTGGGACCCGGCTCTGATGGAGCAGGTCGGCCGCGCGGTGGCCGAGGAACTCCGGGCGGTCGGCGCCTATATCGCTTACGGTCCCGTCATCGACCTGGCGCGTGAACCGCGCTGGTCCCGGGTGGAGGAGACTTACGGCGAGGACCCCTGCCTGACTTCAGCGATGTCGGCGGGCCTGGTGCGGGGCATGTCTCCGCTGCACAACGGCTGGGACAAGGGCGTGATTTCCACCCTGAAACATTTCGTGGCCTACGGCGTCCCCGCCGGCGGCCACAACGGCAATCCTTCGGTCATCGGTCCGCGGGACCTGTATGAGAATGTCCTGCCGACTTTCAAGGCCGGCATCGATGCGGGCGCCCTGTCCGTGATGACTTCCTACAATTCCATCGACGGCGTGCCGAGCACGTCCAACGGGACGCTGCTGAACGGCGTGCTGCGCGGGGAGTGGGGTTTCGACGGATTCGTCGTGTCGGACCTGTTCAGCATCGACGGCCTGTATCAGACGCATCATGTCGCCGCGGATGCCGCGGGGGCGGGCAAATTGGCCCTGGAGGCGGGCGTGGACGTGGATTTGGGCGCCAAGTGTTTCGCCCGGCTGAAAGAAGACGTGGAGTCGGGGAAGGTCAGTTCGAAGGACCTGGACGCGGCCGTGCGCCGGGTGCTGGAGCTGAAATTCAAGCTCGGACTTTTCGAGAATCCATTTGCCGATCCGGCGGATGCGCCCGTCGTGCGCAGCGAGGCTCACTGCGAAACCGCCCTGCAGGCAGCGCGGGAAGGCGTTGTCTTGCTGGAAAACAACGGCATCCTGCCCCTCTCGCGTGCAGACCATGTCGCCGTGATCGGGCCGAACGCCGACGAGATGTACAACCAGTTGGGAGATTATACCGCACCCCAGCGGCCGGAGTATGTCACGACGCCCCTGGAGGGCATCATCGCCAAGATCGGTGCGAAACAGGTCCATTATGCGAAAGGCTGCTCGATCCGGGACAATAAGAAGAACAATTTCTCCGAAGCGGTCATGGCGGCCAAGATCTCCAATGTGGCCGTGGTCTTCGTCGGCGGTTCCAGCGCAAGGGATTTCAACACGCTCTTCCAGGAGACCGGCGCCGCTGCGGTCGGGCAGGGAACGGCCAGCGACATGGAATGCGGTGAGGGTTACGACCGCGAGTCGCTTGAACTGATGGGCCTGCAGATGGACCTGCTCAAGGCGATCAAGGCCACCCATACGCCGATGGTGGTCGTCTATATCGAAGGACGCCCCCTGGACAAGCGCTGGGCCAAGGAAAATGCGGATGCGGTCCTGACGCAGTTCTATCCGGGTCAGGCGGGCGGCGAGGCGATCGCCGACGTCCTGTACGGGGATTACAACCCGGCCGGCCGGCTTCCGGTCTCCGTGCCGCGCACGGCGGGTCAGTTGCCGGTGTATTACAACCAGCCGTTCCCGGTACCGGGGAACTATGTGGAGGGCCCCGCGAAACCCCTGTACAGTTTCGGCTATGGCCTGAGCTATACGACATTCTCTTACGACAGCCTGGTCTGCGAGCCGGCCGGGAAGAACCGCGTGCGGGTGAAGGTCGGCGTGACCAATACCGGCCAGCGCGACGGCGACGAGGTGGTGCAGGTCTATGTGACGGACCCGGTGGCCTCGACCGTGCGTCCCTGCAAGCAGCTTCGCGCCTTCCAAAGGATTTTCCTGAAAGCAGGGGAGAGCCGGACGGTGGAACTGGAACTGGGCCCCGAGGCTTTCTCGCTCTATAATTTGGAGATGAAGGAGGTCATCGAGCCGGGCGAATTCGTGATCCAGGCCGGCCCTTCTTCAGACAACACTCCTCTGGTTCAGACGATTACCCTTTAAGGACGGTATTCCGGACGGAGAGATACCTGGGTGTCGGTCGGGAAATCGGCCGGCACTTTTTGTGTGACCTGCCCGCGGGCGCACCATTCCGCGGCCCGGAGCAGCAGGACCTGGAATCCCGTACACTGCATCGCCGGATTATTCTCGAGCGTCTCTCCCGCGTGGCCGAGCATCGTATGGAAGATGCGCGCCTTGCCGTAATCCACCGTAAAGACGAGCGGCTCCTCGCGCCCGGACCCGCGCAGGGTGGAGTCGGCGTAGGCGGTATAGAGCAAGTCCCCGATCTCGCCGGGGCCGCGCATCCGGTCATAGAGTTCATCTTCCGCGTGCATCCATCGGGCCGGCAGTCCTTTCACGATCGGGTGCTCAGCGCCGCTCCGCAGGGTCAGCACATATTCGTGCCTGGCGCCGTGGGAGCCGCCGGGACCGGGTAGGGTGTCCCGGACCAGCGCCCCGTCCTGCCAGTAGCGGTAGGGTCCGGAGTGCTCATTCCGGCCGCCCCAGCCGCCGAGGGCGATGATGCGGTTGAACTCCTCCCATTCCGGGAAAGCGTTGTCGGCCGCGTGATAGACGATGACGCCCCCGCCGGCCTGCACATAGTCGAGGAAGGCCTGCTGCATCGTTTCCGACCAAGGGTCGCCGTTATAGTCGAGCACGACGACCTCGTATCGGCTGAAATCCACGCTGAAACCGCTCATGTCCTCTCCGGCGGCGGGGGAGACGGCCACGTCCATGGAGAAGAGTCCGGAGTTTTCCAAAGTTTGCCGGATCGCTTCGGAACTGACCGGCCAGTTGTGGTTGTTCTGTCCCGTGACGATGACGCCCCGGATGGGCTGGGCGGCCTGTCTGCAGCCGCAGAGGCAAAGGCCGAGTACGGCGCAGACAAGCGCCGGAAAGAGCTTTCTCATAGGTCGGAATTTAGAAAGCCAGGGCGATGGCGGCGATGGCCAGGACCAGGCCGGCGACCTGCAGCCATTTCAGCTTCTCCTTGAAGAAGAGCACGCCGATCAGGGTGGCCAGGATGACGATACCGATGTTGTAGAGCGGATAGAAGGTGCCCGTCGCAAGGACGCCGAGCGCCTTGAGTGCACAGGAGGTGCAGACGATGTTGATCACGCCCAGCGCGAGGCCGCCCAGCAGGCTGCGCCAGGTGACCTTGTGCTTGCGGAAGGATCCGGTAACCAGGCAGACGACCAGGCCCGCGAGAGTGGCCATCAGGAAGATGGTGCAGGTCAGGGCGTCCAGCTGGCGGCCCATCAGGACGGGGTCGCCGGCGCTGACGCGGTCCACGGAATGTTGCGCGAGCTTGAGGGTGAAGTCCGACAGACCGAAGGCGATGAAGACGGCGATCAAGGCGATGATGGCTTTCCGGCGGCGGTCCTTGTCCGTGCCTCCGACTGATGCGGGCTCTTCATCCTCGGCGGGGAGGACGATGAGGGCCATCGAAAGCAGGATCAGCCCGACGGCGAGCCAGGACGGCGCGGGCTGGGCCAGCAGGATCCAGCTCAGCAGCACGGGCAGGATCAGGGACGCACGGGCCGCGGCCGTCGTGAGGGCGACGCCGCAGTGCCAGGTGGCGCGGTCCATGATGGAGAAGCCCGCGAGGAAGAGGATGCCCTGCAGCACGCAGGCGCCGACGGACGCCTTCGAAAGGATGAAATCCTGCACGGGGATGCTGCCGCCCGGTCCCGTCAGCCGGAAGAGGAGGGGAATCAGCGTAATGATGAAGGCGGAGGCGTAGTTGAACAGGATGACTTGCTGCGTGTCGATCTGCCAGCGCTGGCAGACCTTCAGGGTCACGGAAAACAGGGATCCGAAAAGGATTGCAAAAAGCAGGTAAACCATAGGCTTATTTGACACGGATGCCCCAGTCGGCGGGGCGGTATTGGGATTCGATGGATTCTTCGACATCGTCCGGCAAGGCCGTGAAGAAGTCGAAACCGAGACGTTTCTCGAGATCGTTGACGCTCATCGAGCATTTGTCCAGGTAGTAGCGTTTGGCATCATTGCCCATTACGAAGGCGATGGCCTGGTAGCCGTTCTTCTTGCCGGGTGCCAGCACGGCCTTGAAGAAGGCGTCCGGGACGACGACTTCCCGTTCGCCGATGGTGCCGTAGCGGTTCTTTCCGATGATGGGGCCGCAGACGATCCAGACCATGCCGTATTTCCGCGCCCAGTTGCGGCACTGGCGCTCCAGGTAGTTCCAGTCGCCTTTGTTGAGTTCCTCGTCCTGGGGGCAGATGTTGGTCAGGTAGAAGGTCTCCTCCATCGCATCGCTATCCCATTTGAAGTCCCCGGCACAGGCCATGTGCCCCTTGGTCCAGCCGGAGTCGAAATAATCCTCCCGCATGGCCTGGGTGCGGTTGTAGGACGGATCCATCTTGAAGATGAGTTCGTCGCGCTCCGCGTCTCCGTTGGTCTCCTCGGCGGTCAGTTCGTAGGCTACCCATTTCGGGATCTTGGCCGCGGCGTCGTAGGAAAGGACGAATCCGTCGTGGCGGATGACAAGATCCTCCGGGGTGAAATCCGGAAGCTCCAGCATCTCGAGGCCCACTTCGTCGGTCATGGGCATGGAAAACGTCGTGAGGGCGCTGCCGTCTCCGGTCTGGAAGAGGCAGGAACTCACGAGCAGGGCGGTCAGCGCCGCCGGCAGGAAGAGGGCTGTCAGTCTTTTCATCACTCAAATATAGCTTGTTTTTTGCTTTTCTTGGGCATTCTGGCTAAATTTGTGAATACGGATGTCTCCAAAACGGATCGTATCGTGCGGATCAGACTCATAGCGATGGCGCTTTTGCTGATGTCGGTGCTCTCTTCCTGTCGCACCGGCGAGATTCCCGTCAACCGGCGGGAGAACTGGAAGTTCGCCGCCCGTTACGCCCAGTCGCACCGGGATGCCTGGTCTGCGATCTGGTCCGGTTTCGACGTGCCCGCCGACGTCGCGGAAGCGGTCATTTTCCCTGAACTGGTGCGCTACAACAGGATCCAGGACAGCTTCGAGACATCGGCTCTGGAGGCGGCCTATCCCGAAGAGGGGATCGCCGGCTGCGACTATAGCATCGGCCGTTTCCAGATGAAGCCCTCGTTCGTGGAAGATCTGGAGAAACGCTGGATGCGCAGCGGCCTGGGACAGAAATACGGCCTTATTTATGATACGACCGAAAGCGTCGAGGCCCGCCAGGCGCGATTCGACCGCCTGAAGAGCGAGGAAGGCCAGTGTGTCTACCTGGCTGTGTATCTCCGGATGCTCTACCTGGATTATGGCTCAAAGGGAAAGGACGGGCAGATCCTGCAAGAGGGCCTTGAGACCCTGTCCCGCACCGAGCAGGCCTATCTGGCCGCCACGGCCTACAACCACGGGACCCTGTGGCGTTCCCCCGGCGCGGGCAGCCTGGACCGCATCCGTGCCGTCGCCGAGGAAAAGACTTTCCCCCTGCCCAATCTCTGGCGCACGAAGACACAACTCTACTCTTTCGGCGAGCTTGCCGCCCGCTATCATTCACAGGTTTTCTGAATCCTGGCCGAGCCTGTTTCAGGGACGGACGACCAGGGGCAGGAGGTAGCGCTTGATCTCCGGGAAGGTGGGAAGGTGCGTGCCGGGGTAGGGATGCGCGCGACCGGGATAGCGCTCCGCGAATTCGGGTCCGCAGCGGACCATCTCGTCGTCGGAAGCGAACAGCCCGTCGGTCAGCGCGGTTTCGTCAGCGTCAAGTCCCTCAAATTCAGTGGCTTCCAGTGCCTCATAACCCGCGCAGATTTCCTCTGTGATCTGAAAACTCAACGCCCCGTCGCGCCGCGGCGAGAGATAGTTCATTTCTCCGATCTTTGTGCGGAGCAGCCGGCTGGGATGCAGGTCCGGATTGATGACGATCTTGCGGAATCCCCGCAGCTGCAGGGCCCAGAAGCCGCCCAGGGAAAGGCCGACGATGAGGTCGGGTCGTTCGGTTTCGCAGAGGTCCCGCAGCATCGATAGCGCCGCTTCCGGCTCGATGGGTACGTCCGGCGAAAGAACTTCGCAGGGCCGCAGCAGCGTCCGGAGCGTGTCCGCTGTCTTATAGGCGCCCGATGACGCGAGACCGTGGATGAACAGGGCTTTCATTTTTTGGTAAAGAAAGAAAGCGGCACACGGGCCAGGTAGATGCCGGCCCGGGCCTTCTTCTCAAAGCTGGATAGTTCGACCTCGTTCTCCAATTCATGGGAAGAGTAATAGACGACCCAGAGTTCGTCCCCGACCGCCAGGAAGCCGGGATAGCTGTTGTCACCGCCGGAAGGCAGGATCATCGCCGCGCTGAACTGGCCGTCTGCGTTTCCTTTCCAAAGATAGGTCTTGTGCTCGCCGAAGACGTATGCGCGCCCGCCGGCGACAAGTGTCCCATCCTCCAGCGCGATGAAGTCGGGGCCGCCGATCTGGAAGTTCAGCGGCTGGAGTTTCCAGTCCGTGAAGGGAGCCTCGCTGACACCCCACCAGGCCATCTTGTCTTCGCGTTCGCGCCGGATCAGCATGCCCATGCGACCGTCCGGAAGCAGCCGCAGGGTGCTTTCGTTGGGGAATCCGCCCAGTTCTAGCCTCGTAACGGCTTCGAAGTGGAGGCCGTCCTGCGTCTTGAACAGGGTCAGGCAGCTGCCGCCGACTTCGCCATAGCTGACGGTGTAGCCCGTATCACCGACCCAGGTTACGCGCCAGAACCAGTGCATTCCGGGTTCCGGATCGTCCTTCACGACGACCGGCTCGGGGTCCGAGAAATGCAGGCCGTCGGCGCTGAAAGATACCTGGGGAATGCGGTCGGTGAGCTTCCGGTCCACGTAGACGGATCCGCCCTGGATCACCATCAGGCGCCCGTCGGCGGTGACGGAAAGTTTCGGGTCGCGCAGGTCATAGCCTTCCTTGGAAAGCAATGCGACACTCTCCCAGACCATGCCGTCTTCCGAGCGGAGGATGCGCGTCTGGCCGGCGGCGATGCCGTTGCGGTCGAAAATGTGGCTCTCCGCCTCGCGGAAGGAGACGTAATAGGCGTCGCGGAAACGAACGATCGAAGGGAAGGCGCTGTAGCGATGGTCCCAGATGCGGTCCACGCGCAGGCGACAGTCGGTGGAAGGAATCTTATTCATGGTTCACGTACGGGACTTTGACGACGATTTTTCGGACATGGCAGGGGGTTCCGTCCACCGGACGGCCGGGCATGTGGCCGTCGTTGGGGAAGAGAATGACGTAGCAGTCCGGCGAGACCTTGACCTCCCGGGCCTTGACGGCGTGGAAGAAGAGTTCGCAGTCCTTTTCCGCATCGTAGGGCATCGAGATTTCACGGCCGTCCGCCAGGTCACAGACATAGATGATCTCCTCGCCCGCGAGGACGACCTGGATGTCGACGTATGCGCGGTGGGCTTCGAACTTGCCCTGGACAGCCGGGTCGGTGTCGTATTCCTGGATGTTGGCGTATGTGCCCGTTTCCGTGAGCTCGTGGCGGCCGAGGGGCAGGGTCATGAGGTCGGAGCGCTGCAGGAAGGCCAGGGCGGCATCCCATTCGCCGCGGGCGGCTTCATACTGGGTCCGCAGCTCTTCACTGTCGACACCGTCGAACAGGGCGGCGTCGAAGGCGTCGTAGAAGGGATTGGTGCCGCTCTTCTCGGTGTTGCAGGTGCACAGCGCGGCAAGGGTCAAGGGAAGGAGGATTTTTTTCATATATCAAAGATGGCAGATTAAATCGGTGAGGGTGGCGGCGTCCAGGCCGTCGAAATAGCGTCCGGGGCCGGCGGCTTCGATGCGCGCCTGGATGGCTGCCGGATCGTAGGAACAGCCGGTGAGGGCTGCGGCCAGTTCATCCGTGGGCCGGTTGCCCAGGAAGTCGCCGCCGAACTGCAGCTCCGTCAGGATGCCGCGGATGACGGTGAAACGGGCTTCGACGGTGCCGCAGGGATATTTGGAGCAGCGCTGGAATGTGGTTTGCGGGGAGCGGCCGAGGTTCCATTCGCGGGTCGCGAACTTCTCCCGGGCGATGCGGTCGATTTCGGCCTGCTGTCCGGCGCTGAGGAGGATTTCCCCGTCTCCGGCGGCCAGCATTTCCTGCAGGGCAGCCTGGAGGGCGTCCAGGTCGGGGAACTGCGGCAGCAGCTTCTTCAGGTTGGCGACCCGGCTGGGAACGGAGGCGATGCCGGAGGCATCCATCTTGCTGCCGGGGACGCTCAGGGCGCGGGTGAGGGTGTCCAGGTCCACATCGTACAGCAGCGTCCCGTGGACCATGAGCCGGTCGTGCCAGACCCGCTTGGCGTAGCCGGATACCTTGCGTCCGTCGACCAGGATGTCGTTGCGTCCGCTCAGTTCCGCGGGAACGCCGAGCTTCCGGAGGGCGTCGCAGAAGAAGTGGAGATAGCCGGGATAGTCCCGCTCCAGGTCAGCGGACCGGCCCACGATCGTGTAGTTGAGATTCTGCAGGTCGTGGTAGACGGCTCCACCGCCCGTGACGCGCCGAGCCAGGACGATGCCTTGCTCCTCCAGGAAGGGGAGATTGACCTCGCCGTATGCGTTCTGGTTGAGGCCGATGATGACGGACGGCCGGTTGCGCCAGAGGTAGAAAACAGGCTCGTCCAGGGGCAGTTGCTCCAGGCAGAACTCGTCGAACGCCATGTTCCGGTGCGGATCGGTGCAGGGGTTGGTCAGATAGCGCATACTATCTGCAAATTTAACATTTTTTGTGTACCTTTGCGGCCCGGTTAAAGAAGTATTGTATTATGAAGCAGTTGAACACGAAAATGATGCATCCTGCCGAGCAGATCGCCCTGATCATCGGCCGCATCTACCGCAGCGGCATGACGACCACCTCCGGTGGCAACCTGTCCATCATGGACGACAACGGAGACATGTGGATCACGCCCGCGGGTATCGACAAGGGTTCGCTGACCCCCGCCGACATCATGTGCGTCAAGGCTGACGGCAGCATCGTCGGCCCCCACCGCCCCTCTTCCGAATATCCTTTCCACCGGGCCCTCTACAAGATGCGTCCCCGGCTTCATTCCGTCATCCACGCCCACCCTCCGGGACTGGTGACCTTCTCCATCGTCCACAAGATTCCGGACACGAGCATCCTGCCCCAGGCGCGCAACGTCTGCGGCCCGATTGGATTCGCTCCCTACGACGTCCCCGGCAGTGAAGCGCTGGGCGAGAAGATCGCCGCCGAGTTCCGCAAGAACCCCGAGTACAAGGCCGTCATCATGGAGAACCACGGCGTCGTGCTGATGGGCGAGGACATCGCGGATGCTTACCAGCGTTTCGAGACCCTGGAGCTCTGCGCCCGTACGCTCTTGAATGCCAACACCTTGGGCAAGCCCCATTTCCTGACGGAAGAGCAGCTTCAGTTCCATGAGAACCAGCTGTCCGCCGGCGTGGAGCATTATATGAATGTCTCCCATCCTTCCGACGAGCGAGCCATCCGCACCGAAATCTGCCGCATCGTCCGCCGCGCCTGCAACCAGAAACTGATGAGCAGTTCCTATGGCACCGTGTCGATGCGCTGGCGGGGTAATGATTTCCTGATTACCCCGACCGGCGTGCGCCGCTGGGACATGGATGAGGAAGACATCGTCCAGATCAAGGACGGGATGGCCGAAGCCGGCAAGACGCCGAGCCACGCCGTGGCCCTGCACCATGAGATCTACCGCCGCAACCCGAAGGTCAACGCCATCATCATGACGCAGTGCCCTTCGCTGATGGGATTCTGCACGACGGACGCCAAGTTCGACGTACGCACCATCCCCGAGAGTTGGATTTTCCTGCAGGATGTGCCGAAGTTCCCCTTCGGAGCCCATTTCACGCAGGTCAACGAGGTGGCGGAGGTCTTTCGCACCCGGCCTTGCGCGATGCTGTCCAACGACTCGGTCATCGTTGCGTCGGATTCCCTGATCAACGCCTTTGACCGTCTGGAGGTCGCGGAATTCAGCGCCAAGTCCCTGATTCTGGCCGCCCCGGTCGGAAAACTCCACCCCATTACGGACGACGAGGTCGAAGACCTGCGCGTCGCCTTCCACGTCGGATTATGAAGCGTCTGGGTTTCTTGCTGCTCGTGACGGCGGTTGCGACGGCCTTTACCGCCGTCCCGGCCGGCGAGGTGGATTTCGCAGCCAACTTTGAAAATGCCACGCTGCGGCTGGATTATGTGTTCTGCGGCGACGCCACGCACCAGGACGTCTATTTCCAGCAGGCCTGCCGTACGGAAGAATGGGCGGGACGCCGGCACCATCTGGCCGAGCCCCTGCTGCGGGGCAACGGGCAGGTGATCGTGCGCAGTGCGGCGGATGGGAAAGTGTTGTATGTCAACAGTTTCTCCACCCTTTTCCAGGAGTGGCAGTGCACGCCCGAGGCGGAGCAGGTGCAGCGGGCCTTCGAAAACTGCTTTCAGATTCCTTTCCCCAGGGAAAAAGTAGAGGTCGAGATCCGTCTGTATGATACGCGTGGCGAAGTCTGCGGCTCGATGCGGCACGGGATCGATCCCGCCGACATCCTGATCCGCCGGCGGAGCGACAACGGCTATCCCCGGCGCACCTTGCAGCGGGGAGGGGACCTGTCGGAAGCCATCGATATCGTAATCGTTTCCGACGGTTACGCAGAACAGGACTATGTGAAGTTCTTTGCCGATGCCGAGCGTGCCCGGGCGGCCCTGATGGGGCACAAGCCTTTCAGCGACTATGCCGGACGTTTCAGCATTCGCGCCGTCTTCGCCCCTTCGCTCCAGTCCGGCGTCAGCGTGCCGCACGACGGCAACTGGCTCGAGACCTCGCTGGACAGCCATTTCGACACCTTCTACACCACCCGCTACCTGACCACCTCCGCCATGCAGAAGGTGTATGACGCCATCGGTACCGTGCCGTTCGAGCACGTCATCGTGCTCGTCAACACGCCCGTGTACGGCGGCGGCGGGATTTTCAACAACGTGACCATCATGGGCAGCGACCATCCGACCTTCAAGGAGGTGCTGGTCCATGAGTTCGGACACGCGTTCGGTGGACTGGCCGACGAGTATTTTTATGCGGGCGACGAGAGCGAACAGTATCCGCTCGACATCGAGCCCTGGGAGCCGAATATCTCGACCCTGGTGGACTTCGTGAAGAAGTGGCAGGACATGTTGCCGGCCGGCCTGGCCGTTCCCACCCCGGTCGACGAATTGGAAAAGCAGGATGTCCGGAAAATCTGGAAGACCCTCTCTCCGGAGCAGAAGAGTTCTCTCAACCTGAAAGTCGGAGTCTATGAAGGCGCCGGCTATCGCACGAAGGGGATTTATCGTCCCGTGCAGGAGTGCCGGATGAGAATGAACGAGTGCGAGGAATTCTGCCCCGTCTGCTCTCGCGCCATCGTGCGTATGATCGATTATTACACCCGTTAGACTATGAATGGATTTTGGACCATCCTGATGTTGGTCTGTTCGAACGTGTTCATGACCTTCGCCTGGTATGGACACCTGAAACTGAGTGAGATGAAGATCTCCACGGGCTGGCCGCTGATTGCGGTCATCCTCTTCTCCTGGGGCATCGCCTTCTTCGAATACTGCCTGACGGTGCCGGCCAACCGGATCGGTTTTTCCGGCAACGGTGGCCCTTTCAACCTGATGCAGTTGAAGGTGATCCAGGAAGTGATCTCTTTGACGGTGTTTACGGTGATCGTGACGCTCCTGTTCAAGGGGCAGTCTTTCCACTGGAACCACCTGGCCGCTTTCGGCTGTCTGGTGCTGGCGGTGTTTTTTGCGTTTCTGAAATAAAACCCTGACTGTCAGGCTTTCCGGATCCACTTCAAGCCCAGGCGGTCGATGAGGCGGGCGGGGAGCATGGCGATGATTGGCGGCAGCAGGTGATTGGTGATTCCGGGGCTGATACAGCGCCGGCCGCGCCGCAGCGCCTTCAGGGAACGGCGGACGAGCCATTCCGGGCTGCGGAGGATGCCGATGTTCCGGAGGAATGTCCGCAGGCGGTCACCCAGGGGATAGAGGCCGGTGTCTACGGCGGCAGGGCAGACGGCCGTAACGGTCACACCGTAGGGCCGGAGTTCGTAAGAGAGTCCCCGGCTGAAACTTTTGACGTAGGCCTTGGAGGCGGAATAGACGGCGATGCCGGGGGAGGGGATGCGGGCGGTCATCGAAGAAATATTGAGGATCTGGCCGCCGCCCTTTTCTTTCATCCGTGCCCCGAAGAGGATGCAAAGCTCGGTCAAGGCCTCCATGTGCAGGCGTATCATCGTGCGGACCTTGCCCAGGCTGGCAGGTTCCAGATACTCCATGAAGAACATTCCCGCGTTGTTGACCAGCAGGTCAGGCACGCATCCGGATTCCTCGCACCAGGCGAGCACTTTAGCTGCGGCGCCTGTCTCCGTCAGGTCGAGGCAGAGCGTCTCGACGGGCACAGTCAGCGACTCCTTCGCCTGTGCCAGTTCCTCGGCTCGGTTGCTGACCAGGGCCAGTGAATACCCTTCAGACGCCAGTTGACGGGAGAAAGCCAGGCCTATGCCCGAACTTCCTCCCGTCACCAGTGCCCAGGGTTTCTGCGCAGCCATCGGAAGAATTACAGCTCTGAAGCGTGCGCCAGCAGATATTTCTCCGCTTCGACGCTCCAAAGTCCTTGGTGGGCCTTGCAGATGCGGTCGAGCTCGTCGTAGACGGGTTTGCCGACCTTTCCGAAGTCCGCAATCGCGGTCAGCGGCATCTCGATATGAGTGTAAATCAGCTTCTTGCCACCCGGAATCGAAGGCAGGTTGAGGGTCGTCTCGATCACGGCGTTCAGGCCGCCGATGTGCGTGACGAGCCCTGCGGGATCCATGCCCTTGCCCATCAGGTCGAGGGCTTCCTTCATGTCGTCTGTGTTGCCGCCGCTCGTGCCGATGACGTGCGTGGACGCGTAATGGACATTGTAGAAGTTCAGGGGCGCCTTGAAGTCCGGCTTGCCGGGGCCCGAGAAGAAGTTGAGGCAGCCGTCGAAGGCCAGGATCGCATCAGCCTGCTCGATGACCGGCGGCACCGGGGCCATCACGACGACATCGTCGTATCCTTCGCCGCCGGACAGGCCGCGAAGCAGATCGACGGGATTGTCGACCATCGTGTTGACATAATGCAGCTCGATGCCGCGGGAAGCGGCGAATTCAACCGTGTATAAGCTGGCGGCTCGGTCCAGACGCGCCTGGTCGATGTCCGTCACGACGAAGAGCGACGGATGCCGGTCCTCGCGGTGCAGCACATAGTTGATCATCGCAAGACCCATCGGACCCACGCCGGCCAGCAGCGCCAGACGTCCGCCGTCCTTGATCTCCATCGTATGGACGTAGGAACCGGGCGTGGTGTGGTAGCAGGCGTGCATGGCGCCGATCACGCAGCTCAGCGGCTCGCTCAGCGAAGCAGGATAGAATCCTTCGCCCTTGAACGGCAGCAGGCAGCCCATCTTCATCACTTCCGCGGGAATGACCACGTAGGTCGCGTCACCGCCGATGTACCGGTAGGAATAGCCGGGGGCCGAGAGCACGCCGCACGGGGCGTCCGGATAGTTGAGGGCGGGCTGGATGGAGAACTTGTCTCCGGGCTTGAACTGGTCGGCCCATTGGGCGCCGACTTCGACGATCTCGCCGGCGAACTCGTGTCCGATGATGGTCGGGTGTTCGGCCACGTCGTTCGGGACCCGCTTGTGGGCGGCTCCCTGGTGGGAAGACTTGTAGGAGGACATGCAGATGCTGTCGCTCACCACTTTCGCGAGGATCTCATCCTCCTTGATCTGGGGCAGCTCGAACTCCTCGAGCCGCAGGTCACATGTGCCGTAAAGGCGTACCGCTTTGGTTTTCATATTGGTTGTCAATTAATTACGCTAACATGACCTGGCCGCCCGTGATCGGGATGGCCTGTCCGGTCTCGCCGGTCTGGTCGATGGCATACAGGATGGCCTTGCACACATCCTCCGGATTGCAGCCTTTGCGCATGGGCACCTTCGAGAGGTAGTACTCCCGCACGTCGGCGACCGTCTTGGCGCCGGGCACCTTGCCCGCATTCAGGTACTGGATGAACAGGCCCTTCTCCGGGTCGCTCCATAGCGGTCCGTCCAGGTAGTTGCCCGGGCAGATGGCGTTGACCTTGATGCGGAAGGGAGCCAGCTCGAGGGCGAAGGACTGGGTCAGTCCGATGCCGCCGAACTTGCTGCCCGCGTAGGCGTAGTTGGCCTTCGAGCCGACCAGGCCGCTCTTGGAGTTGACCTGGATGATGTCGGCGAAATACTCCGGGTCGCGCGCCGTCTGGACTTTCATCACGTGGCTCGCCACCTTAGAGCAATAGAAGAAGGCGTGGTAGTTGATTTTAGTAACAAATTCAAAGGTCTCGGGGGTCAGGGTTTCGAGGTCTCCGGCACGGGCGACGCCGGCGTTGGAGACAAAGCAGTCGAGTGCGCCGAACTGCAGGACGGTCTCGCGCACCAGCGCCTTGACGCTGTCCAGGTCGGCGACATTGGTCTTGACGAAGATGGAGCGGTTGCCGCGGCAGAGCGTGTTGAATGCGGCCGCCGTCTTTTCGCCGGTCACCTCGTTCAGGTCGGCCACGACGATATTGGCACCCTCGCGGATCAGTTCGCGCGCGATGCCCTCGCCGAAGCCCTGGGCGGCACCCGTCACGATGATGGTCTTGCCCTCCACGCGCCCCTTGCGGGCACCGGAGGAGACCTTGCGGCGGTAGTTCTCGACCTCCCAGTTGTCGATGAAGGCGATCTGGCGGCGGTTCATCGGATGCGCCCCGCCGAAGGATCCGGCGTACCAGGCGACCTTAACGGCGTCAAGGAAGACGTCCGTGATGACCTGCGCATTCTTGGCGCTGTCACCGGCGGCCAGCAGGCCGACGCCCGGGACCAGGAGTACCTTGGGCGTATGGCCGCGGCGCGCAATGTAGCGCTCGATGGCTTTCTCGGCGGCATCCGCGTCCGGGCCGTCGAGGAGGAGATATTCGCTCTTGCAGTAGACGATGCCGTCCGGGGTGAAGGGCGCCTTGACCGCGTCCCAGCTCTCCATCGCCCACTGAGTCAGGGCGTTGGACGTGACCTGGACGGTCTTGCATCCGCGTCCGGCGCGGCTCAGCACCGTGCGCATGGCGGGGACGAACTCCACGGCCTCTTCGCATACGGGGACTTCTCCTTCCGGAACCGGCTCCACGCGCGCTTCCAGCCGGGCCATGATGCCGTCGTAGATGCGTCGGATCTCATCGGTCGTGTCGGCGCCCACGAAAATGCCGTGGTTCTGCAGGAAAATGACCTGCGGCTCGGCGCCGTTGTCCTCTCTCCAGGCCTTGATCCGGTTGTATACCTTCTTGAAAAGGGTGTAGCCGGGATCGGTGTACTCGATGTACAGGGCCTCGGGGAAGAGATCGGTGCACTCGGCCTTGGCGAACTGCGAGCACATCATCCCGTTCACGAGCGTGGGATGGAGATGGACGACGTAGCGCCATTCCATGCAGTCGTGCAGGGAAGTCTCGACCGAAGGGCGGCGGCCCTTGGTGAGGCAGGCGATCGCCAGGTCGTTCTTGACTTGCTCCTCGCGCACGGCAGGGTCGCTGTCATAGCGCCGACGCCGCATCGGGGCGAGACGCTTGCGGTCGAGGACCGCGAATCCCTCTTCATCGATGGTGGCGAGGGCGTGGCCGCTGGCCTTGACCCACAGCTTTTCTGCGTCCTTGTAAGAGGTGTTGCCGCCTCCGGCGATCACGAAACGCGGATCGGCGCCGTACAGGCGGGATATTTCAATCAGTGCATCCAGTTCTTTCATGCCTCAATCGTTTTTAATATCAATTCTTCTCCGGCGGCAGGGGAGTCGAGGCCGGCTTGGTGCGCGGCGACGGCACAGGCTCCGCGCCAGTTGATTTCTCGCAGCTTTTCCGTCAGTCCTTCGGCATCCCGGGTGCGCAGGCGGATGGGCTCGAGGGCGGGGGTGTTGTGCTCGGAACCGAAGGTCACGACGAATCCCTCGTCTTCCAGATAGCCGGCGTAGCGCTCCAGGACGGCGGTGGTGTTGCGGGTGGTGATGAATTCCACGCTGCGGAATCCGCGCCGCTTCAGGGTCGCCGCCGCCTTTTCGAGGTCGCCCTCGAAGTCGGTGAAGCAACCCTTGGCATCGTCGGCCAGGAAGGGATAGGTGGGGATGCCGCCCGCCGCCTCGATGATGCGTTGGACGGTCTCCATCGGCAGGAAGGCCTTCGGGTCTTCGGGTACGAAAGCCGCGCCGCCCGCCTTGAGCAGCCGGCTGCGGATCTCGTTCTCGACGGCCGCCCGGTTGGCGGGATCGGCCTTCAGAGGCGTGCCGAAGAAGAGTTTCTCATACAGGGCCCGCCGGCCGGCCTCGGAAGCGCACTTGGCATCCACGGCGAGTCGCACGGCGGTCGCGAGATGGCGCTCCCGGATCGAACCGCGGGTGAGCCGGTCCCGAACCTCGTCGAAAGAGATGAGGAATCCCGCGCCCACGGCGTCCAGATGTGAGTTGAGCTTGGCGCACATACGCTCGACCTGGGCGTTGGACTCGGCCTTGACGGCGGCCAGCTGGCGCGCTTCCTTCCCCTTCAGGATGACGGGGTAGGCGAGGCCTTTGCCGCTGATGTAGGTCCGGCCCGGGTTGTTGGGGTCGTTGACCCGCAGACCCGCGGCCTGGTCCTCGGCGTTGAGGGAGATGAATTCGATGTTGAAAAGGGGGAAGAGGCGGCGACGGCCGCACTCTTCACTCCATTCCTTATATCCGTCCATCGAGTAGAAATCATTGATTCCTACCACTTTGACGCCTTCCTCCGCGGCCAGGTCGAGCGCCTGCGTGACGCTCTCGAACGCGCTGAAGGAATAGGGCGTGTGCAGATGGGCGTTGACGTCCGGAACTCTCATATTAGACACCCTTCTTGGCCCGCAGGATCTGCTGCGCCGCGGTGAAGTTGCCCGTCGGGACATAGTCCTTGAGCGGGATCATCTTCTCGTTGATGGCGTCGAGGAACCAGCTCGGCTGCGGGAAGAACGCCGCCTCGAGCTCGTGGCAAGGGGTGATCCAGTTGCGGGAACCGAGCACCACCGGCGCCGCGTCGAGGTAATCGAAGCAGAGGTCGGCGATGTTGGCCGCCAGGTCGTTGAGGTAGGATCCGCGGGCTGCCGCGTCGCCGGCGATGATGATGCGGCCGGTCTTCTTGACGGACTCGATGACCTTCTCATAGTTGAACGGGACGAGGGTGCGGGCGTCGATGACTTCCGCCTCGAGGCCGTACTTCTCCTTGAGCTCGTCCGCCGCCTGGAGGGCGCGGTACAGCGTGGCGCCGATCGTGAGGAAGGTGACATCCTTGCCGGGACGCTTGACGTCGGGCTCGCCGAGCGGGATCTCGTAGTATTCCGTCGGCACGCCGCCCTGGTGGAACTCCTCGCCCTTGTCGTAGATGCGCTGGCTCTCGAAGAAGATGACGGGGTCGGTGCCCTGCAAGGCGCTGTTCATCAAGCCCTTGGCGTCGTAAGGCGTGACCGGGAAGACGACCTTCAGGCCCGGGATGTGGGTGCAGAGGGAGGTCCAGTCCTGGCTGTGCTGGGCGCCGTACTTGGAGCCTACGGACACACGCACGACGACCGGCATCTTGAGGATATTGCCGGACATCGCCTGCCACTTCGGCAGCTGGTTGAAGATTTCGTCGCCGCAGCAGCCGAGGAAGTCGCAGTACATGATCTCGGGGATCACGCGGCCGCCGCACATCGCATAACCGATGGCCGTGCCGATGATGGCCGCCTCCGCGATCGGGGAATTGAACAGGCGGTGGTAGGGGAGCGCCTCGGTCAGGCCGCGGTAGACGGCGAAGGCGCCACCCCATTCGCGGTTCTCCTCACCGTAGGCGACCAGGGACGCATCCTTGTAGAAACGGTCGATGACCGCTTCGAAAATACCGTCCTTGATGTTGTACATCTTCATCTTGCTGACGGGCTTGCCCTCGGCGTCCAGATAGAAGCGGGTCTTGCCGGCGATCTGCTTGACGCGCGGGTTCTCTTCCATCGGATGGTTGACTTCGGGCTTGGCGTCGCTGAGGCTGTCCACGCTGAGGTTGGAGAACATCATGTCGCCAAGGAGCTCGTTGTCTTTTACAAGGTCCATGCGCGGGGAGACGGTCTCGTCGATGGCGAGCTTGTACATCTCGAAAATGACGTCCTTCATTTCGGCCTGGATCTTGTCCAGATCGGCCTGGGTGGCGACTTTCGCGGCGACGAGCTTGTCGCCGAACTCCTTGATGCAGTCTTCGGCGAGCCAGGCTTCTATTTCCTCCTTCGTACGATAGGAGGACTGGTCGCTCGGCGAGTGGCCGCTGTAGCGGTAGGTCACGACGTCGAGCAGGCAGGGGCCTTCCTTCTTCTCGAGGAGGGCCTTCTTGCGCCGGAAGGCGTCGATGACGGCGAGCGGGTTGTAGCCGTCCACGCGCTCGGCGTGCCAGGCCTCGGGGTTGAAGCCGGCGCCGATGCGGGCGGGGAAGGTGTAGCCCATCGTTTCGCCGCGGGTCTGGCCGCCCATCGCGTACTGGTTGTCCATGACGTTGATCAGGACGGGCAGGCCACCCTTCATGTCGCCCTCCCAGAGGGTATGGAACTGGTCCATCGAGGCGAAGGTCATGCCTTCGAGGACGGGGCCGCGGGCCATGGCGCCGTCACCGAGGTTGGCGACGACAATGCCCTTCTTGCGGTTGACTTTCTTATAGAGCGCGGCACCCACGGCGATGGCGCCGGAGCCGCCGACGATGGCGTTGTTGGGATAGATGCCGAAAGGGGTGAAGAAGGTGTGCATCGATCCGCCCAGGCCTTTGTTGAAACCGGTGGTGCGGGCGAAGATCTCCGCCATCGCGCCGTAGAGCAGGAAGCGGATGCCCAGCTGCTTGGTCGTGCCCTTGAAACCCTTGCCGGCGACGGCGACGGTCGCGCCGCCCCAGAACTCGTCCATCACTTTCTTGAGTTCCTTGTCGGGAAGGATCTCGATGGAACGCAGGCCCTTGGCGAGGATCTCGCCGTGGGAGCGGTGGCTGCCGAAGATGAAGTCGTCGGTGTCCAGGCAGTACGCCATGCCGACCGCGGCGGCCTCCTGTCCGGCGGACAGGTGGGCGGGACCGGGGTTGTTATAGGCGACGCCATTGTAGCCGCCCGTGGTCTTGACGAGGTTGAGCATCGTCTCGAACTCACGGATGGTGAACATGTCCCTGTAGATATGGAGAAGGTCTTCCTTGGTGAAGTTGCCTTCCTTGAGTTCGTCCTTTACAGTCTTCTTATACTGCATCACGGGGATTTCCGGGAACTTGATTTCGTGCTCGGCAGGACGACGGACCTCGTTAGGATCGATGTAAATTGATTTAGGCATATCGGATGTTTGTTTTTATTTCAGGGTGAATGCGGTTTCCTTGAGTATTTCGGAGACGGTGGGGTGCGGGAAGACCACTTCCTTGAGCTGCTCCACGGTCATCTCCTGCTCGATGGCGATGCAGGCGCCGTGGATCATCTCGCTGCAGGGGTTGCCCAGCAGATGGACGCCCAGCACCTCGTGGTATTTCTTGCCGACGAGGATCTTGCAGATGCCTTCGCCGCCCTCGTTCTCGGCCACAAAACGGCCGGAATAGGCCATCGGGAGTTTGATGACGGTGTAGTCGATGCCTTTCTGCTTCGCATCGGCTTCGGTCAGGCCGACGCCCGCGACTTCCGGATTGGTGTAGACTACGCCCGGGATGGCGTCGTAGCGCATGCGGTCGGGCTTGCCGGCGATGTTGTTGACGGCGACTTCACCTTCGCGGCTCGCGGTGTGGGCGAGCATGGAGAATCCGGTCACGTCGCCCGCGGCATACACGCCGGGGATGTTGGTGCGCATCTTCTCGTCGACCTTGATGCCGCAAGGCTTGCCGCCCCGGTTGAGGAGCATGTCCACGCCGAGATTCTCGAGGCCGAAGCCGCTGATATTGGCGCGACGGCCCACGCTGACAAGAATCTTGTCGCCGCGGACCTTGCAGACCTGGCCCTGGGGATCCTCATAGACGACGCAGTCGCCTTCGATGCCGGTGACCTTGCAGCTGAGGTTGAAGACCACGCCCTTCTTGGCATAGATGGCCTGGAGCATGGCGCTGATCTCGTCGTCGAGGGGGCCGAGGATCTTGGGCAGCATCTCCACGACGGTCACCTTCGTGCCGAGGCTGTTGAAGAAGCTGGCGAATTCCATTCCGATGACGCCGCCGCCGATGACCACGATCTCTTCCGGACGCTCGGTCAGGGAGAGGATCTCGCGGTTGGTGACGATGCGGTCGCCGGCTTCCTTGAGGCCCGGGAACGGAGGGACGGCGGCCTCGGAACCGGTGCAGACGAGCAGGTTCCGGGCGACGAAGTCCTTGCCGTCGGCCTGGACGGTGATGCCTTCGGCGCCGCGTCCGGCTATGTAGGCCTCGGCCTTGACAACCTCGACCTTGCCGGCCTTCATCGCGGCCTTGACACCGCCGACGAGTTTGCGGACCACCTTGTTCTTGCGCTCGACTATCTTGCCGTAGTCGAAGGCGGCGCCGTCCACGCTGACACCGTATTTGTCGCCGTGGAGGGCATAATTGTACACTTTCGCGCTGTAGAGCAGCGTCTTGGTGGGGATGCAGCCTTCATTGAGGCAGACGCCGCCCAATTCTTTCCTTTCAAAAAGGACTACGCTGAGGCCGAGGGCGCCGGCGCGTTCCGCCGCGACATATCCTCCGGGACCTCCGCCGATGATTGCAAGATCGTACATATTGAGAATGGTTTTTTAGAATTCGACTTCCAGGGTTTCGATTTCCGTGGCGACCTGCTTGAGGAAGCGCGTCGCCTCGCCGCCGTCGATGGCGCGGTGGTCGTAGGTCAGCGACAGGCCCATGTAGGGCACGAAGGCGTACACCCCGCCGCCGAGGTCCTTCGGGCGCGGGACGATGGTGCCGACGCCCAGGATGGCGCTCTGCGGCACATTGATGATCGGGGTGAACCATTCCACGCCGAAGCCGCCGAGGTTGCTGACGGTGAAGGAGGCCGCTTCCGCGGCGAGCAGGTCGGGATTGCAGCTGCCTTTCTTGCAGGCATCGGCGACCTTCTTGAGCTCCTTGCTGAGGCCGATGATGTTGAGTTCCTCCGCGTGGAGGACGGCGGGAACCATCAGGCCGCGCTCGGTATCGACCGCGCAGCCGAGGTTGACGGTGTTGAAGATGCGCATCGCGTCTCCCAGGCAGTGGGAATTGATCTTCGGGAATTTCTGGAGGGCCTTGATGACGGCGAAGCAGACCAGGTCGTTGATGGTGACGTTGGCATCGATGCGGCCTTCTTCGAGGGCCTTCTTGGCTTTCTTGCGGAGGGCCTGGATCTTGCGGGCGTCGGCGCCGAGCATGTGGGTGAGCTGGGCGCTGTTCTGCAGAGAATTGTACATCGACTTGGCGATGAGCTTGCGCATGTTGGACATCTTTTCGACGGTGAAGTCTTCGCCTTCGCCGGCGATGTCGGTATGGTTGGGCTTCCAGGTCTTGAGGTCGCCGGCCTTGACGGTGCCGTTGAGGCCGCTGCCGGTCTCGGGGGCCGCCTTGCCGCCTTCGGCCATCATAGCCTTGGCGAGGCCGGTGAGAGGCTTGGCGGCGGCGAGGACGTCGCGCTCGATGATGCGTCCGTGGGGGCCGCTGCCGGCGAGCTGGGCGGTGTCGACGCCTTTCTCCGCGGCGGTCTTGCGGGCGCGGGGCGAAACCGGGGCACCGGGAACGGGGGCGGCGGAGGGAACAGCCTCCGCAAACGCCTCGCTGCGCTCGGCCCCACCACTAACGGTGTCGAGGGGGGCACTGGCCTGCGAGGGAACTCCCTCACCGGCTGCTGCGGGCGCCGTCCCAGAGGCTGCTGCGGCATCGCCGGGGGCAAACTCGGCAGTGGATTCACCTTCTGCGCCGATGACCATCACGTTGGTCAGAACGGGGATTTCATCGCCGTCCTTGAAGAAACAGGCGAGGACGGTGCCGGCCACTTTGGCTTCTTCCTCGAAGGAGGCCTTGTCGGTCTCGTAGCTGAACAGGACGTCGCCGACGGCCACGCTGTCGCCGACTTTTTTCTTGAATTCTGTAACGATACAGCTCTCTACGGATTGCCCTTGCTTGGGCATGATAACTGCGTTTGCCATTATGTTTGTTTTTAGTCTTTTCGCGTCGTAAAAAGGTTTTTAACCTTTAATCCCCGAAATTTACGAATTATTCAGCAGAAAGTGAAAGAAAAACCTTGGAAAATAGTCAACCGATTTATCAACCGCAAAAAAACTACCCCGCCGAAGCATGGAAGCCGGCGGGGCAAGTCCGACTGCGGCGTTACTCAGCCGCAGCGAAGCGAGGATGGACGTAGCCGCGGTCGGAGCTTGACCGCCGGCCTGCAGCCCTTATTTGGCGGTGGCGTCGAATATGCCGCGGAGATAACCGATCGATTCGGCCACACCCGGGTGAGGGTTATCGCCGTTCTTCTCGAACTCGACGGAAATCACGCCCTGGTACTTGATCTTGCGCAACGCCTTCACGATGGCCTTGAAATCCATCATGCCGCGTCCCATCTCCCAGGTCTGTCCGGCCTTCGACGGGGCGGTCTCGTCCTTGATGTGGATGTCATAGATCCACTTGCCGTACTTGCGGATGTCCTTCGCCACGTCGTAGCCCGAACGGAAGGTGTGGCCCAGGTCCATGCAGCAGCCCACGCCCAGCGACGGATCCTTCACCAGTTCGACCACGGTCCGGATGTCCGGGAAAGCGGCGCCGTCCGGTCCGTGCGTATGGATCGCGACCTTGATGCCGGTCTCCTTGACCTTCTGGATGACGTAAGGCAGCAGCTCATAGTCCGGCACGCCGATGAACATCTTGGCCCCGTAGCGCTGCGCGTAGGCGAAGGTGCGGTCCGCGTCGGCCTTGCTCTTCATATAGATGGGACCGAGGATGTATCCCTCGACGCCGTACGAGGCGCATTTCGCCTTGAACGCGTCCATCTGCTCCTTCGTGGAATCCAGGGGCAGCCACCAGTCCTTGACGGAGAAATACTTGACGCCCATGTCCTTCAGGAACTGGAGGGTCTGGTCGAGACTGAACTTGCGGTAGGAGTAACCGGCGACTCCGATCTTGAAGTCGTCCGAGCCGTGGCGGACTTCCTGGGCCTGCACCGGAAGGGCGGAAGCGAGCAGGAAGGCGACGGTAAGGATTCTGACGATCTTTTTCATGGTATGGTGATGATTATGTTTCGCGAAGGACAAATATACGTTTTTAAAACCACTCGACAACGAGGATGCGTTCGGTTTTTTCGGTGATGCGCAGCGTTTCGTCGATGCGTCGGCCCGCCAGAGCCGCGATCCGAGAGCCTCCCTCGGGATGCTCGATGACCCGAGCGCGGGCCTTGTCGGCGGCGGAGTATTTCAGGTCGGTGAAAAGGTCGCTGATCTTCTTGCGGCCCGTCATGCCCAGCGGGACCATCCAGTCTCCGGGACGCCAGGGCCGGACGACGGGATCCGAGGGCAGCAGGTCGGCGTCCAGATAAAGCGTTCCGGCCGGGGGGATGGGGGAGAATCCGGGCGTGCGGGGAAGTATTTCCAGGCGGATGCACGGCTCGTCCGGAACAGGGGAGAACGTCGGTGAAAGGAAACCCCGTGATAGCGTCCAGGACCCGAATTGCCGGGTTTCGGAAAGGTCACCGGCTTCCAAGGTCGCGATGAGGCTTTCCAGATGGCCGGCATCCAGTCCGGAACCCTCCGTCAGGCGGAAGAGCAGCCAGCGCCAGTGCGTGCAGGCCAGCAGCTTGTCGAGATCGATCCGACCGGATGCATCCTGAATCCCAGCCTTCTCCCGAAGGAAGAATTCCTCCGCGATGTCATCCACTTGCGCAATATGCTCCCGGTCGCGGCGCAATGCCGTCCGGAAGGAGGGATTGATCTCTTCAAAAAGAGGAAAGACCTTGTGGCGCAGCAGGTTGCGACGGATGGTCGTATCCGTGTTGGTGCCGTCTTCCCGCCAGGTGCATCCGTGGACGCGCATCCAGGCCTCGATTTCCTTGCGCTCCAGACCCAGCATCGGCCTCAGCAGCCGGCCCTGTCCGTCTCCGTACGGGATCGGACCTTCGGAAGCCATACCCCGCAGCCCGCGCGTTCCCGTGCCTCGCAAGAGATGGAGCATCATCGTCTCCGCGTCGTCGTCGGCATTGTGAGCGACGGCCACGCCGTCGAATCCTTCATCGGTGCAAAGCCGGGCGAACCAGCGGTAGCGCAGTTCGCGCGCTGCCATCTCGATGCTGACGCCCCGTTCCGCGGCGAAGGCGGCCGTGTCGAAGGCCTGCACATACAGCGGCAGACCGTGCGCGGCGCACCAGTCCCGGACGAAGGTCTCGTCCCTGTCGGACTCCGCACCCCGGAGCCGGAAGTTGCAGTGGGCGAGGGCGAAAGAACAGCCGGGGAACAGGTCCCCGGCATTCTCCGCGAGATACATCGAATCGATGCCTCCGCTGACTGCAAGCAGAATTCTCATGGAAACACCCTATTTTTTGCGCGGCTCGAGCAAATAGGAGAAATTGAGCGTCAGGAACTCCTTGAACTGGACCTTTTTCGTCCCGTCGATCAAGACGTTGGGGTCGTAGATCAGCCAGGTCTGGAGTGCGATGCCGAAATGCTTGGCCAGTTGCCAGGTGAACTTGTTGTCCCAGTTGACACGCGGCTCCTGCGGACGGTGGAGGTAGTCGGAGAAGAGGATGAGTGAGGTCTCGCCCGTGAAGACGTCGTTGATGTTGAACTTGGCGTTCATGGCCAGTCTGGCACCCAGCTGGAAACGGTAGGGCATGTACATCGAGCCCAGGATTTCGCCGCTGTACCCTTCATAGTCCGGCTTGAGCTCCATGCCATAGGTCTTGCGCAGCTCCTCGCGCCTGACGATGGTGAAACCGCCGGTCAGCGGGGAGAAGCTGACGGTGAACCACGGCTTGGGCGTCCAGTCGACACCGAGGGAGAGGGTGGTGTAGGCCGGAGACAGGAAGCCGGACTGCAGGATCGCCTTGGCCATCCAGTCGTCGAAGGTCGGATCCTCGACCCCCGGGTTCAGGAACTTGTGGGTGTCCGTGAACTGCGACAGGAAGTTGAAAGCCGCCGTGTAGCTCCATTTCGAGTTCTCACTGGTCTTGAATCCCCATTTGCTGTCGAACAGGATGCGGTCCTTGTTCTTCTGCAGGACGGGCTTGTCATCCGCATAGAAAAAACCGTAGTCCAGCTGGAGACGGTTGTTCCAGTAGGACAGGCCTTTCTTGTAATTGGCGTTGCCATCCAGGGAAGTGGCTGCCGCGGTTTGGTTGTAGCCGCCCGCTGCCCAGTTGGTCAGAATCGTGTTGGTGAAACCGAGGTCGAACTTGAGCGACTTGGTCCAATAGTTGGGCTTAGCGGGAGCCTCCTGCTCTTCCTGCGTCTGGGCAAGGGCTTCGGCGGCCTTGGCCGCGGCGTCCTGGACCGACTGTGCAAAGGAAAAAACGCCGGCGGCCAGCAGCAGGGAAACGGCCGCGATCAGTCTCTTTTTCATATCCGGATCAATAAGAAATGGCGAAAACGACTCTCCGGTGGGAAGGCTTGCCGGAATAGATGCACTTGCCTTCCTCCTCGCAGACGACCGTATCCACGGGAATGCAGCGGATCGTGGCCTTGGTCTCGTCCTTGATCTTCTGTTCGGTCTCGGCCGTGCCGTCCCAGTGGCAGAGCAGGAAGCCGCCTTTCTGGATCTCGGTCTTGAACTCTTCCCAGTCGTCGCATTTGCGGATGTTGGCATCCCGGAAACGGGCGGCCTTCACATAAATGCCTTTCTGGATGTCGTCCAGGAGTTCGTGGACATAGCGGTCGATGCCTTCCACGGGCACGGAGGCCTTTTCCAGCGTGTCGCGGCGGTGGACTTCGGCGGTACCGTTCTGGAGGTCACGGGGGCCCATCGCGATGCGCACCGGCACGCCCTTGAGCTCCCATTCGGCGAACTTGAAGCCCGGGCGCAGGTTGTCACGGTCGTCAACCTTGGCACTGTGGCCCAGCGCCTCGAAGGCCTTCTTCAGGGTTTCCATCTCGGCCAGGACGGCGCTGCGTTCCTCGTCGGTCTTGTAGATCGGCACGAGCACGATCTGGATCGGGGCGAGGGCGGGCGGCAGGACGAGTCCGTTGTCGTCGCCGTGCGCCATGATCAGGGCGCCCATCAGACGCGTGCTGACACCCCAGGACGTGGCCCAGACATACTGCAGCTTGCCTTCCTTGTCCGTGAACTGGACGTCGAAAGACTTGGCGAAATTCTGGCCCAGGAAATGGGACGTACCGGCCTGGAGGGCCTTTCCGTCCTGCATCATCGCCTCTATGGTCAGGGTGTCGAGGGCGCCGGCGAAACGCTCGTTGGGGCTCTTGTGGCCGACGATGACCGGCAGCGCCATGCAGTCCCGCACGAAGTCGGCATAGACATGCACCATCTCGTAAGCCTTCGCCTCAGCCTCCTCAGAGGTGGCGTGGGCGGTATGGCCTTCCTGCCAGAGGAACTCCGCGGTGCGGAGGAACAGCCTCGTGCGCATCTCCCAGCGCACGACGTTGCACCACTGGTTGCAGAGGATGGGGAGGTCGCGCCAGGACTTGATCCAGTTCTTGTAGGTGCTCCAGATGATGGTCTCGGAGGTGGGACGCACGATCAGTTCCTCTTCGAGTTTCGCTTCGGGATCGACGACGACGCCCTTGCCGTCCGGATCGTTCATCAGGCGGTGATGGGTGACCACCGCACACTCCTTGGCAAAGCCGGCGACATGCTCGGCTTCGCGGGAGAAGAAGGATTTGGGGATGAACAGGGGGAAATATGCATTCTGCACGCCGGTCTTCTTGAACATGCCGTCCAGGACGGACTGCATCTTCTCCCAGATGGCATAGCCGTAGGGCTTGATGACCATGCAGCCGCGGACGGCGGACTGCTCGGCGAGATCCGCCTTGACGACGAGATCGTTGTACCATTGGGAGTAATTCTCAGCGCGTGAAGTGACTTCTTTTGCCATGGTATTGTTTTTGTATAGTTCGGAAAAAAGTACTATTATTGTGCAAATATACGATTTTTTAATAAGAGAGCAGAATATGAAAAAGCATTTGACACTGATTGTTTCGACAGCGCTGATGCTTGCATCTTGCGCTTCCGTTGCGGAATATTCGCAGACGTCCGGGAACCAGCGCTTCCAGGACGGCGTTTATTCCAGACCTGTCAGGACGGCCGTCGATCAGACGGTGCAGTCTGAAGCATCCGCTCTCGCGGAAAAGACCCGTGGTACTGAAATCTATCTCCGTCGGGGACGGATCGATACGCTTTACATCCCAGAAAACAAGGCTGCCCAGTTCAAGTATGACTGGCGGGACAGCACGACCACGCTGACCATCCTGGACGGGTATGACTACGACCGCTATGCCTGGAACTTCGGCTACGGCTGGGGTTACGGCTGGGGCTGGCCCTACCGTTCCTGGTACGGATCCTGGTACAGCCCGTGGTATCGTCCCTGGGGCTACTACTCCTCGTGGTACAGCCCGTGGTACGGCCCGTATTATTCTTCCTGGTACAGCCCCTGGTACAGCTCCTGGTATTGGGATCCCTGGTTCGATCCCTTCTGGGACTACGGCTGGTACGGCTGGGGACCTTACTACTATGACAGCTGGGCCTACGGCGGCTGGTACGGACCCTGGGGTCCCTGGGGTTACGGACCGAGACTGCCTTACCACGGCGGATATGGCTACGGTCATGGCCGGGATGTGGTCCATACGTCCTGGGTTAACACGGTCGAAGGTTCCAACCGCCGGATGACGGCGAGCGGACAGCGCAGGAACACCTTCGGGGAGAATCCGACCGTGCGCAGGAATCCTTCCGGCGCCAGCGGTTCCCGTTCTTCCGCAACCCGCGCTTCGACGGCTGGCAGTTCTTCCGGAGTCAGCGGCAGCTCCACCTCCCGCAGGTCTTCCACATACGTGCGTCAGGCCGGTTCCGGATCTTCTTCCACTTCCGCGTCCCGCAGCGGTTCTTCCGGTAGCCGTACGTCTGCCCGCTCTTACGAGGGCGGTTCCTACAGCAGATCTTCGTCCGGCAGTTATTCCGGTTCCTCCTCGTCCGGCAGCTATTCCGGCGGCAGCCGCAGCAGCGGCGGCTATAGCGGTGGTGGTGGCGGCGGTTATTCCGGCGGCGGCCACAGCAGCGGCGGCGGAAGCTTCGGCGGCGGCGGTGGTTCCAGCAGCGGTGGCGGCGGCCATCGCAGATAGGGTCTGATACCAGACGATATGCGCTTAACTATGAACTATGAAACGAATTGACAGCATTATGAAAAAGATTCTTGCAATATCCCTGTTCTGCCTGACCGCCCTCACGGCGGGTGCGCAGACCATGTATGACGCGATCAATTACGCGGATAACAACTACTACGGGACGGCCCGGAGCGCTGCCCTCGGCAACGCGATGACCGCCGTCGGAGGCGATCTCGGCTCGGTGGGCATCAACCCCGCCGGCGCAGCGGTGGCCGGATATTCCCAGTTCACCATCACGCCGGGTCTGAGCATCTCATCCACGAATTCGTCCTATGCTCCTACCGTGGGCGGGTCTTTCACCGGGACGACGCCTGACTCCCAGAACCGTTTCATCATGCCGAATTTCGGCTTCATGATGAATGTGGACACGCGCCGGGACTATGGCCTCAAGAACTGGACTTTCGGCATGACGCTCAATACGACCAATGTTTTCAATGAGCGTATGTCTGCGGGTGGGGTCAACAACAATTCGACGATGTTGGGTGAGATGGCATACTTTGCCTCGGGTATTCCTGGCATCGACCTTGTCTCCGGAGATAATTACGACCCGTATTACGATTCTGACTATGCCTGGCCCGACATCCTGGCATTCCAGTCCGGCATGATTGCGAACAGTTTCGGAAGTGAAGACCAGTATATCGGCGCCTCTGAGTTCCAGTATGATGACGGCAGCATCCTCAGTCCTGCCGCCCCGGTCAATCAGTCCTACTTCCGCCAGCGCACCGGCTCCAAGGCCGATGCGGTCATCAACCTGGCATTCAACTGGAATGACAAGTTCTATTTCGGCGGCAACATCGGCATCGTCTCCCTCAATTATACCGAGAATACCAACAAACTCGAGTCTCCGGTCGACAAGTCGAAGTTCGGCCTGGTTATCGACGATGTGGAAACAACCTGGCTCAGTGCCCGCCAGCGCTATACGCTGGAGGCTGAGGGCACCGGCATCTATGCCAAGTTCGGCGCCATCTGGCTTCCCGTCGAAGGATTGAGACTGGGTGCGGCCATCAAGACTCCTACTGTCCAGACCATCTCCCAGCGCTGGATGTGGGATGGCCTCTGCAATTTCGACGGGATCAAATCCAACGTTTGGGAAACACCTGTCGCCGAGTATAGCTATAAGCTTGTCTCCCCGTTCAATTTCAACCTGGGAGCGGCTTATACCCTGGGTAACAGAGCCCTGCTTTCCGTGGACTGGGAGCGGACGGACTTCCGTTCGATGCGTTTCCGTGACGAGGACGCTGCCTTTGGCGTGGATTCGTACAGTGAAGACAACCAGTACATCCGCAACAATGCGGGCGTGACCAACAACATCCGCGTCGGTGCGGAGTTCAAGCCGTCCGAGGCCTTCGCCCTTCGCGCGGGTTATTCCTATAAGAATTATGCGGAGAAGGCGGCCAATGTCAAGGACCTGACGCACACTGGTTCCATCGGTTTCGGCTACTCTTCGCCGGGTTCCTTCTTCCTGGATGCCGCCGTGCGTTACACGAAGTGCCCCGACACTTGGTTCTATCCGTACGACGACTATCAGGTCAGCGAGACCGGAGGTCTCATCTCGCCTCCCGAAATTGGTATTGCGAGCCGCCTGATGGACGTGGTCCTGACCCTCGGCTGGCGTTTCTAAGCCTCCGTTGACATAGCAAAAAAATGCTGACTTCGCGTCAGCCTTTTTTGATTAAATACGAGATTGCGTCGGGACCTTCATTGAATAGCAAGTCCAGGATGGAGAGACCTGGGATGAAGCCTGACTTGGGGGCGAAAACCTGGTAATACGGGCGGTCGAGGCCCAGGTCCTGCAGGATGCGGTTCGGACGCTTAGGATGGATCGTTTCCCGCAGGTCCTCTCCGTAATGGTCGCTGCCCTGCGACACATAGCTCTCAGTCAGGCGGATCTCCACCGGCAGGTGCAGCCGCTCCAGGCACCAGCGCGTCAGCATCAGATCCCAATCCATCAGGCGCTCCGGCTTGGAATCCATCAGCACGAACAGCGAGTCCCGGTAATGGTCGAAGAACGGTGCGGACTTGTACGCCGACTCGATGGCGCGCTGTGTGCGCACCAGCCAGGGCGTGCTGTAATCCACCCGGATCTCGCAGATGGGAAGGGAGAAGGGATTTCCGTCGTGGACGATGGGGAAATTCAGGTCCTGGGGACCGT
Source organism: Bacteroidales bacterium (assembly GCA_017400135.1). Lineage (GTDB taxonomy): Bacteria > Bacteroidota > Bacteroidia > Bacteroidales > UBA932 > Cryptobacteroides. The sequence goes on from JAFPVJ010000027.1 coordinate 35,182, forward strand.
CCGCCGCGTAGATGCGGCAGCGGTTGCGGTAACTCTGCTTCTGATAGTGCTCCCACGCCTCGATCCAGACCACAGACGGAATTACCCTGTCCGCGGACAGGGTAATGTCTTTTGCCATCGCGGCGAAATACTCGACCGGAGGAAAATATGCCGCCGACAGGAGCACTAGTCGATCACGCCCTTCTCGGAGGCGTCGTTGCCACGCACGATGCCGCGCTTCGAATTCTTGATGAAAGCGAGGATTGTCTCTTTCTCCACGGACTGCGGGAAACCGGCTTCGACCTTGGCGCAGCCGTCCGAGATGTTGTAGCCCTGGAAATAGATCGTGTCGTAGATGTCCTTGATGTTGCGGATCACGTCGGACTCGAAACCGCGCCGGCGCAGGCCGACGATGTTGACGCCCGCATAGCAGATCGGGTCGCGGCCGCAGATCGAATACGGCGGGATGTCCTTGTTGACCTTGCAGGCGCCGCCGACCATGGCGTGCGTGCCGATGTGGCTGAACTGGTGCACCTTGGTGCCGCCGCCGATGATGGCCCAGTCGTCCACGTCCGTCTCGCCGGCGATGCCGACATAACTCGTCAGGATGCAGTGGTTGCCCACCCGGCAGTCGTGCGCGATGTGCACGTAAGACATGATCAGGGTGTTGTTGCCGACCTTGGTCACGCCCTTGCCGCTGGCGTTGGTGCCGCGGTTGATCGTGGCGCATTCGCGGATGGTGACATGGTTGCCGATCTCGACGTAAGTGACTTCTCCGTCATACTTCAGATCCTGGGGGATGGCACCCACGACGGCGCCGGGAAATACCTCGCAGCCTTCGCCCATGCGGACGTAGGAATAGATGACGGCGTGGGGATGGATCTTGCAGTTGTCGCCGATGACGACATCCTTGTCAATGTATGCGTAGGGACCGACTTCGACGTTCTCGCCGAGCTTGGCGTCGGGACTGACAAATGCCAGGGGATGGATGTTGGACATATCTGTTTTGTTTTCTTACTTCTTGATCGCAGCCCGGATGGCCTGGGCGGCGCGGGTGTTGATGGCGTGGCCGGGCTTGCAGGCCGTGACCTGGGCACGGAGGAATCCGCCGCTCAGTCGCAGGTCTCCCATCAGGTCCAGGAGCTTGTGGCGGCCGCATTCGTCGTTGAAATAAAGCCGCAGGTTGTTGAGGTAGCCCTTGTCGCTGATCCGCAGTTTCTTCACGTTGAAGAGGGCGCACAGCTCCTCGAGCTGCTCGTCGGGGATCGGGTGCTCGACGATGACGATGGCGTTGTCCACGTCACCTCCCTTGACCAGGCCCATCCGGAAGAGATAGGCGATCTCGTGGAGGAAGACGAAGGTGCGGCAGGACGCGATCTGGGTCTTGTAGTCGACCGTTTTGTCCCAGTGGACCCGCTGGATGCCGAGGACGCGGGAGTTGAAGTCGATGGTGGCGTCGTAGGCGGTTTCCTTGGCCGGCTCGATGCGGATGCTGGAGCCGCGCTCCTCATCCACGATCTCGATCGGCTCGCTCAGTTCGATATACTTGCGCTCGGCATTCTGCTTCTCCAGTCCGTCCTTGGCGATGGCCTCGACATACTTGCGGGCGCTGCCATCCAGGATGGGAACCTCGATGTTGTCGATTTCCACGACGGCGTTGTCCACGCCCAGACCGGTCAGGGCGGAAAGGAGATGCTCCACCGTGTGGATCTCGATCGCGCCGTCGGAAAGCGTGGTGCTGCGGGAAGTGTCGGAGACGAATTCGGCCAGAGCCGGAATGGCAGCCTCGGGGCCGATGTCCGTACGCACGAAGACGATGCCGGTGTTGGGGCCGGCGGGCTTCAGTGTCAGATGGGCGGATTGGCCGGTATGGAGACCTTTGCCTTCGAAAGAGTAATATCTTTTGAGCGTATGTTGCTTCATTGCAGTCTAATCGTTGCAAAAATTAGTCCGCAAAGATAAGAAGAAACTATTTATAAAACAATTTATTTCTCTTCGCCTGCTTTTTTGAAGAGGGCATAGCTCTTGAGGAACAACTGGCGGTCGATGGCGGGGGATCCGAAGACGACCTGGCCGCTCTTCCGGATGTTGCCGATGACGCCCGCCTGGGCGCAGATGGTCGTGCCGTCCGCGATGGTGACGTGCCCGACGATGCCGACCTGGCCGGCCAGGATGCAGTTCTTGCCGATCTTGGTGGAACCGGCGATGCCGCACTGGGCCGCCATGACGGTGTTGTCGCCGATCTGGACGTTGTGGGCGATCTGGCAGAGGTTGTCGATCTTGACGCCGTTGCCGATGACGGTGGCCTCCATTTCGGCCCGGTCGATGGTCGTATTGGCGCCGATCTCCACGTTGTTGCCGATGATGACCTTGCCCAGGTGCTCGATCTTCTCCCAGGTGCCGTCTTCCTGCGGGACGTTGCCGAAGCCGTCGGAGCCGATCACGCAGTTGGCGTGGAGGATGACGTTGTCGCCGATCACCATGCCGGGATAGATGCGCACGCCGGGGTAGAGGATGCACTTGCGGCCGATGACGGTCCCTTCGCCGATGTAGACGTTCTCGTAGATTCGGGTGCATTCACCGATCAGGCAGTTGCGCCCGATATGGGTGAAGTCGCCGACATAGACCTTCTTGCCGATCCTGGCGCTGCAGGCGATATGGGAGCGGAGGCCGCGGTGCCGGCGGTAGGATTTCTTCTGGTCGGAGACGTATTTGAGCAGTTCGGCGATGGCCGCGTAGGCGTTTTCCACGCGGATCATCGTGGGGACGACGGTGTCCCTGGGCTCGAAGTCCTTGTTGACCAGCAGGATGCTGGCGCGGGTGGTGTAGACGTATTGTTCGTATTTGGGATTGGCGAAGAAGCAAAGCTGCCCTTCCTTGCCGGATTCGATCTTCGCGAAGGAGGTGACGGTGGCATTCGGGTCGCCGTCGACGCTTCCCTTCAGTACTTTTGCCAGTTCTGCGGCCGTGAATTTCATTCCTATATCTTATAAATTGTCGCAAATCTACAACATTTTTTGCACAAACCGAAGAAAAAACCTATATTTGCCGAGTGATTGAGATAGGGGCCGCGCGGTTCCTATCTTTGTTTTATTTCGAACGATGGAAAAAGAGCTTTTTTACCAGGTGGTGGAGACCGCGGCCCAGGAGCGCGGCCTGGTCGTCGCGGACATCAAATTCGACGATGACGACAATGTTTTCGAAGTGACCATCGACCGCCCCGAGGGCGATGTCGACCTCGCCGACTGCGAGCACGTGCACCGGGCGGTCCTCGCGGCCTTCGACCGCGACGTGGAGGACTACTCCCTCACCGTGACTTCCGTCGGCATCGACGCCGCCGAAGCGGATGAAATGTTGAAACAAACAAACGAATAAACGATAACAATGGAAAAAGAACAAGTTGTGACCCTGATCGATGCCTTCAAGGACTTCAAGGAGGAGAAAAACATCGACCGGCCTGTGATGATGGGTGTGCTGAAGGACGTGTTCCTCACACAGATTGCCAAAACCTACGGATCTTCCGACAATTTCGACGTGATCGTCAACGTCGACAAGGGTACCTGTGAGATCTACCAGAACTTCGAGATCGTCGAAGAAGTGGAAGATCCCAACTCCGAGATGACCCCGGAGCAGGTGGCCGCCCTGACCGGTGACGACGACTACGAGGTCGGCGACACCTATACCAAGAAGTTCAACCTTCAGGACTTCGGTCGCCGTGGCATCCTCAACATCCGCCAGAATCTACAGGGCCGCATCATGGACATCGAGAAGGCCAACGTCTTCAAGAAGTATTCCGAGAAGGTCGGCGAGATCTTCACGGGCGAAGTGTACCAGACCTGGTCCAAGGAGGTCCTCATCCTCGACGAGGACGGCAACGAGCTTCACATCCCTCGCAGCGAGCAGATCCCGGGCGAGCACTTCAAGAAGGGTGACACCGTCCGCGCCATCATCAAGAACGTGGAGATGAAAAACAACACCACGCCCTACATCGTCCTGTCCCGTACCTCCAACGAGTTCCTCGAGCGGCTGTTCGAGCAGGAGGTGCCTGAGATCGTGGATGGCCTGATCACCATCAAGAAGGTGGTCCGCGTCCCCGGCGAGCGTGCGAAGGTGGCCGTCGAGTCCTACGACGAGCGCATCGACCCGATCGGCGCCTGCATCGGCGTCAAGGGTGGCAGGATTCTCGGCATCGTCCGTGAGCTCCGCAACGAGAACATCGACGTCCTCCAGTGGACCAGCAACCCGCAGCTCCTCATCCAGCGCGCCCTCAATCCCGCCCGCGTGTCCTCCGTGGACATGGGATCTTCCCCGACCGACAAGGTGAAGGTTTACATGCAGCCCGAGGAGGTCAAGAAGGGCATCGGCCGCAACGGCTGCAACATCCAGCTGGCCGGCATGCTCGTGGACCGCGAAATCGAGGTCTGGCGCGAGCTTCCGAAGGACGAGATCGACAACGCCGAGGAGGATGTCCTGCTCAGCGAGTTCGACAACGAGATCGACCAGTGGGTCATCGACCGGCTCGAGGCCATCGGCTGCGACACCGCCAAGAGTGTCCTGGCCCTGTCTCCGGAGGATATCGCCAAGCGGGCCGACCTTGAGGACGAGACCGTCGAAGATGTGATCCGGATCCTGCGCGCCGAGTTTGAAGACTAACAGAAACGAATAAAGGGGTAAATATGGCAGATATCAGATTAAGCAAGATCATCAAGCAATACAACATCGGGTTGCAAGACCTGGTGGATTTCCTGAACAAGCAGGGCGCCGGTATCGAGGACGCCAATCCGAACATCAAGGTTTCCGACGAGTACATGCCCGCCGTGGCCAAGCAGTTCGGCAAGGACCTTGAGATGAAGATGGCCGCCGAGAAGGTGGACGTCAAGCTCAACGAGATCCTCGAGAAGACGACCGGCCGCAGGCAGGAAAAGCAGGAGGAAGAAGAGGAACTCGTCCAGGAGACGGTCATCAAGAGCACCCTCCTCAAGAAGAAGGAACGCGTTCCCGAACCGGAACCCGCTCCCGCACCTGCGCCTGCTCCGGAACCGGAGCCTGCCCCCGCCCCCAAGCCGGAGCCCGTTCCCGAACCGGAACCGGCCCCCGCTCCTGCGCCCGCTCCCGCACCGGAGCCCGTGCCCGAAGTTGAATCCGCTCCCGCAGAAACGGAAGCCCCTTCCGCCGAGGCTGAGTCCACCCCTGCCCAGCCCGCCGAAGAGCCCGTTTCCCAGGAAGAGAAACCCGCGGAACAGCCCGCCGAGGCCGGCGGCCTCAAGATCGTCGGCAAGATCGACATGTCCCAGTTCGAAAAGAAGAAGAAGGGCAAGCGCGAGCGCATTGACAAGGGCCGTGAGAAGGTCGACGTCGGCAAGGTTCAGGCCGACAACGTCCGCAGGGACGCCAAGAAGGACCAGAAAGCCGCGGCCGCTACGGGCCGCAAGGAGCGTCGCAAGGGCGAGCGTTTCAAGCCCGCGATGACCGAGGCCGAGCAGGAGGAACTGCAGAAGCAGATCCAGAAGCAGGTCAAGGAGACCTACGCCAAGATGAACGAGGGCAAGAAGAACAACTTCGGCGCCAAGTACCGCAAGGAGAAGCGCGAAGCCGCCTCGCAGCGTGCGATGGAGGAGATGGAGCAGGAAGCCGCCGAGAAGAAGATCCTGAAGGTGACGGAGTTCGTTACCGTCAACGATCTGGCGACCCTGATGAACAACACCCCCGTCGTAAAGGTCATCGGCGCCTGCATGAGCCTGGGCCTGATGGTGTCCATCAACCAGCGCCTCGACGCCGAGACTCTCGTCCTGGTGGCCGAAGAGTTCGGTTACAAGGTCGAGTTCGTGACCGCCGAGATCTCCGAGGAGATCAGCAGCAACGAGCAGGAGGATCGTCCGGAGGACCTCGTGTCCCGTCCGCCGATCATCACGGTGATGGGTCATGTCGACCACGGTAAGACCTCCCTCCTCGACTATATCCGCAAATCGAACGTCATCGCCGGTGAGGCGGGCGGCATCACCCAGCACATCGGCGCCTACAGCGTCCGGCTGGACGACGGCCGTCGCATCACCTTCCTGGATACCCCCGGTCACGAAGCCTTCACGGCCATGCGTGCCCGCGGTGCCCAGATGACGGACCTGGCGATCATCATCATCGCCGCGGACGACGCGGTCATGCCGCAGACGCGCGAGGCCATCAACCACGCGCAGGCCGCCGGCGTTCCGATGGTATTCGCCATCAACAAGATCGACAAGCCGGGTGCCAATCCCGAGACCATCCGTCGGCAGCTCTCCGAGATGAACATTCTCGTCGAGGACTGGGGCGGCAAGTATCAGTGCCAGGAAATCTCCGCCAAGAAGGGCATCAACGTGGACAAACTCCTCGAAAAGGTGCTCCTCGAGGCCGAGATCCTCGAACTGAAGGCCAACCCCAACAAGCTGGCCTCCGGTGCCGTGATCGAGTCTTCCCTGGACAAGGGCCGCGGCTTCATGGCCACCGTCCTGGTCCAGCAGGGAACGCTTCACGTCGGTGACTGCATGCTGTGCGGCAGCTATTACGGCAGGGTCAAGAGCATGTTCAACGAGCGCGGCGCCAAGGTCCAGGAAGCCGGTCCGTCCACGCCTGTTTTCGTGCTCGGCCTGAACGGCGCTCCCGCCGCCGGTGAGAAATTCGTAGTCCTGGCGGACGAGCGCGAGGCCAAGAGCATCGCCAACAAGCGCGAACAGCTCCTGCGTATCCAGGGCATCAAGACCCAGAAACACATGACTCTCGAAGAGATCGGCCGCCGTATCGCGATCGGCAACTTCAAGGAACTCAACGTCATCGTCAAGGGCGATGTGGACGGTTCCGTCGAGGCTCTGTCCGACTCCCTGATCAAGCTCTCCACCGAGGAAGTCAAGGTCAATGTCATCCACAAGGCCGTGGGTGCCATCTCCGAGTCCGACATCCTGCTGGCGCAGGCCTCTGACGCCGTCATCATCGGCTTCCAGGTCCGCCCGACCGTGGAGGCGCGCAAGTCCGCCGAGAAGGAAGGCATCGAAATCCGCCTCTACTCGGTCATCTACGACGCCATCAACGAGGTCAAGGACGGTATCGAGGGCATGCTCGAGCCGGAGAAGAAGGAAGAGGTCACCGCGACCGCCGAGGTCAAGCAGACCTTCCGCATCAGCAAGGTCGGCACGATCGCCGGCTGCCTGGTCCGCGACGGCAAGATGGTGGCCAAGTCCAAGGTCCGCCTCATCCGTGACGGCATCGTGATCTACACCGGCGAACTGTCCTCCCTGCAAAGGGGCAAGGACGCCGCCAAGGAGGTTCCGGCCGGCATGGAATGCGGCATGGGCATCGCCAACTACAACGACATCAAGGAAGGCGACGTCATCGAGGCCTTCCAGATCGTCGAGATCAAGCGGACGCTGTAGGGAGTAAGAACTACTCCATCAGTTTCTTGTACTTGAAGCGTTTCGGCTCCTCATCGCCGAGACGCTTTTTCTTGTTCTCCTCGTATTCCTCATAGTTGCCCTCGAAGAAATAGACCTGCGAGTCGCCCTCGAAGGCGAGGATGTGCGTGGCGATGCGGTCGAGGAACCAGCGGTCGTGGGAGATCACGACGGCGCAGCCGGCGAAATTGTCCAGGCCTTCCTCCAGGGCGCGGATCGTGTTGACGTCCACGTCGTTGGTCGGCTCGTCGAGGAGCAGCACGTTGCCCTCGTCCTTGAGCGTGAGGGCCAGGTGGAGGCGGTTCCTTTCACCGCCGGAGAGGATGCCGCAGAGCTTTTCCTGGTCGGCGCCGGAGAAGTTGAATCGCGAGACATAGCTTCGGGCGTTGACCTCGCGGTTGCCCAGGCGCACCCAGTCCGAGTCGCCGGCGATGGTCTGGTAGACCGTCTTGTCCGGATCGATCGACTTATGCTGCTGGTCCACGTAGGAGATCTTGACGGTGTCGCCGATGGAGATTTCACCGCTGTCCGGCTGCTCCAGGCCCATGATGAGACGGAAGAGGGTGGTCTTGCCGGCGCCGTTGGGGCCGATCACGCCCACGATTCCGGCGGGTGGCAGGACGAAGCTCAGGTGCTCGAAAAGGAGCTTGTCGCCGAAGGCTTTGGACACGTCGTGGAACTCGATGACCTTGTTGCCCAGGCGCGGGCCGTTGGGGATGTAGATTTCCAGGTTGGCCTCTTTCTCTTTCGCGTCGGCGGAAGCCAGTTTCTCGTAGGCGCCGAGACGCGCCTTCTGCTTGGCGTGACGGGCCTTGGGGGCCATCCGGACCCACTCCAACTCGCGTTCGAGGGTCTTGCGGCGCTTGCTCTCCTGCTTCTCTTCCTGCGCCAGGCGCGTGCTCTTCTGCTCCAGCCAGGAGGAATAGTTCCCCTTCCAGGGAATGCCCTCGCCGCGGTCGAGTTCCAGGATCCAGCCGGCAACATGGTCGAGGAAATAACGGTCGTGGGTCACGGCGATGACCGTGCCCTTGTATTGCTGCAGGTGAGCCTCCAGCCACTGGATGCTCTCGGTGTCGAGGTGGTTGGTCGGCTCGTCGAGGAGCAGCACGTCAGGCTGCCTTAAGAGCAGGCGGCAGAGGGCCACGCGTCTTCTTTCACCGCCCGAGAGCGTCGAGACCTTCGCATCCACGGGCGGGCACTGGAGGGCGTCCATCGCCCGCTCCAGCTTGGCGTCGATCTCCCAGCCGTCGCAATGCTCGATCTGCTCGGTCAGTTCGCCCTGGCGCAGGATCAGGTCGTTCATCTCGTCGTCCGACATGGGCTCCATGAACTTGAGGTTGATCTCCTCGTATTCTTTGAGAAGGGCCATCACCTCGCTCACTCCCTCCTGTACGACCTCCAAGACGGTCTTGTCCGGATCCATCTGCGGCTCCTGCTCCAGGTAGCCGACGCTGTAGCCCGGCGCCCAGACCACTTCACCCTTGTAGGATTTCTCCACGCCGGCGATAATCTTCAGCAGCGTGGATTTTCCGGATCCGTTGAGACCGATGATGCCGATCTTGGCCCCATAGAAGAAGGACAGGTAGATGTCCTTGAGGATTACTTTGTTGTTGTGGGGGAGCGTCTTTCCCACCCCACACATCGAGAAGATGATTTTTTCGTCTGCCATGGAAGGTCGTTAAGGTCTGACGGGTTTGTACTTGGGTACCAGGAGCTTCATGACAACCCAGGAGATCAGGTAGGCGAGGCCGCAGTAGCAGAAGATGATGAAGTAGCCGGCGGGCTTGCCTTCGAAGCCGAGGAAGCGGAAAGCGCTTCCGGCTCCTTCGGCGTAGGTGAAGAGGTTGCCGGCTATCTTCTGGAGGGCCATCGTGGAAATGCCGCCCGCCAGCGAGCACATACCTGTCAGGGTGCCGATGGTGCTCTTGGGGAAAAGGTCGGAGATGAAACTGTAGGTGTTGGCGGCCCAGGCGGAATGCCCGGCGGCGGCGAGTCCGATCAGGATGGCGGGCCACCAGGGCGTGGCGAAACGGGCGCCCAGAGGCTGTGCCAGGATGGCGAACAGCGGGAACATCGCGAAGATGAGCATCGCCCGCATACGCGCGTCGAAGGGATGCATGCCCTTCTTCTCAACGAAATGCTTGGGCACGTAGCCGCCGAAGATGGACAGGACCGTGCAGATGGCATAGAGCGTGATCAGCAGGAGCTTGCCCTTCGGCGTGGTCGCCTTGGCGCCGAACTCCGTATCAAAGTATGACGGCGCCCAGAAGAGGAAGAACCACCACACGCAGTCGGAGATGAACTTGTTGAGGATGGCGGCCCAGGCCTGGCGGTATTTCAGACATTCCTTCAGCGGAATGGCCTTTTCCGCAGCGAGGGCGGCCTTTTCTGCCGCTTCTTCCGCGTCATCCTGGTGGATGTATTCCAGCTCGGCCTCGTTCACCTTCGGATGGGACTCCGGCTTGTCGTACATGAACACCCAGAAGAAGACCCAGACGAAGCCCAGGGCGCCGATGATGATGAACGCCATCTCCCAGCCCATGTGCTTGGCCAGGGGAGGGATGCACAGCGGTGCGACCAGGGCGCCGATGGATGAGCCGGCGTTGAAGATCGCCGTGGCGAAGGCCCGGTCCTTCTTCGGGAAATACTCCGCCGTAACCTTGATGGCGGAGGGGAAGTTGCCGGCTTCGCCGAGGGCCAGCACGCCCCGCCAGAACATGAACAGATAGACCGACGTGGTCGAGATGGCCAGGGCGATGTTGCTTCCGGCCTCGACCGCCTTCAGGGCCGCCGTGGACTCCAAACCGGTCATCGAGGCAGTCAGCACGCCGGTGGTGGCGTGCAGGACGGCGCCCAGGGACCAGATGATGATGGAGATGACATAACCCTTCTTGACCCCGATCCAGTCGATGAACTTACCGGCAAACAGGCAACAGATCGCATAGAAGAGAGAGAAGAATCCCGTCACCGTGCCGTATGAGGCGTCGGTCCAGTGGAATTCCGGCTTGATGAACTCTTCGTAGGTTAGGGACAGGACCTGGGTCCATGTAATTGACGGTGGTCGCGAAAAACAGCAGGGCGCAGATCCACCAGCGGAAGGAGGTCATGCCTCCCGCATTAAGCGAGGCGTTTTTCGTTGTAGTCATTCAGGGCTTTGTAGAAGGCTTGGATGTTGGCGATCGAAGTGTGAGGCGGCACGTCGCAGCCGGAGGAAAGGATGTAATTGTCGAACTCCGACGTCTTTTCCAGCAATTCGCTGACGGCGGCATAAACCTGCTCGGGGGAGGCCTGCTGCATGATGCCGACGGGGTCGATGTTGCCCAGGACCGGAAGTTCCGGCGGACAGGCCTGAAGGGCCTCGACCATGTCGGCGCGGTTGCCGAAATGCAGGGCCCAGGCACCGGATTGGACCATCGCGTCCGTGCAGTGGCCGGTGTTGCCGCAGTTGTGCAGGATCACCTTGAACGTGTCGTCCTGGACGGCGTCGATGATCTTCTTGACATAGACCGTGCAATACTGGAGGCAGTCGTCGTTGGAGATGAGGCCGGCGGCCGGCTCGGCCATGATCACGCCGCTGATGCCGGTCTCCTTCATCGCCTGGACGTATGCGGTGATGAATGCCGTGCACTTATCCAGCAGCAGGGTGACCGTTTCCGGCTCCATGTACATCGACATCATCAGCTCTGATAGGTCGAACAGGCGCCCCGCCAGGGAGAACGGCCCGATGCAACCGCCGTAGATGGGCTTGTCCTTGACGCGGGAGGCCACGATCCGGTTGGCTTTCAGGTACTCCTGGACGCGCCCCTTGTCGAGTCCGGGGACTTCGAGCGCGGCGACTTCATCCGCATCCGTCACCAGGCGCCCGATGACGTTCGGGATTTCATTCTCGGTGAATTTGATCTCGGCGCCGAAGGCCTCCGCCTCGACCGTAAGGTCCATGATGGCGGTCACCGCGGCGGCAGGATAAGCCTCGTTCAGGGCGCAGATGGCGTCCGCATGGGTCTGGCCGTCGGTGACGGCCTTCAGGACAGTGCTTCCGATGAGCTCGATCCCCGGATGGGTCATGATGGGGATGGCTAGCCTTTTCTTCTTTTGTAACATCTTGTGTTCTTGCAGATTTGACAATGGTAGGGTTGGCGCTGGAGGGTTTCTCCCAGGGCGAAGAAGCCGCTGACGGACTTCTCTGGGGTCATAAGCGAGGATTCAGAGAGGATGATGCCGCACGGCCGCTCCGGAAACAGCGAGAACAGCAGTTGCTGCTCTCGGATGTTCCAGTTGCAGTAACCGGGGCTGTAGGGCATGGAGATCGTTTCGGTGCCGGTGTAGTCCTTTTCCATCTGTGCGACGGTCATTTCGGCGAGCACGGTCCCGATCGAGTCGGCGATGAATTCGGCGACGATGTCATCCTCCGCCTTCAGGGCCTCTTTCGCCCGGTCGAACTCCCAGCCGGCGGTGCCGACGAAGAGCAGGGCGTGGGTCATGCCGTTCAGGTAGGAACAGATGATGCCTTCCGGCGTGAAGGTCTTGCCGGCGAAACGCACCTGCCGGGGGGAGAGCTTCTCCGCCTCGACGATCTGGTACATGTAGCGCAGGGTGGCCTCGGGGACCAGGCGTTCGCGCATCTGCAGGACCAGGTCCCGCACCCGTTCGTCGGGTACGGAATCCTTGTAGCCCATCGCGAACCACACTTCCTTTTCGGGCAGTTCTTCAGGGCTGATCCGGAAGGCCCGCTCGATCATCAGGAAAGCAGTCTTTTGGCGACTTCGACCGCCTCGTTGGCGTTGGTGCTGAAACCGTCCGCGCCGATGCTGGAAGCAAATTCGGCCGTAACGGGAGCGCCGCCGATCATGGTCTTGACGGGCAGCCCGTCGGCCTTGACGGCATCGACGACTTCCTTCATGTAGTCCATCGTCGTCGTCAGCAGGGCGGACATGGCGATGATGTCGGCGTTGTTCTCCTTGGCCGCTTCGATGAAGCGCTCCTTGGAGACGTCGGTGCCGAGGTTAACCACCTTGAAGCCGCGGCCCTCCAGCATCGAGGCCACGAGATTCTTGCCGATGTCGTGGAGATCGCCCTTGACCGTGCCGATGACCACCGTACCAAGGGTCGTGGTCTGTTCGGCGAGCATCAGGGGCTTCAGGATGTCCAGGGCGGTCTTCATCGCACGGGCGCTGAGCAGCAGATTGGGGACGAAAACCCGACCGGCCTCGAATTCCTTACCGATGGCTTCCATGGCGGGGATCATCGACTCATCGATAATGTCCTGGGGGCTCTTGCCTTCGTCCAGGGAGGCCTGGACGGCATTTTTTGCCAGAGGGGCCATGCCCCTGAAAATGGCGTCGTAAAGCGGATTCATATCTATGCGCGAATTTCTTTCAAAGTATCCATCAAGGCGACCACGTTCTCGACGGGGACGTTCGCCTGGATGTTGTGGACGGTGTTGTACACGAAACCTCCGCCCTTGCCGAAGATGTCACAAAGTTTCATGACTTCCTCGCGGACCTGGGCCGGCGTGCCGAAGGGGAGGGTTTTCTGCGTGTCGACGCCGCCGCCCCAGAAGGTGACGCGGTCGCCGAACTCATCTTTCAGACGCTGGGGATCCATGCCCGTCGCGGCGATCTGGACGGGGTTGATGATGTCGAAACCGGCATTGATCAGGCTGTCGATCAGAGGGTAGATGGCGCCGCAGCAGTGTTTGAAGGTCTTCCAGGTGGTATGCTGGTGGATCCAGTCGTTCATCCGCTGGTAATAGGGGACGAACAGGTCGTTGAGGGTGTCGACGGAGAGGAACTGGCTGGTCTGGGTGCCGAAATCGGCGCCGCAGACATAAACGACGTCCACGTTGGATCCGACGGTGTTCCAGATCTTTTCCAGATTCTTGACGGCGAGGGCCGACTGGCGGTCGAACATTTCCTTGATATAGTCCGGGCGGCAGACCGTGGACATGTACCATTCGGCGACGCTCCGGATGCCGCGCGGCTCACGGATGGCGGGCGAAATGATGCGCGCCACGTCGCCCAGGGCCATGCCGCCGAATCCGGCGACGACCGCCCGTCCGGTCGCGGCGGCCCGGTCGGTCACGATCTTCCAGTAGTTGAGGGTCTCGTCGTCGATCTCTCCGTATTCCTGGAGATTGTCCTCGACATTGAGGTTGTCGTCGTCGATTTCGCCCGGCTGCCGCTCGATCGAGTCGAAGAAATAGCAGCGTTCGGGCATGTGACACGACGGCGGGAGGGACTTGTCGCCCTCGGGATAGGAATAGAGACCACCGTCCTTCTCGGTGAACGAGTCCACCATCTTGGCAGGGAGCATCACCACCTGCCCCCAGGGCATGCGGTATTCCTTCCAGTCCTTGTTCCAGACACCGATCGAATTCTTGGGCCCGAAGCAGCCGGCCGTGTCGGTGCCGAGGGCTTTCGCCAGGTCATCCTCGATATAACCCAGCATCTGTCCGGGTTCATGCACGTATACGGGGTGTTTGTCCAGTCCGTAATGATCCCGCAGGGCCTCGACGACCTTGCAATGGATGCCGGTCACCGGCGTCGTTCCGAAGTCGACCGCGATCCTGTCTGCTTCCTTGTGCTCCAGCACGGTCCTGATTCTCTCTTTTCCAGTCATAGTCTCAAATTGGGTTATCCTAACAAATATAATGATTTTTGAATAAATGTGTATCTTTGTGCCGGATTGCGGTGTCTTGACCGGGTTTGCCCGGCAGACTCAAAAGGGAACCCGGCGTGCATCCGGGACTGTGCCCGCAGCTGTGTCATCCGAAAACGGCTTCGAATCCATCGCCATTGGGGCTTTTGGGGCTCCGAGAAGGCCGGAGCCGGGAGAAGTCAGAAGACCTGCCGCATTCAAGTTGAACAAGGTGGCTCGGGGACAAGCCGCTGTGAAAACGTTACATCTTTTCTATGAAAAAAGCATTTCTTGCTGCTTTGGCCGCGGGGCTCCTGGCGTTCCCGGCCTGTGACATCGTGGAATTCGGGTCGAACGGACCTGTGGAAGATCCCTCCAGGGATGAGGAACTGACCGGTGAAAAAGTGGATGTCTCCGCGATTCCGGCGGATGTCAGAAAGGTTTTCGTATTGGATGAGGGCGGCATGGGCTCCAACAACGCGACTCTGGATTTCCTGCGCGTCAGTGACGGCAATTATGTCACGGGTGCCTTCAAGAAGATGAATCCTTCCGTCGGCGCAGGCCTCGGCGACGTGGGTAACGACATCGCGGTTCACGGCGACGAGGTTTGGATCGTGGTCAACAACTCCGGCATCGTGGAAGTCCTTTCCGCGAAGGATGAGACGGAACTGGCCGCCATCCAGATTCCCACGCCCCGGAACATCGCCTTTGACGATAAATATGCGTATGTTTCTTCCTGGGCGGGCGCATACGCCACCGGGAATTATGATATGGGCTATTATGCCATCACGGACTACAAGAACCCCAAGGGACTGGTCTGGCGCATCAACCTGGGTACCCGGCAGCTCGAAGGTTTCCCCGTCGAGGTCGGTTACCAGCCCGAGGGCCTTGCCGTCCAGGATGGAAAGCTCTACGTGGCCAATTCCGGCGGCATCTCCAGCCAGCTTCCTCCGAGCTATTCCTACGACAGGACCGTCAGCATCATCGATACCAAGACTTTCACGGTCACGAAGACCGTGGACGTGCAGGTCAACCTCAAGAACGTCTATGCCGACGGAGCGGGCAACGTCTATGTCACCTGCCTCGGTGACTACTGGAGCACGCATTCCGGCCTGTACATGATCGACAGGAACGATGCCGTTAAGCACGTCTCCGACTATGTGAGCGTGTCCGCCATCAAGGATGGCATCGTCTACTGCATCGGAACGGAGGATGAATTTGACTGGAGCGGCGCGCCCAAGACCTGGAAGGCCTGGTCCTGCCAGAACGGGACGAAGTCCAGCCTGTCCTGGCCCGTCGACGCCACGACGCCCTACGGTCTCTGTGCGTTCGACGCGAGCACCTACCTCCTGGGCGATGCCGGTGATTACTTCAATCCCGGCAACGTGAGCCTGTACGGCGGCGGCAAGAAGTGGACGGTCACCGCGGGTGTCTGTCCCGGTCACTTCGCCATCTGGTAGTGTCCCGCCGCAGGGTCATATTGCTCTTATTCCTCGTATCCGCCCCTTTGCGCCTGACGGCCCAGGAGGCGGATACGCTGGCATCGGCACAGGTCTTTTCCGTAAAGGCGCGCCCCGTCGTGCGCCCGGTGGAGGAAATGTACCTGCCCTCGCAGGTGGCCGCACCGGCCCAGGTGGCCGAGGTGCTGCGGCATTTCACCGGCGTGCAGGTCAAGGACTACGGCGGCGTCGGCGGCCTCAAGACGGTCAACGTCCGCAGCCTGGGCAGCGAGCACGTGGGCATCTTCCTGGACGGGATCCAGGTCGACAACGCGCAGAACATGCAGGTGGACCTGGGGCGCTTCTCCACCGCCGGTATCGGTACGGTCGCCCTCTTCAACGGGCAGAAAAGCCGCCGCCTGCAGACGGCGAAGGAATATGCGTCCGGGGCCGCCGTGCACTTGAATTCGGCGCGCCCGGTCTACGGAGACGGCAGCCATGGCCAGGCAAAGCTCCGGGGCGGTTCGTTCGGAACCGTCAATCCTTCCCTGCAATGGGACAAGGATCTCTGGAAGGGTGTGACGCTGCGCACGGCGGCGGAATTCCTGACCAGCAACGGCCGCTATAAATTCCCCTGTTTCGACACGACCCTCGTCCGCGAGAACGGCGACATCCGCAGCCTTCGCCTGGAGGCGCAGCTTTTCGGGCAGTCGCAGCGGGATGACTGGCAGTTTCGGGCCTACGCCTACGGCTCCGAACGTGGCTTTCCCGGCCCGGTCATTCGCAGAGCCCTGGGTTTTCCCTTCAGCGCCGAGCGGCAGGCCGACCAGGATATCTTTATCCAGGGTGGCTGGAACCGGGACTGGTCGGAACGCTATGCGACGGCCCTGCGCCTGAAATATGCCGACAGTTATACCCATTACGACACCCATCCGGAGAAGAATCCCATGGCCCTGCCCTACGACTTGCATTACCGGCAGCGCTCGGGCTATGTATCTGTGGCTCAGTCCTACGTGCTGGCGAATCCCTGGTCGGTGGACCTGAGCACGGACCTGCAGCGAAACGCCCTGGACTCGGACGTGGGTCAGTTCGTCACGCCGCGGCGCACCGCTTTCACCGGCGCTCTGGCGACGCGTGTGGCCTGGGAGCGTTTCCGGGCGGCGGCCCATCTCGTTTATATGGGCGCGTGGGACTGCTTCGACTCTCCGGATGCGGGGGGCTGGACCCGGGAGAACGGTTACCGGGACGCCTGGATGCCTTCGCTCAGTCTCTTCTGGAGCCCGCTCGAAGGCCTGGAATGGGACGCCTACGCCAAGCGGAGCTATCGCCTTCCGTCCTTCAACGACCTCTATTACAGCCAGATGGGGAATTCCTCGCTGGTCCCGGAATCGGCCCTGCAGTTCGGGACCGACTTGCGCTACACCTACTGGCCCCGTCCCTGGTACTGGGAGGCCCGCGTCTCGCCCTATTACAACCGCGTGAGCGACAAGATTGTGGCCATTCCGACCTCGTCCCAGTTCCGCTGGACCATGCTCAACATCGGTGTCGTGGATGTCCTGGGCATGGACGTCAAGGCCAAGGCCGCCTGCCAGGCTGGACCGTGGGACATCGGCGCGACACTGCGTTATTCTTATCAGCGCGCCCTGGACCACAGTACGCCGGGCAGCCAGACCTATGGGAACCAGATTCCCTACATTCCCCTCCACAGCGGCAGCCTGACCCTTTCGGCCCACGGGAACGGCTGGTCTTTCGCCTGGGACAGCAGTTTCACAGGCGGGAAATGGTCCCGGACCGCGAACACGCCGGACTATTACATCGAGCCCTGGTCACTGAGCGACGTCACCGTCGGGCGCTCTTTCCCCTTGAAGGCCGTCAGAGAGTCGTCCATGTCCAAGCTGGTGGTCTCCCTGGCGCTGAACAATATTTTCAATACACACTACGAAATCGTCCAGGGCTATCCCATGCCCGGATTCAACGCGCTCCTTTCCGTAGAATACAAATGGTAACGATATGCTTTTGAGTCTCCTTTACGTCCTTCTTTCCGGCATCGCCCTGCCCGTCGGCGGCATCCAGATGCAGTATCTCTGGCGTAACCAGCTCGGCGACGTGTATTCGCTGGGCCTGGGCAGCGCCGCCTGCCTCGGCGCCGCGGCAGCCACGATGACCGGCTGGTGCTCGCTGACCGTGGGCAGTTTCATCTGCACCCTGGTCTGCACCCTGGTCTGCTTCTTCGTGACCCTGAAGGTGAATACCCAGCAACTCATCACCTTTGGCATCCTCTTCGGGACCTTCATCGGTTCGCTGGGCACCATCGTGGTGACCAACGCTCCGACCGGGGATCTGCTGAAGCAGTATTATCTCTGGGGAGCGGCCAATTTCCGCCTGGAAGGCGTGACGACGGGGGACATTATCTTCTCGTTGGCGCTCTTCGGGATCGGGCTGACGGCGGCTCTCAGTCAGGCCGGCCTGCTGACCCGGCATTTCCGGAGCGAGACGGAGATCTCCGATCTGGGGAAGGCGCTGTTGCTGCTGGCGATCATGTGCCTGGTGACCAGTGCCGTCAGCATCTGCGGCCCGATCGGCTTCATTTCCCTGGGCGTGCCGAACCTGAGCCGCCTGATCTGCAAGAAGACGGACATCCGCCATCATTACCTGATTTCTTCCGCGATGGGGGTCGGCCTGCTGCTGGTGACGTACTTGGTCGTCCAGTATGTCAATTTCGGCATCTACCTGCCCGTCAGCGCCACCATGGCCATCCTCGCCCTGCCTCTCATGGCCCTCATCTTCATCAAAGGAAAGACCGGCCCCGATGCAGCCTGAATCACTTTCCGGAGCCGCAGGCGACAGGGGGAGTTTGAAGGGTTGGCCCCTCAATGAATGATGGTACCTTCGGTACCTCAACTAGAAAAGCTGGCGCCGCGCGCCAGCTTTTCGTTGAGGTACCAGGATTCGAACCTGGACTGAGGGAACCAAAATCCCTAGTGCTGCCATTACACAATACCTCAATTCCGGGGTGCAAATATACGAATTATTTCCGTTTCTCCTTGAAATAATCGGAAACTAGTGTCGAGCATTCCTGGGCGAGCACGCCTGACAGGACTTCCGTGCGGGGATGCAGCAGGGAGGGGGAGAAGAGCGTATAGCCCCGCTTCGGGTCGGACGCTCCAAAGACCAGACGGGTCAGCTGCGCCCAATTCAGGGCTGCGGCGCACATCGGACAAGGCTCCAGCGTCACGTAGAGCGTGCAATCTTCGAGATAACGGCTGCCCAGGGCTTCCGTAGCGGCCGTGATGGCGATCATCTCCGCGTGCGCGGTGGGATCGTGCAACTGCTCCGTCATGTTGTGCCCCTTGGCGATGATGCGGCCTTTCGAGACAATGACGGCGCCGACGGGTACCTCGCCGTTGTCCAGCGCCGCTCCGGCCTCCGTCAGCGCGGCCCGCATGAATCTTTCGTCGTCGTTGCTAAAAATGCTCATTTTCACGCTGTTTGATGCGACAAATTTAGCAATCTTTTTTGTATCTTTGAAAGTTATGCCAGGAAGACTGTTTCTCATAGACGGACACGCCCTCGTATTCAAGATGTACTACGCCTTTCTGAGGCGTCCGATGATCAACTCCAAGGGGGCGGACACTTCGATCCTGTTCGGATTCACCAAGTATCTGCTCGAGCTCATCGAGCGCGAGAAACCCACCCACCTCGCCGTATCCTTCGACCCTCCGGGCGGCACGTTTCGCAATGAAATGTACCCCGCCTACAAGGCCAACCGGCCGGATACGCCCCAACTGGTCATCGACGCCCTGGAGCCTCTCACGGAGATCGTCCGGGCGATGAACATCCCCGTCCTGATGGAGCCGGGTTTCGAAGCGGACGACGTGATCGGATCGATGGCCGTCAAGGCTGCCGCGGAAGGTATGGACGTCTACATGGTCACTCCCGACAAGGATTACGGACAGTTGATTTCCGACCATATCTGGCAGTACAAGCCGGGCCGGGCCGGCGGAGACGACGAGATCATCGGCGTGCCGGAGATCTGCGCCCGTTACGGCATCGACCGTCCGGAGCAGGTGATCGACATGCTGACCATCTGCGGTGACGCTTCCGACAACGTCCCCGGCGTCAAGGGCATCGGGGAAGTCTGGGCCGGCAAGCTGGTCTCCCAGTATGGCACGCTCGAGAGCATCTATGCCCACATCGACGCCCTGACGCAGAAACAGCGGGACATGTTCGTCGCTTCGCGTCCTTACATCGACCTGAGCAAGAAGCTCGTCACCATCAAGACGGACGTCCCCCTGGACGTGACCCTGGACGACATGGCCGTCAACATGGACTACAGTCCCGTCCTGGCCGACCTTTTCGAGAAATACGAGTTCAACTCCCTCAAGCGCTTCATCTCGCACATCGACAAGCGTCCGATGTCGTCCGGGCAAAAGGCGCCCCAGCTGGATGTGGAGGAAACTTCCGCCGTCCAGGTGGCGACCGCCGTGTGTTCTTCCGGCCGCTGCGCCTTCGTCGTGGATACGGCGGGCCCGGGCATTTTCGCACCGGTGACCAAGGTGACGGTCGCGGCCCTGACCAAGGACGGCTGCATCGCCGCCGAAGCGCCCGCGTCCCAGTTCAAGGCCATCCTCGAGGATCCGACCATCATCAAGTTCGGCTTCGACATCAAATACCAGATGGACGTGCTGGCCCATGCCGGCATCTCTATCGTCGGCAAGCTGCGCGACGTGGAACTGATGCACTACCTGCTCGATCCGGAGAAGGCGCACAAGCTGGAGATCCTTTCCAAGTCCTACCTGGGTGTGGATATCACCCAGGCGCCCGCGGTCCAGAAGGAAGTGTCTCTCTTCGATGAGATCGAGGAAGACGAAGCCGGCGAACGCAACCGTTTCCGCGAGGCGGCGGCCATCCTGCTCATCGGCGCCAAGGTCTGGACCGAATTGCAGGAAGCCGGGATCGTGGACCTGTATGAGAACATCGAGGAACCCCTGATCCGTGTCCTGTCGCGAATGGAGTGCACCGGCGTCAAGGTCGACGTCCCCACGCTGATGGAATACGCCGATTCCCTGCGCGCCGAGATCGCGGAGAACGAATCCGTCGTGCGCCAGATCGCGGGCGATCCGGAACTGAACGTTTCCTCCCCGAAACAGCTGGGCGAGCTCCTCTTCGAGAAGCTGAAACTCGATCCCAAGGCCAAGAAGAGCTCCAAGGGCACCTGGAGCACCGATGAGGATACCCTGGTCGAACTGGCGGACGAGAGTCCGGTCATCGACGCCATCCTGGATTTCCGGGCTGCCAAGAAGCTGCTTTCCACCTACATCGAGCCTTTCCCGAAATACATTTCGCCTGTCACCGGCCGCATCCATACGACCTTCAACCAGGCCTTGACTTCGACCGGACGTCTTTCCTCATCCAATCCCAACCTGCAGAACATCCCGATCCGCACGGACCGGGGCCGCTATATCCGCAAGGCCTTCGTGGCCCAGGATCCGGAATCCGTCATCGTGTCGGCGGACTATTCGCAGATCGAGTTGCGCATCATGGCGCATCTGTGTCGCGATGAGCACCTGATCCATGCGTTCCGGGAGGGGATCGACGTCCATGCCGCGACGGCGGCCAAGATCTTCCACCTGCCCGTGGAAGCGGTCAGCGCGGACCAGCGTCGGATCGCCAAGACGGCCAATTTCGGCATCATGTACGGCATCTCCGCCTTCGGTCTGGCGCAGCGCCTGCGCATCCCCCGTGGCGAGGCGAAGAAGATAATCGAAGACTATTTCGCTTCTTTCCCGGCGATCCGGTCCTTCATCGACAATACCGTCGCCGCGGCCCGCGAGAACGGCTATGTGGAGACACTCTTCGGCCGCCGGAGATACATCCCGGACATCAATTCCAAGAACATGACGCTCCGGGCCCTGGCCGAACGGAATGCGGTCAACGCGCCCATCCAGGGCACGTCCGCCGACATCATCAAGATCGCTATGATACGGATCGACCGGCGTCTCCGCGAGTCCGCCTTCTCGACCCGTATGGTACTCCAGATCCACGATGAATTGCTCTTTGAGGCCCCGCTCTCGGAAGTGGAAGCCTTGAAGGAGATGGTGGTATCCGAAATGGAGGGTGTGATCAAACTCTCGGTCCCGCTAACGGTAGAATGCAAAGATGGAAAAAACTGGCTTGAAGCCCATTGACGAGCAGGTCCGTCGCGCCATCGCGGGGGACGGGACGGCTTTCACCGCCCTGTGGGACACCTATATCGTCCAGCTCCGTGCCTATATCAAAGGCTGGCTGAAGCAGCTGGATGATTTCCACGTGGACGACATCTGCTCCCGCAGTTTCGAGAAGGCCTTCCGCCAGATCGGCAGCTATGACCCGGCCAAGAGCCAGTTCTTCACCTGGCTCAAGAGCATCGCGCACAATACCGCCCTGGACTTGCTGGAGCAGGAAGGACGCGTCCATCCGCACAACCAGACGGTCTACCTGGACGATGAAGTTTTTTCGGGCTCGGTTTCGGACTCGCTGCCCGATGAGGAGGATTCTCCGCTGGACTCGATCATCCGCACGGAAAACACCGAAGCGACGGAACGCTACATCGAGGCCCTTCCGGACCTGTACCGGGAGATCGCCCGCAAGCGCCTCGTGGACGGGATGCAGTACAAGGAGATCGCCGAGGAGATGGGCATCGAGCTCAATACCGTCCGCACCCGCATCCGCCGGGCGCGGCAAATCATCGACAGACTCAGCAAGGAGAGTGAAAATGACGTTTGACGCATTCAAGGACATCCTGGTGGAGGCATTCCCGGAGGTGACGGAAGATCAGCTTGGCCGTTTTGGACGGATGGAGGCGCTCTACCGGGACTGGAACGCCCGGATCAACGTCATTTCCCGCAAGGACATGGACGCCCTCTATGACCATCACGTCCTGCATTCCCTGGCCATCGCGAAATATGTCTCCGGGCTGGGGGAGGGTTTCCGGGCGGAGGAAACGCATACGGTGCTGGATCTCGGGACGGGGGGCGGATTCCCCGGTATTCCCCTGGCCGTCCTGCTGCCGCAGTGGCGTTTCACCCTCTGCGACAGCGTGGGCAAGAAGACCCTGGTCGCCCGGGCGGTCGCGGATGCGCTGGGCCTGGAGAACGTGACGGTGGTCAACGCGCGGGCGGAATCCCTGACGGACTCGTTCGACTTCGTCGTGTCGCGCGCCGTGACCACCCTGGACCGCTTTTATTCCTGGATCGGCGACAAGTTCACGAAGTCCGTTTTCTACCTGAAAGGGGGCGATATCAACCCCGAAATCTCCGATTTGCTGCGCAAGTTTTCACTCCAACCCTCGGCTGTACATACCTGGAAGGTGGATTCCTGGATCAAGGATGATTATTTTGCGGAAAAATTTGTGATTCAAATCGAAAAAAACTACCTTTGCAGTCCCAAAAGCGCAAAATATAAAAATAAGAGATAATGAAAAGAACATTCCAACCCTCCAATCGCAAGCGTGTCAACAAGCACGGCTTCCGCGAGCGTATGAGCACGCCGAACGGCCGCAGGGTCCTTGCTGCCCGCCGTCGTCACGGACGCAAGAAATTGACCGTATCTTCCGAGGACAGATATTAGTCTTCGTCACGAGTTAAAAAAGAGGATGGCTGAACGGCCATCCTCTTTTGTTTTCCTATTCCTCCGGGAGGAACATCGGGTCCCAGGCGGGCAGCAGCTCCGGCTGGCCGTCGAGCAGCTTAAGAATATCAGCGGGGACATATTTCTTTTCCACCACCAGGCGGAACATATACTCGTCGAACCAGCGGTCGGTCATGATGAGCTTGCCCTTGTAGCCGGTCTGGCCCCAGCTGTTCTCCACCATCCATTTCACGGGTTTTCCGTCCTTGATGTCCACGGCGATCAGGTTCATGGCATGGGAGGATCCGCTGGCGTGGGTCTGGATGCGTTCCTTCTTGTCCATCCCGAACTGCACGCCCAGCAACGACTCGTAGTCGAAATTGTCCAGGTCGGCGACGCCCTTGGCGCGGTCGAGGCACTTGCCTACGTCGCAGGAGAAATACATGGCGTTGCCGTCTTTGATGGAGGCGATGGCCATCTCCTTGATGCGCTCGACGGGGAGATTGACGTACAGCCAGTTGTCACCGTCATAGACGTGGCGGTCGTACTCGATCTCGTAGGTCTTGTAGTAGGGACGGCTGGGATCGTTCATCAGCATCACGTAGCCGCCTTCCAGGTCCGCGCTCACGAACTCCTTGTAGAAGGAGAGGGGCGTGTAGGTCTTGGTGCTGACCCATTCGTCCTTGCCGTTGTAGCGGCTCCAGGTGAATTCCGAAGGCGGCGTGCCGAGGCAGATGCAGAGGACGCGGTAGATTTCCTTGAGCATGTCCATCTTCATCGCGCCCAGTTTGCGCTCGAGCTCCAGGGCGGCCGCTTCGGCCTTCCTGCCCTTGAGCTTGGCGTTCCTGACCAGGCCCGCTTCGTAGGCCTGACGCAGCCTCAGGCCGTCCTCGCGCAGCTTGGTGCGGATCTGGCCGGACATCGCGGAGGTGTTCTCGGAGCAGAAGGACTCCGGCATCACTTCGGCGGGTACGAGGCCGTATTTCGTGACCAGGTTGGCTACGCCGGTGAACTGTCCGCCGTCGCCGATGGGATGGGCGAAGAGCCAGTCCACCGTGCGGTCGTCGAGGGGCAGGTCACGGGTGTCGATGATGCCCTGCAGGAAGAGATTCGCCTTCTCCAGCTGGTCATAGAAGAATAGGTAGTTCTGGGAGAACTGGAAGTCGCCCAGGTCGTGCTTCTCGATGGCCTTGGCGCGCAGGACGTTCAGTCCGGAGAAGAGCCAGCAGCGGCCGGAAGACTTCTGGTTCGTGATGCCGCGCGTCTTGACCTGGTCGGAGAAATGGGTGTCGATCATTGCGACGTTCTCGGCATTGGCCGCGAGCGTGGCCATCGGAGTCGTGTTGAGGGCGTTGCGGACCGCCTTGTCCGCCGGGGTTCCCTGGTAGCCGGTGCGGATCTCGGAAAGGATCTCTTCCGAGAGGCCGCCGTTCTGCGCGATGGCGCCGGGGAGGGCCGCCAGCAGGATGGCGGCCAGTGTCAGGATTCTTTTCATATCATTCGTTGATGTCGTCGATGAATTCGGCCGGGATGATGGACTCCTTGCCGGGGTTGATACGTGCGCCGGTCTTGATCTTGGCGGCGGAGCGTTTGGGCGCGAGGCCGAGCCGCTCGAGCTTGCCGATCTTCTTGACCACGGACTGGTTGGATTCGATCAGCTTCTTGCGGGATTCCTCGAAGGAAGCCGTTGCTTTCTTCAGGGCATTTCCCACGTCGGCGTAGGCCGACATCCAGCCCTTCAGCTGGCCCATCAGTTCCTCGGCGGTCTTGTAGACTTCCGCGATGTTCTTCTCCTGGTTGTACTGACGCCAGCTCATCTGGATCATGTTGAGGACGATCGACAGGGTCATCTGGCTGACGATCAGCACATCGTTGCCCTTGGCGGCCTGCCAGAGGAGGGGATCCTCTTCCAGCATCAGCCGGAAGGCGCCCTCCATCGGGACGAACATGATATTGTAATTGACCTTGGTCTTGCCGTCGGGGACGTAGGAGGCGTAGTCCTTCCGCTTCAGTTCGTCCACGTGCTTGCGGATGCTGGCCAGGTGCTCGTGGGCGTATTTCTGGCGATCCTCGACGGTCTCCGCGTTCATGTATTTGTTGTAGGCGGTCAGACTGACCTTGGAGTCGATGATGACGAGGGTGTCGTCGGGATAGAGGACCATCACGTCGGGGATGAGGGTCCCGCCGGTGTCGCTCTTGATCTCGTGTCCGTTCTCGTCGGTGATGACGCCCTGAGTGATGAAATGGACGCCCTCTTCGAGTCCGGAACTCTTCAGGAGGTCGGTCAGCAGCATTTCGCCGAAGTCGCCCTGCACCTTGGAATAACCGGTCAGGGCGTTGGCCAGGTTGCGCGCCTCGTCGCCGACTGTCTTGGACTGCTGCATCACCTGCTCGATGAGGGTTTTCATCGCACTGCTCTGCTCGACCGAACTGAGGCGCGTGTCCTTCATCGACTGGTCCATGGCGTCGAACTTGGCCTGGAGCGGCTTGAGGATTTCCTCGATGCGCTTGCTGCTGAGCTCGTTGAAGGCGGCGCTGTTCTCGGCGCCGATGGCCTTGAACGCATCCTTCAGCGAATCCCGCTGGTCGGCGATGACCTTGGCGAAACGGGCCTCCTGCTCCTTGGCGTAGCGCTCCATCTGCTCGGTCTGGGCGCGGGTGCTCTGCAGCAGCTGCTCCTTCTGTTCGGCGAAAGCCTTCTCCTTCTGCTCGTCCAGCAACTGCTGGGCCTCGATATGGGCGTTGTACTTGCTCTCCAGGGAGGACCGCTGCGAGGTGAGCGCGATGATACGCTCGTTGAGGGCCGCCTTCTCCAGGGTCAGGCCGGAGATGCGGTCATTGAGCAGGTCCTTCTCGCGGTTGTTGCGTTCCGCATAGAAGAAGAACAGGACGAGCGCGCCGACGATGGCGATGCCCAGGAAGACGATGAGTGCGATATTCCACATAGGACTAGGATGATTTGGTCAGTTCGGTCTGCCCTTCCTTGTACCAGGTCGCCACGGGCAGGAGGGCGATCAGGTAGCCGATCAGCGCCACGCCGGCCACCGTCAGGACGATGTCCGTCCACTTGATGATGACCGGATAACTCTTCACGAGGAAATCGCCGGGCATCTTGACGAAGCCGAAACGCTGCTGAAGCCAGGCGAGGCCCAGTCCGATGACCAGACCGGCCGCGAGACCCAGCAGGGCGATCAGCCAGCCCTCCAGCACGAAGATGCGCCGGATCAGGCGGGGCTGGGCGCCGAGGCTCCCCAGCGTCCCGATGTCGTCCTGCTTCTCGATGATGAGCATCGACAAGCTGCCGAAGATGTTGAAGGCGATGATGATGATGATGAAAATGAGGATCAGGAAGATGGCCGCTTTCTCGAGCGCATCATCTTGTAGAGCGATTCGTTCTGCCGGAAACGGTCCTGGATCCGGAAGGACGTACCGAAATGCTCCTGCATCTCCCGGATGAAACGGCGCTGCTCCCGCTGGGTCATCCCTTCGCGGAAACGGACCTCCAGGGCCGAGATCTCTTCGTCGTATTTCAGAAGTTGCCGCATCTTGTCGAGCGGCAGGAGGATGAGGCGGTTGTCTTCATCCGCATTGAAGGAAATGATGCTGGAAGGACGCGTCTTGACGCTGTGCAGGGTTGCGGCCGGATTGCTCAGGGAGATGTTTTTCTCCCGGTCGGGATAGAAAATCTCCAGCTGGGCGACGAAATGCGGGCTGATGCCCAGCTTTCCCGCTAGTCCCGAACCGACCGCGCACATCGGGATTTCCCCGTGGCGGAGGCGGAACTCTCCGACGCGCACGTGGCCGTCGATGCGGGCCTTTTCCGCGAAATCATCCTCGACGCCCTTGGCGGTCGCGACATCCTGCCGTCCCTCGTAATTGATGAAGACGCTCTCCTGCAGGACGAAAGAGGTGGATGCGACTTCCTCCCGCCCGTACAGCCAGTCGAAGGCTTCTCCCTCGGGGAGGAATACCTTGCCCTCGGCGGGCCTGACGAGCGCATCGGGTGCGAGATCGTCCAGGTTCTGACGGATCAGTGAGTCAAAGCCGTTGTAGACGGAGAGGATGATGACCAGGGCGGCTGTCCCGATGGCCATGCCGATGGCGCTGATCGCAGAAATGATGTTGATCACATTGTGCGATTTCCTGGCGAAAAGGTATCTTCTGGCGAAAAAAAACGGCAGGTTCATTCCGGGACGTATAAAACCATACAAATATACTCTTTTGCCGTTAATTTCAAAAGGCCGGTTACCTCGCGGCAGCCGACCTTTGAACGTGTACTAAAACCTAAACCTGCCTTATAGATGCAGGGTCCGGTCCAAACGTTGCACGCAAAAATGAAAAAAGGCCGGAAAAATCCAGCCTTTCATCCGTTGTGTCAGGAATTTATTTCTTGGCAACCTCGACGGAAACCTTACGGAACTCCTTCAGGTCCTTCATGAGGGCCAGAGCGGCCTTACGGGCGCGGGCGCCGGCGGCCTTGTTTCCCTTGACAACCTGAGCTTCGGCGTTGACCTCAAACTCGGCGATGTTAGCCTTGATCTGTTCTACAAGCTTTTTCATAATGTTGTTAATATTAGTAAATTAGAGATACAGTTCTTCTCATTCGGTCGCAAGGTAGGAAATACTTGAAATAATTGCAAATTTTTTTTGAAAAATCAGTCATTCTCTTGACTTTGCGGCTTGGAATTGAGGAAATTCATCGCAAAATCGGGCCCTGCCGTGCAGTAAGTCTGGATGCCGTCGCGGATACGCAGTCCGGTACGGGCGATCAGTTCCTCTTTCTCCGGCCCCAGCTCTCCGAGGACATAGTCGATCTGTTCCCCCGGATGGAAATCATTGCCGATGCCGATGCGGATGCGGGCGAAACGCTTCGTCCCCAGGCAGTCCTGGATGCTCTTCAGCCCGTTGTGGCCGCCGTCGCTGCCCTGAAGGCGCATCCGGACCGTGCCGAAAGGCAGGTTCAGGTCGTCGCAGATGACGATCACGTTGGACAGGGGAAGCTTGATTTTCTGGATCCAGTACAACACGGCATTGCCGCTGAGATTCATGTAGGTCGAAGGCTTGAGCAGGTGGATCTTCCGGCCCCGGTAGGGGAAGACGGCGACGGAGCCGTAGCGTTTGGATTCAAAAAGGATATTGGATGCCTGCGCCCAGGCATCCAATACCATGAATCCGAGATTGTGTCTCGTATGGGCATACTCGTTGCCGATGTTACCCAATCCGACGACCAAGTAGTTCATACTGGGATCGACAATCTCTTTCTTTCTCCGGAAGAAGCACATTACTCTTCGACGGGAGCCTCAGCCACGCTGTTGCGGGTGGACTTGACGCCGCAGATGACGGCACCCTTCTGGGTGAGGATGGTGACATTCTCCGCCTGGAGGTCGCCGGCCTTGAACTGCTGGTCCAGCTGCAGGGGAGTGATGTCGATCGGGAGAGAATCCGGCAGGTCGGCCATCTTGGCGCTGACCTTCACCTCGCGGAGAAGCTGGTAGAACTTGCCACCACGCTGCACGCCGGCGGCGTGACCGGAGATGACGAGCGGAACCATGATCGCGATGGGCTTCACCTCGTCGACGGCGAGGAAGTCCACGTGCAGGCACTCGTCGGAGACGGGATGCCACTGGAGCTCGTGAAGGACGGCGGTGTAAGCCTGGCCATTGTCAAGCTTGAGGTCCACGATGTAAGACTTCGGAGTGTTGGTGAGACCCTTGAGCTCCTTCGCGTCGACGGTGAAGAGGACATTGTCCATACCGAGACCATAGAGGTTGCAAGGGACGAGGCCCTGACGGCGGAAAGCCTTGATGACGGCCTTGTTGGCGGCCTGACGGATCTGGCCTTTCAATTCAAAATGCTGCATTGTAAGTTTGTTAAAATGTGTTACTCAGGCTGTCAAAAGCAGCCCCCATTGCACCAAAAAGCGCAGGGCTTTTTCAAAATGCGCGGCAAAGATAGGAAAAAAAACTTATTGGACAAGCGAAGTTGCTTTGTTCCAGGCCAATGTCTTGTAATATTCGTCCAGATAGGCGCTGCCGTTGTTGGGCAGGTACATGCTGAGGCCGCAGTAAGCCCGGAAGGTGAAACCTCCGGATCTGGGCATGAAGGCCGGCGTATGGATCTCATAACTGACGCATTCCGCAAGGGCCCTGTCAACGGCGGAAGAACCGGCTCCGGCCTGGTCCAGGATGTCCTTCAGGTCATAAAACCAGTGGTGGGATGCGCGGAACAGGGGTTGCACGGAAGAAGGCCTGACGGTTGCAATGGCCGTTCTCCCGTCCTCGAAGGCGGTCCGGCAGGCGGCGGCCAGAGCCTCCAGCTTGCTGCAGTCAATCAGGCTGTAGGAGGCGGACTGATAGTCTCCGCTTTGGGAAGAATAGCATTCGTAATAATCATCCAAGACGCCCTTGATGTCGGGATCTCCACTTTTGAGCAGACGAGCCGCGATTTTCGTGTAATCCAGACCATCGGCCAGGATTTCCGTGGGGGAGAAGCCCAGGAAGGAGCACTTGTCCTTCAGCTCGTAGGCCACTTCGACACAGCCCATGAGGCAAATGTCCATCAGGATATAATCAAAGTGGAAGGGAATTCCGGCAGCCAGGTCCTTGATGTCCATTTCGTAGGAATACTGGGTCCCTCCTTCATTGGTGCGTTCTTCCCCGAAGGAACGGACCTTGGGCCCGGGTAACGGCTCGGTCTCTTCGTAAAGGACAGGGCCGGAAGGGAAGGTGATGCGAGGCGCCACTTTGGCCCCCGTTCCGCCGGTGGCGACCTGGTATTTGTCCGGATGGCCGTAGTAGTCGATGGGCAGCCAGCCGGTGCCGTGGGAGGCAAAGATCATCCCGTAATGGTCGGACTTGAAAGTTTCGGCGACATAGTTGAGGCTCCGGGCCATCACTTCTTTCTTGGTCAGGAAATCGCTCTCACCCAGACGCGTGAGCGTGTCCAGGACCGGCGTACCCTTCTTGTCCTTGTACAGACGGATGATGCAGGGCTTCGTCTTGACTCCGTAGAGGCCGTAGGAAGTCGGGTGGTGGCCGACGATCACGATGGCCTTGTCGTCGCCGGCTGCAGGGAGGTCTCCCTGCGTGAATTCATGGATGTCCTCCCGCAGATTCTCGGACAGGCTGTTGCAGCCCGCCTGGTACAGGATCAGGACCTTGTCGTACTTTTTCTCCTTGGATTTCTTGCAGCAACGGTCCTCGCAGCCGACGCACAAAATTGCGACGGCGAGCAGTACGACGAGTGCCTTCAATCCTTTCATATCGTGGCAAAGTTAAGATAATTTGACTAAATTTGCACTGATTTTGTATATATCGATCAGAAGATGAAGAATTTTGTACAGGAACTGACCTGGCGCGGCATGATCCAGGACATCATGCCCGGAACGGAAGAAAAACTGATGGAGGGCCCGACGGCCGCCTACGTCGGCATCGATCCGACGGCGGATTCGCTGCATATCGGGCACCTTGTCAGTGTCATGATACTCAAGCATTTCCAGAACTGCGGCCACAAGCCCATCGCCCTGGTGGGCGGTGCGACCGGCATGATCGGAGACCCTTCGATGAAGTCCGCCGAGCGCAACCTGCTGGACGAGGAAACCCTGAACCACAACGTCGCCTGCATCAAGGCGCAGCTGGCCCGCTTCCTCGATTTCGAGTCGGACGCCCCCAACAAGGCGGAGCTCGTCAACAACTACGACTGGATGAAGGATTACACTTTCATCAACTTCATCCGGGACATCGGCAAGCACATCACCGTCAATTACATGATGGCCAAGGACTCCGTCAAGAAGCGCCTGTCGCGCGACTCCAGCGAGGGCATGTCCTTCACCGAGTTCAGCTACCAGCTGATGCAGGGTTATGACTTCTACTGGCTGTGGAAGAACAAGGGCTGCGTCCTCCAGCTGGGAGGCAGCGACCAGTGGGGCAACATCACGACCGGCACGGAGCTGATCCGGCGCATGGACGGCGGCGAAGCCTTCGCCCTGACCTGCCCGCTGATCCGCAAGGCCGACGGGACTAAGTTCGGCAAGACCGAGAAGGGCAACATCTGGCTCGATCCCGAGCGCACCTCGCCCTACGAGTTCTATCAGTTCTGGCTCAATGTGGCCGACGACGATGCCGAGCGCTACATCAAGATCTTCACGATGCTGGACCGCGAGACGATCGAGTCTGCCATCGCGGAGCACCGCGAGGATCCCGGCCGCCGCAGCCTGCAGAAACTGCTGGCCAGGGAGATAACCATCATGGTCCACGGCCAGGAGGCCTTCGAGAATGCCGTAGCCGCCACGCAGCTGCTTTTCGGCAACGTTTCCTCCGAGGTTTTCCGCAAGATGGACGAGCGGACGGTCCGGGAGGTCTTCGCCAACGTGCCGTCCTTCGAGGTCGAGGCCGCGGAGTTCCCCTGCAACCTGCTCGACCTGCTGGCCGTCAAGACGCAGGTGTTCCCCTCCAAGGGTGAAGCCCGCAAGATGGTCCAGGGCGGCGGCGTGTCCCTCAACAAGGAGAAAGTCTCCGACATCAACGCCGAAGTGACGTCCGCGGACATCATCAACGGCCATTACATCCTGGCCCAGAAGGGCAAGAAGAACTATTATATCATCAACGTCAAGTAAATGGACAAGGCACCGACCACCCGACAGTTGAAAGTCGCACGGGAGATCCAGAAAGATCTCGCGGAGATCCTGCGCAGCAAGGGGATGGCCGTCTTCGACGGGGCCATGGTCACCGTCAGCGAAGTGCGGGTCAGCCCTGACCTGTCCATCGCCAAGACCTACGTCAGCATCTTCCCTTCGGAGAAAGCGGAAAAGGTGATGACGATCCTGGAAGAAAATGTGCGGGGATACCGCGGGGAGCTCGGCCGCAAGGTCGGCAAGCAGTTCCGCATCGTCCCCGAGATCGTTTTTTATCTCGATACTTCCCTCGATTATGCCGAGCATATCGAGGAACTGCTGAAAAAGTAATTCCGGCCCGACCGTGAAACGCCTCTGCTTCTGCCTGACCTGCCTGATCCTGGCCGTGCTCCCGCTCGGAGCGGTGCCGGCCAAGCCGGGTGTGCTGCGTCACACGCAGCCGGACGGAACCGTGGTGGAATACGTCATCCGTGGCGACGAGAACGGGCATTGCATGATGACGACGGACGGGTGTGCGCTCATCCTGGATGATGCGACGCGGACCCTCCGTTACGCTTTTTATGACGCGGACGGGCGCAAGCGCGATTCCGGCGTCGCCGTCGGGGCTTCCGGTGCGGAAGCGGCCCTCGCCGCGAGCCGGGCGATCCCGTACGGCCGGATCCGGCGCAGCGCCGCCAGGCGGCGTTTCCATCCCGCTTTGCCGGAGAAGCCAGCTCTGACCCGTGCCGAGGAAACGCCACAGAGCCGGGCTATCGTCATCCTGGCTCAGTTCCAGGACATCGCGTTCCGTTTCACACAGGAGGATTTCCAGCACCTGCTCAATCAGCAGGGTTATGATTACGAGGGGGCTTCCGGCAGTGCGCTCGAGTATTTCAACGCCCAGTTCCGGGGTGCGCGGGACTTTATCTTTGACGTGGGGCCGGTTGTCACCCTGAGCCGGGATCACGCTTATTACGGGGAGGACGACGAAGAAGGAAACGACCTTCGTGCCGCCCTCGCGGTGGCGGAGGCCTGCGCCCTGTCCGATGCGGAGGTCGATTTCTCGCAGTATGACTTCATCTATGTCTTCTATGCGGGCGGCAATCCCGCCGACGGGGGCGCTTCGGATGACCATATCTGGCCGCACGCCTGGGATCTGCTTTCCGCGGGCATCCGCCTGCGCCTGGACGGCAAGTTGATCACGAACTACGCGATGTCGTCGGAATTGATGAACCTGGGTCGCACGCCTTTGAATTTTACCGGCATCGGAACCTTCTGCCACGAGTTCAGCCATATCCTCGGACTGCCCGATTTCTACGACGTGGATGAAGAGAGGAGTGGCGGACAGTCGGACGGACTTTGGGGGACGCTCTCCCTGATGGACAGCGGCAATTACAACAACGACGGAAGGACGCCGCCGAACTATTCCGTCGTCGAGTTGGAGATGCTCGGTCTGCTGGAGCCGGAACCCCTGGAGGCCGGAATCTGGTCCCTGAATCCGATGACGACGACACGCCGGGGCTTCCGTATGGATACGGACACGGAAGGGGAGTATTTCCTTTTCGAGTGCCGTGCTTCCTCGGGCTGGGACCGTTTCATCGGAGGCAGCGGCCTGCTGGTCTATCAGTTGGACAAGTCCGACCGTGACGCCGGCTATTCCGAGGATTCGGAGATCAACATGACCGCCGCGCAGCGCTGGGAGTACAACGAAGTCAACTGCCGGCCGGACCATCCTTGTGCCCGAATCGTTGCGGCCCTGCCGCGCGCCTCGTCCGTTTCGCAGGTTTTCTTTCCGTATGGTACGCATATCGCGCTCACGCCCGTGTCCGATCCGCCTTTCGCGTTTTGGAGCGGAGAAACGTCCCCCTATTCGATCGTCGGGATCAAGAAACTGAGCGGTGTCATCAATTTCTCCGTCAACGGCCCGATCGCGCTGGATGAGGAGGATGTGTTCCAGGATGCCGCCATCTTCAACTGGCACACCGATGTGGAGTCCTGCAAGCGGCTGCCCACCCTGGTGCGCTGGACGGACTCGAACGGTACGACGGAAGAGCGGCTGGTGGAGCCCTACGAATCGGGAGAATATGCCCTGGTGCTGGAAGACCTGAAGCCGGGAGAACGCTACGACTTCTCCCTCTGCTATGTCATCGACGATGAGGAAGTTTTCCCGTTCGGCCTGACCTTCACCACGTCGCGGTATGGTGGCCTGCCTTATATCCACATGGGCTCCCGCCGTACCTCCAATGCTTCCGCGAAAAACAAGATCCCACTGCGCGTGATGAATGCGCAGGGCGCGACAGGGGTGGCCTGGACGCTGAACGGACGCAGCATCGTTCCCGATGCGGACGGGTATTATGAAATACGGAGAGCGGGTACGCTCAAGGCCGTCGTGAGCTATTCCGACGGGACGCAAGACATTATCATCAGGGAGGTTTCCGTCAAATGAGGCACTGGTATCGCATAGGATGGCTGCTGGCTTTCGCGCTGCTCGCGGCAGGTTGCAACCGGGATGGATTCAGCAAGTCCGACCTGGAGATCACGAACGTCTGTCTCAAGGTCAAGGGCATCGTGGCGTATGAGTACATTCCCGAAGCTTCCCAGATCGCCTTCAACCGGGGGCGTAAGGAGTTCCGTGCCGGCACGGACACCATGTCCGATTATTTCCTGCTGAGGATGTCGGATGTCCCGCGTGAAAACGGCCAGGTCTTCACGGGATACCTTCAGTGGACGACGGACGATGACATCGTGACGCGCAGCAACCTGTCTTTCAAGGTCGAAAGGATAGGGGACGACGGGACGGTGTGGCTCTGGTGCGCCGCACAGAAAATCACGGTCGTGATCAAACTGCTGAATTAGGCCTTTTCTGCTTTGATCGCCTCGTTGTAGCAATTCCTGCACAACGGCTCATAGACATCCTTTTCTCCGAGGACGACCAGTTTCTTGCTCTTGGACAGCCGGTGGGAGTGGTTGGCGAGGGCGCCGCAGCGCACGCAGATGGCGTGGACTTTCTGCACGTCCTCCGCCACGGCCAGCAGGGCCGGAATGGGGCCGAATGGCTTGCCGAGATAATCGGTGTCCAGACCGGCGATGATGACGCGGATGCCGCGGTCGGCCAGGGTCTGGGCCACGCTGACGAGACTTTCGTCGAAGAACTGCGCCTCGTCGATGCCGACGACTTCGGTGTCCGCAGGCACGTCAAGCATCTCGGCAGGAGAGGAAATGGGTTTCGACTTGATGCTGTGGAGGTCGTGCGAGACGACATCTTCATCGGAGTAACGTTTGTCGATGACGGGCTTGAACGTCGCGATCTTCTGGTTGGCGAACTGGGCCCTTTTCAGCCTTCTGATCAGTTCTTCGGTCTTGCCGGAAAACATGGAGCCGCAAATTACTTCGATGCAGCCGGATTTTTTGAAACTTTCTGAAAACATTTCCTTACTTTTGCAGTACTTGTGCAAATGTAAAAAAGTTTTGCGTTATGAAAAAGACAGGGTGGCAGATTTTGTCGGAGATCCGGGAGGCCTTGGGCGTCATCAACGGGAAGATCGCGGAAGTGGAGCTGCAGCTCGCCGAGCTGGAAGGTTTCATGGACTTTGACGAAGAGGCGGAACCCGAGCCGGAGCCGGTCGCCAAGCCGGAGCCCGCTCCGAAACCGGTCCGGAAGCCCGAACCTGTCGTTGCGCCGGCCCCCGTCGCCGTGACTCCGGAACCGGACATCGTCCCTGAACCTGCACCCGTGGAGGAAGTCGCCATCGAACTGGACGACGTCGTCGAGATGCCCGAGCCGGAACCTGTCCCCGAACCAGAACCCGTCATCGTTCCTGAACCGGAACCCGAACCGGTCTTTGCCCCCGAACCGGAACCGGCGCCCGTCGTTCCCGAGCCCGAGGCACCCAAGCCGAAACCGGCCGTCATCGACGTGATGGCGGACAAATGCGCCTGGAAGACCGACATCCCCGGATCGCCGGTACGCAACATCATCAGCGGCATTTCGCTCAACGACCGCATCCTGTTCGTCAACACGCTCTTCAAGGGTGACGCGCAGGCCTTCCAGGCCACGATCTCCCTGTTCAATTCGTACGAGACCCTGTCCCAGGCGGAGGAATTCATCCTCAGCAACTATCCCGGCTGGAACCTCGATTCCGAGGTGGTCTACCGCTTCATGATGGCCGTGCGCCGCAAGCTGAGCCGGTGATGGCGGGCAAGCTGTACATCGTTCCCACCCCTGTCGGCAACCTGGAGGACATGACCTTCCGGGCGGTGAAGGTGTTGCAGGAGGCGGACCTCATCCTGGCGGAAGATACCCGGACGACCACCGTCCTGCTCAAGCACTATGACATCCACGGGAGACTGCAGTCGCATCACAAGTACAACGAGCACCAGACCGTAGAAGCCGTCAAGGAGCGTATCCTGGCGGGCCTGGACGTGGCTCTGGTGAGCGATGCCGGCACGCCCGGCGTATCGGACCCCGGTTTCCTGCTGGTGAGGACCTGCGCGGCGGAAGGGATCGAAGTCCAGACGCTGCCCGGTGCCACGGCCTGCATCCCGGCCGTCGTGTCTTCGGGACTGCCTTGCGACCGTTTCTGCTTCGAGGGCTTCCTTCCCCAGAAAAAGGGCCGCCAGACGGCGTTGAAGGCCCTGGCGGGGGAGACGCGGACGATGGTCTTCTACGAATCGCCCTACCGGCTGGTCAGGACCTTGGATCAATTCGCCGAAACCTTCGGCCCCGACCGCCTCTGCTCCGTGGCGCGCGAGATATCCAAGATCCATGAAGAACACAGGCGCGGCACGCTCGCCGAGGTGTCGGCCTGGTTCAAGGAGCACGAACCCAAAGGTGAAATCGTCATCGTGGTGGCGGGCGCCCCGTCCCGTCGCAGAGAGAAAGAGGAGGGAGAAGATGAAAAAAACAGTTCCGGCGGAGGAAGATAGACGTCCTTCCGCGACATTCCGGGTGGGCGCGATCGCGCTCGTTTTCCTGATCATCGGTTACCAGCTGGCCCTGTTCGTGTACAAGGCCTCGGTATCGGCCGTCGTCGCGCACCGGGACAGGCCGGATACGGTCTATGTCGTGGATCCCGCCCTGGCCCGGAAGGTCCTGTCCGGGTCCGGGATGGCCGCTCATTCCGGCCCTGACACCACGGAGAGCACCGTCATTGCCGGCTCCGACCGGGGTTCTGAGATGGCCGGTCAGGCCGGCCTTGACGCTTTTACCGTCCGGCGCGACGCCTCCCATTCGCCACAGGCCCAGGCCGTCGAACGCCGTTTCGCGCCCCGGCGCTACGAATCCTTCCCCTTCAATCCCAATACGGCGACGGAAGAGGAGTTCCGGCGTCTCGGATTCAGCGAGAAACAGGCGCAGGCCATCCTGCATTACCGGGAAAAGGGCGGGCGCTTCCGCCGCAGGGAAGACTTCGCCCGCTCCTTCGTGGTCGCGGATTCCGTCTTCGAGAGGCTGGAACCCTACATCCGCATTCCGAAAGTGGATCTGAACACCGCGGATTCGGCCGCTTTCGACGCCCTGCCGGGCATCGGTCCCTTCTATGCCGGCAGGATGGTCTCCTACCGGCGGGAACTGGGCGGCTACTCCTATCCCGAACAACTGATGGACATCTGGAAGTTCGACCGCGGGAAATACGACGCACTCGCCGACCTGATCGTCGTCTCAAAGCCCTACCGATATCCCCTCTGGACCCTTCCGGAAGACTCCTTGAAACGGCATCCCTACATCCGCTCCTACGCCGCCCACGGCATCGTCCTTTTTCGCTCTGCCTCCCCGCAGGAAGACTGGACCGTGGAAAACCTCGTCAAGGCCGGCATCCTGAAACCCGAGCAGGGCGCCAAACTCAGCCCTTGCGTGGATGGTGCTCCAGCACCGACGCCTGCCAGGTAGACGAATCGACGTGCGTGTAGATCTCCGTCGTCAGGATGCTCTCGTGCCCCAGCATCTCCTGCACCGCCCGCAGGTCCGCCCCGTGCTCGATCAGATGCGTGGCGAAACTGTGCCGGAACGTATGCGGCGAAATCTCCTTCCGGATACCGGCCGACAGCGCCTGCGCCTTGATCATGTTGAACATCGAAACCCGGCTCAGCGAGCGCCCGAAACGGTTCAGGAACAAGATGTCCTCGGATTCCGTGTCCGCCGGTGCGATCCGGGCCGCCAGATAGGCCCGGACGGCGTCCGCCGCCGCTTCGCCCAGCGGAACGATGCGCTGCTTGTCGCCCTTGCCGATGATGCGTACGAACCCTTCGTCCAGGTACACGTCCGAAATCCGCAGCCCCACGGCCTCCGACACGCGCAGGCCGCAGCCGTACAGGACCTCCAGGATAGCCCGGTCCCGCAATCCCGCCCAGTCGGACAGGTTCACGGACTCCAGGATGGACGTGACCTCCTCCTCGGACAGGACGGCCGGCAGATAACGTCCCAGCTTGGGCGCCTCCACCGGATCGCAGGGGTTGTCCTTCCTTTCTCCTTCCAGGATCATCCAGTCGAAAAAAGACCGCAGCGACGAGAGGATATGCGCCTGGGTGCGCTTGGACACCTTGTCCGAGCGCTCCGCCAGATAGTCCATCACGGCATCCGGACCGGCGTCGGTGGGCGTGACCCCGGAAGCCTCGAAGAAATCCCGCACCTCGGAGCGGTAGGATGCCACCGTGTGGGGCGACATCTGCCGTTCCATCCGCAGATAATAGGCGTAATCCTTAATCCAGCGTTGCGTAGTCGCGTCCATAGGCGAGCATCTGCTTCAGATAGTCGTCGTTGTAGACCAGCCTGTAGTCCACGGTCTTGCCCCGGCGGACCACCGGCACGATGTCCGGATTGATGAAGCCGCCGTACGGTTTCAGACCCAGCGCATCGTAGCGCTCCTTGACCTCCTTGTGCAGGACGGGGTCGATGTGGACCGCGTAGGTCTCCACCAGCGCCTTGCCGGCGGCATAGTCGCCCTCGGACTTGATGCGCTGGATCTCGGCGAGCAGCTGCGCGAACAGGCCCCGCAGCGCCTCATAGTCGTTGACGACGAAATAGGTCTTGCCGTCGCGCACCCGCTTCTCGATGACCTTGTCGGCCGCGCCCTTCTCATAGCACCATTGGGCGATCAGCTGGCGGTTCTGCATGTGCGCTTCGGTGTTGGACTTGCCCAGCTCCACGCGGTTGAACTGCACCATCAGGCCGTTGCGGATGTAGCCGGCATATTCGGCCTTGTAGGCCTCCGGCGAAGGCAGGATGCCCAGTTCGACCAGTTTCGGGTCGGCGGCATAGTAGAGGCCGAAGAGGTCGGCGCGCGCTTCCTCCAGGGTCGAGGAGTATTCGCCCATCGCCGTGGTCGAGACGCCCGGCAGCAACTGGCCGGAACCGTGACCCAGACACTCGTGCAGGTCGGTGTGGATCTCGTCGGCGATGCCGCCGTACTGCTTGGCCAGGGCGATCTCCGCCTCGTCCCAGGCGAATTCGGCGAGGGTGCTGTTGGGCAGTTCCTGGGCCGAAAGGTCGTAGGCGTGGGTGATGTTGGCGATGGTGACCGACTTGGAGCCGTAGTCCTTGCGGATCCAGTCCGCGTTGGGCAGGTTGATACCGATCGGAGTCGAAGGATAGCAGTCGCCGGCGAGGGCCAGGGCGTTGATGACCTTGGCCGACACGCCCTTGACCGTCTTTTTCTTGAAACGCGGATCGACGGGGGAGTGGTCCTCGAACCACTGGGCGTTGGCGCTCAAGATCTCGGTGCGCTTGGATGCCTCGTCGTCGCGAATGTTGACCAGCGCCTCCCAGGCGCCCTTGCGCCCGAGCGGGTCGTTGTAGTCCTCGACGAAGCCGTTGACGAAGTCCACCTTGCCGAGGGTGTCCCGCACCCAGGCGATGTTGTACTCGTCCCAGAGACGCAGGTCGCCGGTACGGTAATATTTGACCAGCAGGTCGATATATTCCTTCTGCAAGTCCGATTCCGCATACAGGGCCGCCTGTTCGAGTTCGGAGCAGATCCTGTCGATGGCAGGCCCGTAAATGCCTCCGGACTTCCAGGGCTTTTCCACAACCTGTCCGTCTTCCTTGACCACCTTGGAGTTGAGGCCGTAGGAGACGGGCGTCTCATCGGTGGGATCCGCCAGGGCCGCATAGTAGGCTTCCACCTCCTCGCGCGTCACGCCTTCGTAGAAGTTGACGGCCGACAGAGCCACGATATCGCCGTCCGGCGAAGTGGAACGGCGCTGAAGGAAGTCGTCCCCATAGACGAAGTCCAGCAGCTGCGCCGAGTCGCCCTTGTACCCGACGGCTTCCAGCAGGGAGTCGAAATAGTCCCGGCTGCAGGCGGGGAAGAACTTGTCTTCGGCATAGTGGTGATGGACGCCGTTGGAGAAGAAGACGCGCTTGGCGTAGACGAGCCAGTCCTGCCATTCGGCGCATTCCTTGTCGCCCTTGTATTCATTCAGGACCTGCTCCAGGGCGTGGCGGAGGGGCAGGTTATACTGGCAGTTCTGGTCCCAGAAGATGTCGCGTCCCCATTTGGCCGCTTCGGCCAGGTGGTAGGCGTAGGCTTTCTGCTCAAGGGTCAGGGCGTCCCAGCCGGGGACCTGATAGCGCATCACCTTGATGTCGGCGAAAGTATCCAGGGTATACTTGAACTCCTCTTTTTTTTGCGTGCAGGCGACGGCGGCCGCCACCGATCCCGTGAGAATCAACATTTTGACGAAAGTTTTCATATTCTTCATTTTCTTGTGCAAAAGTAGTAAATTTGCGCCGCGAAAATAGTAAAACACAACAAATATCGTCACTTATGAGAAAGAAAATCGTTGCGGGAAACTGGAAGATGAACACCACCGTTCCCGAGGGCGTTGAGCTCGCCAAAGCAGTCGTTGCCAAATCCGTCGAGGTCCCTGCCGGCGTCGGACTGATCGTCGCCACCCCGGCCACCCACCTCTGCCCCGTCGCCGAGGTCGTGAAGGGCACGCGCGTCGAGCTTTCCGCCGAGAACTGCGCGGACAAGGAGAAGGGCGCCTACACGGGTGAAGTCAGCGCCGCCATGGTCGCTTCGACCGGTGCGCAGTGGACCATCCTGGGTCACTCCGAGCGCCGTCAGTACTATGGAGAGACCGATGAGAAACTCGTCGAGAAAGTGAAACTCGCTCTGGCCAATAGCCTGAAGGTCATCCTCTGCGTCGGTGAGAACCTGGAGGAGCGGGAGGCGGAGCGCCACTTCGAGGTGGTGAAGACCCAGACCGAGAACGTCCTCTTCCAGTTCACGGCGGAAGAGATGGCTTCCATCGTGATCGCCTACGAGCCCGTCTGGGCCATCGGTACCGGCAAGACCGCGACCGCGGAGCAGGCCGAAGAGATCCACGCCTTCATCCGCAAGGTCCTCGCCGACCATTTCGGCAAGAAAGTCGCTGCGGACATGACCATCCTCTATGGCGGCAGCTGCAAGCCTTCCAACGCGAAGGAGCTTTTCGCCCAGCCCGACATCGACGGCGGTCTGATCGGCGGCGCGTCCCTCAAGGCCGACGACTTCATCGGCATCGCGCTGGCGTTCTAGTCTGCCTCGACTTTACAGGTATGACCGTCCGGGAACCGATCCCGGGCGGTTTTTTCTTTTCCTGCCGGTCTCCGGAGGGCCTGTCGGTAAAGCGGCGTTGTTGTCTTTGAAAAAATAATGTATTTTTACAATGCTTATGTGTTTCATCAAACCGATTCCCTTTATCCTCTTGTTTCTCTCGCTTTCCTGCATGAGAACTGCTCCGGCCGTGGAGGAAGGAGTCAGCCGGTCTCTCGCCACGTATCGCTCGGAGATGGTTTCTGATGTCCGCTACGACCTTGCATTCCTTCTTCCGTCGGATCCCGGCCAAAGGGTGATGGGTTGTGAGGGTGTTGTATTCTCCCTGAAGAAAAGGGCATCTATCCAGCTGGATTTCCGGGGCGGTCCTGACTCGGTCCTGGGAGTGAAGGTCAATGGAACAGAACGCCCGGCCGACTGTCGAAATGAGCATATTTTCATTAGCGGACGATGGCTCCGGAAAGGGACGAACAAGGTCGAGGTGTCATTTATCTCTGACAGCCGTTCCCTCAACCGCAATCCGGGTTATCTTTATACCCTATTTGTGCCCGATCGTGCCCGGACCGTCTTTCCTTGTTTCGACCAGCCGGACATGAAGGGGCGTTTTTCCCTCAGGCTCGATCTCCCGGCCGCATGGGAAGCCGTCTCAAACAGTCCCGTCCAGTCCGCCGAGGTGTCAGGGGATCGGAAAGTGATCACATTCGAGGAGACCCCTCCGCTGAGCACCTATCTGTTCGCTTTTGCGGCAGGAGAGTGGCAGAAAGTAACCCGTATGCGGAACGGAAGGCCGCTGAGCGCCTATTACCGGGAGACGGACCCGGACAAAGTGGCCCAACTGGACGAAATCTTCGATCAGGTATTCCACTCCCTGGACTGGATGGAAGAATACACGGGGATTCCCTGTCCTTTCGGGAAATACGACTTCGTGATCGTTCCGGGATTCCAGTTCGGCGGCATGGAGCACCCGGGAGCCATCCTCTACAACGACAAGCGCATCTTCCTCGGGGCTTCTCCGACTACTGCGGAAAAGTTGTCTCGGATCGAACTCATCGCCCACGAAACCTCCCATCTGTGGTTTGGGGATGCCGTTACCATGCGCTGGTTCAATGACGTCTGGACCAAGGAGGTCTTTGCGAACTATTTCGGTGCCAGGATATCGACCCCGTTCTTCCCGGAAGTGAACGTCCCGCTCCGTGACTTCAGGAACTTCAACGTCAATGCATACGCCGAGGACCGGACGGCGGGGACGAATGCCATCCGCCGGGATCTTCCGAATCTCTCCAGTGCCGGTCTCATCTATGGGAACATCGTTTATGACAAGGCCCCGGTCGTGATGCGTATGCTCTCCGACCTTCTGGGTGAGGAGGCCTTCCGGGACGGTGTGCGGGAATATCTCCGAACCTATCTGTACGGCAATGCCGACTGGAATGACCTCATTTCTATCTTGGACAGCCGGACCGAACTGAATCTGAGGGCATGGAGCCGTGTGTGGGTGGAAGAAAAGGGTATGCCGAAGATCAGCTACTCCATCGTGGGTGACACGCTCTCCGTGCGGCAGGAGGACCCGCAGGGAAGGGGCCTGGTCTGGCCGCAGCGTATCTCCTTCGGGGATGCGGCGGGCGAGACGGCCGCTACGGTGTGGAGCGATGCCCCGGTGGTCTCCGTAGTGCTCCCGAAGGCTCATCCTGAAGTCCTTTTTCCGGATCCGGATGCCCAGTCATACGCTTGGTTTGTACTGGACAAAGCGACTGCAGAGGCTGCGATGGCGATGCTCCCTGCCATTCCACGGCCGGAAGAGAGACTGACACTGCTGGCCACCCTTTACGAGAACACACTTTGTGGGGACCTTGTCCCGGATGCCTTTATTGAAGTTCTGGGCAGGATGCTGCGTGTCGAGCGCGATCCGCTCATTG
Organism: Bacteroidales bacterium; assembly: GCA_017400135.1. Lineage (GTDB taxonomy): Bacteria > Bacteroidota > Bacteroidia > Bacteroidales > UBA932 > Cryptobacteroides. The sequence goes on from JAFPVJ010000027.1 coordinate 78,322, forward strand.
CCGGAGCTGCCTCTTCCTTCCTGAAGACGCTTTCCATCCATGGACCCCTTGCCGGCTCCGAGCGCCTGGAGAGCTTGCTTTTCGAAGTGGTTTCTGACAGGTCGGTTTCAGAAGAAATACGTCTGACGGCGTTCCGCACCCTATTCGGGGTGTTTCAGACGGATAATGTCCGATCCACCCTTTGGAAAGTCTTCCGGGAAGGGAATGGGTATCAGGGACTGAAACTGGGCGTGCAGGACTACATGACCCTCGCCTACGAGCTTGCGATACGGTTTCCCGATCGATATGAACTGATCCGTACGTTCCAGGAAGGGCGACTGGAAAACCCGGATCTCTTGCGGGAGTTCCGCTATGTATACAGGGCGGTATCCCCGGACAGGGAATTCAGGGACTCGCTTTTCTCCTCACTCCTTTCCCCGGAGAACCGGAGCGTGGAACCCTGGGCTGCATCGGTCTTGTCTTATCTCAATCACCCTCTCCGCCAGAAGGAGGCGCTATCCTACATCTATCCGGGGCTGGAAGAATTGCCGGAAGTACAGCGTACGGGGGATATCTTCTTCCCGAAGAACTGGTGTACGAGCCTTCTTCGAGGCCATGGAAGCAAGGAGGCCTGCTCGGAGGTGGAACGTTTTCTCCATAATCATCCGGACTTTCCTGAACTGCTGAAAGGGAAACTATTACAGAGCGCGGATTGTCTCCTCCGGCAGAAAGGGGATGGGGAAATGAAATAAGTTTTTATATTTGTGTCATTATGAAGAAGTTTTTCCAAATCTACGGTATCGTTCTCCTGTCTGCCCTGGCTCTGGCGGGCTGCAAGGAGACGGTGGCCACCTTCGATCTTGACGAGCACATCGGCATCTGCGGACTGAACCGCGCCCCGGCTGCCGTGGCCTGCGGACTGGACTATCTGGAGGCGAACGTGTCCTCATTCCTGGTCCCGGAGCAGCCGGATTCGGTCTTTGCCGCCCAGCGGAAGATGGCCGATACCCTGGGCCTGCCCATCTATTCGGCCAACGGCTTCTTCCCCCGCGACATCCTGGTCGTGGGACCGGAGGCTGACCTGGAACGGGCCGGGCGCTATGCGGAAGTCGCCATCCGGCGCGCCGCCGAGGCCGGGATCAAGATCCTGGTCCTGGGCAGCAGCCGTTCCCGCACCATTCCCGAGGACTTCCCGCGCGAGGAAGCTGAGGATCAGTTCCTTTCCCTGCTGAACAATATGGTGCCCGTGGCCGAGGAATGCGATGTCATCGTGGCAATCGAGCCCCTGCAGGAGAGCGAAACCAATTTCATCAATACGGTGGAGGAAGGCGCTGAGATGGCCCGCAAGACCGGCAGTCCCCACATCTGCGTCATTGCCGACATCTTCCACATGATGCGGGTAGGGGAGACCCCGTCCGGCATCCTCGCCGCGGCGGACAAACTGGTCCACTGCCACATCGCGGAAGTGGGGGACCGCACGGCTCCCGGCGTCGCGGGCGATGACTTCACCCCGTATTTCAGGGCGCTGAAGAAGATCGGCTATACGGGCCGCATTTCCTTCGAGTGCAAGTGGCACGACGTGGCGACCGAGCTGCCCGTCGCCGTCCAGGTTTTGAAAGAACAAATCCAATCCGTCAAATAATCATGCAGACCAGAAGAGAGTTTTTGAAGACCAGCCTGCTGGGCACGGGTGGCCTGGTGCTGGGCGGCCTGTCCCTGGATTCGGCGCTCTATGCCAAGTCGAAGAAGGCCAACGACATCGTCAAGGTGGGCATCGTGGGCTTTTCGGACCGCTGCCGCGGTTCGCTGATTCCCTCGTTCATGAACCACGCCGAGGAACTCGGCTTCGAGATCGTCGCCGTCTCCGACATCTGGAAACGCCGGCGCGAAGAAGCGGCGGAGTATTTCCGGAAGAATTACAACAAGGAAGTCAAGCTCTTCCGCAACAACGAAGAGCTCTACGACTCGAAGATGTGTGACGCGGTCATCATCTCGACGGCCGATTTCCAGCATGCCACACATCTGATCGAGGCGGTCAAGGCCGGCTGCGATGCCTATTGCGAGAAACCTTTCGCCGAGACGATGGAGGATGCCCGCAAGGCCCTCAAGATCGCGAAGAGGTCCAAATGCATCATCCAGATCGGTTCCCAGCGCCGTTCGGCGCCCAACTACCAGGCGGCATACGAGTACATCCAGTCCGGCAAGTTCGGCCCGATCGTGATGGTCGAAATGAGCTGGAACGTCAACCAGCCCGGCCGCTGGCGCCGACCCGAACTGGTCGCTCAGTGCCGCGAGGAGGATACCGATTGGAAACGCTTCCTGTGCAACCGCCCCTACGAGCCGTGGGATCCGCGCAAATACTTGGAGTACAGGCTGTTCTGGCCGTATTCATCCGGTATCCCGGGACAGTGGATGTCCCACCAGATCGATACGGTCCACTGGTTCACCGGCCTGAGCCATCCGCGCAGCGTCGCCGCCAACGGCGGCATCTATCTCTGGAAGGACGGGCGCCGCAACTATGACACCCTGACGGCCGTGATGGATTACGGCCCGGAAGGGAGCGACGAGGGATTCCAGGTGCAGTACACCTCCCGCTTTACCAACTCGGCGGGCGGCGTCAAGGAGTTGTATTTCTCCAACGGCGGCACCCTGAACCTCGACACCAACGAGGTGACTTCCGCCGGTGGCATGAAGGAGAAGGATGCGAAGGCGATGGGCCTGGAGGCCAATCTGCTGGACACCTTCAAGCTGCCTTCGATCCGGGTGGAGACGGCGGCCAACACGGGCGGCGACCCGATGACGAGCCTGCACATGCGCAACTGGATGGAGTGCGTGCGCAGCCGCAAGGAGACGAACGCGCCGGTGCTGGCGGGTTACAACCATTCCATCGCGACGATGATGACCAATGCCGCCGTACGCAGCGGCGAAAAGGTCACCTTCGACGAGAAGAAGCAGGAGATCCTTGCCGGCGGCAAGGTCTTCGATCCCTACGCTTACTGATATTTCTTTTGCTGCTCTTCGATGAGGGCTTCGAGAACGCCCTCGTCGAAGTAGTTGATCCGCATCGCGCGCTTGACGTCGGCCAGGGTTTCCGCGGCGACCGAGCGCGCGATTTCGCTGCCCTTGCGCAGTACCTCGTAGACGTACGGCAGGTTCTTTTCCAGCTCCTTGCGGCGGGCGCGGATGGGGGAGAGGGTGTCGTTGAGGACTTCGAAGAGGAAGTTCTTGACCATCATGTCTCCCAGGCCGCCGGCGCGGTACTGCGCCTTGACCTCGTCCAGGGAGTGGAAGTCGAAACTGACTTTCTTGCCGTGGAAGCAGTCGCCGAACTTTTCGAAATGCTCCGGCCTGCAGAAGGCGTCCAGATAGGTGAATACCGGATTGCCCTCCACGTGGCCGGGATCGGAGACCTGCAGGTGCGTGGGGTCGGTGTACATGCCCCGGACCTTCGTGCGGAGCTCTTCCTCGCTGTCGGACAGGTAGATGCAGTTGCCCAGGGACTTCGACATCTTGGCCTTGCCGTCGGTGCCGGGCAGGCGCAGGCAGGCGGCGTTGTCGGGCAGCATGATCTCCGGCTCGACGAGGGTCTCGCCGTAGGTGGCGTTGAACTTCCGGACGATTTCGCGCGTCTGCTCGATCATCGGCTCCTGGTCCTCGCCGACCGGGACTGTCGTCGCCTTGAAAGCGGTGATGTCCGCCGCCTGGCTGATCGGGTAGCAGAAGAATCCGACGGGGGTGCCGGCCTTGTTGTCGGCCCCGTCCGCGCTCTCCGAAAAGCCCCTCCACTGGAGCTCCGCCTTGACGGTGGGATTGCGCTGGAGGCGCTGGACCGTCACGAGGTTCATGTAGAAGAAGGTCAGCTCCGTCAGTTCGCTGACCTGCGACTGGATGAACAGCACCGACTTTTCGGGATCCAGCCCGCAGGACAGGTAGTCGAGGGCCACCTCGATAATGTTCTGCCGGACTTTCTCCGGGTTGTCCGCATTGTCCGTCAGCGCCTGTGCGTCGGCGATCATGATGAAAATTCTGTCGAAAAGGCCGCTCTCCTGGAGTTCCACCCTGCGGCGCAGGGACCCGACATAATGTCCGATATGAAGGCGACCGGTGGGCCGGTCGCCTGTGAGGATGATTTTGCTCATTGTCAGTCTTTTATGTTGGCCAATGCGGCCCGGATCTGAGCCTCGATCTCATCGCAGAGCTCGGGGTTGTCCCTCAGGAGCTGCTTGACCGCCTCGCGGCCCTGGGCGAGCTTTTCGCCGTTGTAGCTGAACCAGCTGCCGCTCTTCTTGATGATGTCGTACTCGACGCCGAGGTCGATGATTTCCCCGGTGTGGGAAATGCCTTCGCCGAAGACGATGTCGAACTCCGCCTTCTTGAACGGTGGGGCCATCTTGTTCTTGACGACCTTGACGCGGGTGCGGTTGCCGAGTGCTTCCTCGCCGTCCTTGATCTGGGTGGTGCGGCGAACGTCGATGCGAACGGAAGCATAGAACTTGAGTGCATTGCCGCCCGTGGTAGTCTCGGGATTGCCGAACATGATGCCGATCTTCTCGCGCAGCTGGTTGATGAAGATGCAGCAGGTGTTGGTCTTGGCGATGTTGGCGGTCAGCTTGCGGAGCGCCTGGCTCATCAGACGCGCCTGGAGACCGACCTTGTTGTCGCCCATCTCGCCCTCGATCTCGGCCTTCGGGGTGAGGGCCGCGACAGAGTCGATGACGACGATGTCGATCGCGCCGGAGCGGATCAGGTTGTCGGCGATCTCGAGGGCTTGCTCGCCGTTGTCCGGCTGCGAGATCAGCAGGGTCTCGAGGTTGACGCCAAGGGCCTTGGCGTAGGTACGGTCGAACGCGTGCTCCGCGTCGATCATCGCGGCGATGCCGCCTTGTTTCTGGGCCTGGGCGATCGCGTGGATCGCCAGGGTCGTCTTACCGCTGGACTCGGGGCCGTAGATCTCGATGATCCTTCCCCGGGGATAACCGCCGATGCCGAGGGCGTGGTCAAGCGCCACGGAGCCGCTCGGAATGACTTGCACATCCCATTGTGGCTGATCTCCCAACTTCATGATCGTCCCTTTCCCGTAATCTTTCTCAATCTTGTCGATCGTGGCCTGCAATGCCTTCAGTTTGGCGGCATTGATATCGGAGGCCTGTCCTTCAACTTCTTTAGCCATAATGTTTTTGTTTATAAGTTTCGTGCCCTGCGCCGCACATCCGGCGCAGGTAAGCAAAGATAATCAAAAACGCTGCAATCTTGCATTATTTTTCATTATTTTTGTGGTATGAAAGACTGCCTTCTCGGAAAAACTCCCTCGGAGCTCAAGGAATGCGCCCTGGCGGCCGGACTTCCTGCTTTTGCGGGCAAGCAGATCGCCCAGTGGCTGTATGTCCACCGGGTGGCGTCTTTCGACGAGATGACCAATCTTTCCAAGGCCGGGCGCGAACGCCTGAAAGAATTGTACGACCCCGGCGTGACAAAGCCCGCGGGTTTTGCCGAGTCCGTGGACGGGACGCGAAAATATCTTCTCCCCGTGTCCTGCCCGACCCCGGGGGGAATGGAGGATTCCGCCGTCGAGGCGGTCGTGATCCCGGACGCGGAGCGCAAGACCCTGTGCGTATCCTCCCAGGCCGGCTGCAAGATGGGCTGCCGTTTCTGCATGACGGGACGCCAGGGTTTCCACGGCAACCTGTCCGCCGCGCAGATCCTCAATCAGTTCGTCGCCATCCCCGAGAGCCAGGAATTGACCAATGCGGTCTTCATGGGAATGGGGGAGCCCCTGGACAACTTTGACGCCGTCATGCGCGCCATTGAAGTGCTGACCGCGGACTGGGGTTTCGGCTGGAGTCCGAAACGCATCACGCTTTCGACCATCGGCGTGCTGCCGAACCTGCGCCGTTATCTGGACGAATGCAAGTGCCACCTGGCGGTCAGCGTCCACAATCCCTTCCCCGACGAGCGGGCGTCGATGATGCCCGTGCAGAAGGCCTGGCCCCTGCGCGACGTCGTGGAACTGATCAGGCAATATGACTTCACGGGGCAGCGCCGCGTGAGTTTCGAATATACGATGTTTGCGGGCTTCAACGATGACAAACGCCATGCAGACGCGCTCGTGCGCCTCTTCTCCGGCCTGGAGTGCCGGGTCAACCTCATCCGGTTCCACAAGATTCCGGATTTCCCTTTTGAGACGTCGCCAGACCTGGTGATGGAGCGTTTCCGGGACCGCCTGTCGGCCCATGGAGTGACCACCACCATCCGTTCCTCGCGGGGCGAGGATATCCTGGCGGCCTGCGGCCTGCTGGCCGGAAAACACCAAAATGAAGCGAACGATGAATAGGAAGGCTTTGAAATGGGTGGCGGCTGCCGTCCTGGCTCTGCTGCCTTTGAGCGCCGGCGCGCAACTCTCCACGGCCAGCGTGGATCCCGAAGGGGATGCCGTCGCATTCGAGCAGGTAAGGAAGAAAATGGACCGGATCCGCCGGACCGAGCATAGACCCACGGTGGCCCTGGTGCTCAGCGGCGGCGGAGCGAAGGGTGCTGCGCACGTGGGCGTGCTCCGCTACCTGGAGGAGCAGCAGATCCCTGTCGACGTGGTCGTGGGGACCAGCATGGGCGGCCTGATCGGCGGCCTGTATGCGTTGGGCTACGATGTCCCTTATCTGGATTCCCTGGTCACGACGATGGACTGGAACCTGGCCCTCAGCGACAAGGTCCCGCAGGATTACATTTCTTACGCGACCAAGATGTACAAGGAGAAATACATGCTCTCCGTGCCTTTCCATTATTCGGAAGACGTCTTCCGCGCCATGATCGGACAGACGCCGGAAGAGCAGGCCGCCAGGAAAAAAGGGAAAAGGGGAAGGGCTGCCGCCCAGCTCGAGCGCAGCGGCATGGTCCAGGATCCGACGACCGGGATGGAGCTCCCGATCAACAACATCGCGCGCAGTCTGCCGGCCGGATACATCAACGGCCTGAATGTCAACAATATCTTCAGCTCTATTTCTGCCGGTTACCAGGATTCGGTCAGTTTCCTGGATTTCCCCATCCCGTTCTGTTGCGTGGCGTCCGACCTGGTCAGCTGCAAGGCGAAGAACTGGACTTCCGGCTCCATCAACGAGGCCCTGCGTTCCACGATGTCCATCCCCGGCCTCTTCGACCCGGTCCGCACCCACGGCATGGTGCTGGTGGACGGCGGTACGCGCAACAATTTTCCGACCGATATCGCCCGGGAGATGGGGGCGGACTATGTGATCGGCGTGGATTTGTCCGACAAGGATATGACCTACGAGGAGATCAACAACATCGCGGACATCCTCTGGACTTTCATCGACATGCTGGGCCGCGAGGCCTTCTCCAAGAATGTGGACAATGTGGACGTGTTCATCAAGCCGCATCTGCGTGAGTACAACATGCTCAGCTTCGATACGAAGAGCGTCAAGACCATCGTGGGCCGCGGATATGACGCCGCCGTCCGTCAGGCCGACGCGATCAGGTCCCTGAAGGCGATGATGCCGGATGCGTCGAAGACCCTGCGGGCCCGCCCGGCCGACGACATCGGCCGCACGCCCCTGCAGATCGCCAGCATCGAGTTTGAAGGGATGGCCGACCGGGATTCGCGCTGGCTGTCCAAGAAACTGAAATTCAAGGCTGGAGATTATATCAACCGGACGCAGATCGACAAAGCGGTCGCCATGATCTTCGCCACCGGCTCCTTCGAGTCCGTCACCTACCGCCTGCTGGGCAGCGAACAGCCCTACCGGCTCGTGTTCCTGTGCCAGAAGCGGCCGATCCACCAGTTCGGCTTCGGCTTCCGCGCGGACAATGAGACGCTGGTGGATGCCATCGTCAACGTCGGCCTGGGGGCCCATCAGATCGCGGGAGTCAAGTTCGACCTGACCGGCAAGCTGGGCATGAACAAGTATGCCCAGGCCCATCTTTCCTTCGACGGACTCCGGACGCCGACGCTGAACTTTGACGCCAAGATCAGCGGCTACACGGCGGATGTCACGACGGATGAGGCCCTGTTCCGCCTCAAGTATTGGAGCCATCAGGAAGAAGTGTATTTCTCCAATATGCACTGGAGGCATCTGGACTTCAATGTGGGCGGCCGCAACAAGTTCATCCGGGCGACGGACTGGCTTTCCAACCAGAACGTGGCGGCGTCTTCCGATGTGCTTTCGTCCATGGGAGGCAATTATACTTCCGCTTTCGCCAATGGTCGCATATATACGCTGGACGATTCCTATTTCACGATGCGGGGCATTGATTTCAATGCGAATTACGAGTGGGTGTTCGCCAAGGACATGAAGATCGGCTTTGCCGACGAGCACCTTGCGTCCGTGCGCTTCCGCACTGCTCTCCCGTTCGGCCGCCATATCTCCCTGCTGTTCGGCGTCAACGCCCGCGCCGTGCTGAACGGCGACAACGATGACATGACCAACCTGCCGCTCAAGAATTTCATCGGCGGTACGATGGCGGGGCGCTACATCGATCAGCAGATCCCGTTCTGCGGCTTCGGCGGCATGATGCTGGTGGACAATTATCTCGCAACGGCGGACGCGGCGCTGCGCCTGCGTTTCGGACGGAATCTCTTCACGACCTTCCAGGCGGGCGCTTTCAAGGCGGAGGATACCCTCGGCGGTTTCCTCGACATCCAGAACAAGCTGGTCCTGGGCGGTTGTTTCGAACTGGGTTACAAGACCATCGCGGGCCCGCTGCGACTGGATGTCCGTTGGAACGACTTGAGCAAGAAGGTGGGCGCATACGTCAGTTTCGGCTATGATTTCTAAGGACGACAAACTGCTTTCTTCGCTGCAGACGCTCTGCGCCCGGAAGGAGTATTGCAGCGCTGACATGTACAAGAAGGCGCTGAAGGGGCTGGACGGGGATGAAGACGGGGCCGCGGAAATGGTGGCGTTGCTGGTGAAGGACAAATTCGTGGATGACCTGCGCTATGCGACGGCGTTTGCGCGAGACAAGGCGGGCCTGGACGGCTGGGGGCCGGTGAAGATCCGTTTCCAGTTGCGGGGGAAGGGGATTGCTGCCGCTACGATCGACGAGGCGCTTGCCGCCGTCGATGCGGACAAGGCGGGCGAGCGGATGCGGGCGGTCCTGGAGGCCAAGGCACGCACCCTGAAGGGCGATCCGGAACTACGGCTGAAGCTCCTGAAATTCGGCCTCCAGCGCGGCTACGAATACGACCGCCTCGATCCTGCGGTCCGCGATATACTCGGGCGCTAGTGCCTGGACGCCAGGTGGCCCTGAAGTTTTGGCTGCAGGAAAGAACCCTACGGGGAATGCAGCCAAAACTTCAGGGCCACCTGGCGTTGATGAACGTCTAGGCGATCTGGGGGCGGCCGGTGCGGCGCTCGGGCTTGGGCTCGTCGCCCTCCCGCGGCCGCATCTTCCCCGCCTGCAACGCATCGTACGCCTTGCGGTTACGGAAAATGTCGATGGCCCGGTAAATGGATGAACGCATCGAACTGGGATCCGCCTCGTCACGTCCGGCCATCGCGTATGCCGTGCCGTGGTCCGGAGACGTGCGGACGATCGGAAGTCCTGCCGTGAAATTCACTCCATCCTCGAAGGAAATGGCCTTGAACGGCTCCAGGCCCTGGTCGTGGTACATCGCCAGCGTCGCATCGAATAGACTGTATTCCCGGACGCCGAAATAACCGTCGGGAGAGAAGGGACCGTAGGCCAGGATGCCTTCGTCCTGAGCTTTTTGAATGGCCGGAATGATGACCTTCTCCTCCTCGTCGCCCAACAGGCCGCCGTCGCCGCTGTGGGGGTTGAGACTCAGGACCGCGATCTTCGGGTTGTCGATGCCGAAATCCCGCTCCAGGGAAGCCTTCATCAGGCGCAGCTTGCTGAGGATCTTTTCTTCCGTGATGCTGGAAGCGACGTCCTTCAGCGGGATATGGCCCGTCACGACACCCACCTTGAGCGCATCGCTGACCATCAGCATCGTGATGTCCTTGACGCCGAACGCGTTCTGAAGATACTCGGTGTGGCCGGCATAGCCGAATCCCTCCCGGGACATCGCCTTCTTGTTGAAGGGAGCGGTGACCAGGACGTCGATGTTGCCGTCCTTGATGTCGCGGACCGCCCATTCGAGGGAAGTCATCGCGGCTTTCGCCGACTCGGGCGTCGGCTGGCCGGGCTCGACGAACACGTTGTCCGGCAGGCAGTTGACGATGTTGATCCGTCTGGGATGCGCCTCCCTGGCGGAACGGATCACGTTGGTGTCCAACTGGTCTATCTCGTGGATCAGCTTCTTGTAGAAGCCGAATATTTTGGAGGATCCGTAGATGACGGGCGTGAACGCCTCGAGGATACGGGGATCGGAGAGCGCCTTGATGATCACCTCGTAACCGATGCCGTTGCCGTCACCCTGCGTGATGCCTACGATGGGTTTTCTTTCATTTGCCATATCATTGTTCGAATAAGGAGTTTTCCGTTTCTTCCTGCCGGTAGCCGCTGTCGGGAGGCAGGTCCGGCTGCTTGTAGGCCGCCACCGCCAGTTGGTCGCAGCGTTCGTTTTCCGGATGGCCGGCGTGACCCTTCAACCAGTGGAAGGTTACCTCGTGGCGCCGGTACAGGGGATTGAAGCGCAGCCAGAGATCGGCGTTTTTCTTCTTCTTGAAGCCCGTGGCGAGCCATTTGTCCAGCCAGCCTTCAGTAACGGCCTTCACGACGTAGGTCGAGTCGCTCCAGACCTCCACCCGGGCCTGGTCCCAGCGTATCGCTTCCAGACCCTTGATCACGGCCAGCAGTTCCATCCGGTTGTTGGTGGTGAGGGCGAATCCGCCCGACATTTCCTTGCGCAGACCGGCGCAGGTCAGCACGACGCCATAGCCGCCGGGACCGGGATTGCCGCTCGCGGCTCCGTCCGTGTAGAGATAAATCGTCGGTTTTTGCGTCTGCGTATCCATACTTATGCAAAATTAAGCATATTTTTGTTAAATTTGTGTGTTTGAACCCTAGGGAAATGAATATACTCGTCACAGGCGCCAACGGGCAACTCGGCACGGAGATCCGGAATCTGTCGGAGGGGATGGGCCATCGTTTCATCTTTTCCGACGTGAACGCCGTTCCCGGCCGGGAAACGGTCTATCTGGACATCACCAACCTGGATGCCATCCGTATCGTCTGCCGCTCCGAGGCGGTGGATGTCATCGTCAATTGCGCGGCTTACACGGACGTGGCGAAGGCGGAGGACGACATCGGTTTCGCGGACCTGCTGAACCACGTCGCACCCGGCAACCTGGCCACGGTCGCCCGGGAGACCGGCGCGACGCTGATCCACATCTCCACGGACTATGTCTTCCACGGTGATGCTTCCATTCCTTACCGGGAGGAGGACGAGCCGCATCCCCTGGGCGTATACGGCAGCACCAAGCTTCAGGGCGAGGATGCCGTCCGGGCCTCCGGTTGCAAGTACCTTATCTTCCGGACGGCGTGGCTCTATTCCCCGTATGGGAAGAATTTCGTCAAGACGGTGCTCCGCCTGACGGCCGAGAAGCCGGAGATGAAGTGCGTCTTCGACCAGGTGGGGACGCCCACCTACGCCGCAGATCTGGCGGCCCTGATCCTGAAAGTGATCGCCGACGGCCGGCTGGACCGCACCGGCGTCTATCATTATACGAACGAGGGAGTCATCTCCTGGTACGATTTCGCCCGGGCGATCGCCCGGATCGCCGGCCACGGTGCCTGCGACATCCGTCCCTGCCACAGCGACGAATTCCCGTCCAAGGCGGCGCGTCCACACTATTCCGTGCTGGACAAGACCAAGGTCAAGGAAACGTTCGGCGTGGAGATCCCGTACTGGCTGGATTCCCTGGAAAAATGCATCAAAAGACTCTCCTGACATGAAAGGCATCGTTCTCGCGGGCGGTTCCGGCACCCGCCTCTATCCGATTACCAAAGGCGTCAGCAAACAGCTGCTGCCGATTTTCGACAAGCCGATGGTCTATTATCCGATCTCGACCCTGATGCTGGCCGGCATCCGGGACATCCTGATCATTTCCACGCCCCAGGACCTGCCCGCCTTCAAGCGGCTGCTGGGCGACGGAAGCGACTACGGCGTGTCGTTCAGCTATGCGGAACAACCCTCTCCCGACGGTCTGGCACAGGCGTTCATCATCGGAGATGAATTCATCGGAGACGACAGCGCCTGCCTGGTGCTGGGCGACAACATCTTCCACGGCGCCGGCTTCGTGCCCATGCTCCGGGAGGCGGTGCGCACCGCGGAGGAGGATGGCAAGGCGACCGTTTTCGGCTACTGGGTCAACGACCCCCAACGCTACGGCGTCGCCGAGTTTGACAGGGAGGGCAACTGCCTCAGCATCGAGGAGAAACCAGCCAACCCGAAGTCGAACTATGCCGTCGTGGGCCTTTACTTCTATCCCAACAAGGTGGTCGACGTCGCCAAGCACATCAAGCCATCCGCCCGCGGCGAACTGGAGATCACGACGGTCAACCAGCGTTTCCTCGCCGACGGCGAACTGAAGGTGCAGACGCTCGGCCGGGGCTTCGCCTGGCTGGATACGGGCACGCATGACTCTCTTTCCGAGGCTTCCACCTTCGTCGAAGTGATCGAGAAACGCCAGGGCCTGAAGATCGCCTGCCTGGAAGGGATTGCGTATCGCAAGGGATGGATCAGTGAAGATCGGATGCGGGAGCTGGCGGCACCGATGCTGAAGAACCAGTACGGCCAGTACCTGCTCAAGGTGATCGACGAATGCCGGCAGACGGGTTTAGACAATCTGGAGTGATGGAAGTGATCAAAACGCCGCTGGAAGGAGTCGTCATCCTCGAGCCCAGGGTGTTCGGGGACGCACGGGGCTATTTCCTGGAGAGTTGGTCCCAGAGGGTGTTCGACGAACTGGTCGGACCGGTCCGTTTCGTCCAGGACAACGAAAGCAAGTCCTGTTACGGCGTGGTTCGGGGCCTGCACTATCAGAAACCGCCTTTTTCCCAGAGCAAGCTGGTGCGTTGCGTGCGGGGTGCCGTCCTGGACGTGGCGGTGGATATCCGCCGCGGTTCTCCGACTTTCCTCCAGCATGTCGCCGTCGAGCTGACGGAGGAGAATCACCGCCAGATGTTCATCCCCAAGGGTTTCGCCCACGGTTTCGCAGTCCTGTCGGAGGAGGCCGTGTTCCAGTACAAATGTGACGAATTCTATCATCCGGAAGCGGATGCGGGCATCCAGCTTTTCGACGAGGCGCTCGGTATCGACTGGCGCATTCCCCGTGAGGAAGCCATCCTCTCGGAAAAAGACCGGATCCGGGAGAAGATCTCACTGGACCATCTTGATTTTGACTATTTGAATGACCGTTTTTGATATGGACTACAAACGCAGTATCATCATCACCGGCGGCGCTGGCTTCATCGGAAGCCATGTCGTACGCCTCTTTGCCAACAAATATCCGGATTACAAGATCATTTGTCTGGATGCCTTGACCTATGCCGGCAACCTGGCCAATCTCAAGGACGTCGAGGAGAAACCGAATTATCGTTTCGTGAAGATGGATATCTGCGATTTCGATGCGGTCTATGCCCTGATGCAGCAGGAACAGGTGGACGGCATCATCCACCTCGCCGCCGAGAGTCACGTGGACCGCAGCATCAAGGATCCCTTCACCTTCGCCAGGACCAATGTCCTGGGCACGCTTTCCCTCCTGCAGGCTGCCCGCCTGTACTGGGAGTCCCTTCCGGAGAAATATGAAGGGAAGCGTTTCTATCACATTTCGACCGATGAGGTCTACGGGGCCCTGGAGATGACCTGCCCGGAGGGCGTCGAGCCTCCCTTCACGACGAAAGCCTCTTCCGGCAAGCGCCACCTGGCATACGGTGAGCGTTTCTTCACGGAAGACATGAAGTATCAGCCGCACAGCCCGTACAGCGCCGCCAAGGCCTCTTCGGACCATTTTGTGCGTGCCTTCCACGATACCTACGGGTTGCCCGTGGTCGTGACCAACTGTTCCAACAACTACGGTCCCTACCAGTTCCCTGAGAAGCTGATCCCGCTGTTTATCAACAATATCCGCCACCGCAAGCCCCTGCCGGTTTACGGCAAGGGAGAGAACGTGCGCGACTGGCTCTATGTCGAGGACCATGCCCGTGCGATCGATCTGATCTTCCACGAAGGCCAGGACGGAGACACCTACAACATCGGTGGCTTCAACGAGTGGAAGAACATCGACCTGATCCGCGTGCTGATTGCCACGGTGGACCGCCTGCTCGGCCGTCCCGAGGGGGCGGACGACGATCTGATCACCTTCGTCACCGACCGCGCCGGCCACGACCTGCGCTATGCCATCGACTCGACCAAACTGCAGAAGGAACTCGGCTGGGAGCCGTCCCTGCAGTTCGAGGAAGGCATCGAGAAGACTGTCCGCTGGTACCTGGACCACCAGGACTGGCTGGACAACGTCACTTCCGGCGACTACCAGAAGTACTACGAGACGATGTACGCCGGGCGCTAAGCCTTGTTTCTATTCCTCCACGATCAGCTTGACCGGACCGATCAGGCCTGCGTGCGGCGTCCCCTGGTAGGGGGAGGGGATGGTCTGGTAATGGTTGGAGAGGGAACTGTAGACCAGCACTTCGATGTGATTCCTGCCGCGGTGTGCGTATTTCGTAATGTCCAACCTGTAGGGTGAAGCCAGCAGTACATCCACCTTCTTCCCGTTGACGGCTACTTCACAAGTTGCGTCTACTTCTCCCAGGTCCAGCCACAGTCGTTTCCCTTTGTCCCGGATGCGGATGTCTTTGCCGTAGCGGATACCGCCTGAGAAGAAGCGCAGGGCCCCTGCCCGGGTCCAGTCTCCCGGGACGAGTCTTCCGCCCTTGCAAGTCAGTTTTACCGGTTCCGTAAAGAATGCGGCGCCCGGATGGTCTGGTACGGCTTGATGCCAGACGACGACATTCGCGACACCGGGGTTCGCTGGCAAATGGTCTGCGACATAGCGAAGAACGGGATGTCCGTCGCTTGCCATGCCTTCGCCGGTCTGGCGGAAAGGAACGGCCGTACCGTCCACGCTGATATCGAGAATGGGTCCTGCCGTCTCGAATGCCATCGCAACCGTGCCTGGCGCTGTCTTGAACTCGGCGAAGCAATCCGATCCGGAGTCCTTGATGACAAACGGGACGAAGGGCGTTCCGTACCAGCGGGAAGCGACGATGGTGTCATACATTCCGCGTTCCCTGGGCAGCGGCGTGCCTTCCGGATAGAGCAATACCATGCTCCGGTCACGCTTGTCGATCGTGGAGGATACCAGTTTCTTGAGACTGTAGTCCATCTTCCGCGTATCTTTGTAGGCGAGGACCATGCTATGGATGCCTTTCGTCAGCGTGAGGGTAGGTTCCGTGACGGTCTGTCCGTCAATCAGGATGCGATAGGGTTCAACGCCCAGGCGGAAGAGCGTATACCGTCCGTCAGCCGGGACATCCAGCTCTGCGGCGAAGAGTTGGTGCCCGCCCTGGTCCAGGATGAGGAAACGGTCGTCGACTTTCGACTTGAGGCCGTGCCAGCCCTGGCTGCCCGGACTGTTGAAGACGCCATACTGCCAGGAGAAATAGTAGCCGTCGGACCAGTTGTACGTCGGGCCGATGATTTCCAGCAGGGCGTCCAGATCCATATCGGCAGGCACATTGGCAGTACGCATATAGGGTGCATATCCATAAACGGCTTCAACGGGGCTGCTCATCGTTCCCATGGGAAGACATTCGAAGGCACGGGCTTCCACGCCGATGCAACCTTCGCTCGCCGGCAGGCGGAAATCGCCCCAGCGGTTGTCCATCGTCGGTATGATGTCGATGTCCCATTCTCCTTGAAGACTGACCTCCTGCCGCTGTGCAAAGGCGGACATGTCCGTGAGCTTGTCGCTGGTGCGGGCAAGACCGGGGGAGAAGACCAGCAGCATTGAATTGCCGGTCGGTCCGTCATATTTCACCGTGGTGCGTCCGTCCCGGCTGCTGACGACATCGAGGGGCGTGATGGTCCCGTGCATGGCATCCCAGCGTTCGGCCTTTCCCTTGGCGCGGAAGGTCATTTCTTCTCCGGAAACGACATCCATCACCATGTAGACATCCTGTTTTCCGACCCGGCGGTGAAGGACTTTGCCGCGTCCGGAAGATGTGACGAAGTCGGGCGTGATCCGCATCCGGATATCCCGGACGAGGGCATCGGTCTGGTCTGCCTTGAAACGGGCCGTCGCATCAATCCCTGGCATGGCACAGTCGACGGTCAGGACGATGCCGCCGCTCCGGATGAACTCCTGGATCCTGGCAAGCGTTTCGGCGTGCAGGGCGCGCGTCCCGGCCAGGATCAGGACCTGGTAACGCTCGTCGGCCACTTCCAGGGCTTTCTTGTGCACGACCGCTTTCTGCAGGGACTGGAAGTCGATGAAATCATAGTCCAGGCCATGCTCGCTGAGGGCCATCGCTACATTGAATATCAGGTCCGCCTTGGCTTCCGGATAGGCCTGCATCGTTTCTGTGGGATAGAGGATGGCGATGTCGCAGACATGCACGCCCTGGCTGAGGACGAAACTCATGCGCTCCGCGTACTTCAGCCAGTGTTTCATGTGCGGCCAATAGGGCATGCGGAAATGGAAACAGGGCGGGGCCCATTCCCACCAGCCGCCGTGGGTCGAATAATAGAGCCCGTGCATGCAGAGCAGGTTGCCGCCGGCGATCAGGTGGTGGTCCAGCTGGCGCGTGAGCACGCCGCCGTTGGCGTCCCAACCCATGCTGTGGAAGGCTTCCAGCCAGGTCCGCGGGCGCTCATAGAGATGCGCGATGCTGCTGGACACCTTGGTCTGGCGGAAACTGCTGCCGCGCGAGGGGGCGTCGTTGCCCGGGGCGGTGAACCAGCTCACGGTGCGGAAATAATCCAGGTACTGCAGGGGGCGCAGGCCGCGGCCCATGTTGTCGCAGCCGTAGATCAGGCCGCGGTCCGCATTCCAGTCGAAGATGGGCTTGAAATAGCGCTCTTCGGCGAGCTGGGTGACGACTTCGGCGTAGTCCAGGCGCACCCGGGCCGCTTCTTCGTCGATTTCGCTGTCTTTCGTGGCGAAAAGGGCGTCCAGATGGGGGAGGATGTCATAACCCTTCCGGGCGAGGAAGATCGAATCCATCCCCTCGCACCAGGAACGGATGTCCAGGTAATACATCAGTTCGTCCTGGAAGAAATAGTTCATGCCTTCGCGGGCCTCGGCGTCCATGCCGTCCTCGAAGGGTTGGAGATACTGTGCTACCATCCGCCGGCCGAAATCCGGATGCAGTTCCGGGGCCGGGGTTGTATAAAATATTTCGACGCCCAGGCTGTCTGGACTGTTGCGCAGGCTCAGCACGTGCAGGTCTTCCATTTCAGACTTGTGCAGGGTTTCTCCGCGAAGGAAGAGCTTTCGCTCCAGATGCCCGGGATAGTCGCGCATTTCTTTGCTGAAGCGGATGCTGTCCACGATCTCGCCGTTTTTGGGCCAGCCGATGACATAGTCGTCCATGCCGAGGCCGATGCCTTTCCGGGCGCAGCGTTTGGAATATTCGTTCCAAATCTTCCTCCATTCCGGAGACAGGACCCTGGGCTCCCCGGCGCTCACCCGGCCGCAGGGACCGTGCCCCTGGGCGTTGAGGAGGCTGTCCACCCGGTAGTCCGTGTGGTTGTAGCTGACGCAGAGCCCGTCGGTCGAGGCATCTGACAGGATTTCAAGTTGTTCCGTCAGCCGCTCCAGGTCCAGCGGATCCCCCGTCCACCAGTAGAAGGGGACGTTGCCGTAGCCTTTAGGAGGGTCGGCGAATCCCTTTCGGATGTCAATGTCTCCGGTGCGGGAGGGCCAGCCTTTGTGATACTGGGCAGGAATGTCCCGGGCGAAAGCGCTTCCGATGCCGGCGATGCCCAACATGAAGGAAAGGAGGAAAGACAGCAAACTCGTTCGTTTCATGATTCCGGTTTTTTCTATTTTGGACCGAATTGGTATATTTGTTGCAGCCCAACTCTACGAAAATAGCGAATTTTGTGCGTTTTTTCGCCAAAAAAGCTATATTTGTACAAACCAAAACAAATTAAAATGAAGAAAATTCTTTGTTCCATCTTTGCGGCAGCCCTGATGCTGCTGGGTACGAGCGCTTATGCTCAGCTTGCTGTCGGCGCCGGTTATGTCAATTCGAAGCAGACGCTGAAGTCAAGCAGCACTTCTTATTCCATGCCTACCAACGGTTTCTATGCCGGTCTCGAGTACAATGTCCCTGTGGGTGATTACTTTGGCCTTTCCGCGGGTGCGAATTTCGAATATCTGATGTCCAAGGACTACTCCCTCGGTGTCATCAGTGGTGAATTCACCGAGCAGTATGTCAATGTTCCCGTGCATATCAATGCCGGATTCCCCCTGGCGGACGGTATCCGTCTGTTCGCTTTCGCAGGCCCGACCTTCAGCTATGCCCTGGCGGGCAAGGTGAATGTCAATTCCCTGAGCTATGACGTCTACAAGTCCGAGAATTACAACCGCTTCGACGTCCTGGTCGGTGGCGGTGCCGGTCTGGACCTGATGAACAAGATTCGCCTGCAGGTCGGCTATGACCTTGGCATGTTCAACAAGTTCCCGAAGAACCACGACGGCAGCGAAGCTTCTTCCCAGCTGAACCGCAACCGGCTCTATGCCGGTCTGGCATTCCTCTTCTAATTGGAATTTTTCTTATCTTTATGGGGTCGGCCGATGGGCCGGCCCCTTTTCGTTTTATGAAAAAGACCTTCCTGCTCCTGCTGACGGCTTTCATCGCCGTCGTCCCGCTTCCTGCCAGAAACCTGTCGGTGGGGAACGGGGAATTCCGTTCCGATCTTGTTTTCCGCGGGCATCGCTTCCTGGGTGCCTCCTTTACAGACCTGCGTTCCGGCACGGAATGGTCCGCCGAGGGCGGGCCGATGCTGTTCGAACTGTGCATCGACGGCCGGGTGGTGACCTCCGCCGATCCGGTCTGGGATTATGCCGGATTGTCCCGACAGACGCTGGTCAACGGGGGCGTGGTGACCTCTTTCTCCTTCCGAGGCCGCGGCGCGTTGAAGGGCCTGACCCTGGTCTGGGACCGGGAAGTCTTTCCCGACGGCGCCTTCATCCGGGAGCGGCTGCGCCTGTCTGCAAGCCCGGGAAAGGTCTTTCGCTTGACCTGCCGCGACGAGGCCAATCACCTGGTGTTTCCATGCTATTCCTTTGAGGAAGAGAGTCCGGTCCGGGCCAGGGAACTGCGCATCGGCACTTTCCGCCCCAGGCGGGCTTTCCCCGATCACCACATGTTCCATCCTGACAGCGTCCTGTTCGACGTGGGACCCGAACTCCGGGAAGTCAAGGGCCCCTTCCTGATTCTCTCGGGGCCTTCCTTCAAACTGGTCACTTCCTACGAGCACGCTTCCCAGGACCATGCCGATGCAATGTCCGTGAAGAAAACGGGTGCCGCGGTCCAGACCGTGGACGGCAACGATGGCAGCCAGGGAGTCGAGGGAGACGTACGGCCGCTGACGGACGATGACCTGTGGTTCATCTCGACTTTCGTTTCTCAGTCGGACGGCCGACTGGTCCTGGGCGACCGGATCCGGCACGGCGGCTACCTGGACGGAGAGGTGATTCCTTCCGGGAGCTGGTACGAGACAGTTTGGTCCACACTCAGCATCCTGCCGCCCGAAGGGGATGAGAACCAGGCCATCGCCGACTATCTGCTGACCCGGATCACGGAGAACCCGGAGTCCCGCGTAGCGGATTTCTATTACAATACCTGGGGCCTGCAGCGGCATACGAAAACGCTCTATCCCGTGATGAACGAAGCTCGCTTGCGCGAGGAGATGCGCTATGCCGCGGAGTGCGGCGTGCAGACTTTCGTGCTGGATGACGGCTGGCACGAGACCTTCGGTCACTGGGTCTGCAATCCCGAACGGATCCCGTCGGGCCTGCGGGCCCTGTGCGCTTATATGGATTCACTGGGACTGCGCCCCGGCATCTGGCTCTCCCTGCCCGGAGCGGGCCTCACGACGGAACGGACGCTGGCCCATCCGGAGTGGATCATCCGGGATCAGGCGGGCGAAGCGGTGCTGGCCCAATGGAAAAACCCCGTTTACGATCTGGTGGGGCCTTGTTATGACGCCCTGCTCTCCGACTTGAAAGCATTGTGCGACGAGGGCATCCGTTTCTTCAAGTGGGACGCGATGAACCTGCTGACCAGTACGCTGCCGGACCTGTACCATGGAGATGCGTCCTATTCCCCGCGGGAACGGGCGGACCGCTACAATTATCTGCTTCCGTTCTATGTGACGCGCATGATGCGCGAACTGCGCGAGTATTGTCCCGGTACGGTGGTGGAAATCGACCTGACGGAGCCGGAACGCTGCCTGGTCGGACTACAGGTGCTGCAGGAGGGTAAATACTATTTCATCAACAACGGCTCGTCGAAATATGACGATTATTCGACGTACCGGACCCGGAGTGTACGGGCGGTGATCAACCGCTACGCGTCCTTTATGCCGCAGGAACTGTTCACATACGCCGTTTATCCCCACGATGAAGCCGGCGCACAGGCGTACAACATCACGACGGCATTGACCGCAGGCCATGGCATCTGGGGGGATCTGTCGATGATGACGCCGGAGGAGCGTTCCGTTGTCAAGGGGCTTTTTGACAAGGCTTCGCTGATATTGCCTCATATCCGGGGCGCGCGCGTTGAAGTAACCGGGGAGATCGGCGATACACCGGAGGTTTATGTCCAGCGGCAGTTCGAGACCGGCTGGGCGCTGGTAACGGCGTTTGGCTCTGATTCCCAGGGCATTCCCCTAACGGTGGGAGTCCGGACCTCCGAGGTGCAGGGCGTGCTGGGGCATCCGTATTGCCTGTGCCCGGAGGGCGTGGAACTGACGCTTTCTTTCTGCAAGGAAAATGATTGTGCCTCGGCCTTCGTGCTCGGCGGCAAAGGCTCTGGAGCGCAGGTGTATTCATCCACGGGCTGCTTAGAATCGATTGTACCTGAGGCACGGGGACTTCGCGTGACGGCGGCCACCGATTCGGAAGTCAGCGTCGGCATGCCGGACGGACGTCTCGTTACGCGTTTCCTTCCGGCCGGTTCCGGTTTTCTTTTTGAGTAGTCCGTTTCCGGGCCCGTTCTTCACCCAGGATCCCGGGCGTGTAGCGTAGGATCTTTCCCACGCGGCGCAGCTGCTTTCGCGGTTCGCTGAAGATGCGGTACAGGAATTCCAGGTGCATCCTGACCATCCACTGAGGCGCGCGCCGGATGCCCAGGCCCGCCCGGAAATTGAATACCGCTCCCACCGGAATGATGACGCCCCGGTGCAGCAGGGGAGCGAGCCGGGCGGCGAAAAACTCCTGCTTCGGTGCGCCGAGCGCTATCCAGACGATGTTGGGATCGGCAGCATTCACTTCATCGGCAATGGCTTCGTAGTCGAAGCCGTCGACATCCGCGAAGGGGAGTTCCTGGAAGAGCATGCCGTTGATGGACGGATCGATCTCGGCGAGGCGTTCGCGCAGGGCGTCCAGCACTTCCTGCGAGGCGCCGAGAAAAGCCATCCGGTACTTGCGGGCGCCGGTGATGTCGCGGAAGATGTCGCTGCCGCTGTATTGCGCCGGCCGGAAGCCGTAGAGGCGTTTCAGATAGAGCGGAACCCAGGAACTGTCACAGATGGAGAACAGTGCGCCCTGCACGACGGTGCGATAGGCCGGATCCCGGTGGACCTGGACCAGCACGTTGCCATCCGCCACGCAGACGTATGCAGCCGCTCTGGCGGGCAAGCTCCGATCGCAGTGCGCGTCGATGCGCTCCAGCGCCTGTTCGCGCGAGAATTCGTAGTCGATATGGAAATACCTGGCCATGTGTAAGTTATTGACGTGGATTCTTTTCAAATCGGATCTTTCCATCTACTTTATTGCCTAAGATCAATACTCCGACATTGGCTTCCTTGACTTGACTGCCTGGCATGGTGACGACTTCCGGGACCAGACGCGAATCAATGCTCCAACTATTAGGGGTCCGCTGGATGACGTTGCCGGAAACGGTCACATGGGACGCACCGTCATCCAGGAAGATGCCTCGATTGTCCTTCATCCCTATATAATCGTGGATGTAGTTATTCCGGATGTGCGTCTTGTCGTTCTGCGTGAAGACATAGATGGCGCCGGAATCCATGAGCGTATAATCTTGATAGGCATCCATATAGGATGACGTGTACCAGAGTTCGTTATATTCGACAGTTCCGGTGATCTTGCAGGACCTCTCTTGTCGGTAGTGCATGCCGATAGCGATGCCGCCATATCCAAAATCTGAAATTTTATTGCCGCGGACAAGATAATCTTCCCCGGCACACCCGATACAGAAGTCGTTGGTCATCGCCAGACCGACATGATGGAAGATATTATTACTGATGTGCGTCCCGGGGGCAGCAAAAGAGTTGACGCCACCTCGGTAGCAATCGTGAATATGATTGCCGGAGAACGTAAAGACCGGCGAATAGGCAACCTGGATCAGATTGGAATGGATGCCGCAGAACTCGCAATCCGTGATCGTGATCCCTTCTGTCTGAGTGTTCGTGAAGTCCATCAGAGCATAGACGTTGTCCCGGTTTCCTACAAAGCGGAAGTCTTGGAAGGAGATGGATTTGAAAGCGGCCCCGTAGGCCGTCAGCAGTCGGCCGGCCTGACAGAGGTGTATGGAATCGACACCTTCTTTGAGACGAATGACTCCGTCCTGGACGCAGATCGGCGCATCTTTCATATTCAGGAGTTTGAATCGCGGGAAGCGTCTGGCGTAGTCGAAGTCCATATTGAGATCTTCGACGCCCTCTTCCGCATAGAAGGTGACGGCTCCTTCTTCGATAGAATGTACCTTCATCATTCGGCTCTTATACCATTGCGTGACCAGGATGTAGCACTGGGAAATATCGCCGACCGAGGCTGGGCTCAAAGATTTGCATTTCAAACGGAAAAGATGACGATCCTTGTCTTGCGTCCGAACCTGGCTGTCCGCATGGAAGACCGGACTCCAGGCAAATACGTCGTTTCCGTCCGAGAGGATACCGGTCCCGGCATCTAAGGTGGAAGTGAGGGGGCTTCCGTCCGCGTAGTCTTCACCTCGGGCCGTCAGCGTGGCTCCGTTCCCGATAAACCGAATGCTTGTTCCCGGGGCTTGTATCCCGTCCAGCCGCAGTATGCGTTCGTCAAAAAAGTATGTGCCGGGCTCAAATTGGAAGGTGATTTCCTGAGGCTGGCTATTCAAGCAGGACTGTAGGATCTGCGGGATGGACGCAAAGCGTTCCTGCGAGTCAATTCGGATCGTGATTACACCTCCGTCACTGCTCGTCAGACCTGCCAGGACTCCCCATAACAATAACAGACGATTCATTCCATACTTTTTTCAAGACATTCGATCAGTTTCCTTTCAAAATGCTCTGGCGTGAACGACGATTCATACGCACGTCTCCCATTCTGTCCCATGTTTAATCTTCGTTCAGGCTGGTCCATTAGTTCTGCGATGGCGCGGGAGAGGGATTCCGGGTCCCTTTTATTGCAGATAAGGCCGTTTACTCCGTCCTGGACCATGTCGGGGATTCCCCCTTCGTCGGTCGTAATCACAGGAAGCGCATGTTGCATGGCTTCCAAGATACACAAAGGAAAACAGTCATCGTAGGTCGGGAAAACGAATAAGTCTGCCGTTTGCAGCGCGTGCTCTTTCTCGTCCCCATAGCGTGCTCCTTCGTAATGGACATACTTCTCCAGCCCCTCTTTCCGGATGAGGTCCTTGAGCGTAGTGCGGGTGATCTCAACGGATTCATTCCCGATGATGCGGCAGTAGAAATCTTTGCCATCGTTCATCAACACGCGGCAAGCTGCGATCAGATCCAGCACTCCCTTGCTTTCAATGAGATTGGAAATGAACAACAGTTCGACTCGGCCCTGGTCCCGTGTCCGCTTTGCTACTGTACAATCCGGGATTCCGTTCGGGCAGATCAGGACCTGGCTCTCTGGCACAATTCCGGCGATGTCGGGATATAGATACTTGGAAAGAAGGATTACCTTGGATTTATTGTAGGCAAGGGATAGCAATTTGCGATACCCTCTCCGGTCCAGATCCCGTGCCATTCCTTTATTGTGCTGGTGAAGGACGACTTTACGACCAAAAAGTTTACACAGAATCACGAACGGAAAATCTTTGAGGAAACCTCTCCCGTGACAAGTAATGGCAAGGTAGCATAGGTCGTATCGCCGGGTCGCGAGTTTCCATCCGGTCTTGCATAGTGCCCCAAGGAAACGAAGGATTTTTTGGGGCCGGAACTTGTCGATTTCTTGTATTGAACGCGATGTGGACAGGTTGATGAAGTCGCAGTCGAAAAGCGCGTTGATCCGCTCGCTTTCGCGAATCTGTCGACTGACCACCGTCGATCCGTGAACGGGCGGTGGCAGCGGCACGATAAAGAGTATATGTCTTCGTTCGCGGTTCATCGCTGGTCGTGCTTGGGCCGGAACCAGCGTTTGAGACGGGTCTGGATCCCGGCGATCCGGGCCTGGAGGATTTGCCGGTGCGTCCACCTTTCTATGACGGGATCCCTTTTCATGTCCGCCGGGAATGTATAGGGCTGGAGCAGACGACCCACAGGCGCATGGCTGAATGGATCGCTGGCATCTGGGGCATAATGGGTCCCGTCCCCGACTCCGATACCCACGTTGCGGGTCAGATTGACGTAGGGGACCAAGGAAAGGCCATTCTGCTGGAAAAGCGTGAAGGTCCATTGGTAATCCCAGGTATGCCAGATCCCAGTGTCCTGAAAACTCTTGTATAGTTTCTGGCAGCAGTAATGCAGATAGATGCCGAGGAAGAAGCCGTAAAACCGAATCCATCGGCTCAGCGGTGCGCTCTGCGCCGTTTTCATCTCGAGGTCAAAATGGGCCCAGGCCCTCCGCCAGGAGGCCCATCCCCAGATATTGGCATAATGGCTGAACCCGCAACGGGAAGATTCGGCCAAGTGGGATTTCGGAACGAAGGATGACACCAGCATGACCTCTCCGTCGTTCTTGTACCGGGGCAGAGCCTCTTCACAGAATACAAAAAAATCGAGGGAAGGAAGCACGTCGTCTTCGACGATGCAACCATACTCTTCGTTATCAAAGAACCAGCTGATGGCCGTACTCACTCCAAGCCCGCATCCCAGGTTTTTTTCCTGAAACAAGGTTTTGACCTCGCACGGCCAATCTATTTGGCGAGTGATGGCGCGTGCTTCTTCGCACCGTTCCTTCTCCCCGGCTTTGTTCTCCCGTGGACCGTCAGCGGCGATGTACAACCGATCCGGACGATAATCCCGGATGCGCTCGAAGACAACGGCTTCCGTCTCCGGTCGGTTGAAGATGATAAACAGGATGGGGGCTTTCATCGATTATCAAAGATAGGTTTCAAAGTATGCGATGGTCTTCTTGAGACCGTCTTCCAACTGGATTTTCGGTGTCCAACCGGCCAGATTGTCTTTGGCGCAGCTGATGTCCGGACGTCTCTGTCTGGGATCGTCGGATGGTAAGGGCTTGAACACGATCTTGGATCGGGATCCAGTCAGGTCGATGATTTTCCGGGCCAGCTCCAGCATCGAGAATTCTCCTGGATTACCGAGGTTGACCGGACCGGTGAAGTCGTCGGGCGTATTCATCATTCGGATCATCCCTTCGATCAAGTCGTCGACATACTGGAAACTGCGGGTTTGGTTGCCGTCTCCATAGATCGTAATGTCCTGATTCCGAAGCGCCTGCATGATAAAGTTGCTGATTACGCGCCCGTCATTGGGGTCCATCCTCGGGCCATAGGTGTTGAAGATCCGGATGATCTTGATCCGGACGCCATTCTGTCGGTGGTAATCCATGAACAGGGTCTCCGCACAACGTTTTCCCTCGTCATAGCAGCTGCGTATGCCGATAGGATTGACGTTGCCCCAGTAGGATTCGACCTGGGGATGGACGATGGGGTCGCCGTAAATTTCGCTGGTGGAAGCCTGCAGGATCTTGGCCTTGCAATACTTGGCAAGTCCCAGCATGTTGATGGCCCCCAACACGGAGGTCTTGATGGTCTTGACGGCATCATACTGGTATGCCGGAGGTGACGCAGGGCAGGCAAGGTTGTAGATCTCATCCACCTCTGCAATATAAGGGTTAATCACGTCGTGGCGGACCAGCTCAAAGTGGTCGTGGCCGATCAAGTGGCGGATATTGTCTTTCCGGCCTGTGAAATAGTTGTCCAGACAGATCACGTCGTGACCTTCCCGGATCAGGCGATCGCACAGGTTCGAACCGATGAATCCGGCTCCTCCCGTGACTAGGATACGTTTCATATTATTCATGTTTTAATTGTTTTGAGCCAAAATGAAGGAAACAGAAGATGGATGAAATTCGTGAGGAAAGAGATGCAGGCCGGGAATAACCCGAAATGGCGCCGCTTGAAACGAAAGAATTCGAACGGGTTGTTGCCGGCGGGACTGAAAAAATTATCCCACCTTTTCCGGAAAGATTGTTCCGGGTCCATCCAGACAACAGGCTTCTCGTGGAGGTCGCAGGTCCCGCAGATTCCTGGGACTACAAAGATTTCAAGGCCGGCTTCCCGGGCCCGCAGGCCGTAGTCCAGATCTCCCAAAGCATGGTGATAGGCCGGATCGTTCTTCCCGATGGCGGCAAAGACGGATGCCGGAATGAGGACCAGGTTGCCGTTCATGGTGTCGCAGGCCTGTTCTGTTTCCAGGTCCACGATAACACGGCCGTCTTTCCATCCTCCGTAAGTAATGGCACTGCTATCATTCGAAGCGCAGGTGCTGCCCACGATAACGGCCTTGTCAACGTGGCGCTCCGAGGCGGCCAGCAGCCTGGAAAGGGCATCCCGGAATACGAACGTGTCATCGTTGACCCACCAATAGTAGTCGTAGCCTTCTTTCTCCGCTGCCGTCCATGCCGTAAACATTCCCCGGTTCCAGAAGAGGTCCCCGTCGCCGGGGAGGATCCGTACCGCCGGGTAAGATTGCCGGACGGCCTCGGCGGTCCCGTCCGTGCACCCGTCATCGGTCAGGAAGACGGCAAGGCTGTACCGGGACCGGTCGAATGACAGGTCCGCCAGGTGCTCCAGGCACGACAGGGTAGTCGCGCACCGGTTGTGCACGGTCATCAGGATAGCGATTCGTTTTCTTGCGTCTTGTTCCATACGAATCTGATCTTTCGCTTTCTTGCCGGCGATTCCCGGACACTCCCGAAGTTGAGGAACGGGAACATCATGAACCAAGGATAATTCAGGTAATATTCTCCCTGGAGGAGCAGGATGACCATCAGGACGACCATCCACCAGGCGCGAAGCGTCCGGTTGAATCCGATGGCCATCAAGTAGGACAGCATAAAGAGAAGTCCCATGGAGGCGATGCAGCCGGAAAACCCGTTCCCCAGGCCGTCCAGGCTTTCTTTGTCATATCGGCCCAGATGGAAACGATAGCGGGTCTGGTCGGAAAGCCCGTTGCCAAACACCGGATGAGAGAAGATATACTGTAAGTCAAAAATGAAGGAACCGATCCGCGAATCATTCACGTCCGATTCCGTCAGGTTCTCGCTGGCCAGGATTTCCCGCTGGATCTTCTGCCCGAGGAAGTCGATCCGGGTAAAGGCGAAGATGGCTCCCAGCAGGAGGATCAAGGCCACACCGTACGCGATCCATTTCCCGTACCCCTTCCGGTTCTCCCGGATCAGGAAATACAGGAGGAAGATCGCAAAAGTGATATATCCCGTGGTGCTGGTCGTCGTCAGCAAACTGACGGACATGATCAGGAAGGACACTTTGTGTTTTTTCCACAAAGCCCGCGGTTGGTCTACGAAGAGAAGCCAAGTGGCAATGATATAGCCGGCAAATGCTCCTGGCTCCCAGAACATGCCACTGTTTCGGAAGAGGGTGTCCTTATAGGGCTCCTCCCAAGTCTGGGTATAGATGATCAGCGACTTTGACTTCATGTCAATGTCGAGGGGCGATTCGAAGCGGACGCCGGTCAGGTTGATCAGGTAAAAGACCAGGCTGACGAGACAGATCCCGCTCATGACCCGGATGGCTGTATCAGGAAGCCGGTGGCCCATGTAGGAAGCGAGAAGGATGGCGCAAAGCAGCTTGACGATGAGATTTAGGGACCCCAGGACGGTAATTTGGCCGAGCAGGAGGAACTGGCATCCAAAAATGACAGCGAGCAGAATGATCCAGATTGCGCTTTGTTTCAAGGCCTCCCGCTTGATCTTGAAACCAGATACGGCCAGGATCACCAGCAGCATGAGACCGTAGACGAATTTGCCCAGCGGGACCGTACTGACAAAAGCCGGGTTGCCGCTGATGCAGAACATGAGCAGTACCAGGAAATCGTCGATATATCGCTGTTTAATCCTGTATTTCCCCATAAATCGTCAGCAGGTCTTGTTTGATGGCATTGCGATCGTGCCGCTTTGCCGCGACGGACCGCATCTCCGTATTGTCGAAACGGGGTGACTCCCGGAAGGTGTCAAGGATTCGTTCGGCCAAGAGGGAAGGATCTTCAAACGGATACAAGCTTCCGCAGGAAAGATTCGGGATCAGGTCCGCCGTCCCTCCAACATCGGAGGCAACGCAGGGAATCCCGAGCATCTGCGCCTCGCAGAGGGAGTTGGGACTGTTCTCAATGATCGAAACCAGTGCAAAGACGTTGGCAGACAGGAGTTCAGCCTTGACTTTTTCCGCGTCGGCTGCCCCGATGAACTGTACAGCCTTGTCCAGATGGTTGCGTTGGATCCGGTCGCTCAGCAAGCAGGCATATCCGTTTCGGAGCATCCGGTCTTTGAGGGAGTTGCCTCGCAACACATTCGGCCCGGAGATACGGACGTGGGTATCCGGATACTGTTCCAGAACCAGGGGAAGCGCTTCAAGCAATTGGTGGACTCCTTTGATGGGATTATGCCCCTGGGACACAAAGATGCGGTGCTGCACACAGGAAGAATAACTCCAGCGCCCGGAATAAAAGGGGGCGCGGAGGGCTTCGTTGCAGAAATGATAGTGCAACTGCGGATGGATGCCCAGGCTGACCGCCTTGTCCCAGGACGTCCGTCCGATTACATGCTGGACGGTCCGGAGCAGTTCCACCTCATATTCGCCCCTGCGGGCCATGTCGGCCTGCTGCGTGAAGACCGTATCTTTCCGGATCCTGTCCCGGAGCGAAATGCTTTTGCGCAGCGTTTCTTCTGCAATACCCCCAAAATATACTTTTTGATATTCGCTGACCAGCCCCTGCAAGGAGACGACGACGTGGTGTGCGCCGCAGGCTTTTACATAATCCAGGGAGTGCTTGTACTCGCTGCCGTGAATGTGGATTACATCCGGTTCTATCCGGTCCCGGATCTCTTTCCAGGGATTGCTGTCCGGCGGGAATACGAAATGGGTCATGGTCTCCCCTTGCAGGCCTCGGAGCTCTCCGGCCAGTGGCGACGGTGCGGCCGTGAACAGTTGAAGGTCTTTTTCGCTGGAAAGAGCGTCGGCGAGGGCGCACACCCAGCTGCCCGTGGAGTTGGAAACTTCGGGACGACCGGTCAACAGGCAGCGCGCTTCCGGCAGCGGCGTGTTAAGGATCCAAAGGACTTTCATTACTTTCAGTCAGTTTGGTCTGAAATAACCTTCTATATTGAAGGGGGGCAAGAAGAAATCCATTGAAGTTGGCGACAATGGATGCAATCAAGATGGACGGGATACCGCAGCCCAGTTTGTAGAGTCCGTATGCAACCCCCAGAAACACCAATGGGGATATGCAAGAAGCGATGGCCTGTACCTTGAGTTCTCCGGCTCCATTGAGGAGGTCGACATAAATGGTGCCGTACATGAATACCATATTGTACAGCATGACCCAGAAAGAGAGCCAAAATCCGACACTGACCTTGTCTCCAACCCAAATGTGGTAGACCGGATGGGAAAGGACCAGCATGAGTGGAGCCACAAGCGCCATGAGGCCAAATAATTTCAGATATCGATCTTTGGCTTTTCGCACCCAGTCATAGTCCTTCCGTGCTATGGCGTCGGTCACGGCGGTCCAGAGAGGGGCTGTAAAAATGCCCCAAACCATCATCAGGATACCGAAATATTTGTATGCAATATTGTATTCGGTTACATCATCCGGGCCGAAATACCGGATGATGAGGAAGTTCACCATTTGGAACTGGATAACAGCCGCAATCTGGATGATGAAAAACTGGATCCCAAGTTTCATGAGATCGGGTACAGTCTTGAAATCAACTTCTTTCAAGCGGGGGGCAATGGCTTTATATCTTTTGCTGAAGAGAGTGAGATTAAACAGGCCAACCACCAGGAGTGGCGCTATACAAAGGCCTAAGCAGAGCTTGATCAGGTCCCCTTGTGTCGTCCGTGTGAGGATATAGATGATTAGGATGGAGACAAGTTGCTGGATCAAAGAACGCAAGGCTGCGTCGGCGGGGCGCTGATCCGCCAACATGACGACATTGATGGTGGACAGGATGAAGTTCAAGCTGAAATACGTGATGATAATCGCTACGGCTGAGACGAATCCTTTCGGGTCGCCGACCTCGATGTTGAGCAGCCGGCTCCAGTCAATGTGTGGAATGATTAAAAGCAGGATGACCATCAAGGGGATGAAGATCAAGGTGAGCAACGCGTAGGTAGTACTCACATATTTCTTCCCCAAGACCATATCCTCGTGTGCAAAAGCCTCTGCCAGGCGATTCCGGAGTCCTTGGTTCAATCCAATGTCAAAAAATGAGAACCAGGCAACCATCGAGCTGAGAGTCAGCCAGATGCCGTATGTTTCGTTATCGACATAGTTGAGAGTGATAGGGACGAGTAGCAAACCGGTCAGAATGCTTCCTCCTTTAATCAGCAACATCCAGAACACATTACGCCGAGCCTTGGCCGAGCGCTCTCCGCCCTGCGAGTTGAACTCAAGCAGAAACTGCCTTATTCTCTGGACGAAGCTGCTCATCGGTCATTCGATTCCTTTATCCATCCAGTTCTGGATTCTCATCCAAATTCCGCTCTTCTCCGAACGGTCGCTGATTCGCGCGCCCGTCTTTTCCATCCTTCCCAGCAGCCAGGCGCCGCCGCCGTCGAGGAGGGCGGTGACGGCAATGACGGTATAGAGCTGCACCTCGGCGGAAGCGCCACAGACCCAGACGAGCAGGAATGCCCCGATGATGACCAGCGCCATCCCCAGCATCGACAGGGTCGTGGCGAGGTGGGAAAAGCCGCACCGGATGAAATGGTGGTGCAGGTGCAGGTTGTCGGGTTTCAAAGGAGACCGTCCTTCGCAGATGCGGACCGTCATCACGCGCAGTGTGTCGGCGACCGGGATGGCGACGACCGCAAGCGCAAAGGCGATGAGGTTGAAATTCACCCGTCCGTCCAGATATTCGGCGATGTGGAAATGCCCGCCCAGGATGCTGATGACCAGCCAGGAAACTAGGATGCCCAGGAGCATCGAGCCTCCGTCGCCGAGGAACATCTTGCTCTTGACGCCGAAGACGTTGTGCAGGAAGAAGGTCACCAGGGCGCCGATGGTCACGGTGGCCAGGGCGGCGTTGCTGTAGTCGTGTGCCAGGAAGCAGAGCAGGCCGTAGAAGCCGCAGATCAGGATGCCGAAGCCGGAGAGCAAGCCGTCGATGCCGTCGATCATGTTGATGGCATTGATCAGGCCCACGATGGTCAGCACCGTCAGGGGGATGGCCCAGCCGAGGGCCAGCCGGTGAATGCCCCATAGCCCCTGGAAATTGAGGATGCAGCTGCGGCTGCCGTAGATCAGCAGCAGGGCGACGGCGATCTCGATGAGCAGGCGCCGGCCCGGCGGCAATCCGATGATGTCATCCATGGTGCCGACGTAGAGCATGATCACCATGGCCGCCAGGACCGGCAGCAGCGCCGTCTGGTAAAACATCGTCTTGAAGAACATCAGTCCCACGGCGATACCGAAGAAGACGACGACGCCTCCCAGCGTGGGGATGGGCCGTTGCTGCAGTTTGCGGGCGTCCGGATTGTCGACGATTCCTTTACGCAGGGCGATCCTGAGCGTAGGGCCATAGATCGCCCAGGTCACGGTGAGCGCGATGAAGAAGAGGATCAGCAGCCTCCATTTGGGCATCAGGTCTATCATATCAAACAAAGATATAAAATAAAACTGACAAATGCGGAATCAATGCCTGCGCAGCCATTCCAAGGAGAAACGCTCGTACCAGAGCTCCACGCCGTTGATGTTTTCCTCGATGTAGGCGCCCAGCGTCCCGTCCGGCAGGACGGTAATGGAGGAATACATCGCATCCTTGTTGCTGATCACCTTGTGTTCGGGCCAGGTACGGCCTTCGTCGAAACTCAGGAAAACGCTGACGTTCTCGCGACGCATCGAGTTGGGGATGGTGTGCAGGAGAAGGGTGTCGTCGTAACGGATCAGGTCGCCGTTGCAGGCGTTGGTATGGATCTCCGGCCAGGCTCCCCGCTGTCCCCAGGTCTGTCCGCCGTCTTCAGAGACGGCAAACCCCCGGTCGCCGTTCCGCCGGACGCTCATCAGGATGCGGCCGTCGGACAGCTCCACCATCTTGGCCTCGTCGCCGGGGTCGCCGGGTGCGCCGTAAGCGAGACCGGACACATGCCAGGTGGCACCGCCGTCGTCGGTGTAGACGGCGTGGTTGCAAAGCAGGTTGCCTTCCCGGGCCAGTACGCCCGCCACCAGCGCGCGCCCTTTGTGCGGACCCCGCTGCAGCACGAGGCCGTTACCGCTGCTGAAGAAGTTGGAATGATAGACCTTGCAGTAAGGATTGTCAGGATGCGGGCCCCAGATGGCGGCGGTGATGTCCACGGGCTCGGACCAGGTCCGCCCGTGGTCGCGGCTGAAGGCGACGTATGAGCGTTGGGGATTCTCCAAGGAGGAGTTGTAGAAATTCATCCCGCCGGCAAAGGTGCAGACGACCGTGCCGTCCGAGAGTTCCATCAGGCCGGGATCTCCGTAACCCCGGTAAGTTCCCTGGTTTTGGGCGATGGTGACGGGTTCGCTCCAGGTGTCGCCGTTGTCCAGGCTGTAACGGCTCACGACGTCGATTTCGGAGGGGAGGTCGTTTTCCGTGAGGTTGCGGCGGTCATTGACGACCAGCAGGGTCCCGTCGGAGAGTTGCCGGATGGCGGGGATGCGCCAGTAGTTGGAACCGTAATCGCCGGGCGCGAAGAGCAGTTTGCGGCAGAGCAGGATTTCACGTGCTCCGCCATCGGGCGCTTCCGGAGCCAGGACGGCACCTCGCATCCGGACGCCCGTGATGTCAGCGGAGACCTTTCCACCCTCCGCGGCATCGTCCGGGATGTCCGCACAGAGGGTGAAGACCGTCGAATCGCTGATCCCGGCTCCGCAGCGGAGCCGGTAAGCCGTCTTGCCGTCCCGGACCGCAGCGCATCCGAGAACCTGTCCGTCCCGGACCAGGGTGAGCATGGACACGTCCGAGGACGACGCCTCCAGCATCACGTCTACGGACCGGATCATACAGGGCCCTTCCGGAAGGACAGTCAGGGTCAGGAGGGTTTCCCCGGCATTGCCGCGCCCGGTGAAGCGGCTGTCACGCGAAAGAATAACCTCAGCCTTGTCCGGCGTGCATGCGACGGCGAGGAGCAGGGCGAAACCGGTCAGCAGGGCGGGAATCCATTTATTCATTTCTATCATAACTTATTGGGATTGTAAATATAATTTTTTTCTTGCTAACTTTGCAGAGATGAAGAGGAAAGGACACATCAAGGATTGGGTTTCCGTCGTCTCCGCGGCGCTGCTCGCCTGCTGGTATCTGCTCTCCGTGATTGGACTGGATGTCCATCAGGACAAGGAGCATGGCCGGACCTACGTGGTCTGCGGCATCACCGGGGGTGACTGCGAAGCGATCCATCCCCATGTCCATTGCCACGATGCGGACGCGGAAGGGGAGTGCCTTTCCGACGAGGAGTGTTGCTCCGACGATTTCGAGGCCGTGCTTGCCGTCGGCGGTACGCAGGAGGCACCGGTCCTGCCGGTCGTGTCCTCTTTCGTCCTGACTCTCCCTGTGGCGGTGGCGGATCTCCCGGCGCTCTTCTCTTTCCGGGACGTGCTCCGTCTCCATTCCCCGCCGCCGGGCGGAGGAGATCTCTTGTCCCGCATCTGCGTATTGAGAGCCTGATGATGACGGCCCCCGAAAGGGGTCTGTCGGATCAATCATACTCTTAATACGTTGATAATGAAAAAAATCCTGTTTTATATCCTGGCAATGGGCCTGTGGGCCCTGCGCCCGTCCGGAGCGGAGGCACAAACTCCCTCCGGCACTCCTGCCGTACAGATGCCGGACACGGTAGGCATCTACGGGGAACGAAAGGACACGCTGGAACAGACGGTCTTCACCTCCCGCGGCAACGGCAATTTCCTATCCAAGGGCAAGGACATCCGCACGGAAGTCATCACGGCGGCGGGCCTCTGCAAGATGGCCTGCTGCAACCTGGCGGAGAGTTTCGAGAATTCGGCGAGCGTGACGGTCGGCTATTCCGACGCGGTCACCGGCGCGCGCCAGATCCGTCTCCTGGGCCAGAACGGCATCTACACCCAGATGCTGGACGAGAACCGGCCCGTGATGCGCGGCCTGGCGTCCCCCTTCGGGCTCAACTACGTGCCCGGACAGTGGCTGGAGAGCATCCAGATCGCCAAGGGAGTCACCTCCGTCATCAACGGCGTGGAGTCGATGACCGGCCAGATCAACATGGAGCACCGCAAGCCTACGGACGAGAAGCCGCTTTATGTGCAGGCGTCCGTGATGGATGACTCCAAGACCGACCTCAACATCGTCAGTTCCCTCCAGTTTGACGAGGATGGGAAGTGGAGCACCGTCGTGCTCGGCCATATCGACGGCAATTTCAAGTCGATGGACCACAACGGGGACGGCTTCATGGATGATCCCCGTCAGCTGATGATGACGCTCAGCAACCGCTGGCTTTATTTCGACCCCAGCGGCATGCAACTGCGTTTCGGCTGGCGGGCGATCCGGGATCACCGGATGGGAGGCCAGATGCCGGCCGAGAACGACCCCGGCCACGTGAGCTGGTCCGAAGCCTTCCCCAATTTGTGGAATTCCCAGATCTTCAACCAGAGCCTCGGCGGTTACCTGAAAGCCGGTTTCCCGCTCAACGAGGCCAATACGTCCAATGTCGCCTTGGTCGCCGATTATACCTACTACTCGATGGAAAGCGATTTCACGACGCGTACTTTCAACTCGGGCCAGCACTCTGCGTTCGTCAATCTCCTGTATCAGAACCAGGATGTCGAGCAGCATCACTTTACGCTGGGACTCAGCGGGATGCTGGATGTGTTCAAGGATGAGTATGGGTATTCCACCCTGCTCACCGGCGGCCCCGGAACTCCTTCGACCTGGTACTGCTATGCCGGTCTCGCGCCGGTCACTTCCCAGGTGGAGAACGACAGCCGCCTGGGCGATGTGGGCGCTTTCGGCGAATACACTTTCCACTCCGCGGATGAGACGACCTTCAGCTCCATCCTGGGACTGCGGGGCGACTGGTTCAGCGGGGCCGGATTCCGATTCTCGCCACGCCTGACGCTTAAATGGGCGCCTTCCGAGAGCTGGGTGTTCCGTGCCAACGGCGGCCGTGGACTACGTTACAGCCTGCCGCTGCTGGACAACTTCGGTATCCTTTCCACGGGGAAGAAGATCGAGGGCTATTTCATGGACCACACGCTCGAGGATGCCTGGACCTTTGGGGGCAATGCCACCTGGTACATCGGCGGATCCTCTACCACTTATTTCAGCGTGGATTATTTCCGAACCCAGTTCAGGGAGCAGATGATCCTCGATTATGATGTTACTCCGGGTGTAATTGTCCTCAGCTCCCTGAGCCAGCTCCCGGATGCCCATTCCTATACCAACAACCTGCAGGCCGACTTCAGCACCGAACCTTTCGAGGGCCTGACCCTGACCCTGACCGGACGCTGGACGGACGCCCGCCAGACCCGGATCTCCCAGACGGCCTCGGATGACGTCAAGCCGATGACCAGCCGCTACAAGGGGGTGCTGAACGTCCAGTACGCCACGCACCTGAACAAATGGATCTTCGACTTCACGGCCTCCATCAACGGCCCCTGCAAGGTCTGGGACTACATGAAGGGATACGACGGGATGTATGCCGACGGTTACACGCCCGCCTTCCCGCTGCTCTATGCCCAGGTCACCAAACGGTTCAAGGGCGTGGACTTCTATGTGGGCGGAGAGAACCTGACGAACTATCGCCAGCCTTCTCCCATCCTCCATGCCGACACGCCCTTCAGCGAGGGGTTCGACGCCAGCTGCGTCTGGGGCCCCCTGATGGGTATCAAGATCTACGCGGGCATCCGCGTCACGATATGGAAAACAGAATAAAAACCGATAATCATGAAAAAGTTAGCTATCTTTGCCTGTACGCTGGCCCTGGTGGCGGTTGCCACCTCTTCCAAACCCAAGACGGTCAAGCGGACCGTGGTGTACGCATCCACCGTCGAATGCAAGAACTGCGAGAAGAAAGTGATGGAGAACATCTCCTTTGAAAAAGGCGTGAAGGATGTCTCCGTGGACCTTTCCGACCGGTCGGTCAAGATCGTATTCGACGAGGCCAAGACGGACACGACGACCCTTGCCAAAGCCATTCGGAAGCTGGGCTACGGAGCGAAAGTAGTCAAGTTTGAATAAGACGGTCAAATACATCCTGTCATTTGCACTGGCGGCGCTGCTGGTGTGGATCGCATTCCGGAGCGTGGACTGGAAAGCCTTCCTGGAAGGCCTGAGGCTCACGCGCTGGGGCTATGTGGTCCCGTTCCTGGTCGCTTCCGTCGTGGCGCTGGTCTTGCGGACCACCCGCTGGCGGGACCTGCTGAAATCCGCTGGCCACGAGGTTCCCTGGATCCGGGTCTGGGATTCGCACAATGTCGGCAATCTTGCCAATGTGGCGCTGCCCGGTTCCGGGGAGTTCATCCGCTGCGGTTATGTGGTGGGGAAGTCCGGTTACGGCGACGCTTTCGGTACGGCCATGTTGGAACGGGCCTGGGATGTCGCCGCCGTCATCGTCATGATCATACTGGCCCTTGTCCTGGACCGGGGCAAATTCGGCCCGTTTTTCGTCGAGCAGGTCTGGACTCCGCTGTCCGGGAGGTTGAGTTTCTCGCTGTGGTGGCTGGTCGCCTTGCTCCTTGTCATGCTGGTCCTGTTTTTCTGGGCCGTCTTCCGTTTCCGGGAACGCAACGGCATCTGCAGAAAGGTGGCGGACGCCGTCTCTTCCGTCGGCAGGGGCTTCGTCAGTTTCGGTAAACTGCCGCACAAGGGCCTGTTCCTCCTGTATACGGTCTTGATCTGGATGATGTACCTGCTGATGTGCTTCTGCATTCTGAAAGCCGTGCCGGAACTCTCCGGACTGGGGATGGAGGACGCCCTGTTCTTTACGGCGGTGGGCAATATCGCTTCCGTCATTCCGGTACCCGGCGGCATCGGCGCCTACCATTATCTGGTGGCGCTTTCCGTCTCCACCCTGTATGGGGGAAGCTGGGAAACGGGACTCCTGTTTGCGACACTCCAGCACGAGATGCATGCGATCCTGATCATCGTGCTGGGCGTGATCTCGTATGTCGCGCTGAACTTACGGTCTCGCAATCAGCGTGCGTGAGGCAATGAGCGCGTTGTAGCGGTCCAGCACCTCGCCGACCACGTCTTCCCAGCTGCGCACGATGCTCCGGGAGGCCTGTTCGCCCACGCGGTGCACCCGCTGCGGATCGGCGATCAGTTCGCGCAGTTTTTCCTCAAAACTCTTGACGTCGTTGTCGATGAGGAATCCGTTCTCCCCGTCGGTGAGGATAGTGGCGGCCGTCGCTCCCTTGACCATGACGGCAGGGGTGTGCAAGGCGGCGGCTTCGCGCACCACGAGCGGGGCATTGTCGTACAGGGAGGGGAAGAGGAACAGGTCCGCGGCGGCATAGAACTTCTTGATGCGCTCTCGCTCCGTGATGTTGCCGATAAAGGTTACCTGGCGGTCCAGACCCTTCTCGGAGACCAGTTCCTTCATTGCGTCGGCAGCGTAGCCCGTGCCGACGAAGAACATGCGGAACTTCAGGTCCTTGATGGCTTCCAGGGCCTCGATGATGAACTTGACGTTCTTCTCCCAAATGTGCTGGCCGACGAAGAGCAGGACGAATTCGTCCTTGCCTATGCCCATCGACTCGCGGGCTTCGACGAAATATTTCTCGGGGTAGTCGGCGCAGAGGTCGCTGCCGTTGTCCACGACCTCGACCGGGCCCTTGTAACCGTATTCGCGGATGACTTCCTCGACGGAAGCCTGGGGCACCCAGACCTGGTCGGCGCCTTTATAGAAGGAGATGATGCGCTTGATGATCAGGTCCACGACGTGCTTTTCGGGGATGACGCGCGAGAAATCGTCCCTGTACTTGGAATGGAAGGTGGCGATGCAGGGAATACGCTGCAGCTTGGCGACACGCTGGGCGGCCTGTCCGGTGCCGAAGGGGGAGTGGGCGTGTACGATCTTGAAACGGCTCTGCGAAATCTTGCGCAGGAAGGCCGGATCCATCTCGGCGACGCCCGTGACGTATGGCTTTCGGAAAGGGACGGGCACGGAGAAGAAATCGATGACGTCGAAGTCGTGCACGCTGTAGTCCGCTCCCGGGACGTTGGGCGTGATGACGGCCACGTCACCCACCATCTTCTGCATCCAGTAGGCATAATTGCTGACACAGACCGATACTCCGTCCATCACGGGAGGGAAGCAGTCGTTGAACAGACCTACGTTATACGCGTTCTTTGCCATGGTTCGGTCGTCATCCCTTGTAAGACTGAACGGTGTCGATCATCGCCAGGATATTCTCGACCGGCGTCCCGGCTTGGGCGTTGTGGCAGGAGCAACAGATGTAGCCGCCGCCCTTGCCCAGCGTATCCAGGCACATGCGGGCCTCTTCCCGTACCTCGTCGGCCGTGCCGTTGGGAAGGATGCGCTGGTTCTCGATCCCTCCGTGGAAGATCAGGTCTTTCCCGAACCTCTCCTTCAGGCCTGCCGTATCCATGCCGGGGCAGACATGCTGGATGGGGTTGAGGATGTCGACGCCGCATTCGACCAGCCCCGGTATGATGGGCAGGGCGGCGCCGTCCGTATGGTACAGCACCTTCTTTCCGTAACTGTGGATCAGGTCGCACCAGTTCTTCAGCCTGGGCTTGAAAAAGGTCTGCCAGGACTCCAGGGAAATCAGCAGATTGTTCTGCATGCCCATGTCGTCGCTGATGAAGACGAAGTCCAGGTCGTCGTTCAGCTCCTTCAGCACCCGTTCCAGCATGACAGTCTGGATGGCATCGATGCGCTCGATCGTGGCATCGAGGAATTCCGGGCACGCGATCGTGTCCATCAGCGCGTTTTCCAGGCCGCGCATCTGGCAATAGATTTCGAAGTGCGAGATCCAGGGACCAATCGTGGCAAAGTTCCACGAACGGGCCTTTTTCGCCAGCGCCTTGGCGCCTTCATAATCAAAAAGATCCGGATCCGGCCACGAAGGGTAGGTCTCCAACTCGGACGGCTCCATATAGTCCGCAATCGGGGGATTGATGTACTCCTGGTAAGTAGCCAGTCCGGCCTTCACCATGCGGGTCGGGACGCCCCACGGGGTGATCTCGCCGCTGTCGTTCGGGTCGAAGAAGCGGCCGTTGTAGCCCGGGAAGATCCAGACGATCTTGTCCACTCCGAGGTGGTTGTACAGGGCCAGTTCGTCTTCTACGCCGGTGTATTTGCGAAGCGTATCCAGCACTTCCGGCGTGCACCACAGATCGACGGGGCGGCGGTCCACCGGCTGCCGGTTGACGGTCGCCATGATGCGTTCCCTGGGAGTCATCTGATCCATACCTGAAACAATTTTGATGATTACACCAAATATAGTTAAATTTGAAAATAAATGAAAGTTACCTTTATTTCTCTTAAACTGAGCATGGGCCTCCTGCTTCTCCTGGGATGGCTTTCCGGGACGGAGACGGCCCTGGCCCAGGTGATCGTGCTCCCGGACCAACCGACGGTCCTGGAAAAGACCGCCGCGGAGACCCTGAAGGAAGAATTGTACCGGATTTCCGGGGAAATGCTTCCCGTCGTTTCCGAACGGGAGGCTCCGAAAGGCCGGCGTGCGCCGTTCCGTTTCTATGTGGGTGCGACCCGGTTGGCCCACGCTGTGTGCGATTCCTTCTGCCGTGAGGCAGGGGAATGGAAGGAAGATGAGATCCTGATCCTTCCGGGGAAAGGAGGGATGGTCCTGACCGGACATCCGACCCGCGGCCCGCTCTATGCTGTCAATACCTTGATTGAAGAAGGCTACGGCGTCCGCTGGTGGACCAGCACGGAAGCCGATTATCCGTCCCGCGGAATCCTTCCCGTCCCTCCCATCGCGCGGAGCTATGCCCCGCCGCTGATGATACGCGAGGCTTCGATCCTGGATGCCTACGACGCTGATTTCCGCGTCCGACTGCGCGGGAACGCTGTTTCCAGGATTCGCTGGGCGACCGAAACGCCCCAGTTCATCCCGGCTGAAAAGGGCGGCTGTCACCGGCTCCTCTTCTTCGAGGGCCGGAAGAGCGCCTTCCATTCCTTCTTCGAGATCCTGCCTCCTAAGGAGCATTTCGACGCACATCCCGAGTGGTATTCAATGATCGGAGAAGAGCGCGTCGCCAAGCAGCTCTGCCTGACCAACAAGGAGATGGAGGCTGCCTTTATCCAGGAAACGCTTCGCCTGCTGCGGGCGCATCCGGAGGTGGATTTCATCTCCATCAGCCAGAATGACTGGCGGGGCGCCTGCGAATGCGAGGCCTGCCGGGCGGTCGAGGATGCCTGCGGAGGCGTCGCTTCCGGACCGGTCGTTCATTTCGTCAACCACGTCGCCGAGGCGGTCGAACGCGAATTTCCCCATGTTACCGTCGAGACTTTTGCATACGCCTATACCAAAGAGGCTCCGCAGAACGTCCGTCCCCGCCAGAACGTACTGATCCGGCTTTGCGACATCGAATGCCCGTTCTCTCTGCCGCTCGAAAGCGCAGACCATCCCGCCTCCGAGGGTTTCCGGAAGAACCTCGCCGACTGGACGGCCCTGGCGCCGGGCCAGGTCTTCGTCTGGGATTACGTGACGGATTTCAGCAATTCTCTGCTGCCGCATCCGAACCTGCTGAATCTGGGGCCGAACATCCGTCTTTTTGCGCAGAGCGGTGCCATCGGCGTGTTCGAGCAGGGGGATACCTGTTCCGGGGCGGGCGAGCTGGCTCCGCTGCGGCTCTGGTTGATTTCTCATCTGCTTTGGGATCCCTCTGCCGACGATAGGGCCCTGATCGATGAATTCGTCCGGGGTTACTATGGAGAGGCGGCTGCCGAGGGCCTGTTCCGCTATATCGCGCTTGTCAATGAAACGGCGAGTGCAGGGAACTGTCCCGTACGTTGTTACCACGGCGACTGTTCCGGCTGG
The DNA here is from genome assembly GCA_017400135.1 of Bacteroidales bacterium. Taxonomy (GTDB): domain Bacteria; phylum Bacteroidota; class Bacteroidia; order Bacteroidales; family UBA932; genus Cryptobacteroides. The sequence goes on from JAFPVJ010000027.1 coordinate 119,846, forward strand.
ATGACCCCGGCGACCATCGTTTCCGCCGCCCGGGCGATGGAGGATGCGGTGGAAGCTGCCGCGGCTGCCGGAGAACCCTATCTCTCGCGTGTCCGTCGGGAAGCGCTCTCCACGCGGCATGCCATCCTGCTGCACTGGCAGGAGTGCCGCGCTTTCTGTGAGAAGCAGCAGATTCCCTGGACCTGGGGAGAGACGCGTCAGGAAGCGGCCCGGGCCTGGATCTCCGACTGTGAGGCCTTCGGTGTCCGTACGACCCGCGAGACGACGGCCGAAGAAGCGCCTGCCCGTTTCCGCGAGCAATGTGAAAAACTGTTAACACCCATTGAATGATGAATCGATATCTTTTTCCGCTTGTCTGCCTTTTGGCTATGGTGTCGTGCACTTCGACGGAGCAGAAGATAGAAGAAGCCGCCCGTCTCGGCCAGCTCAACGTGATGCTGTTCGGTGCCAAGGGCGATGGCGTGACGGACGACACGGAGGCCATCCAGCGTGCGATCGATTACCTGGACGGCAGGGGAGGGGGAAAACTGTATTTCCCCTATACGAAGGCCGGATACCTTCTCTCGTCTCCGGCGAAGGAATACGCGCCCAACGGCAGGCTGGTCCGCGCCCAGCTGATCCTCCCTCCCGGTGGATCCACCATCCAGTTCGAGGGTGAGATGCCCTGCCAGCTCCTGTATTCCTATCAGGTCCGCCCGCTGGAGAGTGTCAAGCAACACTTTTCTCCCACGAAATTCGGGACTATGGGCCGGTCTAATACCTGCCTGCATTCCACCTGGGATGCTCCGGAAGTCACTGATTCGCTGGAAAGGCCCTGGGCCGTGCTGGCCGCTCCGGAAGGGGACGGCTGTGACGGGCGTTTCTCCAGAAGCCTTTTTGCCATGAAGAACATGGAGATCAAGGTGCATTTCGATACGGCCAAAATGTATCCCACCACGTCTGCGGCGTTCCTGAAGAATGTGTCACGGGTCCTCATCGAGGACTCGCAGTTCTGCCTGGATGAGCAGGTGGGGGATACGGAATTGCAAAAGTCCCTGCAGCACAACCCCTGCCATACCGTGGGACTGCACACCTCCGGCAACCAGAACGACGACCAGATCCTGCGCAATGTCGCGGTGCAGGGTTTCCGCTATGGCTTCGTCCTGGGCGAGCATATCTGCGCGGACTATCTTTACGTCCACAACTGTGAGGAGGCCATCGTTTTCCACGATGCAACCCATCTGTCCACGATCGGTCACATCGTGGCCCAGCACAACCGCGTCATTCTTTCCACGACCCGGGGGAAGTTGTTCGGCAACAATCCGGACCGGGTCAACCTGGCCGTGGGAGTCCTGAATTTCGAAGGTGGCCAGACCGTGCCGTCTCCGCCGGAAATCTCCAAGCTGGTATATGGCGTTTACGATCCGGAAAACCGTCTGCACGGTTCCATCCAGTGGCATGAGCCCTGGGGCCTGGGCGTGTTCCCCGTCTACGGCGCCGAACACTTTGTGATCAGCCGGTTCGCCGCCCAACCGTAACGAAGCATGACTGCCTTCCGCCGCGTCTTTCTCCCGATTGCCTTCCTGCTGGGGAATCTCCTCGCCGGTGCGCAAACCCGCACGGCGGTCCTTTCCGGGTATGTCCGGGATGCGGAGAGCGGAGAACCGCTTCCCCAGGCGGTCGTGTACCTGGAGGACCGCAAGACGGGCGTCGCCGCGGACGCTGTCGGATTCTATTCCCTGCACGTTCCTGTAGGGAAACATACCGTCTTTTGCTCTTTCTTCGGCTACGAGACGGTGGAGATGCCGCTGGAGATCACGAAAGCCCTCCAGAAGGACTTTCACCTTAAGATCGACCGGAGCGAGCTGGAGGCCGCGACCATCTTCTCCCGGTCCAAGCGGGAGGAAATTAAGCTGCCGCAAATGGGCCTGGAACGGGTCGATGCAACCCTGGTGAAGAAGATGCCCGCGCTGATGGGCGAGTCTGACATCATCCGCGTCATCCAGATGATGCCCGGCGTCCAGACCCCAAGCGAAGGCTCCACCGGATTCAGCGTCCGGGGCGGGGGCATCGACCAGAACCTCATCCTCATCGACGGCGCTCCGGTCTATAACTGCGGCCATTTCCTGGGTTTCCTTTCCATGTTCAACGGGGATGCCATCAGGGGTGCAGACCTTTACAAGGGCGATTTCCCCGCCTCCTACGGCGGGCGGATTTCCTCGGTGCTGGACATCTCGACCAAGGACGGGAACAACCGGACCTTCGGCGGTAGCGCATCCTTCGGCCTAATCACCTCCAAGCTTTTCCTGGAAGGCCCGATCGTTCCGGACAAACTGTCCTTCATGCTGGCTGGCCGGCGCACCTACATGGACCTTTTGCTTCCCTTCATCGGCGCCAAGCTTCCGGACAAGACGCAGATGTACTTCTACGACCTGAACGGAAAGCTCAGCTGGATCGCGGGCGAGAAGGACCGGGTGTATCTGAGCGCCTTCAGCGGCAAGGACGTGTTCGGCTTCAGCATGCAGGAATTCAATCTCACGGAGATGGTCTTCGGTTTCGCAAACCATACCCAGTCCCTGCGCTGGAACCACGTATACTCTCCCAGGCTGACCTCCGACGTCATCCTTTACAACTCCCTGTACCGCAATGACATCGGTACGGAGATGGATAGTGCCGACTTCGACACGCGACAGGAGATCCGGGAGGCCGGCGTCAAGGCGGGCTGGACCTGGTACGTCAACGGCTCCAACACCCTTAAAGCTGGGCTCCAGACGGCCTGGTTCGGGGTTGTCCCCGGCAATACGGTCCCCCGGAACGAGGAGTCGATGGTCAAGGCGGTCAGGATCCCGGACAACTACGCATTCCAGCCTTCCGTTTACCTGCAGAACGAGCAGAAGATCGGTCTACTGACGCTCCGCTACGGTCTCCGCTATTCCATTTTCAATACCTACGGGCCCACGGAGCAGAAGTACTTTGACCCGGATACCCACGAACTGACGGAAACCGTCCAGGTGGAAAAGGGGCGGCGCATCAGCACGCATTCCGGCCTGGAGCCGCGCATTTCCGCTTCCCTTCCCATCACGGACGATTTCTCCCTCAAAGGGGCCTGGGTGCGTTCCATCCAGTATCTCCAGCAGTCGCGGATCAGCATTACCGGCAGCCCGGTGGATGCCTGGTTCACCGCTTCCCCGAATGTGAAGCCGCAACGGTCCGACCAGTATTCCCTGGGATTCAACGCCCTTTTCACCGGCGGGGCGCTGCAGTTCTCCCTGGAAGGTTTCTACAAGGACAACCGGAACACGATGGACTTTGTGGACAACCCGGGACTGGTTCTGGCCGACCCGGACCGCGAAGGCCTTCTCCGCTTTGGAAAATCATGGTCCTACGGCACGGAGCTGATGCTCAAGTACGAATTCGCCCGCTGGAACGGCTGGCTGTCCTATACCTGGTCCCGGGCCTGGTACGATATTCCCGAACTGAACGGCGGCGATCCGTACCCGTCTCCGCTGAACCACGAGCACGCCGTCAACTTCGTGCTCAGCTACGATTTCTCCAAGCGTTGGTCCGCTTCCGCCGAATGGGTGTTCTACAGCGGCGCGCCCACCACCTATCCCGTCGGGCGCTTCGAGTATATGGGCCGCTGGGTCCCCGTCTATTCCAGCCGCAACGAGGACCGTCTTCCGGACTACCACCGGATGGACCTCTCGCTTACCTACCGCACCCGGCGGAGGGTGTTGGACAAGCGTTGGAGCGCCGAATGGAACCTGTCGGTGTACAACGCCTATTCCCGGCACAACGCCTGGTCCATCGCCTTTACCTACAATCGGCAGGAGGAAACCGCGCATGCGGGCAAGGTGTACCTCTTCACCGCCATTCCTTCCCTGTCCTGCAACATCCAGTTCTGACCATGAGAAAGTGCCTCCTCCCCCTGCTCCTGATCCTGTGCGCCTGCACGGAAAAGATCGACATTCAGTCGCGGTCAGATTACCACGACTATCTGGCAGTCGAGGCCACCCTCACCGACCGGCCAGAAGACCCGCAGCGGATCATTTTGTCCCGCACCATCTCCTACTTCCATACCGAAGCGCAGCCGATGGTGAGCGGCGCATTCGTGAAGGTCAATGACGTGGTATTCAACGAGAAAGAGAACGGCGTGTACGAGGCTCCTGAAGGCTGGAGCGGCAAGGTGGGTGTAGAATACAAACTCCGGATCCGGCTCTCCGAGGGGAACGAATACGAAGCGGAGGCGATGATGCCGGAGCCCGGCTTCCGGATGGACGCGATCGACTATGCCTTTGCCGGTGACAAGACGCTGGGACTGGACAGTCTCTGGACCGTGGGCGTTTGGGGCTACGAGAAGGAAATCGACAGTTACTATTTGGGTACCCACGCTGTGAACGGTTTTTACCAGCCCATGGAGATGGCCAAGGTGACGGATGACAAGTTCTTCAACCACAACGAAGTGGCGGGCTTCCCGATTGAGCCGCTCATGCAGTCGGAGCTCCTGCGGAAGCAGTACGGCGACTGCTACAAGTACCTGGAGGCCGGAGACGAGATCACCCTGGAGTTGTGGACCCTGGAGAAGGGATACTACGAATACCTCCTGGCCTTGACGATGAACAGCATCTCCATCCCGCTCTTCACCCCGCAGCCGGCCAACGTGCCCACCAACATCCGCGGCGAGCATGTCCTCGGCTACTTCGCCGTCTGCCCCGTCGCCCGCGCCAGCGTCACCGTCGACGATCCCTTCCGCCCGTATTTCAAAAGGATGTTTCCCTTTTAGCCCCCTGTCTATATGAACGCACTTCTAGCACAAATGATGGCTCACGCCAATCCGGCTCAGGTGGCGGGACTGTCCCGCTTTTTCAAGACCGGGCCGGGCCAGTATGGGGAAGGGGACAAGTTTCTGGGAATCAAGGTCCCCGTGACGCGGGAGGTGGTGAAGGAATGTTGGCAGAAAACCAGTTTGAATGAATTGGAGGAATGTATTGCCAGCGAATACCACGAGGTCCGTCTTGCGGCACTGCTGGCCCTGGTGGAAATCTTCAGGCATGCAGGAAAAAAGGCATTTGCCTGGTTGGAGATGACGAAGGAAGACTGCGTCCGTTTCTATTTAAGCCACACGGACCGCATCAACAACTGGGATCTGGTAGACCTGAGCTGCTATCCTCTGCTGGGAGAATGGCTGCTTGACAAGGATCGGACGCTCTTGTACGATCTGGCCCGGGACGGCCAGACGATTTGGGAGCAGCGCATCGGCATCGTAAGCACGATGGCTTTTATCCGCCACGGCCAGGTCCAGGACACATTCCAGATTGCCGACATTCTGCTCGACCATCCCCACGACCTCATCCACAAAGCGGTAGGCTGGCTGTTGAGGGAGGCTGGGAAACGGGACAAGGCCGCATTGGTCGAATTCCTGCGGCCCCGTTGTCAGACCATGCCCCGCACCATGCTCCGGTATGCCATCGAAAAGTTTCCCGAGGCGGAGCGACAGCTCTATTTGGCCAAACGATAGACAAAAAGAAAAACCGCAATAGAATGCGCTCTATTGCGGTTTTTGTGTGACTCCTACAGGACTCAAACCTGTAACCTTCTGATCCGTAGTCAGATGCTCTATTCAATTGAGCTAAGGAGCCGGTTCCGGACTCCGGAGAGTCCGTATGGAAGTGGATTACTCGCCTTTGTTGGGGGTGAACTTCCTCTCCTTGATGCGGGCCTTCTTACCCTGCAGGTCGCGGAGGTAGAAGATACGTGCACGGCGGACCTTTCCGTACTTGTTGACTTCGATGGAGTCGATGAAAGGAGACTCGTAGGGGAAAATCCTTTCGACGCCGACGCCGCCGGAAACTTTCCTGACGGTGAACGTGCGGGTGTGCGGGGTGGCACCGCTGATCTGGATGACCACGCCTCTGAACTTCTGAAGTCTGTCCTTGTCACCTTCCTTGATCCTGTAGGTCACGGTGATGGTGTCACCGGCCTTGAACTCGGGGAAGCTGGCTGCTTTTCCATTGGAGAAAGCCTCTTCTACAATCTTGATGTAATCCATAATTTCAAAATATTAACCGCGCAACGTCACTAAAACCAAATAAATAACCATAAAACACGTGAGAGGTTGCGTTTTGGGACTGCAAAGGTAGAAAGATTTTTGGTGATAGCAAACTTTTTTTCAAAAAACTATCTCTTTTTGCCCTTTGCGGCCGGCGTGAGGTCCAGGACGCGCACATTGCGGAACTTGACGCCCGGTCCGTGGCCGAGGAAACCGATGTAGCCCTTTTCATTGAACATGCCCGGATGGTTGTGATGGTCAACGGTATAAGGGTTCATGTTGCTTCCGTCGGGAGCGACGTTGTGGCCCTGGCAGGCCTCACGGATGTCGCCGTCGACGATGACTTCGCCGTTGACGGTCACGGTGATGTGGTCACCCTGGACGCGGATCTCCTCGCAGCTCCATTCGCCGAGAGGCTTGTGCTTGATGCGCTTGGCCGGAATCACGCCATAGACGGAACCGTGGACCTGATAGTCCTTGAGCCAGCCGGCGTAGATGGGATCGTCGTGGTCGAGGACCTGCACTTCACACATGCCGCCGTAGGCAGCGTCCACGCCATGGGGCGTACGCACGCCGACACCGTTGTTGGCGCCCGGACGCACAAAGCTGAACTCGAAGCGGAAGACGAAATCACGATACTCCTTCTCGGTATAGAGGTTGCCCCCGTTGCCGTAGCCGGAAGTGACGTAGATCTCGTTGTTGGTGATGCGGTATCCCTCCTTGTTGCCGGCCCATTTGTCCAGATTGGTGCCGTCGAAGAGCATCTCGAAGCCGGCTTTCCTTTCCTCGTCACTTAGGGTGAAGATGGGAGATCCGGCCTGCGTCTCGGCCAGCATCTTTTTGATCTCGTCCACGGCATAGCCGTCATCCGCGGTTCCGCGGGCCTGGAAGGCCTGGATGGCCTTGCCCAGCACGTTGGCCTTGGTCGTGGCGTCCAGGTCGTCGACACACTTGGCGGCGATGTTCTTGGCTGCCTGGGCGGCGGCGACGGCAACCTCGGTATCGGGATTACCCAGATAGGATCCGGCCACGGCAAAAGCCTTGGAGGTCGGCGTGTTGCCGAGCTTGGCGAGGAAGTTCTTCAGCAGGTCGGTGTCCTTCGTGGCGGCGAGCGCATCCGTCAGGGCGTTGCACTTGCGGTCCACGTCTTTCTCAAAGCGGTCCACAAAGCTGACATAGTCTTTCAGCGCAGTGAGGTTGCCGGCCCGTCCGGCGGCCAGTAGTGCGGGAGCGGCCTTGTAGTTGCCGGTCTTTCCGAGGGCCTTGACGGCCTCCGGGGAACCGGCGTTGGCAGCTTCGACCAGGTCATTGACGGCCTCGTCGGTGCCGGAAAGCGCCAGGGCAGGGAAGAAACGCTCCGGATGGCGGGCGCCTTCGATGATCTTGATGACGTGGTCGTATTTCTCGGCGGGGGAGAGCGTCTTGAGGGCGGCGGCGAATCCCTTGGCAAAGCCGGGAACGTCGGCCTCTTTCGCCTTGTCCAACAGGTTCGCCAGGCGTCCGATGTCCGTGGACTTCGCAATGCCCGGAAGGGCCTGGATGGCGCCGGGATCACCTTCTGCGGCCAGCGCGAAGATCTGCTCCGCGGCATTGGTCATGCCCTTGGAGCCCGCGAGGGCGAGCAGATTGCTCCGGCCTTGACCGGAAGCATTCCCGAGGGCGGCAGCAACCTTTTCCTTCAAGTCTCCGGGGAAGGATTTGAGGGCCTTCAGGGCGGCGGCCCCGTTTTCGCCGCCAAGCTGTCCGATCAGGGCGTCGGCCGCTTCGTCACCGCCGATCTTGCCGGCCGCCTCAATGGCGGCGGAGGCGATGTCCTTCACGGAACCGAACTGTCCCAGGATCAGAGGGAGCTGCGATTCGATCTTGTTGTCTCCCAGCCAGTTGAGGACATCGACCTTGCCCTCGGTACCGAGTCTCTTGAACTTCTTCGCCACCTTGGCGGCAAAGGCCTCGGTGGGCGGCGCATAGCGGCGCAGCGCCGTGCCGCGGACCGTGCGACTTTTATCCGTGATGGCCTTCAGGATATCTTTCTCCGGAACGACGCCAAGCATCCTTTCTTTCAAGTAGAGCGCCTCGCACTTTTCCTGGGAAGTGGCACTCTTGCGCAGGACTTTCGAGTCGATGGGCGCGGTCACGACCGTGTTGTCCGGTGTGCCGAGCAGCCAGAGCTGACTCTCGAGGAACTGCTTGTTGACGGGATCCGTGCAGAGCGCGGCAGCCTGCTTCAAACCTTCCTTGACGGCAGGCTTCCAGGCCTGGTTGCCCGGCGTGGCCGCAAAGTTGGTCAGTCCGTTGATGGCGTATTCGATGCGGTTGTTGGCGCCCATTTCGGGGCTTTGCAGCATCGCGGCGAGCTGGATGACGCTCTCGGGCGCCGCCTTGGCAAGATCCAGCATGTCGCTGGCGAGCGCTTCGGCGGTTTGGGCGGGCATCTGGGCGACGACGTCGCCGACGATGGTTTCAACGCTGCGCTGGCGGGCGTCCTGCGCCTGCAGGGCGAAACTGAGCGCAAGCGTGGCCAGAATCAGGGTAAATATCTTTTTCATAACGTCGTCCTCCTATTATTTCAATAGTTTGCCCCATTCGCCCCGCATCGGCTGGTCGACGAGCAGGTTGGCCGCATCGTCGTTGATGAAGAGCTGTTTCTTCGGGTCGAATTCGAGGTTGCGGCCCAGACGCAGCGCGCATACGCCCATGTTGACGATGGTGGCGCTGTGGTAGCCGTTGTCTTCGTTGAGGGAGAACGGACGGCGTGTCCGGACGCACTCCAGGAAATCCGTATTGGTCGGCTCCGGATCCGGAAGCTCGTTGATGATGTCCATCACGTAGGGGATGGTGCACTCGAAGCCCTGGTAGACCTTCCCGAGGGGACCCTCGATGTAGGGCACCTTGCCCTTGCTCTCGTAGCCCTCACCTTCGAGGATGATCTTGCAGCCGTCTGCGTAGGTGTACGTGATGCTGCGCCAGATGCCGATGGCGTCGGGATGCTGCTGCGGTGCGTCGATTTCGACCTTCACGGGGAAATCTTCGTCCTTGCCGAGGAAATACTGCACGGGGTCGATGTAGTGCTGGCCCATGTCGCCGAGGCCGCCGCCGTCGTAGTCCCAGTATCCGCGGAACGTGGAATGGGTGCGGTGGCGGTTGTAAGGTTTGAATGGAGCAGGGCCGAGCCACATGTCGTAGTCCAGGCAGGCCGGAACGGGCTCGGGGATCAGATTTTCCTTTCCGGTCCAGTAGAACTTCCAGGCGAAGCCGGTGGCGCCCGATATGCGGACGGTCAGCGGCCAGCCCAGCAGTCCGCTGTCAACCAGTTTCTTCAGGGGCTTGACGTTCGTGCCGAGGCCGTAGAAGGTGTCCTTGAAGCGGAACCAGGTGTTGAGCCGGAAGATGCTGCCGTTGCGCTTGACGGCTTCCCGGACGCGTTTTCCCTCCCCGATGGTACGGGTCATGGGCTTCTCGCAGAAGATGTCCTTGCCGGCGTTGGCCGCTTCGCAGGCCATCAAGGCGTGCCAGTGGGGCGGGGTGGCGATGTGTACGATGTCGATGTCGGGATCATGGACGAGGTCCCGCCAGTCGGTGTAGGCCTTGGGGGTCTCGCCGAAGGTGTCTTTCGCCCGCTGGAGCGTCTTGCTCAGGTGTTCGCTGTCCACGTCGCACATCGCGACGAGGCGGCAGTTCTGGTCGCTGACGAAATGGCTGCTGGAATTGCCGATGCCGCCGACGCCGATGACGCCGCGGGTCAGTTGGTCACTGGGGGCGATGAAGTGGTTGTCACCGCCCATTTTTCCGAAAGCCGTACGGGGCGCCACGGTAAACAGCGCAATGCCCGCTCCGGTCGTTTTCAGAAAGGATCTTCTGCTTTGGTCCATAAATTATGTGGGTTATGTGATTTAAAAGATTGTCTTCTCTTTCTCGAAGAGCGCCTTGTCGTCCCGGCTGAGGTCGGGCGTGAAGGAACGGCTGTTCCGCATCGACTCGATGGCGGCCTTCTCGCTGCGGTCGAGCTTGCGGGGAATCCAGACCAGCACCTTGACATACAGGTCGCCGCGGCCGTAACTGTTGACGGTGGGGAGTCCCTTGCCGCGCAGCTTGACGACCGTGCCGGACTGCGTACCCGGGTCGAGTTTGACCCGTTCGGTGCCGCTCAGGGCGGGTACCGCGATCTCACAGCCGAGCATCGCGTCGGTGACGGAGATGACCTGGGTGTAGAAGAGGTTGTTGCCCTCGCGCTTCAGGTCGCTGCTCTCGATCTCCTCGATGACGACCTGCAGGTCGCCGTTGACTCCGTTGTGCTGGGCGGCGTGGCCTTCTCCGCGCATCGTCAGGATCATGCCGGCTTCCACGCCGGCCGGGATCTTGACTTTCACATTCTCACGCTTGCGCACGAGACCCGTCCCGTCGCAGTTGCGGCAGGGATTGCTGACGATCTTCCCTTCGCCGTGGCACTGCGGGCAGGTGGTGTAGGACATGGCCCGCCCGAAGAGGGTGTTGGTCGTATGCTGGACCTGGCCCGAACCCTTGCAGGTGGGGCAGGTCTTGATGTCGGAACTGTTCTTGGTGCCGCGCCCGTCGCAGTCGGGACACGGGCGTTTGCGCTCGAGGCTGATCTCCTTCTCGCAGCCGGTGGCGATCTCCTGCAGCGTCAGTTTGACGCGCGTGCGGATGTCCTGGCCCCGGTAGACCCGCTGCGAAGAAGAACGGTTGCCACCGAACCCCCCGAATCCGCTGAAACCGCCGAATCCGCCCCCGAATCCGCCCCCGAAAGCGCTACCGAACGCACCGCCGAAGAGGTTGTTCAGGATGTCCTCCAGGTTGCCGAAGCCCTGGCTCCAGTCGGGACCTGCCGCGCCGTCGACGCCGGAGAATCCGAACTGGTCATAGCGGGCCTTCTTGTCGGGATCGCTCAGGATGGAGTAGGCCTCGGAGGCTTCCTTGAATTTCTCCTCCGCGGTCTTCTTTTCCTGGGCCGTTCCGTCCACCCACCGGTCCGGATGCCACTTCAGGGCCGCCTTGCGGTAGGCGCTCTTGATGTCGTCGGCCGAGGCTCCTTTCGTGAGTCCCAATACCTCGTAGTAATCTCTTTTCTCTGCCATTTCCTGCTATGCTCCTACCACTACCTTTGCATACCGGAGGACTTTGCCGTTGAGGGTATAGCCCGTCTGGACTACGTCGATCACCACTCCCTTGAGACTCTCCTCCGGGGCGGGGAACTGGGCCGCGGCTTCGTGGAAATCCGTATCGAACGGCTTCCCGACGGCTTCGATCACGGCGAGGCCGCGTGTCTTGAGGTATGCCATCAGTTTGTCGTAAATCAAGGTCGTGCCTTCCCGGGCCGCCTCGTCGGAACTGCCTTCGAGCATCTTGATCGCCCGTTCACAATCGTCCAGGACCGGGAGCAGGCCCTTGATGGTGTCGGCTGCCGCCGAACTGACCAGGTTGAGACGGTCCTCGGCGCTGCGCCGGCGGAAGGTCTCGAACTCGGCCATCAGCCGGAGATAGTCGTCCTTGCCTTGCTGTATCTCTTTCTTGCTGTCTTCCAGCGCTTGTTTGCTTTCTTCGAGTTGTTTTTGAAGCTCTTCCAGTTTCTTGGCCTCCCGGGCCTCTTTCTTCTGCTCCTTCTTGGGAGTCTTGATCTCTGTTTCTTCTGCCATGATATGTTGTGCTTTTTCCATGGAAATCATCAAATAACCTGCCATCCGCCCATCGCTGACAATGTGGCAGATTCATCGTGTAAATATAAGGAAACGATTCGGTTTTATCAATATAAGGAAAGCTCCAGCCAGCGCATCTCCTTTTCATCGATCAGCGCCTTGACTTCCGCATAGCGCCGGGACGCTTCTTCGCACGCTTCGTAGGAAAGCGTCCCTCCGGAGAGGCGTGCCTCGAGCTCCTCTTTTTCGGCTCCCAACGCCTCCAGCTCCGACTCGAGAGCCTCGAACTCGCGTTCCTCCTTCCACGTGCGTTTTTTCTTCTCCGGGGCCGCCGCTTTCGGGGCCGGGGCGGGTCTGGAGGCCTTCTGCTCCGCTTCGCGCAGGCGTTTCTGCTCCGCCTCCCAGTCTTTGATGTAGCTCCTGTATTCGGTATAACCGCCGATAAAGTCCTTGACGACGCCGTCACCGCAGAAAACCAGCAAGTGATCGACCAGCCGGTCCAGGAAATGCCGGTCGTGGGAGACGATGACCAGGGTACCCTTGAAGGCGAGCAGGTACTCCTCCAGGACATTGAGCGTGACGATGTCCAGGTCGTTGGTCGGCTCGTCCAGGATGAGTAGGTTGGGCTGCTGCATCAGGATGGTGAGCAGGTACAACCGCCGCTTCTCGCCGCCCGACAGGGAGGAGATGCGGTTGGTCAGCATGTCGTGGGGAAAGAGGAAAGTGGACAGCAGGTGCGTGTCGCTGACGGTTTCGAGGACGGTCTGCTCCTCGTCGAACTGCATCCCTTCCTGGCGGTAATAACCGATCTTGAGCGAGACACCCCGCTCGATCGTACCGCTGAGCGTTCCGCCACCCGTGTCGGCGCCGGTCAGCAGGTTGATGAAGGTGCTCTTGCCGACCCCGTTGCGGCCGACGATGCCGACGCGCTCGTACCGCTGGAAATTGTAGGTGAAATGCGACAGGTAGCACTGGTCGCCGTACCAGAAGCTGACGTCCTTGCAGTTGATGATCTTGGTCCCGAGCCGGGACGCCCCGCCCACGTCGCCCATGTCCACTTTCGCGCTCCGGTACACCTGGGAGGCCCTGTCCTTCAATTCGTAGAAGGCGTTCTTGCGGTATTTCGCCTTTCCGGTGCGGGCGCAGGGGGTGGCGTGTATCCATTCCAGTTCGCGGCGCAGGATGTTGCGGACCTTGTCGGTCTCGGCGTTGTAGTTGTCGATGCGCTCCTGACGCTTTTCCAGGAAGTTGGCGTAATCGCCCCGGTAGATGTAGACCGATCCGTGGTCCATCTCCATCACCGTGTTGCAGACACGGTCCAGGAAATAGCGGTCGTGGGTCACCATGAAGAGGGTGCAGCGGGCCTTCTTGAACCAGCCTTCCAGGAATTCGATGGCATCTGTGTCCAGGTGGTTGGTAGGCTCGTCCATGATGTAGAAATCCGCTTCCGTGGCGAGCAGTCTCGTCAGGGCGACGCGCTTGACCTCGCCGCCGGAAAGCGTGTCCATCCTTTTGCTCCCGTCTCCGAGATCGAAGGAAGTAAGTAATTGACGGATACGGAGTTCGTAAGAGAAAAGCCCCTCGTCGTCGAGGTCCTGTGTCCATTCGGACGAATCGTCCCAGACCTGGTCGTAGATGCTTTTTTCCGGGTCGAAATCATAATCCTGCTCCAGGAAGGCGATGCGGATCTGCCGGAGGAACTTGATCCTTCCGCCCGAGTCGGACTTGTCCTTTCCGGCCAGGATGCGCATCAGCGTCGTCTTGCCGGTGCCGTTGGGCGCAATGAGGGCGATCTTGTCGCCCTCATTGATATTGAATCCTATGTTCTCGAAGAGGATCTTTTCTCCGTAGGATTTGGATATGTTTTCGATCTGGAGATAGCTGGCCATCCTTCATCATTTGAAGAAAGCGTCCACGTCCCTGACGGCATCGCTCTTGGCGAAGACCACGACCCGGTCGTAGGCCTCGATGATCGTGTCTCCGACCGCGATGAAAGAATCGTTGCCCCGGATTACGCCGCCGATGATGGCATCTTTGGGGAAATCGAGGTCCTTGAGGGCTCCCTTGGTGATCTTGCTGGAGGCGGAGGCGGTGTATTCGAGGATTTCGGCGGAGGTGCCGCTGATGTACTTGACCAGCCGGGCCTTGCCGCTGAGCGTGAACTTGAAGATGCGGCCGGCGGTAATCAGTTTCTTGTTGATGACGGTATCTACGCCCATGTCTTCCGCGAGGTGGATGTATTCGATGTTCTCCACTTCCGCAATGGTGCGGCCGACGCCGAACTTGCGGGCGGCCACGCAGGAGAGGATGTTGGTCTCGTCGCTGTCGGTCAGTGCCACGAACGCGTCATAGTTCTTGATGCCCTCGTCCAGCAGGAAATCCGAGTTGCGCCCGTCTCCGTTGACGATCTGGAGGTTGTTGCCGCCCAGTTTCTCGGCCAGTTCGTAACAGCGTTCCTTGTCGCTTTCCAGGATCTTGATGTCGGAAAGCTGCTTGCTCAGGGAGCGGGCGAGCATTTCCGCAATCACGCTGCCGCCGAAAATCATCACTTTGTCCACGTTGATGCGGCTGAGGCCGAAATGCTTCATCAGCACGGGGACGCCTTCACACTTGGTGATGATGAAGACCAGGTCGTGGAACTGGAACTTGGTGTCGAAGCGGGGGATGACCGTGTCGCCGCTGCGGTTGATGGCGATGACGCGGAAATCGACCTGCTCGTCCTGCATCATGGCCGCGAATTCACCGATCTTGATCTCCAGCATGGGGGAGTCCTCGTCGATGCGGAACAGGGCCACCTGCAGTTTCCCGTGGGCGAAGTCCATCGACTCCGCCGTGGAGGAATGGCGCAGATTCTCCACGATTTCGTCCGCTGCCACTTTCTCGGGATAGAACATCAGTTCGATGCCCATCTCCTTGAACATCAGCTTGTTCTCAGGATCCAGATAGCCTTCGTCGTTGATGCGGGCGACGACCTTGTCGGCGCCTAGTTTCTTGGCGATGAGGGCGCTGACGATGTTGATGTGCTGCATCGCGCGCGGATAGACGGCAATGAAGAGGTTGGCGGCGGCGACGTCCGCGCTGCGGAGCACCTCGATGGAGGTCGGGCTGCCGAGGACGGCGCCAACGTCGGCGATGCTGGTGACGCGCTGGAGCCGCTCGTTGTCATTGTCGATGACGGTCACGTCATTGGACGAATTGCGGAGCATCTTGGCCAGATGGGAGCCGACTTCTCCGGCGCCTACGATAACGATCTTCATACCAATGGTTCTCTTTTAAGAATACTTCTGTCTGCGAAGATAAGCAAAAATGCCGTCCTTTCGCAATAGTGCCTGCACGAGGATGTCTCCTTTCCAGCGTCCGGCGACCTTTGCCCGGTCCCCGAATTGTTTGCGGAAGGTCTCCAGCTGAGCCACCGTGACGGGCCGGCGCAGCGTCCTGAAGGCCTCGTGCGCCTTATAGACGGCTTTGAAATAGTTCCATTTCCCGCTCAGGAGGTAGACGGCGGCCGAAGCCCCGTCCAGCATCATCCGAATGCCGATCCTGCGGTTGGCCTTGCGCAGCGCCTTCGCGGGACGGATTCCGTCGGAGACAAACGTGCGGGCCAGGTTGTTTTCCAACAGCAGCAGGTTGTTGCGGAAGTTGAGCTGCAGTTTCCAGGGCGAATCGGAAGGCAGGGTGCCGCCGCCCAGGTGATAGACCACCGACTCGGGAACGACCTGGACCTTCCAACCCTCGAGCTGCATCCGCCAGCAGAGGTCGATCTCCTCCATGTGGGCGAAGAAACGGTCGTCCAGGCCGCCGAAATGTTTCCAGACGCTGCTGCGGACCATCAGGCAAGCCCCCGTCGCCCAAAGGACGTCGGCGGGCGCGTCATACTGGCCTTCATCCTTCTCGATCCGTTTCAGTACGCGGCCGCGACAGAAGGTGTAGCCCCAGCGGTCGATCAGGCCGCCGGCCGCACCGGCATATTCGAAGGAGCCGTGGTCGTACCAGGACAGCAGTTTGGGCGCGCAGGCGCCGCAGTCCGGATGGGCGTCCATCCATCGGGTGAGGGGCCCCAGCCAGCCCGGCGTCACTTCCACGTCCGAATTGATCAGGACGAACAGTTCCGCCTCCACCTGTGCGAGAGCGCGGTTGTAGCCGCCGGTGAATCCGTAGTTGTCGTCCAGCACGATACGCCGGACGGCGGGGAATTCCTCCACCATCATCTCCATCGAGCCGTCCGTGCTGGCGCTGTCGGCGACGATCACTTCCGCGTCGGTCCCCTCGCAGCTCGCGAGCAGTCCGGGCAGGAATCTGCGGAGATAATCCTTCGTGTTCCAGTTGAGGATGACGACGGCAGTTTTCATTTCAGAACGTTTGTCCTTCATACATTTTCTCGCCCCACTTGCCGGGTTTGTCGGCCATGGTCAGTACCAGGCGGCCGCCCTTGACGATGTCTTCGTGGCGGATCGTGGAGTAGGGGTAATCTTTTCCGTTGAGCCGGGCCGAGCGGATGTACCTGCGCTCGGGGGAGAGCCCTTTCGCCACGATGGTGAAGCGCCTGCCGCCATCGGCCGCATAGAAGGAGCGCTTGACCTGCGGGCTGTGGATCAGATACAGGTCCGTGCCCGCGAAGGGATAGAGCCCCGTCAGATGGAAGGCCAGCCAGGAGGACATCGCACCGGAATCGTCGTTGCCGGGAAGTCCTTCGGGACCGTCATTGAAATCGTTGTCGATCAACCGGGCGACGATGTCGGAGGTCAGGTCCGGCCGTCCGATCCAGTGGTAGAGGCAGGAAGTCAGGAAAGAGGGCTCGTTGCCCACGTCGCAGTATCCGCTGTCGAACAGCTGGTCCAGGCGGCGCTTGAATTCCTCCTTGCCGCCATCCTCTGCGATCAGCAAATCGATGTCATGGGGGACGCAGAGCGTAGTCTCGAAGGCATTGGCCTCGTAATAGAAGTTGTTCCAATGTCCCCGGAAAGACTGCTCCGGCCGGAAGACGAAAGTGGTGTCGGGCCGGCTGTCGCCGTCCTGGTCCACGGCGAATTCGTCGGGCCAGGTCCCGTCTTCGTTGCGGGGCAGGATGAATCCGCGCACGCCATCCACTTCCACGTCCTTGCGGAACAGGTTCCGCCAGTTGTGGGACTGCTCCCGGTATTTCTCGGCGAGATCCGGATGGCCGAGCCCGTCGGCCAGGACCGAAATCGCATAGTCGCAGAAACAATGGTCCACGGTACGGCTTCCCGCATGCGAGAACCACCAGGGGATGTAGCCGATGGTATTGTACCACTGCAGACCGGCGCGCCCTTCCTTCTTTTCCCTTTCCGAGGAGACGGTCGCGTCCTTGAGCATGGCCTGCAGGCCGGTCTCGTAGTCAATGCCCTTCAGACCCTTGACGAAAGCGTCGGTGATGACGATGTCGGCGTTGGAGGATCCTTGCGTGGAACCGTTGCAGTTGCCGCTGCGTCCGTCGGGCATGAACCCGTCGTAACGGTAGATGTTGATCAGCGAGTTGACGATGGCCGCTTCCCGCTGCGAATCGATCAGGGTGATGAGGGGGAGGGTGCAGCGGTAGGTGTCCCAAAGGGTGAAATAGTCGTCGTAATAGGGCTCGTCCGGCTGTGTCTTTTCCCATTCACCGGTGCGGTCGGACGGCATCAGCATCGAGTGGTACAGGGCCGTGTAGAACATCCGCTTGTGCTTCAGGGAGGCGAAGGGGCTGATCTGCACGCGCTGCAGCAAGTCCTCCCATTTCGCCATGAGACGCTGCTGAACGCCGTCGAAATCCCAGTCCGGGAGATACTGCGCGGCATTGGCTTTCGCCTGTTCCGGGCAGAGGAAGGAGATGCCGACCTTCAGGAGCACTTCCGGCCTGCCTTCCCCGAAGCCGAGGTTCACCTGACGGTACAACGGTTTGCTGTGGGCGATCGGCGTGTCGGAGATGATATGGAAATAGACGGTGTAGGGTCCGCCGCCGCCCCAGCCTCCCCGGGAGGTTGTGAAGCCGCTGATTTCGTGGTCGGAAACAACCGTTACCTCGCCGTCCAGATTGGTCTGGCCGCCTCCGTTCCGGTGCTTGAGGACAAATCCCGCATCCACCTCCAGGCCCCGCCCGCCATCTTCCGGATAGCTGATGCGGTACAGGGCGGCGCGCTCGGCCGCCGTGATTTCGACCTGGATGCCGGTCCTTTCCAGCAGGGTGGAGTAGTAGCCGATCCGGATGTCTTCATCCCGGCGCAGGTCCGGATGCTCCATCAGATACATCCCTTCCGAGAAGGGCATGATCAGGACATTGCCGTATTTTGGAGAGCCTCCCGTTCCGCTGACGTGCAGCTGGCTGAAGCCCATGATGGGCATCTCAACGGGACCCCAGCCGGGATTGCGGCCCTGGACGTCGGGAGAGGGCTTGACCATCCCGAAGGGACAGCAGGGTCCCACGACGACATGTCCGCCCCGCCCGGTCCCGATGGTCGGGTCGACGTAGCGGGTCAGGTTGCGCTCCTTCGTGCAGGAGCCGAGGGCCAGGCACAGGGCCAGGATGGCGGTCAGGGAGAGAACGGTATTTCTTTTCATATACGCTTATGCACTGAAATCAACTTGGGAGAAGGCGAGGGTCGGGACGAGCTTGGACAGGCAGACGCGCGCGTCATCGCCGCAGGCGATCAAGTGGCTCCACAAGTCCAGGAAGTTGCCGGTCACGACCATGTCGCGGATGGGATGGGTGATGCGGCCGTCCTTGAAGGCGAAACCCTCGATGCCGTAGGAGAAATTACCGGTGGCGGAGTTGCTGTTGCCGCCGTTGAACCCGGTCACCAGGATGCCTTCGCCGCACAGTTCCAGGATTTCCTTGCGTCCCAGGCCCTTGCGGGGCCAGGGAAGGACCTTGGGGCGGATGGCATCTTCGATCGTGGGTGCAAGGCCCGTCTTTCCGGCCATGTAGGTGTTGACGAAATATTGGCAGACCGTGCCCTTGTCAATGATGGGCATCGGGCGGGTGGCGACGCCTTCGGTGTCGAAATAGCGGGAACCGGTCTCGCCGGGATTGCGGCAGCAGTCCAGGATGGTCAGCCCCTCCGGGAAAACCTGCTTGCCGGCGCTGTCCATCAGGAAGGAATTGTTCTGCTGGATGGCGTACGCATTCAACGCGCGCAGAAGGGGAGAAACCACCTTGGAAGCGCACTCGGTGTCGATGACCAGGTTGGTGCGGCCGTTCCGGTGCCGCTTCGGGTCCAGCATCTCCACGGCCAGGTCCAGGGCCTTCGGACAGCAGGCATTGATGTCCAGATCCTTGAGCATCGGCGTGCCGTCCCACCAGTATTTGCTGTATTTGTTGCCCTTGCGGTCGATGATAGTCATTTCGACCCCGTATTCGAAAGCGGTCTCGATGTGGCGGCAGCGCAGGCCCTGCGAATCCACGAGGAAGGTGTCGAAGACGCTGTCCGAATACTCGGCTTCCTCAGACACCAGGGTCCATCGCTCGCCGTTCCGCTTGCCGAAAATACTCGCATCGAGCGCGAGGCGCAGCCGCAGTTCGGGTGTCATCCGCTCGTAATAGTCGTCGTACAGGTTGAGTTCTGTCCCCGTGACGGCATCCTTCGCCGTCCTCTCCGGATCCGGGAGGTCCCTGCATGGGTCGGGAGCGAGCATGCGTGTGAGTGAGACGGCCTGATCGAGGAAGGCGTCCAGTCCCTTCTCTTCGAAGCGGTTGGTGGAGAAGGTGCCATAGCGTCCGTCCACAAAAAGGCTTACGCTCAGGGAACGGTCCAGGCAATGGGTGACCTTGTCGACCTCTCCGTTGAGCGTCCCGACCAGGTCCATGATGCTCTTGTAAGCGGTCACGCGAACCTTCTCCGCGCCCTTGGCAAGCGCGAGCTCCATGCATTTCAATGCCAGGTCCCTTTCTTCGCGGGTCAGAATCTCGTTACCCATGTCATTCTCCTCCCACGGTCAGTTTCTTGATAAGTACGGTCGGGATGCCGCAGGAGACGGGGACGCTCTGCTCCTTGCCGCAGGTCCAGGTCCCGTCGTCGACGGTCGGGTCGTTGCCGACCGCCACGATGTCCGCGAGGGCTTCCGGTCCATTGCCGATGACGTTGATATCCTTGACCGGGGCCGTCAGGCGCCCGTTTTCGATCAGGAATCCGCTCTGGACGAAGAAGGTGAAATCCCCCTCGCCGATCTTGACCTGCCCGTTGGAGAACTGGTCCACATAGATGCCCTTCCTGACGGAAGCGATGATGTCCTTCGGGTCGGCCTGTCCGCCTTCCATGTAGGTGGCCCGCATCCGGGGGATGGGGTTGTAGCGGAATGACTCCCGCCGGCCGTTGCCGGTCGGTTTCACATCATAGTATCCGGCACTGATCCGGTCGTGCATGTAGGACGCCAGGATGCCGTCCTCCACGAGGACCGTCCGTTGTCCGGGGACGCCCTCGTCGTCGAAATTGAGGGCGCCGCGGTTGCCGTGTATCGTGGCATCGTCGACGATGGTGATCCCTTCGGGACAGATTCGCCGGCCCATCTTATCGGAAAAGACAGACTGTCCCTTGCGGTTGAAATCGGCCTCGAAAGCGTGTCCCATCGCTTCGTGGAGCAGGATGCCGGAGGCACCGGCCCCCATTACGACAGGCATCTTGCCGCCTTTCGGCCGGCGGGCCGCAAAACGGTCGTCTATGCCCTGCACGGCCTTGGCGGCCAGTTCTTCCGCAAGCCCGTCGGAAAGCATCTCCACGCCCGCACGGAAACTGCGTGAGACGGATTTCGTCTCGACCTGGCCGTCCTGCTGGAACACGACGGAGATGGAGACGCTGCCGAGCGGCCGGGTCTCGTATTTCAGTTCTCCGAAAGAATTGTACATCAGCAGGTCTGTCACCTGCGAGGAGAGCATGGCGATGACCTTGATCACCCGTGCGTCTCGGGCGCAGATATCCTTGTGCAGCCGGTCGAGGAAAGGAACGAGCCGCGAAGTCTCGCAGGTCCTCCAGTCCTGGAGCATGGGGTAGCGGTCGGCGGCCGGATTGGGACGCCCCTTGTATTTCGGGACGCTCGCTTCGTCCGCCCGGGTCCCGACGCAGCCGGCAGAAGCGTTGCGGTCGGCAATGAGGGCCGCGGCGCGGGCGGCGGAAAGCATCGAGGCGCGGTCCGTGCTTTCGGCGTATGCGTACCCCGTCTTTTCACCCTTGAGCACGCGGATGCCCACGCCAAAGTCGATGTTGAATCCGCCGGAACTGACTTCTCCGTCCCGGAGCAGCAGGTCCGAGCAGGAAGTGTTCTCGAAGTACAGGTCCGCATAATCCCCGCCGCTGCGGAGGCTTTCCTCCAACAGTTGCTGAAGGTCATTCTCCGTCACGGAAAACAGATCCAGGTAAAAGGATTTGTCGTTGATCATGGCTCTGTCTCTTCGAGGGTCGGATGGGCGAAATCCCAGATACGCTCATACGTCTCGGTATCCTTGATGGTCGTCCGCTGGTGGTCGCCTTCCGCGATGACGCGGAACGGGGTCTGGGAATTGTCCACCAGGATCCAGCGGTCACTGACCGGCATATAATCGTTGAAAAAGTACCGCAGTCCCATATCGTACCGGCGCCGGATGACGTGCTCGGGGATGCTGTGCCCGCCGGCCTCGACCCTGTCTTTAACCCGCTTGACGGCGAGCTCGGGCGAACTGATCCAGAAATAGAGCAGCGTCACCTCATATCCATTGTCCTTCGCCTCTTCGATGGTCCGCATCAGCGAGCGGGTCGCCAGGGTGGTCTCGATGCAGAAATCGTCCCTGCGGTGCAGCAGGTAGCGGATCTTGAGCAGCATGAAACGGCCTGCGGAGATCGACGCATCGGCGGGATTGAAGGGCGAAAAGCTCTTGGCGAACTCGTCCGAGTTGACAAACTGCGAGCAGCCCAGCATTTCGGGCAGCACCGTGTAGGATGCCGTCGTCTTGCCGGATCCATTGCAGCCGGATATGATATACAGGTTCGGCAAGGCCCCGTTTATTTCGCGGGAATTGCCTCCAGGACGGCCTTGAGGAAGTCCCAGGCCTTCTGGACCGAAGGGATGTGCGCCCGCTCGTCCGGGGAATGGGGACTCAGCAGGGTCGGTCCGCAGGAGACCATGTCCCAGTGCGGATAGGCGCCGCTGAGAATGCCGCATTCGAGTCCGGCGTGGATGGCCATCACCTTGGGCTCCTCGCCGTACAGGCCCTTATACACTTTCTTCATCGTGTGGAGGATGGGGGAGGCCGCATTCGGCGCCCAGCCGCTGTATCCGCCGGTGAATTTGGTGCGGATGCCGGCCAGGGCGAAGACGGACGCCAGCTTCTGGGCGAGGGCCGCCTTGGCGCTGTCCACGGAACTGCGCAGGAGGTTCTTGACGAAGAATTCACCCTTGTAGATGCGGACCATCGCCATGTTGTTGGAGGTCTCGACCATGCCGGGCATGTTGTCGCTCATCCGCTCGACGCCGTCGGGGCAGGCAAGGATGGCGCGGATGAACTTCTCCGCGCTCTTCTCGCTCACATAGCGGCAGTCGTCCGGGTCGCAGGTCTCGCCTTCGGGGCAGACGTAGGGCTCGAAGATTATGCTCAGCTTGGGATCGGTCAGGGCGTATTCGGCCTTGAGTTCGGCAGCCACCTTGGCGACGATGCGCTTGGCAGCAGCCACTTTGGCGTCGGGGACGTAGACAGTGGCGAAAGCTTCGCGCGGGATGGCGTTGCGCAGGGTGCCGCCTTCGAGGTCGATCAGTTTCACGCCGGCTTTCAGGAGGGGCAAGAGGATGCGGGCGGCCAGCTTGTTGGCGTTGGCGCGGCACAGGATGATGTCCATGCCGGAATGTCCGCCCTGGCAGCCCTTGACGGCCAGGCTCCAGCACTCGTGCTTCGCGGGCTCTTTCTTGCGACGGTAACGGGCGTACGCGGTGGCGTCCAGGCCGCCGGCGCAGCCGACATACAGCTCGCCTTCGGTCTCGGAATCCAGGTTGATCAGGATGTCGCCGTGCAGCACGCCGGGTTTGAGCAGGCTGGCGCCGGTCATGCCGGTTTCCTCGTCGTAGGTCACGAGCACCTCGAGGGGACCGTGCTTGACGGTCGGATCTTCGAGGACGGAGAGGGCCATCGCTACGCCGAGTCCGTTGTCGGCGCCGAGGGTCGTGCCCTTGGCCTTGAGCCATTCGCCGTCCACCCAGGTCTCGATGGGGTCGGTCTCGAAGTTGTGGACCGTGTCGGCGTTCTTCTGGGGCACCATGTCCATGTGGCCCTGGAGGATGACGCCCTTGCGGTTTTCAAAACCGGGTGTCGCCGGGGCGCGCATGATGACGTTGCCCGTATCGTCGGGGAAAGCCTCGACATTGTGTTTCTTGGCCCAGTCCAGGAGGTAGGCCCTGATCTTTTCTTCGTGTTTGGAAGGACGCGGCTGGCGCGTGATGCCGTAGAAATTGTCCCAGACAATCTTCGGCTGGAGGTCGAGAATGGTCATATCGTTGGAAAGCTATTTTATAGGATAAGTCTTGTCTACGCCGAACTGATAGATCGGCAGGCGGCTCCGCAGCAGGATGTCGGTCCCGTCGGAAAGCGTGACCGTGCAGATGGCCGGGATGCGGTATACGATCGCAGCGGCGGACTTGCCCCTGGGGGTTTCTCCGCCGGCGATTTCCTCGGGCGTGATGTCCACGAAATAGGGTTTGCCGCTCATGTTGTCAGCCGGGAGCAGTCCTTCCTCGTCGGAGAGGCGGAACACCACCTGCACCTTCATCCGCTCGTTGTTGAGGGGTACCAGGTCGAAGTGTTTCGTCTGGGTCTGGAACTCGCTGTAACCGGTGAAGAGGGTCATGTACTCCTTCTCCATCCGGGTAATCTCTGCGAGCGCGGAGGCCATGGCTTCACCGCTGTAGTTGGCGTCGGTGTCGCCCGTGACGATCTGCACGCGGGTCTTGCGGAGCTTGAAGATCATGTCGGCCGCTTCCTGGGCCTTCTTCTCCAGGGATTTCTCGATCACCATGTTCTGCTGGACGGCCACCTTGTTGTAGGCGGACTCCTGCTTGACGCCCTGGTAGAGCGTCGTGGCCTCGGCGGTCAGGTTGGAACCGACTCCCTTGTCCGAGAAGTCACCGCTGGTGCGGACGGGGAAACGCCATACGCTCCCGTCTCCGAAGCTGCCGTCCCGGACGGCGACCAGTCCCTGCGCCGTCATTTGCAGGAAGGCGTTCGCGGTGTTGTTCTTGGAAGAAAGCGTCGCGACATAGCGGTTGCTCTGGTCCGCCTCGATGCAAGGGGTGATCCGCACGGAGGACAGCTGGAAGGTCTTTTCATCCTGCTGGCGGGCGTCGATCCCCAGATACTTCTGGGCGAACTTGGCGTAGGGGCCCGCGTAGAACTTCTCCTGGACGGCTTCCACGTCGAAGGACAGGGAAGTCAGGGGAAGGGCGTATGAAACCGTTCCGTCGGGATCGAAATCGGGGCGGGCGCTCTGCCCGAAGGCGGCCGTTGCGGTCAGGGACAGCGCGAGCGCCGTCACAAGCATGATCTTTCTCATATCTATTTCCATCTTTTGTGCGTCCAAAGGTAATTCCAAGGCACGGCCTCGAGGTCCCGCTGGAGCAGTTGATAATACTTTTTCATGATGTCGCCGGAATCGGCTCCGGAAGCGTCGGTGCAGATCGGCTCGAAAGTGATGGTCCAGCGCCCCTCCTTCTCGGCGGGCTGGAAACTCATGTAGGCGACGGCCAGTCCCAGCTTGACGGCCAGTTTCGCGGCGCCGTCCATCGAGGTCGTCGGCTGGTGCATGAATTCCCCTACATCGATGGCGGCCGATCCCTGGTAGGGGTGCTGGTCGGTGATGAAAGCGTAGAGTTTCTTCTGCCCGCGCCGGCTCAGGACATGGCGCAGGGCGTCCCGGGACTCCACGAGGCCGTCGTATGCCGTCTTGTCCACGATGGGGGAGATGCGGTTGCGTCGCATAACGGCGTCCCACGCGTCGCTGGTCAGGCGCTTGTAGATCACGTGCACGTCGTTCTCTGCGAAGGGGAGGGGGAGGTCCGGCGAATAGAACATGAATCCGCCGGTGAGCTCCCAGTTGCCTGAATGGGCGGTCAGCAGGACGATGCTGTCCGACTGCTCATATAGACTGACGAGCGTTTCGGGGTTGGTGAAACGGACGATGTCTTCCTTTTGCAGGCGCCGTCCGCCTTTCTCTCCGTCGCAGCCGCAGAACCACACGCTTTCGGCGAAGACGGTACCGAGGTAGCGATAGAAGTCCTTGCGGATCTTTGCAAGCTCAGCGTATTTCTTGTCGGGGAAGCTTCGGGCGAGATTGGCTGTCACCACGTCGCGGCGGTAGCGCAGCACGCTGCCGGCCAGCCAGCCCAGCGCCTTGCCGCAGGCGAGGTGGAAGCCCAGCGGCAGCGTTCCCAGCGCCCGCATCGGTCCGCGTATCAGCCAATAACCCAGTTTTGCCATATCCCGAAATAACAGGTGTAACTACAAATACAGGTGTAACTACAAATATAGTCAAATTCGCCATTTTTTACTATTTTTGTCTGACTTGACTATTATTTATTAAACCAACGACAATATGTTCAAAGGACAACCCACAGGCCTGTATGCCCTGGCGCTCGCCAACACCGGCGAACGCTTCGGTTACTACACCATGCTGGCCATCTTCCTCCTGTTCCTGCAGGCGAAGTTCGGATTCTCCGCCGCCGCGGCGGGACAGTTTTACGCCATTTTCCTGGCGGCGGTCTATTTCATGCCGGTCATCGGCGGATGGCTCGCCGACAAGATCGGTTTCGGCAAGTGCGTCGTCACCGGCGTGTGCGTGATGTTCATCGGCTACCTGTGCCTGGCTATCCCGACCAATGCCTTCGCCAGCCGCGGCCTCGCGCTGGCGCTGATGTTCGGCGCCCTGCTGCTGATCGCCGTGGGTACGGGTCTGTTCAAGGGCAACCTCCAGGTGATGGTGGGCAACCTGTATGACGATCCGCAGTATGCCGCGAAACGCGACTCTGGCTTCAGCCTGTTCTACATGGCCATCAACATCGGCGCCATGTTCGCCCCGACCGCCGCTACCGCGCTGACCAACAGCCATCTAGCCAAGTCCGGCCTCATCTATAAGGCGGACATCCCCGCCCTGGCGCACCAGTTCCTGAACGGGACGCTGGAGAGCACGGACAAGCTGGTCGAACTCCAGGGCATGATGCCCGGCGCCGACGTGGCCGGCATGAGCCTGGGCGACTTCAGCCAGTTCTATATCACCCAGCTTTCCACGGCCTACAACCTGGGCTTCGCCGTCGCCTGCGTGTCCCTGATCTTCTCGATGGCCATCTACTTCGGCTTCCGCGCCTGGTTCAAGCATACCGACGTCAACGCCAAACAGGCCGCCGCTTCCAACGCCGCCGCCGTGGAGCTGACTCCGAAGCAGACCCGCGACCGTATCGTCGCCCTCATCTTCGTCTTCGCCGTCGTTATTTTCTTCTGGATGGCCTTCCACCAGAACGGATCTTCGCTGACCTACTTCGCGCGTGACTACACCCAGTCCGAGGTGAGCGGACCGCTGCGCATCGGCTTCAGCATCTGGCCGCTGTTCCTGATAGCCGTTTCGATCTACACCTTGTTCGGCATATTCCAGTCCGAGACGAGCCGGGCGAAATGGATCTGCGGCATCGTGACGGCCGCCCTCTGGGCCGGCGCCATTGCCATCTACAAGGGCATGCCCGAGGTCATGCACATCCTGCCCCAGCAGTTCCAGCAGTTCAATCCTTTCTTCGTGGTCGCCCTGACTCCGGTCTCCATGGCGATCTTCGCCGCCCTGGCCAAGAAGGACAAGGAGCCGTCGGCCCCGATGAAGATCGGTCTCGGCATGTTCGTGGCCGCCATCGGTTACCTGATCATGCTGGCCGCCTCCAACGGTCAGCCCGCTCCGTCCGCGCTGAAAGCGGTCGGCGGCGTCTCCCCGGACCCCGTCGTACCGACCTACCTGATCAGCACCTACCTGGTCCTGACCTTCGCCGAGCTCCTGCTCAGCCCGATGGGTATTTCCTTCGTCTCGAAAGTGGCCCCTCCGAAGTACAAGGGCCTGATGATGGGTTGCTGGTTCGCCGCGACGGCCATCGGCAATTATCTCAGTTCCATCCCTTCGATGCTCTGGGACAACGTGCCGCTGTGGGTCAACTGGACCGTCCTGATGGCGCTTTGCGTCATCTCCGGTGTGGTGATGTTCTCGATGCTCCGCAAGCTCGAAGCCGCCACGGCTTAATCTTTCGGATGATCGGCCTCGAAGGCGGCCATACGCGCTTCGAGGACGGGATAGAGGTCTTCGCGCATGCGGCTCACGCATGCGCGAACTCCTTTACGGAGGCTTCCCGTGGTCGAAAGACAGATGCTGGAGACGCCGTAGTACATCAGTTCCAGCAGCAGCTGCTCGCCGCTCAGCGAGCCGTATCCCAGCGTGAAGAAGAACCCGTCGCCGACTGGACGCGTCACGTCGTGGTCATAGACGACGTCGAAGCCGTGGCGCACGAAGATTTCCTTCATCCGGCGGGCGCGGTGTTCGTATTCGCGGGTGTCTTCCACGAAATTGATCTTTCCCTCGCAGGACAGGTTCAGCATCTCGGCGTAGGCATATTGCGTCGTCGCCGTGCAGCCGCTCGTGATCATATACAGGATGGCGGCCGTCAGCGTCACGCCGAAGACGCCTGCGTCGTGGTAGCGCGCCGCCAGGGCGGGGAACTGCCGCTCGTACAGGACGTCGCTGATGCAGGCGAGGGCGATGCGCTGTCCGGCGTAACTGAAGATCTTGGAAGCGGACAGCATCAGGATGTAATTGTCCGTGTAGCGGGCCACGGTCGGCAGGAAGGGCGCCTGGAACGGCTGTCCCAGATCCCGGCGGTAATCCATGCAGAAATACGCCAGGTCCTCCATCACGACGACGTCGTGTTTCGTGGCCAGGCGGCCGATCACCTCCAGCTCATCTTCTTCCAGGCAGATCCAGGCCGGATTGTTGGGGTTGGAATAGACGATGGCCGCCACGTCGCCCGGGGCCAGCATTTCCTCCAGTTTCGGCTCCAGGCGGGCTGCCCCGCGGTAGGGGTAGATGTCGAACTCGTACCACTCGATTCCCAGCATGCGCAACTGCGACTTCTGGATGGGGAAGCCCGGATCGATGAAGAGGACCTTGTCCTTCCCCGGGATGCGCTGGGTACAAGCGATGAAGGAACCGAAGGAAGCCGCCACGGATCCCGTCGTCGGGACGCAGCTCCGCGGCGAGACCTCGACGTCGATGAAGGCCTTGATGAAACGGGACGCCGCTTCTTTCAGCTCGGGCACGCCCGCGGCCGCCGGGTACTGGGACCCGATGCCGCTGTCCAGCGCCCGTTTCTCCGCGGCTACGCCGTATGCGTTGATCGGCAGGCCCGGCGACCCCTGGTCCATGCGGATGAATGGAATCCCGGTCTTCTGCTCGAGATATTGGGCGACGAGCAGCACCTCGCCGATGGTCGCGGTCGAAAGGTCGGCCACGCTCATTTCGCGGCAGGCCTGTGCCACGAGCGCTTCGCTGAAGACTTTCATAATTTCACAATGTAGCACCAGCCGTGCGTGTCGGGCACGACACCGTCCTGGATGCCCCGCAGGGTCTCGTACAGCTTGCGGCTGACGGGACCGCATTCGCCATCCTTTCCAAAATGATAGACGCGGGTCACTTCCTCGCCCTTGAGATGCGGCTTGTCGGTGATGGTCCCGATCGGGGTGATTACGACGGCGGTGCCGCAGGCGTTGACTTCCTCGAAGGTTTCCAGTTCCTCGAAGGGGATGACGCGCTTCTCGACCTTGTAACCCAGGTCGAGCGCCACCTGCTGCAGGGACTTGTTGGTGATGGAAGGCAGGACGCTGTCGGACAGGGGCGTGACGAAGGTGCCGTCCTTGATGCCGAAGAAGTTGGACGAACCGAATTCGTCGATCTTGGTCTTGGTCGCCGGATCCAGGAAGAGCAGTTCCGTGAATCCCATGGCGTGTGCGGTGTTGTAGGCGTGGAAGGACGGAGCATAGTTGGCGCCCAACTTGTAACTGCCGGTACCGTTCGGAGCCGCGCGGTCGAAATCCCTGGATATCACTGCCGTCACGGGGCTCAGCGTCTTTGCGCCGGAATAGCTGCCGGCCGGGATGCCCATCAGGATGAAGGTCGCTTCGACGGGAGATTTCAGGTTGAGCTGCTTGTCGGTGCCGATCAGCACGGGGCGCAGGTACATCGACGCGTTGTAGCCGTACGGGGGCAGGAAGTCGATGTTCCAGCGGACGTATTCCTCGCACATCGAGATGAACATTTCCTCGCTGGGGGCGGGCATGTCCAGGAATTCGGCGCTGCGACGCAGCCGGCGGGCATTCTCGTCAGGGCGGAAGATGCGCACGACGCCGTCCGCGCCGCGGAAAGCCTTCAGGCCTTCGAAGCAGCAGGTCGAATAATTCAGGACGAGGGAGTAGGGACTCAGTTCCACCGGGCCGTTTTCACGGGCCGGCTCCGTCCATTTTCCATCCTTGAAGCGGCTGACGAGTACACCGTGGGTTTCCCGGACCGCAAATCCGAGATGGCCCCAATCCAGATTCTGCATGGTTATGATTTTTTGATTCTGTTGGCTATCCAGTCTCCGACCTCCGAGGTGCCGTGGGCGGCGCCACCGTCGGCCAGGTCCTCCGTGACGAAACCCGAATCGATGGAGGCGGCGACCGCCTCGCGGATCGCGCGTCCTTCCTCCATCAGTCCGAAGGCATATTCGAACATCATGGCCGCCGACAGGATCGCGGCGAGCGGGTTGGCGATGTCCTTGCCCGCTGCCTGCGGATAGGAGCCGTGGATGGGCTCGAAGACGCCGGTATGGGCGCCGATGGAAGCCGAAGCGAGCAGCCCCATCGAACCGGTGATGCAGCTCGCCTCGTCGGTGAGGATGTCGCCGAAGGTGTTCTCCGTCACGAGGACGTCGAACCACTTCGGGCAGCGGATCAGCTGCATGGCCGCGTTGTCCACATACATATAGTCAGTGGTCACTTCCGGGTACTGCGGGGCCATCTCCTGGGCGATCTGGCGCCACAGGCGCGAAGACTCCAGGACATTGGCTTTGTCCACCACGGTCAGGTGCTTCCGGCGGCGCATCGCATACTCGTACGCGAGCTTGAGGATGCGCTCCACCTCGAAGCGGTGGTACAGGTTGGTGTCGAAGGCGGTGTCGCCGCCGTCGCGCCGTCCCTTCTCCCCGAAATACATGCCGCCGGTCAGCTCTCGCACGCAGAGGAAGTCCGCGCCGCGGACCAGTTCTTCCTTCAGCGGGCTCTTGTGGGCCAGGGCTTCGAAGGTCTCCACGGGCCGCAGGTTGGCATAGAGGCCCAGCTGCTTACGCATCGCGAGCAGACCCTGCTCGGGCCGCACCTTCGCGGTCGGGTCGTTGTCGTATTTAGGGTCGCCGACGGCGCCGAACAGCACGGCGTCGCTCTCCAGGCAGACCTGATGGGTGCTGTCGGGATAGGCCGATCCGGTGGCTTCGATGGCGCAGGCGCCCACGGGGGCGAAGGTATAAACGGCTTCGTGGCCGAAACGCGCGCAGACGGCATCCACGGCCTTGACGGCCTGGGCGACCACTTCCGGTCCGATCCCGTCTCCGGGCAGTTTTGCAATGTTCAGTTTCATGCTATCGTGCTTTTTCGAAGGCTTCGATCTTGTCTTTCTGCTCCAGGAGGTAATCGATGTCGTCCAGGGCGTTCATCAGGCAGTATTTCTTGTAGCCCGAGATGGGGAAACGCTCGCTGCGGCCGGTGGCCAGGTTGGTGACGGTCTCGGCGGGGACGTCGATGCGCACTTTCGTCAGCGGGTTGGCCGCGATGCTCGCGTGCAATTCGCGCAGGAAGTCCTCGCTGACCTCGACGGGGAGGACGAAATTGTTGAGTTCGTTCTGCTTGTGGATGTCCGCGAAGGAGGAGGCGATGACGGCCCGGAAGCCGTAGCCGGCGATGGCCCAGGCTGCGTGCTCGCGGCTGGATCCGCTGCCGAAGTTGGCTCCGGCGGCGAGGATGCAGCCCCCGTAGCGAGGGTCGTTGAGGACGAAGCCCGCCTTCGGGGATCCGTCGGCGTCGTAGCGCCAGTCGCAGAACAGATTGTCTCCGAAGAACTTTTCATCCCGCGTCGTAGCCTTCAGGAAGCGGGCCGGGATGATCTGGTCGGTGTCTATGTTGTCGATCGGGAGCGGCACGCAGAAGCTCTCGATGATGTCGAATTTCTGTTTCATTTGAACTCTCTGGGATCGGTTACTTTACCTGTGACGGCGGCGGCCGCGGCGACGAGCGGGCTGGCGAGCAGCGTGCGAGAGCCGGGTCCCTGACGGCCTTCGAAGTTGCGGTTGCTGGTGGAAACGGCGTATTTTCCGGACGGAAACTTGTCATCGTTCATGGCCAGGCAGGCGGAGCAGCCCGGCTGACGGATCTCGAAGCCAGCGGCGGCCAGTTCCTTGTCCAGGCCTTCCGCTTCGATCTGGCGCTTGACGGCCCAGGAGCCGGGGACGAGCCAGGCGGTGACGTCCGGAGCCTTGTGACGGCCGCGCACGAGGGATGCGAAAGCCCGGAAGTCCTCGATGCGCCCGTTGGTGCAGGCGCCGAGGAAGACATAGTCCACCGGATGTCCGATCAGGCGCTGTCCGGCCTCGAAACCCATATACGCCAGGGCTTTGGGATTCGCGTCTGCGGGAATCCGGCCGTCGATGGGCATGCCCATCCCCGGATTGGTGCCGTAGGTGATCATCGGCGGCACGTCGGCCGCGTCAAAGACGACCTCGCGGTCGAATACGGCGTCCGGGCCGCTCTGGAGCGTCTTCCACCAGGCCACGGCCTTGTCCCATTCCTCTCCCTTCGGGGCATATTCACGACCCTTCAGGTAGGCGAAAGTGGTCTCGTCGGGGGCGATGAATCCGCCCCGGGCGCCCATTTCGATCGAAAGGTTGCTCAGCGTCAGACGCCCCTCCATCGACAGGGCGCGGACGGCGGATCCGCGGTATTCCACGAAATAGCCGGTCGCGCCGGAGGTGGTGAGCTTCATCATCAGATACAGGGCCAGGTCCTTGGCGGTCACGCCCTTGCCCAACTCTCCCTCGATGCGGATGCTCATGGTCTTGGGTTTCTTCTGCAGGATGCACTGGGAGGCGAGGACCATCTCGACCTCGGAGGTCCCGATGCCGAAGGCGACCGCGCCCATCGCACCGTGGGTGGAGGTATGCGAGTCGCCGCAGACAATCGTCATGCCGGGCAGGGAAAGGCCCTTCTCGGGTCCGACGACGTGGATGATGCCGTTGTCGGGACTCATCATCCCGTAATAGGTCAGGCCGAACTCTCTGGCGTTGCGCTCCAGCGCATCCACCTGCGCCTTGGAGACCGGATCCTCGATGGGCTTGTCCTGGTCATGGGTCGGAGTGTTGTGGTCGGGCATGCAGTAGATGCGCTCCGGCCTCAGGCAGCGGATGCCGCGGGCACGGAGGCCGTCGAAGGCCTGCGGGGAAGTGACCTCGTGGCAATAGAGCCGGTCGATGTAGACCTGCTGCGGGCCGTCGGGGAGGTCGGACACCACATGGGCGTCCCATATCTTATCGAAAAGGGTGTTCATTTGCCTGCGAATTTGTTGATGCAGTCGATATAGGCTTCGACGGCGGCGACGACGATGTCGGTGTTGGCACTGAAACCGTAGTACATCTTGCCGTCATGCTCGACCTGCATGTGGACCTTGCCCACGTCGTTGGATCCCTTGGTAATGTTCTGGATGGTGAATTCCTTGAGGGTCAGCGGGCGCTTGATGATGGCTTTGAGGGCGTTGATGGCGGCGTCGACCGGGCCGTTGCCGACGGCCGCCGCCTCGAACTTCTCGCCCGCGATATCCACGCCGATGCTGGCGACCGGACGCACGCCCATGCCGCTCGTGACCTGGAGGAAGTCCAGCTTGATGTGGTGGTCGGCGGCGCGCTCCATGCCGGCGAGCACGAGAAGGTCTTCGTCGTTGATCTCCTTCTTGCGGTCGGCGAGTTTCAGGAACTCCTGGTAGGTTTTGTCCAGTTTCTCGTCCGAGACCTTGACGCCCAGGGCCTCCAGGCGGGTGCGCAGGGCCGCGCGGCCGCTGCGGGCCGTCAGGACGATCGAGTTGCCGTCCAGGCCGATGTCGCGCGGATCGATGATCTCGTAGGTGGTCATGTTCTTGATGACGCCGTCCTGGTGGATGCCCGAGGAATGGGCGAAGGCGTTGCGGCCCACGATGGCCTTGTTGGCCTGGACGGGCATGTTCATCAGACTGGACACGGTCCGGCTGAGGGGATAGATCTTGCGGGTGTTGATATTGGTCTCAAGGGCAATGTCGTTGTGGCTCTTGAGGATCATCGCGATCTCCTCGAGGGCGGTGTTGCCGGCCCTTTCGCCCACGCCGTTGATGGTCACCTCGCACTGGCGGGCGCCGTTGAGCAGGCCGGCCATCGTGTTGGCGGTGGCCATGCCGAGGTCGTTGTGGCAATGGGTGGAGATGATGGCGTTCTCAATGCCGACTACATTGTCGCAGAGGTACTTGATCTTGGCCCCATACTCTTCCGGCAGGCAGTAGCCCGTCGTGTCGGGGATGTTGACCACGGTGGCGCCGGCCTTGATCACGGCCTGGATGACCCTGGCGAGAAACTCGTTGTCCGTGCGGCCCGCATCCTCGGCGTAGAATTCGACGTCCTCGACGTATTTCTTGGCATACTTGACGGCCCGGACGGCGCGCTCGAGGATCTCTTCCCGCGTGGAGTTGAACTTGTATTTGATATGGGTGTCGGACGTTCCGATGCCCGTGTGGATGCGCTTGTGCTTGGCATACTTGAGCGCTTCGAAGGCAACGTCGATGTCCTTCTCGATAGCCCGGGAGAGACTGCAGATGGTCGGCCAGGTCACGGCCTTGGAAATCTCGACGACGGAATTGAAGTCGCCGGGGCTGGAAATGGGGAATCCGGCTTCGATCACATCGACGCCCAGCTCTTCCAGGGCCTTGGCGACCTGTATCTTCTCTACGGTGTTGAGCTGGCATCCGGGGACTTGTTCGCCGTCCCTGAGCGTGGTGTCGAAAATATAAACGCGATCGTTCGACATAATACTAACCCTCCTTTTTAGGCGATATTCCTTGCAAGATATGAAAAATTTTTATTTTTGCAAAGTATGAGGCACATCGAAGTAGTCGCCGCCGTGATTCGGCGGGAGAACCGTATCTTCGCGACACAGCGCGGATACGGGGACTGGAAGGACTGGTGGGAGTTCCCGGGCGGGAAGATCGAGCCGGGGGAGCACCCGCAGGATGCTTTGGTCCGGGAAATCCGCGAGGAACTGGATGCCGAAGTGGAAGTCGGGGCCCTGCTCAAGACGGTCGAATATGACTATCCGGCCTTTCATCTGACCCTGCACTGCTTCTGGTGCGCCCTGGCAGGGGAGGCCCTGCATCTCAACGAGCACGAAGCCGCACGCTGGCTTTCCGCCTCCGAACTGGACTCTGTCCGCTGGCTTCCCGCCGACGAGGAGTTGATGCCGCTGATCGCCGAAGCGCTGGACCGGGATTGAAACAAAAAAAGTCAGCCTTTCGACTGACTATTTTGCGGTGCGGACGAGACTCGAACTCGCGACCTCCGGCGTGACAGGCCGGCATTCTAACCAAGCTGAACTACCGCACCAGGATTTCAAATGTTGCTTTCCGCGGAAAGCGAATGCAAAGATAGGTACTTTTCGATAATCTGCAAATTTTTTTTCAAAATTCGCATGTCAGAAAATCTTCTTGATGCCGAGCGACACGATGCCCTGCATACCGACGCCCAATTCCAGGAAGCCCCGGACCGAATCGCCCCCGAAATCCATGCAGACCGGGGATATCTGGGCGGAAAAGGTCGGCTGACAATCACCGGAAAGGGCCAGGCCCAATCCTGCGCCAAGCTTTGAATACATCCCGAAATGCGGGTTGTCAAACCAGCGGAACCTCACCGTCGGCATGATGGATGCGAATCCAAGATCGTATGTACCGTTCTTAGTCTTGTTCCCGTCAGAGTCTTTTGAATAGGTGTTGGCCGTCATATACTCTCCGAAAACAGATCCGCCATAGCCGAACCAGTTGTTCACCCAATGGTTGTATTCCACTCCAAGGCATCCGGTCATGATCGGATTCTCGAAATCGAAATGGCCTGCGGTGAACGCAACGCCCAGGACTCCACCGAAGATATAGGCGAACTGCGGAACGGTAAGCTGTGAATAGGTCAGGGCGAACTCGTCCTTCCGGTCGCGCCCGTATAGGGAAGAGACCAGCAGCAATGACAGCAGGAAAACGGCAATCTTTTTCATGGCAAAGCAGTATTTGCCCCAAAGATAAGAAAAAGATTTGTCGTTTACTCCTCGCAGCCCGTGAACTCCAGGTCCAGATCCAGGATCAACGCTTCGATTTCAGCGGAATTCTCAATCCAAGTTTTCAACTCTTTCGGCATGGCTTTATCGGTTTTTGTTGCTGCAAAGATAAGGCGCCAAAGTGCCAAATACTGTCACTTTGAAAAAATCTTCAAAAAAATCCGACCCAAAAGGCCGGACTCTTTCATTTATTACGGTTACAACCCTATTTCAGGATATCCTCCAGAGCCGCGCAGATCTGCTCGCCGCGAAGGTCGCGGCGCACGATGGTGCCGTCGGGGGCGAAGAGGATCAGGTGCGGGATGGCGTTGACGCCATAAAGCTGGCTGGGGATCTTCGCACCGTCCAGGATCTGGGGCCAGGGGAGTCCCAGCTTGGCAAGCTCGGCCTCCGTGTCTTCCCGCTTGTCCGAAACGGCGATGCTCACCACGTCGAACCTGTCGCCGTGGAAAGCCTCCCAGGCCTTGCGGATGTAAGGCATTTCCGCCTTGCAGGGACCGCACCAGGAAGCCCAGTGGTCGAGCAGGATGTACTTGCCCTTGCCCACATAGTCCGAGAGCTTTATGTCCGTCCCGTCCGGATTGCCGCCGGGGACGGTGTAGTCGGTAAACATCTTGCCGGGAGCGGTATCGGCCAGGGCCTGGACGCGGGCGTAAGGTGCGCTGACCAGGCTGTGGTTGCGGATCGGCTCGGCAAGGATCTCGTACAGGCTGGCGAAGGCGTCGGAATTGACCATGGACAGATCGTTCATGATGATGGCGCCGAGGAGGTTGTCCTTGTTGGAACGGACCATCGAATCGCACAGGGCGGTCTTGCCTTGGGTGCAGACGGCATTCAACTCGTCCCAGGCAACGCTGAATTCCGCAGGATTGAGTTCTGCTTTGCGGGCCGTCAGGGCCTCGCGGGCCTCCCGGCGCACCTTGTCGAAACCGTAGAAGCGCTCGTTGTAAGCATTGACGGCATCCATCATCGGCAGGCCGGAGGCCGTGCGCTCGTCGATGTTGACCGTCGCGGTACCCGGCTCGAGGATCATGCGGACCCGCTCCTTGCCGTTACCGACGGAAACGTAGGCTGGCTGGGGAATCTTCCCGGTGAAGGCGAACTTGCCGGCCGTCACGGCAGTGACACCCAGCGTGTCACTGCCGTCCAGGTCGATCAGGTAAACTTCGGCTCCGTCATCCTTGGTATAGATACCGTCGATCCGGTACGCGTCCCGCTTGCAGGCGACCAGCGCGAGGATGGTGGCCAGGATGGCAAATAAACGCAGTTTCATCTTTAATAAACGTTTTGTTCGATGACACCTCCGCTCATATCGATCTCCGTCTTGGGAAGAGGGCAGGCCACGCGTGTGGAATTCTTCTCGAGCTTGTAAGTCTTGGTGGTACCCTTGTCGATGTTGCTGAGGTTGAACGTATAGAAAGTCTTTGTAAGGTCACCGACGTCGTCGAAAGAATCCTCGTTGGAATTCAGACGGCGTATGTCAAGTAAACGGCGTGCAAAGGGCATTTCGCGGCGACGTTCTTCGAGTATCTTCTTCACGGCCTCCTCCTTGGAGGATGCGGTGAGGTTGATGACGTTTGCGGGGGCGTCCTTGTCCATACGGACGGCGCGCAGGCGGTTGACGGTCGTCATGGCCGCCGAGGTGTTGCCGGAGCGGGCCTCGCACTCCGCCTTGATGAGCAGCATCTCAGCCGTAGTGGGACCTGAAGGAATGCGGTCTTTCCAGAAGAAGATGTAAGCGGGAAGTTCTGCGTCGATGGTGTTGATGTATGCGAAGTTAGGCACAATATGGTACTTGTAGCGGAGATCGTGCTCCTTGTCGTAGAGCGAAAGCAGCGACTCGCTCGGCATGTACCACCAGTTGCGGTCTTCGGCCATGCGGAAATACATCAGTTCCTTCCACTGGAACATATACTCGTTGACGTTATTTGCCGATCCTATATACGTGTACGGGAAATTGACCGTCTCGGTGCGACCGTTGATGGTGACTACCACCGGTGAGGGTGAGAAATACATATCCGTATTGTAATCGACCAGTTGGCTGTGTGCCGCGAGGGCGGCGTCCGCATATTTGAGTGCATTGGTGTAGTCATTGAGGTAGAGATAGAACCTCGCGGCAAAACCGTTTACGGCCGCCTTGTTGGCGCGGTAGTTCTTCCAGCGTCCGTTGGCGCTGTTCTGCGTCAGAGGGGTCTCGATCTTGAGTGCTTCGGCCAGGTCAGCCTCGATGAAATCGAAGGTCTCCTTAAGGCTGGCGCGCTTGAGCGACTCGTCGAACTGGGTGCTCTTCTTCAGTATGATTCCCTGCTTGTCTTCGTTGCCGGGAACATAGGGGAGGCAGTAAATCTGCGCCAGATACCACATTGCGTTGGCGCGGATGAAACAGGCTTCGCGCTTGATGCCCTCCCGCTCGCTGTCGGAAAGGCCGCTGACCTTGTCCGCATTCTCCAGGATGGCGTTTGCATAGAAGATTTTCTGGTATTCCGCTTTCCAGGTTATATCCGTGATATCGGGAATGAGTTCGGTGTCCCAGGTCGCGAAGCAGAGAGAAGTGGGTGTATAGCCCTCGCAGAAGTTGGAACCGGTCTTGTCATACCATGCGATGGAACACTCCTCGTCATCGGAGCCGTTGATCAGCCAGGGGCTGCTCTCCAGATAGAAGAGGGAGTAGTTGTTGAGCAGGGCATTTAGGTGTTCACCTGTCTCAATGACCACGGTCGTGCTCTTGCTGGGCTTAACATCCAGGAACTTGTCCACGCATCCACTCATGAGAAGGCATGCGGTCAAAAATGCAGAGAGTATAATAATCTTTTTCATGACGCGTCGTTTTTAGAAGGTGAAATTGACTCCAAGCGTACCGGCAGCCATGGGGCGTATGTTTCCAAGCGGGAACTCGGGATCCTCATGGTACTTGTTGAAGGTCAGGATGCCAAGGTTGTTACCCTTCAGATAGAATGACAGTCCGCCGATTCCAAGCCTGTTCGTAAATTCGGAAGGAAGATTGTATGCAAGCGATACCTCCTGCAGGCGGAAATGGGTAGCGCTCTCCACACCATA
Organism: Bacteroidales bacterium; assembly: GCA_017400135.1. GTDB lineage: Bacteria > Bacteroidota > Bacteroidia > Bacteroidales > UBA932 > Cryptobacteroides. The sequence goes on from JAFPVJ010000027.1 coordinate 157,968, forward strand.
TGCCATATAGCGGGTGAAACGGCCCCAGGCGTCAACGTCAGATCCGATGCTGGCAGGATAGGGCTTGTCGGAATAGGGAGAATAGGGGAAAGGAATGTATTTGTCGCCATCCTGGCTGAGAACTTCCTTCATGTCGAGGTTGGGAAGTTCGCGGGTCAGGTTCGGATAGTTGAACATCAGCCTGCGGAACTTATGGCCGAACTTGCCGGTAATCAGGAACGAGAAATCGAAGTTACCGAAACTGAGGGTGTTGGAGAGGCTGAAGTTCCAAGGTGCCACATAGGTGCCGGAATTGACCATCCAGTCGCTCCAGTCGCCTGTCTGGCTGAAAACGTTGGATATTGCTACTGCCTTGTCACCCTGCATGATGGCAGGATAATATGCGGGTGAGGCTTCGGTTCCCACATTGACCAGTCCACCGTAAGCGTAGGACCAGAGTGTATTGGCATTGTATCCTGCGCGGTACCTTACATCGGCGGTCGCGCCTGCATCATCTTCGTTTCGTCCGCTAAGGTCGTAACCGGTGTAAGTCGTATGGACCATCTTGTCGATGCGGTTGAAATTGTACGCCAGCATCAATGCTCCGTGCCAGCGGACTGCGCCAAACTTCTGGTGGGTTCCGAGTTCGAGTTCGAAGCCCCGGTTGGTCATCTCGGCAGCGTTGATCTTGTTGGATGCGGCGCCGGTTGCGGCTGCCAGGTTGATGGTGGCCAGCAGGTCGCGTCCCTTCTTGTTATAAAGGTCCAACTTTCCGGAAAGGGCTCCTCCCCAGAAGTCGAAGTCCATGCCGAAGTCAATGGTTCCGGTACGCTCCCAACGGAGGGAGGTGTTGCCGTAGCTGCTGAAAGATGCGGTGTAATCGCCGATCAGGGCGTCTTGGGCTGTGTTGTACTTGAGGATGGGCTGGACGGAAGTCGAACGGTCCACGTTTCCGTTGTAACCGTAGGTCAGGCGGAAGGCGAGGTAGTCGATCCCATCTGCCGTGGCAAGGAACCTCTCCTTGGAAGCGATCCACTTTGCGCCTACGCTCCAGAAGGGGGCATAGCGGTACCTGGGATCGTCCGTGATGAGATTGGAGGCATCTGTACGAGCGGATGCTGAGAGGGTGTACTTGCCATCGAACGTATAAGCGGCATTTGCATAGCCCGAGAAGAAACGGTCGTGCGTATAGGTGTAACTGTTAACGTAGGAGGTGAAAGTACCGTTGCCGTTCAGATAGGTCTTGTAGGAGAAAGAGGAACCGAGGAACTTGCCGACTGCGAGCGTTTCATCGTTGTAACCATAAGTAATGGGGTTGGTTACGGTCTGGAACACGCGGTCGGAAATCTCGGCGCCGGCGATGAAGGTCACCTGATGGCGATCCGCGAAGGTGCGGTCGAAATTGAATTGGTTGCGCCAGTCGTACGAATTGGAATAGCTGCGGTCCTGCCGGAGGATGCTGCCGCTGGGAAGGTTGGGAGTAACTTTCCCGGTCGGGGTCTTGTCGGAGGAAGCCGCTATGTTGATGGTGGAACGGACATAATAGGTGCTTTCATCGTCAATCCTGCGGTGATCGGCATTGAGGATCTCGTACTGGATCTTGCTCTCGAAAGATATTCCCTTCGCCAATTTGAAAGTCAGGCCGGCCTGGATGCGCGCGTCAAGGGTCTTGGTCGTATTGTTGCGACCGCGCATCTCCTGTACCGGGTTGTACCCGAAATCCTGATAGGGGAAAGCGGTATAGTTGAGGTGACGCCTTACGTTAGGGGTGTAGAAGTAACTTTCGGTAGCGCTCTCGTAGGAACGGACGACATCCGTATAGTTGCCGTTCTCATCAAAGAACAATTCGAATTCAGGACCCCTGAAATTGACGCCGTTGTTGTGGGCGATATTGTAATAGAATGCACCGTTCAGATTGAAGTCCAGCCACTTGTAGAGATTTACCGTGGTGTTGGAGTTGAAGGTGTACTTGTCGTAGTTGTTGCCCTGCAGGTAGCGCTGTCCACCTTCGTAGAGGATGGATACGTTCGAGTTGACCCGTTCACTGCTCTGGGCGATGTTGAGGTTATATTGCTGCACGGAAGGATTGGCGAGCAAGTAATCCTTGATCTGCTGCCGGTTGCTCTGGGTGCGGATCTTGGCGATATAGCTGTCGAGCTCGCTGTCGGAGACATATCCGAGGCGGTTCTCGTTGAGCATCACGAAAAGGTTGGAGTAGGAATTGTAGTTGTAACGGATGTTGTTGTTGCCGTTGCTGTCGGCAATCAGGGCCATACGTCCGAACTGCTTGTTCTTGAAGGTAAAGATCTGCCAGTCGATGACATCATCGTTGGAAGCGTTGGCCGTGTAGTAGTCCATGTCGATCTTCGGGGAGACTTTCCACATCGCGTTGAAGGTGACCCTGGTCTTTCCCTTTCCTCCGGCAGCGTTCTTGCCATCCTTGGTAGTGATGACGATCACACCGTTGGCCGCCTTGGCTCCCCAGATGGAAGCTGCTGCCGCATCCTTGAGCACCGTGATGCTCTCGATAATATTCGGGTTCAGCGTGTTGATGGAAGCCTCGACGGGGAATCCATCTACGATCAAGAGCGGGTCCTTATTGGAAGCGACCAGCGTACTCAGACCTCGAATCTGGAAGGTAACGTCACCATTGGCGTCGGTGGTCGCGGCAAGACCTGCGGCCGTGCCGATGAGCCGCTCGCCGATGTTGGCGGTCGGCTGGGCGAGATGTTTCTGGTCGACCTTGTCGAAGGCGCCGGTTGCCCGCTCTTTAGAGATGGTCTGGTAGCCGGTCACGACCACCTCGTCCAAGGCGAGCTTGTCGGGCGTCATCGTGGTCTCGATCCAGGCGCGTCCCGAGACGGGGACGGTAACGGGATCCATACCGAGGAAACTGATTTCGAGGACCGAGCCCGAAGGATTCTTCACTGCGATCTGGTACTCGCCGTTGGCGTCGGTGATCGCGTGCGTGTTGTCCGCACGGTTCACTACGGCCGCGCCGGCGACGGGAAGTCCGTCGCTGTCCAGGACTCGGCCCTTGACGACTTGGCCGTTCTGCGCAACCTGTGCCATTCCGGGAATTCCGGAAAACAGCAGGAGCGAGAGAGCCAACAGCACGACCGCTCCAAGTGGCCGTGCCAGGGAGATGGAAACAGTTTTCATCATATAATAGTATTTAGGAGTTTCAGGTAATACGACCCTAAGATAAGAAAAAAATGCAGAATGATTATTCTGCAGGCCCAAAAATGATGTTCATGATAGTGGCTGTGGCGCCGGCGGACTGGCGGCAGTACTCGGCGGCGATCTTTCCGGTGCGCTCCAGGAACTTCCGGTCTCCCACCGATTTCTCGAAGAAGAATTCCAGTTCCTGCTGGTTCGTTACGGGGAATCCGGCCTCCAGCGCCGCGAGGTCCTTGCAGTGCAGTTCGCGGTCATAACGGGGCCCGAATGCCACCGGGATCCCGTAGGCGGCCGGCTCGATCACGCTATGCGGCATGGGGCCGGTAAAGCCGCCTCCCACGTAGGCGGCGAATCCGTACCGGTACAGCCTGGACAGCATGCCGACCGTGTCTACCACCAGAATCTGGGCGCCCAGCAGCGCGTCGTCCGCCTTTTTCCCTTTATAATCCGTATAGCGGACGGCACCGTTCGTTGCGCCGGCCAGGATGCCGTTGACTTCTGCGGCATCCAGTTCGTGCGGGATGATCAGCATCCTGACTTCCGGATGGGTGTTGGCCAGTTCCACCAGCATCCGGTCTTCCGGCTCGTAGGTGCTTCCGGCGACGAACACCTTCACGCCGTCGCACCAGAGGTCGACGAGGGGATCGTTCCATTTCTGCCGGCAGACCGTGACCACGCGGTCCACGCGCGCATCGCCGACGACCTTTACCTTCGGGACACCCATCTGCTCGAGGAGGCGCTTACTATCCTCGTTTTGGACCATCACGCAGCGGTAACATTGCTGCAGGATCTGTCGCTGAACCCGTCCGTACCATTTCAGGTAGGGAGAGTCGGGCTCCATGCGCACGGACATGATATAGGTCTCAATCCCTCGCTTGCGCAGGCCATTCAGCAGGAAGGGCCAGTGCTCTCCGATGTTGAATATGGCCTTGACGGGCCGGACGGCATTCAGGAAGCGGCGAGCATTCCAGGGCGTGTCCAGGGGCAGGTAGAAGACCCAGTCGACCTGGTCGTAGTCTTTCATCGGCTCATAGACGGTGGGGGAGAATACGGTCAGGAGAATCTTCCGCTTAGGGAAACGCGCCCGTGTCGCCTCGATGACGGGGCGGGCTTCTTCAAATTCGCCGAAGGAAGCCACATGGAACCAGATGATGTCCCGCTTGCCCCGGCAGGCGGACTCGATCTTGCGCAGGAGTCCGATCCTGCCTTTGATAAAGAGTTTCAGTTTGTCCGTGTTCATCCGGTGGGGGGATTGTCAGACCAAAGATACAAAAAAAACGCGGCCCGCATACAACGAAACCACATTTTTATGCATCTTATAGTTGTTCACTTTGTATTGTATTATACAAAAAGGCGGAAGTCGTGAGATTTCCGCCTTTTGGTTTTTTATCGCTTCGTCGCTCAGTCTGCGACCGTTTCGACCAGGACCGTTTCCAGTTCCTGCCGGTCCATCTGGCCGTCCAGGCAGATGAAGGTGGCTTCGGGGCCGTCCGCGGCGATCATCACGAAACTGTTGACGACTTTTTCCGTGCCTACGGTATACATCCGGACCACTTCGCCGCCGTCCTTGCTCTCCATCAGGAGTTCATAACGGCCGTTGGAGATGAATCGGCTCACTTCCGAACTGAGTTTCTCGTTGACGCGGGCGTTCTCGCTGTTGATGATGTACAAGCCGGAAAGGGAACGGATGAGGGGGGCCAGGTTGACATGGTTGTCACCGACTTCCAGGTCCGGGATCTTGCCGATGAGCCGGAACATGGCGGGGGAGATGTACACGGCGCTGACGTTCTCTGCGTCGGAATACTTCTGATAAATGCTTTTTCCGCTCTGGGCGGAGGCGGTCAGTGCGGTGAGCAGCAGGACCGCAATGAGGATTATGCGTTTCATTGGATATTGATTTTTTCGAGGACGTTGAGGGTTTTCTCGGCCACGGGCTTGGCTTCGCGGGCGATGTCTACGCCGGTGGCCATCTTGTCGGAAATGCTCTGGAAGACTTTCTCCACCTCGGCGTAGGCCAGATAGGGGTCGTCGAAGGTGTCCTTCGGCTCGCGGTTCCCCAGCCGGGGCAGGACCAATACCGCAGCCAGGGCGGCAGCGGCGGCCAGAGCCGTATAGGAGAAGGCGCGGACCGGGGACTTGCGGACGGTGGCTTCCTCAGCGAGGCTTTTGGCGGCCAGGTTGGCGGAGAGCCGCTGCTGCAGTCCTTCGGGGACCGGAGCCGGATCCTGCAGGGCGGCCTGCTCCAGCTCTTCCCATTCGAGTTTTTCGAGTTCTTCTATGCTTTTCATATTCTTGACTTGATCGTGGTGCGTGCGCGGGAAAGCAGCACGCGGAGGGTGAGATAATTCATTCCGGTCCGTTCGGCGATTTCTTCGTAGGAAAGGCCTTCGACGGTACGCAGGAGCAGGATCTCGCGCTGTCGGTCAGGAAGGGACTTGATGGCCTCCAGGACCTTGTCCAGGCGCATTTTCTGGTCCATCTCGTCATCCTGGAGGTGCGGGGTCTCGGGCTCCGGAAGCTGCTCCGGGAAGCTGAGGTGCCTCGCACGGCGGATGCGGTCCAGGCAGAGGTTCTTCAGGAGAGTGACGCTGTAAGCCTTGGGGGAGCGGATGCCGTCGAGGGCGTCGCGCGTGTCCCAGAGCTTCAGATAGAGTTCCTGCACGGCGTCTTCGGCTTCGGCCTGCGACTCCAGCATGTAGAAGGCGATCCTGTACAGCGTGTCCGCAAGGGACAGGTACTCCTTATGGAACTGGGCCTCAGTCATTGTCTGCGATGACGCGAGCGAGCTTTTCGATGGGAATGGATCCGAAGATGCAGATCAGGGACGATTCGGTCGGGTTGTGCAGGACGAAATCCCGGACCGTGCCGTTGTTCTCATCCACGACACCGTAGATCTGCATGAGGTCATCTCCATCCCGGGTCTCCATCAGCAGGTCGCTTCCGTCCAGCATCCGGTCCAGCTTGCGGCTGATTTTGTCCTGGATGGCCGGTTCGCAGTTCTCGTAGTTCAGGACGGAGATCCGCTTGATGCCGGTGATGAGTTTCAGCGCGGCGCGGACATCCGGATCATCGGACGCCGCCACCCGGAGGGAAGCCCTCAAGGCCATCGCGGCCAGTCCGCCGAGCTGGACCACCTCCACGCCTTCGTAACGCTGGCAGTCATAAATGAATGAGGTGATCTTGGATTTGGGGACGCTGCCTCCGGCAGTGGCCGGGGCAAACATGGGCAGCAGGATCGCTGCAAGTAGCAAAATCTTTTTCATACGCCAAATAGACGCACAAAGATTCTTTTTGTTAACAAGGAATCAAAGATGTTTCACCAGGTCGCAGGCTTTCTGGTATTCCTTGAGGGTGCCGATGTCGATCCAAGTGCCGTTGAGGGGGTAGCGGATGACCTTGCGTCCTTCGTCCACAAGTTTCTGGATCAGATCCGTGGCGTGGAAGAAAGCCCCTTCCGGAATTTCCGCGATGACGGAACGCTTCATCAGGTAGATACCTGCCAGCGCATAATAATTATAGACAGGTTTTTCCGAGACGCCTTTCACCTCCCGGCCGTCCAGGTCCAGGATGCCGAGCGGGATGGAGACGTCGTAGGGGACGGCCGCGACCGACAGGTCGGCGCCGTACTCCTGGAAATGCAGGAAAAAGTCCTCGAAATCAATGTTGGTAAACAGGTCGGAGTTCATCACCAGGACGGTGTCGTGCTCGAAAGCCGGCATCAGCCGCACCGAGCCGACCGTCCCCAGGAAATCCTTTTCGTGGAAGCATTTGACCCGTACGCCGTCGCGCGGCGCTGCAAAATGCTCCTCCAACTGCCCGGCCAGGTAATTGACGGACACGGTGATGTCCCGGACCCCGTAGGAGATGATCCGGTCCACGTTGTGGTCGATGATGGCCTTGCCGCCGACCGGCAGCAGCGGCTTGGGCGTATTCTCCGTCAGGGGAAGCAGACGCTCTCCCTTGCCGCCCGCCATCAGGACGGCGTCCACGGGCAGGAGCGAGTGATATTTCAGGAGGTTGAGCGTGTCGACGATGCGGTCATCGGCGTCCAGGATGGGGATGAACAGGATGCGATTCTGCCGGAATTCCCGGATGCGGGAGACATCCGCCTCGCCGGCGCGCAGGAATTTGAAATCCCGGTGCATTACGGCCGAAACGGGGCTGTCGATGCCGGCGCCGGCGAGCATGCCCCGGCGCACGTCCCCGTCGGTAAGAGTTCCCTTCATCCGGCCTTCGCCGTCGGTGACAAAAAGGGTCTGGGCCTCGCTGAGGTCCAGAAGGGCGAGCGCTTCCCGGACGCTCGTGGATATGTCGATGATGTACTTCATATCAGATGCAGGTCCAGCCGCCGTCGGCGGCAACATTCTGTCCGGTCACATAGCGCGCCATGTCGGAGGCCAGGAAGATGGCCACGGGGGCGATGTCTTCCGGCTCCGCCATCCGCTTCATCGGGCACTGGCGGGTATAGTTGCGGAGAAAGATTTCGTTCTGGTTGGGACTGTTGCGGTCTAAGACGCCGCCGGGGGACACACAGTTGACCCGGATGTTCCATTTTCCCAGGTAGGAAGCGAGGTAGCGGGTGAAATTGATGATGCCACCCTTGATGGCGCAGTAGGCACCGGTGGAGGTGCCGCCGTATTCCTCGTAGATGGTGAAATTGTTGCCCACGATGCCATAGATGGAGCCGAAGTTGACGATGGCTCCGTCCTTCTGTTTCATCATCACCTTCGCCACCTGCTGGTCGAGGTAGAAGACGCTGTCCATCTGGAGCTCGACGTTGCGCTTGAAGTGCTCGTAGGGTTCGTCCTCGAAGAAATAGTCGCTCCAGTCCTTGGTGTGGGGGTAGGCGCTGTTGATCAGCGCGTCGATCCGGCCGTAGTGCTCCACGGCGAAGGCGACCAGGGCGTCGATGGAGGCGTTGTCGCTCAGGTCGAGCCGGAAGGTACCCTTTGCCGCGTCGGTCTCCAGGGCGATGTCGGCGTTGAGCACGCGGGCTCCCGCTTCCTTGAGCTCCCGGACGATTTCGCGGCCGATCAGGCCGCAGCCGCCGGTGACGATGATGGCTTTGTCTTTTATTCCAAGCATAGTTTCAACACTTCGTAGGCTTCAAACACGTCGTTGAAGGGGGCCGGAGCCTCCTTCCCGAGCAAAGATAGGAAATACTTCATTTGCTCCCAATAGTCGTCCCCGTCGGCCTGGCGGCTCTCGAAGAGCACGCGCCCGTCCGCATCGGTGACGCGGCCCGCACCGAGGTCCGCGACAAAGGTGCCTTCATCGGCGACGATCTCCACCGTGCGCTTGTAGTTGCGGCGGTAGTAGTCGAGGATGACGGAGACGCAGAAATCCTCATATTCCAGGCAATAGTTGGCGTAGTCCACGGCTTCGATGCCGAGGGAAGAACTGTGCCGGAGCGTCTTGCGGCTGCACTGCGGGTCGCCGAAGATCCAGTGGACGTAATCCAACTCGTGGATCAGGTCGATGTGGACGCCGCCGCCGAGCTCCGGGCGGGCGCTATAGCAGCGGCGCCAGTCCGTGCCGGGACGCCATTCCGGTAAGTAGGAGCCGCAATAGACGTTGATTTCGTTGATGCGCAGGCCCTGCACGAAGCCGTGCAGGTAGCGCAGGGTGTCGGTGAACCGCAGGTTGCAGGCGACGTAGGTCAGCGTCCCGCGCCGCCGTATCTCCTCCAGCAGTTCCCCGTGTCCCAGTTCAGCGAAAAGGGGCTTCTCGATGAAGAGCGGGATGCCCAGGGGCAGCAGCTGAGAGATCGCATCGGCGTGGCAGGCCGTGGGATTGGAGACAATGGCGAAGTCGAAGGGACCACCGGCCTGGTCCAGACTGCGGATGTCCCGCACGCCCGGTACCGAGGCGCCTCCGGCCGAAGACCGCAGGGCGGTGATGTCGACGACCGGATCGATGCGCCGCAACGCGGCGATATGCCTGCGGGCGATCGAGCCCAGTCCCACGATCAAAACTCTCATAGTTCGAATCCGAGTTTGTCCTGCTCCAGCAGGTAGCTCATATAGTCGAAGTCTGCCGGCTCGTCCAGGTCGAAGCACAGGTGCGGCATGACGTAGACCAGCGACAGGGGCGTGTTGGGATCCCGCCGGCCCAGCTCGAAGAAGGCGCGCCGGTAGATGTAGAAGGACCCGTTCATGTCATAGACCTTCGGGGCGCTCTGGCGCGTCGTGAAACGACTGCCGTCCTTGACCAGCTCGTAATAGCCGGACTCCTTCAGCTCCACCATGTTGAAATAGGGGTTACGGGCGGCCGGATTAACGGAAAAGAGGTTCAGCGCCTGAGGGTCGGCTTCCAGGATGCGGAAGCCTTCCAGGATGTCATCCACGGTCCGCAGGGGAGAGGTGCAGTCCAGGTCGAGCAGGCAGTCATAGCGACAGCCGTTCGCCCTCTCAGCCCACTCGAGGGCATCCGCAATGGCGTCCAGCTTGGCGCAGCGGTCGTCCGCCAGGCGGGCGGGACGGCGGTATTCCGTCTCGAGGCCCCATTCCGCCGCACAGGCGCGGATGGCCTCCGAGTCGGTCGAGAGCAGGATTTCGGCATCGCCGAGGCGCTCCCGGACCTTGCGGGCGCAGTCTATGCTGTAGGCGATGAGGGGCTTGCCGGCGATGGGCTTGATATTTTTGCCGGGAATGCCTTTCGAGCCGCCTCGGGCGCAGATGGTGATCAGTGTCTTCATATCTCTATCGCTTCATCTTTCTTGAAATCTCTGACGGCGCACGTGCCGCAGACCTCGTCCCAGCAGTCGACGCCGATTCCGGCGGGGGCACGCTTGACGGCAAGCGAATCGCCGGTCAGCGTCTCGCCCTGGCGGATGTCACGGGCGGCCAGGATGCGTTTCAGCACCGTCGGTGCGATGGCTTCCTCGCTGGGGTTGGGGCGCTTGACCCCGTCGCCGAGAGCCGTCTCGATGTGGCGGATCTGCCGGACCATGTCCGCAAAGGCTGCGGGTTCCATCGAGGCCGCGTGGTCGGGCCCTTCCATCGTACGGTCGAGGGTGAGGTGCTTCTCGATCACGCAGGCGCCCATCGCGACGGCGGCCACCGGCACCTCAGCGCCGAGAGTGTGGTCGGAATAACCGACCTTGCAGTGCAGCTCGTCCGCCATCGTCTGCATCGCGCGGAGGTTGACCTCTTCGGGCGGGCAGGGATAATTGGTCGTGCAGTGGAGCACGGTGATGTCTTCCGCTCCGGCGGTCTGCAGTTCGGCGTATGCCTTGCGTACCCGGTCCATGTCGGACATCCCGGTCGAAAGGATCACCGGAACGCCGCGCCGACCCACATAACGCAGGAGCGGCAGGTTGGTGATGTCGCCCGAGCCGAGCTTGACCAGGGGCATGCCCAGGCCCAGCAGGAAGTCGATGTCTTCGGGATTGTCGCCGGTGGAGAGAAAGCAGATGCCGATGCGGTCGCAGTAGGACTTGATTTCCGCGAACTGTGCGTAGCTGAGCTCCAGGCCTTTCAGCATCTCGAACTGCGAGCCTCCGCCGCCGAGGTTACGTTGTTGGTAATCAGCCATTTCCGTATCGGCGGCCACGATCTTTTCCGTGACCCAGGTCTGGAACTTGACGGCATCGGCGCCAGCGGCCTTGGCGGCGTCGCAGAGCCGCAGGGCCAGGTCCAGACGCCCGTTGTGGTTGACGCCGGCTTCGGCGATGATGAAAGTCTTATTCATGGTAGTCCCTGAGCAGTTCGGATTCGCGCGTGATGACGACATCGTCATACATCAGCATCAGCACCCCTTCGTCGTAGCGGCCGATTTCCGGCTCGTTGGAGAGGCCGTCGATATTGCGGAGGATGTATTTCATGAAATCCACCCCTGCGCCATACGCATGGAGGTAGGCCCCGCCGAAGCGGGGATTGATCTCGGACAGGTACCATTGCCCGTCCTTGCAGAAGAAGTCCATGTCGCAGGGCCCGCTGAGTTCCAGCACGGCGCAGACCTCCTTGACGAAGTCGAAGAGGGCCGGGTCCTTGAAACTCACGGTCTTGGAGGCGCCGCCGATGCGGGTCTCGATCTTGCGCTTGGCGAAGACGGAAACGACCTCGTGCGAGATGCAGTCCACATAGACGTCGGCGTCACAGTCGCCACCGGTCATCAGTTCCTGGATGATATAGTCGTAGCGGCCTTCCTTGAAGATCTCTTCCAGGGTGGTCATGTCATTCACCCGCCGTGCGCCGACACTGCCACTGCCAGTCACGGGTTTGATGAAGACGGGGAAGGCGATTTCGCCCTTCGTCAGCCCTTTTTTGAAACCATTCAAATCCCTGTAAGTCAGTACTGTGCGTACACCGCGGCTGCTCAGGTGCCGGAACATTTCATACTTGTCAAAGCAGAGATGCGCCGTATGCTCGGAGGGGCAGAGGGGCAGGATGCCGCGGTCGAGAAAGACCTGACGATGGGCGGCGAGCAACTCGACCTCGGGATCGATGAAGGTCGCAACGGCCTTGATGCCCTCGCGCTCGCAGATGTCCAGCACGGTCTCCAAGTAGTTCCGCTCCCGGATCTTAGGCACGACATACATCTTGTCGGCGAGGAAGAGCGCCGGAGCGACCGACCAGTTGTCGGTGCCGACGACCTTGCCTTTTCCGGAGAGGCTCTTGCGGAAATCCAGCATCAGGCGGCCCCGGCGGCCGACATTGCAGCACAGGAGGTTATATTCCATATCCATTCAGATAATCTTGGGCAGTCCATTCCGCAGTGGCGGGACGGACGGTGGCGTTTTCCCGGACATACACCCGGGGGAAATAGCGGATGAAGAGGGGCGAGAGGGCCATCGTGTAGGCGCCGGTGTTGCGGAACACGATGTGGTCGCCGACGTGCAGTTCCGGCCCGTCTTCCAGGCGGAAGAGACGGTCGTTCTCGAGGCAAGTGCAGCCGACCACGGTCTGCACGGGAGCCGTTTGGCGGCCTTCCTCCACGGTCGGGAATTCCTTGAAATAGTCCGTCTTGCGGAAGAAGGGGTCGATGTCACCGCGGCTGCCGTCGCAGACCACGACCCGCTCGTTCCTGACGGTCTTGACATCGATGACCGAGGCGAAGAAGGTCAGGGGAGAGGCGATCAGGGCGTTGCCGGGCTCGATAATGATCCGGGCGCCGCATTCCCGGAGCCCCTCGGCCAGGACGGCCGCATATTCGGCGTAACCCGGCTTGCCGGGGAAATGGCCGAAGAAACCGCCGCCAATGTCGATGTACTCGGGTTTCAATCCGAACTCCTGCAGGACCTGGATGGCCTTGGCGGCGATGTGGCGGTACACCTCCAGGCTCCGGCTCTTGGAAGTACGGTGCAGGTGGATGCCCGCCAGACGGACATTGGGCAGCGCCTGGACGCGGGTGACCGCCTCCGCCAGTTCCGCTCCGTCGAATCCGAAACGGCTGAAGGTCTCATCCTCGGGCAGGGTCACGTTGACCCGCAGTCCGACTTTGAAACAGCCGTCGGAGGGCAACTCTGCGAGCCAGTCCAGCTCCCGCCGGCTGTCGAGGTTGACGACGGCGCCTCCCTGGATCGCTTCCAGAAAACTATCTTTCTCCTTGACGGGACCGTTGTAGATGATGCTTTCGAAACCCAGGGCGCGGGCGAGCCGGTATTCGGTGTCCGAGACAACTTCCGCTGCGGCGCCTTCCTCGCGCAGGATGCGTAGGATCTCCGGGTGCGAGTTGGTTTTGACCGAATAGGCCACCGTCGTCTCGCTGAAATGTGCGGCGAGCGCTCCGGCGAAATCCCGGAAATTGGCCCTCAGCTCATCGGCGTCGAGGAGGAAGCAGGGTGTGCGGAGTCGGTTATCGTTCATCGAAATAGTCTTTAATGTGTCTTGCAATGCGTTCCGACGTGTGTCCGTCGCCGAAACTATGGTCCGGCGCGAATCTTCCGCCGACGCGGTTCAGGGCGGAGCGGATATCTTCATAGCAGGGGCCGCAGGAAAATACGTTGGCGCATAGGCGCCGGCCCTTCTGTCGATCGCCGATGTTGACGGCCGGGATGCCGAGGATGGGAGTTTCGATCACGCCGCTCGAGGAGTTACCGACGACGAACCTGGCCTCGTTCATCACGCCGAGGTAGTTTCGCTGGCCCAGGGATTTGAAAAGATGGAAGTGCGGCTCCCGGCAGCTGCGGTAGATTTCGTTCATCTCCGCTCCGACGGGATCGGCGTTGGCTTCACTCATGACGATCTCGCAGCCGGGGCGCTCGAGAAGGGCTTTCAGCAGGTTGCGGGCCATCTCCAGATTGGCTTCCCGGCTCTTGCGGGTTTCGGGATGCAGGGTGGCCAGGATCCAGTCCTTTCCAGGATCCAGTCCGAGCGCGGCAGCCAGTTCAGCCCGGGAGGGCAGGGGAATGCGGCGGTTGTTCTCCACGCAGGGCTCTCCGACGTTGAAGACATTGCGGTCGCTGCCGCGCATCCGTGCAATCTCGGCGGCGGCCTCTGCGTTGTTGGGGAAATGGAGCGTGGCCATCATCGTGACGGCATTCCGTACGCTGTCGTCCAGGGCGCCCTCGGTATGTTCTCCACCCGCGATGTGGGCGATGGGGATGCCGAGCAGCATGGCCGTGCTGCAGATGGGCAGCAGCTCATAGCGGTCGCCCAGGACCAGCAGCAGGTCTGGTTTTATTTCAGCGAAAGCATCGGCAAACAGGCCGGCGCAGACACCCGTTTCCCGGGCGATGCCTGCCGGACTGCGGTCCTCGGAGAGGTAGTCGATCTTGCGGTCGATGCGCACACCGTCCGCCTCGATCTGCCGCCAGGTTTCCCCGAAGGCGGGGCTGAGATGCGTGCCCGTTACGATCAGTTGCACGTCGAAGCAAGGCTCTGCACGCAGGGCCTCGATGGTCCAGCGCAACAGGCCGTATTCGGCGCGGGTGGCGGTCACGATGCAGATCTTCTTCATACGCGGGGACTGCTGGGAAGGTTGACAAGGCGGTCGGCGAGCCAGCGTGTGACCTGCTGGGCGTCGCGTTCGCAGCCTTCGAACATGGGAAGGTCGGTCATCAGTTCCCAGACGGGCCGGGTCATGACGCCGTGGTCGTTGGTATATTCGAGGAAAGCGTCCCGTTCTTCGCGGGAAGGGAGCAGGACGGCGTTGAGCCAGTAGTTGGAACGGCAGCCCTCCGGCTCGCGGACGAACTGTAGGCCGCTGCCTTCGAAGAACCGGGCGTATTCGGCGGCCACTTCGCGCTTGCTCTCGATCAGAGTGTCCAGATTCTCCAGCTGGGCGCATCCCAGGGCCGCGTTGATGTTGGGCATGCGGTAGTTGTAGCCAACCGCGTCGTGGCGGAATTCCCAGCGGTGCGGGACCTTTGCCTGGGTGGTGAGGTGCTTGGCCCAGGCGCCCAGTTCGGGGTCATTGAAGAGCAGCATGCCGCCGCCGCCCGTGGTCAGGGTCTTGTTGCCGTTGAAACTCAGGGCGCCGACCTTGCCGAAGGTGCCGGTATGCTGGCCTTGGTAACGGCTTCCGATGCTCTCTGCGGCATCCTCGACCAGCTCGATGCCCCATTGTTCGCAGATCGCGGCGATTTCCGTGATGCGGGCCGGGTGGCCGAAGGTGTGCATGGGGACGCAGGCCTTGATGCGGCGGCCGGTGCGGCGGTTGCGGCAACCGCTGCCGGTGATCGCGGCATATTTCTCCAGCCAGGCCGAGAGGGCGTCGGGGGAGAGTCCCAGGGTTTCGCGGTCCACGTCGATGAAGACGGGATGGGCGCCGGTGTAGCTGATGGCGTTGCAGGTTGCGATGAAGGTCAGGGACTGGGTGAGCACCTCGTCCCCACGCTCCACGCCGACGAGCATCAGTGCGACATGCAGGGCGCTCGTGCCGTTGACGCAGACCACGGCTCTCGCCGCGCCTGTGTAGCGGGCGATCTCCTCCTCGAAACGGTCCACAAAGGGGCCCACGCTCGAGACGAAGGTCGAATCGATGCACTCCTCCAGGTATTTCTTTTCGTTTCCGACAAACTTCGGCACGCTCAGCGGGACGAAGTCTTCCGTGCCGTAGAGCTGATGGATGAAGTCGGTTATCTCTCTGTAATCCATGGCCTTACATTTTCTGGTCCAGGTTGCGGCCCTTCTCCTCATGCTCGAAAGAGGGGAGAAAAGCCTTCAGTTCCGCGACCACGTCCGCTTTGGTGTAGGACGGGTCGGAGAAGAGGATTTCCAGGCGGTCGAGGAAGGCGTTCACCTCCCCCCGGCTGCGTCTGGGACTGTCTTCGATGATGCCCAGGCCGGCGAAACGGCTCTCGTCGATCCGCTCTCCCGGGACATAGAATTCTTCGTAGGCCTTCTCGCCGGTGGTGTCGCTGGGGGCGTAATACACGGGCCAGCGGGGACTGTCGTCCGGCATCTCGGCGGCGTAGCGCCGGGCCTCTTCCTCGCTGCCGAAGGCGACCTTCTCAAGCCCCTGGGCCGCCAGGAAGCGGTCGCAAATGACCGAGAAAGACTGCATCTGCTCCTGCCGGAGCTTGGGGAAGAAGATTTCCCCGCTGCGGCCCAGGATGCAGGCGAGCAGGCAGATCTGGCCCGATTCCTCCGGGCTGACGAAATAGCGCAGGACGTCGTCGGGAGCGACGAGCGGCTGTTTTTTCTGCAGGCGGTTCATCCAGCTGTCGGGCAGGGAGCCGTTGGAGAAGGCCACGTTGGCGAAACGGGCGGTGGTGACCGGGAAACGGTCCCTATACGCCATGATCAGGTCTTCCATCAGGCGCTTGCTCGCACCCATGACATTGACCGGACCGGCGGCTTTGTCCGTAGAGACGCAAAAGAAACGCTCCGGGAGGCATTCGCTCAGGAGGTCCAGCAGTTTCCTCGCCTTGAGGACGTTGTTCTGCAGGAGGGCGCGAACGGAATGGCGGTCCTTCTCGCTGCGTACGTGCTTGTGGGCGGAGAAGTTGGCCACGATGTCGAAGCCGCCTTCCTCGCGGAAGATGACCTCGAAGATGGGATCCGCGAAATCCAGGGTATAAGTCCGGTAGTCTTCCGGGATGGTCAGGCCTTCGGTGCTTCGCAGGTCGCGGGTCAGTTCGGCGAGGCCGTTCTCGCTCAGGTCGACGACCACCAGGGAGCCCGGCCCGAAGCGCAGGATTTCCTTGATGAAGGCGGAGCCGATGGAGCCGGCGCCGCCGATGACGCAGACCTTCTTGCCGGCGATACGCTCGCGGAGCGCGGACGCGTTCGCTTCCAGGTCTGCCGCGAAAAGGCTGCGGCTCCGGCCGGTGACGGCCTGCGAGATGAATTTATCGAGATGGAATGCCATTATGTTGCGTTTGTTTCAGGTACTGTGCGGTAAAGGTGTCGCCCCGGGCGGCCAGGTCTTCCGGCGTGCCGGCGAAGACCACCTCGCCGCCGCGGTCTCCGGCGTCCGGACCCAGGTCGATGACCCAGTCCGCGGCGCGGATGACGTCCAGGTTATGCTCGACAACGACCAGCGAATGCCCCTTGTCCAGCAGGGCGTCGAAGGCCCGGAGAAGTTTCTCCACGTCGTGGAAATGCAGGCCCGTCGTGGGTTCGTCGAAGAGGAAGAGAATGCGTTCGTGGGCGCTCCGGCCGCTCTGTTCGCTCATCGACAGGAAATAGGCAAGCTTGATGCGCTGGCTTTCGCCGCCGCTGAAGGTGCTGCTGCTCTGCCCGAGCTTGATGTAGCCCAGACCCACGTCCACGAGGGGCTGGAGTTTCCGGACGATGGATTGGGCGAGGTCTTCCTTCGACTGGGAGAAGAAGGCGATCGCTTCCTCGACGCTCAGGTTGAGGATGTCGTCCACGTTGAGGCCGTTGTAGCGGACCTCGAGGATGTCGGGGCGGAAACGTTTGCCGCCGCAGGCTTCGCAGACCATGGTCACGTCGGCCATGAACTGCATCGGAATGCGCACGAAACCGTCGCCCTGGCATTCCGGGCAGCGCCCGCCTTCCTGGTTGAAGGAGAAGAAGGAGGGCGTGAAGCCGTTGATCCGGGCGTATTGCTGGTCGGCGAGGAGCTTGCGGATGTCGTCGTAGACCTTGAGATAGGTGACGGCGTTGGAGCGGGAGCTCTTGCCGATGGGATTCTGGTCCACGTATTCGATGCGGTCGATGCGGTCCAGGTTGCCCTCCAGGCCCTTGAAGATGCCTGGCAGGTCGCCGGTTTCGTTGATCCGACGGTTGAGAGCGGGGAAGAGGATGTCTCCCACCAGGGAGGACTTTCCGCTGCCACTGACGCCGGTCACGACGGTCAGCACGCCCAGCGGGAAGCGGACATCTATGTCCTTGAGATTGTGCTCCATCGCGCCCTTGATGGTGATGGAGTAGGTCCATTTGCGCTTTTCGCGCTGAAGGCGCGGCTTGCGCCCGGAAATGTACTGCAGGGTCAGCGAACGGGCGTAGGTTTCTTCGGGGATGTCGTCCGTGCTGCGCCCCTGGAAGATGATCTCGCCACCGTGGATGCCCGCGAGAGGGCCCATGTCGATCAGGACGTCGGCCGCCCGGATGATTTCCTCGTCGTGCTCCACGACCACGACCGTGTTGCCGATGTCGCGCAGGCGCCGCAAGACGGCGATGAGGCGGTCGGTGTCGCGCGGGTGGAGGCCGATCGAGGGCTCGTCCAGGATGTACATCGAGCCGACCAGGGAGCTGCCGAGTGCCGTCACGAGGTTGATGCGCTGGCTTTCGCCGCCGGACAGGGTGTTACAGCTGCGGGAAAGCGTCAGGTAGCTCAGGCCCACGTCCCGGATGCATTGCAGGCGGAACACGATCTCCTTGACAGGCTCAGCGACGATCTCGCGCTCCGTGGGCGTCAGCTCGACCTTGTCGAAGAAGTCCAGGAGTTCGTCCACGTTCATCTCCAGCAGTTCGTGGATGGTCTTGCCGCCCACGCGGACGTACAGGGCCTCCTTCCGGAGCCGGCTGCCGCCGCATTCGTGGCAGACCGTGCGGCCGCTGAAGCGGCTGAGCATGTATTTGTACTGGATCTTGTAGCGGTTGGACTCGACCCACTTGAAGAATTCGTCGATACCGAAGAGCGTTTCTTCCTCCGTGGGGGCCGGCACGCCCTTCCAGATCATTTCCCGGACCTCCTTGGAAAGCTTGCACCAGGGTTCGAAGATAGGGATGCCGTAGCGCTCCGCGACTTCGACGAGATGGTCCTTGAACCAGCCCATCTTATCGCCGCGCCAGGGGGCGATGGCCCCGTCGTAGATGCTCTTGGTCTTGTCGGGAATGACCAGGTCTTCGCTGATGCCGATGATCTTGCCCAGGCCGCCGCAGACGGGACAGGCTCCGAGCGGGGAATTGAAACTGAAGAGGTATTCGTCGGGCTCGCGGAAGGTGATGTCGTCCAACTCGAAACGGTTGCAGAAAGCGCGTTTCTCTCCGTCCTTGATGACGTACAGGGAGCCCTGGCCCGTGCTGAACGCGTCGGCGATGGAGCCGAGCAGGCGGGTGCGCGTGTCGGCGTCGGGCGCCTTGCCTTCGAGGCGGAGCCGGTCCACGAGCAGGTACAGTTCCTGCGGCCAGTCTCCGCTCTCAGCGCGCTGCATCATTTCTTCGATGCGGATCACGCCGTCGCTGTAGAAACGCGAGTAGCCCTGCTCCTTGAGCGCGAGCATCAGTTCGACCTTGTCTTCCCGGGCGCCCCAGCCGATGTCGGCGAGGAGATAAATAATGTCGGGCGTCCCTTCCGTGATGAAGTCCATCACGTCCCGGGCGGAATGGCGCTTGACTTCCTGCCCGCTGACGGGGGAATACGTACGCCCGATGCGGGCGAAGATCAGCCGCAGCGAGTCAAAGATCTCCGTCGTGGTGGCGACGGTCGAGCGGGGGTTCTTGATATTGACCTTCTGCTCGATCGCGATAGCCGGCGGAATGCCTTCCAGGGACTCCACGTCCGGCTTGCTCATCCGGCCCAGGAACTGCCTCGCGTATGAGGACAAACTCTCGGCGAAACGGCGCTGCCCTTCGGCAAAGAGGGTGTCGAACGCCAGGGAGGATTTGCCCGATCCGGACACGCCCGTCACCACGACGAATTTGCCCCGCGGGATCTCCACCGTGATATTCTTGAGGTTGTTGACTTTCGCCCCTTTTATGAGTATGTTGCCGGCCTTGTCCAAAATAGTCGATATTCGTGCGAATATACGAATAATTTGGCAATTATGGACCGGGGAGGACGTCTTCGTCGGGACTTCCAGTCCCGGGGCGCGTAAGAGTCAGGTCAAATACATAGCGGCGGTTGCGTCCGATTCCCTCCGTTCCGCCGGACTCGTAACGGCCCCGGTTGACGGGAATGGGGTAGTAGCAGGGCTGGCCGTCCAGCGTCCCTTCGACGACCAGGCGCGTATAGGGAGAGGCGAAGGATTCTTCCTCCGCTTCGTCGGGATAGCAGTAGAGGACGGCGGATCCGTAGCTGGTCCCGCTGCCGTCCGTTTTTCCGTTCCCCAGGTACTTGTAGACCATCCCGGAGTAGGCAAGGCGGCCCAGGTCCGTCTCGGAAAGGCCACCGTTGTTGAGGGTCTCGGAAGGGAGAAATCCTTCCGTCCGGAGCACTTCGGCTCGGTTGCCGACGCCGGTCAGATAGACCTTTACATTCTGCAGGCTTTGCCCTTCCATCCTGCATCTCAGGGAGTGGATCTCGACCGTGGACATCATCGGCTCCAGGGTGATGCTACAGCCCTGGCCCGGACCGGCCGTGAAAGCGGTCTCGCCGCTCATCACGGGCCAGGAAGGGTGGTCGTCGGTGAAGCAGACGACGGCACGGCGCAGGTCTTCATAATTGTGTATGGTGGTGACGAAATCGTCCGGAAAAGCGTGGTTGGCGACGGCCACGAGGACCTTTTCGCCGCTGGCGGAACTGACGGTCACGGCCTCCGGCGTATAGGCGTAGCTTCGCGTATAGGCGTCCAGGGTGCCGATTCCGTCATCGTCAAAGACGAAGAGGTCCAGCCGCCGGATCAGGTGCCAGTCGCCGGCACGGGTTGCCGCTGGTTCAGGTTCGCCGGGGCTGACAGGCGGGCGTATGTGGATCGTGACCGGGATGTCGGTCAAAGGGACATCCCGGCCGCCTTCCTGCGGGATCGTAACCGCGGCGGCCGGGGCATCCGGGGAAACGGACCTGTCGGACGAACAGGAAACAATACTGCAAAGGCCGGCTGAGATAGCAGGTGTGAAGGTGATGATTATCAAGGCCAGAGTGACCCCGGGCGAACGCCCGAAAGAGAGCAAGTTTATCCGACCTTTTTTCATAGTCCGTCCGGTTTGAAGTCCGGCTCAAAGATAGACCGCCCCAGCCGAAAATAAACGCCTTCGAAAAAAACAAAATCAAGATTTTTATCTTTTTTATCCCGCCACAAAAAAACCGCCCCGATTTCTCGGAGCGGCCTTTCCGTTTGTGGCGTTTCTTAGGCGCCGAAGTTGTCGTAGAGGATGCTGGCGGGATCGACGCCGAGGGAGTCGAGCAATTCGTTCACGCACTTGGTCATCATGGGCGGGCCGCACATGAAGTACTTGATGTCCTCCGGGGCCTCGTGGTCCTTGAGGTAGGTCTCGTACATCACGTTGTGGACGAAGCCCGGGGTATACGGCACGCCGGCTGCGTCTGCCGCCGGGTCCGGACGGTCGAGGGCCAGGTGGAACTTGAAGTTCGGGAACTCCTTCTCGATCTCCGCGAAATCCTCGAGGTAGAAGGCCTCCACCAGGGCGCGGGCACCATAGAAGAAGTGCACCTTGCGGCCGGTGTGGAGGGTCTTGAAGAGCTGCATGATGTGGCTGCGGAGCGGAGCCATGCCGGCGCCGCCGCCCACGAAGATGTACTCCATGTCCTCGGGATCGTCCTTCGGCAGCAGGAACTCGCCGTAAGGGCCGCTGATCATCACCTTGTCGCCCGGCTTGCGGGAGAAGACATAGGTGGAAGCGATGCCCGGAGGCACGCCGGGGACGAACTTGAAGACGCCTTTCGGCTGCGTACGGTCGAACGGAGGCGTCGCGATACGCACGTTGAGCTTGATGATGCCCTTCTCGCCGGGATACGAAGCCATCGAATAGGCGCGGATCGTCGGGACGGTGTTCTTGAACTTGAGTCCGGTGATGCCATACTTGTCCCAGTCGCCCTTGTAGATGTCGGCCACGCCCATGTCGGAGAAGTCGGCCTCGTACTCGGGGATGTCGATCTGGATGTATTCGCCGCTCTTGAACTCGAGTTCTTCGCCCTCGGGCAGCTTGACGGTGAACTCCTTGATGAAGGTTGCCACGTTCTCGTTGGAGATGACCTCGCACTCGAGTTTCTTGACGCTCAGCGCGGATTCCGCGACCTGGATCTTCAGGTTGTCCTTGACCTTGACCTGGCAGCCGAGACGCCAGTTGTCCTTGATCTGCTTCTTGTTGAAGAAACCGGTCTCGGTCGGCAGGATGGTGCCGCCGCCTTCGAGGACCTGGACCTTGCACTGACCGCAGTTGGCCTTGCCGCCGCAGGCGGAAGGCAGGAAGATCTGTTGCTCGGCCAGGGTGTTCATCAGATTGCCGCCGGGCGTGACCGCGAGGGTCTTCTTGCCGTCGTTGATGTCGATCTGGACCGTGCCCGAAGGGGTCAGCTTGGCCTTGATGAAAAGGAGGATCGCCACCAGGACCAGGATCACGAGGACCATGATGGCCATTGCAGAAAGTATCGTACTGTTCATAATCTTACCTCCTTTCTTTACAGTGAAATACCCATGAAGGCCATGAAGGCGATGCCCATCAGGCCGACGGTGATGAAGGTGATGCCGATGCCCTTGAGGGCCGCAGGCACGTTGCTGTAGGCCAGTTTCTCGCGGATGGCCGCCAGGGCCACGATGGCCAGATACCAACCCACGCCGGAACCAAGCGCATAGACGACGGCTTCGCCCGCATTGGCGAATTCACGCTGCTGCATGAAGAGCGAGCCGCCGAGGATGGCGCAGTTGACGGCGATCAGCGGAAGGAAGATACCGAGCGAAGAGTAGAGGGAGGGGAGGAATTTCTCCACGACCATCTCCACGACCTGCACGATGGCCGCGATGACCGCGATGAAGAGGATAAAGCTCAGGAAGCTCAGGTCCACGTTCTCAAACCTGGGACCGAGCCAGCTCAGCGCGCCGGGCTGGAGGACGAACTTGTTGAGCCAGTAGTTGACGGGCAGCGTGATCAGGAGCACGCAGATGACCGCGATGCCCAGGCCGTTGGCCGTCTTGACATTTTTGGATACCGCCAGGTACGAACACATACCGAGGAAGTATGCAAAAATCATATTGTCAACGAAGATTGACTTTACGAATAAGCTTAAATATTCCATAATCGATACGTGTCAGTTTATTTTTCCTGGAGGTCTTTCTGGATGGAACGCTGGACCCAGATGATGCAGCCGATCAGAATCAGCGCCATCGGGGGCAGGATCATCAGACCGTTGTTCACATAGCCGAGCTTCGAAAGGACCGGGATTCCGAAAAGGGTGCCCGAGCCCAGCAGCTCGCGGAAGAAGGCGACGATGATGAGGATCAGTCCGTAGCCCACGCCGTTGGCGAGACCGTCCAGCAGCGAAGGGATGGGCTTGTTGCCGAGGGCGAAAGCCTCGATGCGACCCATCACGATGCAGTTGGTGATGATCAGGCCGATGTAGACCGACAGTTGCTTGTCGATCGGGTAGGTGGCTTCGAAGGACTTGAGGAACTGGTCCACCAGGATCACCATCAGCGCGACGACGACGAGCTGGATGATGATGCGGACCCGGTTCGGAATGGTTTTCCGGAGCAGGGAGCAGATCAGGCTGGAGAGTCCCGTCACGATCGTGACAGAGAGCGCCATCACGAGGGCGCCCTTCATCTCGACGGTAACCGCGAGGGAAGAGCAGATGCCGAGGATCAGGACAGTGATAGGATTGCCCTTGAAGATCGGATTCAAAATGGTTTCTTTCAGTTTCATAACGGATCCTCCTTATTCTGCGGTTGTTTCAGCGTTTTCTTCAGCAGCCTCAGCCTCGGCTTCTGCGGCGAGCGCAGCCTCCTCGGCGGCCTTGGCCTGGACCTTGCCCTGGAGGTAGCCCTTGTAGGCTTCCAGCCAGTTGACGATGGCTTCGTTCAGGCCCTTGGAAGTCATCGTGGCGCCGGTGATGGCGTCGATGGCATTCTCCTTGCCTGCGGGCGCGCCACCCTTGACGATGTCGAAAGGCTTGGCGTCTGCGAAGTCGACGGACTTGCCCTGGAACTGGGCACGGAAGGCGGGATCGTCCTTGATCTTGCCGCCCAGGCCGGGCGTTTCGCTCTCGTGGTCGAAGTAAGCGCCCACGAGTTTGTCAAGGTTCTCGTCGAAGGAAAGGTAACCCCAGACGGGGCCCCACAGTCCGGCGCCGTACACCGGAATGACGGTGACGCCGTTGCTGAAGGTATAGACGGGGACTTTGAACTCCTTGCCGCCCTTGATGCTGCGGTTCTGGACCTTGAGCTCGGAGGGGGTATAGATGACGGCCTTGTCCTTGTCGAGGGTGCCGACCGTCTCGCCCTGGGCGTTGACGAGGGAAGCCTCGGCGAGGTTCTCCTTATAGAAATCGAGGGTAGCCGCGTTGCCGACCTCCTGCCAGTGCGCCTTCTGGTCGAAACCGGCGGCGGTCAGGATCTGGCTGATGGTCTCGGCCTTCTCGTTGGCGTCCTGCTTGGGCTTGAGCCACTGGGACACGAAGGCGAGGATCGCAGCCACGAGCACACAGACCAGGGTCGTGTAGATGACAGTGTAGATGTTGCTGTTGGTATTCATGACTTGCGATGGTTAAGCGGTTCTGATTTTCTTGGCCTTCCGGGCGGTATGGCGGTTCACCACGACCCAGTCGATGAGCGGGGCGAAGGTGTTGCCAAGCAGGATGGCGAGCATCATGCCTTCGGCGTAGCCCGGGTTGAAGAGGCGCACGAGGATGCAGATGGCGCCGATCAGGAATCCGTAGATCCACTTGCCGCACTCGGTCTGGGCCGAAGTGACGGGATCGGTGGCCATGAAGACGGCGCCGAAAGCGAAGCCGCCCAGCACGAGCTGGGTGTATGCCGGGACGTCGGTGGCGCCGCAGACGTTGCCGAGCCAGCCGACCAACAGGGCGCCGGCCACGGTGGAGACCATGATCTTCCAGCTGGCGACTCCTGTCCAGAGAAGCAGGATGGCGCCGAGGAGGATGGCGACGACCGAAGTCTCACCGACCGAGCCGGGCACGGTGCCGACGAAGAAGTCCCAGAAGGACGTGCCGTACTGGGCGCCGGCGCCGGTCAGGGCGTCCATGCCGTCTCCGATGAAGGAGAGGGGAGTGGCGCCGGTTGCGCCGTCGAGCAACGTCTCACCCTTCCTGAGGGCGATCCAGCTGCCGGAGCCGGACATGTGGTCGGGATAGGAGAAGAACAGGAACGCGCGGGTCAGCAGGGCGGGGTTCCAGATGTTCATGCCGGTGCCGCCGAAGACCTCCTTGCCGAAGAGCACGGCGAAGGCCACCGCGACGGCGAGCATCCATAGGGGGACGTCGACCGGAACGATGAGCGGGATCAGCATACCGGACATCAGGTAGCCTTCGTTGACTTCCTCGCCGCGGATCTGCGCCGAGGCAAACTCGATGAGCAGGCCCACGCCGTACGCGATGACGTAGAGCGGCAAGACCTTCAGGAAACCGAACCAGAAGTTGCCCAGGATGTCGAGCGGAGCGCCGGCTCCCTGGACGGCGAGGGCGTGCTGGTAACCTACGTTCCACATGCCGAACAGGGCGGCCGGGATGACGGAGATCACCGCGATGATCATGATGCGCTTGAGGTCGATGGAGTCCCGGACGTGCGCGCCCTTGAGGGAGACGGTGCCGGGGACCTTCAGGAATGTCTCGAAAGCGTCGACCGTAGAGTGCAGGAAATAGAGCTTTCCTCCTTTTTCGAAAATCTTGTTCATAACGCTTAAGCCATTTCTTGGATCATCAGGTCAATGCCCTTCTGGACGATGTCCTGGATGTAGTTCTTGGAAGGATCGACGTACTCGCAGAGCGCGAGGTCCTCGGGAAGGACTTCATAGATGCCGAACTGCTCCATCTTGTCGATGTCGCCGGCAATGCAGGCCTTGATGAGGTACAGCGGATAGATGTCCATCGGGATCACCTTCGAATAGTAGTTGTCCGACATGACGAACGCGCGCGGACCACCGTGCAGGTTGGTGTCCATGTCGTATTTCTTCCTGGGCAGCAGCCAGGAGAAATAGGAACGGGTCGAGCTGAACTGGTTGAAGCGGAAAGGCCGGGCCCAGCCGAAAAGCTCGGTGTCCGTGCCTTCCTTGACCAGGGTGACCTGGTTGTCGAAGAAACCGAGACGGCCGTCTTCGCCGACGTTGCGTCCGCTCAGGACGTCGCCGCTGATGAAGCGGATGCCGTCCGCGGAGGCGCCGTACCAGGCCTGGAACTCCTTCATGCCGACGCCGGGCACGGTCTGGGCGTAGGACGGCTCGAGGGCCATCGGGCCGCAGACCGCCACCTTGCGGCGGAGGTCATATTTGCCCTTGAGGAAGAGCTTGCCGATCGCGGCGGTCATCAGCAGGGAGACGGTCCAGACGGTCTCGTCTTTCTGGATGGGGGCGATGTGGCTGATCTGCACGCCGACGTTGCCGGCCGGGTGCTTGCCCGAGAAGGTGTGCAGGATGGCGTTCTCCAGCTTGTGGAAGGGGGTGCTGGCGTAGTTGTCGCTCTTCAGGGAGACGTGGACGCCGCCGTCGGTGAGTTTCGTCAGGGCGTTGACGCCGGCCTGGACGGCCGCGAATTCGTCACCGAGGACGAACTCCGTGTCGGCGGCGAGGGGCGCCGTGGAGAAGGCGGAGATGAAGATGGCCTTCGGCTTGAGCGCGGGATCCGCGAGGATGCCGTACGGGCGCTGGATGATGGCTGCCCAAAGTCCGCTCTGGAGCAGGGCCGTGCGGACCTCGTCTGCGCTGAGGCTCTCGGGCCTCTTGCATCCGAAGTCCATGTACTCCTGGACGGAGTCGGTCCCGATGCGTACCTCAAGCAACTTCCTCTTGTCTCCCCGGACGATCTCCTTCACCGTGCCGCTGACCGGGGCGGTGATGAGGATCTCGGGGTGCTTCTTGTCCGCCAGGACGGGGGAACCTGCCAACACGCGGTCGCCCTCCTTGACCAGGAGCCTCGGGGTGAAGCCCTTGAAATCGGCGGGAACGATCGCGACCGTGTCAGGAACAATCGTCTTGGAGACGACGGGCTTGGCGCTTCCCTTGATGGGGATGTCCAGACCCTTCTTCAGATCGATGTTGTTTGACATTATTTGGAAACGGTTAAAGTAATTCTACTTTTCTATCATGCAAAGATACCTATTTTTTTAGTATTTTCGCAGCGAATATGGAAAACAATGCAAGTACGATTTTAGAGGGGTTGAACGCCGAGCAGAAGCGCGCCGTTCAGTGTGTGGAGGGACCGGTACTGATTGTTGCAGGGGCCGGGTCCGGCAAGACCCGGGTCCTGACGAGCCGCATCGCCTACATCCTCTCGCAGGGGGCCGATGCGTCCCGGATCCTGGCGCTGACCTTTACGAAAAAGGCGGCCAATGAAATGAAGGAGCGGATCGCCGCCATGGTGGGGGAGCGGCGTGCCCGCAGGCTGCGGATGGGGACCTTCCATTCGGTCTTCGTACGCTTCCTGCGCGAATATGCCAACGAACTGGGCTATCCCGAGTCTTTCACGATCTACGACCAGAGCGATTCGACCAGCGCCGTCAAGGCCTGCATCAAGGAGCTCCAGCTGGACGATAAGGCCTACAAGCCCAAGGACGTGCTGTCCCGCATCTCGATGGCGAAGAACAACCTCGTCACCGATGCGGCCTACCGGAGCAATCCGGCCATCATCAGCTCGGACCAGCGCGGCAAGCGGCCCCGCCTGTGCGACGTCTATACGCTCTACCAGCAGAAATGCAAGCAGTCCGGCGTGATGGACTTCGACGACATCCTGCTCAACATGAACATCCTGCTGCGCGACTTCCCGGAAGCCCTCGAGTCCGTCGCGTCCCGTTTCGACTACATCCTGGTCGACGAGTACCAGGACACCAACTACGCGCAGTACCTGATCCTGAAGAAACTGGCCCAATGGCACCGTAACCTCTGCGTGGTGGGCGACGATTCCCAGTCCATCTACGCCTTCCGCGGGGCCAAGATCGAGAATATCCTCAATTTCAAGAAAGACTATCCGGAGTGCAGGACCTTCCGGCTGGAGCAGAATTACCGTTCCACGCAGACGATCGTCGACGCGGCCAATTCCCTGATCGCTCACAACGAGGGACGCATCCCCAAGGAATGCTTCTCGCGCGCCGAGTCCGGCGAAAAGATACGCTTGATCCGCAGCGGCAGCGAGGGGGAGGAGGCGATGCTGATCGCCTCGGCCATCCTGGATCGGATGCGCGAAAAGAAGGCGCAGTACCAGGATTTCGCCATCCTGTACCGGACCAATTCGCAGTCCCGCGCCATCGAGGAGGCCCTTCGCCGGCGCAACCTGCCCTACATCGTCTACTCCGGCAACGCCTTCTTCGACCGCGCCGAGGTCAAGGACATGATGGCCTATTTCAAGCTGCTGGTCAACCCCAACGACGACGAGTCCTTCAAACGCGTGGTCAACAAGCCGGCCCGCGGGATCGGCGACACCTCGATGAGCGCCCTCTCGGCGGCGGCCCGCCTCAAGGGCCTGAGCCTGTTCCGTGCTGCGTTCGAAACCGACCTGGAGGCGTATGGCCTCCGGAACGCCGCCCTCCTCAAGATCCGCACGTTCTGCGTCATGATAGGGAAACTCTCCGATCTTGCCGCGACCACCGACGCCCACGAACTGGCGTTGCGCATCGCCGACCAGTCCGGGCTCTATGCCTTTTATAAGGAAGATACGAGCATCGAAGGCCTGTCCCGTTTCTCCAATGTGGAGGAACTGGTCAACAGTGTGAAGACCTTCGTCGAGGAGCGCCAGAACGAGATACTCGCCGACCTGGAGGACGCCGGCGTTTCGGAAGAGCTGCCGCTCGTCACCCTGGGCGATTATTTGGAGAATGTCTCCCTGCTCAGCAACGTGGACACGACGGACGACGAGGACGCCGGCAACCGCATCGCCCTGATGACGGCCCATTCGGCGAAGGGCCTGGAGTTCCCCTACGTGTTCATCACGGGCCTGGAGGACAATCTGTTCCCCTCCGCCAACATGATCTCGTCCAAGGCGGATATCGAGGAGGAACGGCGCTTGTTCTATGTCGCCCTGACCCGGGCGAAGAAGGAAGTGGTTCTGACCTACGCCGACACGCGGATGCGAAACGGCTCCCACGAGTCCAATTCCCCGAGCCGTTTCCTGCGGGAGATCGACGACCGCTACCTGGCCAATCCGCTGGGAGCGGACGAGGATGACGAGGAGGACGATTTCCCCGGTTTCGGGGGCTTCGGGTCGCGTTTTGGGCGTCCCCGTTTCGGGGGCTCCCGTTCCGAGACTTCGGGCTATCGCTACGGGGCTTCCGGCGGCGTCCGCTTCGAGCCACGCCCGGCCCGGCCCGCCGTCACGGCGGCTGCGGACAAGACGGCGGTCTATGCCGGCAAGGCGGCCGTCCTGAACCGTCCGCTGCCCCCGAAGATTCCGGATGAGGAGTTCGTCCCCGTGCCCATGTCGGCCATCAAGGTCGGCCAGCGCATCGAGCACAACCGCTTCGGCGGCGGCCTTGTGGAGGAGATCACGGGTGTCATCCCCGAACTGAAAGCCCGGATCAACTTCGACAAGTATGGCGAAAAGGTGATCCTTCTGAAATACGCGAAATTAAGATTTGAAACCCAACCATAATTTTATGAAACGTTATTTTTATCTGATGATTGCGGCACTCGCGCTGGTAAGCGCGGTGTCGTGTTCCCGGTATGAGACGGTCAAGAATGACCCGCTCAAGACCAAGATCTACACCCTGGACAACGGCCTGAAGGTCTATATGTCCGTCAACAAGGAGGAGCCCCGCATCCAGACCTACATCGCGGTCAAGGTGGGCGGTAAGAACGACCCCTCCGAGACCACGGGCCTGGCCCACTATTTCGAGCACCTGATGTTCAAGGGCACGAACCACTTCGGCACTTCCGACTACGAGGCCGAGAAGCCCCTGCTGGATGAGATCGAAGCTCTTTTTGAGACCTATCGCCAGACGGAGGATCCCGCCGAGCGCGAGGCGATCTATCACCGGATCGACTCCATCAGCTACGAGGCCTCCAAGATCTCCATCCCCAACGAGTATGACAAGCTGATGGCGATGATCGGCGCCCAGGGCACCAATGCCTGGACCTCCCAGGATGAAACGGTCTACACGGAAGACATTCCTTCCAATCAGATCGACAACTGGGCCCGCATCCAGGCCGACCGCTTCCGCAACACCGTGATCCGCGGCTTCCACACGGAGCTGGAGACCATCTACGAGGAGAAGAACATGTCCCTGACCCAGGATACCCGGAAACTGTGGGAGGCGGTGGATGCCGCTCTCTTCCCGCATCATCCGTACGGCACGCAGACCGTCCTCGGCACGCAGGAGCATCTGAAGAACCCTTCGATCACCAACGTGAAGAAGTACCACGATGTCTATTATGTGCCGAACAACATCGCCATCTGCGTGGCGGGCGATTTCAACCCCAAGGAGATGGTCGCCACCATCAAGAAGTATTTCGGCGACTGGGAGCCCAATCCGGAGATTCCCGCGCTGCAGTTTGAGCCCGAGACCCCCATCACCGAACCGGTCGTGCGGGAAGTTTTCGGCCTGGAAGCCGAGAATGTCGTGGTCGGCTGGCGGCTGACCGGCGCTCCGGACCTGAAGAATTCGGCCGTGGCCGAGATCGCCGGCGCCGTCCTCAGCAATGGCACTGCCGGCCTGATGGACCTGGACCTGAACCAGCAGCAGAAGGTGCTCGGCGCCTTCGCCGGCACCAACATGCAGCCCGACTACGGTTCTTTCCTGGCGATGGGCCGTCCCAAGGAGGGCCAGACTCTGGAAGAAGTGCGTGACCTCCTGCTCGGCGAGGTGGCGAAACTCCGCAGCGGCGAATTCGACGAGAGTCTGATCGCGGCTACGATCAACAACCTGCGCCTGGACAAGATGCAGCAGCTGGAGCACAATTCCTCCCGCGCCGTCGCGTACGTGGATGCGTTCATCAATGGTGTCGACTGGAAGGATGCGGCCCTGGAACTGGACCGCTATGCTGCCGTGACCAAGGACGACATCGTCGCCTGGGCGAACGAATTCCTGACGGAGAACGGCTATGCCGTCGTGTACAAGCGTCAGGGTGTGGATGACAGCGTCCAGAAGATCGCTGCGCCGAAGATTACCCCGATCGTGACCAACCGCGACATGCAGAGCGCCTTCCTGACGGAGATCCAGAACACCCCCGTCAAGCCGATCGCACCTTCCTTCGTGGACTTCTCCAAGGACATGAAGCAGTTCGAGATCGCTCCCGGCATCGACGCGCTCTACAAGAAGAACGAGCTCAATGATGTCTTCACCCTCCGTTTCGAAGTGAAGACCGGCGCCGAGCAGGATCCCGCCCTGCCGCTGGCGTTCAGTTATCTCGATTATCTCGGCACGGCCGACATGACGGCGGAGCAGATCGCTTCCCGGATGTACGAGCTGGCCTGCAGCTTCAGCTTCAACTGCGGTCCCAATCGTACGGTCATCAACCTGACCGGCCTGGGTGAGAACATGGAGGAGGCGCTCCGCCTGCTGGAAGACCTGATGGTCAACGCCGTCCCGGACGAGGCCGTGCTCCAGAACCTCAAGATGGACTCGATGAAGTCCCGCGTGGATGCCAAGAAAGCCCAGCGTTCCTGCTTCAGCGCCCTGCAGCGCTACATCATGTACGGCGGCGACTATGTCAAGAAGATCACGCTGCCCAACGAGGAACTGCTCGCCCTGACTTCCGAGGATCTTCTGCCCAAGGTGAAGGATCTGTTCGGCTTTGAGCACCGGGTGCTGTATTACGGACCCGATTCAGAGTCCGCCCTCAAGAAGGCCATCCAGGACAATCACCTGATCGGTGAGAACCTGAAGCCCCTGGAGGACATCTATCCCGTCCGTCTGCTGACCAAGGAGGACAAGGTCGTCCTGGCCCAGTATGACGCCAAACAGCTGTATTATCTCCAGTATTCCGACCGCGGAGAGGCTTTCGATCCGGCTGCCAACCCGGAGGTTTCCATGTACAACGAGTACTTCGGCGGCGGGATGAACTCCATCGTCTTCCAGGAGATGCGCGAGGCCCGCGGCCTGGCCTATTCGGCTTCTGCTTATCTCTCATCTCCTTCCCACAAGGCCGACACCTATCCGTTCATCGCTTTCATCGCGACGCAGAACGACAAGATGCAGCAGGCCGTGGAGGCGTTCGACGAGATCATCGAGCAGATGCCCGAGTCGGAGGCTGCTTTTTCCATCGCGAAGGATGGCATCATCTCGCGTCTGCGCACGGAACGCACGACCGGATTCAGCGTGCTGAACGCCTTTGAGAGCTGCGAGCGCCTCGGTCTGGAGCGTCCGCTGGACAAGGAGTTGTTCGAGAAGGTGCAGGATATGACACTGGCCGATGTGAAGGCGGCGCAGGAGAAGTGGGTCAAGGGACGCGACTACACGTACGCGATCCTGGGCGACCTGAAGGACATCGATACGAAGTATCTGGCGACGCTGGGTCCTGTCCAGGTCGTTTCTCTGGAGGAACTCTTCGGCTATTGATCTGACACCGGCTGTATAAAGCGGGCCGGGGCGACGTGCAGGGAGGGGAAAGTTTAACCCCTTCGGGGGAATGCTCCCTACACATCGTCCCGGCCCGCTTTTACTCTTTCCATTGATAGCCGGAAAGGTTCTGGAGGCCGGGGAGGCCGTAGTAGGATTCAACGATATCGCCCTGGAGGTAGATGGCCCGGCCGAGATTCTCGGGGTTGTCGACCAGGTTGAGGGCGTCCCGGATCTCACCCTTTTGCAGTTGAACGGACAGGCACGCGCTCCGGTCGGTCGTGCCCGCCCGTGCCGCTATGACGAGGTTGGTGCGGGAACTGAAGGGGCCTTTGAAGGAGGCTTTCGAGGAACTGAGGTCTCCGCCGACGATGTAGCCGTATACCCAGACGTCCCCGGCGCCGAGGTTTTCCTTGGCTTCCGGGACGCTCATCGCGCCGTCCGGATCTTTTCCCTTGCCGGGCTTCCCTCCGATCGTATAGTCCTCGGAGCGCCAGTTGAGCGTGGTGTCGACCTGGATGGAGATGCCGCCGGAGGTATTTCCGGCAGGGGAGGAGGCCGCGACGCCGATATCCAGCGTCAGCATGTCCCGGGCGGCCAGGTCCCGGGTAAGCAGGGATTTGTCCGTCCCGCCGTCGCTTAGGATCAGGGATACCTTTCCGGGGGAAAAATAGGCGAAACGCCGTTCGGAGAAGGCGTACAGCAGTTTCCCCTCGTCCGATTTGAGATGCAGCGACCCGTTCGGGTAAGCTGTCGGGAAGGCGGATGCGATCTTGAGCCGTATCCCGGCGTTCAACTGGCGGCAGACCAGTTGCACGCGGCTGACCTGACCGCTCTTGACCGTGACCTGCTGGCTGTCTCCGTATTGGGGCGCGGCGAAGGCCGGTGCCTTGAATTCGCCGGATAGGGCGGTTACGTTGTAGGTGCCGGCCGCGGCCAGGATGGTCTGGGGCGCGGCTCCGTACGGGCCGTCATAGAGGACCGTACCCTTGGCCCCGATCACCTTGAGGGTAAATTTATTGGTGTCCGGGACACCCGGTGAGGAGCCTCGCGTCTGCAGATACAGGTCCTCGATGAAAGCGACCTCGATCTGTCCGTCCTCGGCCGGAGGAAGGAGTGCGTCGCAGGCGGTAATCATGCAATAAAGGGGGAAGAGAAGGAAAAGGATCTTTTTCATAGTTCAAGCGTTTTGGTCGTTTGGAGGCAAAGCTAATCCCTTTTCCGGACGATCGTCCCAAAAAACGTACATTTAGCCGTTTGTGCTGAAAATTTTCACGGGCCGGACACATCACTGCGCCCGGCCCGCTACTTAACCTAAACTTAAACTATGAAAAACTTCAATGCAAATATGGCCTTTTTTTCTAAAAAAACAAAGGTTTTTAGAAAAAAAATCAAATAAAATACACAAAAAGTTTTCGTAAACGAATAAATATGCATAAATTGTATATTATGCATCCTTTTTGGGCTCACTGGAAGAAGAAACGAATTTTATGCGTAACTTAGGCGAAACAATTCCGTATCCATGAAGAGAATCCTTCCCGTCCTGCTTGCGCTGACGCTCTTTTGCCAGTGGCTTGGAGCGCAGCCTCCCCGTGTTCCCGAGTCTGTGACGTTCGCCGGCGAGACGATCCGTTTCGACCGTTCCGACCTGTACGAAAGAATGGACCGTGAGTTGCTGGCCTTCACCTACATGCACACGACCTCGATCCTGATGCTCAAGCGCTCGGACCGCATCTTCAAGATCGTCGTGCCGATCCTGCGACGCTACGGCATCCCCGAGGATCTGAAGTACCTGATGGTGATCGAGAGCAACCTGGATCCCCAGGCGGTATCTCCGGCCGGGGCGGCGGGATTGTGGCAGTTCATGGCCGGGGCGGCCAAGGAATACGGACTGGAAGTCAACGCGAACGTCGATGAGCGTTACAACATCGAGAAAGCGACCATCGCGGCCTGCCGCTACCTGAAGCGCTCGTATGCCCGATTCGGGGACTGGATGAGCGTTGCGGCGAGCTACAATGCCGGCCCGGGGGCCATTGCGAGCCGGATGGAAGCCCAGAAGGTGAAAAAGGCGGCGGACCTGTGGCTGCTCAACGAGACCTCCCGATACATGTTCCGGGTCCTCGCCGCAAAGATGCTGTTCGAGGACCCGGCTGAATTCGGTTTCAATGTGCCCGAGGAGGACCGTTATCCGGTCATCGGGGTGAAGGAGGTGGTGGAGATGAGCGATCCGATCGAGGACCTGACGGAGTTCGCCAAGGAACACGGTGTCAGTTTCGCTCAACTCAAGCGGGCCAACCTCTGGCTTCGGGAGTCGAAGCTGAACAACAACTCGCACCGGAATTATGAAATCATCATTCCGCGCGAGCCGGGACGTCCTTAGACGATTTCGATCTGGCGGGACACCGGTGTCCTGGTGACTTCTTCCTTCTTCGGAAGCGTGATCGTCAGCACGCCGTCATTCATCGCGGCAGCGATCTTTCCGACCTCGACCTCCTCCGGAATGATGAAGGTCTGGTGGTAGGAGGCGTATGAGAACTCCCTGCGGAGGTAATTCTTTTTCTTGCCTTCCTTGTGCTCTTCCTTCTTCTCGAGGGAGATCACCAGTTCGTTGTCGTTCTCGACCCGGACCTTGAAGTCGTCCTTGGTCATACCCGGGGCCGCGATCTCGACCTCGTAATCCTTTTCGTTCTCAAGGATGTTGACGGCAGGGGAGGCGAACTGCTTGGCAGGGGTCACTCTCCAGAGGTCGTCATCAAAAAACTCGTTGAATACGCTGGGCAGCCAGTCCTGGTTGCGTCTGTGTGCATAATGAACAGGTACCATAATTTAAGTCTCCTATAATTTTAATTAAACTTGCTTTTTGTCGCCCGTCACCGTGGCGGGTTCGACAGGGTATATGGCAAAAGAGAGACCAGTGTGAAAAGGGGGCTGAAAAGGTGACATTTTGTCACTAAATGCCTGACAATCTGATACTTACGCTGCCATTTTGGCATAATGGTCTAAATTATTACATTTGTAGAAGAGATGGAGCAGCGGACCTACATAGCGATTGACCTGAAGTCTTTCTACGCATCGGTGGAGTGCGTGGCCCGCGGGTTGGACCCGCTGGAGACGAACCTGGTCGTGGCGGATCCCACGCGCACGGAAAAGACCATCTGCCTGGCCGTCTCGCCTTCGCTCAAAGCCTATGGCATCGGCGGGCGGGCGCGGTTGTTCGAAGTGGTGCAGCGGGTCTCGCAGATCAATCGGGAGCGCCGCCTCGCCGCACCGGGGCGGCGTCTGACCGGCAAGTCCGCCCATGATCCCGAGCTTCGCTCCGATCCCTCCCTGGCTCTCGACTACATTGTGGCCCCGCCCCGTATGGCCGAATACATGAAGGTCAGCAGCCGCATCTACGGCATCTATCTTAAATATGTGTCGCCCGAAGATATCCACGTCTATTCCGTGGACGAGGTGTTCATCGATGCCACCGAGTATCTCCGGCTTTACAAATGCAGCGCCCGCGAACTGACGATGCGCATGATCCGCGACGTCCTCAAGATCACCGGCATCACGGCCACCGCCGGCATCGGTACCAACCTCTACCTGGCGAAAATCGCGATGGATATCGAGGCTAAGCACCAAACTGCCGACAAGGACGGCGTGCGCATCGCGGAACTGGACGAGACCAGTTACCGGCGCCTGCTCTGGAACCACCGGCCGCTGCGCGACTTCTGGCGC
Organism: Bacteroidales bacterium; assembly: GCA_017400135.1. GTDB lineage: Bacteria > Bacteroidota > Bacteroidia > Bacteroidales > UBA932 > Cryptobacteroides. The sequence goes on from JAFPVJ010000027.1 coordinate 193,537, forward strand.
GTGGGGAGGGGCATCGCCGCCCGGCTCGAGGCCGTCGGCATTGATACGATGGGCCGTCTGGCTCGCGCTTCGCTCGATCCCGGCTGGGAGGCCTGGCTCTACAAGCAGTTCGGGGTCAATGCGGAGTTGCTGATCGACCACGCCTGGGGCTGGGAGCCCTGCACGATGGCCGCCATCAAGTCCTACAGGCCTTCTTCCAACAGTCTCAGCAGCGGCCAGGTCTTGTCCAGCGCGTACGACTTTGCGAAGGCGCGCATCATCGCGCTGGAAATGACCGACTTGCTGGTTCTCGACCTGGTGGAGAAGCGCCTGCTGACCGACCAGATCGTCCTGGATTTGGGCTATGACGGCAGGAGTCTGAAGGACGGCCGCAAAGCCTACAAGGGAACGGTCACCAAAGACTGGTACGGGCGCGCCGTGCCGAAACCCGCCCACGGATCGATACGCCTGGGACGCGCCACCTCATCGACGGATTTCATCCTGAAGGCCGTGGGTGAGCTCTTCGACCGCATTGCGGATCCAGAATTGTTGGTGCGCCGTCTCAATGTCACGGCGATGCACGTGATCCCGGAGGACGAAGCCCCCGGGCTGCAGCTGGAACTGTTTGACGAGGCGCCGGAAGAAGACGGCAAGGAACGCAAGCGGCAGGAAGCCATCCTCGAGATCCGCCGCCGTTTCGGCAAGAACGCCATCCTCAAGGGAATGGATTTCGAAGAAGGGGCCACCACCATTGAACGCAACCGCCAGATCGGCGGCCACAAAGCATGACGCGTATGGAAGACAGAAAGGACAACTACGAAGACATCCTCACCCGGCCGCACCCCGTCTCGGCCACGCATCCGCGCATGCCCCTGCAGGACCGTGCCGCCCAATTCTCTCCCTTCGCCGCCCTCACCGGCTTCGACGGGTATCTTTCTGAAACGGAAACGGGTACGCTAGAGGTACTTGGCAAATAACGCAGCGATTCTGTCGCCGCGGTCAAGAACCCCGTTTACCAATAGGACGCACGACAGCGTCGCGCTCACGCACAACTTCCCGTCGCTCTTGCGATAGATGTCCTGGTCAAAGATAAAACGGATGCCTTCCCGCCGCACGTTGAAACACGACAGGAAAGCCTCCTGCCCCCGCAGCGGCGTCTTGTACTTCAGCGTCACCTCCGAAACCACCAGGTCCAGCCCCTCCTCGTGCCATTGCTGGAACGAGAAGCCCTCCTCCTGCAGCCACTTGTGACGCGTGGCTTCCAGATAATGCTGGTAATTGGCGTTGTTGACGATGCCCTGGATGTCGCACTCATAGTCGCGCGTTTCCATCTCCAGGGTATAGAGGTACTCCTTCATCAATAGTTCGCCTCGTGGATCTCGAAGAAAGCCTGGGGATGCGCGCAGACCGGGCAGATGTCCGGAGCGGCGGTGCCCACCACGATGTGGCCGCAGTTGCGGCACTCCCACACCTTGACCTCGCTCTTGGCGAAGACGGCCGCGGTCTCCACGTTCTTCAGCAGGGCGCGGTAGCGCTCCTCGTGCTGCTTCTCGATGGCCGCGACGCCACGGAACTTGGCCGCCAGCTCCGGGAAGCCTTCCTCCTCGGCGGTCTTGGCGAAGCCCTCGTACATGTCGGTCCATTCGTAGTTTTCACCGGCTGCCGCGGCGGCCAGGTTCTCGGCGGTGTCGCCGATTCCGTTCAACTCCTTGAACCAGAGCTTGGCGTGCTCCTTCTCGTTGTCGGCGGTCTTGAGGAAGAGGGCCGCGATCTGCTCGAAGCCTTCCTTCTTGGCCTTGGAGGCGAAGTAGGTGTACTTGTTGCGGGCCTGTGATTCGCCGGCGAATGCGGCTTCCAAGTTTTTCTCAGTCTGGGTTCCTTCGTACTTGTTACTCATGGCAGTATCTTTTTGTGGGTTAATTACTTGTGGATCAGTTGGCGCGGCCTTTGTGCGCGGCGGGGAACTGGCGGAGCATCTCCTCCACGGAGAATTCATCCTCGGGCGGGCCCAGGATCTCGTCGATCAGGTCGTAGGCCTCGTCGTTGAGGTCGAACAGCTGGAGGATCTGCTTCTTCTCGTTGCCCTCCGGCATGGCGTGGACTTCAGCGTCCTCGGGCAGCGCGTTGTCGATGTCGGTCACTTCCTGCTCGATGGCGAGCACGGTATCTTCCACCTGGGTGAGTATCTCGTGGATGCGCTTCAGGTCGGCGATCAGCTTCTGGACGCGCTTGATTTCCTTATTATATCTCATGCTTATACTTTTTCCACTTGTCCCGGGCCAGTTGCTGCATGTCCACGACGGCATCGCGTTCGTCGACGATTTCGTCGCCGAGGATGGTCTCGATGACATCTTCCATCGTGACGATGCCCTGGAAGGACCCGTATTCGTTGATGATGATGGCGATCTGCTCCTTCTTCTCCAGCATGCCGTTCCATACGTCCACGATGGGCGTTTCCTCCGGGAAACTTTCACACTCGCGGCGAATGTCCCGCAGGCGGGCGTCGAATTTGTCTTCCGCCATCAGCTGGAGCGCTTCCATGCGCAGGATGTAGCCGGTGATGTATTCGTCGTTGTCGGCATAGACCGGGATGCGGCTGTGGTGGAAGAAACGGCGGTCCTTGTAGAAGGATTTGATGGTCATCGATTCGGGCGCAATGGCCGCCACGACCCGCGGCGTCATCACGTCGCAGGCCGTGATGTCGTCGATGTTGATGAGGTTCTGGATGATTTCGTTCTCGTCCTCGTCCAGTTCGCCGGACTCTTCGGCGACATCCGCCATGGCACCCACCTCTTCGCGCGAAATGGCGGTCTCGGAGGTCTTGGGCGTGATGAGTTTCTGCAAGCCTTCCACGCACCAGACGAGGGGGAAGAGAAGGATAATCAGGCAGCGGATCGCCTTGGCGGCGAAGCCCATCAGGGACTTCCAGTGGCTGGTGCCGATGGTCTTGGGGATGATTTCGGAAAAGATCAGGATCAGCAGGGTCATCAGGGCGCTGACGAGGCCGAACCACTTCGATCCGAAGAGGAGGGTAGCCTGCTGTCCCACGCCCGCCGCACCGATCGTGTTGGCGATGGTGTTGAGGGTCAGGATGGCTGCGATGGGGCGGGAAGTATCCTGCTTGAAGGCTTTCATCAGCTTGGCGGGCTTGTATCCCTCATCTTCCCGCATCGTGATGTAGGAGATCGGGGTGCTCATCAGGGTCGCCTCCAGGATGGAACAGAGGAAGGAGATGAGCAGGGCGCCCAGCAGATATAGGATCAGTAAGGCCATCAGTCTGCAAATATAATTATTTGGTGCGAATTAGGATACCTTCCATTCCGTCCGCGTCGCTGAATTTGTAGCGGGCCGGGATGTCCTGCCAGCCACGTCCCTTCCAGTCGGCCAGGGCGAAGTCGCAGCCGGCGTCCCGGGCGCAGGCCCAGTCGTGGTCCGTGTCTCCGAGGAAGAGGACCTCGTCGGGCCGGATCGGAGCCCCGAGCTCTTCGGAAGCCATTTCGATGCAACGCAGCAGTGGCTCCGGATGCGGCTTGTGGTGCGGCGTATCTTCGGCGCAGACGATATGGCCCAGGTAGGGCACCATCTCGTGAAGATATTTGTCGTATTCGAATTCGAAATGGCTGCGGGACGTCACGACACCGGTCTGGATGCCGGTCGCCTTGATCCGCTTCAAGGCCTCCAGCACCCCGGGGAAGGGGGAAATGTGGTGCGAGAGGGCGATGAAATTCTCCTCCCAGCGGTCGCCGAAGCGCTTGGCGTCCGCATAGCCGTAGAGGCCCGCCACCTTGTTGCTGGGGATACCGAAGGCCTTGTAGGCTTCTTCGTAGGGGATTTCCAGGCCCAGCAGCTCCCGGATGGTCTGCACGAGGGATTCGACGCCGGTCCTTTCGGTGTCGATCAGGGTTCCGTCTATGTCGAAAACGGCGAGTTTATACATGGCGGACCAAAGATAAGAGAAAAATTTTCGCAAAAAAAGTTCGTGGCACTCGAGTTTGGCACGGAGATTGAAAATGAATCAAGTGAACATTTTTTCATAAGAATAGTTTTTAGGTTAATGAGATTAGTTTTTGGTTAATTAGTGTTAGATTGGTAAAGATGAGCCCCGATGTGATATCGGGGCTTTTCTTTTTCTATTTGCGCCGGACCCCGCGGACCGGATCGGCCGCGAGGGGATCGTCCGGCCAGGCGTGCCGGGGATAGCGGCGGCGCAGTTCTTTCCGTACTTCGAAATAAGTGTCGCGCCAGAAACTGGCCAGGTCGGTGGTGAGCTGCACAGGCTTGAAGCCGGGGGAGAGGATCTCCATCAGGACCGGCTTCCGGCCGTCATCCACGCGGGGCGTATCGACCAGGCCGAAACATTCCTGCAGGCGCACCCGCAGGACCGGGAGTTCCGCGCCCTGGCGGTAGTCTACGCGGACGTGGCTGCCGGTCGGGACGGCGATGTGGGAGGGCGCGAGGTGCTCGACCGCCTGCTGCTGCTCGTAGGTGAGCAGGCTCCGGAGCACGGCGCCCAGGTCGATCCGGTGCAGTTCGGCGGCCGTCGTGGCCGTTCCCGCGAAGAGCGGCAGCCATTCGCCGGCGCGTTCGCAGACAGCGTCCGTATTCAGGTCCGGCAACCCGAGCTCCGGGTGCCAGGCGGCGACTGTCGCGATGCGGCGCTGTTCCCTAGCCACTTCTTCCGACCAGTCGAACATCGAGCGTCCTTCCTTGCGCGCGGCTTCACACAGGACCTGCACGGCGGTCTCCCGGCTTTCCGGCCCGAAGGGGCGGGAACGGAGGACCAACGCCCCGATGCGTTCTTCCCGGCTGGCGACCAGGGCGCCTTTTTTCGCGTCCCAGGCGATGCGCTCGTGGGTTGTGGCCAGGGAAGGCAGGTCAGCCGGGGAAAGGGGAGCGGCCAGGAAGATGCGGCCCGCTTCTCCAGGGCGGGTGTTGATGTCTGCGGCGGCCAGCCATTCGGATGCACCCAAGGCATCGGCACCATCCAGAGTGGCCCGGTCGCCGGAGGAAAGGGCATAGAGACCATAGCCGCTTTCCAGCGAACGGGCGATGCGCTCGGGGTAGGCGGCGGCGACCAACAGCCCGACGGCGAAGGGGTCCGCCTCGGTATCGTCGGCCTCCACGTGGGCCAGGCGACGGTATTGCTCCGCCATTCGGGTGAGGCGTCCCCAAACGCCCTTGGAGGCCTTTTTGCGTCGGGCTTCCCGCAGGGCGGCGATGCGCAGGCACAGGTCGGCGCTGACGCCTTCCGCGGCCAGCGGGTCCTTCTCTTCCAGCAGGGCGGCGATGTCGCAGGCGAGGGCTTTCCGGGCAGGGTCGGCGGCTTTCACCAGCATGTGGGCGATGCGGGGATGGCAGGGGAAGGCGGCCATCGCGCGGCCGGTCTGCGTGATCTTCCCGTCTTCCGATAGGGCGCCCAGCATTTCCAGCAGCCGGCGCGCGGAGGTGAGCGCCGAGGCGGGCGGCGGGGTCAACCAGGGCAGTTCTTCCACGGCGGCGGCGCCCCAGGCCGCGATATCCAGCAGGATGGGGGAAAGGTCGGCTTCCAGGATTTCCGGCGTCCGGTTTTCCGCCATCCTGGTTTCGGTCGCGGCGGACCAGAGCCGGTAGCAGACGCCCGGCGCGACACGGCCGGCGCGGCCGGTGCGTTGGGTGGCCATGTCCCGGCTGATGCGCACCGTTTTCAGGCCGCTCAGGCCGTTGCGGGGGTCATATTCCAGCTTGCGGCAGAGGCCGCTGTCCACCACGGCGCGCACGCCCTCAATGGTTAGCGACGTCTCGGCGATCGGAGTGGCCAGCACAACTTTGCGGCTGCCCGGCGGGCTGGGCGCGATGGCTTCCTGCTGCTCTTTCTGAGGCAGGAGACCGTACAGGGGATAGACGCGCGTGGGGGCCAGACTCTCGCCCAGGAGTTCCGCGCAGCGACGGATTTCCGCTTCTCCGGGCAGGAAGGCCAGGATGTCGCCTTCCGTTTCGCGGTGCGCCTGCCGGATGACGTGCGCGACCGCCTCGGCGGCGTTGCGCTCGTCGGCCTCCCGGTCGGTGCGGAGGACCCGGACGGGGAACATCCTGCCTTCGCCTTCGACCAGGGGAAGGTCCAGGGTGTCGCAGAGCGGGCGGCTGTCGATCGTGGCGGACATGAGAACCAGTTTCAGGTCGGGTCGTACGATGCGGCGGGCCTCCCGGACCAGGGCGAGGGCCGTGTCGGAGGCAAGGCTGCGCTCGTGGAATTCGTCGAAAATGACCAGGTCCACGCCGTCCAGCGTGGGGTCTTCGATCAGCATGCGTGTGAGAATGCCTTCCGTGAGGACTTCGATGCGGGTGGCGGCGGAGACGCGGGTTTCCAGGCGCATACGGTAGCCGACGAGGCCGCCGACGGGCGTCCCGGCAATCTGGGCCAGCCGCAGGGCGATCTGGCGGGCGGCAAGCCGCCGGGGCTCCAGCATCAGGATCTTGCCGGGCGCTGACGGGGATGCTGTTCCGGGGCCCGTCCCCGGAAGGGTTCTTTCCGGGCCCCGGGACGGCGCCCCGTCAGTGCCTGCATCCAGGCCCGAGAGCATCGTCAGGGGCAGGAGGGTGGATTTGCCGGAGCCGGGCGGGGCCGTGACGACGGCGCCGCCCCGGGCCCGGAGGGCTCGGTTCAGCGCTTCCGCGATGCGGGCGGCGGGCAGCTCCAGCGCTGCGGGGTCCTTTACGAAAGAAAAATGCATTCCAAGCGCGAATATAGCAATAATCCGCGGAGCAAATGTGCGGAATAATGCTTATCTTTGTTAGACTTTAAAAAAGATTCGCGTCATGGTCAAATCGCTCAACGAAACCGTCAAATACATCGGTGTCGACGACCTGGATCTCGACCTCTTCGAGAGCCAGTACATTGTCCCGGAAGGCATCTCCTACAATTCCTACCTCATCCTGGACGATAAGATTGCGATATTGGATACCGCCGACGCCCGCAAGGGCGAAGCCTGGAAGGTCCGGCTCACGGAAGCGCTCGACGCCCGCAAGCCCGATTACCTGGTCGTCCACCATATCGAGCCCGATCATTCGGCGATGATCGCCTGGGCCCTCCAGACCTATCCGGGCCTGACCCTGGTCGCCAGCGCCAAGGCGCTTCAGATGCTCCCGCAGTTCTTCGAGGATCTGCCCCTGGAAGGCCGCACGATGGCGGTCAAGGAGGGAGACGTCCTGTCGCTGGGGCGGCACAGCCTGCAGTTCATCGGCGCCCCGATGATCCATTGGCCAGAGGTCCTGATGTCCTTCGACGCCGTGGACGGCGCCCTTTACAGCGCGGATGCGTTCGGCAAGTTCGGCGCCCTGTCGAGACGCGGTTTCTACGGCCGTGACGACGAGGACTGGGCCTGCGAGGCGCGGCGCTATTATTTCAACATCGTGGGCAAATACGGCGTTCCGGTCCAGACCCTCCTGAAGAAGGTGGCGGCCCTGTCGGTGAAGACCATCCGCCCCCTGCACGGCCCCATCCTGGAGGTCAACCTCCCGCAATACATTCAGCTCTACGACACCTGGAGCAAGTATGAGCCCGAGAGCGAGGGCATCTTCATCGCCTGCGCCTCCATCCACGGCGGCACCCTGGAAGCGGCCCGCAAGCTGGGCGAAATTCTGAAGGCGAAAGGTGCTCCGAAGGTGGTCGTGAGCGACCTCTGCCGTTCCGACATCGCAGAGGATGTGGAGGACGCCTTCCGCTATCCGACCCTGGTCGTGGCGGCCGCCTCCTACGACGCCGGCCTCTTCACGCCGATGCACGATTTCCTGCACCGGCTGCAGATGAAGGGCTATTGCAAGCGCCGCGCCGGCATCATCGAAAACGGCTCCTGGGCGCCTTCTGCGGCGCGCGTGATGCGCGAAATGCTGGGCACGATGAAGGAAGTGACGATCCTCGATCCCACCGTCACCATCCGCAGCCGCCTCAAAGCCGCCGACCTCCCCGCCCTCGAGGCCCTCGCTGACGCCCTGCTGGCGTAGTTTTCTTCCCGTTCGTTCCCGAAGCGAACGTTTTTCGGCTTTTTCGTTCTCTCCGAAGACGTCATCGTTCCCGAAGCGAACAAACAATCGATTGTACGTGCGCTTCGAGGACCGACCGTTATGTATGTGTGAGTCTGATCGACCATAGTAGTTCCATAAACTTTGGACAGCTGGTTTAAAAAACTATCTTTGTATAAAGAAATCTCGTAGTTTCCCTTTTGTGATTAAACCTATGAAACCTGAGTTAGTACAAGCCTTTCTTTTAAAAAACGGAGAATGTTTTGAGATGAGGGTCTTACAAGACATTCAGAATAAACTCTCTGAGATTGATGATTCCAAGTCTGCCCTTATGATGGGGCTGAGTCTCCAAAAGCCTACGGTTATTCTCATTATTACCATCGTTCTGGGGTGGGAGCGGTTCTTCCTCGATGATATAGGGATGGGAATTGTTAAAATCGTTACTTGCTATGGTTGTGGGATTTGGTGGTTAGTCGATATTTTCACGGCGCAGAGAAGAACTTACGAGTATAACTACAATAAGTTCAATGAGACATTAATGCTTTGCAAATAAATCAGTTAAACTAAATAATCATGGAAGAGAATCAAGTATCCCAGTCGACCGTTTCTGCTACATCGTCTTTCATTTTGCCGCCGCATAACAACAGGATGGCGATGTCCATTATCTGCACGCTTTTCTGTTGTTTGATTGGCGGAATCATAGCAATTATCAATTCTTCCAAATCGAATAGTCTTTACAACAGCGCATTGATCTCATCCGATGATTCAATGAAGCAGAATCTGTATTTTCAGTCTGAGGCAAGTAACAAGACGGCACGAACTTGGATTATCGTCAGTTTGGTCGTCGGTGCGATCTACATCATCGGTATCCTCATTCTGGCAGTAACCGGGGCTCTCGCTGATTTGTATTCTTGATAAGATGAAAACAACAGTAAAGAAGGTCGGAATAGTATTAATCGCCATTGCCGCCTTCTTTGCCATATATATTTATGGAAAGTACGATCCTGACCAGGTGTTCTTTCCAAGGTGTCCTTTTTTCTGGTTAACGGGAATCAAGTGCCCGGGATGTGGTTCACAACGGGCTTTGCATCATCTATTACACTTAAATTTTGGGGCAGCGATTCACTATAATGCGTGCCTTGTCTTCTTTATTCCGATCCTGGTCTTTTTGATTACGGCTACCCTTCTCCGAGTAAGATACCCAAAGCTCTATCATGTCAGCCATAGCCCCATTTTATCCTGGTCTTTGTTGACAATCATCTTAATATGGTGGTTATTACGCAACATTTTTGGATGGTAGCTTTTTCTTGTATATAAGAAGTGACGCTTACAGTAAGACAAGGGCATCACGGAAAAAGGCAGCCGACTGGCTTCTGGAGCCGAAGGCGACGGGAGGGGTTTGGGGAGTTCTCTCCCCAATGGGTCGTAAGACACTGGTCCCATGGAAAAAGGCAGCCGACTGGCTGCCTTTTTTCGTGGGACTAAGCAGATTCGAACTGCTGACCTCTTGCGTGTGAAGCAAGCGCTCTAAACCGACTGAGCTATAGTCCCGATTGGGAGTGCAAAGTTAGCAAGAAAACTGAAACGACCAAAGGGGCGGCTCAAAAAACTGGCAATTTCTTGCCTCCCGTCAGCTATTTATACAGGTCGTCCAGGCTGAAGTTCTTCCAGAGCGGCATGGCGGGGTCGTCGACCGTGGCGTCGACGGTGAGGGCCTGGCCGCCGATCACGCAGGCTTCCAGGAAGCTTTTCTGGAGGGGCCAGGTCGGGACGAAGTTGGCTGCCATGTCGTGCGTGTGGCCGACGTAACGGTAGACGCTATAAACATAATCGTTCGGCTCGAAGACCTTGTCCACCAGGTACTTGCTTCCGTACATCCCCCAGCGTCCGAAGCCCATCTTGTCGTAGTTGACGATACGGTCTTCTATGCCGTGGAAGAGCAGCTGGGGCGGGGGAGCGACCCCGTAAACCGGCGTTCCTTTATCAGACATGATGGCGCCCGCGAAGGACATCACGCCCCGGAAGGCGAATCCCTCGGGCAACAGGGCCGTGCGCACCGTCGGCGTGCAGGACTCCCAGGCGCAAGACAGGGAAATCATGGCCCCCGCAGAACTGCCTGAGATGACTAGGTTGTCCGTGTCGACGCCCACTTCTTCCCCGTGCTCCGAGAGCCAGGCGATGGCGGTGAACACATCCTCGACGCCGATGTCCACCGCGCGCTTGGTGAACTTCGCGCTCTCGATCAGATGGAAGAGGTCGAAACGCATCTCCACGCCCTTCAGGCCCAGACGATAATCCACGGACACGATACCGTAGCCGTTCTCCGTCAGGATCTTGAACCAGGGATTGAGGGTCGGGTCGTCCCTCCGGCCGCTGATGAATCCGCCGCCGAACACGAAGAGCACCGTCGGCTTCGGTTTGCCGTCGAAGGTGGTCTCAGCCCCCTCTGCCGGCGGGTAGATATCCAGGAACAGATCGCAGGTGTCCCGATGCGCGAAACAATAGGTGGTCTTCGGCAGCACGATGGCCTTCACGCTGTCCGAGGGCGTCAGCACCTGGGCGAGTTCCTCGGTCATGGAAGGCTTGCCGCCGTCCTGGTTGTTCTGGGCAAAAGCCGCGGCAGAGAGCATCAGCCCGGCAGCCATCAGTAAAAATCGGATCTTCATTATATCGCTCGTTTTCTTTTATTGCAAATATACGGAAACCTTTGAAAAACCTTTTTGCGTTTTACCCGAGCAGCAGGGCCCTCAATTCGGCCGGACTGCCTGCCGTAGGATAGAATTCCCCTTCCGCCATATCTCTGTAACCCCATTGGACGGCGATTCCCCGAATTCCGCCGTTCTGTGCGGTTTTCATGTCGGTGGGGGAGTCTCCGACCAGTGCCGCCGCATCCGCCGGTTGTCCGGCTCTTCTGAGTACCTCATTCACGATTTGAGGATCCGGCTTGAGGGGGAATCCCTCCCGATTGCCCAGGATGCTGATGAAAGGGATGTCCGGGAAGAACTCACGAATCAACGTCTCTGTCCCTTCCTGGAACTTGTTTGAAGCGATAGCCATAGCCACCCCTCGGTCGCGCATTTCACGCAGGAGTTCCTGCATCCCCTCATACGGACGGGTATGGACATCAATATGAGCTGTGTAGTAAGCCTTGAAGTCTGAGAGACACCCGTCGATGAGGCGGTCGTCCTCCTGGAATCCCGCCGGAAGAGCGGACTTCACCAGGTTACGTATCCCATGGCCGACCATGCACCTGTACTCATCCCTGCCGTGAAGGGGGAATCCGCGCTTTCCGAGAGCGTGGTTCACGGCCTCTCCGAGGTCATCCAGCGTATCCAGGAGCGTCCCGTCCAAATCGAAAATGACAACCTTGTATGCCATACGTCCTAGTGGAGCTGGTTGAGGAAATGCTGGAAGATAGACGGGTTGCATACGAGCGGGAAGAGGATCCCGTACACGGCGCCCCAGAAATGGGCGGAGTGCCCGATGTTGTCCATATTCCGCCTGGCGGCCCACCAGCAGTAGAGTAGGTACAGGGGAGCGAAGATGTACCCCGGTATGGGGATTGGGATGAGATAGATGTATATGCCCATCTTCGGTTCGAAGAGGATGGATGCAAACAGGACCGCCGACACCGCACCCGACGCTCCTATGGCATTGTAGCTGGGGACGTTTCTGTACTTGATGAGGTCACCTGTCGTGGATACGGCCAGGGCGCTGACATAGAGAACGACATAGAGGATGATGCCGGTTCCGGAGCCGAAAGCGGCCTGGAAGTATTTTTCTACGACGTCGCCGAAAAAGTACAACGTGAGCATATTGAACAGCAGGTGTCCCCATCCTCCGTGCACCAGGCCGTAAGAGAGCATCCGGTACCACTTCCTGCGGTGCCAGACCTCCCATGCATTGAACTGCAGCGAGTTCGAATTGAGCGTCCCGGTGAAGCATAGGATGCTCACCAGGCAAGTTACGGCAATGATGATCAGGGTAACCATCGCATCATCTGACAGAACGGATTATTCCGGCAGGCCGCGGCCGTGGCAGTTCTTGTACTTCTTGCCGCTGCCGCAGGGGCAGGGATCGTTGCGGCCGACGCGCTTTTCGACGCGGACGGGGGTATTGGAACGCTGCTCGCCGTTGGTCACGAGGTCGGTGCGGCGGGTCTGCATCTGGCTCATGTCCGTGCGCTTCGGCTGGGCGGCGCGGGTCGGGGCCTCGTCTCGCAGCGGAATGAAGGCGCGGAGCAGGAAGGAAAGCACATCCTTGTACAGGGTCTCCAGCATCTCGGCGAAGAGATTGTAGCTCTCGATCTTGTAGATCACGATCGGGTCCTTCTGCTCGTAGGAGGCGTTCTGGACGCTTTGCTTGAGGTCGTCCATCTCGCGAAGGTGCTCCTTCCAGTGCTCGTCGATCTGATAGAGTGTGATGACCTTGGAAACGGTCTTGGCGACCTCGCGGCCCTCGGTCTCGTAGGCCTTCTTCAGGTTGACGGAGAGCGTCATCTGCTTGCGGCCGTCGGACACGGGGATGGCGATGTTCTGATACATCGAGCCCTGCTTCTCGTAGACCTGCTTGATGACGGGGTAGAGTTTGGTGGAAAGGCCTTCCATACGGCGGACGTACACCTCGTGCATGTGCTCGCAGAGCTTGTCGGCGATGTCGTCGCGGCGGGCCTTGTTGTAAAATTCCTCGTCGAACCCCAGGTCGATGGAGAGCTGGGCCATGACGTATTCCTCGAAGTCCTGGTAGCTCATACCCTCCGCCTTCTCGACGATGAGGTTGGAGGTGTCGAGCATCATGTTCTGGATGTCGATCTCGATCTTGTCGCCGGAGATGGCGTCGCGGCGCAGCGAGTACACGGAAGTACGCTGGTCGTTCATGACGTCGTCGTATTCGAGCAGGCGCTTACGGATGCCGAAGTTGTTCTCCTCGACCTTCTTCTGGGCCTTCTCGATGGCATTGGAAAGCATCGAGGCCTCCAGCACGTCGTCTTCGGCCATGCCGAGGCGGTCGACCATGCTGGCGATGCGCTCGGAGCCGAACAGACGCATCAGCTTGTCTTCCAGGGACACGTAGAAGGTGGAACTTCCCGGGTCGCCCTGACGACCGCTTCGGCCTCGGAGCTGACGGTCCACGCGGCGGCTGTCGTGCCGCTCGGTGCCGAGGATGGCGAGACCGCCCGCCGCCTTGACTTCGGGGGAGAGCTTGATGTCGGTACCACGGCCCGCCATGTTGGTGGCGATGGTGATGCGGCTGCTCTGGCCGGCCTGGGCGACGATTTCCGCTTCGCGGGCGTGCTCCTTTGCATTCAGGACGTTGGGCTTGATGCCGCGCAGCTTGAAGAGGCGCTCGAGGAGCTCGGAGGTTTCGACGTCGGTCGTACCGATCAGGACCGGCCGACCCGCCTTGGAGAGCTCGATCGCGCGGGCGATGACGGCGTTGTATTTGGCCTTCTTGGTCTTGTAGATCAGGTCGTCCTGGTCGTCACGGATGACAGGCTTGTTGGTCGGGATCACGACGACGTCCAGCTTGTAGATGGTCCAGAATTCGCCTGCTTCCGTCTCTGCCGTACCGGTCATGCCGGCCAGCTTGTGGTACATACGGAAGTAGTTCTGGAGGGTGATGGTCGCGAAGGTCTGCGTCGCGGCTTCGACCTTGACGTCTTCCTTGGCTTCGACGGCCTGGTGCAGTCCGTCACTCCAGCGGCGGCCTTCCATGATACGGCCGGTGGATTCGTCGACGATCTTGACCTTGTTGTCCACGATGACGTAGTCGACGTCTTTCTGGAACATCGCGTAGGCCTTGAGGAGCTGGATGACGGTGTGGACGCGCTCGCTCTTGATGGAGAATTCTTCCATCAGGGCGTCCTTCTTCTCCTGCTTTTCGGCGGGAGAGAGATCGGACTTGGTGATCTCGGCGATCTGGCTGCCCACGTCGGGGAGGACGAAGAAGTTGTCGTCGTGGATGCTCTGGGCGAGGACCTCGTGGCCCTTGTCGGTCATGTCGACGGAGTTCTGCTTCTCGTTGATGACGAAGTAGAGGGGATCGGTGACGACGGGCATCTCCTTCTCGTTGTCCTGCATGTAGTAGTTCTCCGACTTCTGGAGGATGACTTTCATGCCGGGCTCGCTGAGGAACTTGATGAGGGGCTGGTACTTGGGCAGGCCCTTGTGGCAGCGGAGCAGCAGCTTGCCGCCTTCGGCCTCGTCGCCGGCCGCGATCAGCTTCTTGGCCTCGTTGAGGGTCTGGGTGACGAAGGTGCGCTGGGCCTGGTAGAGGCGCTCGACGTGCGGGCGGAATTCCATGAACTGGGCGTCGTCGTCTGCCTTGGGCACGGGGCCGGAAATGATGAGCGGCGTACGGGCGTCGTCGATGAGGACGGAGTCGACCTCGTCGACGATGGCGTAGTGGTGCTTGCGCTGGACCGTGTCGGTGATGTTGACCGCCATGTTGTCGCGCAGGTAGTCGAAACCGAATTCGTTGTTGGTGCCGAAGGTGATGTCGCAGTTGTAGGCGCGCGTGCGGGCGTCGGAGTTGGGCTCGTGCTTGTCGATGCAGTCCACGCTGAGGCCGTGGAACTGGTAGAGCGGGCCCATCCATTCCGAGTCACGCTTGGACAGGTAGTCGTTGACCGTGACCACGTGCACGCCCTTGCCGGCGAGGGCATTGAGGAATACGGGAAGCGTAGCGACGAGGGTCTTACCTTCACCGGTCGCCATTTCCGCGATCTTGCCGGAATGCAGGACGACGCCGCCGATGAGCTGGACGTCGTAATGGACCATGTCCCAGGTGGTCTCGTTGCCGCCTGCGACCCAGTGGTTGTGCCAGATGGCGGTGTCTCCGTCGATGTCGACGAAATCCTTGCCGGCGGCGGCCAGGGAACGATCGAAGTCGGTCGCGGTGACGCGGATAGACTCGTTCTCCTTGAAGCGGCGGGCAGTGGATTTCATGATGGCGAAGGCCTCGGGGAGGATTTCGTCGAGGGTTTTCTCGATAGCTTCATCCTCGTCTTTGACGAGCTTTTCGGACTCGCCGGCTAGCTTTTCCTTCTCGGAGACGGGGATGTCCTTTTCCATTTCCTCGCGGATCTCTTCGGCGCGCTTCTCGAAGGGGGCTTCGCAGGCGATGAGTTTCTCGCGCAGGGCCGCGCTGTGGGCGCGGAGTTCGTCATTGGAGAGGGCATCGATCTCGGGGTAGAGGGCGAGGATCTTGTTGAGGACGGGCCTGACTTGTTTCATATCCCGGTCGGACTTGGATCCGAACACGGCTTTCAATATTCCGGCTACTGACATATCTGTTTTTGTTTTTGTCGTATTTTTGGCTGGAGTCTTTTACGCAAACATCTTGCTATAGTGGCACTTATGCCAGAATGGCAGACGCATCTGACTCTATCCTACAAATATAGGTAGAATAATTGGCTTTCTCAAATGTTCACCGGGGCGGTTGTGATTCGGAAAAAATGCCTATATTTGCAATACCAATTCGCGGAAGTAGCTCAGTGGTAGAGCATCGGCTTCCCAAGCCGAGGGTCGCGGGTTCGAATCCCGTTTTCCGCTCAAAAAAGCCGTCCATCAGGGCGGCTTTCTTTTTACGGCATCGGCTCGAGGGTGACTTCGTAGTAGCCGCCTTCGGCGTTGGCGTTGGTGACGAATTGGGGCCAGCCGTCGACGAGGCTGAAGGACTGCTTGTGGATGTGGCCGGAGAAGGTGGCGAGGACGCGATGCTGGCGGCAGGCTTTGCCGACGGCCTTCCAGAAATCGTATGTCACTGCGGAGTGCCCTTCGGCGGGCCATTTCGGGCGGCGCTCGGCACGGAAGCCGCGGTCGTGGGCTTCGTTCCAGTCGGGATTGCCGCAGCCGTAAGTGACGCCGAAGCCGGGCGCATAGAAGGGAATGTGACAGAACAGCAGTTTCGGCTGCTTGCCCCGTGCCTCCTGCTTGAAGGCCGCAAGCTGCTCCGGCAGGATCTCATAAACGCCGTCGTCCAGGAAGATCAGCTTGACCCCCTTCACCTCCACGCTGTATAGCAGGTGGTCGTACCCCTTGTATAGGGGCGCGAGACGCTCCTGCGTCCATTTCTCCCGGAGCTCGATCTCCGTGCCTTCCATCCCCTCATAGTGCCAGTCGTGGTTGCCGGTGGTGTAGAACCAGGGGATGCCGGTCTCATTCAACAGTCGCACCGCCAACTCGATCCCCGCCTCGGAAGGATAGCTTACGATGTCACCGAGCAGGCAGATGGCATCGGCCCCCCGCTCCTTGGCGAGGGCCAGGGTCTTGCGGAATGAAGCCTCCGGGTCCGTCTCCTCGCGGGAATAGATGTTCCGCGTATGGTTGTAGGCCGCCGCCATGCGCTTGCTATAGTCGCGGAACGGCTCCTCCCGCTCGTCGCTCAGGAACAGGTGCGTGTCGGAGATGACGAAAAGCCGCACCGGCTCCCTGACTTCCGGTGAATAGATACGGACGAACGGGCCGTCCTGCGAAATGGCGATGGGCGCATGCCCGAGCAGGTCCGGGCGGGACGGGGTCTGGGCACAGACGCTGAATGGCAGGCAGAGTGACGCCAGCACAACCAGGAATAAAACCTTTCTCATAATATCTTCTAAAAAAGGGTGACCGTGAAGGCCACCCCGGTAAAAAATCTATGCTTCAATGCGTTTCTCACGGGCACGCGTGAGCTTTTCCTTCATAGCGTCCGCACATTCCGTGACGGCGTCCTCGAAGGTCTTGGCGTTGCGCTGGATGATGAGCTCCTCGCCGGGAATGTGGATCTGGAGTTTGCAGTCCTTGTTGTCCGGCTCGTGGAGCAGGGTCAGCGTCACGTCGACTTGCTTGACTCCTTCATAGAAGCGCTCCAGTTTCGCGACTTTTTTCTCGACGAACGCGATCAGCTTTTGGTCGGCGTCGAACTTGAGGGATTTGATGTTAATGTCCATTTTTACCTCCTCTTTTAGCCCTGGGATGGGCGGTTTGATACACAGATTTCAGTTTCTCGATGGAGTTGTGCGTGTACACCTGGGTCGCGGCGAGCGAAGCGTGTCCGAGCAGTTCCTTGATGGAATTGAGGTCCGTCCCGTTGTCCAGCAACTCTGTCGCCAGCGTGTGCCGGAGCACGTGGGGGGATTTCCTCCCGTTGATGCCCGCGACCGCTCCTAGCTCCTGCTTGATGGCCCTGTCTACGTAGACGGGATAGAGCGCACGCCCTTTCGCCGTCAGCAGCAGAGCCCTCCCGGGCGTAGCCTGCAGTCCTGTCATCGATTCAACCGATTGTAAATATAATGAAATTTCTTCACAAAGACCAGCGACCAGCGGAATTTCCCGCATTTTATCTCCTTTTCCGTGAACGCTCAGGGTCCGGCGTCCGAAGTCGACGGCACCGACGGTGAGGGAGATCAGTTCGGAGCGGCGGATGCCGGTGCCGTAAAGCAGCGAGACGATCAGGCGGCGCAGACGGCGTTCGTACTTGTCGATGGCCGTCGTGTCAGCGGGATTGTGTTCGCAGAGTTGACGAAGGTCATCGAGCGCTACCTGCGTGACATCATGTTCCGTATCTTGAAAATATTTCTTCATCGCCTCCTCCCGATAAAACACAGGCAGACGCTTGGAGGTCTTGGGCCGGCTGATCAGCCGGACGGGATTGGACGGAATCAACTCCCTGTGGATCAGGTATCTGCAGAAGCCGCTGAGGACCGAAAGATGCAGGTTGACGGTGCGGGGATCCTCTTTCCGCTCGTCCAGCAGGTATACCTCGTAGTTCCGGATGACGACCGGCTTGAGCGCCGCCATCAGCGCCTCGTCGGTCACCTCTCCCTCCAGCGCCTGCGCCGCGAAACCTTCCAGAACCTCGCGGTAGATGGCCTGGGTCCGGGGCGAATAACGCCGTACCGTGCGGATGTATTCTATGTATTCGTCGGTCAGCATGGGCGGAAAACTATTCGCTGACCGGAGTCAGGCCGAGTCCGGCGGCGAGCGTACGCATTAGCGCATCGGCCTCTTCGAAATTGTTGCCGATGCGGCCGTCCAGGATGGCCTCCTTGATCTCTTCCTTTAGGACGCCGATTGTCTTGCCGGGGCCGATCCCGTACACTTCCATGATGTGTTCGCCCGTGATGGGGTTCTTGAAGCAGCGGATCTGGTCCCTTGCCTCGACCTCGGCCATCTTGCGCAGCACGAGCTCGAAATTGGCACGGATGCGCGCGACTTTGGCGGGATTCTTTGAAGTGATGTCCGCGTTGCACAGGAGCATCAGGTCGTCAATGTCGTTGCCGGCGTCGAAAAGCAGGCGCCGCACGGCGCTGTCCGTCACTTCGTCGTCCACCAGGGCGATGGGCCGCAGGTGCAGGCGCACGAGTTTCTGGACATATTTCATCTTCTCGTTGAGGGGCATCATCAGGCCCTTGAAGATGCGCGGGACCATCTTGGCGCCGATGATCTCGTGGCCGTGGAAAGTCCAGCCGGTCGAGGGATCATAGCGCTTGGAGGCGGGTTTGCCGATGTCGTGCAGGAGGGCGGCCCAGCGCAGCCAGACATTGGGCTCGGTGCGCAGGGAAGAGATCCAGCCGTCGCCGTCCAACTCGGGCGTAAAGTCCTGCAGCCGGCCTTCGGCGATGGCCTGCTCCTCGGCGGCGGCTACGTTGTCCACGACCGCCAGGGTGTGGGAGAAATTCTCCTTATGCCCCCGGCCCTCGATGGTCTCGACGCCCTTGAGAGCGAGCAGGTCGGGGAGAATGTATTCCAGCAGGCCCGTCTCCTCCATAAGGCGGATGGCTTCGGAGGGCCGGGGAGTGACCAGCATCTTGTTCAGTTCTTCGACGATGCGCTCCTTGGAAAGGATGGTCAGGCGCTCCTTCATCCGCCGCATCGACTCGAGCGACTCGGGCACGATGGTGAAATGCAGCTCGGGCGTGCTGAGCTTGGTGGCGAATCGGATGGCGCGCAGCATGCGCAGGGGATCGTCGGAATAGGTGGTGTCGGGCTCCAGGGGCGTGCGGATGATGCCGGCGGCCAGGTCGCGGATGCCTCCGAAGGGGTCCACCAGTTCGCCGAAAGAGTCCGCCTGGAGGCTGAAGGCCATCGCATTGATGGTGAAGTCCCGGCGCAGCTGGTCGTCCTCGAGCGTGCCGTCCTCGACGATGGGCTTGCGGGACTCGCGGCGGTAGGATTCCTTGCGGGCGCCGACGAATTCGATCTCATCGCCGTGGTATTTGAGCATCGCCGTGCCGAAATTCTTGAAAAGGGACACCTGCGTGCGCGTGTGTTCTGTCTCCCGGATGCGGGCTCCGACGGCTTCGGCCAGGGCCATCCCGTTGCCCTCGACGACGATGTCGATGTCGTTGCAGGGGCGGCCGAGGAAGCAGTCGCGTACGTATCCGCCGATGACGAAGGCCCGCACGCCCGTCTCGCGGGCGACGTCGGAAACGATCTTGAAGATCGGTCGGTCGAGGTATTCTTCGACGATGGTCATTTTTCTGGCTACTGTGCTGCAAATGTAATCATTTTTCGCGTATCTTTGTGTAGATGGCAGTTACACCGAGAATCTGGGATCCGCTCCGGCGGAAAAAGGTTGCGCTGACGCCCGAGGAAAGGGTACGTCAGTGGATGATCGGCGTGCTGGGGCAGGTCTCCGGCGTGCCGCGGCACCAGATGATGAGCGAGGTGGAACTGCATTTTGGCGAGGCAGACAAGGTCTGGCGGGCCGACATCCTGGTTTACGGTATAGGCGGCGTGCCGCTCGCGGTAGTGGAATGCAAGCGGCCGGAGGTGGCTCTGACGCCCGCCGTGCTGGAGCAGGCGCTGCGCTACAACCTGGTGCTGGGCGTGAAGTGCCTGGTCATCAGCAATGGCACGGAGACGCGGGTGTTCGTGCGTTCGGAAGATGCCTGGGCCGGCGCGGACCATTTCCTGACTTACGAAGAAATGTTGCAGTTATGAGAAGATATTTGCTTTCGGCGCTGTGCGCGCTGCTTTGTTGTTTCGCTGCCGGAGCGCAGGAACCGGCGCTGGCCCATGGCGTTCCTCCCACCGACCTTCCGTCCGTGCTGGACATCAGCAGCGGGGTGACTTCACACGTGCAGGGAATCGCGGTCAACCGTGCAAAGGGGGAGATGTACTTCTCCTTCACGACCCGATTCATCCGGACAGATATGAAGGGCAATGTCCTGGGCACGATCGACCGCATCCAGGGGCACCTGGGGGCAATGACCTTCAATCCGGCGGACGGCTGCGTGTACGCTTCGCTGGAATGCAAGGACGACGAGATCGGCGCGGGTGTCGCGAAGAAACTGGGCGTGCCGATGTGGGAGACCTCTTATTTCTACGTGGCCATCATCGATGTCGCTCGTGTGGACCAGATTGGGATGGATCCCGAGAACGATCCCGTGCTGCGGACCGTCTGCATCCGGGAGGTGATGGACGACTATGCGGCGGTGGTGAGCGCGAAGGGGGTGGTCACGTCCCCGGCTGAGGGCGCTGAGGCGACCCCGGCGACGCTCAAGCACCGTTTCGGCTGCGCTGGCATAGACGGCGTCACGCTCGGCCCCGCACCGGGCACCGCTGTCGCCGGAGTGTCCCCGCTGCCCCTTACCTTTGTGTCTTCGGATGCATCCTCTTCTTCGTATGCGGCTTCGTTTGACCATCTTTACGTCGCATGCGGTCTCTACGGGGATACCACCCGCAGTGACAACGACCACCAGATCATCCTCTGCTATCCCTTGGATGAATTCAAGAAATACGCGCAGACCGTCTCCTTCGGCACGATGCACACTTCCGGCCCCGCCAAGCCCTGGCGCAAGTTCTTTGTCCGGACCGGCAATACGACCTACGGCGTGCAGAACATGGCCTACGATCCCTTTACGGGTTACCTGCTGATGGCGGTCTACCGGGGCAAAAAGAAAGCGTTCCCCAATTATTCGCTCTATGCGGTGGATCTGGCCGCCCAACCTTTCAAGGCGCGTCTGGAGGGTATTCCGTACCGCAAGTGCAAGGTCTGGCAGCTGCCGCTCGCGGAAGATGGCCTGGAGCATGAGGCCTCCGGCATCCGGGGCTGGAACTTCCAGTGGGGTACGACGGGACTCTTCCCGGTCGGCGGCGGATATTATGTGTTTTCAGAGAATTACCGGGGTATGGAGACGGGGATCGAGTGCTGCCGTACGCACCTGATGCAGTGGACGGGTCAGCCCGCCCATCCTTTCGTACCCGTACCTCCTGTTCCGGTACAAAAGTTCCTGCCTCCGCAGAAGAGCATGTCTGCTCCCTTGTAGCGGGCGCTATTATTCGATGCGCAGGTAGCTGAAATCGTCGAAAAGGGCAGTACCGGCCGTTGTTTCCGTATTGTAGCTGAAGATTGCTACGCGGGCGCCTTTCCAGAAGCCGAAATGCATTTCGAAAGGGTCGCCGATATCTGTAAACTGTGCACCGTCCCTGCTCCAGCTGAATTGGAAAACGTTCGCAGAAACATCGAAGGTCAGGCGGAGCCAGATCGTGTCTTCGTTGTATTTCTGCGTGCCTGGATGGCCGGCGAAAAGGACTTTGCAGCCGTTCATCTGAAAGATTCCCGCGCATATATTATCCTTGCCCATGCAGGCCAGTCCGGCGAACTGCCCGTCCGCCATTTCCGACAGGTCGAGACTGACCGTATAGCTTCCCTGGAAGCCCATGATCTTTTGGGAAAGGGTGTTGCGCGCCAGTTCGAAGCTTTCCGCAGGCAGGGCGCCTAAAGCCAGTTTCCCGGGATGGGAGGTCAGCGACCAGGCGCTGTCCACCGGATTGTGGTTCCATTGCCATTGCAAACCCAGTTTCGGCGCATTGAAGTTGTCAGAAGCGGCGGGTAGGAAAGGCTTGCGTGCGCTGTGACGGACTTTGGGTTTGATCCAGCCCGGGACCGGCTCTCCCACACCGTTGCTGTCATAATCTTGTCCGATGACGGGCCACTCCTCTTCCCAATGCATGGGCTGGAGATGGACGACGCGTCCCAACGGATCCTGGAACTGGAAGTGAAGGAACCACCATTCGCCTTCCGGCGTGTCCACAATGGCGCCCTGGTGGGGGCCGTTGATGTCGGTCGAACCGGTCTCCAGGACGATTTTCCGCTCGTAGGGGCCGTAGAGGTCCCGGGAGCGGAGCACCGTCTGCCAGCCGACTTTCACGCCGCCTTCCGGTATGCTCAGATAGTACCATCCGTTCCATTTGTGGATTTTGGTGCCTTCCGCGGTCGGTCCTTCGTAGATGGTTATGCCGTCGTCCAGGAGTTCCTTCCCGTCGGGGGACATACGGTGGATAATAATGGGGCCGGCGCCCTTGAGGCTGTGGCCGAGGTAGGCGTTTCCGTCTTCATCCCAAAAGGGGCAGGGGTCTTCCCAGCGGGGGATGGCCTTGACGCAATGTAACGGCAACCAAGGCCCTGCAGGATCTTCCGCGGTGCTCATGAACAGCCCTTCCTCCGGTGTGCAGAAATAAACCCAGAACCTGCCGTCGTGCCAGCGGATGCTGGGCGCCCACGAGCCTCCGGAATAATGCCGGTTCTCGTTCCAGCCTGGCTGGTCGAAGCGGTCATAGATCTGGGAAATCAGCCGCCAGTTGACCAGGTCGTCGGATTCCAGAACCTGCATGCCCATGAAATGGAAGTCGGATGCGACCATATAATATTTGTCTCCGACGCGGATGACGTCCGGATCGGAATAGTCCGCTGCGAGGACGGGGTTGAGGTAGCGGCCGTCGCCGGTGTCACCCCAGGTGTTGCCGTTAGGCTTTGGGGCGCAAGCGGAAAGGCTCGCCGCGATCAGCAGGCAAGGAAGGATTCTTTTCATGCGAAAGGACAGGTGTCTATTCTTCAAGCTTGTGGTAGAAGTCGCCGAAATCGATGAAACCCTGCTCCTCCAGGGAGGCAGCGCTTGACGTGAGGGCTCCCTCGGCGGCGCCTCCTTCTATCTGTTCCGTCGTCGGTTCGGGCAGGATCACCACTGTCGCATCAGGCTTGCCCAGGGCGAGTTTGAGCACGTCGGTCACCTGGCGGGTGATCATCGGGGAGAGCCATTCGAACTCCGCGATCTTTCGGTTGTCGATTTCGCGCTCGACCTCCGCGCGGATTTCTTCCTTCATCTGCTTTGTGAAGGCCTCGGCCTCCTCGTCGTCGACCGGCGGCAGTTCGATCCAGCCGAAGAAGTCCCGCTCGCGGAACGACCGGGCGATGTCCCAGGTCATCTGCCGCTTCGAGAAGGAGAGCAGACCTGGCTGGAACTGAGCCAGATACAGGGTCTTCGTCGCCTCGTCATACTTGAACTTGACATCCTCCAGCTTGACGCCGTACTGGGCCCGGAGGTCGGTACGCAGCGCGCCGTTGAAACTCAGCTTTTTCTTCTTGTCCTCGCGGATGTAGCTGCGGGTGAAGGAGGTGTCCAGCTCCAGCACCGAGAGGTGCAGGATGGGGGAGATGCCGGTGACGTTCAGCTTGCTGCGGCTCATTTCATCGAGCCGGCGCCGGAGGTCTTCGACCTGTCCCTCCAGTTCCTTGCTGTGCTTTTCGGATTCGCGCAGCTCGTCTTGCCCGCTCTTGATGAAGGCTTTCCAGATGAGGAACGCCAGGGCGAGCGTGGCCAGCAGGATCAGGCCGTACTTCAGGGTCGCTTCGAGGAAGAGCAGCCGGATGCAGAGGGCGCTCAGGAGAACGAAGACGACGATGGCGACGATATGCCAGACTTTTCTCTTCATGGTTTACAGTTGCCAGTCATCGGTGCGGAAAGGCGTGACGGGAATGCCGCACGCGTTGAAGATCGTGCCGACGCCCCAGTTGCGGAAGCAGTAGCGCACGGCCACGGGTTCCGGGACTTCCGGGCTCCAGACTTTAAAGCTGGTGCCGTTTTTCCGGATGGCCTTGGCAGGGTGGAACACACGGTCGGCGCCGGCCACTTCGAAACCGTCGACCTCGCAGCCCATCGGGTTGAGGCCCAGGGGGCCGACATTGAACTGGACGATGGCTTTCCCGTCTTCCACGGTGAAGGACTTGTAGGTCGGGGCGTCCGCCTCGATGCCCTTCACACCGTAGTCGTGCTCGAGGGCGAGCAGGGCGAGACGCTTGCCCACGGCCGGCTTCTGGCAGGGGTGGATGGTGCCGAATTCGCCGACATCCACCGTAGCCGCCATGCCGCTGTGGGGGATGGTCTCGAGGGTCTTCTGCTGCGCTTCATAGAAATAACCGCTCAGCCAGTCGCTTGGGTTGTTATAAGGGTAGGGGGCGATCTGGACGAAATAGAATGGAGCGTCCGGGACCTGGAACAGCTCCCGCATCATCTTCACGTAGGCGGTCTGCAGACGGATGTATTGCTCCGGGCGGCCGCGGTTGGTCTCGCCCTGGTACCAGAGCATGCCCTTGAAAGTGAAAGGCACGAGGGCGTGGACCTGGCCGTTATAGAGCAGGCAGGGCTCCTGGTGCGGACGATTGGGGTCCACCTTGCCGGTCTGGAGATGGCAGTTTTCAAACTCGCCGGCGAACTGTTCCCGGATGGTCTTCTCGTCGATCCAGGTCTCGATGGAGCTGCCGCCCCAGTCGGATTCCAGAATGCCGACGGGGATGTCCAGCGCGCTCTGGAGATAGTCCGCGAAGAAGTAAGCCGTGGCGCTGGTGTTGGCGACTGCTTCGGGGGAATGAACCTTCCATCCTTCCGTGATGACGGTGTCCTGGGGCGTGGTCATCGAGTGCTTGGCGATCTTGCAGACCCGGATGGGCCGAGACGGCTTGGCCTTGACGATGAAGTCTTCGTTGCCACGGGCCGGCTGGGAACCGTAGCCCTTGACCGGCATCTCCATGTTGGACTGTCCGGAGCAGAACCACACCTCGCCGATGAGGACATTGTGGACGGTCAGTTTCTCTCCGTCGCTGATCACGATGTCGTAGGGGCCGCCCGCCGCGGGAGTGTAGACGCGGGCGAACCACTTGCCGGTCTCGGGATCGGCCTTGACCATGGTTTTTCCGCGGGTCCAGCCGGGACGGATCGTGACTTTCTTGCCGGGAGTGGCGGTGCCCCACAGGGCCACGGCGGTCTGCTGCTGCAGGACCATGTTGTCTCCCAGGAAGTTGGGCAGCTCCACCTTGGCGGAAGCGGCCGCGCTCACCAGCGCAAGCGCAAGGACGAAGAGAATGCGTTTCATGTTGGATCGTATTTGACGCAAATCTACCGAAAATAATTTATATTTGCGAGGTTTAAGGAAAAAGAGAAATGGCAAAGATCGAGACAATAGGAATCCTGACTTCCGGCGGTGACGCACCGGGCATGAATGCGGCGATCCGTGCCGTCACGCGCGCGGCGATTTCCAATGACTGGAAAGTGTATGGCATCTACCGTGGCTGGGAGGGCCTGATCAACGATGAAGTCAAGCTGTTCACGACGGAAAGCGTTTCCAATATCATCCAGCGCGGCGGCACGATCCTCAAGACCGCCCGCAGCGATGCGTTCCGTACCCCGGAAGGGCGCGCGGTTGCAGCCAAGACTCTCAAGAAATATAAGATCGACGCGCTGGTCGTGATCGGCGGCAACGGCTCCCTGTCCGGCGCCGAGGAACTGGCGCACGAGCACGACATTCCGGTCATCGGCATCCCCGGGACCATCGACAACGACCTTTACGGCACGGACAGCACCATCGGCTACGATACGGCGCTCAACACCATCGTCGAGTGCGTGGACAAGATCCGTGACACCGCCTGCTCGCACAACCGCATCTTCTTCGTCGAAGTGATGGGGCGCGACGCCGGCTTCCTGGCGCAGAACAGCGCCATCGCGGCGGGCGCCGAAGCGGCCATCATTCCCGAGGACAAGACGGACATCGACCAGCTGGCGACCTTCATCGGCCACGGTATCCGCAAGTCGAAGAATAGTTCGATCGTAATCGTTTCGGAGAAAGACGGCGGTGCGATGCACTATGCGGACCGCGTCCGCAAGGAATATCCGGAGTATGACGTGCGCGTCTCCATCCTCGGTCACCTGCAGCGGGGCGGCAAGCCCAGCGCCTTTGACCGTATCCTGGCGAGCCGCATGGGTGTGGCCGCGATCGAGGCGTTGAAGGAGGGCCAGCGCAATGTCATGATCGCCATCGACCAGGATCAGATGCGCTACATCCCCATCGCCAAGGCCGTCAAGATCGACAAGCCTATCGATCCGGAGCTCCTTACCGTCCAGAATACCTTGTCGATCTGATTTGTTGAAATAAGAAAAAGCACTATCTTTGCCGCACTATCCGGGGGTGTATTGGTTTTGACAGCATCGATGTCGGATGGTAAGCGTGTCGGGCGTCGCGCATTGGCCCGTTAATCCCAGTACGCAAACAAATAGTTGGCAACAACAATTACGCACTCGCTGCTTAATCTACCAAGTAGATTGACTTAATCCGCGTGACCAAGGCTGTCACGCCGACGAGTATCCCGCTGCCCTTCAGGCCGGTCATGTGCAGCATACGGGGTATCATCCAGACCGGATGCACGGAGCGATTCTCCTAAACTCCGCCAAGATTCAGGGGATAAGTTCCGGATAAGCGCGCCTCCCCGCATACCGGAATCGAAAACCAAAGGCCGGATATGCACGTAGAAAGCCACCTGGTGCGGTGTTTGGACGGCGGTTCGACCCCGCCCACCTCCACAGAAAAGCCTGCCGAATTCCGGCGGGCTTTTTTTACCGCCGCTTCGGCTTGATGTCGATGTAGACGGGGAGATGGTCCGAGGCCTGGGTGACGTCGCCGTCATCAAATTTAGAGGCGACCGCCGAATGCTTGAGGACGTAACTGGAATTGTTGTCCAGCACCATGATGTAATCGATACACTGCTTCGGCCGCGAGGAGTCGTACGTGTCGTTCTGCGCAGAAACGATCGTCCAGTTCTTCTTCAACTCCTTGATGGTCCTGCTGTTAGGCTTCGCATTGAAATCCCCGCACAGGATCACCACCTTGTGTGTCCCCGCGTAGCGCGCCGACAGCGCCTGCGTGATGGCCTTCGCCTGCGCGAGCTGAGCCGCATCCGACTTGTGGTCCAGGTGCGTGGCCGCCAGCACGAACTTCGGGAATTCCACCACGTTGAGCGCGCGCTGCTCGGCTCCCTTGCCCCGGTCCAGGGTCATCGACCAGCTATCCAGGACGCGGAATTTCCGTTTCGAGACGATGCCGATTCCGTAGGTCCCGCCCTCCAGGGGGATGGCTGGAGCGAAATGATAATTCCAATCTCCGAGCGCGTCCGCGAAGGCACGCAACTGATAGACGCCCCCGGTGCGGGTCACGCAGCTGTCCAGCTCCTGGATGCCCGCGGCGTCCGCCTTCATCTCATTGAGCATGTCCGCGACCATGTTCATCTTGTCATAGCCGCTTTTGTGGAAGACGCCCACGTTGTAACTGACGATGCGCAGCGTCCCGCAGCCACCCTTGCGCGGAAAGTTCCGGGCGGCGATCTTCTGGGCGCGGGCGACCTTGGCCTTCTGGTAGAGCTTCTTCACCGACTTCACGCCTTTCCGCACGACGATCTTTGCCAGTCCGGTGCCCAGCAGTTCGTTGGTCAGGTCCACGGAAACCGTGTCGGGCAACTGGGCCAGGGGACCGTCGATGGCGACCAGTCCGTCTTCCTCCTCGTCGATGGAGATCTCAAATAGGGGCAGGACGGCGTCCGAGCAGGATTCGGCAATGGC
Organism: Bacteroidales bacterium; assembly: GCA_017400135.1. Classification (GTDB taxonomy): domain Bacteria; phylum Bacteroidota; class Bacteroidia; order Bacteroidales; family UBA932; genus Cryptobacteroides. The sequence continues at coordinate 221,162 of JAFPVJ010000027.1, forward strand.
ATGGGAAGAAAAGGAGAACGTCGCCAGGAAGGCGCAGAGCAGGGAAAGAAAGGTAAGTCTCATCGGTCGAAAAGAATTCAATTGTCACAAATATAAGAAAAGTAGGTGGAAATCTTCCGACAAATGTATATCTTTGCTACTTGTCGGAGAATGCAATGAAAACAAAGTCGCTGAAAGTCCCGCGCGTAAGCGGTTTCGAAGACCTCGCCCTTTTTGCGAAAGGGGCGGTCGATACGGTCTGCTGGCCGGACGGGTTCCCGTACAAGCCAGAGGTCCGTTTCGCCATCGCCCATGACGGGCGGGCGCTGCTGATCCGTTTCGACGTGGTGGAAGACAATCCCCGAGCCGTCACGACCGTCAACAACGGACCCGTCTGGGAGGACAGCTGCGTCGAGTTCTTCGTCAAGGAGCCCGGCAGCCCGTACTATTTCAACTTCGAGACCAACTGCATCGGCACCGGTCTGGCCGCCAGGCGCACCTGCCGGGAGGACTTTAGCCATTTCGACGAGGAGCGCATGGCACAGGTCGTGCGCCGTTCCTCCTTCCCGAAGGAGCCTGTGGACATTCGTGAAAAGACGGCCTGGAGCCTGGAGCTCGAGATCCCGTTCTCCCTTATCTGCGAAGGGGAGGGCGTTCCGGAGCGGCTGCTTGCCAACTTCTACAAGTGCGGCGACAAGACCGCCGTCACCCATTTCCTCAGCTGGAATCCGGTGCGGGTCTCGAATCCCGATTTCCACCGCCCGGAGTTCTTCGGCGAACTGATTCTGAAACCATAAAAAGAATAACGATATGTTGGATAACATGACCAAGAAAATTCCCAACCTGAATCCGAATGCCATCTCCCGCATCGCGGCGGGGACGGTCATCATCGGCGGTGAGATCAAGACCCAGTGCGACATCCGTTTCGACGGTGACTATACCGGCAACATCACGTCCCAGAGCCGGGTGATTATCGGCGAGACCGCCCATCTGAAGGGCGAGATCCGCTGTGAGAGCCTGGACGTGTTCGGCACCCTGGAAGGCGACGTGTTCGTCAAGGATACGATGACCATCAAGTCCGAGGCCAGTTTCACGGGTCACATCCAGTCCTCGCGCCTGGTCATCGAGCTGGGCGCCAAGTTCGAGGGTGACAACCACCCATACGTGGAGAATAAAGCCTAGCGTGCCATGAAGAAGCTTTTCTTTGCACTGGCACTGGCTGCGGTCTGCCTGGTTTCCTGTAAGAAGGAACCCGAAAGCAACCTGACCCTGTCGGGCCTGGATCCGGCGAACTTTGTCGCCGAGGTGGATGGAGCCGAGACCGGACTCTATACCCTGACCAACAGCAATGGCATGGAGGTCTGTATCACCAATTTCGGCGGCCGCATCGTATCCGTCATGGTCCCGGACCGGGACAGTATCATGCACGATGTCGTCCTCGGATTTGACAACATCCAGGATTACATGACCATTCCTTCGGACTTCGGCGCGACCATCGGACGCTATGCCAACCGCATCGCCAACGGCCGTTTCACGCTCGACAAGCAGACGTATGAGCTGCCGACGAACAACAACGGCCACACCCTCCACGGCGGCCCGGAAGGATGGCAGTACAAGGTGTTTTCGGTGGAAGACGTTTCGCAGAACTCATTGCAGCTCAAATATGTGTCCAAGGACGGCGAGATGGGTTTCCCGGGTGAGGTGACCGCCTACGTCTTCTTTACGGTGACCGATCGCAATTCGATCATCATCGACTACATGGCCCGGACCATGGCTCCGACCGTAATCAACATGACCAACCATTCCTATTTCAACCTTTCCGGGGATCCTTCTCAGCCGATTACGGACCACCTTCTCTACTTGAATGCGGACCAAACCACGCCTGTGGATGAATGGCTGATCCCGACCGGCAAGATCGTGAAGGTGGCCGATACTCCGTTTGATTTCAGGACGCCGAAGCCCATCGGCCAGGACATCGATGCGGACAACGAGCAGATCCGTTTCGGCCGCGGTTTCGACCACAACTGGATCCTGAATACGGAAGGTAGCCTGAAGAAGGTAGCTGCTACCCTCGTCTGCCCGAAGACCGGCATCGAGCTCCGCGTCTTCACGAGCGAGCCCGGCATCCAGGTCTACACGGGTAATTTCCTGGATGGTACGGTGGCCGGCAAGGACAGTACCGCCTACCAGTTCCGCACGGCTGTCTGCCTGGAGACCCAGCATTATCCCGATAGCCCCAACAAACCTCAGTTCCCGAGCACGGAACTCCGTCCGGGCACCAAGTTCGAGAGCTCCACGGTTTACCGTTTCGGAATCTTTTAAATGAGAGATGTTTGATGAAAAAGGCCGGTTTTGAAACCGGCCTTTTCGTTAGAGTTCGTTCTTGAACGTCAGGGTAATGATTTGATCCTGACAGCCTTCCGGCCTTTCCGGAAGCGTCAGCACGATGCCTTCCGAGAGCTGCGTGAACGGAACTTTCTGCCCGCCGTCAAAAGCGACGGCCGAGACCAGTTTGTTGCCCTTGAAGGGGATGAAGATGGCTTCGGCGGGATTGAGCACGTGGACATAGAGTTTCTTGCCGGTCTGGGTGGTCACGCCCCAGTACTGCTCGGGCACGCAGCCGCCGTCGGTGCCGTAGATGGTGTCGCCGTATTTCTCCAGCCATTTGCCCATCGCCAGAAGGCGGTTGACGGACTCCTCGGGGAGCGAGCCGTCCGGGCGGGGACCGACGTTGAGGAGCAGGTTGGCGCCCTTGCCGGCCGTCTGGACGAGGAACTGGATCAACTGGTCTGCGCTCTTGTAGTTGTAGTCGTTGATGTCATAGCCCCAGCTGTGGTAGATGGTCTGGCAGGTTTCGAGCGGGACGGTGTCGGACACCTTGGAGGTGCCGGAGAATCCGGCGGTATTCTTGCCGGGAATGTCCTTCTCGAAGATCTGGATGTCCTCGCCTTCGAAGATGGGAAGGTGGTGGTTGTTGCCGATGAGGCAGGCGGGCTGGAGCCGATGGATCAGCTCGTACTGGCGTTTCAGCTGCCAGATTTCGGCCTGGTCGGGCTCGCCCTTGTTCTTGTCCCACATGCCGTCGAACCAGATGCAGCCGATGGGACCGTACTGGGTCAGGAGCTCGGTCAGCTGGGCGCACATGAAGTCGACATAATGTCCCCAGGAGTTTTCATCCCCGTCCGGGCGTCCCAGCAGATTGCCGGACATGCCGCGCGGCCAGTAGTCGTTGCGGCCCCAGTCGAGATGGGAATAATAGAAATGGAGGGGGAAATTCTCCTTGGCGCAGACCTCCGCGAGTTCGCCGATGACGTCGCGCTTGAAGGGCGTGGCGTCGACGATGTTGTAGGAGGAGGCGTTGGACTTGAACATCGAAAATCCGTCGTGGTGGCGGGAGGTGATGGTCATGTACCGGGCGCCGGCCGCCTTGAAGGTCTTGATCCATTCTTCGGCGTTGAATTTCGAAGGGTAGAAGCCGCCAGCCAGGCGGCTGTACTCGGCGTAGGGGATGTGCTGGATGTTCATCACCCATTCGCCGTCACCCATCATGGAGTAGATGCCCCAGTGGATGAAGATGCCGAAGCGGGCGTCCTGGAATTTCTCGCGGGCGGCGAGGTTCTCGGGTGCGGGGACGTAGGTCTCCTGGGCGTTCGCCGCGAGGGCGAAGGCGAGGAGCGTCATCAGGGTCAGGAGTGTTTTTTTCATTAGTATTCGGGTTTGTTTCTGTCGGGATGGGACAAATATAGGGATAATGTCATTCCGGGTCAACATCGAGGTGGATGAAGCCGGTGTATTTGCGCTCGGTGATGAAGGCGTCGACCGTTTCCTTCAGGGCTTTCTTGCGCTCGGGGAAACTGCGGTCCTTGGCCAGGATGACGCGCAGGGTGAGCCGGTTATCCGCCGACTCGTAAGGCCCTTCGATCCGAACCGGGCTGTCCAGGCCCGCGGTGGGGCGGAGGACGGTCTTGAGCCGGCCGGCGAGCGTCCGGCCCATCAGGGCGAGGCGTTTCGGGTTGGAGTCGTCGAGGCAGATGTCGATGATGCGGGAATAGGGCGGATACGCGAAGGTACGGCGCTCTTCCATCAGCTCGGGGGCAGGGTCTTTTCCGGCGAGAAGGTCCTGGAAGACAGGATGTCCGGAACGGGCGGTCTGGATCACGAACGTGCCGGCCGCGCAATGCTCCCGGTAGCGGCTGAGCAGCTGGAAAGCGCGCTCGTCGGCGCGGAAGTTCTGGGCGCCGAGAATGGGGTCGGCCTGCAGGAGGGCGACCAGGCTGCCTTCGGCGAATGGGAGGCGCTTGGTCTGGGCAAGGGTGCCGACCAGGATGCGGGCCTGGGCGGCCGGGGTTTCGGCTTCTGTCATCGCCTCGGTCAAGGGAAGGACGCTTGCGTCGGGGAAAAGCCCCCGCGTCTCTTCCACGGTCGGTGCCAGGTCACCCCAGAGCCGGATCAGGTATACGGTGCGATCCTGGCTTAGGGTATAGTTGATCTCGTCCATCAGTTTGATGGAGAACTGCCCCTTCATGCCACGCTTGCGGCGTTCGTCGGCGGTGTCGATGATGCGGAGCCGTTCGGCCTGGGCCGGGGATGGCTTGCGGCTTTCGGAGAGTCGGACGCCGGTGTAACGCCGGGCCGCGCAGTTGTACAGGGACTCCAGCGAAGGGGCAGCGGATCCAAGCAGGATGCGGGCGCCGTGGATGCCGGCCAGGACGACGGCGCAGTCGCGGGCGTTGTAGCGCGGAGCCGGGGAGTCCTGCTTATAGGAACGGTCCTGTTCCTCGTCCACGAGGATCAGGTCCAGGTCGTGGAAGGGCAGGAACAACGCGGAACGGGTGCCGATGAGGAAATGAGGTCCTTCGGCGCGGAGGGCGTCTGCGATCTTGCGCCGGCGGGCGGTGGTTTCCTGCGAATGGAAGACGAGGGTGGCTTCGCCGAACTGCTCGCTGAGGGCGTCCTCCAGGGCTTCGGTCAGCGCGATTTCGGGGACGAGCATGAGGGCGGTGCGGCCTTTCGCAAGGGTGTCGGCGACAAGGGCGCGGTAGGTTTCGAAACGCTCGGGGGCGCTGCCTTGGAGCAGGACGGGCTTGCCTTTCGCCAGGGCTTCAGTTAAGGGTTTCAGGGTTTCCGCTGCCGGGCTGCCCTGGGATTCTGGGCGCAGAAAACTTATCTCTTCGGGGAATGCACTCACAGTCCCGGCTGTCGCGTTCTCGGCGGCGCGGGCGTGGGAGAGGGCTTCCTGCAGGCGGGACAGGCGCGCATCCCGGTTCGCGATCAGCTTCTCCCGCGTCTTGACCGCCTTGTCGGTGAGCCTGGCGAGCGCCTCCTCCGTCCGGCTGCGCACCGCCTCGATCTCCGCTTCCAGTTTCGCAACCCTCTCGCGTGCCGCCTCCTGCATCTTGCGCCGGGACGCTTTCGCCCGCTCTTTCACGCGGGCCGCCGTCTCCTCGCTTCGGATCTTGCCGCTGGGGTACGCGCACTTGAACACCTCGCCCCGCGTGCAGAGATAATAATCCGAAATGAATTGCCAGAGGCGGATTTCCTCCGGTGTGATGCGTTCCAGCCCCTCGTCCAGGCCCGCCAGGTCGTGGATGCGTCCCGGCTCGATGTCCGGGGTCACGTCCGTCTCGCAGACCACGGCGTCCGTCAGGCGGGACCCGAGCCGGACCTTGACCCTCGCGCCGATGCCGACGCGGCCGGCCAGGGACTCCGGCACCCGATAGGTAAGGACCCGGTCCAGCCTGACCGGCACGATGACCTTGACGTATCGTGTCGGGGCGGGGGCGTTTGTCTGTTTCGGGTCGGGCATCCGGAAATTGGTGCGCATTTTGTTACTGTTCCGCTAAAATACTAAATTTGGAGCATTATGAAAAATCAAGTCCATCTTCTCGCGCTGGTTGCCGCGCTTCTTTTTTCTGCAACGCTCTCTTTCGCCCAGCCGTACGGCGGGACTTACCGGGATCCGTACGCTCCGCACCGTCCGGCACCGGGTACCGTGTTCGGCCGTGGTGGTTATGCCGTCTCCAACCATTCCCTTTCCGCCCAGCTGCTGGGCCTCGAATACGGCTTTGAAGGCGCTCTGGCCAGTAATTTCACCATCGTCGCCCGGGCGGGTCTGGTCCCCACGGGGGTGTCTCTCACCTCGACGCTCGAAGGCCTGACGAATCTGCATTTCGCGGTGGCGGGCGGCCTGACGCTGGAGCCGCGTATCTACACGAGTTTCGACCGCCGCGCACGCCTGGGCCGCAGCACTTATATGAATTCATCTGATTTCGTGGCCTTCCGCGGACAAGTCCTCTGGGCTGGCGGCGAAGATCTCGCCTTCGTCTTGACGCCCTTGTACGGCATCCGCCGCACGACCGGCGACCACTGGGCCCACGAATTCACCTTCGGCCCCCGCGTCGCCTGGATCGGCGAGGGAGATCCCACCTTCTCGCCCCACGTGCAGTACCGCTTGGTGTTTATGTTCTAGGTACTTCAGGCACGTTTCTGTTTTTGCTGCGTTTTTCGTTAAACGCGAATTATTAATACTTTGGCAAATGGCCTCTCCGCGAAATGTGGAGAGGCTATTGCATAATTAGCTATAAATCAGTGTTTTGTAAAAAAACGCTCTTTTCTATCCTCTGATGTATAGGCTTTCCCTGATACAATCGCTATCTTTGTTACCAACCTAACTTAAACTCATCCGTCGGAGGGACCGCGGTCGTGAGTGAGATATGAGGAGAAAGATTATGAGACAGATGGCATTCATCCCGGATATTCCGACACACAATTATCAGAAGGGCTTCAATGGAAATCTTCTTTTCTATTGCTTGCTGGACAGACTGGTGTATTTTACTATCTATTGTACGGAAGCGTCCCGTCGCAAGATTACGGTCCTTTCCCTGGACCTTATGTTCACTCACACACATTCTTTCCTAAAACTGGCGTCCAAAGAGATTCTTTCCCGTTTCAATCAAGTCGTTGAGATGAAATATGCGCAGGAGTTCAACCGGGTGAGCGGGCATAAGGGGGCTGTATTCATGAGAACATTTGGTTGGGCACAAAAGAAAAACAATGCAAAAGTCAGGTCTTGTCTCGCCTATATTGCTAATAATCCTGTCGAAAAGAAACTCTGCCGTCGTGCCATTGAGAGCCGGTGGAATTTCCTGGCCTATGCGGGAAACAATCATCCTTATTCCAAACCACTGATCATCCGGAGGGCATCCACTCCGATGAAGAAAGCGGTCAAGATGGTAAAGGATGCTCATAAGAGAGGGCAGTATCTGAATCATACTTTCCTGCGACGTGTTTATTCTGGATTGGGAAAGGAAGAAAGGGATCAGTTGACGGACTTCATCATCAGCACCTATTTGGTAGTCGATTTTGAGGCGGCGGGTGCATATTTCGGCAGTGTTGAAAAGATGATTCAGGCTTTCGATGTTACCACAGGGGCGGAATATGAAGTCAAGGAAGAGTTTGAGCCAGAGCCAGATACGGCCTATGTTGAGATGATCCGCTTGTTTGAGAAAGAACACAATGACCTGATTTTCAAACCGTTTCTCTCCATTTCCGAAGAGGAAAGAAGAATAATGCAGAAGCAATTAGCCCGGAGGACTTCCGCTTCCTACCGTCAGACATCACGCTTCCTGCATCTTCCTCCGTCGAAGGGAGTCAAGGTTCCGGTTGCGTCTTCTGCGCCACCTTGGGTTGACTGATCTACATTGGAAGATGCTCCTTTTTGATAGGACTCCGAATCCCTCTGCCTGCTCTTTGTCATCAAAGGACCTCAGTTGTTTCAGTATTGGGACTGGATGTCGCTTGTGAAATTGGGTGTTTTTCGTAAAACGCTAATTATCAATGAGATGAAAAATAGCCTCTCCGCCAGATGGGGATAGGCTATGGGCCAAAGTTTTGATAATCAGTGTTTTATGAAAAACGGCAAAGGTGAGAGGTGAGGGGTGAGGGGGTGAGGGGGTGAGGGGTGAAAGGACCTGTAAGGGCAGGAGGACTAAAAGGGCTTAGCAGAAGAAGAACCAGAAGGCGGCCCAGGTGAGGGGGATGCCGGGAGCGTGACCGATGGTACGGTAGGAGGCGTCCTGGATGGTGCCGTCTTTTTTGATATGGCCGATGGTACGGTAGGAGGAGTCCTGGATAGTACCATCGGATTTGATATGCCCGACGGTGCGGTAGCTTGAATTCTGGACGAGGCCGCCTTTGAGATAGGCGACGGTGCGGTAGGCGGCGTCCTGGACGGTGCCGTTGTCCTTGATGTGGCCGATGGTGCGGTAGGAGGCGTCCTGCATGGTGCCGTCGGACTTGATGAAACCGACGGTGCGGTAACTGGCATCCTGGATGCGCTGGGCATGGACGGCTGTGCTGCAGAGGATGAGCAGCAAGAGGGTGAGGAGGATCGGAAGACGTTTCATCGCACGACTGTTTTACTCATTCAAAGATAGGTTCTGCCGGAGAAAAAAGCAAATGCCGGGCCAAGGGAAAACGAGTCGAAAGATTGTTGATTATGTTGTTGATAACTTGTTTGACAAGCTTATTAAATAATAGTAAATTTGCACGATGGGAATTATCGCCTGAAGGCGACCGGATCCTGAAAAAAGAACTAAATACATAACCATTACCAAAATGTTAAAACTTACCAAAGAAAAGATGCAGGATGCCTACATCGCTCCCGCATGCTCCTTATTGCCGTTCTATTCCGATGCGGCGATCTGCGAGACCAGTTACGATGGAGAGATCGAGCCCGGCACGGGCGTCGATTGGGATGAACTTTAATTGCTTGCGACCATGAAAAAGATGTACAGATTCCTTTTCGCCGTCGCAGCAGCTGCGACCGCGCTTGTCGGTTGTGTCCGGGAGCCCGAGATGCTTCCTACCGCCGAGGAAAGCCCCATTCTCTTTGCCGCCGAGTCCATCGAGACGAGGACCGCGTTTGACGATCCGACCGGCAACAGCTATCCGACCCTTTGGACGGAGAATGACACGAAGGTGAAGATCATGCTCAACATGAAGACCAGCAAGGATGCCGAGGTCACGCCTGCGGCAGATGGCAAGTCGGCGACCTTCACGGCGACCTTCCGGGATACGACGACCTATACTTTCTTTGCCGTCAGCCCTGCGAGCGCTTATCTCAACTGCGCCGAGACCGTAAAGGTAAATGATGAAGAACAGGTGGTCTATCGTCTTGGCGTCACCGTTCCGACGTCCCAGACTCCGACCGAGAAATCCGTCGACGAGGCGGCTCAGATCCTTGTCGCCCAGTCCGCGACGACCACGGATCGTCCCGAGAAAGTTTCCTTCCAGTTCAAGCACTGGACTGCCTACGGCAAGCTGACCCTCAGCAACCTGACCCTTGGTGATGCCAAGATCGAGGCGGTGGATCTCACTTCCGAAGTGCCTTGGGCTAACCGTTGGTACTATTTCTTCAAGGACGGATCTTCGACTGCCAACACCGCTTCCGAAACGATTACGGTCAACACGACTTCTGCTTCCGACATCTGGTTTGCCTGCGCGCCTGTCGACCTCTCCGGCAAGAAGCTGACCGTCACCGTCAAGACCGACAAGGGCACCCTGACCAAGGAGGTTACGATGCCTGCCAACCGTGAGTTCAAGTCCGGCCAGGTCGCCCGCTTCACCGTGAACATGAGCGGCATCACCATCAAGGATCCGGAAGTGTATGAACTCGTTACCAAGACCGAGGACCTGCTGGTCAACAGCAAGGTCATCATTGCCGCGGCATCTGCTGATTTTGCCATCAGCACGACCCAGAATGGCAATAACCGGGCTGCCTGTGCCATCACGAAGGATGGGAATACCATCGTCGACCCTACCAGCAGTGTTGAAATCTTTACGGTTGAAGCCGGCAGCGAGGCAGGATCGTTCGCTTTCAAGACCGGTGACGACTTATATATCTATGCCGCCGGTTCAACAAAGAATAACTATCTCAAGTCCAAGAACACGAAGGATGCGACCGCGAGTTGGAACATCACCTTTGGCGAAAAGACCGTGATGAAGGCTCTGATCTCCGATGAAGGCGCCCGCAACATTCTCCAATACAATCCTAATAGCGGAAATCCTATCTTCTCCTGCTATGGCGGCAATTCCACCAGCCGCGACTCCGTCGCCATCTTCAAGCTGGTCGGCTCCGGCGGTGATGAACCCCCGGTAGAGAAAAAGGATCCGGGCCTTCGCATCAAGGATCTGAAACTGACGGTGAATGTCGGCGAATCCAAGGAAATTGAGATCACGGCGATTGACGAGGCCTATGACGGCACCGTAACCTTCACCTGTGATGATACCTCCGTCGCCACGGTCGACGAGGATGGCATGGTGTTCGGCGTCAAGGCCGGTACCTGCGCCGTGACGGTCACCGCTCCGGAAACCGACAAATACAAGGAAGCGACCAAGACCTGTAACATCACCGTTGTCGATCCTTCCGCAGCTCTGACGATTGCGGAGCTCCTTGCGCTGGCTGAAGGGAAACTGGATACCGGCACCAATACGACGATCGAGGAGTCTGTCAGCATGGGCCAGGCGATGGTCATGGCTGTCAACGGAACCAATATCGTCGCGAAGGATGCCACCGGGCTCATTCTGGTATACAAGAACAGTCCCAATGTGGAAGCCGGTGATGTCATTACGGCGGTGGGTTCCCTCAAGAATTATTATGGCATAGCCGAAGTCGCAGCCACGGATATCACCAAGGTCTCTTCCGGTGCAACGCCCGATCATGGTACTCCCGTCACCTTCGACGAAGCTGCCATCACGGCCTTCCTGGCTGCCCCGGTGGTTCAGTACTGCAAGATCAGTGGCACTCTTCCGTCTAACGCCACTGATTACATGGCTGTCGGTTCCAAGTCCGTGGCGCTGTATGACAAGGCTATGTATGCGAGTGACTATGGCAAGATGGCTGATGTCTACGGCTATTCGATCGGTCGCGGCAGCAAGGGCCAGGTCAACTTCATCAACATCAGTATCGAGGTCAATGCCAACGCACCGTTCCTCACGGTCGACGCCACCTCCAAGACCTGGGCTGCTGATGCTGTCGATGCTTTCACCGTTAATGTCTCCGTTCAGGATGGAGGTAGCTGGAGCTATACTCCCACCGGCATGGATTGGGCGACTCTCACGAAGAGTGGCAACACACTGGTCGTGACCCCGAAGGCGGCCAACACGTCCACCACTCCCAACGAGGGCTCCGTCGTCTTCAAGAATGATCAGGACGCCACCAAGACCGCCACGGTTACGTTTAAACAGAATGCGGCGGCCACCGGAAGTGGATATGTCAAGTATGCTGGAACTATCGTTGAAGGAGATTACATTATCTTCTATGACGGGAAAGCGATGAATACAACGATTGATAAGAATCGTCTCCAGTACGTGGAGGTCACTCCTAATGGAGATATGATTGCCGAGTCGGACGCTGTCCCTGCTATTGTATGGCATATAGCTAAGAGTGGTGATTCTTGGACTCTTTATAATGCCTCGGCGAATAAGTATGCTGGCGGAAATAAAACCAAGAATCAGGCGGCTTTATATGATTCTGCAGTAGAGAATGCCCTTTGGACGATTTCAGGAAGTGAAACCTATGAAATCGTAAATAATGCCAATAAGGCCGGCAATGTCAACGCAAATCTCCGTAATAACGGAACGTATGGTTTTGCCTGTTATTCTACCTCAACCGGTGGAGCATTGACCCTTTATAAAAAGAATTAAAAGGGTATCATATAAAACGAACTTACACAACAACCTTTTCAGATCATGAATCTGATCAACCTCTTCAAAAACATCAAGCCATTTGTCAAACCTTACAAATGGCTTGTGTTTTTGACTTTGATTCTGACGCTGATCGGGTCCTTGATGGCGCAGGTCAATGCCATCGTGCTGGACCGTACGGTGGATGCCGTCAACGCACTGGTGACGGCCAAGGATTTCGCCTGGGCCAAGGCGGCACGGATTCTGACGATCATCTCGATCGTGCTGCTCGGCAAGGAAGTCCTCTCTGCGCTGATCACCTTCGCTCAGAACTATTTCGGCGAGCGGATGCGTATCTTCGTGTCGCGCGACCTTTCGCAGAGCGTCATCGAGAAGGTGCTGACCTTCCGGATGGCCTTCTTCAACACCGATGAGAATGCGACAGGTAAGCTCCAGGCGCGTATCGACCAGGGCGTGAGCAGCCTCAGCCGGACGGTGCAGAACTTCTTCATCGACCTGTTGCCGCTTTTCACCAGCGCCCTGCTTGCGCTGATCCTGATGTTCGCGGCCAATGTCTATGTGGGTCTTGTGGCCCTCGGGATCGTGCCCATCTACTTCTGGATCACCTACCGGCAGGCGAAACGCCTCAAGGGCTGGCGCCGCGAGATGCGTTCGCACATCGAGACCAAGAGCCAGGGAATCAAGAACATCATCGATTCCATCAACGTCATCAAGAGCTTCAACCGCGAGCGGATCGAAGCGGACAAGCAGTTGGACATCCAGAACCGGGTGACCGACAACCAGATGAAGACCCGCCGGGTGGCATTCTACTACAACGGGGTCAAGAGTTTCGTCAAGCAGGTCGGCACGGTCTTGGTCATCATCCTGACGGCCTACCTGGTCTTGATCGAATACCCCGGGATGACGATCGGTAAGATCATGTACCACGTGATGCTCTTCAGCAACGTCATCGCCCCGATCACCCAGTTGCAGCGCATCTTCGACGACGTCAACGACGCCCTCATCTACGCCGAAGGTTTCTTCGGCATCCTCAATTCCGAGCAGGAAGTCGAGCCGTCCGGTGACTACCGTCCGGCGAAGGTTTCCGGCAAGTTCGAGCTCCGTCACGTGGACTTCACCTATCCCAACGGGAATCAGGCCCTCTGGGACATCAACATGACCATCGAGCCGGGCAAGATCACGGCCTTCGTAGGCCTGAGCGGCGCCGGCAAGTCGACCATCGTCAACCTGCTGGACAAGTTCTACGTTCCTCAGCACGGCGAGATCTTGCTCGATGGGGTTGATTTGCGGGAATATGATACCCAGTACCTGCGCGACCACATCGGCCTGGTGCTCCAGAAGAACCACATCTTCGACGGAACGATCGAGGAGAACATCCTGTACGGAAAGCCCTCCGCGACGCACGAGGAGGTCGTGGACGCAGCCCGCAAGGCCTGCATCTACGACCAGATCATCGCCCTGCCCAAGGGTTTCGAGAACAAGGCGTCCGACCTCTCGGGCGGCCAGCAGCAGCGCATCGCCATCGCGCGCATGTTCCTGAAGAATCCGCCGGTCATCTTCCTGGATGAACCAACGGCCTCCCTCGACGCCGTGGCGACGGAGCAGATCAAGGCCTCCATCGATGCGATCAAGAAGGACCGTACGGTCATCATCATCTCCCACAGCATCTCCCAGATCATAGACAGCGATACGATCTATGCTCTTAAGGAAGGCCGTGTGGAGCAGTCCGGACACCCGGATGAAGTCTACAAGCAGGGCGGCATCTACAAGGACATCGTGGACGCTTCGGCCCGTTCGCTCAATATCGAGAAACTGGCCCGCACCATCGACGACGACGGTGACGGGGTCTTCTTCAACGAATCATCAAACGCTTAAAAAGATATGCTCAAACTTGCATCCCCCCTCAATCCTTTCTCCAAGAAAGCGATGCTCCTGGGTTCGGGAGAACTGGGTAAGGAAGTCGTGATCGAACTCCAGCGCTTCGGCATGGAGGTCATCGCGGTGGACCGTTATGCGAATGCGCCTGCCATGCAGGTTGCGCACCGCTGCCACGTTATCAACATGCTGGACGGACAGAAACTGCGGGAAGTCATCGAGGCCGAACGCCCCGACTACATCATTCCGGAGGTGGAGGCCATCGCCACGCCGACGCTGGTGCAGCTGGAGAAGGAAGGTTTCAACGTCATCCCGACGGCGAAGGCCACGCTCTTGACGATGAACCGCGAGGGAATCCGTCGCCTGGCGGCGGAGGAACTGGGGCTCCCCACGGCGCGCTACAAGTTTGCGGACACGCGGGAAGAGTTTGATGCGGCCATCGCCGAAATCGGCATCCCGTGCGTCGTGAAACCGGTGATGAGTTCCTCCGGCCATGGCCAGAGCATGGTTCGCAGCGAGGCGGAGATCGACAACGCGTGGCACGAGGCGCAGACCGCCGGCCGGGCCGGTGCGGGCCGCGTCATCGTGGAGGGATTCGTAGATTTCGACTATGAGATCACGCTCCTGACGGTTCGCCACCGCGACGGAACGACGACGCTCAAGCCCATCGGTCACCATCAGGTCAGCGGCGACTACCGCGAGAGCTGGCAGCCGCAGCCGATGACGCCCGACGCGCTGGAGCAGGCGAAGAAGATCGCTGTGACGATTACCGGCGCCTTGGGCGGCTACGGCATTTTCGGCGTGGAGATGTTCGTCAAGGGCGACAAGGTCATCTTCTCGGAGGTGTCGCCGCGCCCGCACGATACGGGCATGGTGACGATGATTTCGCAGGATTTAAGCGAGTTCGCGCTGCATGCGCGCGCCGTCCTGGGCCTGCCGATCCCCGAGATCCGTTTCTTCGGCCCCAGCGCCTCGAAGGCGATCGTGGTCGAGGGTGACACGGACAAGGTGATTTTCAGCGGGCTGGAGGACATCCTGAGCGAGCCGGGCGTGCAGATCCGCCTGTTCGGCAAGCCGGAGGTGAAGGGGCACCGCCGTTTCGGCGTGCTCCTGGCCACTGCTCCGACCGTCGAGGAAGCTCTCGCCAAGGTCGAGCGCGCCTACGCCAAGCTTCATGTCGAAGTTCTGCCTCGGTAGGACGTCCACTATAGGGAAGACCGCCGTCGCAATTTTTGGGAGCA
>JAFPVJ010000028.1 GCA_017400135.1 Bacteroidales bacterium
CAAATTCTATCGGACAAATCCTCTTCAAAAGAGGTGATATCCGTGAAATGTATAATCAACCTTCCTTCCCTGTTATTGTCCCGGAGGCACCGTATGGAAGGCAACTTACGCTTTGGTAAAATTTCTCCGGACAGCTATGAGTTATTTGTTATCCTTATATTATGAAACGGCTTATACTTATTCTGCTTATATTTGCTATCAGTTGCAACAAACAGCAAACGCTCGATTCTCCCATTATGCATCACAATTACCTCAGTCTAGAAGATGCGAAGGAGGAAGTTAATTCTTTGCTGGAAGACATCGATCCCATCATTACTCGTTCCGAGCAACCCGGACGACGAATCATCAGATCTTCCTGGACAAAGAAACTTATTCCCGGCACCAGAGCATCAGACAATCCCTCTGCCGATTTGTACATTCTCAATTTTGAAAATTCTCAAGGTTTTGCCATTGTCTCCAGCGATCCCGCCAAGACCATTCTCGGACTTGCCCTTTCCGGCTCTTTAGAAGATGAGGACGATATCGAAAACCCTGGGCTAGCCATAACCCTGGCAAATCTGGAGGCTTACGCTAAAATCCCTACCAGAGTTGATTCAATTGATCATTGCGAATATGGCCCATGGACTAATACAACTTACTACGCTCCGTTTAGTGGATATTGCCCTGTAAAATGGAATCTTGGAACACCAGCAGGGGATCAATTTAACGCTTATTGCCCCGTTATTAATGGAGTACATTGCCCCGCAGGTGGTACAGCTGTCGCTGTAGCGCAACTTATGTCCATTTATAGCTATCCCTCATCATACGGAGGCTTTTCCTATAGTTGGTCTAATATGATACAAAACTCCGCTGCACAAGACAACCAGGGCGTTTATTATGTCGCTAAACTTATGCAACAGCTGGGTTATTCCCAAAACTTAGACATGGTGTATTCTCCGAATGCCAGCGGTACTATATCCCAACGGATTCCTCAAACGATGCTCAATTTCGGATATGCATTAGGTGTTAATTACCATGACTTCACCTATTCTGATATTCAGGAAATGAAAAACCATTATCCGATCATTATTGATGGTGAGCCAGCGACTGGTAATGGACATGCTTGGTTGGGGCATGGCGTTTTGGTTCAAACCAGAGACGTATATTGGTGCAATGAGGCGGGAGAAATCATGATGAATGACTATGAAACCAGGGAATTAATTCTTTGTAATTTTGGTTGGGGAGGTGTTGCTGATGGATTCTATTCCCCAGGCGCTTATTATACGACCCTGGGGCCAGAGGTTAATGATCCCAGCCTTTCAACCAGTTCCACCGGGTCACGAGATTTTCCATATAACATTCACTGTGTCTCTGGTATTCGAGTCCCTTAATAGTCTATATTTGGCGGTTTAGCTGTTATCTATTTTGTTGTCTGATCTTTTGGTCGTATTAAATTATGAACAGGCTTGTATTTTCGCTCTCGCTTTTGCTTACAATTGTCCTTGGGTGCAGCCGGCAAGAAGCGCCAGAGTTTTCCCATATACGACGCAACTACCTCAGCCTTGAAGAAGCCAAGGAAGAGGTGTATTCCCTGATAAAAGACATCGATCCCATCATTACTCGTTCCGGGCATCCCGGACGACGGGTCATCAGGTCTTCTTGGACAAAGAAACTTATTCCCGGCACCCGGGCATCGGACAATCCCTCTGCCGATTTGTACATCCTCAATTTTGAAGATTCTCTGGGATTTGCCATTGTTTCTAGCGATCCCACCAAGAGTATTCTCGGACTTGCCTTTTCCGGCTCTTTAGAAGACGATAACGATATCGACAACCCTGGGTTGGCCATTACCCTGGCAAATCTGGAGGCATATGCCAGAATCCCTACCAGAGTTGACTCTATTGACCATTGTGAATATGGACCATGGACCAACACCACCTATTATGCACCATATACGGGATATTGTCCAGTCAAATGGGATAAAGGAACGCCTTCCGGGAACCAATATAACGCATATTGTCCAGTTATTAACGGTGTTCATTGCCCTGCTGGATGTGTAGCAATCGCTGTTGCTCAACTAATGTCCATGTATTGTTATCCCTCCTCGTATGGTGGGTATTCTTTCAGCTGGTCTGATATGATTCAGAACTCTTCTGCCCAAAACAATCTTGGAGATTATTATGTCGCCCGACTGATGCAACAATTGGGTCTTTCTCAAAATCTCGATATGGTTTATACGCCTTATGGAAGTGGTACTGCAACGCAAAAGATACCTCAAACCATGCTTAACTTTGGATATACGCAAGGTGGTAATCATCACAGTTTTTCATATTCTGATATCCAGGAAATGAAGAACCATTATCCAATCATCATTGATGGCGAGCCGGCGACTGGAAGTGGACACGCTTGGTTAGGGCATGGAGTATTGATTCAAACGCGGGAAGTCTATTGGTGTAATGAAGCTGGCGAGATCATGCTTTTTGATGGATATGAGACTCGGGAGTTAATTCTTTGTAACTTTGGCTGGGGTGGCATTGCCGATGGTTTCTATTCCCCTGGGGGCTATTATACGACTAGTGGGCCAGAAGTAAATGATCCTAACCTTTCAACCAGTTCCACCGGAGCATACGATTTCCCTTACAATATTCATTGCGTTTCCGGGATACGCGTTCCATAAAATATCATTACATTTGTTCCCATGAAAAAATACGGTTTAGTTTTTTTTATCTGCCTGATGGCAGTAGCTTGTACGGAGCCGATTGAACTGGTGGGAATAGACAGGGAGGTCGTGGTGGAATGCATCCTGGATGATGGTGAACAGCAAATCCTGAAACTATACTGGACGATGGACGATGCACAGGACAATCCTGACTATATCCGTGATGCGACGGCCTATCTGGAGGACCTGACAGCAGGCGGAGAGAAGTTGTTTTTCACTTCCCTCAATTCCGGCCCATATTCCCTGTTCTACACTCCTGCTTCTGGTCACCGCTACAAACTGACGGTCCTTGTGGATGGTTTTGAGCCCTTCACTGCAAGCACGTCGTTTCCTCACCCGGCGGCCATGGAATTCAACGAAGATGCGGTCCTCGATCCTAAAATAGTATATGAGTCTACATACGATTGCGGGCCTTCTGAGTATATTACCCATTTCAGAATTATCCGGGGATCGACAGACCCGACCTGGTTCATCGATTCCCGTGTCCCAGGGCCCGGTCAAGAACCGCCATATATGGCCACTACTTATCCCGATGTTGATCTTTTCAACGCTTCGGGTCCCTTCACCAAGGACCTTATTGACAAGGACATTATAGATAGGACCGGGAACTGGTACAACAATTTCAAGGCAGATTTTTATACCTTGAATTATACCACCAGAGGAGATTACTGGAAGTATTTCGATTATGACGCCGGGAAAGAAATCTCCATCGTCGATTTGGGAGGGGAAGATCCGATGATTCACCCGAATCTGACAATCGCGGAGGAGATTGCCGAACGATTCCTTCAATCACACGCCCACTACAAAGGCATTCGAACTCATTTGTCAGACAATTTCGACAACGGGCAGCCAATTCCGAGTTTTTCCGTCGCTTTTCTGAATTACGCCGAGTTTCCGGAGATGACAGGTGACCTTAAATATGCCAATCGCATGTTATCCGTCAATCAGAATCGAGCCCTGAAAATATTCTCCGTTTCCGAAGAATACGACCGCTATTTGAAAGAAATGCTCGTCGAGGACTCCGGAGACTGGAAGAATATGTTCGACCGGAAAAACAGATATTCCAACATTGACGGCGCCACGGGCATTTTCGGCGCCGTCGCTTACTGTGAACTGATTCCCGTAAAAGAGTGGTTCGGGAATAATTGGATACTTCATAAAAGAATCTAAATGAACAAGCAACTCATCATATCAGCCTCTATCCTTCTTTTCCATAGCTTATTGTCACTGGGACAAGTCGTAGAAGAACGGGATACGATCCGGCATGCTGCCATCTCTGCCGAGCGGAGTCTGGCTCCTCTGTCCGGCGTGGCCGTCGACCTCTCCACTGCCAGCCGCATCATCTCTCCGACGGGAGAGGGAGATGTCATCAAATATGTCCAGACCATCGCTGGCGTCAGTTCCGGCACGGAAGGCAGTTCCTCCTATTTCGTGCGGGGCGGCAACAGCGGCAACAACCTGATCGAGTTGGACGGAACCCGCATCTACGGGACCAGCCACCTGCTGGGATTCAGCACCGCCATTTCCCAGGACATCCTTTCGACCGCCCAGTTCCATAGCGGCAGCATCCGGGGCGAACACTCCAACCTTCTCTCCTCCGTACTGGACCTTCGGACCAAGGACGCGGCCCGGAGGCCCGAGGCATCCCTGTCACTGAGCAATTTCTTCGCCGGCGCCAGTTTCTCCACGCCCATCGTAAAGGATAAGTTGTCTGTGATGGCTTCTGCGAGATATTCTCCGTTCGGCAAGGAATATGGCCTTATAAGCTCCATCGTCTCTGACTTCGGAGAATTCTTGCCCCAAAGCATCGGTTCTACCGTATATGACATATTCGCGAAATTGTCCTGGACTCCGGGGATCCGCACCAAAGTATCGCTGTCTTATTTCAAGACCGTCGATGATTACAAGCTGCTCTACACGGTTTCCAAATGGGATAAACTCGGGTGGGGCAACGATATGGTCAACCTTCGTGTCCAAAGCGTCCTCTCCGACAACTGGCTCTTCTCCGGCAACGCGTCGCTGAACCGTTTCGCCAATTCCTTCAGCCAATACCGTTTCACTTCCTTCGAGACTGACGCGTTCTTTGAGCTGCAGTCCGCTCTCAATGATGTCACACTCTCCGGAAAACTGGAGTACAACGGCGATTCCCCCTTCAAGCAGAGTTTCGGGTATAAGTTCAGCGGCACCCGTTTCCATACCTACGACACCCCTGTAAATTGTCTGCTCGGAAACCTGTGGTACCAGGCGGGGGTTGAAAAAGAAGGGATGTTTTCCCTCCAGGCCATGCTTCGGGGCAATCTGTTTGCCTCCGGTCTGGCTGCGGACGTCAAGACCTTCTTCAACCCGGAGACCAGCCTGTCAGCTACCTATTATCTGACGCCGGCACTGGGCCTGGCCCTGTCGGCAGATTATCTGACCCAATACTACCACCTCGTCGAAGGCTTGCCGATGGGATGGTCGATGGATCTGATGGTACCGGCTAGCCGGTCCCTCAAGCCGGAAACCGCCCTTCAGCTTGCAGCAGGAGCCTTTTTCAAGAACGAGCATCACGACCTAAAGGTCGGCGCCTACTACAAATCCTATCGCAATCTGGTTTTCAATCCGGATGCCGTCAGTTTCTTCGAAAAGGATGCCGCCTCGGGATGGAAGGATCATCTCCATTCGGGCGAAGGTTCGTCAAAGGGGGTGGAATCCTCTTACTCCTATACCGGAAAGAAGCTGAATGCATCCTTTGCCTACACCTTCTCTCACACCGACCGTCTGTTCGCCGACTTGTGCAAGGGACAGCGTTTCCCGGCCAAATTCGACCGTCCGCACATCCTCAACATCAATCTCGATCTCGTACTCAGCGAATATGAATCCAAGGAATATGGCTTCACGTCCTTCTTCACCGTCCAGAGCGGACATCTGGAGAGTGCCAAAGCGGGGCTTGTCGGAGTGGCCTTACCTTGGACCTACCGACCAGGGGACGATGGCGACGTGGATTATTTTGGTGACTCCTTCAACAATTTCCGCATGCCGACCTACATCCGGCTGGATCTGGGTTTCTATTCCCGCTGGGAGACTCGGCATACCCGTCACCTGCTCAACTTCGGTATATTTAACGTCCTGAACCGGCACAACCCTTCGTTTATCTACGCCGGATTATATTCAGACCATCACTGGGAGCAACTGTCTATCTTCCCCATCATGCCCTCCCTGAGTTATAAGCTCACCTGGCGATAATTGACGGTTTTCGTCGCCGACTCTTTTAAAAACCGATTCCTTTACCTAACTTTGCAACGGCCGTAATTTTTACGGCCGTAAAAATTGCTGCATTATGAAGTTTTATGACAGGGAGGAGCAGTTGGGAACGCTGCGACAAATGCGGGATCTATCCTACGAAGGGTATTCCCGCCTGACGGTGGTAACCGGTCGGCGACGTATAGGCAAGACAACACTTATCAAGGAGGCCTATAAGGACGAACCATTTGTCTACCTGTTTGTCGGTAAGAAAAGCGAGGCGGTCCTCTGCAAGGAATTCTGTGAGGAATTCCAGTCAAAAACAGGCGTATTCGTTCCCCCGATGAACGTGTTCCGCGACGTATTCCGCTTCTTTATGGAGGAGGGAAAGCGGAGAAAGTATACGCTGGTATTCGATGAATTCCAGAATTTTCTGGAGGTGAACCGGGCCATCTATGGGGATATGCAAAACTGGTGGGACCGGTATCAGAAAGAAAGCCACGTAAACCTGGTCGTCAGCGGATCGGTGTTCTCGCTGATGGAAAGGATATTCAAGCACAGGAAAGAGCCCCTGTACGGCCGTCAGGATGCGACCGTCAAATTGCAGGCCTTCCCCACGGGCATCTTGAAGACAATTCTGGAAGATAACGCCCCCGGGTATACGAACGATGATTTGCTGGCCCTCTATACATACACGGGAGGCATTCCCAAATACGTAGAACTCTTGGTAGACCTGAAGGCCACCAGCCGCAAAAAGATGATTGCCCAGATCTGCAAGGCGGACTCCCCTCTCATCGAGGAGGGGAAGAAACTCCTGGTCCAGGAATTTGGAAAGAAATACGCCACCTATTTCTCCATCCTTCAAGCCATTTCCTTGGGATACAACACACAGGCTGACATAGAAGACTACCTGGGCGGCAAGAGCCTGGGCGGACAATTGCTCAAGTTGGAGGAAACATACGAACTGGTCCGGAAGATCCGGCCCATTTGGGCCAAACCCAAGACGCAGACTGTACGATACGAGATCAACGACGTCTTCCTTCGATTCTGGTTCCGCTACGTGGAAAAGAACCAACGCCTCATCGAGATTGGTCAGTATCCCGTCCTCCGGAAGATCATGGAAGAGGATTATGAGACCTATTCAGGCGAAGTGTTGGAACGCTATTTCAGATGTAAACTGGTGGAGAGTTTGGACTATCGTGATATCGGCGGATGGTGGGATCCTAAAGGATATACCGATCAAAAGGGCCACCACCAGCAGTGCGAGTTGGACATCGTCGCACAACGGCTCAGCGGGAAAGTCCTGGATGTCTTTGAAATCAAACGTAACCCCAAAAAGTTCGACAGGCAACTCCTCCAGGAAAAGCTGGAGCACTTTAAGGCAAAAGAAAAGACTGCTCACAAAAGTAAGATTGAGCCGAAATGCCTTACTATTGAAGATATGTAACCCGTCTTACCGTTTAATTGCGTCGAAGAGGACCTGGTGGAAGAAGTCCCGTTCCTCTTCTGTCAGGAAGCCGACCGTGATCGGGATTTGGAAGAGCCGCTTGCGCAAAGCAGGCGGCATTTTTTTGGATGCGATGATGCGCTGGGCGTCCTTCTCGGTCGTGCCGAGGGCGGCGGTGGACCAGCGTTCGGCGGCCGCCGTGATGCAGCGGATGTCGCTGTCGGAGAAGGCGTGGTGGTCCGAGAAACGGAAGGCCTCCACGATCTTGTAATTGTCGGATAGATACGTCCTTAGAGGCGTGTCCTTCGCAATGCCGGTGAAGAGCACCATGCGCGGGGAATAGACATAGCGCGGGTCACATTCCTCGTAGATGGCCTCCGGCGGACAGTAGTTGATGCAGGAGAAGAAGACGTACTGCCTGCGGCCCTTGCGCGAAGTGCCGGTGCAGGTGGAAGTGGCATAATCCTTCACGCCGCAGGACTGCGCCCAGAGCGTCCGCTCCCAGTCGTCCATATAGTTCGGGCATTTCGTGACGATGATCACGTCGGCGTCGGCGAGCCGCTCCGGAAGGTCCCGCAGGCCGCCCAGGGGCAGAAGCTTGTCTTTGTTGACGGGACGGCTGAAGTCCACCAGCACGATGCTGAGCGTCGGCTTCAGGGCGCGGTACTGGAAGGCGTCGTCCAGGATGATCAGGTCCGCCGCCGGGAATTCCTTGTCCAGGCAGCGCCGGTTCTGCCGCTGCGTGCGCACGACCTCCGGATGGCAGAGGTTGCGGCAGCCGCGGATGCGGTTCTTGTCCAGGGCGACCGTCACGCCCGGGAATTTCTTCTTGATCTGCACCGGCTCGTCGCCGAAGAAGGAGGCGTTGCGCTGGGTGGTAACTTGCTGGAAACCCTTGCTCTTGCGCTTGTAGCCGCGGGAGAGGACGGCGAGGTTCTTCTTGCCCCACTCCTCGTCGGCCATCAGGGTGCGGAGGATCATTTCCGTGTGGGGGGTTTTCCCCGTCCCGCCGACGGTCACGTTGCCTACGCACACCGTGGGGACTTCCGCTTCCTCGCTCTTGAGGACCTGCTTGTTGTACAGGGCATTCCGGACCTTGAGCGTCAGATAGTAGGGGAACAGCAGCAGTTTGTCGATCATATCTCGTATTTTTTATATTCCATAAACACCCGTCTCATCGGCGAGCGGGGTCTCGCCCCAGCGTTCCGCGATTCCGTCCAGGATGGCGACCACCGCGGCGGGATCGGTCTCCGTCACCAGGCGGGCGCGCGTCTCCCGGAAGTCCGGCAGGCCCTTGAAATAGCAGGACAGGTGCCGGCGCATCTCAAAGACGGCCCGGCGCTCGCCCTTCATCTCCAGGGCCAGGGCGTAGTGGCGCTTGGCCAGGGTCACCCGTTCGCGGACGGGCATCGGGGGCGGCAGGACGCCGGTGCGCAGGTATTCCTTGATCTCGTTGAAGATCCAGGGATGCCCGAAGGACGCGCGCCCGACCATGATACCGTCCACGCCGTAGCGCTCGAAGCATTCTTTCGCCTTTTCCGGGGAATTGACGTCGCCGTTGCCGATGATGGGGATGTGCATGCGCGGGTTTTCCTTGATCTTTCCGATCAGGGTCCAGTCCGCCTCGCCCTTGTACATCTGGCTGCGGGTGCGGCCGTGGACGGTCAGGGCGGCGATGCCGCAGTCCTGAAGGCGCTCCGCGAGCTCGACGATGATCTTGGAGTGTTCGTCCCAGCCCAGGCGGGTCTTCACCGTCACGGGCTTGCGTACGGCCTCGACCACCGCCTTCGTGATGGCGACCATCTTGTCCGGATCCTTCATCATCCCCGATCCGGCGCCGCGGCCCGCGATCTTGCTCACAGGGCAGCCGAAATTGATGTCGATCAGGTCGCAGCCGTGCCCGCCGGCGATCTCGTCGGCGTGGTCGGCCATCTTGGCGGCCTCGACCATCGCCTCGGGAATGTGGCCGTAGATCTGGATGCCCACCGGGGCTTCCGCCTCGAGCGTGCGCATCTTGGCGATGGCCTTGTCCGCGTCGCGCACGAGCCCGTCCGAAGGGACGAACTCCGTGTAGACCATGTCGGCCCCGTACTCGCGGCAGAGGATGCGGAAGGATGCGTCGGTCACATCCTCCATCGGCGCGAGCAGCACGGGCTGCGGTCCCAGGTCGATTCCGCCAATTTTCATATCAATCAACAAATTTAATGATTCGGCGGGAATAATTCGTATATTTGAATCAGTCAGATTTCAAAAGATTTATGGACAATCTCTATAGCGCCCGCGTCGAAGCCCTGCGCGCCCTGATGGAGCGCCGCGGCTGGGACGCCGTCATCCTCACGGGCTCGGACCCGCACGCAAGCGAATACCTCGCTCCCCGCTGGAAGCAGGTGGAATGGCTGTCCGGATTCACCGGCGAGGCCGGGGACCTGGTCATCACGGCGGATCACGCCGGCCTCTGGACCGACACCCGCTACTTCATCCAGGCCGTGCGTCAGCTGCGTGGGACCGGCATCGAACTGCACAAGATGCGCGTCCCAGAGCAGGTACCCATTCCGGACTGGCTCGCGGACTGTTTCGCCCGCAAGGACGGGGTCGTCGTAGCCGTGGACGGGCTGTGCCAGAGTGTCGCGGCTGTGCAAGCCCTGGAAGGCGCCTTTGCCGCGGCGGGACGCAGCAAGGATCCGGAGGACGGTTATTTCTACCGCATCGTCGATGTGCCGGATCTGCCGGACCTGCTGTGGACGGACCGTCCCGCCATTCCCCGCACGCCGGTGACCCTTGTGCCGCCTTCCGTTGCCGGTGAAACCCGGCAGGAAAGGCTGGAATGGCTCCGTCAGGCCGCCGCGAAGCAGCTCTGCGATGCCGTACTGCTGACCGCGCTGGACGAGATCGCCTGGGTCCTCAATGTCCGGGGCGCCGACATTGATTACAATCCGATGGTGATTTCCTACCTGCTGGTGACCGAGGATACCGTCAGCTGGTTCGTGCGCAAGGACGCTTTCGACTCGGGGGATGATGACACGACGCTGGACTCATTCGCCTGTCTGGAGGACGAGGGGATCCGCGTGCTTCCCTACGACGAACTGCAGCTCTCGCTCGACAACCTGCTTTCCGACGGAAGCATCAACCGTCTCTTCGTGGATCCTTCCAGCCTCAACTGGAGCCTGTACAACCTTCTGACGGAGAGCGGGCGTCTGTGTCCGGGAGACTCGCCTGTGCAGTTGCGCAAGGCCGTCAAAAACCCGGTCGAGATCGAAGGGATGCAACGGGCGCACCGGCAGGACGGCGTGGCGATGGAGCTGTTCCTCTACTGGCTGGAGAAGATGGTGCTGGACGACAAGATCGTCACGGAACGGATGGCCGCCACCAAGCTGGGGGCCCTGCGCGCCGCCTGCCCGGACTACCTGGGCGACAGCTTCGAGACGATTTCGGCCTACGGGCCGGGCGCCGCGCTCCCCCATTACGTCACGCCGGTGAAGGATGCGCCGGAGCTGGAGGCCAAGGGCTTGTATCTATGCGATTCCGGTGGCCAGTACAGCTGCGGCACGACCGACATCACGCGCACCGTGCCCCTGGGGCCTTGCACGGCCCTGGAGCGGGAGGACTATACCCTGGTGTTGAAGGGCCACATCGACCTGGCGATGGCCGTCTTCCCGGAAGGGACGGCGGGCTGCCAGATCGACGCCCTGGCGCGCAATCCCCTATGGAGCCGCAAGCGAAATTTCGGCCACGGCACGGGTCACGGCGTGGGTTTCTATCTGGGCGTCCACGAAGGCCCGCAGGACATCCGCCAGAATTTCAATCGCCAGCCCCTGCTGCCGGGAATGATCACTTCCGACGAGCCGGGCATCTACCGCGAGGGCCTGTTCGGCGTGCGGCACGAGAATCTGCTGCTGTGCGTGGAAGCGGGGCGGAATGATTTCGGGCGCTGGCTCGCCTTCGAGCCGCTGACGCTCTGCCACTTCGAGACTTCGGCGCTGGTCCTGGATCTGCTTTCGTCAGAGGAACGCGCCTGGCTCAACGCCTACCACGAGCGCGTCTACCGCACGCTGGCGCCCGAGCTCCCCGCCGAAGTCGCCCGCTGGCTCCGCGGCAAGACCGCCGCTATCTAAGCATTGACGGTCATTTCGCAGCGGGCGCAGTCGAAGCCGAGGGCGAGGCGGCGGCCGTTGTTGACCAGATAGAGGGGACCGGTGGGTTTGGCGCTCTGGTGGACCGGGCAGAGACCCAGTTCGTATTTGAGGCAGTAGCGGGTGCGCATCAGTTCGGCGCCGATGGGATGCGCGATTTCGTAGGCGGGATCACCACCGGAAATGACCTCCCGGGCCACTGCATTGGCGATATTCGCCTTATAATTCGTCTCTTCCGGGAAAGCGGGACGCTCTCCAGCGGGAACCCGGACACCGTGATAAAGCGGGCGCATAGTGCAGGGCTGGGCCTCCAGGTCGGAAGCAATGAGGCGCCGGATGCCATTCAGCGTGGATGCGCTCATCAGGGGCAGAGCGCCACCGCCGGTAGCAACCTCCAGCGAGCGTACATTGAAAATGAAGTCCCCGCTGCGCTTACCCAGCTGCTCCCGGATCAGGACCTCGGCCCGCTCGCGGTTCTCCGCCACATCCAGATCGGCTTTGAACGGCGAGAAAACGGAACGCCCATCCTCGCAGACAGCCGTAAAGTCCAGGCTGAAGCGCCCGGAAATCTTCACGTCCAGATCGACCCGCAGCTCCCGCTTGCAGGCCTCCCGCTCCAACACACGCTCGAAAGCCGCGTCCACATTGCGGTAAATGTCGAGCCCGGAGCGTATCCCCGAAACCGGTTTGCAGCGGATCGTCAACCCCTCGCAGACATCGCCGCGGAAGCCGACCAGACCGCCGCGCCCCGGCACGGAAAAACCATCCCCATTGCTGAGTACCAGCCCCTTACGGGAAGGTCTGACCACAATCTCCATCGTGCGTGCATCCCGCTGCCGGACCGAGGCGACCGTGCCGATATGCTCGCCGACGGACTTGGGCGTATCCATGGAAGCCCAGCGCCCCCGGCGACCGTCGAAATATAGGGAAGTATAGCCCCGGTTGAAAGTCTTGTCCGGCGCCGGCGTGAAGCCCCGGGTTACCGTGCCGAACGAAGCGCGGTAATACAGGTCCGGATGCGCCGCGACCAGGCGGTCCAGCGCCAGGGAATACTCCCGGACCACGTTGCGCACGTATGAAATGTTTTTGAGCCGTCCCTCGATCTTGAAGGAAGTCACTCCCGCCTCCGCCAGTTCGGGCAGGCGGTCCAGCAGGTTGAAATCTTTCAGCGAAAGCAGGGCCTTGTCCCGCGCCAGCACGCGCCCTTCCCCGTCGACCAGATCGTACAGGGAACGGCAGGCCTGCACGCAGGCGCCCCGGTTGGCGCTGCGGCCCGCCAGATGTTCGGACAGGTAGCACTGTCCGCTATAGCATACGCACAAAGCTCCGTGGACGAACGCCTCGATCTCGCAGTCAACGGCCGAGGCGATTTCCCGGACCTGCGAAAGCGACAACTCCCGCTCCAGCACCAGCCGCCCGAAGCCCAGGGACTCCAGCCAGCGGGCCTTCTCCGGGGTGCGGATGGCGCATTGCGTGGAAGCGTGCAGGGGAACGGTGATGTCGTCCCACTGCGTCAGCGCCAGGTCCTGGACAATGAAAGCATCCACTCCCGCATCTTGCGCAGTGCGCATCAGGGAGTGGACTTCCTCCAATTCAGAGTCATAGACGATCGTGTTGACCGTCAGGAAGATACGCACGCCGAAGCGATGGGCGTAAGCGCAAAGAGCGGCGATATCCTCCAGGCTGTTGCCCGCCGCCTGACGGGCGCCGAAACCGGGCCCTGCGATATATACGGCATCGGCACCGCAGTCGATGGCTGCGATGCCGATATCGATATTCCTGGCAGGTGCCAGCAGCTCCAGCGAGCGCATCTCTTACTTGAGAGCGTCCAGCTGCTGCTTGGCCTGAGCTCCGAGCTGAGGATCGCTGACGACCTTCTGGTAGAACTCCTTGGCCTTGGCCTTGTTGCCGGCCTTCTGATAGAGGGCAGCGACGGTGAAAGCGATGGCGTTGGCGTTCTTGGCGGTCGGGGCGGCGGCAAGATACTTCTCGAAGTTCTTGATCGCGTCGGCGTTCTTGTTCAGCTTCTGGGAAGCCTGGCCGGCCACCAGATAAGCCTGGGCGTTGTCGCCGTACTCGTTGCACTTCTCGGCAGCGGCGACGGCATCCGCAAACTTACCGGCCTTCAGGGCCGCGGCGGCTTTCTTCAGATAGATATTGGAAATCTGCTTGCCGGCGAGCTCTTCCTGGCCGTTCTTGGCAGCGGTCTCGAAAGCGGCGACAGCCTCTTCGACCTGACCGGCACCAGCGAGGGCCTGTCCGAGACGGAGGGCGAGGTTGCCGTTCTCCGGATCGAGCGCAAGGGCGCTCTTGTAAGCCTCGGCGGCAGCCGTGAAGTTCTTATCCTTCAGCAGATCGCCACCCTTGGCCATCAGGGCCTGGGGAATCAGGGTCGCGGCTTCATCTGCGATCTCGTCCGCGGCATATTCTTTCGCCTTGGCGACGACTTCGTTCAGTTTGGTGACGGCATCATCAAAGTTGGACTCCTTGATGAGGTCCTTGGCAATCGAAAGCATGATGTTCGGAATCACGCCCTTGCAAGTGGCTACCAGCTCTTCACCTTCTTCACCGCAGGCGGCAGCCTGAGCGAGCGCCTCCTGGAATCCGGTCAGCGCAAGAGCTTTGTTGCCGGCGACGAGGGACTCGTTCGCCATCTTCGCTGTCTCCGTGGCCTGGGACAGATCCTGAGCGGAGAGCATTCCGGCGGAGAGGACGACAGCTGCGAGAGTAAGTAAGATCTTTTTCATCGTAGTATAAAATTTGTTAGTTTGCAATTGTGGACTGCAAAAATAATAATTTTGCCGTACTTTTGTACAAGAAAAGTGCCAAGATGATGAAATCCCCCAAATTATACCTCCTCGCCCTCCTTCTGACAGCCACCCTCCAGCCCTGTCCGGCACAGAATCTGGCGAAGTTGGAAAAGGCCCCTGAGATCAGCGTGGGCCAGTTTCCCAACGGAATCACCTATTATCTGGTGACCAATAAGGCGGCCTACGGCTATGCCGATTACGCACTGGTGCAGAAAGGGGCTCCGGAAGAGACGAAGTTCCGGGGCGAACTGCTTTCGCTCAATCATTTCGACGGGCATAAGCCCTACCGGTTCCTGGCGTCCAGGGGGGTCGGCTACAAGGATTTCGGCTATGTCCGGCGCGGGGAAGACTACACGATGTACCGTTTCGAGGACGTGCCGACTTCGGATGTCGCTTCCTCGGACACGACCCTGATGATGCTTTTCGACCTGTGCGAGTTGTGCCCGACGGAGCAGGCCATCATCATCAGCGGAGACATCGACGCCTCGGCGGTCCGGGGCAAGATGAGCATCTTTTCCCTGATGGTTTCGAAGCGTGAGCCGGCACCGGCTTCCCCGGCCTACATCTGGGATCCGATGCCGGACTCGGAAATCATCACGGCGACCAACCATTTCAAAGAGGCATCCTCGATCACAGCGTCCTTCGCGCTCCAGCGCACGGCTGACAAATATCTAAATACCGTGCAGACCCTGGTGTCCGGAATGATGTTCGCCGAGCTCGACTGGATCGCCGAGGCACGCATCCGGCAGGCGTTCCGCACGGCGGACATTCCCTTGGGAGGCCTGGTCCTGTCCCGAAAGACGGCGGCCGACGGCCCGGGAGACGAGGCTTGGTCGGCCCAGGTTTTCGTGGCGCGGGAAGATGTGCCGGAAGCGATCGAAACCCTTGCGGACGTGTTTGCCAACCTCGAGGTGGCCGGCATCTCCGAAGCGGAACTGAAGGACGCCCGCGACCAGTATGTCGCCACGCTGGGCAAGAACGCCTTCAGCGCGACCGCGACCAATGCGGAGTACCTGGACAAGTGCGCGGCGGCTTATCTGTACGGCACGGACCTGGCGCCCGCGAGTGCTGCGAAGGACTTCCTGTCGAAGCGGCAGCTCCCCATCGCCACCGGTACGGAGATTTTCAACCAGTTCGTCGCAGCTCTGCTGGACAAGCGGGAAAACCTGACGCTGACGGTGGATGCCCCGGGCGTGCCGTTCGATCCGGAAGAGATCGAATCCCGCTATCTTTCCGCCTGGTCGCGTCCCCAGCAGCGCGTCTACTACCGTCCGCATTTCAGCGATACGCTATCTCTCGCGGGCCCTTCCGGACGCGTCAAGATGAAACTGGAGGCGGCCGAACCCGTCACCGGCGGCGTGATCTGGCATTTCTCCAACGGACTGAAGGTCGTCTACAAGAAGGCTGAGACGGCCGGGCTGTTCCAGTATGCCTTCCTCTTCCGGGGCGGCTTCTCCTCCGTACCCGGCCTGAAGAAAGGAGAAGGGGCGTTTGTCTCCGACATCCTGGGCTTCTATGATGTCGCGGGCAAAAGTTGCTCCGACTTCAATGCCATGCTCCAGGCCAACGGCATCACGATGGAACGCAAGGTGGGCATCGCCGACATGATTCTGACCGGCACTGCGCCCAGTTCCAAACTGGCCCTGCTGCTGGAGTCCGTGCTGTCCCTGACCCGGGACAGGAAGTTCAATGCCGAAGAATACGATTATTATCTGAGGAGCGAAAGACTGCGGCTCGAAATGGAGAGGATGACGACGCCCGGCATCTGGGCGACGACGGACCTGGCTTTCCGGCCGGATTTCCTGTTCACGCCTTATAAGTATTCGGACAACCTGGGCGACGACCTGCCCCGGCGGGCGGAGAGCTATTTCGCGCGCCAGTTCGGAAAGGCGGACGACGGGATCATTTCGCTGGTCGGGGATCTCGATCCGCTGGTGGCGCAGAAGATTCTCTGCAAGTATCTGGACGGATTCAAGACCAGCAAAGGGCTGTCGCAGCGGCCCCAGGCCCCGTACACCCTCCGTTCCGGCTGGGTGTCCCTGTCTGACGAGGCGGCCCACCCGAACGATGAGAGCGTCCATTTCGCCCTGACTTCGACGCTGCCGGTCACGGCCGAGCGCTATTTTGCCTTCCAGATCGCCCAACTGATCCTTCAGAAACGGGTGAAGGCCGGACTGGCGGACTGCGGCTACTGGTCTTCCCTGGACGGAGGACTGGAATTCTATCCGAAGGAGCGCTGGAACATGCTTCTGTCCTGCCGGCCCGCTTCTACGGACGGACTGCCGTCGGGTGTGGAGCCGGTCGGTCCGGCGGTCGCAGCCGGCGTTGTCCGGGAGACTCTGGAAGCGGCGCTGAAGCAGAAAGTGTCGCCGGGAGATCTCAAGATCTACAAGGACCTGCTGCTCAAGCAGGCAACTTGGGAGTTCGGCCGGCCGGATGCCATCCAGGAGGCGATCATCGCCCGGTATTCCTACGGCAAGGACTTGACATCCAAATATAAAACCATCATTCCCGCCCTGACCGCCGACGCGGTCGATGCCGTGCTGGCCGACCTTTCGGAAAGCGGGAAGATAGAGTATATCGTCCAGAAATGAGCGGGGCATTCGGAACCATCGTGCAGATCGGCGACATCCTCGTGTCGGAGGAGGTCGTGCTGGAGTATTTCGCCTGCGATTATGAAAAATGCCGGGGCGCCTGCTGCATCGAGGGAGATTGCGGGGCGCCGCTGGAGGAGTCTGAACTGCCGGTGCTGGAGCGGGATTATCCTGCCTTTTCGCCGCTGATGCGGCCCGTCGGCAGGGCGGCGGTCGATGAAAAGGGATTCTTCGAACTGGACATCGAGGGGGATATCGTGACGCCGGTGACTTCCGTGGACCGGGATTGCGCCTACACGCATTACGATGCCGACGGCAACTGCCTCTGCGCCATCGAGAAGTGCTTTTTCGCCGGAGGCTGCGCTTTCCGCAAACCCCAGTCCTGCCGCCTTTATCCCATCCGCATCACGAAGCTGACGGGCGGTGGCCTGGCCTTCAACCTCCACCGCTGGGGCATCTGCAAGGACGCCTTCGAGAAGGGCCGTCGGGAAGGGATCCGCGTCTATCAGTTCCTGAAAGAGCCGCTGACGGATCTGTTCGGGGTGGAGTTTTACAAAGATTTGTGCGCCGCCGCAGAGTACGTCATCGCTTCGGAAGAGACAGAAGCCCGTTGAAAAAGGACGACGAGAACTGATGACGCCATTCTCTTTCCACGAAAGGAAAGCTCAGCCGTCTCCGTTCCTTTCGTCACACCTATTTCCCCGCAAACAGTCATTTCTCTGCGACGAAAGGAAAGAGAACCAATCACTATGCCTTCCGTGGTTTCGTAATCAAAATAACACCCCGGATACTATCTATCATCGATATCCATCAACTTCTTATCCCGATATAAGTCTAAATAGTATTTGTCGACTGGCCAATACTTTTGGAAATCAACTCCTTCATGATAGGACTTAACAAAGGCCCATACGACAGATTCTTCGTGGGATGAGAAGAATTTGAGGGGAACCCATTTCCCTTGCCCATCTTCGCCATCAGAGTGAAAGAAACAGACTATTCCACGAATCTTCTTTTTGCCGAACCAGGATAAGACGCAATCCAGAAATCGCTCTCGGAATCGTTTTGTTTTCCTATGAAATTTGATCAATGATCGAAGGAAAGGAGGCCGATGGTCTTCGACCAAAAACTGGACGACACGGTTATTTTCGGCTTCGAAGGTTATGCGTTCCCGAAAAATCCTGACGAATTCTTCTGTTACGAAAGGAGAATCGTCCAAAATGATTTCAGCGCATTGGCGGAATCCACTGATTCGAGTAAAAGAACTGACATCGTCCATTGTTTGCCACTCCTCCTCTGAACAACAATGCTCAAAAGCGACTTGGCCACCACCATATTTTTCCCATATTTCTATTTGCTTTTCTTGAATCATGGGCTATTAGGTACTATTCTTCGGCATGCAAATATACCCTTTTTCCGTGATTCTCATGCCAATAGGATTACTCCATTTGTGTCCAATCTTTGATAACCTCCCTTTGGGGGGAAGAGGGGTGATGCCGCCGCAGGGGCGGCCGGATATTTCCAAAAAAAACAGTATCTTTGTTCTTTGGAAATATTGCCCACAAGATACTATGAATCTTCCCAAACGCATTCTAGTCCTGATTTTTGCTTTCTTGCCTGCCGTCCTCGGTACGGCGCAGACCCATTTTATCGCTCCGAGTGTCAATCCGGTCGAAGACTCGCTCGCGATTATCCGCGTACGGGCCAAGATGGACTCGATCCGCCAGCACCGTCCTACTGTCGCGGTGGTACTCGGGGGCGGCGGCGCGCGCGGCATGGCCCACCTGGGGGTCCTGCGATATATCGAGGAGATGGGCATTCCGGTCGATCTGGTGGGCGGAACCAGCATGGGCGGTCTGGTCTCGGGCCTCTATTCGCTCGGTTTCGGGGCGCCGTATCTGGATTCGCTGGTACGCGCCATCGACTGGACCGTGATGATGTCTGACAAGATCCCGGACAGTTTCCAATCTTACAAGGTCCGCCAGAACAAGGAGCGTTTCGCCCTGACGATCCCCTTCCATTATGACGCGGATGACATGCGGAACCGGATCGCCCGGCAGACCCGCTTCAACAAGAACTACGAGCAGAGCGACACCCGTACCGGCGACATGAGCCAGGAGATGATGGCCAAGGTCGGCATGGGCCTGCCAGACGGCTTCCTGTTCGGGTACAATGTCCGGAACACCCTCAGTTCCGTCACCGTCGGCTACCAGGATTCCCTGGCCTTTGACGAGCTCCCGGTCCCTTATTTCTGCGTCGCCACGGATATGCTCAGCCTGAACGAAAAGAACTGGACTTCAGGCAGCCTGGTGGATGCCATGCGGTCCACGATGGCGATTCCCGGCTATTTCCGTCCTGTCCGGCTGGAGGGCATGGTGCTGGTGGACGGCGGCACCCGCAACAATTTCCCGGTGGACATCGCGCGGGCGATGGGCGCGGACATCGTCATCGGATCGGAAATGCCGACCCCGCGCAACCTTGCTGACCTCGGCGGCCTGGCCAACCTTCTCATGCAGAACATCACCCTGATGTCCGCCGACATCTGTGAGACCAACCGGCGCAACACGGATATCCTGCTCCAGCATGAGTTGAAGGGATACACGATGCTGTCTTTCGATTCCAACAGCGTGGATGACATCATCGCCCAGGGATACGCCCGGGCGGTGGAAAACAAGGAGGCCTTCGAAGCGGTCGCGAAACGGGTCGGCGCCGTCCCGGGCGATCCCTCTACCGAACGCCGCCAGGCCATCGACCTGACCAAGCACAAGGTCCTGGTGGAGAAAATCCGCTATGAAGGCGTCACGGAGAAAGAGTCGGACTACATCATCAACCCCGCCCTGCTGCCACGTGACGGAAGATACGGCCGGGAAGAGATCGAGCGGGTCCTGTCCGCCCTTTACGGCACGAAGGCTTTTGAGTCGGTCACATACCGGATCAGCGGCGACAAAGAGCCCTACACGCTCATTTTCGACTGCCAGAAAGGGCAGACCAACGAAGCCGGCCTCGGCGTCCACCTGGACCTGGACGAGGCGTTGTACCTGAGCGGCCATCTGGGCATCGGCACACGGAGGCTGAGCGGACTCCGCTTCGTTTCGGAGTTCAAGGTCGGCCAGGTCACCCAGCTGGACCTGGACCTCTCTTACAAGCCGCTCGCGCAACTGCCCGTCATCGGAGCCGCCTGGAAAAACTCCTATCGGAATTTCACCTACCGGATGGACGACGTACTCCAGGAGCATGTATTCTCGAAAGCGCGGTACAATGGAGTGAACTCCCGCGTGGAACTGTATGTCGAAGATGCCCGGCTGATCTATGGGAATGTACGTTTCGGCGCCGCCTACGAGATGGAGCCCTACGAGAATTACCTGGACAACCAGATGCAATGGCAGGGCTGGGATTTCCGCAGCCGCTGGTTCTCCACGTTCGCCTCTCTCCGCTACGACACGTTCAACGAGAGTTACTTCCCGACCCGCGGTTTCCGGCTCAAACTGGACACGCGCTATGTATTCGACGGCTTTTCCACTTATCTGGAAGATGAGGGAATGGAAGCCGGCGATCATTATGAAGGAGACGTTCCCCCCTACAGTGTCGGGATGGTGCAGGCTTCCGCTGCGATCCCCCTCGGCTCCGTCGTCGTCCTGCAGCCCTCCGTGTACGCAGGCTGGCAGACGGAGCAGCCCGGACGTATGAATTTCATCCACACACTGGCGGCCGGCGGCACCCTGCCCAGCCGTTACATCGACAACCAGCTTCCGTTTTTTGGATTCAGCCAGGGGTTCTTTGTGTGCGGCAACTATGCCGCCACCGCCCAGATGGACGTCCGCTTCCGCCTGAATCATAAGAACTTCCTCACGCTGCGCGGCGGCGTACTCCAGGACAAGGAAGTGCTGGCGGACCTGTTCCGGACCCGCCCCACCGCATACGCCTTCGGTGCGGAGATCGGACAGAAGTCGGTTATCGGCCCGATGAAGCTTGGGACTCAGTGGTGCAGCAAGACCGGATTCTCCGTCGCCCTGTCGATAGGATTCGATTTCTAGAAACGCAGGCCCAGCCGCAGGGCGACCATCCATCGGTAATAATGGCCGGATGTCGCCACCCTTTGGGCGATGATGCCCTGGTGGGGCAACTCCGAAAGTCCCTTGTAGGAGAAACTGTCGTAGCTGGCGGAAAGGTTGGCCGTGAAAAGGTCACGTGACCAACCCATGCCGACGCGGGCGACGTAATTGACGAGAAGATTTCCGTTCATCACACTCTTGTGGAAGACAGAATATGTGCCGTCTTCCTCTTGATCGTAAGCCGTGGAGGTGAACTGGTTGAACAGGGTCACCATGGGCAGGAATGTCGCATTGAACGTCAGGTTGCGCAGGCCCTTGTCGCGTTCTCCCGTCGGCTGCCGGTGCAGCGCCACGAGATTGTAGGAGTAGCCGCCACCGAAGGATACCTGAGCGGAGGTCTGCCGAGCCTGCTGGCCCGTCCAGAGGGCGATTTCCTCCGAAGGGTCGATGCTGAATTCTCCCAGGATCAGTTTGGTGCCGAACATCCAGCTTCCAGCGCTGCAGCGTTGGAACAGGTTCCCCTTGTAAGCGGCGGAATAGGCGAAGGTCCGGCGGTTGAACGCATAGAAGGCATCGACGATGAACGAACGCAGGTGTCCGGGATTCTCGGTGGTCCCCTCCCGGTTTTCATAGGCCCAATGCCCCTCTTCCCCAACGACATTATGGAAAGAGACCGGCTGGGCCAGGTTGAAGTATTGCACCTGGATGGCACTGCCGGCAGAGAGATAGTCGAAGGAGAAGAAATCGTCCTGGCCCTTCCCTTTGATCTGTTGACTGAAGCCCAGGTTCATGCTGCCGTAGCCCAGTTGGACACCCAGGGCCTTGTCCACGTCCCCCTGCAGGACGGCATGGGTCCGGGCAGGGATCTCCTCATAAATCAGATTGTAGTTATCGTCCAACACACCGATGCCGACCTGGTACGACTTCTCCTGGGACATGGCGGCCTGCCGGACGTCTCCCGTCAGCGCGAGGTGGAAGCGGGGCTTGGGTTGATAGATGGCCGCCGGATCCAGTTCGGGGGACGGGCCGGCGATCCGGTCGATGAAGGCACGGAATCCGCTTTCCTGCGCATGGGCAGGAACGGCGAGCAGTCCGGCCACCACAAGGGCGAGTAAGGAACGGTTCAAGGGATTGTGGATTAACGGATAAACTCTTTCAACAGTTTATGCAGGAGCTCGCTGACGTAACCTTGCTCCGTCGGATGGGAAGAGAAGGTCGGCACTTCCTTGACAAAATGCACCACCCGGTCCGTCTGCCCGTCGATCACGGCGCAAAACATGATGTTGCCATAGGGATCACTCACCGTGTAGTTCTGGGAAGGATTGGTGATGCCCCGGATGCCTGTAAGGGACTCGATCGCCTTGTCGATGGCTTTTCCGGCCGTCTTCTCTATCTTCTCGCGCTGGTAGCCTACCTTGGTCTGGGTGTAGCCGTAGGAATAAATGACAATCCCATAACGGAGTCCGCTGTCGTCAATGAGTTTACGCAGGGACTTGGGCACGCGAAGGCGGCCGTAATTCCCCGGATCGACATCCTCGAACGCCCGGAACCAGTTCTGCATGTCCACATTATCGCCCGCATAGTCCGCCGGGATCATATCGGAGAACGGGAAACGCTCCGAGTTGATGATATTCTTGATCAGCGAAGTGGCCTTCTGGGAATCGCCCTCATCATAACGTCCCTTCCCATCGTCACCATAGCAGACGATGAAGGAATAAGGCTGGATATAAGCATACTCCGGAATCGCGGAGAGGTTCACATCCGAAGCGGTGTGACGGGAAGCGCCACAAGCGGTAAGTGCGAAAAGCGCCAGAACGGCAACGATTATCTTTGTGTATTTCATGGTGTCAACTAGATTTCGAATGGTAATGTTTTAAGATTACAAAGGTAGCAATTTGTTTAAAAAAAGAAAAGCACCTACGTCCGACGTAAGTGCTTCGAAATGCGTTGTGAGGATACTCAGATTTGAACTGAGGACCTCTTGCCTGTCAAGCAAGCGCTCTAAACCAACTGAGCTATACCCTCATTGGGACTGCAAAGGTAGTCATTATTTTCATATTTGCAAATTTTTGTAACTTTACATACCGCAACGAATAACACTGCCCGATGAGTCTTTCTTCCGCCCTGCGCAAAACCCTTTTGCCGCTTTGTACGGCCGTCCTGGCTCTGGCCTGCACCGCCTGCCGAGACGACAGCACCCGTTTCATCTATTTCACGGACACCCATTTCCCGGATTCCGATCCGGAGCAGCCGGCCCTGTTCGAGCCCATTTGCCGCGCGGAGGGAATTCCTTATGTGATATGGGGCGGAGACGCCGTCGCCCGCTATGCCGATCCGGACAGCGCCTGGGCGATGCAGAGCCAGATCGAGGAGCAGATCAGCCGTTTCGCCTCGGTCTATAACATACGGGGCAACCACGATTTCAGCCGCCGCGTGCGGCCCGGCGAAGAAGGCACCGGCACCACCCTGAACCAGATTGAGACGGCCGAACGCCTGAAGGCATTCCGCCCGGGAGCCGCCGTCACCAACGAAGCGGACTCCGGGGCCTGCTATTATTTCTTTGACGACGGCAAGGCCCGCGTGCGCTACCTCATCCTGGACACCCACGACAAGGTCACCGATGAAAACAAGGCCATGAGTACGCGATACGGTGTGGGCAAGGTCCAGCGGCAGTGGGTATGTGACGAGGCCATCGGAACCCTGAAACCCGGCTGGTCTCTTCTGCTTTTCAGCCATGCGCCCATCTGGTGGCCCGGATACGACCAGCACTACGAGAAATCATTCCCGATGATACGGGAAGCGGCTAAGGCCCGAGGCGTTCCGATCCTCTTCTGCATGGCCGGCCATATCCACCGCGACACCCAGCTCGCGCAGGACGGCCTCTGGGAGATTACCACTTACTGTTATACGCCCACCTTCGCGCGCGTGCAAATGTTCGACACGGAACCTGCGACGCGCGAAGGCACAGACCGGCCCTGCTTCGAGGTCGCTACCCTCGAAAAGGGCCATAAAATCCTGAATCTTAGGCGCGTCGGCGCCGGACACAGCCGGAGTTTCCACCTCCAGCCCATAGTCCTGCAAGCCGGAGCTAAAGCCCGGATCCGCCCCCGCCTGAAGGAAGTCGAGCGCTGGGAGACCCTGGATGCCTACGACATTTCCCTGAGCCATGAAGAATGGGCCTACAACAACCGTTTCATCTCCTTCGATCCCGCCACGCACACCGTCACCGGCATTCAGGCCGGAGAAGCGATGGTCGTCGCCATCGCCCCGGACGGGGCGCGGGAGTCCTTCCTCATCCAAGTAAAACAATAACCCAGACAATATGAAAAGAATCGCAACCCTCCTCATCGCAGGACTGATCTGCACTACGCTGCTGCCGCAGGCCGCCCAGGCCCAGAAAAACCGCAAAAAAGCAGAGGCGCCGGCACCCGCTCCGGAATTCACCCTCCCCTCCACCGAGACCCGGGAGCAAAAACTCGAGCGCATGAAATGGTGGACCGACGCCCGGTTCGGCATGTTCATCCACTGGGGACTCTATGCCATGCCGGCCCGGCACGAATGGGTCAAGAACAAGGAGCGCCTGACCAACGAGGATTACCAGAAGTACTTCGACCATTTCGACCCGGACCTGTTCAATCCGAAGGAATGGGCCAGGATGGCCAGGGAGGCCGGCATGAAATACGTCGTCCTGACCTCCAAGCACCACGAAGGCTTCTGCATGTGGGACTCGAAATACACGGACTACAAGTGTACCAGCACTCCGTGCGGCCGCGACCTGATCCGGGAATTCGTGGATGCGTTCCGGGCCGAAGGCCTGAAGGTCGGCTTCTATTATTCCCTGTTGGACTGGCACCATCCGGACTACACCATCGACCGCTGCCATCCCCAGCGCATCGACAAGGGGACGCCGGAGGACTATGCCAAACTCAATGAAGGCAAGGACATGAACGTCTACCGCCAATATATGAAGGACCAGGTCACCGAACTGCTGACCCAGTACGGCAAGATCGACATCATCTGGTTCGACTTCTCCTTCCCCGGTGAGAACGGAAAGGGGCGCGACGACTGGGATTCCGAAGGCCTGCTCAAACTCGCCCGGACGCTCCAGCCCGGCATCATCGTCGATGACCGGCTGGACCTGAAGGACGTAAAGGGCGGCTGGGACATCCTGACCCCCGAGCAGACGAAAGTGGCCTCCTGCCCTACCTGGGACGGTGAAAAAGCCACTTGGGAGACCTGCCAGACCTTCTCCGGATCCTGGGGTTACCACCGCGACGAAGCCACCTGGAAGAGCGTCCCGCAGCTGCTGGAACTCCTGATCGAGACAGTGAGCAAGGAAGGGAACCTCCTGCTCAACGTCGGTCCCACGGCGCGCGGCGAATTCGATCAGCGGGCTCAGGACCGTCTGGAAGGCATCGGGAAATGGATGCACGCCAACAGCCGCTCCATCTACGGCTGCACGGCGGCACCGGAAGATATCCCGGCGCCTGAAAGGACCCTGCTGACTTATAATCCGGAGAAAAACCGGCTATACGTCCACCTGATCGACTATCCCCTGGGCCAACTCAGGATTGCGTTCGCAGACAGGATCGCCTATGCCCAGTTCCTCCACGACGGATCGGAGATCAAGTTCGACAAGGAATTCCTTTACACGCCGGTCCTGAAACCGGATGTGGAAGTCCCGGTGATAGAGGTTTTCCTCAAATAAACGGAAAAATGCTTATCTTTGGCGCCACATATAATTAAAACACTAATCAAGACTTACGCTTAATGAAAAAGATTGTATTGTTGATCCTCTGCACCCTCGTGTGCGCGAGCGCCCTGGCTCAGGAAGAAAAAGAGATGAAGACCGGCTGGAGCCTTGGCGTCCTGCCTACCGCGACCTATTCCGTGGACAACGGTTTCCAGGCCGGCGCTTTCGGGGATGTATATTATTACGGAGACGGTTCCACCTATCCGGATCCCCTCCACAAGATCAGCTGGGAAGCCTCCTACTTCACCCACAGCCACCGTATGCGCCTGTACCTGGCCTACGACTCCAAGTACCTGATCCCCGACATGCGCATCAACGCGTCTCTTACATACGTGGATGATCCGCTGTACAGCTTCTGGGGCTTCAACGGCCCGGCTTCCGTCCAGAACTATGACATCTGGTTCAACCGGGACATGAGCTACAATGGCACAAATGTTAACTACTACGGCATGAGCCGCAAGATGCTCCGCGGCCTTGCCAACGTGCAGGGACAGA
Source organism: Bacteroidales bacterium (assembly GCA_017400135.1). Lineage (GTDB taxonomy): Bacteria > Bacteroidota > Bacteroidia > Bacteroidales > UBA932 > Cryptobacteroides. The sequence continues at coordinate 26,199 of JAFPVJ010000028.1, forward strand.
TAGTTCCCCATCTCAACTGGGCGGCCGGCATCAACTATTGGAACTGGCAGTTGGGCGACATGCGGGACAACGGTGTGACGGACAAGGCCACCGGCGACAAGGTGTACTACAACACGGATCTCACCCTTTTCAAGACCTATCAGCGTTATGGGATCATCAAGGAAGAGGAGGCCAAAGGCGGAATGGCCCTGGAGCTCAACGCCGGCCTGGTATACGATACCCGCGACATCGAAGCGGCGCCCAACCGCGGCATCTGGGCTGAGGCCTACCTGAACGGCAACGTGCTGGGTCAGCGCTATCTGAAAGCCTGCGCCTATTTCCGCAACTACCTCAGCCTTCCCATCCATTTCATCAAGGCCGGGCAGCCTGTCTTCGCCTATCGTCTGGCCTGGCAGCAGACCATCGCCGGAGAAACGCCCTTCTACATGATCCAGAACGTGCCGCTCCTGGTCCAGCGTAACATGATCTCCGAGGGCTTCGGCTCCTCCAACACCATCCGGGGTCTGCGGGAGAACCGCGTCCTCGCGGAAGGTCTCGCCTGGGTCAACACGGAGCTCCGCATCAAGCTCGTGAGCTTCAAGTTCCTCAAGCAGTACTTCTACCTGGCAGTGAATCCGTTCTTCGATGCCGGTGTCATCACCAAGCAATACAGGGCAGCCGAACTGGCGACAGTGGCGACTGACGGGAAGGTTTACGATCCCTGGATGGCAGCTTTTAACCAGTCCACCCTCATCTACGACTCTTCCAAGGCCGGAAACCTGATCTACAGCGGCGGCGTGGGCCTCAAACTCGCGATGAATCAGAACTTCATCATCTCGGCCGAATTCGCCAAGTGCTTCGTTTCCGACCTCAGCGCGGATCCCTGGATCGGCATCGGAATCAATTATCAGTTCTAGACCCGTTGAAGAGGGCTTCGAGACCTGAGACAATACGCACGACATCCTTGGTGCGGCCCTCTACATAGAAGCCGGCACGGTCGCGCGTGAAGGTGATGCGGTCCTCGAAAAGCAGTCTTAGGAAACGTTGGAGGGGGGATTTGAGCCGGAAGCTCAGATTCTCCCCTTCTTCTTTTTCGATCTCATACCCCCGTCCGGCCATATAGCGGACGAGCCCCGGGCGGATGTCTTCGTAGGCGCCGGGCACAATGGCACCCCGTTTGCAGAAACCGAAACGGGGATAGATCGCCGCGACGACCAGGAACATCAGCGCAATCTGCCAGATGGACTTCCAGCCGTTGCGAAACATCGAATCGACATCCTTCTCCACATAGCCCAGCAGGGCCAGGACGAGCAGGAGGAGCGCCATCACCACGGTGACGAGCACAAAATACTTGAGAACGCGGACTATGTACTTCATAGCCGTAAAGATAATAATTTTCGTAATGTGGACGAATTTTGTTATTTTCGCCACGATATTTAAAAAGAATACACCATGGCCTACAAAGAAGATCCGCTCGAGCGGCTCGACCGCGAAGAACGGGAAAGGAAAGAACGGAATACCGACCTGCGCAAGGTGATGTACGCCCTGATCGCCGTAGCCGCCCTGCTGGCCGGCGCCCTGGCCTATATCTGGATCCAGAAGAGTTCCCTCGTCAAGGAACTGGAGATCGAAAAGGAAGACCTGACGGAGCAGATCGTCGCGCTGCAGAGCGATTACGACAGCCTCTCCTCGGACTACGACAGCATCAACAGCCAGCTCGACTCTTCCCGTGAGGAGGTCGCCCAGCTGGTCGAGCGCATCAAGAAGACCGAAGCCACCAACCGCGCCCAGATGCGCAAGTATGAGAAGGAACTCGGCACGCTGCGCAGCATCATGCGCAACTACATCACCCAGATCGACTCGCTCAACACCCTCAACCACAAGCTGACGGCCGACGCCGCCGCGGCCCGCAAAGAGGCCGCCGAGTCCCGCAAGGCCAACAAGGAGCTGACCCAGCAGGTGGAGAATCTCGGCGCCCAGGTGGCCGCCGGCTCCGTCCTCAAGGCCCGCGGCATCCGTCTCGATCCCTACAATGCGGCTGACAAGGTAACCGACCGCAGCAGCCGGGTCGTCCGGATGCTGACTACGCTCAGCCTCGTCGAGAATGACCTGGCGCCGAAAGGACCGGTACGCGTCTACATCCGCGTGAAGGATCCGGAGGGCATCCTGCTGACCAACGGTACCGCCGTTTCCTTCAACTATCAGGGTTCCTCGATGCCGGCATCCGCCTCGCGTGAAGTCGACTACGAGGGCAAGGAGGTTGAGATGAGCATCTACCTCAACGACATCCCGACCTACGAGAAGGGCATCTACACCGTCGAGTGCTATACGAAGGACAGCTTCCTCGGCAGCGCCGAAGTGCTGCTCAGATAAGCGTCCAGGCCGGCGGATGATCTACCTGCACGTCCCCTTCTGCAAAAGTTTCTGCGCCTACTGCGACTTCTATTCGGAGGTCTGTCCTGCGAATGAGTCCGCCCGGGCGCAGAAACTTTTTGTGGATTGCGTATGCCGGGAGATCGACGCTCGGTGGGAGGAAATCGCGGCAACGGAAGGCCTGCGGACCCTCTACATCGGTGGCGGAACCCCTTCCGTGCTGGACATCCGGGATCTGGAGCGCGTCGTGCGGCACCTGGATGCCGGACCGTTCGAGGAATTCACTATCGAAGTCAATCCGGAAGACATCGTCTCGAAAGGGGCGGAATACGTCCGCGCCCTGCTGGACCTGGGTGTCACGCGCATCAGCATGGGCGTGCAGTCGATGGATGACGGAATCCTGCGCTGGATGCGGCGGCGGCACGACCGTTCGAGGGCAGTGGAGGCCGTCCGTATCCTTCGGGAAGCGGGCGTGGAGAATCTCGGCCTGGATCTGATCTTCGGCCTTTCGCAACTGTCCGACGCCCAATGGACGGAAACGCTGGACCGGGTCCTGCAGCTGCATCCGGAGCACATCTCAGCCTACCAGCTCAGCATCGAGCCAGGCAGCGCCCTGGCGGAAATGGTGCGCCAAGGCACCTACGCCGAAGCCGGAGAATCCCTGTGCCGGCACCAGTATGAGTTGCTTTGCAGTCGGCTCACGAAAGCCGGATACCGGCACTATGAAATCTCCAACTTCGCCCTTCCGGGCCGGGAAGCCGTACACAACCGCGCCTATTGGCAGCGGCTCCCCTACGTGGGACTGGGACCGGGCGCCCATTCCTTCGACGGCGTCCGGACGCGCAGCTGGAACAGCGAGGAACTCGCGGACTGGACCCGCACGAGCGAGACCCTGACGGAACAGGACGCGACGGTCGAAACCCTGATGCTGGGCCTGCGGACGGACAAAGGACTGCCGGAAGCGTGGCTGCGCGCCCACTGCGATCCATCCACCCTTCAGGCCCTGATGGATGAAGGCGCCCTGGTCCCGGCCGCAGACCAGCGCCTCCGCATCCCCGAAGACTGTTTCTTCGTCTCCGACGACATCATCCGCACCCTTGCCTGATCCCGACCGGTCAGCGGAGCTCGAAGGTGACGTCCACGCCGCCGAAGTGGATGACGTCGCCGACATAACGCTCGAAATAGCGGCTGCTGAGGGATCCGCGCCAGACGATGTCATCCCGCTCGTTATAGGGTATTTCAAGGTTGATTCCGTAGGCCTTGGACTGCACCTTGACGATGGCATCCACCTTCCAGCTGGTCCGCGTCCCGCCGTCATCCTCGACGATCATGAACGCGAAACTGTCCAGCTGCTCCGTCCAGTCGGAAATGATGACGGCATCGAAGGGCAGGGTCTCCTCCAGCTGATTCCTCTTGACGGATATCATAAAATCCGTGACGGTCGGAGAGAAGAGCCGCAGTTCCGCCTCCGTCGAGGCGGTGAAACCCTGGACGGAGCCGCATTTGACCCAGAACTCCGAGGCTCCGCGGAACCAGCTGTCATAGTGCTGTTTCATCGTGAAATCCTTCAGGATCAGGGTACGGAAATCCCCTGGACCGCCGTCCCGAACACCACCGGCGCGCGTAGGAGCCTCGCCGATGATCACGCGCCCGCCTTTCCCCCACTCCGGATCCTGCCGGCGCAGCTGCTCCAGCGACACGTAACCGCTGTCATCGTTGGCATTGACCACCCAGACGGGGCGTTTCTGCGCCAGCCCCTCATCCACCAGGATCTCGCGTACGGTCACCGTCCCGTCCGCATCCACCCGGGGTTCATACCCCACGTTCGCCAGCGCCGCGGACTCGGGATCGAAGGTGATGACGGGCATCGTTTTTCCGTCCCATTTCTCGGAATAGGGCCAGTAAATCTGCATCCCGGAGGCGGCCAAAGCCTCCACAAACGCTTCCACGGCCGCATCTCCGTCTTCTCCGGAACGGGTGCGGACCCGCTCGGACAGGCAGTCGCGGATCAGGTCCCGCAAGGGATGGGCATACGCAGAAGAGCGGGTCCCGCCGGTACCGGACCCCACGCCCGAACCCGGCGCCTCGAACAGGTCGCACATCATGTATTCCTCATCGTATCCGCCCTCTGACGAGGAAATGACGGCATCCCGCACCTCCCGGACGTGGTCGGAGGAAAGAGGAAGGGATGAAAAGAGCTGCGCAACCCCCTTCAGGGTCAGCGGAGGGATCGGCCCGGCCGGATCCTCGGGCGCCGGAGCCGGGCGCTCGCAGGCGGCCAGGCAAAGCAGCGCGCCCGCGACAAACAAAAAGGTTGAAGTCTTCATAGTTCAGTTCGTCAATGTCTGACTGCAAAGTGACGAAAAACTATCCGTGTGAAAAAATTTAACACGGATAATCGCATAAAACGGCCTTCCACGGCCTTTAAAGGGGATTTCTCAATAGGAAATCAGGCGGTTTTTTCCGAAAAAGTCCTTCCGGACCGCCGCGCGGGAGAAGCCTTCCGCGATGAAAAGCGCCCGTGTCTGCGGCCCCAGGTCCTCGTTGATCTCCGCAAAGCCCCGGCCCCAGGGGGCGAGACAGTGCTTCGACCAGCGCGCGATGGCCCTGTAAAACAACAGGGGATCTTCGTCCGGGACAAAGAGCGCCAGGGCCGGCTCATAATCCAGCACATTGCGCCGCATCGCGGCTTTCTGGGACTCCAGGATGTAGGGCGGATTGGAAAGGACCAAATCGAAAGCTCCTTCGGGAAGCGAAGCCCCCGGGTCCAGGATATCCATCCGGATGAATTCCGGCGCCCGGGCTCCGGCACGGCGCAACGTCCGGCCGAATTCCTGCCCGCGCGCCACCGCCAAAGCTTCTTCGGATACGTCCACCCCCGTCACGCGGGCGCCCGGCAGCGCGAGGGCCATCGACCAGGCGACGCAGCCGGACCCGGTGCAGAGATCCAGGATCCGAAGGGGTTCGCCGGCACGGCCGGCAGCCAGACGCATCCTTTCCAACGCTTCGACCGCAGCACAGGCTTCCTGCACCAGGCATTCGGTCTCGGGACGCGGGATCAGGACATCTTTCGTCACACGGAAATCGTGGCCGCAGAACGAGGCCACGCCCGTCACGTACTGTACCGGTTCGGCGGCCCGCAGCCGCTCCATCGCCTCCGACAGAACCGCTTCCCTGGAAGCCGGGACCTCCGTCTGCGGCTCGATCAGGTGCGTATAACGCTGCACGCCCAGCACGGCCTCGCAGAGCATCAGCACGATGCTGCGCGCCTCCTTCTCGGGGTACAGGTCCCGCAGGGAGGCGACGCTTTCATTTATAAAGTCCTTAAGAAGCATCCGGGCTTCAGGAATGCTCGATGATGTCGGTCAGGAAATCGGTCATGTTGATGCCCGCGGTACGGACCATCTTGGGCACGAGCGACGCACTGGTCATTCCCGGGATGGTATTCACCTCCAGGAAATAGAGCCCGTCCTCCGCGGCAATGTAGTCGATGCGCACGACACCGCTGCAGCCCAGGCGCGCGTACAGGCGCTCCGTCGTGCGGCGCACCAGCTGCTCCAGTTCCTCCGGGATTTCGGCGGGGCAGACTTCGCGGCTGTTGCCGTTGTACTTGGCGTCGTAATCGAAATAGGGGTTCTCCGTAATGATCTCGATGACCGGCAGGGACTTCACGCCCCCGTCGTCGGAGTATGCCGCACATGTCAGTTCGCGTCCTTTCACACCCTGCTCGACGATGACGGTTGCACCTTCGGAGAAGGCGAACTGGATCGCCTCCGGAAGCGCTTCCGGCTCCGTGACGCGGGTGATGCCGAAGCTCGATCCACCGTTGGTGGGCTTGACGAATACGGGGAAGGTCAGGGTTTCGGCGGCCTTGCGCGCGACCGCTTCCACGTCGTCGCCCTTGCGGATGAACAGCTCGGGGGCGCATTTGACCGGGTCGGCGCCGCGGACATAGCTCTTGCAGGCATACTTGTCAAACACCACCGAAGACACAAAGGCGGAGCAGCTGCTGAACGGCACGCCGAGCATCTCGAGATAGCCCTGCAGGTGGCCCGTCTCTCCGGGGAAACCGTGCTGGACGATGTAGGCGTAGTCAAACTTCACCTTTTCGCCGTAAATCTTGACGGAGAAATCGCTCTTGTCCACCTCGGGCTGAGCCCCCTCGGAGAAAGTCACCCGCATCGAGTTGCGCTTGCGCATCGCGACCAGGTCCCACTTGCCGAAGCGGGCGAAGATTTCATAGATGTCGTATGCCGTTTCATCCATGCGCGACGCAACATATTCGCCGCTGCGGCAGGAGACCTCCCACTCGGAAGAATCGCTGCCGTAAATAACCGCAATCGACTTGTACTTACCCATAGCCGTATTATTGTTCAAAGTAATATTCGGTTTCGCTGTTGGAGCCGCTGGCCGAGTCGCCCACGCTGGAACAGTCTCCGCTGATCGTCATCTCCGCAGGCGCGATGAAACGGTCGCTCTCGCTGATGCCGAGCGTGCCGTCCTTGAGCACCTTCTTCATCCACAGGGCCCAGATCGGAAGGGCTGCGTTGGAGCCCTGGCCCAGAGCCGTCGAATTGAAATGGACCTGCCGGTCCTCGCAGCCGACCCATGCGCCGGCCGTGATGGTCGGGGTGTAACCGATGAACCAGCCGTCGGAGTTGTCGTTGGTCGTGCCGGTCTTGCCGGCGATCTGGCCGGTCAGGCCGTACCGGTTGCGCAGGCGGGAAGCAGTGCCACCGTTGACGACGCCCTGCATCATGGTGGCCATCAGGTAGGCCGTCTGGTCGCTGATCGCCTCCCGTTTCTTGTTGGTGAACTCGCTGAGCAGGTTGCCCTGGTTGTCTTCGATGCGGGTCACGAACATCGGCGTGACATAGACGCCCTTGGACGGGAAGGTGTTGTAGGCCGCAACCATCTCATAGACGGAGATGTCCGCCGCGCCGACGCAGAGGGAATTGACCGGATCCAGGAAGCTGTAGATGCCCATCTGGCGCATCATCTGGACCAGGGCGTCCGGGCCGAACTGCTTCATCAGGTAAGCGGAGATGTTGTTGGAGCTCTGCGAAAGTCCCCACTGCAGGGTCACCGTCCGCCCAATCCAGTCGGACTTGTCCGTACTCCGGGGCGTCCAGACGGAACCGTCCACGTTGATGAAGGACTGGTACATGTTGACCACCTGCGTGCAGGGGGCCATTCCGCCTTGCATGGCCAGGGTGTAGAGGAAGGGCTTGACCGTCGAACCGATCTGGCGCTTGCCCTGGCGGCAGTTGTCATACTTGAAGTAGCGGTAGTTCGGGCCGCCGACGTAGGCCTTGACATAGCCGGAACTGGGCTCGATGGCCATGAACGCCGCCCGCAGGATGCCCTTGTAGTAGCGGATGGAGTCGTTCGGCGTCATCACCGTATCGATCTCCACGAAGCCCCGCTCCTTGCCGGAGGGCTTCTTGCCGTTCCACTTGAAGATCTTCATCGGCACGGGCTCGTCGAAGGTCTTCAGGATCTCGGCTTCGGGAACGCCGGCCTTTTTCATCAGCCGGTAGCGGTCGCTCCACTTGCGCGCCCGGACCATCAGCAGGTCCGAAGTCTCCTGGTCCACGTCATTGGCGAAAGGAGCGTTGCGCTTGTACTTGAGCTCGTTGTTGAACGCCTTCTGCAGTTCGGTGCCGAGGTGCTCGGCGACCGCCTCTTCGGCATAGCGCTGCATCTTGTAGTTGATGGTCGTATAGATCTTCAGACCGTCCTTGTCGAGGTTGTAAGGCGTACCGTCAGCCTTGGTGTTCTTGTTGAGCCAGCCGTACAGGTCGTCCGTCGCCCAGAGCAGGGAGTCGGCGGAGAAATCCTCCCGGAACTGATAGTCCGAGCGGCGCGGCTTCTTGGCGTTCATCACGCGGCGCAGCATGTCGCGGAAATACGGGCCGTAACCGGAATTGTGATCCTGCATCTGATAGGACAGTTCGATCGGAATCTGCTGGATCGAGTCGCGCTGGGCCTTGGTCAGGTAGCCCGCTTTCTCCATCTGGGAGATGACGAAATTCCTGCGGGCGAGGGACTTGTCGGGATTGATGACCGGATTGTAACGGGTCGACTTGTTGACCATGCCCACCAGCGTGGCGCTCTCTTCCACAGTCAGGTCCGCCGGGGCCTTGTCGAAGAAGGTCTCCGAGGCAGCCTTGATGCCGTAGGCGTTGCTGCCGAAGAAGATGGCGTTGAGATACATGTACAGGATCTCCTCCTTGGTGTATTCCCGTTCGAGCTTGACGGCCGTGATCCATTCCTTCAACTTGATCCACACCATCTGCACCTTGTTCCAGCCGGGAATCTTGCTGTTGAGTTCCTTACGGGGATAGAGGGTCTTGGCGAGCTGCTGGGTGATGGTCGAGCCGCCGCCCTGGTTGGATTTGTTCATCAGCAGGGTCTTGAACAGCACGCGGGCGAGACCCTTGAAGTCGATGCCGGAATGGCGGTAGAAACGGGCGTCCTCCGTCGCGATCGTCGCGTGGACAAGATGCTCGGAAAGATCCTCGTATGTGACAAAGGTCCGGTTCTCGATGTGGAAGGTGGTCAGGGTTTCTCCGTCTTCGGCGATCACCTGGGTGGCCAGCTTGCTGTCCGGGTTCTCCAGCTCCTCGAACGAAGGGATCTTCGCGAAGAGCCACACGACGAGCAGCATCAGCAGCAGGATGGCGAAAGGCACCGTCACCAGAATCCAGAACCACTTGGCTATTTTCTTTTTCGTTTCGTCTTTCATTGCTTGACGCATCATTGCTATGAAATACAAATTTAACGATTAAATTTTGAAAATTCGACCGATTGTGATTTTCTTTGCAAAATGAATTTAAAAATGTGAAGATATGGAGGGGAATTTAATCATCGTCGAGTCTCCCGAAAAAGCCAAAACCATCGGGAACTTCCTGGACAAGAAACAATACACGGTCAAAGCCAGCATCGGCCATATACGCGACCTTCAGGAGAACAACCTGAGCGTCGACCTCGCACACGATTTCACGCCGGAGTACGTCGTGCCTTCCAACAAGAAGAAAGTCGTGGCGGAACTCAAGAAGCTTTCCGAGAACGCGCAGACCGTCTGGCTCGCGTCCGATGAAGACCGCGAAGGAGAAGCCATATCCTGGCATCTGGCCGAGACCCTGAAACTCGAGCCCGCCAAGACCCGGCGCATCGCGTTCCACGAGATCACCAAGACGGCGGTGCTCGACGCCATCGAGCATCCGCGCCAGATCGACATGAACCTGGTCAACGCCCAGCAGGCCCGGCGCGTGCTCGACCGCCTGGTCGGATTCGAACTCTCCCCCGTCCTCTGGCGCAAGATCCGGCCGCAGCTTTCCGCCGGCCGCGTCCAGTCCGTCGCACTCCGCCTGATCGTAGACCGGGAAAAGGAGATCATGGACTTCAAGAGCAAGCCCTTCTACCGCGTGGAGGCCATCTTCCACCCGCAGGGGATGCCCGCCACGGTCAAGGTCAAGGCGACCCTGGACAGCCGTTTTGACACCCTCGAAGAGGCCGAGCAGTTCCTTCGTGACAGCATCGGCGCCGTCTATTCCATCGCCAGCATCGAAGCCAAGGAGAATGCACGCCATCCCGGCGCTCCCTTCACGACTTCCACTCTCCAGCAGGAAGCGGGGCGCGTCCTGCACTTCCCCGTCAGCACGACGATGCGCGTGGCGCAGGCCCTGTACGAGCGTGGTCTGATCACCTATATGCGTACCGATTCCGTGACCCTGTCTTCCCTGGCGCTGGGCGCTTCCAAGAAGTTCATCATCGAGAATTTCGGCGCGGAATATTCCCATCCCCGGCAGTACAAGACCCGCACCCGCGGTGCGCAGGAAGCCCACGAAGCCATCCGCCCCACCTTCATTGAGAATACCACCATCAACGGCACCGCGCAGGAGCAGAAACTCTACAACCTGATCTGGAAGCGGACCATCGCCTCCCAGATGACGGAGGCCAAGACCCTGAGCACCTCCATCAAAGTGCGTTCCGACCGCCGGAGCGAGATCTACGGCATCCTGGCCACCCAGATCCTGTTCGACGGCTTCCTCAAGGTCTACATGGACCAGGAGGATGAGAATGGAGAGGGCGTGATCCTGCCCGAGATGAAGGTCGGGGACATCCTGGAAGCCAAGGGCGTCACCGCAGAATGCAAGTTCACCGCACCTCCCGCCCGTTATTCCGAAGGCACCCTGATCAAGAAACTGGAAGAGCTGGAGATCGGCCGTCCTTCGACCTACAATCCTACCATCGCCACTCTGACATCCAGCCGCGGCTATGTCGTCAAGGGCGACAAGGAAGGTGTGAAATACCCCGTGACCAACCTCGTCCTGAAGGGGGACGTCATCACCCGGGAATCTCGGACCGAAACGGTCGGCGCCGAAAAGAGCAAGCTGCTTCCGCAGGAAATCGGCATGATCGTATCCGACTACCTGGTCAAGAATTTCCCTTCGATCATGAGTTATGACTTCACGGCCGGCGTGGAAGAAGAGTTCGACCGGATTGCCCGGGGCGAGCTCCAGTGGAGCGGAGTCATCCGTGACTTCTACAAGCCCTTCCATTCGACGGTCGATGAAGCGCTCAAGGAGCGCCAGTTCAACCGCATACAGCGGGTGCTCGGCGTCGCTCCGGACGGAGAAGAACTGGTCGCCAAGTTCGGCCAGTTCGGCGCCTACGTCCAGAAAGGTCCCGTCGAGAAGCGCCAGTTCGCCAGCCTCGACCGCGGCCAGTTGATCGAGAACATCACCCTGGAAGAAGCCCTGAAGCTCTTCGAACTGCCCCGCAAGGCCGGCAGTCTCGACGGCACGGACATCATCATCCACAAAGGAAAGTTCGGACCCTATCTCAAGTACGGCGACAGGAACATTTCCCTGCCCCGCGGCAAGGATCCGATGAAGATTACCGAGGAAGAGTGTGTGACCCTGATCGCCGCCGAACTCGCCAAGACCCCCGTCAACGCGGTCATCCGGGAATTCCCCACCAGCGGCATTTCCATCCTGAACGGCCGCTACGGAGCCTATCTCAAGCGCGACGGACAGAACTACAAGCTCCCGAAGGGGAAGGATGCATCCACCCTGACCGAAGAAGAGTGTCTGGCCATCGTAAACAGTTCGGACCCGACGGCCCGGTCCAAGAGACGGTATCCCAAGAAATAAAACCTTAAACCTGTTATATGACCTCTTACCACATTGACAAGACGGACCAGAAGATCCTTTCGTTCCTGGTAAACAACGCCCGCATGCCCTACCTGGAGATCGCCCGCGAGTGCGGCGTCTCCGGCGCAGCCATCCACCAGCGCGTGAAGAAGATGGAAGCCAGCGGCGTCATCACCGGATCGCGTCTCCTGGTCAAGCCCTCCACCCTAGGTTTGAACGTGTGCGCCTTCATCAGCGTCACCCTGTCCGAGAACAGCAAGTACCCGGAAGTCGTGGCATCGCTCAAGAAGATCCCGGAGATCGTCGAATGCCATTTCGTGACCGGAAAAGCGGCCCTGCTCGTGAAGCTGTACTGCTTCGACAACGACCATCTGATGGAGATCCTGCTCAACACGATCCAGAACATCCCGTTCATCTAGGCGACCGACACGATGATCGCCCTCGACGAGGCTTTCGAGCGCCAGATCTGGGTCAAGGATTATTCCAACCGGAGCATCGCCGTCAACGAGACACTCTGAGGATGGCTTCCGCAAGCCGGAGATCATCCGGCGTAGTGATTTTGAGATTGTACCTCTCTCCTTCGATGTAGGAGAGGGGTATTCCTTTTCTGAGGGCGACCGACGCATCGTCGGTGAAGAACGTATCGTAGGCCTGGGCGTATGCCTCCTTCAGGTCTTCGGAACGGAACATCTGGGGCGTCTGGGCCCCGAAGATCGAGGCGCGGTCCGCCTCGGCCCCTTCCGCCGTGTGCAGTTCGCCGTCGGCGCCCCGCTCCAGCACTTTCAGGGAATCCACCATCGGGACGACGGGAATCAGGGCGCGCACCTTGCCCATCTGCGCCGCCATGCGGCGGATCATATCGACGGATACCAGCGGGCGCACGCCATCCTGGATGGCCACCACCACGCCGTCCGGAATCCTTGCCAGGGCGTTGCGCACGGAATGGAAACGGGTGATGCCGCCCTCGACCAGGAGCTGGGTGCAGTGGGAGAAATGCTCGGCGCAGTACTCCTTCCAATACGGGATGGAATCCTTGGGCAGCACGGTCACGATCCGGGCGTCCGGACAGGCCCGGGAGAAGCTTTCGATCGTTCTGCGAAGGATGGGAATCCCGCCGAGCGGAAGGAACTGTTTCGGCAGTTCGCTCCCCATCCGGGTACCGCTGCCGGCCGCCATGATGACCGCGTAAATTTTTTTCTCCACCATGCAAATTATTTACTGCAAAATTAAGTTTTTATTCGTATTTTTACAATCTGCAAATCAGACGTAATTTTTACAGCGAAATATGGCATTTTCATTCCTAAACCAAGAACTCGCCATCGACCTCGGAACCGCCAATACCGTCATCTTCCAGCACGATGTGATCGCCCTGGACGAGCCGAGCATCGTGGCGATCGACAATAATACCGGCAAATGCATCGCCCTCGGCCAGAAGGCCAAGCTGATGCACGAACGTGTCAATCCGGGCATCAAGACCATCCGCCCCCTGCGCGACGGCGTCATCGCCGACTTCAATGCGGCCGAGATGATGATCCGCGGCTTCATCAAGAGTGTCAACAAGAAGCACAAATACCTCTTCACCCCCAACCTCAAGGTGGTCGTCGGCATTCCTTCCGGCAGTACGGAAGTCGAGATCCGCGCCGTTCGTGACTCGTCTGAGCACGCGGGTGCGCGAGAAGTCTACCTCATCTATGAGCCGATGGCGGCCGCCCTCGGTATCGGCCTCGAAGTGGAGGCGCCGAAGGGCAACATGGTCGTCGACATCGGCGGCGGCACCACGGAGATCGCCGTGATTTCCCTCGGCGGCATCGTGATCCAGGACAGCATCCGCACTGCGGGCGACGTCTTCACGACCGACATCCAGTATTACCTCAAGCAGCAGCACAACATCCGGGTCGGTGAAATCACTGCCGAAAAGGTCAAGATCGCCGTCGGCGCCGTCATCCAGAACCTGGACGAGGAGCCGGAGCCCTTCGTCGTGCGCGGTCCGAACCTGATGACCGCCCACCCCGTGGATGCGACCATCACCTATCAGGAGATCGCCCACTGCCTGGACAAGTCCATCGCCAAGATCGAGTCCTCCATCCTCCACGTGCTGGAGCAGACGCCGCCCGAGCTCTACTCCGACATCGTCGAGAACGGTATCTTCCTGTCCGGCGGCGGATCCCTGCTCAGGGGCATCGCCCAGCGTTTCACCGAGAAGGTCAACATCCCCTTCCACGTGGCCGAAGACCCGCTGCGCGCCGTCGCTCGGGGCACCTGCATCGCCCTCAAGAACACCGACCACTACTCGTTCCTGATGAGATAATGCCCAGGGATCGGAAAATAGGACCCCTCATTCTCAACGCAGCAATCTTCATCATCCTGGAGATTGCTGCGCTGAATATGCTCCGCAACAACAGCGAGCTCCAGAACCTCTGGCTCTCGCGCATGTCGCACACCTTCATGGCGAAAGTCTGGGGCGGCAGCGACAACCTCCGCCATTACGTCTCCCTCAACAAGGAGAACGAACGCCTGGCCCAGGAAAACGCCGTCCTCAACCAGCAGCTCAAGGAATACCGAGACCGGGAGGACCAGGCCTACAGCGATTCGCTGACCGCGGAATTCCAGGCCTACGGCGACTTCGTCTACGCCCCGGCCACGATCGTGAAGATCAGCCGCAACAAGCAGCACAACTACTTCATCATCAACAAGGGCTCCGAAGACGGGGTGCGGCCGCAGTCCGGCATCATCACCAACCGCGGCGTCATCGGCATCATCGACGCCGTGGACAAGCATTATTCCTACGGACTGTCCTTCATGAACAGCGACATCAGCGTGAGCTCCCGCATCGGGAAGGAAGGCGCGGTCGGCCCCCTGTCGTGGGACGGCGTCTCGGTGGACAAGGCCGTGCTCAAGGAAATCCCCCTGCAGTTCAAGTACAATCCCGGGGACACGGTCTGGACCAGCGGCTACTCGGCCATCTTCCCACCGGACATCCCGCTCGGCGTCACGGGCGGTTCGCGCGTCGTCAACGGCGCCGTCAACGAGATTGAAGTCCATCTCTTCGAGAACTTCACCGCCCTGCGTTTCGTGACCGTCGCCGAGAACATCGGCCGGGACGAGATCATCAATCTTGAAAAACTCGAAAGCCCGGAAGAGAAATGAGACGCAACCACTACTTCCTGACGTATTTCCTGCTGCTGATCCTGCAAATCCTGATCAGCAACTACCTCAACCTGTCCCCCTACGTCACGCTCTCCGTCCTTCCGGTGATGATCCTGATGCTCCCGATCCGCTTCGGGACCATTTTCGCGATGATCCTGGCCTTCGTCTCCGGTCTGGCGGTCGACTGGCTGTCAGAAGGTGTCATCGGCCTCAACGCGCTGGCACTCGTGCCCGTCGCGCTCGCCCGCAAGGGCATCATCTACCTGGTCTTCGGCAGCGAGTTTTTCGCGCGCAAGGAGGACATTTCGCTCCGCAAGCACGGCTTTGGCAAGATGTCCGTCGCCATCGTGATGTCGCAGACCCTCTTCCTGCTGTTCTACATCTGGGCCGACGGTGCGGCGACCCGCTCTTTCTCCTTCAACGCGCTCCGCTTCGGCGTCTCCCTCGTCGCGGGCTGGCTGCTGGCCATCCTCCTGTCCAGGGCCCTGGCCACCAATGACCACGACCTATGAACAACCGCACGACCAAGCTTCTCATCGGACTCGGTGTGGCAGCCGGCGTGCTGATCATCAAGTTGTTCGTCATCCAGATCCTCAACGACAAGTACAAGCGGGATGCGTCCAACAACTCGATGGTCTATGACGTGATCTACCCCACCCGCGGCATCATCTACGACCGCAACGGCAAGATCATCGTCGGCAACACCGTTTCCTACGACATCCTGGTCACCCCGCGCGAAGTGCAGCCCTTCGACACGGTCCAGCTGGCTTCCTCCCTGGGCGTGAGCCCCGACCTGATCCGGGAGAAGATGGCCGAGTATCGCAAGAACCGCAGCCGCATCGGCTACCAGACCGTCGTGATGCTCAAGAAGATTCCGCCGGAGACTTACATGCAGTTCGCCGAACTGCAATACAAGTTCCCCGGCTTCCGGGGCCAGATGCGTTCCATCCGCAGCTATCCCTTCAACGCGGGCGGCAACCTGCTGGGCTATGTATCCGAGGTGGACGCCGACTTCATCAAGAAGCATCCGGGCGAATACCGCAGCGGAGACTATGCCGGCAAGACGGGCATCGAGGCGGCCCGGGAGAACGACCTGAAGGGCGAAAAGGGCTACCACATCTACCTTCGTGACTCGCACAACCAGATCCAGAACGCCTATATGAACGGCGAAATGGACAAGGAAGCCGTCCCCGGCAAGGATATCGTCACGACCATCGACGCGGAACTCCAGCAGTACGGGCAGGAACTGATGCAGAACAAGGTCGGCTCCGTCGTCGCGATCGAGCCCGCCACGGGCGAAATCCTGGCGATGGTTTCCAGTCCGGGTATCGACGTGGATGTGCTGGCAGACATCAGCCAGCATTACTCGGAGATCGTGAAGAACCCCTACAAGCCGATGTTCAACCGCACCGTGCAGGCCTCCTATCCCCCGGGCTCCGTCTTCAAGCTGGTCAACGGCCTGATCGGTCTCCAGGAAGGGGTGCTGAAGCCCTCCGACCGCTATCCCTGCAGCCACGGCTTCCCCTACGGCAACGGGCGGCGGCTCGGCTGCCACGGCCACGCTTCCCCGCTGGCGCTGCTGGACGCCATCGCGACCTCCTGCAACGGCTACTTCTGCTACGTGTTCCGCAACATCCTGGACAACAAGAAATACGACTCCATCCAGGACGCCTTCGACGTCTGGCGGGACTATGTCTCCAGTTTCGGCTTCGGGCACAAGCTGGGCAGCGACTTCCCGGCCGAACTTGGCGGCAACATCCCGACGTCCAACTACTACAACAAGGTCTACGGCAAGAAGGGCTGGAAGTTCACGACCATCATTTCCCTGTCCATCGGCCAGGGTGAGATCGGCGTGACGCCGCTGCACCTGGCCAACTTGTGCGCGACCGTCGCCAACCGCGGCTTCTACTACATCCCCCACATCGTCAAGGACTCCCCCGGCATCGAGATCGATCCCAAATACAAGGAGCGGGTCTATCCCAAGGTGGATTCCAGCTACTTCAAGCTGGCCGTACAGGGTATGTACATGGCGGTGAACGGGGGCGGCTCGGCCGGCGGTACCGCCTTCGCGGCGGCCATCCCTGGCAAGGACGTGTGCGGCAAGACCGGCACCGCCCAAAATCCCCGCGGCGCCGACAATTCCGTGTTCATCTGCTTCGCGCCCAAGGACGATCCGAAGATCGCCGTGGCGGCCTACATCGAGAATGCAGGTTTCGGTGCGACTTGGGCCTGCCCGATCGCATCCCTGCTCGTGGAGAGATACCTGACCGGAGAGATTCGGCCGGAACGCAAGTATGTCGAGGACCGGGTCCTCCAGGGCAACCTGATGTCAAGAGTCAAAAAAGATTAGCCGGCCATGGTCAATTCCTCCAAAAGAAGCCTCAGGCAAACCGTAGACTGGAAGCTGGTGATCTGCTACCTGCTGCTGGTCCTGATCGGCTGGCTCAACATCTACGCCTCCTCGCATGCCAGTGAGACGGCAGGCATCCTGGACTTCGCGACCCGCAGCGGCAAGCAGTTCGTCTGGATCCTGAGCGGCCTGGGACTGGGAACCCTGATTCTGTTTTTGTTCAATCCACGCCTGTGGGAGGTCATTTCCGTGCCGACCTACGTGCTCATCCTCTTCCTCCTGGTGGCCGTGATCTTCCTGGGAAGCGAAGTTAAGGGTTCGCGGTCCTGGTTCCAATTCGGACCGGTCAGTTTCCAGCCGGCGGAGGTGTCCAAGATCACCACTTCCCTGCTGCTGGCGGCCGTGATGAGCCGCCAGGGCTTCAAGCTGTCCAATTTCAAGCATCTGCTGCTGGTCGCGGCCATCATCGCCATCCCGATGCTGACCATCGTGGCAGAGAGCGAGACCGGCTCGGCGCTGGTCTATGTCGGTTTCATTTTCGTTCTGTACCGGGAGGGATTTTCCGGCTGGTTCATCGCCTGTATCGGACTGATCATCCTCCTGTTTATCCTGACCCTGACCGTCTCGCCCTACGCGGCGGCGCTGCTGCTGACCGCCTCCGTTTCTTTCTGCTACTGCACGGAAAACAAACTGCTGCGGCGCTGGCTGATCCGGGAAGCGCCCCTGTTCCTCCTGTTGATCTTCCTGCCCAAGATCTGGCAGTGGGCGGGCGGCGAGGAACCGGCCGGCTTCTTCGCCAAGGTCAAGCCAATGTACGTGCTGGTCGGCATGACGCTGCTGGCAATGCCCCCGCTGATGCTGAAGGCCTACCGGGAGCGGAAGTTCTCGCGCTGGGCGGCCATCATCGCCTTCCTCGGGGGCCTGGTCATGATCTATTCCACGGAATTCATCTTCAACGACGTCCTGCAGGACCACCAGCGCAAGCGCATCGAGGTGCTGCTGGGCATGAAGGAAGACCCGGCGGGCGTGGGTTACAACGTCAACCAGTCGATGATCGCCATCGGTTCGGGCGGTCTCTTCGGCAAGGGGTTCCTGCAGGGGACACAGACGACCTACGGCTTCGTGCCGGAGCAGAGCACGGACTTCATCTTCTGCACCGTGGGCGAGGAATGGGGCTTCGTCGGCTGCCTGGTGGTGATCCTGCTGTACACTTTCCTGATCGCACGCATCATCCTGGACGCCGAGCGATGTCGCGAGGGCTTCTCGCGCATCTACGGCTACTGCGTCGCCAGCATCATCTTCATGCACCTCTTCATCAACATCGGCATGACCATCGGCCTGATGCCTGTCATCGGCATCCCTTTGCCGCTGCTCAGCTACGGCGGCTCCTCCCTCTGGTCCTTTACCATCCTAATCTTCATCTTCCTCGCGCTCTACAAGGAAGAGAACAAATATTTCTAGGAAACTTTAATCCCGATAGGGAGAATAGACGCCAATCTCGGCGACGGACAGGAGTCCTTCGTACGAGGTGAAGCGTATCCGGACCGATTCCGCTTTCGTGACGGGGAAGCGGTTGATGTGGACACGGCTGCGGACGGCACTACCGGGCGTTTCCCGATGGACGGCGATCCACTTCCCATCGTGAAGCAATTCCACCGTATAGCCTTTCAAGCAGCTATCCTCCCCTTCGGTGATGACGACCATCCCGACGGGGGTCTCACAGTCCAGGTCCACCCGCCACCAGGGGCTTTCCACGGCCGGGCTGGAAACCCAGCAAGAATGGTAATTGTCGTCGTTGGCGAAGTCCATCAGGTTCATGTCGTCGGACCAGGACGAATCGCAGGGCCGGCCGACGGCGATATTGATGTCGGTAATGGGGGCCGGGGCTTCCGGGACGTCCACCAGATGGCCGGTGTTATTCCAAATCCGGCCGATATGCCGCATCGCTTCCGCCGCATTGGCGTCGATCAGGCCATCCCGGTTCGGGGCGGCGTTGAGGATATAGGTGCAGTAGGCGTTGTTGTAGGGAATGATATTTTCCGCCACGATCCGATCTACATCCTTTAGCGTGTCCGTCGGGAAGGATTCCTTCCAGAACCAGGTCCGCTGAAGCGGATAACAAGCCATGGCGGGGAGTTGATTTTCGCTGGCCGATATCCTCTCCCCCGCGCCCTGCTCATAGCAGCGGATGTCGGAATAGAACAGCGCCTCCTTGGGATATTTGGACCCGTTGAGATCCATCACCAGGCAGTCCGGCTGCAGACTCTTGACGAAGGCATAGATCTCCGGAAAGGAGACATCCTCGTAGGAAATGCGGCCCCAGGGCGCATCCCAGCCGTCGAACATGATGGTGTTGACCGGACCATAGCCGGTAAGCAACTCCCGCAACTGTGACTTGATGTAAGCCGTCGTTTCGGGCGTGAAGGGCAGCGTGGGGCGGATCCGGTGATGGGTGTCGAGGATGGAGAAGTGGAACATGACCTGCATCCCGGCTTCGCGCAGAGCGTCCGTAAGTTCCTTCAGCACATCCCGTCCCAGCGGCGTATGCATCACGCTGTAGTCGGTCGTGGCGGTATCCCACATACAGAATCCCGCATGGTGTTTGACGCTCACACAGATGAACGTGCATCCCGCGCATTTTGCAGTAGCCACCCACTGGCGAGTGTCCAGCCGTGCCGGATGGAAGACGGCGGCATCCAGATCCGGATCGGTCCAGTCGGCTTCCTGGAAGGTCGGAAGCCCGAAATGGACGAACATGCCGAAGCGCAGGTCCACGAACTCCTGCTGCAGTTGGTGCAGGCTCTTGCCCTGGGCGCAAAGTGCCAGGGGAAGGGCGACGGCTAAAAGAATGGCGGTCAGTATTCTTCTCATACGCTTGACAGCGGTGTCCAGGTGCAAATCAGCCCGTATTTGCACCTTGGACCCTCATTTTTGTGCTTTGCAGGTGCAAGGATGGGCTGTTTTGCACCTGGCGGACGATCAGTGGATGCGGCGGGCCTTACGGCAGCGGATGTCGGCGCTGGAGGCACCGGCGAGGAAGCGGACGCGGCCCTTTTCGACAACCCAGTCGTGCTGCTCCGGGGACCAGTAGGCCAGGTCCTTCGCCGCGACGGGAATCTCGACGCGCAGGGTCTGCCCGGCGGGAATGGAGACGCGCCGGAAGCCGCGCAGCTGCTTCTGCGGCCGCACGACCTTCGATCCAGGATACTGGACATAGACCTGCACGACCTCTTCGCCGTCCACGGCGCCGGTGTTGGTCACGTCGACGGACACCAGGAACACGCCGTCCGCGCCGTCCGACACCGTCATGCGGCCATACTTGAAGGAAGTATAGGATAAGCCGTGCCCGAAGCAGAACAACGGTTTCGCCTTGCTGTACATATACGTCCGGCCATGGGTCAGGTCAAAGTCCATGATGGGCGGCAGGTCGTAGATGCTTTCCGGCCAGGTCTGGGTCAGGCGGCCGGCGGGATTGACCTTGCCGAGAAGCACGTCGGCGATGCCATTGCCCATCTCCTCGCTGCCGTGGGTCATCGCCACGATGGCCGGGAGATGGTCCTTGGACCAGCGGATCGTATAGGGGAAGGTCGTGACCATCAATAAAACCGTATTCGGATTGGCCTGGTAGACCAGGCGCAGGATATCCTCGTGCGGCAATTCCAGGGACTGACGGTCCACCTCCTCCATACCATCCTGGACGATCATCGACTTGCCCCAGCCGATCTCCGCACCGCCGCGCTGGACGTCCAGGCAGGGCGCCGCGATGTTGCCGGCGACGACGATCGCCACATCGGCCTCGGCCGCCTTCTTCAGCCCCTCACCCCCGAAGTCCTTGGTCTCCAGCAGCACTTCCACACCCTCGCCCAGAGCCTCCTTCAGGCCTTCGTAAATCGTGACCTTGTGGTGCATCTCACCGCCGTACCAGTCCTGAAGGACCTGGTCGGCGTAGGGGCCGATCAGCGCGACCTTCTTCAATCGATCGGCCTTCAGCGGCAGAATGCCGTCGTTCTTCAGCAATACGACCGACTTGGCCGTCACCTCGCGGCAAAGGGCCGCCGCCTCAGGTGTCGTACAAGGCACCGGTGCACCGTCACGGCCGATCTGGCCGTACGGATCCTCGCCACCCAGCAGGCCCAGTTTTTCCTCCACGTTGAGGTTGCGCTGGATCGCCTCGTCGAGGTCGGCCTCGGTCAGCAGCCCGCGTCGCAGCGCCTCCCGGATCGCGCCCTGGGAGTCTTCCAGCTCATCGGAAAGGAACTGCGTGATGCCAGCCTTGATGGATACTGCGACCGCCTCCGCCAGGTCGGGATAAAGGTGATAGTCGTCCACCAGGCGCCGCGCGCCGTCCTGATCCGTGATGACGATGCCGTCCTGGCCCCATTCGGCGAGCGCCATCTCCCGGATCAGCGGGTGGATGGTCATCGGCACCCCGTTCATCGGATTGTAGGAGGTCATGAAGCCGCGGCAGCCGGCCTCCGTGATGCATTTATAAAACGTGTAGGCGTAATATTCGCGCATCTGGCGCTCGTCCAGGTCGGAGGAATAGTAATGGCGCCCGTTCTCATAGCTGTTGGCCATGAGATGCTTGAGCACGGGCGCGCTGCTCCAATGGTCCGGATCCGGGCCCTGGGCGCCGCGCACGTAGGCCTTCCCCATTTCGGCGACCAGCCAGGGATCCTCGCCGTAGCATTCGTCGGTCCGGCCCCAGCGCGGGTCGCGGCCCAGGTCAACGTTCGGCCCCCAGATGATCAGGCCTCCGCGGTCGTATTCCGGATTCTGGAAATAGTAACGCTGCTCCAGCGAGATCTGCGCCGCCACCTTCTCCATCAGCGCCGGATCCCAGGTCTGCGCCAGGCCGTACGCCTGCGGGAAGGAGGTCGTCGGCAGGACCGGATGGATGTTGCCCCAGGGCGCCGGGCCGCCGTACGCGATGCCGTGCATGCCTTCGGAATAATAGGAAACGGGGACGCCGAGGCGCGTGATGCCCATGTCGACGGACAGCAGGTGGATCTTTTCGTCCAGTGTCAGGTCCTTGGGAGTAATGCGGGTCTGTGCAAAGGAAAGGGCGCCGGACAGCAGCAGGGCCGCCGAGGCCATCAGGGAGAGGAGTCTGTGCTTCATAGAGAAAGGTTTGCGGTTTGAAAACGCGTGAGGTAAAGATAGCGATTTATCGGCGAATTTAGTACATTTGTAAAGACCAATCCGTTTCAAATGAAAAAACGCCTCCTGACGATCCTGGGCGCCCTGCTGCTGGGCGTGGCGCTGGGTGCCGCCCCGGCGCGGCCGGACACCTTGCGCATGCTCTGCATCGCCAATAGTTTCGCCGTCGATGCCGTCGAGCAGAACCTGCACGAGATCGCGGCCGCGGACGGCCACATCCTCATCATCGGCAACATGTACATCGGCGGCTGCTCCTTGGAGAAACACTGGCACAACGCCGAGCGGGATTCCGCCGCCTATTCCTACCGCAAGGTCGGGGCGGACGGAGTGAGGCGCGTCCGCGCGAACGCCCGCATCTCGGAGGCGCTCGCGGACGAGCCCTGGGACGTGCTGGTCTTCCAGCAGCAAAGCGCCATGGCGGGACAGCCGGAGACCTTCGAGCCCTGGCTGGGAAATCTGCTCAGTTATGCCAAGACCCAGGTGCCCCGGCGCTGCAAGCGGATGTTCTTCCAAACCTGGGCCTACGCCGGGAATGCAACGAAGCAGGGGTTCGAGTATTTTGACTATGACCAGGAAAAGATGTATCAGGAAATCGTCCGCACCTGCGTCGCAGCCGCGAAACGGCACCGCCTGGAGGTCATTCCCGGTGGGACGGCGGTCCAGAATTCGCGCCACACCTTCAACCGGGAGAACGTGACCCGCGACGGCTACCACATGCACTGGTGGTTCGGACGCTACCTGCAGGCCTGCACCTTCTATGAGACGCTGTACAAGACTTCCGTGGTCGGCAACGCCTACCGGCCGCCGCACCTCGGGGAACGGCGGGTGGAGATCGCCCAGAAGTGCGCCCACGCCGCCTGCCTGCATCCGACGGAGGTGACGCGGGTGGATTTTGACAATCCCTTCGACACGTCGAACGGCAACTGGAAGCCCGACTATATCAATACCGACCCGTCGCAGGTGCCGGCCTACACGCTTCCCGACGCCCTGACGATGCAGGACGGACGGAAAGTCACGACGCCGGAGCAGTGGTACGCCGAACGACGCCCCGAACTGCTGGAACTTTTCGAAACGCAGATGTACGGCAAGGCACCGGGGCCCATCGAGGATATGCGCTGGGAGATCGCGGAAGAAGGACCCGCCCTGGACGGGAAGGCCCTGCGCCGGCAGGTACGCATCTTCTACGACAAGCACAAATATGTAACCGTTCTGATGTTTCTCCCGGCGGGCGCCGAAGGGCCGGTGCCGGCTTTCCTGGGGATGAATTTCGACGGCAACGCGACCGTCGCCCCTGACCCGGCCATCCTGTATCCCGAGCCGAACTACGCCCAAAACTATGGAATCTACAAGGAACAGCCGCGGGGCTCGCAGGCCTCCCGCTGGCCCCTGGAAGACATACTCGGCCGGGGCTACGCCCTCGTGACCTTCCACACTTCGGACATCGATCCGGACTTCGACGACGGCTTCCGCAACGGCGCTACCCCGCTGATTTACAAGAAAGGGCAACATTTCCCGGATCCGGACCAGTGGGGCACGCTGTCCACCTGGGCCTGGGGTATGAGCCGGGTACTGGATTATCTGGAACTCGACCCTTCGGTCGATGCGTCGCGGGTCGCGGCCATCGGCCACAGCCGTCTCGGGAAGACCGCCCTGCTGGCCGCGGCCCGCGACAGGCGTTTCGCAATGGCCGTCTCCAATGAAAGCGGCTGCGGAGGTGCCGCCCTGTCACGGCGCCGCTACGGCGAGACCATCCGTTTCATCACCGGCAATTTCCCGCACTGGTTTTGCGGCAACTTCTTCCAATACGTGGACAACGAGGACGCGCTGCCCTTCGACCAGCACGAATTCCTCGCCCTGATCGCCCCCCGGCCGCTCTATGTGGCAAGCGCGGAGGATGATTCCTGGACCGATCCCGTCGGAGAGCGGATCGCCTTCCAGGAGGCGCAGAAGATCTATGACTTCCTCGGTCTTGACCGAAGCCTGACGGAGTACCACGTCCGCGAAGGTAAGCACGGACTGACGAGGGAGGACTGGCTCCATTACCTGGATTTCGCAGACAAACATTTAAAATAACTCATACTATGGCTATTTCGAGAAGAGATTTCTGCAAGACGAGTATCGCGGCCGGCCTGGCGCTGGGCGCGACGATGTTGGACCCCCTGCCCGCCGAGGCGAAGGCCTGCAAGCCCAAGAAGCGCTTCCGGGCGAAAAGGGTGCTGATCATGACCTTCGACGGCATCCGCGTGGACGGCCTGGCGCAGGCCCGCACCCCCAACATCGACTCGCTGATCGCGGAAGGATCGGCTTCCTACGCCACCCGTGACGTGATGCCCTCCATCACGCTGCCCAACTACACCAGCCATCTTTGCGGCGCGGGCCCCGAGGTCCACGGCGTGGCGGACAACCGCTGGGAAGTCGACAAGTTCAACCTGGCTGCCGTCGAAAAGGATGCGGAAGGCTATTTCCCCTCCTCCTTCCAGGTGCTGAAAGACCAGGTGCCGGGCATCAAGACCGCCTTCTATTGGAACTGGAAGCCCCTCATCCGTCCCTACAACCCGAAGGTCTTCGACGACACCCTCTTTGCGGAGGATCCCGACTATGCGGATCTCTATGACCGGGCGATGGTCTTCATCAAGGAGCACCGCGACGATCCGCAGTTCATCTTCCTCTACAACGTCCACACCGACCATATCGGGCATCAGCATGCCTGGATGTCGCCCGAATACATCCAGTCCATCGAGGAAGGCGACGTGCAGGTAGGCCGCATGTTGGAATTCCTCAAGGCGGAAGGCCTATACGAGGATACGCACATCTTCTTCATCACCGACCACGGCGGCATCAACAAAGGTCACGGCGGCGTCAGTCCCGAGGAAATGATCGTCCCCTGGGTACTCCGCGGCCCCGGCATCAAGAAGGGCTTCACCATCGAGGAAGCCAACAACACCGTCAACACGGCCTCGACCGTCGTCCGTCTCTTCGGCGCCACCCAGCCGCTCTGCTGGACCGGCGAGGTCCCGGAATCGATCTTTATCTGATGCCGAAATCTCTTCACATCCTCCTGTGGGCAGGACTCCTGACACTCGGGGTCCTTCTGGTTTCTTGCCGGAAGGATGGTGAAGCGACGGATGCCATCAATGCCCATTTCGCCGAGCCGGCGATGGAGGACCGTCCCTTCGTCCGCTGGTGGTGGAACGGCAACCGGATCGAGGACGGAGAACTGGTCCGGGAGCTGCATCTGTTGAAAGAAGCCGGCATCGGCGGAGTGGAGATCAACCCCATTGAAACCCCGTACGGGGCGGATACGACGGGCACCCGGGCATTGCAGCTGCTCTCCGATGAATGGATCGACCGCCTGGAGACGACTTTCAGTGAAGCGGAGCGGCTGGGTATGCGCTGCGACCTGCTGCTCGGTTCCGGCTGGCCCTTCGGGGCGGAGACGCTTCCGATGGAAGAGCGGGCTTCCGTCCTGCTGCTGAATGCCATCCCTTTGCCTGAAGGGACTTTCGAGACCACGACGGACGCCCTCTGCCAGGCGGTAGACCCCGGCGTGACCGTTCCCAATCCGGAGAGAAAGTTTGAACTGACGGGGCTGCTTCTGGTCCCGGATCCCATCGGCAGCCTGTCCGAGGCGCTCGACGTCATGGACCGGGTCCGGAATGACACGCTCCGGCTTGATGTACCCGCGGGGAAGCGTTTCCTCTATGCCCTGGTGCGTTATGATTCCTTCGCCAGCGTCATCAACGGCGCCCCGGGGGCGGCCGGAAGCATCCTCAACCACCTGGACGAGCAGGCGGTACGTAAATACCTGGACCATCAGGCCGATGCAATCGAAGCCAGGACCGGACCGCTGTCAAAGCATCTGCGATCGTTTTTCGTGGACAGCATGGAACTGGAAGGTTGCAACTGGTGCACCGATCTGCCGCAGGAGTTCCTGCGCAGGAGGGGATACGACCTGATGCCCTGGCTGCCCTTCATCCTCTTCAAGGTCGGGAGGTTGGGCGAAGTGATGGACTATCATTATGGCGCCGCAAAGAGCGAGGCCTTTCAGGACAGCGTAAGCCGTGTCCGTTTCGACTTCGAGCTGACCAAAGCCGAGCTGCTGCACGAGCGCTACACCCGCACCTTCCTCGCCTGGTGCCGGGAAAAGGGCGTGCAATCCCGCGCCCAGGCCTATGGGCGGGGCTTCTTCCCCCTCGAATCCTCCCTGGGCTACGACATTCCCGAAGGCGAATCCTGGACGACCAACTGGCTCCGGCACCGCCTCGGCGAAGAAATGGGCGACGAAGACTACCGGAGGGGCCGCGGCTACACGATGATCAATAAATACGTCTCATCGGCCGCTAACCTGACCGGCAAGCGCATCGTCAGTTCGGAGGAAATGACCAACACCTACCGGGTCTTCAACACCTCGCTGGAATTGCTCAAGATCGGTTCGGACATGGGGGCCTTCTCGGGCACTACCCTGCCGGTCTGGTCAGGCTACAACTATTCGCCGCCCGGGGCGGCTTTTCCCGGTTGGGTCCAGTATGGAAGTTATTCCAACGAACAGAATCCCTGGTGGCCGTATTTCCGGCTGCTGAATGACTACCGGGCCCGGATCAGCGCCATCCTGACACGCGTGGACATGGTCACGGATATCGCCATCCTGCCCGCGAACTACGACCTCTGGACGGAACTCGGCGTCCAGACCGACCCCTTCCCCTGGTACTTGAACGTCCCCTACACTTCCCTGATCTGGGAAGCCATCCATAAGAACGGCGGCGGAGCGGACTACCTCAGCGACGGCCTGCTGGCCGGAGCAAGTATACGCCACGGACTGTTGTGTTATGGGGAGAAAGCCTACGGGACCCTGATCCTTCCCGAGGTACGGACCATCAGTCCGGACGCCCTGCGGAAAATCGAGCATTTCGTCCACCATGGCGGAAAAGTCTTCTGCATCGGATGCGTCCCTTCCCGGGCTCCCGGGCTGAAAGACTGCGCGGAACGGGATGCCGAGGTACAAAAGCGGGTCGCCCGCCTGGTGAAGCACTACTCGGAACGTTTCGTCCTCCTGGACAAGGCCCCGGACAATGCCTGGCTCGAATGGTATGCGGACATACAGGAGCAGCATGAGCTCCCGCATGCCGTCGGGATCGGCTCCCCGGACCGCTTCCTGCTGCAAAACCACTACCGCGCGGATGACGGGACCGACTTTTTCCTATTCTCCAATGTCTCGCTTTCCGAGACGAAGACTACGGAGCTCCATTTCCCGGAAGGGGTCGCCCGGCGCAGGCAGGCCATCCTCTATGATCCCGCGGAGGGACGGCGTTATCGTCTGGACGGGAAAAGGATGCCGGACTTGAGCTTCCGGACTTCCCTGACGCTCGGGCCTTCCCAGACCCTCCTGGTCAGCTTCTGCCGGAAGCGGGAGGACTTGCCGGTATGGCAATCGCCGCCGACCGAGGGCTCGAATATGCGGGAACTGACCCAATGGTCCCTGACCCTCCGTCACTCGCGCCGTATCGACCCGGTCGCGGCGAAGCTGGACCGCCTCGCCGACCTCCGCGAACAATGGCCGGACTTCATGGGAACCGCCTGCTACCGAAGCGTCCTGAACCTGCCGGAACAGCCCTCGGAGCCCTGTTTCATCAACTTGGGCAAGGTCTGCGAGATCGCCTCGCTGAAGGTCAACGGTGAGCCTGCAGGCGTCCGCTGGTGGGGAAACGCCGTGTTTGACCTCGGCGGCATGCTCAAGGAAGGGAACAATGTCCTGGAAGTGGAAGTCCGCACCCTGATGGGCAACTATATGCGGACCCTGACGGACAATCCCGTGGTGCAGCGTTTCCTCCTCGGTCGCAAGGAGCAGCCAGCCGCGCCGATGGGCCTCATCGGACCCGTACGCATCTATTATGCTGAAAATTAATTTATTATGAGAACCGCACGCCTCGCTTTCCTCGTTCTCTTGATGGTCGTCGCCTGTAAGCGGCCGGAACCCGAGATCATCGAGCACATCGTCGAAAAACTGGATACGATCGAAACCATCATCGTGATCGGGAATATCCCGGGACGTCTGGTTTCCATCCAGGAATTCGGCGTGCTGCCGACCAACAGCGCCGACGTCAACAAGGTGAAACTCCAGGAGGCCATCGACTACGCCCAGAAGGACGGGCTGGCGCTCTATGTCACGCCGGTCGAGGACGGCTACCCGATGGACGGCGGCCTGGTCCTGAAGCGTAACGTGTCCCTGGTCGGGGCTCACGGACCGACCGGCCGCGGCACGGCCAACGCGGCCAAGACCGGGCCCACGGGTTCGCTGTTCGTCATCCGGGACCGGGAGAACGTATTCCTCTCCGTCGAGTCGGCCACGCAAGTGAGCGGCATCCAGTTCTGGTATCCCGACCAGACCTGGAACGACCCTTCCAAGGTCATCCCCTATCCCACGACCATCCAGGGCTCCCGCGAGCATGGGCCGCAGGGCGTCACGCTCCGGGACCTGAGCTTCTACGGTGAATACCGGGCGATGGACTTCCGCATGCCGTCGCCGGGCGCCTGCGAGCAGATCCTCTTCGAGAATTGCTACGGCTACCCCCTGAGCGGGGAATTCATCGCCGTCGCGCGCTGCTACGACATCCCGCGTATCCTGCACTGCCACGTCAACCCGGCCAACCAGCGCGAGTTCGGCCGCGGCTTCAGCGCCATCATCGTGGACAAGGTCGTGGAGCAGAAGACCTACGCCTACACGATCGAATCCACGGACAATGCCGTCCTGATGGATGTCTTCACCTACGGCACCTACGGCGGCGTCTATATGGGCGAACACACCTACGGGCAGCTGACCAATTTCAACCTGGACTGCGTGACAGTCGGCCTGTACCATACCGACGACGGGGCCGCGAACCGGACCTGGCAGATCGCCCAGGGCTCGATCATCGCCAACCAGGGCGCCGTCCTGGACGACGTCCATCCGGTGGTCGTGACCGGTGTGGGCGGACACACTTCGCTGACCAATGTGGACTGCTTCTCCGGTCGCAACGGAGGTACGGTCTGCACGGGGGCCAGCAAGGATTTTCTCTACCTGCCGGGCGACGGCCTGGTAACCGTGACGATGACCGGCTGCAAGATGAGCGGCTACAAGGCCGACGATCCGGTCACGCTGGAGAATCCGCTGGCTTTCGTCCGCGCCCTGGGATGCTTTGACAGGGACGGGTTGCTTTACGAAAAGACGCTTCCGTCCGAGGAGATCTTCGACGGCGGGATACGAACGACCTTCGATGATTGCGACGCGAATCGGGGTTGGAAAAGCGACCTGACGCTCTCGGTCGATACGGCCGACAAGAAACAGGGAGAGGGTTGCCTGAGCGGGACCGGCACGGGCGTCGGCCTCTTCACCCGTGTCTGGGACACGCCCGTCGACGCGAAGGTCAGCATCAGAAAGGCGGCCTGCACCTATGGCTGTATCTTTCCGACGCGACCGCCCTGGATCTCAATGCAGAAGGGGCGCTCGAGGTGACAAGCGCCGGCACCTGCGACAAGAAGGAATATGCCTGGTATCTGTCAGGAATGGGACTGCAAACTGGTTGGAACGAGCTCTGGCTGCCTTTTTCCAAAGCCGGCGTCACCGGCGGCCGTCCCGACCTGACCGCCATGAACTACCTCCGCATCTACCACACCAAGGTCCAGCGTCCCCTGACCCTCAAGATCGACGACGTCTGTTTCTATCAGGACTAGAAACGCCAGGCGCAGCCGAGGCGGAGCTGGGTGAAGGGGTAGTCGCGGAGCCCTTGTTGGATCTGAAGGAAGGGCTCGAGGCGGCCCACGTCGAAGCCGAGGCGCAGGCGGGCGGTCATCGGGGCGTCGCCATAGCGTTCCCAGCCGATGTAACCGCCCCATTGCGCAGCTACATTCAGCACTTCCCCGTCGTAGAAGGCGCCGAGGCCGTACTGGACGGCGTCGTTCTGCCGGGCGGTACCGGTCTGCCAGCAGAGGAAACCCGTGGTCGCTGAGACCCGGAAGCGGCCCCAGCTCTTGCCGGCCGTGATATCGAAGAAATAGCCCGGCGAATCATAGTCCCGCGCATAGCCGAAACAGTTGGCAGAGGCCGTCTTGAGCACGGAACGGATCATCACCGCGGGACGACGCGCCGTCTCCGTCAGCAGCTGGATGTCCAGGCCCACATACACGTCTCCCGATCCGTAGCCCGGGTCCAATTCCGGGTCCGACAGGATGCGGCGCGCCTCCAGGACGGAAGCGTCATAGTTCCAACGCTCCACCACAGGCATCCAGAGGGACAGGTTGACCCGGTCGGAGAAAAGCGGAATCCAGGCCCGCAGGAACAGGTCGTAGGTATCGTCCTGCCCGTCCGTCAGATGCCCCCGGTAGTAATCACTCGCCACTTCGAAACATAGCTTATCCTTCACCCGCCCGTCCGTGATTTCCGGGACCGGGAAGGCGTTGGGTCCGAACCAGCGCGGCGCCACCATCGTCTTCTCCCGCAGGTCCGGGACATGGATCGGCGTCGCGGCCCGCAGGCCGGGACAAAGGGAAAGACCGAGACAAACCAGGAGGCAGAGGCGTTTCTTCATGGACTTCGCGTTTGATACTTCAAATGTACAAAAACATTCCGTACGAAATCCTATCTTTGTATGAAACCCTCCCATTTCCAGCCATGTACAGAGAAAGAACCCTTCCCCTGACCGTCTTATTTCTGGCCGCCGTCCTCCTGGCCGGCTGCACCGCAAACAAAGTTCCTGCCCCGACGGACCGGCCCAACGCCGCGGTCGAAACGGGCGTGCAGCAGTTCGAAAGCTGGGTGGCCGACCCCACGTCCATCCCTTTCACCTTCGTCTATGACAGCGTCGCCCACGAGGGTCTGAAGGACCTGGAGCCCCTCTCGCAGCGATGCGAAACCACCCCGGCGGGCAAGGCCTTGCACCTGGCGTACCGCCTGGACCCCCAGGTGGAAGTGCGCGTGGAAGCGGCCCTCAACGCGGAATTCGGCCAAACCGAATACACCGTCTGGTTTGAAAACAAAGGCTCCGAGCCAAGCGGTGAACTGACGGACCTGCGCAGCGTCGTCCTGCCCTTCCAAGGGGATGATCCCTTCGTACGCGGCTGCCTGGGAGACCACGGACACCTGTATTCCGACTACGTGATGCCGCTCCGGGACACCGTCGTGCGTTTCGCTGCGGCTTCCGGCCGCGCCACGCACTGGCATTTCCCCTATTTCGACCTGGTCCACGGCGACGGCGGCACGCTGATGGCCCTGGGCTGGGCCGGGACCTGGTGGGCGGAATTCATCGGAGATCCGGACCAGACCCTTTGGACCGCAGGCAACTGTATCGGCTTCGACTCCGTGCTCCTGCCGGGCGAAAAAGTCCGGACCGCCCTGGTCGTGATGCTCCCCTACAAGGGCCGCGACCGCGACGACGCCTCCAACCTCTGGCGCGAATGGTTCCTCAAATACAATATGCCTAAGGCCGATGCCCAAGGGCACGACATCCAGCCCTTCTCGACGACCAATTTCGCCTGGGACACGGGCCTGCCCAACTCCGACGGCTCCATCTCGGAGCGCTTTTACACCTGGAAACGCACCCTGGAGCGCCTCGTCTATGAAGACGTCGTCCCCGACTTCCGCTGGTTCGATGCCGGCTGGTACTTCGACCAACGGGGCCACAGCGAAGAAAGGGATTGGTATGAAGCCGTAGGCTCCTGGATCGTGGATACCGTCAAATGGCCCGGCAAGACCCTGCTCGAGTCCAACGAGGCCTGCCACAAGCAGGGCATGAAGGTCCTGATGTGGTTCGAGTCCGAGGGGGTCGGCGACCTCGACGACATGGTCAAATACCACGGCTACAAGGCCGAATGGGGCTCCTACTACAAATGGAACCGCTACACCAGCAACCTGGGCGATCCCGAGTGCCTGGAGTGGATCCTGAGCCGCATCACGAAGGTCCTGGACGAGACCGGGGCGGACCTCTACCGAGAGGACAACAACTCCGACCCTATCAAGGCCTGGCGCGATTTTGACGGCAGGACCGCGACCCGTACGGGACTCCCCCGCGCCGGAATAACCGAAAATCTGGCCATCCAGGGCCACTATGAGCTCTGGGACCGTATCCTTGACTTTTGTGCGAAACACGGGAAGTGCACCTATATCGACAACTGCGCCTCCGGCGGCGGCCGCAACGACATCGAGTCCCTGCGCCGGAGCATTCCCTTCATGCGCAGCGACGACGACCGCACGACGATGCCCCTGCGCCTGTCGATGTCCTGGTCCTACTGCCGCTGGGTCCCCTTCCACGGCGCCAACACCAAGGAAGCCCCGGGCCACCAGGCTCCGGGCATTCCCGGCGGAAGCACGCACTACATCACCCGCTGCTCCTGGCTCCCGGTCTACAACCTGGAAGAGCGCTGGACGCACGACGTCGCCCTCGACTATGACCGCCTGCGCTCCACCTTCGGAGAATGGAAGAAGTACCGGCACCTGCTGGTCAAGGACTTCCACCCCCTGACGCCCTGGTACGGGCCCAGGGATGACACGAACTGGACGGTCTTCGTCTGGCACGACCGAAAGACCGACGAGGCGGTCCTGGAGGCTTTCCGCCAGGCGACTTGCCCGGAGCCGGCTTACACGGCGTATCTGAAATTCTTGCAGCCCGATCGGACCTATACCCTCTCCAACGAAGACACGGGGGAAGTGCGGACCCTGACCGGGGCCGCCCTCGCTTCGGAAGGTCTGCCGTTGGAATTGGACGAGCCGAAATCCTCCGCCGTCTGGCACATCGTGCCGGAAGGCGGACGTTAGAACTGCTTGCCCCAGGCCGTGTTCGGCTCCGGTCCCAGCCAGAGTTCCAGGGTGCCGCCCCGTGCGAAACGCTCGTGGCTGAACTGGCTCCAGGGCCATTCCTCTCCGTCCAGGCTGGCGCGCTGGATGTAGCAGTTGTCGCGGCTGGTGCCGTGGGCCTTGATGACGAATTCCTTCCCGGAACAATACGCCGGATGGAGCCGGATCCGCACCTCGTCGAAGATCGGGGAGGTGATGTCGTAGTACGGCCGATCGCTCTCGGTCCCGGTCACGCTGAAGAGGCCGATGGACATCAGCGCGCTGACACCGCCCATCTGGCCCTGGTCCTCGTCGTGGCCACCATAGCCCCGGTCCGGGGTGACGGCGCCGTAGGCCTGTTCCTGGACGCGGCGCACCCAGTATTGGGTCAGCCAGGGTTTGCCGCCGTAGGCAAAGACGTGCGCATCCGAGCACGCCGGCTGGTTGGCGTAACTGACCGTGCCGCCGCTGTAGTTGAAGATGAAATCCACCTTGGCCGCCTCGCGAAAAGCCTCGTCCAGGCGCTCGCAGAAAGCATCCTGGCCGCCCATCAGCTCCACCAGGCGCGGCAAGTCGTGCGAGACGGACCAGGTCGCCTGGCTGCCGTTCGCCTCGATCCAGCCCCGGCCGTCCAGCGGATCCGTATGCAGCCAGGAACCATCGGCGCGGCGCGGCAGCACGAAGCCCACCTCCGGGTTGTACAGCTTCTCCCATCCGTGGGAACGGCGTTCGAACTCGCGTGCGTCCCGTTTCAGGCCCAGGCGCGAAGCCATCCGGGCCAGTCCCCAGTCCTGGAACGCCCACTCCAGCGTCTCGCCGGCATTGTCCGGACAGTAACCGTTCTTGATATAGAACCTGAGGGCATCATCCTTGCCGTAGGCCATCATGCCGCCGGGCAGGTGGTTGCGTTTCATCACCTGGAAGGCGTGCCGGGGATCCACTTTCGTCAGCATGTCCTTCATATAGGTGCTGACGATCATGCTGGTGCCCGGACAGCCGGTCATGATGAAGGAATACCCTCCCGCGCAGGGGCCGCGGGGAATCAGGCCGCCGTTGTCGGCGTATTCCACCAGGCAGGCGGAGAAATCATCCAGGAATTCGGGCCAGGCGAGGCCCCAGAGGATATTGAGGTTCCACTGCGTCAGCCAGACGGCGTCGGAACCGTACATGTGGTGGAGGCTCTTCCCGTCGGCGCCCTTCGCCAGCTGACGCACGCGCATCGGAGCGGCCGTCCGTTTCTCGATATAGGGGCCCGCCGTGTAATCCGGGTAGGTGCCCGCGCAATCGTCGATCTTGTGGCGGCCGAGCAAGACGTGCCACAGGTCGGTATAGAATTTCACGCGCTGGTCGCGGGTCCCGCCTTGGATCCGGATGCGGCCGAGCATCTCGTCCCAAACCGCCTGGGCGGCATCTTTCGCAGCATCGAAATCCCAGCCGGGGAGTTCCTCCGCCAGGTTGGCGGCCGCATTTTCCTCCGAAACGTAGGACAGGGCGACCTTGACCAACACCGGGGCGCGGTCCGCGTCCGTGAACTGCAGCATCAGCTTGCCGTCCACCGGGGCCGAAACGGACTCCAGCGGGCGGTCCGCCTCCAGGACGCAGCACAGGCCAACCCGGTCGGGACCGCCCCAGAAGCGGTCGGTCGTCTGGAAACGGCAGGCCACGCGGCGCTCATCCAGCCGGGTGAAGACCGCATCCCGCATCGTGCAGCTGCCCAACACGCTGCCGGCGTCCAGGATGACCGCCCCGGTCGCATCCCGCGTGTAAGAAAGACGGAAGAAAGCGACCCGGTCCGTGGCCGTATACTCCACCCAGACCCCGTAGCGGTCCAGGAACAACCGGTGATAACCGGGCTGGATGATCTCGCTGTCGTGCGAGAAGGAAGACTTCCAGCCCTCCATTCCCTTCGCCAAATCGACCTCTCCGGAGACCGGCATTACGCTGGGACCGGCGATCATCCAGTCGTTGATCAGTGAAATCCCGAGCACGTCCGGGAAATTGTAATTATATCCGCCGCCGCCCTGGTTCTTGTTGCGGGTGAAGGCGTGAGCCGCCACCATGCCCATCGGGAGGCCGCCGGGCGTGCAGAAGAACCAGCGGCCCGTCGTCGTCTCGATCCGAGGCTCGACGCACTCGACCGGCCGCGTTTCCTCCCCGCAGGCTTCAAATACTTCCATTTCGGACAGGCCGATATCTTTCCCTGCCCCGTCCGTCGCCTCGAACCAGATCCAGGAGACCGTCTTGGGTTCGAAAGAAACGGCTTTCGGCGAACCGTCGTTGGGGATGGCCGTCACGCCAATCCGGCTTCCGTCGCTGAAATACAGAGTTCCTCCGGCGGTATGCTCGTCCAGCCGGACACGGTCGTACAGGACGACCCGGTCGATCGTGTATTCGCGGTCCCAGCGCAGTTCCAGCAGGGGCAGGGCCATGATTCCCCAGGGGGTGACATTCCCCGTGCAGGCCCATTCTCCCCGGCCGTCATAACCAATCAGGCCGTCGTTCAGGCCGGTTCCGCCCAGGGCGGGAGTCAGTTCGGAGGACACGGTGACCCGGGCCAGCGGAGCGATGTTGCGGCCAACGGCCCAGGAGGCTTGGGCGACCCAGATCAGGAGAAGGAGGGAGAGGATTCTTTTCATGGGAGGGGGAATTTCTGTACGGACATCCGCTGCAAAGTACGAAATGATTTGCAAACTGCAAACAGATAACGGAAAATAAGATTATATTTGTTAATGTTATGAATCCTCGTCACCAAGCCATCCTCGATCTCCTGCACCGTGAGGTGAAGCCGGCCCTGGGCTGCACCGAACCCATCGCCGTCGCCCTGGCCGTCGCCAAGGCCGTGGAGATCATCGAAGAAAACTGCTGCAGCCGTTGCCCCGAGGGTTGGCGGCTGACCGCGGACCTGCACATCGACGTCGCCGTCAGCGGAAACATCCTCAAGAACGGGATGGGCGTCGGCATTCCCGGGACCGGAATGGTGGGCCTCCCGATCGCCGCGGCGCTCGGTGCCGTATGCGGCGACTCGTCCCGCAACCTGGAAGTGCTCGCCGGCCTGTCGGAAGCGGCTGTAAAACGGGCTCGAGAGTTGGTCGCGGACAAGCGCGTGGCCATTTCCGTGGCGGATACGGAGCACTTGCTCTATGTCAAGGCCACCGTTTCCGTGGGTGGAGAAGCATCGGCCAGCGCGGAAGTGGATCCGCACGCCTACGCCATCATCGAGGACGACCACGACCGCATCGTGGAGACCAGTTTCGCCGACAAGATCCTGATGAGTTCCGAATCCGGCGCTGCCGCCTCCGAACGTGTTGCCGGTGAGGATGACGGCCTGACCGTCCGGGAGATCCTTACATTCGCGGAAAAAGCTTCCTTCGACGACATCGCCTTCATCCTGGACGACCGTACGCTCAACCTGGCGCTGGCCAAGGAAGGGCTGAAAGGCGACTACGGGCTGCGGGTCGGCAAGGCCATCCGCGAAAACCAGAAAGAGGTGTTCGGGGATGATTTCCTGAGTTATGCGATGGGGATGACGGCCGCGGCCTCCGACGCCCGCATGGCGGGAAGCACCCTGCCCGCGATGTCCAACAGCGGCAGCGGCAACCAGGGCATCACCGTCAGCATGCCGGTCATCGCCTACGCCCTCAAGTACGGCATCGATGACGAGCGGCTCGCCAGGGCTCTGATCCTGAGCAACCTGGTCGCCATCCACATCAAGCACTATCTGGGCAAACTCTCGGCCCTCTGCGGCTGCGTGGTCGCCTCGACCGGTTCCGCCTGCGGCATCGTCTGGCTGCAGGGCGGCGGCTACGACCAGGTCTGCGCCGCGATCAAGAACATGGCCGGCAACATCACGGGCATGGTCTGCGACGGGGCGAAGGTCGGCTGCGCGATGAAGGTGGCCTCGGGCGTCTCCTGCGCCGTCCAGTCGGCGGTGCTGGCCCTGCGCGGCACCTGCATCCCCTCCACCGACGGCATCATCGACGACGACATCGAAAAGACCATCCGTAACGTGGGTGCCATCGGCTCCTCCGGGATGAAGGATACCGACCGGATGATCCTGGACATCATGCTTTGCAAATAAAACCTCTTGATATGAACCACAGATTATTCCTGGGAATCGCTCTCGCCGTACTGTCTGCCGTCAGCCTGCAGGCCCAGAGCGTCATCCAGCTCCACGAAGAAGCCGACGGACGCTACACCATGGACGCCTCCGTCAACGGTGTCGGCGTACGGACCTACTACGCACCGGAAAACTGGTATGCCAGCATGTCCACGACGACCTACCTCTTCCTGTATGAGAACGGCTACATCGCCCCGGCGGATGTCAACGGGATGACCACGACCAAGATGCCCGATGGCAGCACGGCCAAAGCCGCCTCTTTCGTGATCCGCAACCTGAAGATCGGGCGCATCATCGTGCAGAACCTTCCGGCCTTCGTCATCACGAAGCAGAATGTCCCGCTGATCGTCGGCAATGCCGCCTTCGACTGCTTCGGGACCGTGACCCAGGAGGGCGAACGGCTCATCATCGACGACCGTTTCGAGGAGGATTTCGCCAAGGAGGATGACACCCCCGAAGTTCCTTTCGAAGATCCGGCCATCGCCTTGGAGCAAACGCTCCAGAAACATTTGGAGGCTAAGGAATACGCCGATGCGGCGAACTGTTTCGCCCAATTGCAGGAGATGGGCGTGCTGACGATGTACAGCGAGTATCAGTATGCGATGGTCCTCAACATCCTGCATCGCGGCGACGACTGCATCGCCCTGGCCCAGCCCTGGCTGGAAGAAAACCGGGGCAAGTCGCTGACGCTCGATTACTGGATGCTGGACGCCCTCGGCGACAGCTACGCCCGGAAGGGTGACAAGACGAATGCGATCCGCTATTATGAGGAAGCAGTCGACGCCTACTGCAAGATATTCAACACGACCGAGAAGAACATCCGGAAGACCAAGTTCAAGGATGAGACGCTCGGCTACACCCTCTACGACCTGGCGATGCAATATGCCTCCTCCGACATGGGTAAGACGCGATACTATTGCACCCTGGCGGCCAAGAGCGGCAACGCCTCCGCCATCGCTTTCTGCAAGAAATCCGGCTTTGGATTCTGATTTGCTGCCTGCTTATGAAACTCAAGCAATGGCTGGCGCCCCGGCTCCGTCTGTGGTCCATCTACAACGAACTGGGATACATTCCCTGGAAGAAACCGCGCAAGGCCCGGCGCAAGGGACGCGGCGTGTATATGGGGGCCCGGGAAACCATCCCCTTCCTGAATGACGACGCCAAGCGGACCTTTTCCCATCTGCTGCTGCGGCCCGGCTATATGATGCGGGACTATATCCTGCGGGGAGCGCACGAACGCTATCTGGCACCCTTTACCGCCTTGCTGGTATTCTATTCGGTCTTCACCCTGCTGATAGCCGTCGTGAAACCGGGGGCCGCCAGGGACACTTTCGGCGACGATCTCGTCAAGGGATTCCGGGAGGCGACCATGGCGAAGGACAGCACGGAGAACGACGGTGTCGTCATCCATCTCGACTTTTCGAACGGAAAGGAAATCAACCCCGATGGCCATGCCCTCGAAGCTCTTGCCAAGAGGATAACGGAGGCCATTATCCTGACTCGCCTGGACGTCTATCCGGAGGCGGTGGACACGCCCTGGAAAGAGTCCCTGGCGGCCATTGAGGGTGACATCCGCAGCAAGGGGATTCCCCTGTTCCTGGGCAATTTCCTGCTGATCTGGCTGGCGATGGCCTTTCTGCTCCGGAAATACGGAGTCAGCGTTTCCGGTGCGGCGGCCGCTTCGGCTTATGTCCTTTGCCAGTTCTGTATCTTCATGTTCCTGGCGCTCATCCTTTCCTTCGGACAGAATTCGAAACTGGGCGTCCTTCTCATGGGACTCCTGCTATTTATCGACTACCGCCAGATGCTGGGCATAAAAAACAAGCCCGCCTTCTGGCTTACGGTGAAGACGGGACTCGTTTATCTGGCAATCTGCTTCCTTCTGCTGCTGATCGCGATTGCTGGCATCATCGTGGTGTATCGGATGAAGGCTTGACCTTCTTCTCTCCGAAGATGCACCAGCGCAGGAAAGGAATGCGGTGCAGGACCTCGTACAGCAGCGGGGAAAGGGTGAAGACGGCCACGGCCAGGATCAGGTACATGGCCAGCGGTGGCAGCTGGGTGTAGGTCTTCATCATGTAGCCCAGGCTGGCGATCACCAGGTAATGGACGATGTAGAGACCGAAGCTGCTCTTCGTCATGTAGGCGGCGAACTTGCCGGTCCTATCGAATTTCGCCTTGAACCAGGCCATCATCGCCAGGCACATCAGCCAGCCGTAGAGGATGTTCAGCGGGCTGGTCAGATATTGCGGCGAAGTGTTGTCCTGTCCGAAGGTCGTTCCGATCAGGATACCGCCGGCGATGACTGCGCAGGCCAGCAGCGGGATCCAGACCTTTCCGAGTTTCTCCTGCACTTCATCGTGCGAGAAGACGAAGTATCCCAGCAGGAAAGGAATCAGGTAGAACAGCGGCTTGTACAGGTTCAGCAGCCCGTCCAGCGATTCGGGACGGGGGTTCCGGATCAGCGTCTGGGAACCCAGCCAGAACAGGATGCCCAGGAGGATGACCGGCACGATGCCGGCTTTGCCGCACCAGCTCCAGAAGCGGTCCTTCCTGTCCAGCGCGCGTACCAGCAACAGCACCAGGCTCAGCAGCCACAGCACCTGGATGAACCAGAGCGGACCGGTGCCGCTGACGGCCATCATGCAATACTTTGCCACCGCGGGCATGCCGTCGAACACGCCTGTCCTTGCGGCCACGGCAGTGTTGAAATAGCCCACCATCCAGTGGAATACGAACAGGCCGATGGTGCCGGGCACCAGCAGTTTGCGCGTGCGGGCCTTGAACCATTCCCCTGCGGGGTACTTTTCCAGCGCGTAGCGGGCACTGATGCCCGCCAGCAGGAAGAGCAGCGGCATGAACCAGGGGTACAGGATGTACATCACCACGTCCTGGTACTGGGGGCACTGCGGATAATCGCCGAATCCGCCGATGCCGCCGAAGACACCCTTGTTGTTGTAGAAATAGATGACGTGGTAGAAGAGCACCAGGAGCACGGTCACCCAGCGCAGGTTGTCGATCCAATGCTTTCTCATTTGGAAAGGCCCTCCATGGCCTGGTCGATGACACCTTGGAATATTTCCGTCTTGAGAAGCGCCATGCCCCGCTGGTCCCCCAGCACGATCAGGGCGTCTCCGGGTTTAATGTCGTAGAGCTTGCGGGCATTCCGTGGGATCACGATCTGCCCCTTGTCTCCCACCTTCACGACGCCGAAAATGTATTTTCCGTCTCTCTCTTGCATATCTGTAGTAAAAGTTAGAAATTTCCCATAAATATAACAATTCTCCGAAAGCTGGTAAACTTTTTTCATTTTTATTCCGGGATTGCATAACTTCGCAGGACATGAAAAAGCTGGTATTATTCTTCCTGTGGGTTTTCGTATCCTTAACCGGATCCGAGTTCCTGCCTGCGCAGGACCTGGCGCATTACAAGCGGGTCGTCAAGGAGTTGAGTTCCGCCCGCTACCAGGGCCGCGGTTATGCGCGGGACGGCGCCAACAAGGCGGGACGTTACCTGCAAAAAGAGTTCACCCGGGCCGGGGCCGACAAGGTGACTCTCCAGCCTTTCACGCTGGACATCAACACCTTCCCGGGGCGGATGAAACTGTCCGTCGACGGACAGAAACTGATTCCCGGGGTGGATTTCACGATGCGGGAGTATTCCCCGGGCGTACGCGGGACTTTCCCGCTCTACTACATCGACACGCTGCACTATGATTCCGAGAAGATCTTCCGGGATCTGGAGCTGCCGGAAAACAAGGGGGCTTTCGTGGTCTGCGACTTTATGTTCTCCTACCGGCACCGTGCAGACTTCAAGCGCCTTCAGAGCAGGGACGGCGCCCCGAACGCAGGACTGCTCTTTACCTGGGAGGAGCCGCTCAAATTCTACAAGGCCTACGGGGAGAAGGTAGGCGAAAAGCCCATCATCTGGGTGCCGTACCGTTTCCCGAAGGACGCGCGGACCGTCACGGCGGACATTGAGAACCGCTTTCTGGACGATTACGAGTGCTTTAACGTGATCGCAAAGGTGGAGGGAGAGCGGCACGACAGCTGCTATGTCTTCACCGCCCATTACGACCACCTGGGCAATCTGGGACGGCGGGTGTATTACCCGGGTGCCAACGACAACGCGTCCGGCACGGCGGCCATCGTCACGCTGGCGGCCCATTATGCCAAGAACCGTCCGCCTTACGACATGTACTTCATTGCCTTCTCCGGCGAGGACGCCAACCTGCGGGGCTCCACCTGGTTTGCGGAGCACCCTGTCGTCCCGCTGGAGCAGATCCGCTATCTCTTCAACCTCGACATGATCGGGGACAACAATCCGGTGGCCTACTGTGAAGTGAGCGCGGAGGGGATGTGGGGCTTTGAACGGCTGGAGGAGATCAATGCAGGAGCCGGGCACTTCCAGGCGCTGAACCGGGGCGAACTGGCCGCCAACAGCGACCATTATCCCTTTGCAGTCCGCCACGTCCCCTGCATCTTTCTAGAGAACAAGATGGGTGACGCCTTCCCCTATTACCACACCGTCCACGACAACTGGCGGAACGCCGTCTTTGACAGCTATGAACCCCTGTTCCGGCTGGTGACCGATTTCATCGAACAATATCAGTAACTACAGAAAAAGACCGCAGTGCATGCGGTCTTTTTTGTGCCCCGGGCGGGATTTGAAAATTACTCCTAGATACTCAATTTTACTGCGGTTTACCAACAATCAATAATAATATATCAATTGATTATCAATAATATAGGCTATTGACCGACAGTAATCCGTGCCCCTATCCGGTATTGAATGTTA